>NZ_LZIL01000014.1 GCF_001667075.1 Mycobacterium sp. 852014-52450_SCH5900713 | reverse complement strand
ACCCGATCATCCGGGCGGACCTCCCGGTGGCCCCGGCGGACCTGGCGCGCCCGATCATCCGGGCGGACCCTGGCACGGAGACGCCCACCGCGGCTACTTCCGGGGTGCCCCGTGGGGTGACGGGCCGGCACCTTGGGGACCCGGTGAGCCGCCCCGGCCCGCGTGGGACCGGCCGCTCCCCCCGCCCGGCGGGCAGTGGGGATATGGCCCGATCAACTACTGGGGCTACCAGGAAACTCCCGTGTGGGACCCCGGATTCAATCAGTGGGGCTTCTGGTTCTTCGGGGTTTGGATTCCGCTGTAAACAGCGGTAAAAGCAACGCCCGCTTCGCCACTCGGCGAGGCGGGCGTTGTGCTGTCAGTCGATAGCTCCGGGACTTTTGGCCTTTCGGTGCGGGCCGTCCGCCATGCCATAGGTGCCGTATGGCCCTCGTTTGACGGGTCTCGATAGCGAAACATCGAGGTCACAGTTGCGTTTCCGCACCTGCCTGGCCTGTGTAATCGACTGAAGGGGAGGCGCGATGACCACGCCTGACTCCAAGCCCGCTATCTCGCCGCAGGCGCCGGACCCGCGTGTGACCCTCCTGTACGCAGGCACACTGGTCGTCGCGGTGGTGTCCGGAATCTGCGCACTGGTCGCTCTTGCGGTCGGCTCGCCGCTTCAATTCGGTGTCTCGGCGGCGGTATTCGGCGCCAGCTGGATCGCCACCGACTTCATCGAACGGACGGTTGCGCGCGGGCGGGAGCGTTTCGCTCGGCGCTGTGCAATCACCGTGGGGCGGTCTGTCCCCGGCTATCGCCCCTCGCGCGTCGTGTACACCGGTGACTACGAGCATTTCTCGCGACCGGCCCCACGCGTCGTGAGCAGGCTAGCCGCCTGACGACCGCTCAGCCCTTGGTGCCGACGGTGATCAGGTCGGAGATGATCCGCGTCCAGGCCGGCCGTGGGATGCGGTGCTGATCGCTGATGACGAACCCGGCGCCCTCGAACAAAGACTTCATCTCCGCCGGCGACGCATTGTGTTGCGGTTTCCACCTATTCGCCGACGATGCCTGCAGCCGCGGTTGCCGCGTACTCAGGGCCGCGACGGCCACCAACCCGCCCGGCGCCAGCACGCGGTGGAATTCGCGCAACGCCGCGGGCTGGTCAAAGAAGTGGAACGCCGAGGTGGTCACCACGGCGTCGAGCGCGCCGTCGTCGAAGGGCAGCTGCTCAGCCGGGCCGCGCAACCACTGCACTCGGTCGGTTCTGGCGCGCGCCTGGGCGAGCATACCGTCGGACATGTCTACACCGTAGATCTCTTCCGGCTCCAGCTCGCGGGCGATCCGATCACTGAGAATGCCCGTGCCGCAGGCGATATCGGCGATCTTGCGGGCGTGGTGGGCGCGTAACTGCGCAATCACCTCATCGTGCGGCGGGCGGTAAACCCACTGCTGCAGGAACGGCAGATCGTACGCCGGAGCCAAAAAGCTCCAGAGCCGCGTGACCGCGTCGTTGAGTCCTCGTCGACTCGGTGCCGTCATTCGCTCAGCACCGAGCTGTAGTAGACGGTGTCGGCGACGGACACCGAGTCGTTCGCCTGCGGAATCGCCGCCAGCCCACTGTCAGCCAGCAGCTCACTCATCTGAGTGCCGACCGTCTGCCATCCCAGGTTTTTCAGGTAGTCGGCGACCTCGTTGCGCTCACCCTCGAAACCCAGCTCCTCCCAATCCAGCTCGAAGCCGTGGTCGCGCCATTTGGCGGTGGCCCTGCGCATCATTTCCCGCGCTTTTTCGACGTCCTGCTGCGGCCGGTCCGGGATGGCTTCAACAGCCAGCCTGCTGCCCTGGGCACTCAGCGCGGAGATGTTGTCCAGCAAGCGGTCTTGAGCCTCTGGCGGCAGGTACCCGAAGAGACCTTCCGCGATCCATGCGGTCGGGCGGTGCTTGTCAAAACCGGCATCCACCAACGCTTTCGGCCAGTCAAGTCGCAAGTCAATTGCGACCGTGCGCAGGTCCGCCCGGGGGGCGGCGCCCAGCTTCGCCAGGGTGGTGGTCTTGAACTCGATCACCTCCGGCTGGTCGATTTCGAACACCGCCATGTCGGCGGGCCATTCCAGCCGGTAGGCGCGTGCGTCGAGGCCGGACGCCAGGATCACCGCCTGACGGATCCCGGCTTGCGCCGCGTTGTGAAAGAAGGTGTCGAAGAACCGGGTCCGGGCGGCCATCGCCACGGGCATGTGCTCGAGTTTCCAACCGGATTCGTGGTCGTCGACGTCGGCCGCGACGAGGTCGCCGTCGACCCATCGCGTGAAGAAGTCCACGCCCACGGCGCGAACCAGTGGTTCGGCGAAACGGTCCTCGATCAGCGGGTTGTCGGCCTTGGTAGCGATCGCTCGGGCCGCGGCCACCATCGTGGCCGTCGCGCCCACACTGGTGGCCAAATCCCAGGTGTCGTTGTCCGTGCGTGGCATGCGTTTGGTCCCCTCGGTCTAAGCGATACTTAGTCAGTATAACGACCGCCAGGGGCGATAAGTTCCCGAGCATTTCGCGGCAGGCCGCGCGGCTCGGGCGTCCGGCTACCGACCCCTACCCCGGACCGGGACCACCCGGGCCGCCAGGACCACCCGGTCCACCGGGTCCACTCGGC
>NZ_LZIL01000013.1 GCF_001667075.1 Mycobacterium sp. 852014-52450_SCH5900713 | reverse complement strand
TGGTGGCCATTGCGCCGTTCCGGGCGCCGCACACCGAGACCGAGAAAATCGTGGCCGAGGTCTTCGCCCAGGTGTTGAACCTCGATCAAGTCGGCCTCGATGACGACTTCTTCGCCCTCGGCGGGAATTCGATGATCGCGACCCGGGTGAGTGCGCGACTGCAGCTGGCGCTGGGCAGAGAAGTGCCGGTGCGCTACCTGTTCGACGCGTCCACCGTCGTAGATCTCGCCGACCATCTCGACCGGCACCGCGGAGGCGAAGACACGGTTTCCGTGCAAGAAGTGGTTCCGGTTCAAACTCTGAGGAAGGGCACCGGCGTGCCGCTTTTCTGCATCCATCCTGGCGGTGGGGTGAGTTGGCTGTATCAGACTCTCGGCAATTACTTGGACTGCCCGATCATCGGAATTCAACAGGTCCTCGAGAGCGGAGAGGTTGAACCCCGGTCAATTCACGAAATGGCAAAAAACTACGCCGACAGAATTGAAAGAGTCCATCCCGCCGGACCCTACAATCTTCTCGGCTGGTCTTTCGGAGGCGTCGTCGCCCATGATATTGCCGTCGAGCTGCACCGCCGGGGATGCGTGATCGATTCTCTTATTCTTCTCGATGCCCAGCCAGGCACCGACGCCCTGCCGAACGAGGATCTCGATGACTGGACGAAGCACCTAGATGCCTTACGGTTCTACCGGATCGGCAGTTCAGAAGAATCCGATTTGTTCACCTACGAGCAAATAGAAGAGCTGATTCGTGAACGGGGAGCCGAGGACTTCGCCGCAGAGTTCCCCCGATACCAGCAGGTTTTAGATCTGTTCATTAAGAACATCAATAATGACATCGAGTTGTCTCGAACCCACGAGCCCGGTGTTTTCAACGGTGATATGGTCATATTTTCCGCCGCGCGAGGTGAGACTAATCAGGGTCCGTCTCCTCTGCAAAGTTGGCGACCATTCGTTAACGGCGACATCACCGGGCACTCGATCGACTGCACGCATCAAGAGATGCTTACGACGGAATCGCTCAATATGTACGGCGAAAAAATCAAAGATTCATTGGTTCGGGTTCGATCCGCTGAGGCTTCCGAGCCCTTCGACCTTGGCAGGTCCGACGAGCGGGACTGGGGAGAGGAGGCCGTCATGAGCCGGCAGTTGAGCAATGGTGTCAGTTCAGTAGAAGTAGTTCCCACCGGCTGCCCGTTCAGCGATTTGCAAGGAGGGGCAGACCACATCGAGGCCGAACGAAAACTTCAGGCCACCGGGTTCCGCTACGCGGAATACCTGCACCTCGACGAACTGCTCGGCGCGGTAAAGCCGTTGTTCGGGGACGCCGACCGTTCGGCTCGGGGCGACGAAAGCTACTTTCTGATCATCCACCAAACCTCTGAACTGTGGGTGTCCCAGATCCTGGCCGACCTCGAGGTCGCGCTCGAGTCCGCCCGTCGCTCGGAGTTCGGCAAGGCGGTCGATCGCATGAAGCGCGCAAACGCCGTGCTCGAACTGACCATTACGACACAAAGCGCCCTGCAACACTTATCGGTAGATGACTTCAATCGGTTCCGGGGTGGCTTACAGGGAATCACGGCCGGACAGTCGGCCCAATTCGCGACCCTGTTGACCGGCATCCGCCACGCTCCGGTTGCGGCGCTACTGGCAATCCTCGCCGATCGGCCCACGGGTGACAGGAGCAGCCGCCGGCAGCGCCTGCAGCTAGGGGCCCAGCTCGACGTATTCATCGCCGGCCTGACGCGCTGGCGGCTGGCCCACCTCGACGCCGTCACCCGCTTCATCGGGGACGGAAGGGGCACCGGCGGCACCACCGGGGTCGGCTTCCTGATCGATCGCCTTTTTGAGGCTTCCTGCCCGGCGCAGAATCGGCTGTCGACCTGCTAGGCGAGCAAGCCTGCCGTGGGACGAGCTGCCTACCCCCGATTTTGGTGCGGAGCCCAGGTGGGTCCGCGGGCGCCCGACGCATTCCTGCGGGTCGACGCTGGTTCCTCGTGGATCGTGCGCTACGGCACCTATCCCAGCCAGCACGGCGTGCTCAGCCTTCCCGACGGCCAAGGCCCCTGGCCGGTCGCGGTGGTCATCCACGGCGGCTTCTGGCGGACGGCCCACGGTGCCGACCTGGCCTCCGATCTGGCCGAGGATCTCACGCAGCAAGGATTCGCTGCCTGGAACATCGAATACCGCAGGGTGGGCGACAACCCGGACCACGGCGGCGGTGGTTGGCCGGCCACCTGTCTCGACGTTGCCGCCGCCGTCGACCTGCTCGCGACGACTGGTCAGACCCTGGCGGCCGGCCGTCTCGACCTGTCGCGAGTCATCGCGGTCGGGCACTCCGCGGGGGGTCAGCTGGCCGGTTGGCTGGCCGGTCGAGGATCGCTGCCGGCCAAGGCCCCCGGAGCCTCTCCCGTCGTGCGGCTGGCCGGCTTCCTCAGCCAGGCGGGAGTCTTGGACCTCACACTCGCGATGCAGGAGAACACGGGTTCCGGAGCCGTCCGAAACTTCCTAGGCGCCTGGGCCAACGATCCCCGCGCCCGCTCGCTGGCTTGCCCCAGCGCCCTGCTTCCGACGGGCATCCCCTCGGTGTGTGTGCACGGCACGGCCGACGACGACGTGCCACTCAGCCAGTCGCAGCGTTTCGTTGCCGCGGCTCAATCTGCCGGCGACGACTCCCGTCTGCTGCTGCTCCCCGGCGCCGATCACTACACACTGATCGACGCGACATCGCAGGCATGGGCGTTGTGCCGCACGGTGATCCGGGAGCTGGCGCACTGAACGCCAGGCTTTGGCGCGGAGCGGCTTCGGTGCGGGTGTCGCGACGATGTCAAGCAGCCCGAGTGGCCCGCACGGTGGCGCCCTTGCCCGGAACAAGCCCCATTTCGAGGCGGATGGGTTCATCGCGCGGATCGACGGCGGCGAGATCCACGGAACGCAGCACGGTCGCCAGGACGTGAGTGGCCTCGAAGATGGCCAGCCGGTCGCCGAGGCAGCGGTGTTCGCCGCCGCCGAAGGGTATGAGTTCATAGCTGTTGGGGCGGCGCTGCAAAAACCGTTCTGGTCGAAAAGCTTTCGGGTCTTCGTAGAGGTCAGGATGCCGGTGTACGGACTGAACGACTGCCATGATCGTCGTCCCGCCCGGGAAGTAACGCCCACCTAGGCTCAGCGGCCTGGGAATGAACCTCGTGACGAACATGAACGGCGGTCGCAAGCGCAGGCTTTCCTGCACCACCGCATCGAGATACGTGCGCTGGTCGCCACCGCCGCGTGCCTCCGCGGTGGCCGCGGCGAGTGCGTGCGGAGTACGCACCAGCCGTTCGATCGCCCAGCTCGCCAATGTCGCCGGGGGGTCGTAGCCGCCGAGCATGATCCCCACCACCTGGTCCCGAATCTCCCTGTCCGACAGTGCTTCCCCGTGTGCTCGCAGCAACGAATCGATCACATCGTCGTGCTCGAGCTCGGGGTGGCGCCGACGGCGGGCGATCTCGTCGTAGACCAGCTCATTGCATCGGTTCAGCTCCCGCTGATATCGCGGCCACAACCGCAGTGCGCCGATCGACCTTAGCGCCGAACGCACCGCACTCTGCCCCGACGCAGCCGTCGTGAGCAAGTCCTGCCAGGCCGATTTCCACCGCTGCATCTCCGAATCGGGCACTGACGCCGCCACTTTCAAAATCAGCTCCATTGAGACTTCGAGCAGCCGTGGGCGCACTGCCACCGTCTGCTGATCGGCCCATCCGCGGACCTCTTGCTCTGTCCTGGCCACGATGAACTCACGCCACTGCGTCAGCGCGTCGCCGCGCAACCGCGGCAGCATCAGTTTGCGCAGCCGGAGGTGGTGCGGCCCGTCGAGCAGGAACACCGACCGGTCTCCCCAGAACGGATCCACAACGCGATGCGGCTCTGGGGCGTTGACGTCATCGGGGGGCGAGGTGAACAATGGCTTGATCAACGCCGGATCCCGCACGAAAGCGACTCTGGATCCGACGAGCCGAGATATCAACGGCGGCGGCGACATCCAGACTACGTCCCCGTGGCGGTCGAACAACTCATCGAAAGCGTCGTCGCCGCGTCGTGGCAACGTCCATGCCAGCTTGAGCATCTGCGCGCGTCCAAGTTCATCCGACGCGGCATTGCGCGCCGTGTGCAGAGTTCTCAGCATGGCTGACCTCCTCGCGCTCGTCGTCACGATCCAGGCCCGCCCCGGTCGGCAAGTGGCAGGCTTCCGCCGGCGGAGCGCCCAACCGAGACCAGTGAGGGATCTCCATCCCGCCGTAGGCTTGAACTGCGCTCACCGTCATTTCTTTCGCGTGTGTAGCGGCCGCGCGCCTCGGCGGAATCTCATCGCTTGAACGAGAGGCCGAGACTCTTCGGCCGTATATCGGTCCAGTTCTGTTCGATGTAGTCCAGGCAGGCAGCTCGGTCCGCTTCGCCGTGCACCACCCGCCAGCCGTCTGGAATCTCGGCGAAGGCGGGCCAAAGGCTGTGTTGCTCTTCGTCGTTGACCAAGACGAAGAAGTTGCCGTTGTCGTCGTCGAACGGGTTGATGCTCATCGGTTCTCCTGACCGTGTGTTCGAGTTGAATTGATGTTGGGAGTCAACAGGATTGGCCCGGCATTTCGGCGCAGCGGGAAAATCCTCGGTGTTACGAACCAGAAGGCGCCCGGCTTGGTGCCGCGACAGGCTCCAATGCCGCAGACGGCGGGATGAAGCCGTCGTTTGTCATCTAACGGCGCCCGACCCCATGCTCGGCTACAAGCCATGCCGGGAGCCTATGGTCGCGTCTAATGCTCAGGGGCAAAATATGCGCCAAGTAGAGTAGTGCGAACGCCCGGTTAGGGTAGTGATCACGAAGTGACCAGGAGATGACACCGGCGGCCATCGCGGTTGGTCGGTAGTACGGACAACTCGCCTGATTTGAGCCTGCTGCGGCGTCTTGTGTTCACTGGGTTGGTGTCCACCCGAAAAGCCGTATTGGCACGGTCGAGGACTGTCTGCCCTATGTCAACGAGCGCCGTCGCGGTACCTTGGCGGCCATGACGTCGCTGCAGGACAAAGTCGTTTTCATCACCGGCGGTGCCCGGGGAATCGGCGCCGAGGTCGCCCGCCGCCTGCGCAAGAAGGGCGCCAAGCTCGTGCTCACCGATCTCAACGACGCCGAGCTGAGCGCGCTGGCCGCCGAACTCGGCGAGGACCACGTGTTGACCGCCGTGGCCGACGTGCGTGACCTACCGGCCATGCAAGCCGTCGCGGCCCGGGCCGTCGAACGGTTCGGCGGCATCGACGTCGTGGTGGCCAACGCGGGCATCGCCAGCTACGGGTCGGTGCTGCAGGTGGACCCCGAGGCGTTCAAGCGGGTGCTCGACATCAACGTGCTCGGCGTCTTCAACACCGTGCGGGCCGCGCTGCCCGCGGTGATCGAGCGCCGCGGCTACGTGCTGGTCGTCTCGTCGCTGGCGGCGTACACCGCCTGCCCGGGACTGGTTCCCTACAACGCGTCCAAGGCCGGCGTCGAGATCCTCGCCAACGCGCTGCGGCTGGAGGTGGCGCACCATGGCGTCACCGTCGGTTCCTCGCACATGTCGTGGATCGACACCGCCCTCGTCCGCGACACCGAGGCCGACCTGCCCGCCTTCGGCAAGCTGCTCGCCAGCTTCCCCTGGCCGCTGAACAAGACCACCACCGTCGACAAATGCGCGGACGCCTTCGTCAAGGGCATCGAGGGCCGCCGGAACCGCGTCTACTGCCCGCGCTGGGTGGCGCTGTTCCGCTGGATCAAGCCGGTGCTGTCCACCCCGGTCGGCGAACTGCCCCTGCACAAACCAACGGCGGAGCTGCTGCCCCAGCTGGATGCCCAAGTCGCCGCGCTCGGCCGGTCCACCAGCGCTTACAACCAGGGATTGGGCAAAAAGGCTTAGGTTCGATGGCGGTACCCCCAGCACTCGGCTAAGCCGAGTTGGCGATCGCCGCTAGCGCCCGAATCCGGGGCGACGGCGGCGCAGGTACCGCTCGAACTCCGCGGCCAGCGCGTCGCCGTCGATCTTGCCCAGGGCCTCGTTCATGTCGACCTCGGCGTCGCCGCGTTGTTCCAGCGACGACACGTATTCGGCCAAATCCTCGTCCTCGGCGGCCATCTCGGTGATCGCCTGCTCCCACTCCTCGGCTTCCGTCGGCAGGTCGGCCAGCGGAACCTCGATGTCGAGCACGTCCTCGACGCGGCGTAGCAGCGCCACCGTCGCCTTCGGGTTCGGCGGCTGCGACACGTAGTGCGGCACCGCCGCCCAGAACGTCACGGCGGGGATCCCGGCGGCCACGCAGGCGTCCTGGAACACCCCGGCGATGCCGGTCGGACCCTCGTAGCGGCTCTCCTCGAGCCCGAAGCGTTTCGCCGACTCGGGGGAGTAGGCCGCACCCGAGACCGGCACCGGACGGGTGTGCGGCGTGTCGGCCAGTAGGGCGCCCAGAATGACCACGGTGTCCACGTTCAGCTTGTCGGCGATGGCGACCAATTCGGCGCAGAAGGTACGCCAGCGCATATTGGGTTCCACCCCGTGCATCAACACGACGTCGCGGTCGCTGCCCGGCGGCCGACAGTGCGAGATGCGCATCGCCGGCCACACCAGCTCCCGGGTGACGCCGTCGACCTGCCGAATGACCGGGCGATTCACCTGGTAGTCGTAATATGCCTCGTCGTCGATCTCCAGGATCGGGTCGGCTTCCCAGATGGCCTCGAGGTGCTCGAGCGCGTCGCTGGCCGCGTCGCCGGCGTCGTTCCAGCCCTCAAACGCCGCCACGACGATGGTGTTGTGCAGTTCGGGCAGTGCGGCTTCTCTGTTTGGGGGGCCCTGGGGCGGGGTCACAGATTTAGCGTACGGCCTTGCGCCCCGATGTTCGGTGCGCGGTGGCCGTCGATTGCGGCCGATGGGCGCTCAACCGGGGGATTTGCATAGGCCGACTATCCTTATAGGGGTGGCTGCCGCTAACGAACACCGCTGTGACACCGACATCCTCGACCCTCCGGCGCAGCGGTTCACGTTCGGCGACGCGGCCGAGACGAAATACGTTCAGCTGCAAACTGGTTAACATTGGTAACTACGACATCGCCGACAAGATCTGCGAGGTGGCGCTCACGGGCAGCGCGATCGCCAAGCGGGTCGCGTCGAGCTGGGCGTCCAGACGTCGCGGGGGGACGTAGACTTTTCCGGTCGAGAGGCGTTGCAACGGTTCGCCGGTCCATGCCGGTATCCGCCACGCTCGGCAGAGTCAAGGACGCCTTCCGCTACGGAAGGAACGTACGTGAACGCCTCTAAAAGCGCCCCGGCGTCAGAGACCTTCGTGCCGAACATCCGCCCCGACTGCACCGACGAGCTGACGGCTGCTCTGCGCGAGCGGATCATGGTGATCGACGGCGCGATGGGGACGGCGATCCAGCGGGACCGGCCGGACGAGGCCGGCTATCGCGGCGACCGGTTCACGGAGTGGCCGACCGCTCTTCAGGGCAACAACGACCTGCTCAATCTGACGCAGCCGCAGATCATCGAGGGGATCCACCGCGAGTACCTCGAGGCGGGCGCCGACATCCTGGAAACCAACACGTTCAACGCGAACGCGATCTCGCTCTCTGACTACGGCATGCAGGACCTGAGCTACGAGCTGAACTACGCCGGCGCCGCCCTGGCCCGCAAGGCCGCCGACGAATACAGCACCCCGGAGAAGCCCCGCTACGTCGCCGGCGCTATCGGGCCGACGACGCGCACCGCGTCGATCTCACCGGACGTCAACGACCCCGGTGCCCGCAACGTCTCGTACGACCTGCTGGTCGCTGCCTACCTCGAAGCCGCCAACGGCCTGGTCGACGGCGGGGCCGACCTCCTCATCATCGAGACGATCTTCGACTCGCTGAACGCCAAGGCGGCGGTGTTCGCCGTCGAGACGCTGTTCGAGGAGCGCGGACGACGCTGGCCGGTGATCATCTCGGGGACTATCACCGATGCTTCTGGACGGACGTTGTCCGGCCAGGTCACCGAGGCGTTCTGGAACTCCATCAGGCACGCCAAGCCGCTGGCGGTCGGCCTGAACTGCGCGCTGGGCGCGCCGGAGATGAGGCCCTACATCGCCGAGATGGCGCGGATCGCGGACACCTTCGTCTCGTGCTACCCGAACGCCGGCCTGCCCAACGCGTTCGGCGAATACGACGAGGACCCGGAGCGCCAGGCGAGCTACATCGCCGACTTCGCCGAGGCCGGCCTGGTCAACCTGGTCGGCGGCTGCTGCGGGACGGCGCCGCCGCACATCGCGGAGATCGCCAAGGTCGTCGGGGGCAAGCCGCCGCGCGAGCTGCCGGAGATCGAGGTGGCCACCCGGCTTTCGGGCCTGGAACCGCTCAACATCACCGACGATTCCCTGTTCGTGAACATCGGTGAGCGCACCAACATCACCGGCTCCGCCCGGTTCCGCAACCTGATCAAGGCCGAGGACTACGACACCGCCTTGTCGGTCGCGCTGCAGCAGGTCGAGGTCGGTGCGCAGGTCATCGACATCAACATGGACGAGGGCATGATCGACGGCGTCGCCGCGATGGACCGGTTCACCAAGCTGATCGCGGCCGAGCCCGACATCAGCCGGGTTCCGGTGATGATCGACTCCTCCAAGTGGGAGGTCATCGAGGCGGGCCTGAAGAACGTGCAGGGCAAGCCGATCGTCAACTCGATCTCCATGAAGGAGGGCGAGGAGAAGTTCGTCCGCGAGGCGCGGCTGTGCCGCAAGTACGGCGCCGCCGTGGTCGTGATGGCCTTCGACGAGCAGGGTCAGGCCGACAACCTGGAGCGCCGTAAGGAGATCTGCGGTCGCGCCTATCGGATTTTGACCGAAGAGGTCGGGTTCCCGCCCGAGGACATCATCTTCGACCCGAACTGCTTCGCGCTGGCGACCGGTATCGAGGAGCACGCGACCTACGGGATCGACTTCATCGAGGCCTGCGCCTGGATCAAGGAGAACCTTCCCGGGGTGCACATCTCCGGCGGCATCTCGAACGTGTCGTTCTCGTTCCGGGGCAACAACCCCGTGCGCGAGGCGATCCATTCCGTGTTCCTGTTCCACGCCATCAAGGCCGGCCTGGACATGGGCATCGTCAACGCCGGTGCGCTGGTGCCCTACGACTCGATCGACCCCGAGCTGCGGGACCGGATCGAGGACGTCGTCCTGAACCGTCGCGAGGACGCGGCCGAACGGCTCCTGGAGATCGCCGAACGGTTCAACAGCTCGGAGAAGTCCGAAGACCCGGCGGCGGCGGAGTGGCGATCCTTACCGGTCCGCGAGCGGATCACGCACGCCCTGGTCAAGGGCATCGACGCCCACGTCGACGCCGACACCGAGGAACTACGTGCCGAGATCGCCGCCGCAGGCGGTCGCCCGATCGAGGTGATCGAGGGCCCCCTGATGGACGGCATGAACGTCGTCGGTGACCTGTTCGGCTCGGGCAAGATGTTCCTTCCCCAGGTCGTGAAGTCGGCCCGGGTCATGAAGAAGGCCGTCGCGTACCTGCTGCCGTTCATCGAGGCGGAGAAGGAAGAGTCGGGCGCTGCCGCCGGCAAGGACACCAACGGCACGATCGTGATGGCGACCGTGAAGGGCGACGTCCACGACATCGGCAAGAACATCGTCGGAGTCGTCTTGCAGTGCAACAACTTTGAAGTGATCGACCTCGGCGTGATGGTGCCCGCCGAGAAGATCCTGGCCGCGGCGAAGGAGCACGACGCCGACATCATCGGGTTGTCCGGCCTGATCACCCCGTCCCTGGACGAGATGGTGAACTTCGCCGTCGAGATGGAACGTCAAGGCCTGGAGATTCCGCTGCTGATCGGCGGCGCGACCACCTCGCGCGCCCATACGGCCGTGAAGGTGTCGCCGCGTCGCAGCGGTCCGGTGGTGTGGGTCAAGGACGCTTCCCGCTCGGTCCCGGTGGCCGCCGCGCTTCTCGACGACAAGCAGCGCCCAGCGCTGCTGGAGGCAACCGAGAAGGACTACGCGTCGCTCCGCGAACGGCACGCCCAGAAGAACGAGCGTCCGATGGTGACGCTGGAGAAAGCCCGCGCCAACCGGACGCCGATCGACTGGGACGGCTACACGCCGCCGGTGCCCGCCCAGGGTCTCGGCGTGCGGGAGTTTCATGACTATGACCTCGCCGAGTTGCGCGAGTACATCGACTGGCAGCCGTTCTTCAACGCCTGGGAGATGAAGGGCAGGTTCCCCGACATCCTCAACAACCCCGTCTCGGGCGAGGCGGCGCGCAAGCTGTACGACGACGCCCAGGAGATGCTCGACACCCTGATCAAGGAGAAGTGGCTGACGGCCAACGGGGTGATCGGTTTTTTCCCGGCCAACGCCGTCCCCGGCGGCGACGACATCGAGGTCTACACCGACGACACCCGCACCGACGTGCTGACGACGCTGCACAACCTGCGCCAGCAGGGCGAGCACCGCGACGGCATCCCGAACCGCTCGCTGGGCGACTACGTCGCGCCCAAGGACACCGGTCTGGCTGACTACGTCGGCGCCTTCGCCGTCACCGCGGGGCTCGGCAGCCAGGAAAAGATCGCGGAGTTCAAGGCAGCCGTCGACGACTACAGCGCGATCCTGCTCGAGTCGATCGCCGACCGGTTGGCAGAGGCTTTCGCCGAACGGATGCACCAACGGGTCCGCAGGGAGTTCTGGGGATTCCAGCCGGACGAGCAGCTGGACAACGAGGCGCTCATCAGCGAGAAATACGTGGGAATCCGCCCTGCTCCGGGCTACCCGGCCTGCCCGGAGCACACCGAGAAGGTGACGCTCTGGAAGTTGATGGACGTTAAGGAGCGAACCGGCATCGAATTGACGGAGTCGATGGCGATGTGGCCCGGCGCCGCCGTCAGCGGCTGGTATTTCTCGCACCCGCAGTCGCAGTACTTCGTTATCGGTCGGATGGCCCAGGACCAGGTCGCCGACTACGCGAAGCGCAAAGGCTGGACTCTGAAGGAGGCCGAGCGCTGGCTCGCCCCGAACCTCGGCTACAACCCCGAGGACTGATTGCGTTCGGCGAACTAGATCCGCAGCACCGGCGCCAAGGCGGACAGCGGGATGTGCGCCTGCACCGTGCCGCCGTCCATGAACCACTGCATGACGCCGGGCGTGAAGTTGAGTGGCTCGTCGTGCGCCACCGGGTAGTCCGGCATGTACAGGATCAACTCGTCCGGCGTGACCGCCCACGCCTTGTAGGCCCCGGAGTAGACCTTGTCGGGAGTCCATCGGTCGACGGTGAACGGGTAGGTGCCCGGGTCGTGTGGCGGCGGCGCCTGATCGAGCGCGGTTTCGATAAACGGTTGGGCCAGTGGGGGAATGGCGGTCAGCGGATTTGACGTCGTCAGATCCGCCAGCTGCACCCGTCGGCCGCCTGCCATGTCGAACGTGAAGGTCCGGTAGGCGTTGTTGGGCTTCGGTCCGTCGGCGTGGTAGTCCTCGTGGAACACGGCGCTGAGCAGATTGCCGTGCCGGAACACTTCGAAGTTCTCCTCGCCGTAGCTGTCGGCGGCCATGGCACCGTTGGCCGTCTTCCAGTTGTTGACCAGGGTGCGCAGGTAGTCGCGGATCACCGGGCCCGTGGTGGGGTTGTCGACCAGGTCGTCGGGCACCGCGACCTTGATGTCCCGGACGGCCTTGCGTTCCGACGTGACGGAGGTGTGGCAGTACTGGCCGTCCCAGTCGCCGCCGAGCTCGCCGCAGAATGACGGGGCGGATGCGTGCGCGTGACCCGTCCCGGGAATCGTTGCGGCGGCGACCATTACCGATGCCGCGAGTATTCGCCGCATCACAGCAGCTGGACCTTGCTGGCCCGCCAGCGGCCGTCGACCTTTTCCATGGTCATCTTGATCCGGCTGCGGTCGATGCGCGGGTCGGGCGCGGCGGTGTTGGTGACCGTCTGGTCGATGAAGACCAGCACGACAACCTTGTTCGCCGACTCCGACTGAATCGCCGAGTCCACCACCACGCCGTGCGCGGTGGCCTTGTTGTCGATCAGCAGTTGCCGAAGCTTGACGCTGGACTGGGTGTACATGTCCTTGAACTCGCCCGTCGCGCCATCGAGAACCTGCCTGAAGTTCTCGTCGACCTTGTTCGAATCAATGCTCGTCAGCACTTGCGCGTAGGCGACGGCCGCCTGCTGGGCCTGGTCGCCGGCCAGCTTGACCTGATGTTCCTGCCACAGCTGCCAGCCGAGCAACCCGGAAACGGCAAGTGAGGCAACGAGCAACACCGGCAACGCGCCGCGACGCAGATACTGCTTCCACGGGCGCTTAAGGCGTTCGCGCTCGGGACGCTTGCCTTTGAGCAGCGCACCGACGTCGTCGCCCTCGTCTTCCCCGGATTGCTCACCACGGTCTTCGTCGGCGGCCTCGTCGACCGCATCGACCGATTCTTCGACGCGCGCCTCGTCGGTGTCTTCGGTTGCGGCTTCCGGTGTTTCGGCGTCCGGCTGCACTTCGGCGCGCGCCTTGGCCTTGGGGTTCTTCTTGGTGGTCACGATCACGGTCATCTCCTAGGGATCGGCTCAGCTGTTCGGGTTCAGTGCGGCGGTTCGATCGGCAGCGGGGGCCCGCCGTAGGGGGTGGGGATGGTGTAGCGGCCCCGCGGGGTCGGGTCGGTCCGTTGGCCCAGGTCCGCTCCGGGCGGCGGACCGGCGGTGTCGTCACCGCCCGGCCGCGGCGCGTTCTTGGCGCCGCGGATCGAGACCGCGGGGTCGTCGTCGCGGCAGTAGGTGTACATGAACGGCTCGTAGTAGTCGGCGGCGGAGGAGGCGTGCGATGGCGTCCCGTAGTCGCACACATAACGGGGATAGAGGTCGGCCGTCGCCCACACCCCGTGGTCGTGGAAGGTGCTCGTCACCGCGTCCAACACCGAACCACGGTAGTCAGGGAACAGCGCGTTGAGCGCCGGCACCCGCAGATAGAACAGCTGCGACATGGTGGCCATGCTGCCCAGCAGCTGGACCATCGTGTCGGAATTGTCCGCGAACAGATTGTCGACAGCCGACAGTGTGCGCGGTGTCTGGCCGGTCAACCGGCGATAGCCGGCTTGCATCCTGGCCACGCCGGTCAGCGTCTTGTCGAGTTCCGTTGCGGCAGCACCCAAGCCGGCGTTCTTGTCGCTTACCAGCGTCAGCACGACCCGGCTGGTCTTGATGATGCTGGTGGTCTGGGGCAGCACCGAATCAAGGGTCGACAGCAGGAAGGTGCCGCCGTCGACGATGGCGGTCAGCTTCGCCGGGCCCTCCTTGCTCAGGCTCAGCTCCTTTTTGATCAACTCGAGCTTGTGGGGGTCGACCTGGGCCAGTAGCCCGTCGGCGTCGGCAAGCAACTGCGCCAAGCTGACCGGGACGGCGGTGTGGTCGGACGTGATGAGGCTGCCGTCGTGCAGGTACGGTCCGGCGTCGGATGCGGCCTCGAAGTTGATGTATTGCTCACCGGCCGGCGAGAGCGCCGACACGTGCACGAAGCTGTTCGCCGGGATCCGCACCTTCGACGCGATGCTGGCGACGGCGTTCACCCCGTTGTCGGTGATCTGCAGCGACTCGACCCGGCCAACGCGCACTCCTCGCAGCGCGACATCCTGATTGGGCAGCAGGCCGCCGGAATCCGGCAATTGCACGGTGACCCGGTACGACGAGGCGAATGGCTTCACCCGCAACGCGCCGATGAGCAGGTAGGCGGTGGCAACGACCAAGATGAGCACCAACCCGGCCACCGACAGCCAGACCTGCTGCCGGTGACCGGTGCGCACCGCTCGCACAACGGCATTGGCGAAGTTGTCGACGGCGCGGATCATGGCTGCGATCCTGGCGTGGCCGGTGCCGGCGGGGGCCCGGGTGCGACGTCGATCTGGCCCGGGATGTTCGGGTCCGGGATGACCGGAACCTGCGGTGAGTTCGGACCGCGGCCGACCACACGTTCCTGCAGCCGCCAGAGGGTGTACTTGAGGGTGCCGACGAGCAGGTTCACGTTGTAGTGGTGCGGTCCGTGCAGCCCGATGTCACCGGGGAATCCGATATCGGGGATCGAACCGAGCATGATCTTGTCCACGCCTACGTTCACCGAAATCGAGTTTCCTGCAGTCGATTTGACCAGTGCGGGAATCAGCCGGTTAAGCGCCAGCCAGCTGGTATCGGGGCTCACCGCAACGTCGTTGGCGGCCCCGGCGACCGTGTTCAGGTCACGGATGATGCTGCGGCCGCTGGTGTCGGTCCCACCGATCGACGGGAACCTGGCCAACAACCGGGAGGTGTCGCCCACCTGCACGGCCAGATCGGAAAGCTCGGTGGTGTTGTCTGCCAGAGCCGAAGTGGCGGGACTGGCCGCCGCCATCAGGTCGGCGATCGTCTGGTTCTTGGCGTCGAGTTGGTCAGCCAGTCGCGACAATTGGGTCAACGCGCTCGAGATTTGATCGGACCGGGAATCCAGTCTCCCGAGCAACTCGTTGGATTTGCGGATCATGTCCCCGAATGCCTGGCCCTGGTCACCGGTCGCCTTGCCGAAACCGTTGATGATGTTGGTGAAATTGCGTACCGCACCGCCGTTCACCAGAATCGCCGCTGAGCTCAGCACCGACTCGACGGTCGCCGCGGCCGCCGTCGAATCCAGGCCGATGGTGTCGCCGTTCTTCAACAGCGGCCCGTCGGGATCGTCCGCGGCCGGCGGCTTGAGCGCGACGAAAACGTCGCCCAGCGGTGTCGCGGTGCGCAATTCGGCGGTGCTGCCCAGGGGCAATCGCACGCCGTCCCTGATGCGCAGCCGGGTGACCGCGGTGTAGTTGCGTGCGACCATCGATTCGAGCTGGCCGACGTCGGCGCCGGCGAGCTTCACCTTGGCGTTCATCGGCAGGTTGAGCGCGTTGGAGAACACCGCGTTCAGCGAATAGCCTCCCGAGCCCAGCCCCGGCGCCGGAAGGGGCAGGCTGGCAAGGCCGTTCGTGGCGCATCCCGCGGTGACCATTGCCGCGGCCACCGCCGCAAGCATTCCCCGCGCGCCCGCGGTCGTCACTTCTGCCCCATGGCGGCCATCCCGTCCAGCACATAGGTCAAGCCGAAATCGGGACCGAAATCCTGAATCGTCCCTGTGCTGCATCCCAGTTGCCGCAGGCCCATCAAGTTACAGATCTCTTTGGTGTACTGGCTGTCGAAGAGCAACCGGTCCGTGAGGAAGCGGGCGCGCACGCTGCCGTTCGCCCGGTCGACCATGTTGTAGGCGTTGTCGGCCACCAGTGGAGCAAGGTCCAGGAGCTCGGCCAGGTCGCGGCGCTGATCCGTCACCATCTTCAGCGTGGCATTGCCGTTGAGGGCGGCCTGCTTGATGTTGTCGCGGTTGGCGTCGAGCAGGTCGCCGGCCCGCTGGATCAGTTGATCGAGTTTGCGTCCGGTGTTGCCGCTGCCAATGTCCTCGTCGGCCATGATCTGGCTGACTTGATGGATGGTGGAGGCGAATTCGCGCAACTTCGTGTCATTGGCGGCCCCGGCATCGAACAGCGTGCTGATGTTTCTGACGATCGTGGTGATCTGCTCGCGGGTTGTGGCGCCGCCGTCGCTGGACAGCCGCAGCGCCTCGGAGAGCTCACCCAGCGCCGCTTTGATCTTCTCGCCGTTGCCTTTGACCACCTCGGTGCCGCCGCCCAGCACGTCGGCGATGGGGCCACCGCCATGTCCGTCGCCCTCGAGCGACTTGGTCACCTTGTCCAAGACGTTGAGGACACTGCTGAATTCGACGGGCGTTTTGGTGCGGGGCAAGCCGATGGTGTCGTGGTTTTCCAGGGTCGCTCCGCCGTGATAGGGCGGCGTGAGTTCGATCTGCCGGTCGGTGAGGATTGAGGTCGACACCGTGACGGCCTGCGCGGTGGCCGGAATTTTGACGTGGCGGTCGACGGTGAATTCGACTTCGACATAGCCGCCCTTGGGATTGATCTTGGTGATCTTGCCGACCGGCATGCCCAGTACCGCCACCACGTTGCCCTCGTAGAGGCCCGAGGCGCTGTCGAATTGGGCGGTCAAGGTGATCGCGTCCTCGTCGGGACCCAGGTACCACCAACCGATGCCGGCCACCGCCGCCATGACCGCTACGGCGGCGACGACGGCCACCGCTTTGAACGCCGGCCCCGTCACTTGCAGTCCTTGAAATACTGGATCATGCCGAATTGCTTGGCACGGCCACTGATCGCGCACATCCACGAGTCGATCAACGGAACATTGGGGGCGTTAAAGTTGATCGCGTTGCCGTCGCCCGTGAGGTTGGCCGCCTCCCGGAAGAAGATCGGACTGGTTTGCAGCATGCTGTGCAACAGGTCGTCGTGCGCAGACATCAGGTTGGTGAAGTCCCGCATGTCTTTGATCAGTGCGTCCAGACCAGACCGGTCGTTGACAACAACCTGGCTCATGGTGTCGACCAGGCTGGAGAGGGATTGCATCATCGCGTGGAATACGGCGCGCCGCGCGACGAATTGGCCCAGCAGGTCTTGGCCCTGGTCGACCAGCGTTCCGATGCCGGCCTGCTGACGCCGCAGCGTGTTGGTCACCTGCTCCGTGCTGCGCAGCAGCTGTCCGAGTTGGTCACGTCGTACCGCGATGATCGACGAAAGAGTGTTGATGTTCGAAATCGCTTGCGGCACAACCGCAGGCAGGCCCTCAAGCTGCTTGCCGAGCACCGCAAGCGATTGTGCGAACCGGTCCGAGTCCACCTGCTCGAAGGTGGTGGTGGCGTCCTGCAACGCGGCTTGCAGGTCGTAGGGCACCTCGGTGTGCGCCAAGTCGAAGGTGTTGTTGGATAGGTGCGCCGGGCCGTTGGGTTCCAGCGCGAGGTACCGCGAACCGAGAATGGTGGTGACCTTGATCTGCGCCCGGGAATCCTTGCCCAGCGCGATGTTGTCCCGGATCTTCAGCCCCGCCTCCACATGGTCACCGACGAGTTTCATGCTGGTGACGTTGCCCACCGGGATGCCCGCGACCACGATCGGGTTGCCGGCCCGCAGCGAGGCCGCCTGTAGGAATTCCGCGGTGTAGTGCCGATACCCGGCGCCAAGGGCATGCACGAGCAGCATGACCCCGATGATCACCGCGACCACCCCGACAGCGATGAACCCAAGCCAGGTCTTGTTGTAGCTCTCCAGCGGACGCCTTCTCATCCCCGAAAGTCGAAGCCGTACGGACGAATCAGCCATCAGCCGTACTCCTGCATCTGGGGGTGTGCCACGCCTTATTGCCCGGCGTCGCCGCGTTGATGATGATCGGCACCACATCGTTGAGGCCGGGGAAGAACCCCATGAAGTTCACGTCGCACACGTAGGCATTGCCGTACGCCCCCTGATTGCCGACCCGGGTAAGCCCCTTCAGCAGCAGCGGGATGTTGTCGCCGAAGAAGGCCACCTGCGGTTCGACATCCATGATGTGTTTGGTGACGCCCGGCTGGCGATCGATGAATTCGCGCAGTGCCGGGTAAACGTCCGTGGCCGAGGCCGACAGCCGGCCGGTCACCCGGGCCAGGGAGCCCACCGAGGCAACCAGGTCCGGGCGCCGCGCGTCGAGCTCGCCGACGATGCTACGGGTCTGCGTGATGACCCCGTCGAGGTCGTCGTTCTGCTGGGCCAGGTTGCCCATCACCTTGTCAAGATTGGTGATCACGCTGCCGAGGGCCTGGTCTCGGCCCGCGAACGTCTCTGTGAGCGTGGACGTCTGGCCCACCAGCACGGTGAGCGATGACGCGTCACCTTGTAGCGAGGCGATGATGCCCTTGGTGAGGTTGTCCGCGTCGTGGGGATTCAGCAGGCTGAACAATGGTTCGTAGCCGTTGAGCAGCGTAGTCACGTCGAAAGAGGGTTCGGTGCGTTCCAGCGGGATAGTGCTGCCCGGGAGGAGCGGCTCCGGACTGCCTTCCTTGCCCAAAGACAGTCCGAGGTAACGCTGGCCGACGATGTTTTGATACGTCACCGCCGCGAGGGTGTTCCCGAACAACCGCTGTTCTTGCTGCACCACGAACGAGACTCTCGCCAGTTTCCCGTCGAGATCGATCTTTTCGACGCGGCCGACGCGCACTCCGGCCATCCGGACGTCGTCGCCTTCGCGAAGCCCGTACACGTCGCTGAACACCGCCGAATACTTGGCGGTGTTGCCCGCCACGTCGCGCCGCAGGCTCACGTACACCAGCCAGGTCAGGGTCAGCGAGACGACCATGAACAGGGTCAGCGCGATGAGTGGGCCGCGAAACTTCATTTGGCCTCCCCGGGCGACGGAGCGGGTGGGTGAGCCAGCGACACCGTGGTGCCGCGCGCGACCGGACCCAGCAGCAACTCGGTGGCTTCGGTCGCGGGCGCGCCGGTGATCACGCCAAGCACGTTTCGTTCGTACTGGCTCCCAACGGGTCCCACGTTGCCCCCGAAACGGGAGCCGCCAAAGGAGGCCTGCGGAATCCACGGCGCCTTGGGCGCCACCGGCGCGACCCACGGCTCGTGCGGTTGTGGTGTCGCGGGCGCCCCCGGCGACGGGTTATCGGGATTCGCGCTCCCGGGCACGGGCGGTGACGGCGCAATCCCAGCGGGCAGTGGGGGATTGGGGTCGGACAAGTTGGGGGTTGGATTGATCAGCGGCGGACCCACCGCGACGAGGTTTCCGTCCGGACCGATCACGGTGCCCGGCGGCGGAGCCAGATCCTTGGGTGGTTGATAGTTCTGCGGCAGCAGCACGTCGGGCAGATCGGGCCGCACCGGAATCAGCGGTGCGGTGAAACAGCTGGGTCCCTTCAGTTCGCCGTAGTGCGGACAGTCGGCGCGCGTGTAGGTGGAGCTGGGGGTGAACGTCAGCATCGCGCGCATGTTGCCGAGATTGGTCTGCGGGTTCCAGACCTGCTCCATGAACTGGTTGGCCAGGTTGTCGAGTTTGGCGACCGCGGGCACGAAGTTGTTCGACTTCTGTGCCAGCACACCCAGGACCGGGGTGAAATCCGTGGTTATCCGGATGAGTTGGTCGATGTGGTTGTCGAACGATCGTCGCGTCGTGCCGACCGTGTAGTCCGCACCCGACAATAGCGAGGCGAGTTGCCCGCGGGTCTCGGCGAAGGTCCGCATCGGCTCGACGGCCTGGTGCAATGCGTCGAGCAGATCGGGCGCCGTCTGCGCGAGCCCATTGGTCGCTGCCAGCAATGCGGACACCGTGGAGGGGCCGGTGTCGGTGCTGACAATCGAATTGAGCTGATCGAGAAGTCGATTCAATTGCGCACCTGCGTTGAGCAGACTCACCCGGCGGTGGTCGGTGGCGGCGCCCAGGGCGGCCAGAATCCCCACCGACCTGTCATCGCGGTCGCGCCCGGCCGCGGCGAGCACGTCGCGCAGCTTGCTCACGGTCGTTTGAAACAGAACGGTCGGAAGCCGCTTGTCCTCCGGGATGTGCGCGCCATCGCGGATCTTCAAACGGCCCACCTGGTTTGGGGAGCCCACCAACTGAACCGACGACACGGCAAAGACGTTGCTGGGCACCACGCGCGCGGTCACGTTGGCCGGAATCGACTTGGCGTATTCCTCTTTGAGGTCGATGTGGACAAAGTTGGGCTCGCCGTGCGCTGCGGGCACGACGCCGTTGACCGTCCCGACAAGGACACCGTGGTATTTCACGTCCGACTTTTGCGGAAGGCCATCACCCACGTTCACCAGGTCGGCGATCACCCGCACGTAATCGTTGAGCCTGCCAGTCGATTTGACCAACATCGCGATGGTGAGCAGGGCGCTGACCACCACGACCGCAATTCCGATGCCGAACAGCTGCCGGTCGGAGGGGCCGCGTCCGTCCATCTCAAAGGAATTGGGCATATTTCGCGACCTACCCGCCGAACCGTGCGCCCGAGTCGACGCCCCACAGCGCCATGGTTAGCAGCATGTTCACGATGATCACGACGGTGATGCTGGCTCGCATACCGTGTCCCGCGGCGACCCCGACGCCCTCGGGGCCGCCGCTCGCGTAGTACCCGTAGTAGCACTGGATCGTGGATGCGATCCAGACGAAGATGACGGCCTTGATCAAGGAATAGACGATGTCCTGGCCGGCCAGCATCAGCGTGAAGTAGTGCAGATAGGAACCGGTCGAGCCGCCACTGCCGATCCCCACCACTATTTGGGTACTCAGGTAGCCGATCGCCAGGCACGCGGCGTACAGCGGAACGATCGCCACCACCGAAGCGATCAGCCGGGTGGTCACCAGGTAAGGGATCGGGCGGATCGCAATCGATTCCAACGCGTCGATCTCCTCGGCGATGCGCATGGATCCCAGCTGGGCGGTGAAGCGGCAGCCGCCTTGCATGGCGAAGGCGAGCGATGCCATCAGAGGGGCCAGCTCGCGGGTGTTGACCAGCGAGGAGACGAACCCGGTGGCGGGACCGAGGCCGAGCAGATCCAGGAAGTTGTAGCCCTCGATGCCGACGAGCGCGCCGACGGTCGTGCCGAGGACGACGGCCACGCCGGCGGTGCCGCCGCCCACCACGAT
Organism: Mycobacterium sp. 852014-52450_SCH5900713; assembly: GCF_001667075.1. GTDB lineage: Bacteria > Actinomycetota > Actinomycetes > Mycobacteriales > Mycobacteriaceae > Mycobacterium. The sequence continues at coordinate 9,082 of NZ_LZIL01000013.1, read as the reverse complement.
CGAGCCGTTGCCCCAGGTGATGTTCGACAACAGCCGCAAGAACTCGCCCCGGTACTGGCGCAGGGCAAGCGGCACGGCGACCAGCGCCCGGACGAAGAAGACCAACAAATGGCCGAGCCGGATGATCGGTACCTTGCCCCTGCGGTAGAGCCTTACGAGCGGGACCGAAATCGGGGCAAGCGGTAGATAAGCGGAGGCCGTCACGTCACAGCCCCGTCCTGGGCGACAACATGATGTAAAGCTGGCTGATCGCTACGTTGACGATCATCAGCAGCAGGATCGCCTCGACGACCGCCGCGTTCACCGAGTTCGCGACGCCCGTTGGTCCGCCCTTGGTGGACAAGCCTTTTTGGCTCGACACGATGGCCACGATCGCGCCGAACACGATCGCCTTCACCAGCGCCAAGATCATGTCGTCGGTCGTCGCGAACGACGCGAATGTCGAAACGAAGCTGCCCGGTGCCCCGTTCTGGAAATACACATTGAACATGTAGCTCGCGAAGAATCCCGCGAAGCACACGACGCCGGTGAGGGCCACGCCGATCATCACGGCTGCGGCGAGGCGGGGGACCACCAGACGGCGGATCACCGAGACGCCCATCACCTCCATCGCGTCGGTTTCTTCGCGCATCGTGCGCGAACCCAGGTCGGCGGTGATCGCCGACCCGACGGCCGACGCCATCAGCACCGCGGCCACCAGCGACGCCCCCTGCCGGATGACCGCGAGCCCGCTGGCCGCTCCGGCCAGCGACGTGGCCCCGACCTGGCCGGCCAGCAGCGCGAACTGGATGGATAGGGTGACGCTGATGGGCAGCGACACCAGGATCGTCGGCAACACGGCGGTGCCGGCCATGAACGCGCCCTGGCGGACGAATTCCTGCCATTGGAATCGCCCGGTCATCAGGTCGAAGAAGAAGTATTGAACGGTGCGCACACCCAAAACGAACTGTTCGCCGACCGTCGTCAGCGAGGCGACCGGGTGACGTTTGACGTATCCGACCGACCAGTCCCGAACGGCGGCGACTCCGTCGACTTGTGTCGTCATAACGGCATGACCCGCAGCCCGACCAGCAAACTAGTGGCGCCGGTCATCGCGTACCAGCTACCGCATTCATCGGCCCTCTCCCCACCCCTGTATTCCTGAGTGCCGAGCAGACGACCTTGAGCGCGATTGAAGGCTATTCTTATTAAAATAGTGTCAACAAGCCCTTAGACTCTGCAGTTCGTTGGTGTGTGCCGCATCACACTAGCCTACTTGATAGGGACTTTCAATAGTGTAGAGTCACTCATCTCGGTTCGTCGCTGGACTGCGCCGCGGGGATTGAATGTTGCATTGACGAAGGTGAAGATATGCCGTCAGCAAACACCGGCTCGTTGCGGGACCGGCGCCGGGCGGCGTTGCTCACCCAGATTCAGCACACCGCGCACCAGCTCTTCGCCGAGCGCGGCTTCGAGGCGGTGACCACCGAGGACATCGCGGCGGCCGCCGGCATTTCCATCAGCACGTACTTTCGGTACGCGCCCACCAAGGAGGGGCTGCTGGTCGATCCGGTCCGCGAGGCCGCCGCCGAGATCGTGGGCACCTACAGCGCCCGGCCCGCTCACGAGTCGCCGGTCGAGGCGTTGATCCAGCTGTTCGTCACGCATGCCAACGATGTCAGCGAGGCTGGCAACCTCGATACCTGGCGTGAGGCCGTCGCCACCGCGCCGCACCTGTTGAGCAAATCCGTGCTCGTCAGCGAAAGCGACCACCGCAAGCTGATCGAGCAAGTCGCAAACCGCATGGGTGTCGATGCGGCAGTTGACATTCGGCCCGCGCTTTTGATCCACACGAGCTTGGCCACAGTCAAATTCGTTCTCGATGGCTGGCTGACTTCGGATACCGCCGGGAGCCCACCGTTTCACGTGCGATTGGAAGAGGCGCTGCGGATCACGCTAGCCGGATTCGACTGACCGGGTGGCTCAAAACGTCACCAGAGTGAAACCGGGGTGACTTTGCTGCGCGCCGCGTGAAACAATCGCTGGCCGTGAAGACCTTCGAGGATCTGTTCGCCGAACTGGGGGAGCGCGCCCGCACCCGGCCCCCCGGCAGCGCCACGGTCGCCGCACTGGACGGCGGCATCCACGGGCTGGGCAAGAAGATCCTCGAGGAGGCCGGCGAGGTGTGGCTGGCGGCCGAACACGAACCCGACGACGCACTGGCCGAGGAGATCAGCCAATTGCTGTACTGGACGCAGGTGCTCATGATCGCGCGCGGCCTGTCCCTCGACGACGTCTACCGGAAGCTGTGAGCGTGCTACGGGTCGCGGTTCCCAACAAGGGCACGCTGAGCGAGCCGGCCAGCGAAATTCTCGCGGAGGCGGGCTACCGGCGTCGCACCGATTCCAAAGATCTCACCGTCATCGACCCGGTCAACCAGGTCGAGTTCTTCTTCCTGCGGCCCAAAGACATTGCGATCTATGTGGGTTCGGGGCAGCTGGACTTCGGCATCACCGGACGCGACCTGGTCCGCGACTCGGACGCGCCGGTGCGCGAACGCCTGGCGTTGGGCTTCGGGTCGTCGAGTTTTCGGTATGCCGCGCCGGCCGGGCGGGACTGGACAACGGCCGATCTGGCCGGAAAGCGGATCGCCACCGCCTATCCGAATCTGGTTCGAAAAGACTTGGCCCAGCGGGGGATTGAGGCCACCGTCATCAGGCTCGACGGCGCGGTGGAGATTTCGGTACAACTCGGCGTGGCCGACGCCATCGCCGACGTGGTCGGCTCGGGGCGCACCCTGAGCCTGCACGACCTGGTGGCATTCGGTGACCCGCTGTGCGATTCGGAGGCGGTCTTGATCGAGGGGGCCGACCCGGACGGCCAAGACGGGACACGGGCGGCGCGCGATCAGCTGGTGGCGCGGATCCAGGGGGTGGTGTTCGGCCAGCAGTACCTGATGCTCGACTACGACTGCCCGCGTTCCGTCCTGGAGAAGGCCACGGCCATCACGCCCGGACTGGAGTCACCGACGATCGCGCCGCTCGCCGATCCGGACTGGGTCGCCATCCGCGCCCTGGTGCCGCGCCGGGGCGTCAACGAGATCATGGACGAGCTGGCTGCCATCGGTGCCAAGGCGATTCTGGCTTCCGACATCAGGTTCTGCCGCTTCTGATCGAACGGGTGCGGTGACCGCGGCTGTGTTAGCGTCCGCCTAGGGCTGTTTCGCCCGTGTCACCCCCATGGGCCGTCATCCCTGACCATTGCCGGGCTGTTCGTTCCCTCAGGAGGGTCTTCGTGACACACGCGCTTATTCTGCTGGTGGCTTTGTTGATCGGTGTCGTCGCCGGGTTGCGCTCGCTGACGGCTCCCGCCGTCGTCGCCTGGGCCGCGTTTTTGGGTTGGATCGACTTGCACGGCACGTGGGCGGCCTGGATGGCCAACATCATCACGGCCATTGTGTTCACCGTTCTCGCCGTCGGCGAACTCGTCATCGACAAGCTGCCCAAGACGCCGGCCCGCACCGCGCCGCCGGTCTTCGCCGCCCGGATCATCATGGGCGGGTTGGCGGGCGCGGCGCTGGGCGCATGGCCGCATTGGACCTATACCGCGCTCGGGGCCGGCGTCATCGGCGCGGTGCTCGGCACTCTCGGCGGCTATCAGGCGCGCAAACGCCTTGCCGCCGTGGCCGGCAAGGACTTGCCCATCGCGCTGCTGGAGGACGCCATCGCAATCCTGGGTGGGTTTGCCATCGCTGCGGCGACCGGTCACGTGCTAACGGAGTACCTGCTGACGGCCGTTAAGTGACAGCGCATTTCGACGCCATCATCGTCGGCGCCGGACAGGCTGGCCCACCGCTCGCGGGGCGACTGACGGCGGCGGGGCAGCGCATCGCGCTGGTGGAGCGCAAACTCGTCGGCGGCACCTGCGTCAACACCGGATGCATCCCGACGAAGACGCTGGTGGCCAGCGCGTATGCCGCCCACCTCGCGCGGCGCGGTGCGGACTTCGGGGTTTCTACCGGACCGGTGAGCGTGGACATGGCCAAAGTCAAGGCACGTAAAGACAACATCATGCTGGGCGACCGCAAGGGCGTCGAGGACTGGCTGGCGGGCATGGACGGTTGCACCGTCTTTCGCGGGCACGCCCGTTTCGAGGATCCGCACACATTGCGGGTGGACTCGCAAAATGGGCAAGACGTGCTGCATGCCGACCGGATCTTCCTCAATGTCGGTGGCCGCGCGGTGGTGCCGGACATCCCGGGCTTGTCCGACATCGAGTTCCTCACCAACGTCTCCATCCTCGAACTCGACACGCTGCCAACACATCTCGTCATCCTCGGCGGGAGCTATATCGCGCTGGAGTTCGCGCAGATGTACCGGCGCTTCGGGGCCCCGGTCACCGTCGTCGAGAGGGGTTCGCGCCTGGCGTCCCGCGAAGACGAGGACGTCTCCGCCGCCGTCCGGGTCATCCTGGAGGACGAGGGCATCGACGTCATCGTCGGCGCCGATGACGTGCGGATCACTAATACCGGCAACGGTTTTGAACTCACGCCTAGTGCGGGTGCTGATCCCATTGCCGGAAGCCACTTGTTGCTGGCCGTCGGCCGGCGGCCCAACACCGACGACCTGGGGCTTGAGGCGGCGGGTGTGCGGACGGACGCCCGCGGCTATATCGTCGTCGACGACCAGCTCAAGACCAACGTCGACCACATCTGGGCGATGGGCGACTGCAACGGCAGGGGGGCGTTCACCCATACCTCCTACAACGATTTCGAGATCATCGCCGCCAACCTGCTCGATGACGACCCGCGCCGGGTCAGCGACCGCATCACCACCTATGCGCTCTATATCGACCCACCGCTAGGGCGGGCCGGCATGACCGTCGACCAGGTCCGCGCGTCGGGGCGCAAGGCGCTCGTCGGTAAGCGGCCGATGACCAGGGTGGGCCGGGCGGTGGAAAAGGGTGAGACGCAAGGCTTTATGAAGGTCGTGGTCGATGCCGAAACCCGGGAGATTTTGGGAGCGGCCATCTTCGGCGTCGGCGGCGACGAGGCCGTGCACGAAATCCTGGACGTCATGTCGGCCAAAGCGCCCTACACCACGCTCGCGCGCACCATGCACATCCATCCCACCGTCAGCGAGCTCATTCCCACCATGCTGCAGGAGATGACGCCGCTATCGGACTGAGCGCGCCGTCGTGGCGGGGCGACGGGAACGGCGTCGGCTGCTACGCGCGGCGGCCGGACCGTGGCCGGCAACCGAGGTCGGCGCGGGCCGCCGGGCCGGGGCCTAGGCGGGCGCGACGACCTTGCGGGGCGCGGCTTCGCCGGCGAGGGCGTGGATGACCGGGGAAGCCGCCGTGACCTGTTGGGGGACGGCCCGAATGGCCGCCTTGCGCATCATCGATTCGGTGTCGCGGCGTTGCTCGGGCAGCGCGATGGTGACCACGTCACCGGAGGCGCCGGCGCGGGCCGTGCGGCCGGATCGATGCAGGTAAGCCTTGTGCTCCGCGGGCGGGTCGACGTGGACCACCAGGTCGACGTTGTCGACGTGCACACCGCGGGCGGCGATATCGGTTGCGACGAGGACTCGCGCGTGTCCGGCCGTGAACGCCGCCAAGTTCCGGTCGCGCACGGCTTGGGAGAGGTTGCCGTGCAACTCCACCGAGGCGATACCCGATTGCGTGAGTTGGCGCGCCAGCTTGCGGGCCTGGTGTTTGGTCCGCATGAACAGGATTCGCCGCGAGTCTCCAGCGGCCAACCGGTGTACCAAGTCTTTCTTGGCTTGCGGGCCATCGACACAGAAGAGGTGATGTGTCATCGCAGGGGTCAGCGACGTCGGGTCGGCGACCGAGTGCGTCACCGGGCTGGTGAGGAATCGTTTCACCAGGGTGTCGACCGCGCCGTCCAGCGTGGCCGAGAAGAGCAGCCGCTGGCCGGTGGCGGGGGTGGCCGCCAAGATTCGGGTAACGGTGGGGAGGAAGCCGAGGTCGGCGAGGTGGTCGGCCTCATCGATGACGGTGACCTGCACCGCGCTCAGATCGATGACGCGTTGCTTCATCAGGTCTTCCAGGCGGCCCGGGCAGGCGACGACGATGTCGACCCCGGACTTCAGCGCCGTGACTTGCCTGTGCTGCGGCACCCCGCCGAAGATCGTGACCACGCGCAGCCGCCGAACGGCGGCAAGCGGCTCGATGGTCGCGGCGATTTGGGTCGCCAGTTCACGCGTGGGGGCCAACACCAGCCCGGTCGGCCGGCCCGGCCGCCGATTACCGGCATCGAGTCGGCTTACCAGCGGGATCGAGAACGCGAGCGTCTTGCCGCTGCCGGTCTTGCCGCGGCCCAACACATCACGGCCGGCAAGCGTATCCGGCAAGGTCTCGATCTGGATGGGAAACGGCCGGTGAGCGCCGCCCTTAGCGAGCGCGTCAACCAACGGCTGGCTCACGCCGAGGTGAGCAAAAGTTTTGTCTTCAAGCATGTTTCATTATCCCTAAGCATCGGTGGTGGCGAGATTGCCCGTCTGGCAACATCGATCGCCGCGCTCGAGGCTGTGCGGTGCGCACCTGGTCATCTCGGACTCGGCGCCCCGCGGGGATCTGAGAAGAAATAACGAATCGATCACGACGTGCTGGCAAGCCGTTCGGCGCCAACGTTGTCAACAGCATACCGCACTCGCGGTGAGCCGGCGGCTAGGCCACAGAGACCCTCGTCACACCATTGGTGAGCGGTTGGTCATGCCGCCGGCTCGGTCTGATGCGAAAACTCTTGCGCCGGTGGGTATTCCGGCCAGCCCGGATAAGTCGGCGGTGTTCCGCCGAACAGCGGGCAGTGCTGCTGGTGGGGGCACCAGTCGCACAACCGCGACTGGCTGGGACGGAAATCGCCCGTCTGCCCGGCGGATTGGATCGCGCGCCAGATCGCCATCAGGGTCTTCTCAAACCGCAGCAACTCGTCGTGGTCGGGCGAGTAATCCAGCACTTGGCCGTCGGCGAGGTAGATGAGCCGCAGCCGGGTGGGCGGCACGCCGCGGGTGCGCAGCAGGGCAACCGCGTAGAACTTCATCTGGAACATCGCTTTGAATTCCGCCAGGGCACGCGCGGCCGGCGGCGCCTTGCCGGTCTTGTAGTCGACCACCCGCAGCTCGCCGGTGGCGGCGACGTCGATCCGATCGATGAACCCGCGCAGCAGCGTGCCGTCGGCGAGCTCGACCTCCACGCGCTCTTCACAGCAATGCGGGTCGAAGCGGGTCGGGTCCTCGAGCCGGTAATAGCCGGAGAGCAGCGCACGGGCCTCGGCGAGCAGCTGGCCGCGCTGCGCGGGATCGAACTCGCCGGCCAGGTCGGGTTCCGCGGCGATCACCCGCTCCCAGGCCGGCTCGACCAGCGACAGCGCGGTGTCGGGGCCGCGCTGGGCGGCGGGCAGCCCGTAGAGCTGCTGCAGGGCCGCGTGCACCACCGAGCCGCGCAACTGTGCGGCCGACGGGGCCTCGGGCAACCGGTCGATCGCCCGGAACCGGTACAGCAGCGGGCACTGCTTGAAGTCCGCCGCCCGCGACGGGGAGAGCGCCGGTTTCGCAGCCGGCCGCGTGCGTGTCTGCGGCTGGTCGATCATGAGCGCAGCGTAGAACCGGGTGCCGACAACCCCGAGCACCGCCCGCGGCGAGTCGGCTGGCACGCTAGACGGCGTGTCCGCAACCGGCCCGTTCACCGTCGGGGAACGCGTCCAACTCACCGACGCCAAGGGCCGGCACTACACGATGTCGCTCACGCCCGGCGCCGAGTTCCATACCCATCGCGGCTCGATCGCCCACGATGCGCTGATCGGGCTGGAGCAGGGCAGCGTGGTCAAATCCAGCAACGGGGCGCCCTTCCTGGTGCTGCGCCCGCTGCTGGTCGACTACATCATGTCGATGCCCCGCGGGCCGCAGGTCATCTACCCCAAGGACGCGGCGCAGATCGTGCACGAGGGCGACATCTTCCCGGGCGCCCGCGTGCTGGAGGCCGGGGCCGGATCCGGGGCGCTGACCTGCTCGCTGCTGCGCGCGGTCGGGCCCGAGGGGCGGGTGGTCTCCTACGAACAGCGCGCCGATCACGCCGAACACGCGCTCCGCAACGTCTCGGTGTTCTATGGCCAGCCACCGGACAACTGGGAGCTGATCGTCAGCGACCTCGTCGACTCCGATCGGCCCGACGGCTCCTTCGACCGGGCGGTGCTCGACATGCTCGCGCCGTGGGAGGTGCTCGACGCGGTGTCCCGCCTGCTGATCCCCGGCGGCGTACTGATGATCTACGTGGCGACCGTGACCCAGCTGTCGCGCGTCGTGGAGGCGTTGCGGGCCCAGCAATGCTGGACCGAGCCGCGGTCGTGGGAAACGCTGCAGCGCGGCTGGAACGTGGTCGGCCTGGCCGTCCGGCCGCAGCATTCCATGCGCGGGCACACCGCATTCCTGGTCTTCACGCGACGCCTCGCACCCGGCGTCGTCGCCCCCGCGCCGTTGGGCCGCAAACGCGAGGGCCGCGACGGCTAGCGGCGATCGCAAGCGCGGCGGGTCGTCGCCATCGGCCGGGCTTTTGCGTTAGTCGTCGCTGCGCTGCAAGCCGCGTCGCACCGACAGCAGCTCGAACTCTGGGTGCGCGGCCACCAGCCGTTCGGCCGCATCCAGGACGTCGACCGCGTGGCTCCGGTCGGCGGACACCGTGGCCAGCCCGATGCCCGCGCGCCGGTAGAGCTCATGTGAACCGGTCTCGGCCGCCGACACGCTGAATTTGCGTCGCAGCTCGGCGACGACGGGGCGGATCACCGACCGTTTCTGCTTGAGCGACCGGACGTCGCCGAGTAAGACGTCGAACTCGAGCCAGCCGATCCACATGCCGGGTGTCAACCGGGTGGCTCCGGGGCCGGCGCGGGCTCTGGGGCCGGACCGGGCTCCGGGGCTGGTGCGGGAGCCGGGGCGGGGGCTGGTTGCGGCGCGGGCGCAGGGGCCGGCACGGGCGGCGGAGCCGGTGGCGGTGCGGGGGCCGGCGCGGACGGCGGAGCAGGCCCGCGCCGGCACGACGCCCCCCCCCCCCGCCCCGCGCCCCGCCCCCCCCCCCCCCCCCCCCC
>NZ_LZIL01000012.1 GCF_001667075.1 Mycobacterium sp. 852014-52450_SCH5900713 | reverse complement strand
ATATCAAACATTTCCTCTCTCATATCTAGAAGCACCTCATTCTAACTTATATCAATTCCGTTTAATTCACCCAATCATTTCAAGAAGATTTTTCCTAACAATTACTCATACATGAATTCTCAATTTCAACATAATTCACATCCTAAATACTAGACTCAATTTAGCATAATATAAACCTTTAACACAAATATCTTAATCACTTACATTATTTTCGGACATGATTCTCATAGTATTCTCCATATTTCTAACTTAAGAGTTCAAAGTTTAATTTAAATCCTACTTCTCATACTTCATTCCTCAAGAACTTCAACACCACTAATTCTCTTGATTACGTTCGTCAAAATACCATAAGGTCATCATCCGTCCATTCCTTTCAAAATCTTTCCTACTAACCAATTGGACATCATAAAATTAACTTGCCTTATAATGAAGGAAAAGAACCTTGCATTTAATGCCAACTATTAAGGAGGGAGAATAAGTAAAACAGACGAAAAGCATAATAGAGAACGGTGCCAAAATAGAAAGTCAAAAATTTAGACAAAGTATTAAAGAAAATTAAAATCGGTGGCCGTAATTTTTGAAAATCTGTAAACAAAATCTAGCTGTTATATTCGACAAGAATCGATGGCCGCAATCCTTGAAAATCTATAAACAAATCTAACAGCTATTTCGACAAAAATCGGTGGCCGCAAAGTTTGAATATACGTGCCAAAATCTACTTTAAATCTGTTGTATTCGGTGGAAAGATAACACATGAAAAAGAAAAAGAAAAAGAAAACATTTCTGAGCTTATAAAAGTCTGTGAAAATCAAAGAATATGTAGTGAACTGGTAGGATGCAGTTGATTGCTTCAAAATAGATGTAATCAATCAACTGTAAAATAACCAGTCCAAATTAAAATTTCTCAAAAGAGTTAGTCGACTTATTAATACCAATAGTCGACTAGCAAGAACATTGAGAAAAACAAGATAAATCATTTGATTGTTGCTCTTCAATAATCATTTGGTTTGCATCTTCATTTCATTTTTTTTTCTACCATGACGCTTATCTTCTACAACTTTCTTACAAGAATCAAGACATCAATCCTTCATCAAGGACAACAAGAAAATGGTGATATCTTAACCTTATCCTCTTTATATGCTTAACATGAGCGATTATTACAACTACTATACATATACACGCTTGCCGTCATTTTTGAAAATTTCACCTTCAATTTAGCTGATATCCATCAATCACTCACATAGTTGTTCTAATTATGCCTGTCTATTCACATAACTATCTTATGTTTGTCCTTTCTGAATTCTATAAATACACATGTTCATATCTTTATTTTTCATCAAGGTTAAAGTGTATTCATCTATGGAGGGAATCGCATTCCGTCAGTTTCGAAACATTTGTGTCTTTTGTGGTTCTAGTCCTGGGAAAGATGGAGAGTATGTAAAAGCTGCACAAAACCTGGGTATGGTACTGGCCAGGAGAAAAATTCATTTAGTCTATGGTGGAGGTAACCGTGGATTAATGGGGTGTGTGTCTACAGCTGCCCATGTAGGAGGATGCCAAGTTCTAGGTATTATTCCTACAGCTCTAGCTACATCTAACATCGTAGGAAAAACAATTGGGGAAGAGTTTAGGGTAGCTTCCATGCATGAGCGCATGGCTAGAATGATGAGCAATGCTGATGCTTTCATTGCCTTACCAGGGGGTTTTGGTACCTTAGAAGAGATTTTTCAAATAATTTCTTGGGCACAACTGAATATGCATCACAAACCGATAGGTTTGTTAAATGTTAATCACTTCTTTGATGGTCTGTTGTCTTTTCTTGATCATGCTGTGGAACAAAAGTTCATCTCACACTCAGCACGACGAATTCTCATCTCAGCTTCAAATGCCGATGAGTTAATTGATGCTTTACAAGCATATGTTCATGTACCTGATCCAACTATGACTCAAATAGAATGGATGGCAGACAACCGCAGGAAGCGCAAATTGGATTTGGATCTTCATCTTTAGATGTAGTAAAACGTAGCTATTATTGTACTACTTTTACATTCTTAGAGTCTATTTGGATACCATATTTACCAACCATACTCCTTTAGAGTTGGTAAAACTATCTTTGAATGTTGTTTATGATCCTCTAAACTTTTGAAATATTTTAGTATATTATCAATAAATAAGTTGATCCAAGGATGACCTAATTACTATTCTAAATAACATAACCAAGGACTCATAATGCCCGTAATGAGTGCTAACAGAAAATTTTCGTATCTTCTCTTCTCTTATCCTCAATTAATATTACTCATACCTCAAATCAATTTTTGAAAAACATTGAGCACAAATACCTAAGGCATTAGTGGTTATGAGTTGGTCTCAAATTGCCGTGGCCAGGTTGTGCAAGGTTTCCTCCGCATTGTTTGCCGGATTCTTCCTTGGTGGTGCCATTTCCTACTGTGGCAAAAACAAAATTATGCTGCTATTGAGGTGATCAAGCCCAATAGTTAGTTCAAAAATATTTAACAGCAGTCATAACACCACCTCGGCATGTAGATAAGAAACACTAGTAATTTCTTACCTATATGAATTCACTAATCCCTACACAGCACAACCACAAACATACTCAAGACACTATAAGATCGATCAGATAACCATCCACCCACTGGCCATCTAGGATCGACCTGCTCTGATACCAATTATGTAACAACTCCATTTAAGTAACAATTTTTTTTTTTATATATACCATGAAGTTATTACCTCTTTACAACTTAACTCAAAATAACATTTATTTAATTTATACAATACAGAGTTTACATACATATCATTAATCAATAACATCCATACAAAAGTCTAACACATATATAATTACATCTTATTCATCCCTGTTGACCAGTTCCGGAGATACGGGTGCGGGTGGTTGCACCTTCACCGGGATTTTAGTCAACTCGACCATAGACACCATATATATTACTGAGATCAGCTCAAAATAGAGTAACTCGATCCAACATATGCTAAAAACCAGTGCCATAGAGAAAATCTGCATGATTATTCTTCTGAACATGATATGGAAATATAGTGAGAATTAAATCCCAGTAAGTTCAACAATAAATCATCATCAATATAGCTCATCACGTCATGTTCAGCTGTATAAACTACAGTAAATATCTTTGGTCACATGAATGCACTATATTTATGCACATGAAAATCGTATAATAATGACATGTATGATAAGATTAACTATTTTCAGAATGACATATGATGACTATCAAATTATTCTCATATCAAGCTACCCCGGTCAGGGTGAGTATTTTCTACTCTCCGGTACGGGCTTTTCTCGCTCCGTCCGACATGGCCCACTTTCTCTTTCTTTTCTTATTAACATGATCATAACCGTTGGTAGGGCGTCCCCTACTGGTGCACCACACGGATTTGCCATGTGACCGTGCTCATTTCTTTTCTTTTCACAATAATAGCCAAAAATATGCTTTTAATAACAAGTATGTTCATCAAAATATAATTATTACCAAAAGTCATTGGTAATCATGCCATGAACATAACCATTTCAAATATCACTTTATAAAATATTTTCATGTCAAAATTTCACACTTAGGATGGTAAGAAGTTCATACAACGACAATGGCTATGGTATATACAAGTTATTTATAAGATTCTTCTTCTTTTTTAAATATTAATTTTATTTCTTTATTTTCTTGATGCAAGTTTTCATCCTATCTGACCTTCTCTTACTAATCAGAGCATAACTCCCTCAATTTAACTCCGATGTAGGTGATCTTGGTGTCAATTTAAAGATAAAACAATTATCTAAAACTATTATGTTGAACATATTAGCCAAATATTAAGAACTCAAGGTGATATGACTCCCTAAAAGTACAGATTATTTCTTCTCGGGTAGGTTCTGACCTCTACCTACTAATCTGTCCATAACTCCCTCATACGAATTCCAAATTAAGTGATTCCAGTGGCTAAAAATCCATAACACATATATCTATAATTCTTATGTTAACCATTTATTTTAATTCCCTACAGAAAATTCCCAGAAATTAAAACACAGAAGCTATCCTAACATATTCTTCACTGATTAACCAATTTCCGACCACTGCATACTAATCAGACCATATCTACCTCATATGAACTCA
>NZ_LZIL01000011.1 GCF_001667075.1 Mycobacterium sp. 852014-52450_SCH5900713 | reverse complement strand
CCAAGCCCGTTGACGCGCGCACTGATGATCTGCTGCGCCTGTGCCAGCGCATCGCGGCTCGGGCGCGACCCGTCCGGGGTGCGCGCGGTCAACGTGACGCGGGTACCGCCCTGCAGGTCGATGCCGAGCTTGGGGGCGGCGCGCTTGTCCCCGGTCAGAAAGACCAACAGGTAGACGCCGACGAGCAGCAACAAGAAAACCGACAGGTAGCGGGCAGGGTGCACCGGCGCCGAAGACGATGCCACGTTCCTTCTATCTCCTCGAGTAGCGGTTCTTACCCCGGACAGAGCCCGCAACAGAGCCTAGTGCCGCGCACGCGCCCGTTGCGCAAGCGGTCCGCCGCGGCGGACGGATCTTCCGTCAGGAATCCTTGATAACCCGGCCCTCGTCGGATTCTGCCAAGTCGTCGGCGTCGTCACCGTCGGCCAGGTCTTCATCGTCGTCGGGCAGGATCCGGTCGCGGATGGCCAGCTTCATCCACGTGGTCACCACGCCGGGGGCGATCTCCAGATCCACGGTGTCCTCCGTGAACGCGACGACCGTCGCCTGCAGACCGGACGTCGTGTGCACGCGGTCCCCCGGCTGCAGTGACTCGTGCAGGTCGATGGTGGCCTGCATCGCGCGCTTCTGGCGGCGCGACGCGAAGTACATGAACCCACCCATGATGAGCAGGAAGGGCAGGAACAGGATCAAACTCTCCATGACGGGCCTGTCTTTCGTAGTGGCATTTAAGGCACTTCTTGTCGCCGGGTGCCGGAACGACCCGCGGGCCGCGCACCTCGTACCGGCCAGTGTGCCATTGCCGCAGGTCGCTCCCGACCGCCGCGGTGCGCGGGAGGCCCGACGCCGCCGCGCCGGATAGGCTTTAGTGGCGACGTGACAGGCGCGCCGCGGTGAGGAGAAGATCGTGGCCGGCCTCGAGCAGACTCGCCAGCTGGTCACCGAAATCCCCGGTCCCGCTTCGCTGGAACTGACCAAACGGCGCGCCGCGGCGGTGTCCCATGGGGTCAACGTCTCGCTGCCGGTGTTCGTCGCGCGCGCCTCCGGCGGCATCATCGAGGACGTCGACGGCAACCGGCTCATCGACCTGGCGTCGGGCATCGCGGTGACCACCATCGGCAATTCCGCACCCCGGGTGGTGGAGGCCGTGCGCGCGCAGGTCGCGGAGTTCACTCACACCTGTTTCATGGTCGCGCCGTACGAGCAGTACATCGCCGTCGCCGAGGAGCTCAACCGGATCACGCCGGGCTCCGGCGAGAAGCGTTCGGTGTTGTTCAACTCCGGCGCCGAGGCGGTCGAGAACGCCGTCAAGGTCGCACGCACCTACACGCGCAAGCCCGCTGTCGTGGCGTTCAACCACGCCTATCACGGCCGCACCAACCTGGCGATGGCGCTGACCGCCAAGTCCAAGCCCTACAAGAGCGGCTTCGGCCCGTTCGCGCCGGAGGTCTACCGCGCCCCGATGTCCTACCCCTACCGGGACGGCCTGACCGATAAGGAGCTGGCCACCGACGGGGAGAAGGCCGCCGCGCGGGCGATCGACGTGATCGAGAGTCAGGTCGGTGCCGACAGCCTCGCCGCCGTGATCATCGAACCGATCGCGGGCGAGGGCGGATTCATCGTGCCCGCCGAAGGGTTCCTGCCCGCCCTGCTCGACTGGTGCCGCAGCAACGACGTGGTGTTCATCGCCGACGAGGTGCAGACCGGCTTCGCGCGCACCGGCGCGATGTTCGCCTGCGAGCACGAGGGCATAGAACCCGACCTGATCTGCACCGCCAAGGGCATTGCCGACGGGCTGCCGCTGTCGGCGGTCACCGGCCGCGCGCCGATCATGGACGCATCGCACGTCGGCGGTTTGGGCGGCACCTTCGGCGGTAACCCGATCGCTTGCGCGGCAGCACTGGCCACCATCACCACGATCGAAAGTGACGGGTTGATCGAGCGCGCTCAGCAATTGGAACGGCTGATCACCGAACCGTTGTTGCGTCTGCAGGCCGGCGATGACCGGATCGGCGATGTGCGTGGCCGCGGCGCCATGATCGCCATCGAGTTGGTGAAGTCAGGGACCTCGGAACCCGACGCGGAGCTGACTCAGAAATTGTCCACCGCGGCCCACGCCGCCGGGGTCGTCGTGTTGACCTGCGGCATGTTCGGCAACATCATCCGGCTGCTGCCGCCGCTGCCGATCAGCGACGAGCTGCTCAACGAGGGGCTCGACATCCTCGGCCGGCTCCTGGGCGACCTGTAAGACCGGTAAGACCCGGGGACTCATCGGCTCGCGTGGGCAATCTCACAACGACCGCGGCGGCGCGCCCATGGTGGAATACCGTTACTTTAGCTAACGTTCTAAACGTCAGCGCATCGGCGCGAAAACGACTCACTATCTTTCATTGCAAGGGAATTTGTTTATGTCGACCATCAATCGCGACGAGCGGCTCGAGCGCCGCATCGAGGACCTGACCGCCAACGACCCGCAGTTCGCCGCCGCGCGTCCCGACCCGGCCGTCGAGGCCGCCGTCGAGAAGCCCGGGATGCCACTCCCGCAGGTCATCCGCACCGTGCTCAAGGGGTATGCGGACCGGCCGGCCCTCGCGCACCGCGCGGTGGAGTATGTCGAGGACGCGGCGACCGGACGCACCAGGCTGGAGCTGATCCCCCGCTACGAAACCATCACGTACGGCCAGCTGGCCGACCGCGTCGAAGCGCTCGGCCGCGCCTGGGCCAACGACGAGGTACACGTCGGTGACCGGGTCTGTGTGTTGGGCTTCAACAGCGTCGACTACGCCACCATCGACATGGCGCTCGCCGTGATCAGCGCGGTGTCGGTGCCGCTGCAGACCAGCGCGTCGCTTACGTCGCTGCAGCCGATCGTGACCGAGACCGAGCCCACCGTGATAGCGGCGAGCGTGAATCAGCTGCCCGAGGCCGTGGAGTTGATCCTGAGCGGCCACCGGCCCGCCAAGCTGGTGGCGTTCGACTACCACCCCGAGGTCGACGACGAGCGCGAGGCCGTGGAAACCGCGCGCACGCGGCTGGCAGAGGCCGACGTGCTGGTGGAGACCCTGGCCGAGGCGCTCGACCGCGGCAAGGCGCTGCCGGAAACGGTCATCCCCGCCAGCGAGGAATCCGACCCGCTGGCCCTGCTGATCTACACCTCCGGCAGCACCGGCGCACCCAAGGGCGCGATGTACCCACAGAGCAACGTCGCCAAGATCTGGCGCCGGGGCAGCAGGAACTGGTTCGGCGAAAGCGCCGCGTCGATCACCCTCAACTTCATGCCGATGAGCCACGTCATGGGCCGCGGCATCCTGTACGGCACGCTGGGCAACGGCGGCACCGCCTACTTCGCCGCCAAGAGCGACCTCTCCACGCTGCTGGAGGACCTCGAGCTGGTGCGGCCGACCGAGCTGAACTTCGTGCCGCGCATCTGGGAGACCCTGTTCGGCGAATTCCAGCGCCAGGTGGAGCGGCGGCTGTCCGAGGGCGGCGACCGCGAGGCTGTGGCGGCTCAGGTGCTGGCCGAGCAGCGCCAGTATCTGCTGGGCGGGCGGTTCATCTTCGCGATGACGGGCTCGGCCCCGACCTCGCCGGAGCTGCGCGCCTGGGTCGAGTCCCTGCTCGAGATGCACCTGATGGACGGCTACGGCTCGACCGAGGCCGGGATGGTGCTGTTCGACGGCGAGATCCAGCGGCCGCCGGTGATCGACTACAAGCTCGTCGACGTGCCGGACCTGGGCTACTTCAGCACCGACCGGCCGCACCCGCGTGGTGAGCTGTTGCTGCGCACCGAGAACATGTTCCCGGGCTACTACAAGCGGGCCGAGACCACCGCCAACGTGTTCGACGAGGACGGCTACTACCGGACCGGCGACGTGTTCGCCGAGATCGCGCCCGACAAGCTGGTGTACGTCGACCGCCGCAACAACGTGCTCAAGCTGGCGCAGGGCGAGTTCGTCACCCTGGCCAAGCTGGAGGCCGAGTTCGGCAACAGCCCGCTGGTGCGCCAGATCTACGTCTACGGCAACAGCGCCCAGCCCTACCTGCTCGCCGTCGTGGTGCCCACCGAGGAGGCGCTGGCCTCGGGCGACCTCGAGACGCTCAAGCCGAAGATCGCCGACTCGCTCCAGAACGTCGCCCGTCAGGTGGGCCTGCAGTCCTACGAGGTGCCGCGCGACTTCATCATCGAGACCACACCGTTCAGCCTGGAGAACGGTCTGCTGACCGGGATCCGCAAGCTGGCGTGGCCGAAGCTGAAGCAGCACTACGGCGAGCGGCTCGAGCAGCTCTACGCCGAGCTCGCCGAGGGGCAGGCCAACGAGCTCGCCGAATTGCGCCGCAACGGCGCGAGCGCGCCGGTGCTGCAGACGGTGAGCCGGGCAGCGGCCGCGATGCTGGGCACGGCGAGCACCGAGCTGACCCCCGACGCGCACTTCACCGATCTGGGCGGAGACTCGTTGTCGGCGTTGACGTTCGGCAACCTGCTGCGCGAGATCTTCGACATCGACGTCCCGGTGGGCGTCATCGTCAGCCCGGCCAGCGACCTGCAGGCCATCGCCAACTACATCGAGGGCGAGCGCCAGGGCACCAAGCGGCCCACCTTCGCCGCGGTGCACGGTCGCCCCAAAGATCAAGCGACCACGGTGCACGCCGGCGACCTCACCCTGGACAAGTTCCTCGAGGCCGAGACGCTGGCCGCCGCGCCCAGCCTGCCCAAGCCCACCACCGAGGTGCGGACGGTGTTGCTGACCGGCGCGACCGGCTTCCTGGGCCGCTACCTGGCCCTGGAGTGGCTCGAGCGGATGGACATGGTCGACGGCAAGGTCATCGCCTTGGTGCGCGCCAAATCCGACGACGAGGCGCGCGCCCGGCTGGACAAGACCTTCGGCGTGGGCTCCGCGCACAGCGACCCAGCGTTGGTGGCGCACTATCAGGAGCTGGCCGCCGACCACCTCGAAGTGATCGCCGGTGACAAGGGCGAGGCCAACCTCGGTCTGGAGCAGCAGACCTGGCAGCGGCTGGCCGACACCGTCGACCTGATCGTCGACCCGGCCGCTCTGGTCAACCACGTCCTGCCCTACAGCGAGCTGTTCGGCCCCAACGCGCTCGGCACCGCCGAACTGATCCGGATCGCGCTCACCACCAAGCTGAAGCCGTACACCTACGTGTCGACGATCGGCGTCGGTGACCAGATCAAGCCGGGCGAGTTCGTCGAGGATGCCGACGTCCGGCAGATCAGCGCGACCCGCGCGATCAACGACAACTACGCCAACGGCTACGGCAACAGCAAGTGGGCCGGCGAGGTGCTGCTGCGCGAGGCACACGACCTGTGTGGCCTGCCCGTCGCGGTCTTCCGGTGCGACATGATCCTGGCCGACACCACCTACGCCGGCCAGCTCAACCTGCCGGACATGTTCACCCGGCTGATGCTGAGCCTGGTCGCCACCGGTGTCGCACCCGGTTCGTTCTACGAGCTGGACGCCGAGGGCAACCGTCAGCGTTCGCACTACGACGGCCTGCCGGTCGAGTTCATCGCCGCGGCGATCTCGACGCTGGGGACGCAGGTGCTGGACACCGGGGACGGCTTCCAGACGTACCACGTGATGAACCCGTACGACGACGGCATCGGCCTCGACGAGTACGTCGACTGGCTGATCGACGCCGGCTATGGGATCCAGCGGATCGCCGACTACGGCGAATGGCTGCGGCGGTTCGATCAGACGATGCGGGGCCTGCCCGAGCGGCAACGCCAGTATTCGCTGCTACCACTGCTGCACAACTACCAGCGGCCCGAGCAGCCGATCAACGGATCGATGGCCCCGACCGACCGCTTCCGCGCCGCGGTGCAGGAGGCGAAAATCGGCCCCGACAAAGACATTCCACATGTCTCGGCGCCGATCATCGTCAAGTACATCACGGACCTGCAGCTGCTCGGACTGCTGTAAGCACAAGACAGCGATCGCCCAGTCCGTGACGGACTGGGCGATCGCTGTTTCTAGCTGAACCGGTTACTGCTGTGGGTGTGGCCAGCGCAGGTACGCGGCGTTGGCGCCCGACGCCGGGCGATGGCGACGCCACCCCCGCTTCGGCTCCGGGTCGGCAGCCGTACGCGGCTTGGTCAACGCGCCCGAGGACACCTCGGCGGGCTCGTACGCCGAGTCGCGGTAAGGCTCGACGCCAGGCGCCCACACGGCTGTCGCCGGCGCTACGGGCTGGACGTCCCGCGCCAGCCGCACGGCCGTGCGGGCGAGCACCACACCGCCGACGAAGACGATCAGCGCACCCAGTCCGGAGAAATAGCTGACTTCGAGCACCGCACGCTTGCGCTCGGTGGCGGCGACGGGGTCACCGGCGGAGCCGATTCCCAGCAGCGGCGCGAGCTGACCACCGACGATGAACCAGGCGCCGGACAGCACCGCCAGCCATCCGCCCAGCATGGCCGCCACCCGATTTCCGGCGATGATCAACAACAGACCGCCCAGCACGGTCGCGGCTCCCGGCAGGACCTCGAGCCACCCACGAGCCGAACTCCACGCCCACTCCCGGTCGGGTGAGTAGGCGAAATTGAAGCGCGGTCCGACAAACGGTATTAACGCCCCCCAAGCTCCCAAGATGACCAGGAGCAATCCGCTGACCGCGCCACGCGAACGCGGCATGCTCAGCCCGCGGGTTTGGCCGTCTTCTGCGTATTTCATGATTTCCCCTCGTTGAATACCGGGCCTATTTCCGGCCGGAGATGGGTACCCGGCGGTTTCCAGTCGTAACCCATCGGGCACGTGAACACCACCGCTCCCGGTGACGATTGGGGCTGGTGAGGCTGCTGTTACTGCTGAAGTCCGAGCAGCAGCAGCACGATCGCGATCACCGGGAAGGCACCCTGCGTCACCGCGGCGCGCGCCTTCTCCGGCGCGGACAAGAGCAGCACCACGGCGGCCGCCGCCATCGAACCGACGCCGGCGAAAATCAGCGCCGCGCCAACTGCGTTGTGCCGCAACATGATCGCGGCAATGCCCAGGCCGCTGACCACCGCCAGGAACAAGTTGTAGAAGCCCTGGTTGAAGGCCAGCAGCTTGGTGGTCTCGGCTTCCTCGGCCGTGGTGCCGAACGTGGCACGGGTGCGCGGCGAGGTCCAGGTCAACGATTCCATCACGAAGATGTACACGTGCAATAACGCCGCCAATGCGGCGAATACCAACCCGGCGGCGATCATCGCTCCTCCTCGCTCGTCGAGGCCCGCATGTCCCCGGCGCCGGTGACTCTACCGACCTGCGGGTGGCGGAGTGCCGTGACGCGAAAGGGCGCCGGTAGCCAATCGGCTACCGGCGCCTCCCGAGTTGGCGGTTACCGCCTACACGCCGGCGTGGTGGTGGCGGTGGAACAGGCCGCCGCCCGCGCGCCGGCCGAACAGGCCACGCCCGCGCGGCTCCGGCTCGGCTGCCGTTGCGTCCGCCCGAGCCGCCGTCACGCCGCGAGTCTCGTCGTACATGCCGGGCTCACCCGCCGGTACGGCGTCGCCCGCCACCGGCGCCGGTTCCCGCACCACGACATCGCGTGCGTGCCGAACGGCCAGGCGCGCGACGGCCGCCCCGCCCAGGAACACGATCAAGGCGCCCAGACCGGTGAAGTAGGTGATCTCGAGCAGGGCTCGCTTCAGGTCCGTGGACGCCACCGGTTGACCGAGGCCCCCGATGCCCAGCGTCGACGCGAACGCGCGGCCCACCACGAACCACGCACCGCCGGCGACCGCCAGCCAGCCGCCGAACACAGCGCTAGCCCGGTTACCGGACAACAGCACGAGCAGGCCGCCCAGTGCCGTAGCGGCCCCGGGAAGCACCTCGAGCCAGCCCTTGGTCGTCGTCCACGTCCAGGCCGGGTCGGACATGTACGCCCAATCGATGTTGGGCCCGAAAAACGGCACCAATGCGCCCCAGGCGCCCAACAGAATCAGGAGCAGGCCGGTCAGCGCGCCGCGGGTGCGCGGCATGTACAGCGCGCGAGGGCGTTCATAGTCGTAGCGCGTGGTCCTCATTAGAATCTCCTTCAACAGGTATTGCTGTTGTGAGCTTGGTTACCCGACGGCGCCCACGTATAACCTGCTGCGGGCCGCGCATGTGGTTTGCTGCGAACCTTCACCCAGATGCCCGCCGCGCCGGTGGCGGCCCTCTGAGCAGGCCGGATCCCGCCGGCGCGCGTGCGCGCACCGTCCGGCCGAAAGGTCACGATTTGGCCGCAATCGGCCGGGCCGCCGACGGTGGCGGCCCGCTTCGCCCGCCTACGCCCCTAGTCGAACAGACCGGGTTGGCCCAAACCGGCCGCGCCCGCCGGTGGGCTCATGCCCAGGTGAGTCCACGCCTGAGCGGTGGCCACCCGGCCCCGGGGGGTGCGGGCCACCATTCCGGCGCGAACCAGGAACGGCTCGCACACCTCCTCGACGGTGGTCGCCTCCTCGCCGACCGCCACCGCCAGCGTCGAAACCCCGACCGGCCCGCCGCCGAAACTGCGGGTCAGCGCCGAGAGCACCGCCCGGTCCAACCGGTCCAGGCCGAGTTCGTCGACGTCGTAGACCGCCAGCGCGGACTTGGCCACGTCACGGGTGATCACCCCGTCGGCGCGGACCTCGGCGAAGTCCCGGACCCG
The DNA here is from genome assembly GCF_001667075.1 of Mycobacterium sp. 852014-52450_SCH5900713. Lineage (GTDB taxonomy): Bacteria > Actinomycetota > Actinomycetes > Mycobacteriales > Mycobacteriaceae > Mycobacterium. The sequence continues at coordinate 252,493 of NZ_LZIL01000011.1, read as the reverse complement.
GCGCAGCAGCCGGTTGGCGATGCGCGGCGTGCCGCGCGAGCGCCGGGCGATCTCCTCGGCCGCCTCGGCGCCCAGCTCGATGCCCAGAATGCCGGCGGAGCGGGCCAGCACCCGCTCCAGCTCGGCGGGTTCGTAAAAGTCCATGTGTGCGGTGAAACCGAACCGGTCGCGCAGCGGTCCGGTCAGCGCGCCGGAGCGAGTGGTCGCGCCGACCAGGGTGAAGGGCGCCACGTCCAGGGGGATCGACGTCGCCCCGGGACCCTTACCCACCACCACGTCGACCCGGAAGTCCTCCATGGCCAGGTACAACATTTCCTCCGCGGGCCGGGCGATGCGGTGGATCTCGTCGATGAACAGCACGTCGTGCTCGACCAGGTTGGACAGCATGGCGGCGAGGTCGCCGGCGCGTTCCAGCGCGGGGCCCGACGTCACCCGCAACGACGTCCCGAGTTCGGCCGCGATGATCATGGCCAGGGACGTCTTGCCGAGCCCGGGCGGACCCGACAGCAGGATGTGATCAGGCGTGCCGCCGCGGTTCTTGGCTCCCTCGATCACCAGTTGGAGCTGTTCGCGCACCCGCGGCTGGCCGATGAACTCTTGCAGCGAACGCGGCCGCAGGCTGACGTCGATGTCACCCTCCCCGACGGACAGCGCCGGCGAGAGCTCGCGGTCGGCGTAGTCGTCGGTCATTTGCGCCGCTCTCCCCCGCAAGCGGGTGGTGCCCCCACCTCATCGCTTCGCTCTGCATCGCCGCCGGCGCGGGTCATCGCGACTTACCCAGCAGCGACAGGGCGGCCCGCAGGGCGCCGGACGTCGTCGCGTCCTGCTCGGTGGCCAGCACCTTGTCGGTGGCCTCTTCGGCCTGCTTGACGGCGAAGCCCAGACCGACCAGGGCCTCCACCACCGGGCCCCGGACCGCGTGCCCGTTCACCACGAATGCACCGCCCGGTGCGCCCGCGGTGACGGCGCCGACCTTGTCCCGCAGCTCGAGCACCATCCGCTCGGCGCCGCGTTTGCCGATTCCGGGCACCCGGGTCAGCGCGGTGACGTCGCTGTCGTGCAGCACCTGCCGCAGCGCCGCGGCGTCGTGAACCGCCAGCGTCGCCATGGCCAACCGTGGCCCCACGCCCGACACCGTCAGCAGCGTGAGGAAGAGGTCGCGGGTGTCGGAGTCTGGAAACCCGTACAGCGTCATCGAGTCCTCGCGGACCACCATCGCGGTGATCAGCCGGGCCTCGGTCCCGGTGCGCAGGGTCGCCAACGTCGACGGTGTCGCGTTCACCCGGTAGCCGACGCCGGCGGCCTCGATCACCGCATGGTCGAGCGCCACCTCGAGCACCTCGCCGCGCACCGACGCGATCATCGCGCGGCCTTGAGCTTGGCCAGATACTTGTGCCGCTGCTGCTCGGCCAGCGCCTCGGCCGCGGCCATCCGGGCCATCATCGGCGCCCGCCAGCAGTGACAGATCGCCAGCGCCAGCGCGTCGGCGGCGTCGGCCGGGGTCGGTTTGGCTTGCAGCGCAAGGATTTTGGTGACCATCGCGGTGACCTGAGCCTTGTCGGCGGCGCCGTTGCCCGTCACCGCGGCCTTCACCTCGCTCGGGGTGTGAAAGTGCACGTCGATGCCGCGCTTGGCGGCCGCCAGCGCGACGACCCCGCCGGCCTGCGCGGTGCCCATCACCGTCGAGACGTTCAGCTGGGAGAACACCCGCTCGATGGCCACCACATCCGGCTGATGGGTGGCCAGCCAGTGCTCGACGGCATCGCTGATGGCCAACAGCCTGTGGGCCAGCGGCGCATCAGACGGGGTCCGAACCACGTCGACGTCGAGCGCGACCACGCTGCGCCCGCTCCCACTTTCCACCACCGAAAGTCCGCATCGGGTCAGTCCGGGGTCGACGCCCATCACGCGCATTGCCCGCTCCCACCTGTAGAACAGCTGTTCGATACCCTAGCGGCCGGGGGCGACGGCTCCGCGGAGGACACGCGGCGGCGCCGCCGATTCCCGGCTCGGGACGTTACAGCGCCGAACCAACGCAAAAGCTGTTAGCTTTTACCCCACGTTCGCTCAAGCAATGTGGCAACGGAAGGGTTTGCGTGGGATCACTGCTGGTCATTATCGCGATCGTGCTGTTCATCGCGTCAATCGTGGTGTTGGTCATCGCTTTGCGGCGCCCCAAGCAACCGGCCCCGCCGCGCGGACGCCAGGATCCCCTCTCGTTCAACGCGATGCCGGAATTCGGCCCCCGCCAACTCGGCCCCGGCGCGATCGTCAGCTACGGCGGCGTCGACTACGTGGTCCGCGGATCGGTGACGTATCGCGAGGGCCCGTTCGTGTGGTGGGAGCATCTGCTGGAGGGCGGCGACCAGCCGATCTGGTTCAGCGTCGAAGAGGACGACGGGCGCCTCGAGCTGGCGATGTGGGTCAGCCGCAAGGACATCCAACTGCAGCCGGGTGACTCTTACGTCGTCGACGGGGTGACGTTTCACGAGTCCGAACGCGGTCGCGCCTCGTTCACGACCGAGGGCACCACGGGCCTGCCGGCGGGCGGCGAGATGGAGTTCGTCGACTGCGCCAACTCCGACGAGTCCGCGCTGCTCTCGTTCGAGCGCTGGGCGCCGGGCATGCCGTGGGAGGTTTCGACCGGCAAGCCCGTGCTCACGGGCGAGCTGACCGTGTATCCGGCACCCCCGCCCTCCTCCCCCTAGGGCGCGTCGGTGCCCCTTCATCAACTCGTCGTGGCCCCTTCGGACGTCTCCGGCCAAAAGCTCGGCCTCGCGCTCAACGCGCCCGCACCGCCGCCGCTGGCGACCTGCCTTCTGCACCACCCCGGCGGCGGCGCCCTGCGGCTGGGGGTCCTGGGCGCATCGCACGTCGTCACCGTCGAGCACGGCGCGGGCCGGTTCTCCGAGGAGGTCTCCTGCACGGCACGCGGCCTCGGCGTCGACCTGCCGGAGCACACGGCCGCGCCCGGCTACTCCCTGCAATCCCGCACCGACTCCTACGACGAGGCGGCCTTCCGCCGGATGGCGCGCGACCTTCGTGACCGGTGCGCGCGGGAAAAGGGCTGGCTCGGTGGCACTTTCCCCGGCGACGACGCCGCGCTGACCGCGCTGGCCGCCGAACCCGACGGCGCCGGCTGGTATTGGCAGACCTGGCACCTCTACCCGCGCAGCCCTTTTGGCTCGGGCGGCGACGTGGTGCACACGGTGAGCCGGTGGCACCCGTGAGCCGCAATCGCCTGTTCGTGATCGCCGGTGCGCTGGCCGTCGCGGCCGTCGCCTGCCTGGTGCCCGGAATCATTCTGTCGCAGAAGAACATTGCTTCCTACATCGCGAGCCACTATCACGAGTACTCCCACGACGCGAACGGGAAGCGCTACGAATGCAGCGGGCCTCCCGACGACGTGGCCGACGCGCTCGCCGAGTATCAGGCCCCCGAGGCGCGGGCCGCCAACGGCGACAGCGAGTACCTGCGCTACAGCAGCAACATCGTGATCGTCGGCCCCGACGGCAATCGCCCGTGCAGCATCCGCCTGGAAGGCCTGAACGCCGGATACAGCCACGGCGCTTTCATCTTCCTGGGCCCCGGATTCAGCCCCGGCTCACCCTCGGGCGGCGCCGGGGGTACGCCCGGCGGCCCCGGCGGAACCAAGTGACGGCTCACCACCACAAAGGAGAAAACCATGTACCTCGCCGTCGAGATCGGCACCGTCGATCTCAATCCCGTCCTGAAGGGCGCAGTCGCAACCATCCTGTACTTCCTGGTCGGCATGGCAGTGCTGCTTATCGGGTTCTACGCGGTCGACGTGTTGACCCCGGGCAATCTGCGCCGGCTGGTGTTCATCGACCGCCGCCCCAACGCCGTCATGGTCGCGGGCGCGATGTACATCGCCCTGACCGTGGTCATCATCACCGCCATCGCGAACAGCTATAGCCAGCTGGGTCAGGGGCTCGTCGGTGTGGCGGTGTACGGGCTGATGGGCGTGATCCTGCTGGGCATAGCGCTGCTCACGATGCACCTGCTGATACCGGGAAGTTTCCACGAGCACATCGACGAGCCGGAGCTGCATCCGGGATCGTTCGCGGTGGCGCTGATATTGCTCGCCGTGGGAGGGGTCACGGCCGCTGCGGTGTCATGACCTCCGTTGATCTGCCGGTGCCAGAGGTGAGCCGGCCCGCGGAGCCCTCGGTGCGCTGGCGCGCCGTGCTGCTGGCCGCCGTTGCGGCATGTGCGGCGTCCGGCATCGTCTACGAACTCGCGCTGCTCACCCTGGCGGCGAGCCTCAACGGCGGCGGCATCGTCGCCACGTCACTGATCGTCGCGGGCTACATCGCCGCGCTCGGGGTGGGGGCCCTGGTGGTCAAGCCGCTGCTGGCGCACGCGGCGATCGCGTTCATCGCGGTGGAGGTGCTGCTGAGCATCGTCGGCGGGTTGTCCGCGGCGGCCCTGTACACGGTGTTCGCCTTCATCGACGACGAATCGATGTGGATGCTGGCGGTGGGCACCGCCCTGATCGGTGGGCTGGTCGGCGCCGAGGTGCCGCTGCTGATGACGATGCTGCAGCGCGGTCGCAGTGGCGAGGCGCCCGACACCGGCCGGACGCTGGCCAACCTCAACGCCGCCGACTACCTCGGCGCGCTGCTGGGCGGGCTGGTGTGGCCGTTCCTGCTCTTGCCCCACCTGGGCATGATCCGCGGCGCGGCGGCCACCGGCATCGTCAATCTCCTGGCGGCGGCCGTCGTGGCGATCTTCGTGCTGCGCCGGGCGGTTTCGGCCCGCCAACTGGCGACGGCGCTGTGCGCGCTCGCCGCAGCGCTCGCCCTCCTGGTCACACTGCTGGCGCGGTCGGCCGACATCGAAACCACGAGCAGGCAGCGCCTCTACGCCGACCCGATCATCGCCTATCAACACTCGGCCTACCAGGAGATCGTGGTCACCCAGCGCGGTAACGACATGCGCCTTTACCTCGACGGGGGCCTGCAATTCTCCACCCGGGACGAGTACCGCTACACCGAAAGCCTGGTCTATCCCGCGCTCGGGGCGAGTGCGCGATCGGTCCTCGTCCTCGGGGGCGGCGACGGGCTGGTGGCCCGCGAGTTACTGCGTCAGCCGGGCATCACGAGGATCGTGCAGGTGGAGCTCGACGCCGCGGTGATTCAGTTGGCGCGCACCACGATGCGCAGGGCCAACGGCGGCTCGCTGGACAGCCCGCGGGTCAAGGTGGTGATCGACGACGCGATGCGCTGGTTGCGCTCGCCGCACCCGGACGTCGTCCCGCCCGGGGGCTTCGACGCGGTCATCGTCGACCTGCCCGACCCCGACACCCCGGTCCTGGGGCGGCTGTATTCGACCGAGTTCTACGGACTCGTCGGGCACGCGCTCGCCGAAGATGGCCTGATGGTCGTGCAGGCGGGCAGCCCGTTCTCGACGCAGACCGCATTCTGGCGCACCGCCTCGTCCATCCGCGCGGCCGGCTACGCGGTGACGCCCTACCACGTCTATGTGCCGACGTTCGGTGACTGGGGTTTCGCGCTGGCCCGCCGTGGGGGCGGCGCGCCCACGCCCACCGTGCCGCCCAACGCACCCCCGCTGCGTTTCCTGAACCAGCACGTCCTGGACGCCGCCACGGTGTTCCCCGACGACACCCGCCCCCGCCCGCTCGAGCCCTCGACGCTGGACAATCCACGCATCGTCGAGGACATGCGGCACGGCTACGACTAGAGGCGGTTACTCCTCGTCGAGAGCGGCCAGCACCTCGTCCGACAGATCGACGTTGGTCCAGACGTTCTGCACATCGTCGCTGTCCTCGAGGGCGTCGACGAGCTTGAACACCTTCCGGGCGCCGTCGACGTCCACCGGCACGCTGACCGAAGGCTGGAAGCTGGCCTCGGCGGACTCGTAGTCGATACCGGCGTCCTGCAACGCGGTGCGCACCGCGACCAGATCGGTTGGCTCCGAGATGATCTCGAAGCTCTCACCGAGGTCGTTGACGTCCTCGGCGCCGGCGTCGAGAACCGCCGTCAGCACGTCGTCTTCAGTGAGCCCGTTCTTCTCCAGCGTGACGACCCCCTTGCGGGTGAACAGATACGAGACCGAGCCCGGATCGGCCATGGTGCCGCCGTTGCGGGTCACCGCCACCCGGACCTCGCCGGCGGCGCGGTTGCGGTTGTCGGTCAGGCATTCGATCAGCACCGCCACGCCGTTGGGCCCGTAGCCCTCGTACATGATCGTCTGGTAGTCGGCGCCGCCGGCTTCCTCGCCGGCGCCGCGCTTGCGGGCACGCTCGATGTTGTCGTTGGGCACCGAGGTCTTCTTCGCCTTCTGGATGGCGTCGTAGAGCGTCGGATTGCCCGCCGGGTCCCCACCGCCGGTCCGCGCGGCGACCTCGATGTTCTTGATGAGCCGGGCGAACTCCTTGCCGCGGCGCGCGTCTTTGACGGCCTTCTGATGCTTGGTGGTGGCCCACTTGGAATGGCCGCTCATTGGTGTCTCTTACCTCTTCTGTCTTCGAAGTTTCGCCAGACGAGTCTACGTGGGCGGGTGGCGGCGATCGCCCAGCCGCTCCCCTAGCGGCCCAACCGCCTCAGCAGTCACAAGGACCCAGGGATATGCGCCTTCCCGAAATTGATATCGCGCGCGCTATCAATTTCCGGGATCGCAGCACCACCCGAAAACTGGTGCGGATGTGACCGGTGCGTCAGGCGTTGCCGTTGACAATGTCCACGAAGAGCTGGTGGACGCGCCGGTCGCCGGTCATCTCGGGGTGAAACGCCGTCGCCAGCTTCGCGCCTTGCCGCACCGCGACCGTGTGCCCGGACGCTTCGGCCAGCGCCTGCACGTCGGCGCCGGCGCGCTCCACCCAGGGGGCGCGGATGAACACCGCGCGCACCGGACCGTCCAAACCGGCGAACGGTATGTCGCCCTCGAACGAGTCGACCTGCCGCCCAAAGGCGTTGCGTCGCACGGTCATATCGATCGCACGCAGCGGCAGCGCCTCCCGGCCGCCCGCGCCGGCGTCGAGGATTTCGCTGGCCAGCAGGATCATCCCGGCGCACGCGCCATAGGCCGGCAGCCCGTCGGCCAGCAGCCCGCGTAGCGGCTCCAACAGGTCGAGGTCGAGCAGCAGGTGGCTCATGGTGGTGGATTCGCCACCGGGAATCACCAGACCGTCGACCTTCTCCAGCTCCGCGCGGCGCCGCACCGGCATCGACTCGGCCCCGGCTTCGCGCAGCGCCGCCAGGTGCTCGCGGGTATCGCCCTGCAGCGCCAGCACCCCGATCAGGGGACGGCTCACGGCTGGAATCCGCGCTGGAAGCGGGTCAGCCCCTCCTGCATGACCGCCGCCACCATCTCGCCGGACTGGGTGAAGATCTTGCCCTGGCACAGCGAGCGACCGCCGCTGGCCGACGGCGAGGACTGGTCGTAGAGCAGCCACTCGTCGGCCCGGAACGCCCGCATGAACCACATCGCGTGATCCAGCGACGCGACCTGCAGATGCTGGCGGACATCGAGGTGGTTGACCTGCGCCGACCCCAGGAGCGTGAGGTCGCTCATGTAGGCCAGCGCGCAGATGTGCAGCACCGGGTCGTCCGGCAGCGGGTCGCGGTGGCGAAACCACACCTGCTGCTGGGATGCCTTGCCGGGCGACAGCTGCAAGCGCTCGCGCGGCACGATGCAGACGTCCCACTCCTCGAACTGCTTGAAGCCGGCGTCGTCGAACACCTTGATCGAGTCCAGACCGGGCAGCCCGTCTGGCGGCGGCGCCGCCGGCATGACGTCCTGGTGGTGGATGCCCTCCTGGTCGGTCTGGAAGGACGCCCCCATGCTGAAGATGATTTCGCCGTGCTGAATGGCATTGACGCGCCGGGTGGCAAACGAGCCGCCGTCGCGGGTGCGCTCGACGATGAAGACCGTGGGCTCGTTGGCGTCCCCGGGTCGCAGGAAGTAACCGTGCAGCGAGTGCACCTGGTAGCGCGGGTCGACCGTGCGCACCGCCGACACCAGTGACTGCCCGGCCACGTGGCCACCGAACGTGCGCTGGAAATATCCCGACTCCGGGCTGAACACCCGACCGCGGTAGATGTTGACCTCGAGTTGCTCGAGATCAAGGATCTCTTCGATCGCCACGGACTGTTTTTACCAGCCGCGTTCGGCAAGCCGGTGGGGCTGCGCGATCTGCTCGACGTTGATCCCCACCATGGCCTCGCCCAGCCCGCGCGACACCTTGGCCAACACGTCCGGGTCGTCGTAGAACGTGGTGGCCTTGACGATGGCGGCGGCGCGCTGCGCGGGATCCCCCGACTTGAAGATCCCCGAGCCGACGAACACGCCCTCGGCTCCGAGCTGCATCATCATCGCCGCGTCGGCCGGCGTGGCGATGCCGCCCGCGGTGAACAGGGTGACCGGCAGCTTGCCGGCCCGGGCCACCTCGACGACCAGGTCGTAGGGCGCCCGCAACTCCTTTGCGGCGACGAACAATTCGTCGTCCGACATCGACATCAGCCGCCTGATCTCGCCACCGATCGCCCGCATGTGCGTGGTCGCGTTGGAGACGTCGCCGGTACCGGCCTCGCCCTTGGACCGGATCATCGCCGCGCCCTCGCTGATGCGGCGCAGGGCCTCGCCCAGATTAGTGGCCCCGCACACGAACGGCACGGTGAACTTCCACTTGTCGATGTGGTGGGTGTAGTCCGCGGGGGTCAGCACCTCGGACTCGTCGACGTAGTCGACGCCGAGGCTCTGCAGGATCTGGGCCTCGACGAAGTGCCCGATGCGCGCCTTGGCCATCACCGGGATCGTCACCGCAGCGATGATGCCCTCGATCATGTCGGGGTCGCTCATCCGCGACACGCCGCCCTGGGCGCGGATGTCGGCGGGCACCCGCTCCAGCGCCATCACCGCGACGGCGCCGGCGCCCTCCGCGATGCGGGCCTGCTCCGGGGTGACGACGTCCATGATGACGCCGCCCTTGAGCATCTCGGCCATGCCGCGCTTGACGCGCGCGGTGCCGGTTCCGCTGCCGTTGGGTGACGCGGCGGTATCCACTGCTGATCTCCTTCAACCGTTGTCACCCCAGTCTAGTGGGGGCGGGAGACGAGTTTTCCCACTGTGGACCCACAAAAGGGGCCGATTGGCCCTAGGCCCGTAAATCGACCCCTTGCTACACACTTCATGGTTAGTTTGCTCACATCGCGGATTCGAACACGACGAATAGCGGGCCGCCTCGCACCGGGGATGGCGGCCGCCGACCTGGCTGAGGAGGGGTCAGGATGTTGCCGGATTTCGTGCTCTTGCCGCCGGAGATCAACTCCGCGCGGATGTATGCGGGACCGCGCTCGGGTTCGATGTGGGCAGCGGCGGCGGCGTGGGACGCGTTGGCCGCCCAGTTGGGCTCCGCGGCAAGTTCCTTCCAGTCGACGGTGTCGACCCTGACGGGTGGGGCATGGCAGGGTCCCGCGTCGATGACGATGGCGACGGCCGCCGCACCGTACGTGCAGTGGATGACCGCGACGTCGGCGCAGGCAGAGTCGGTGGCCAACCAAACCCGGTTGTCGGCAGCCGCGTTCGAGGCGGCGTTCACCGCGACGGTGCCCCCGGAGGTGGTTGCGGCCAACCGGGCGCTGCTGGCATCGCTCATCGCGACCAACCTCCTGGGCCAGAACACCGCGGCTATCGCGGCGACCGAAGCCCAGTACGCCGAGATGTGGGCCCAGGACGTGACGGCGATGACCGCCTACGACGCCAGTACCCGGGCGGCCGAGGCGACGTGGACCCCGTTCAGCAACCCACCCCTCACCCTGACGAGCCTGCCCACCCCGACCTTCACCTCGTTCGGGGAGCAGCTTTTTCAGGCCCTGACCCAGACGCTGACCCAGCAGCTGATGAACCCGATGTCGCAGCTGCAGATGCTCTCGACGCCCGCCCAGTTAGCGATGGAGCCCATGAACATGATGGTGGGCCAGCTGATGTCCGGCACCAATCCGTTGCTGAGCGGCGCGGGCAGCGTCCCCGCGATGGATCCGGTCGTGGCGTCGACGGTCAGCCCCGGCACCGGCGGCCCCATGACCGCGCAGCTCGCCGGGCGCGTGGTCTCGGCCGGTACGGGCCGGGCCGGTTCGATTGGGGCGCTGTCCGTCCCGGCGAGCTGGGCCGGCGCGCCCCCGGCGGCGGCCCCGACTCCCGCGGCCACGGTGGCACCCAGTGCCCCGGTCAGCCCCATTTCGGCGAGCCTGCCCACCACGCCGCACCTGCCCTCCACGGGCATCCCCGGGCGGGGGACGGCCACGGCCACACATTCGATCGCCGGAACGCGCGAAGGCCTGACACCGCGCGCGGTGCCGAGTTAGTCAGGAGCGGCGATGTCGTTCGTGATCACCGACCCCGACGCCCTGGCGGCGGCCGCCGACGAGCTGCAAGCGATCGGCTCGTCCATGGAGGCGACGAACGCGGCCGTGGCCGCCCCCACGACGGGAGTGCTACCGCCGGCTACGGATTCGGTGTCGGTGCGCGTGGCGGCGATGCTGGACACGCGTGCCCAGCAGTACCAGGCGCTCAGCGCGCAGGCGGAACTGTTTCACAACCAGTTCGTGGAGACCCTGATCACGGCAAAGACCGCGTACGCCGAAACAGAGGCCACGAACGCGGCCGCCATGCAGTCGTCGACGGGGTCGGACAAGATCGCGCTGATCATGGGCGGCACCGGCAACCCGTCGCCGGACCTCAGGTACATGACGTCCATCGAACAGGCGTATCTCGCCCAGAATTACTCCGGGTACACCCTGGTGAGTTTGCGTACGCCTGAACAGTTTTGGCCGATCACCGGGCTCGGCAGCGAAACCTTCGGCAAGTCGGTCTACCAGGGTGTGGCAACGCTGAACAGTGCAATCCTGACGCAGACCGCCGCCGGCAATCACGTTGTCGTCGTTGGTTACTCGCAGAGCGCGACCATTGCCAGCATGGAAATGCGCTACCTTCAGGCTCTGCCGGCCGCCCTACGGCCGAGTCAGGACCTGCTGAACTTCGTGTTGCTCGCCGACCCGAACAATCCGATGGGCGGCATCTTGACGCACTTCATTCCGGGCTTCGGTGCGTTTCACTTCGCCACCCCGCTGACGACGTCCTACGCGACCTCCATTTTCACGCTGCAATACGACGCGATTGCCGACTTCCCGCTGCATCCCTTGTGGCTCCCGTCGGACCTCAACGCCCTTTTCGGGTTCCTGGATCTGCACCACACGGTCCCCTTCCTCTCCGCGGCACAAGTCGCCAGCGCCCTGCACGAGCAGATCGGCAACCTGACCTTCTATTTCATGCCCACCACACAATTGCCGCTGCTCGATCCGCTGCGCATGTTCCTGCCCATCATCGGAAATCCGTTGGCGGACTTGCTGCAACCGTTCCTCAAGCCGATCGTCGACCTGGGCTATGCGCCCGGGCTCTTCCCGGGTCCGGTGAGCATTGCGGGGTATCTCGGCCCAGGCGTCGCGTCCGGAATTGGGAACCCGCTGTTTGCGGGATTGCCGCCGTTGGTCTCCAACGGTCTACCGAGCGGGTTCTGACCGCGTCAGCGGATCGATTGCAGCGGGCCCGGCGCGGCGGCGCCGGCCAGCGCGGCCGCGTCGGTGAGCAGTTCGGACAGCTGCATCGGGTACACCGTCTCACCGGCCGCGCCCAGTCGGGCGATCTCAGCGGAATCACACCAGCGGTGGCCGTGGATGTAGCTGCGTTCCAAGTCCGTTCGGTCCGCAGCGGACGGCTCGAAGCGGTGGGTGCGGTGTACGAAGTAGAACTCTTCGCTGTCGATCAAGGCGCCGTTGAACTCGAACACCTCGTCACGCCGCCACACGGGGCCGATCATCTCCGCCGGCGCCACTCGTAACCCGGTCTCTTCGGCCAACTCCCGGGCGGCCGCCTCGGCCAGCCGCTCCCCCTTGCGCACCTCGCCGCCCACGGTGATCCACCACCTCGGCGCGTGATCGCGGGCGATCGCCGGATCCGAACCGCGCAGCAGCAGCACCGCGCCGGTCTCGTCGAGCAGCACCACGCGCGCGGACGTGCGGTGGCTGAGCACCCCGTGGTCTCCGTGGGCCAGCGCGTGCGGCCGCTCGACGATCTCGAAATAGCTGGGCAGCGCGGCGGTTCCGCCGAGACGGAGCGTCCGCACCAGGAATCGTTCGCGCAGTGCCAGGGTGTCCCGCACGGCGTCGTTGTGGAAGCGGCGGGCCAGCACCACCCTGGCCTCCGCGTCGGCCAGCTCGGCGATCAGCCCGGCCGGCAGCGACGCCGGATCGACGATCGCCAGCGCGGCCGAAAGCTCGTTCTCGCACGACTCACGCGCCTGCCGCGGCGCGGCCTCGGCGGCGTCGGCCAGCGCGGCCAGCCGCCTGCCCTCGGAGGCACCGCCGTAGGCGTCGATGGCGACCGCACGCGCGACGACCGCGCGCCGCGCCAGCGCACCGTCGAGCGCCTGCCACGACAGGTCGTAGCGGACGTGCAGCCGGTCCAGCCGGTTGGCCGTCTGATACGCCCAGGCACCCAATATCGCCAGGAGCCCCACCAGTATCGCGATGGGAACGATCAGCCACGTCATCAGCTCGCCACCTTGACCTTGGCGCCGGCCGCGGCGACCGTCTCGTATACGCGTGTGATCTGGCTGGCCACCACCGACCAGTCGTAGCGCTGGACCGCGGCCGAACCGGCCGCCACGTAGCGTTCGCGCAGCACATCGTTTTCTAGCACCGAGACAAGGGCATCCGCGAGCGCTACGCCGTCGCCGACTGGCACCAGGCACCCGACTTCGCCGTCACACAACACGCGCCGGAAGGCGTCGAGGTCGCTGGCGACCACCGCGGTGCCGGCGGCCATCGCCTCGACGAGGACGATGCCGAAGCTCTCGCCGCCGAGGTGCGGCGCGCAGTACACGTCGGCGCTGCGCATCGCCGAGGCCTTCCCGGCGTCGTCGACCTGACCCAGAAAGCGAATATGCTTCACCAATTCGCCTGCCTGGCCGCGCAATTCGTCCTCGTCGCCGCGGCCGACGATGAGCAGCTGCACATCCGGCAAGCGCTGGACCACCCCGGGCAGGGCGTCGAGCAGGACCGACATGCCCTTGCGCGGCTCGTCGTAGCGGCCCAGGAACAGTACCGTCTTGCCCGGCCGCGGGTAGCCGTCCAGCGGCGGCGCCGAGGCGAACGAGTCGACGTCTACCCCGTTGGGGATCTCGACCGCGTCGGTGCCGAGCGCCTCCATCTGCCAGCGGCGGGCCAGGTCGGATACGGCGATCCGGCCGACGATCTTCTCGTGCATCGGGCGCAGGATGCCCTGAAACACCGTCAGCGTCAGCGACTTGGTGGTTGAGGTGTGAAACGTCGCAACGATCGGCCCCGCGGCGATGTTGAGGGCCAGCATCGACAAGCTCGGCGCGTTCGGCTCGTGCAGGTGAAGGACGTCGAAATCGCCTTCGGCAAGCCACTTCTTGACCTTGCGGTGCGTCGCCGGGCCGAACCGCAGCCGGGCCACCGAGCCGTTGTAGGGAATGGGGACGGCCTTGCCGGCGGAGACGACGTAGTCGGGCAGGGCCGCGTGCGGCGAAGCCGGAGCGAGGACGCTGACGTCGTGGCCGCGCCTGCGCATCACCTCGGCCAGCTGCAGGACGTGCGACTGCACCCCGCCCGGCACGTCGAACGAGTATGGGCAGACCATCCCGATCCGCATCAGGTCTCCCTGAGCCGCGCCCGTTTGGCGTCCGACAGGTCGGCCAGCCACTGGGGTTGCAGCATGTGCCAGTCCTCGGGGTGGGCGGCGATGTTCTCGGCGAACCGGTCGGCCAGCGCCTGGGTGATGGCCTGCACGTCGCCGCTGCTGCAGTCCAGCGGCGGCTGGATCCAGACCCGCGAACCGTCGTCGGCGAACCAGCAATGCGAGGGCAGCAGCGCCGCCCCGGTCTCGATCGCCAGCTTCGCCGGCCCGGCCGGCATCCGGGTGGGTTCACCAAAGAACTCGACCTCGACGCCGGAGCGGGTGAGGTCACGTTCGGCCATCAGGCAGACCACCCGGTTGTCGCGCAGCCGGTCACACAGCACCTCGAAGGGCGGCCGGTCGCCGCCGGACAGCGGCAGCACCTCGAAGCCGAGGCTTTCCCGGTAGTCGATGAAACGCCGATACAGCGATTCGGGTTTGAGCCGCTCGGCGACGGTAGTGAAGGTGCCGCGCGTCTGCGCCAGCCACACCCCGGCCATGTCCCAGTTGCCGCTGTGCGGCAACGCGCAGACCGCCCCGCGGCCCTTCGCCAGCGCCGCGTCCAGGTTGTCTGCCCCCTTGAATGTCTCGTCGAGTTGGCGGGCGACCGCGCGAAGATCCATCCCCGGCAGGCGAAACGCCTCACGCCAGTAGCGGGCGTAGGAGGCCAGCGAGGCCCGCATCAGCGCGTCGGGCACCTCGGCGGGCGGCACGCCGATGACGCGGGCCAGGTTCTTGCGCAGTTGGTCCGGGCCGCCGCCGCGGGCCGCATAGCGGGCGCCCGCCCCGAAAGCGGTGCGCGCGGCGAATTCCGGCATCGCGCGCACGGCCATCCAGCCGGCGGCGTACCCCCAGTCGCTCGCGGTGCCGGATGCCAGGCGGCGGGGGGTGGCGATCAAACCCATGCCCGGGATCACGGCATACGCTCCGTCGCGCCCGGCGAGGTCCACACGGTGCGCAACCGCTGTACGCAGGTGACCACGCTGGCCGCCGCCAGCAGCCACATCGCCACCGCCAAGGCGGGTGGCCAGGCGACGAAGGGGAAGTCGGACACGCCCGCACCTACCAGCACGATGATCAACCTTTCCGGCCGCTCGATGATGCCACCGTCGCCGCGCAGTCCGCTGGCTTCGGCCCGCGCCTTGATGTAAGAGATGACCTGCGACGTGACGAGGCAGATCAACGTCGCCACCGTCAGCAGCTTGTCGTGCAGGCCGAAGGCGATCCACCAGAGCAGTCCGCAGAACACCGCGCCGTCGCTGACCCGGTCGCACGTGGCGTCCAGCACGGCGCCGAAGCGGGTGCCGCCCCCGCGCTCCCGGGCCATCGCCCCATCGAGCATGTCGAACAGCACGAAAAACCAGACCACGCAGCCACCGACGAACAGCTTGCCCATCGGGAAGAGCGTGAGCGCACCCGCCACAGATCCGGCTGTGCCCAAGATGGTGACCGCGTCGGGGGTCAAACCCAGCCGCAGACACGCCCTGGCGGTCGGAGTGGTGAGCCGCGCGAACGCCGCCCGCGACAGGAACGGCACCTTACTCATGCGCGCCGCTCCTCCTCATCGCTACGCTCTGCATCGTCGCCGCCGCGACTCATGTGCGCCCGAGCCTCATGGCTGCTTTGTCCACTCCGTGGCCAGCAACCGCCGGGTTTCGCGCAGCAACTGCGGGATCACCTTCGAGCCGCCGATGATGGTGATGAAGTTCGCGTCGCCGCCCCAGCGCGGCACGACGTGCACGTGCAGGTGTTCGGCCAGTGAACCGCCCGCCGAGGTCCCCAGGTTCAGCCCGACGTTGAAGCCGTGCGGCCGCGAAACGTTCTTGATGACGCGAATTGCCTTCTGTATGAAGGCCATCAACTCCGCGCTCTCGTCCTCGGTGAGGTCCTCGAGCTCGGACACTCGCCGGTACGGCACCACCATCAGGTGCCCGGGGTTGTACGGGTAGAGGTTGAGGACGGCGTAGACGAGCTCGCCGCGGGCGACCACCAGGCCTTCCTCGTCGGACAGTCGCGGGATGTCGGTGAACGGCTGCTCGGTCTTGCCCGCGGAGTTGGGGTCGCGCTTCATCGGCGCCTCGGCCAGATAGTTCATCCGGTACGGCGTCCAGAGACGTTGCAGGTGGTCACTTTCGCCGACGCCCGTGTCCAGGATGGTGTCGTCGGCGTGCTCCTCTTCGGTCACTGTTTACTCACCGCCGGTCACCTTTACGAGTTCGGCTGTGGGAGCAGCATTTTGGCGATCGGCGATCCAAGCCACGATGGCGTCGACGGCGCTGTCCCGTGGCACACCGTTGATCTGCGTGCGGTCACCGAAGCGGAAGCTGACGGCACCGGCCTCGACGTCGCGGTCACCGGCCAGCAACATCAACGGGACGCGCTGGTTGGTGTGGTGGACGATCTTCTTGGCCATCCGGTCGTCACTGGCATCCACCTCCACCCGCACACCGTGCGATTTGAGCTGCGCGGCAATGCTTTCCAGGTAGGGCACGTGTTCGTCGGCGACGGGGATGCCGACCACCTGCACGGGCGCCAGCCACGCCGGGAACGCGCCGGCGTAGTGCTCGGTGAGGATGCCGAAGAACCGCTCGATGGACCCGAACAGCGCGCGGTGGATCAGCACCGGACGCTGACGCGAACCGTCGGCGGCGGTGTATTCCAGCTCGAAGCGGTCCGGCATGTTGAAGTCGAGCTGGATGGTCGACATCTGCCAGCTCCGGCCCAGCGCGTCCTTGACCTGCACCGAGATCTTCGGGCCGTAAAACGCCGCGCCGCCGGGGTCGGGGATCAGCTCCAGCCCGGAGGCCAAGCCGACGTCGCGCAGGACCTCGGTGGCCTCGTCCCATATCTCGTCAGACCCGGAGTACTTCTCCGGGTCCTTGGTGGACAGCTCGAGGTAGAAGTCGTTGAGCCCGTAGTCGGCCAGCAGGTCGAGCACGAAGTGCAGCACCGACGCCAGCTCGTCGCGCATCTGCTCACGCGTGCAGTAGATGTGCGCGTCGTCCTGAGTCATGCCGCGCACCCGGGTCAGGCCGTGCACCACGCCGGATTTCTCGTAGCGATACACGCTGCCGAACTCGAAGAGCCGCAACGGAAGTTCGCGATACGACCGCCCGCGCGACCGGTAGATCAGGTGGTGCATCGGGCAGTTCATCGGCTTGAGGTAGTAGTCCTGGCCCGGCTTGCGCACCGTGCCGTCCTCGTTGAACTCGGCGTCGAGATGCATCGGCGGGTACATTCCGTCGGCGTACCACTCCAGGTGACCCGACGTGACGTACAGCTGCGCCTTGGTGATGTGCGGAGTGTTGACGAACTCGTACCCGGCCTCGATGTGCTTGCGCCGCGAGTACTCCTCCAGCTCCCTGCGCACGACGCCGCCCTTGGGGTGGAAAACCGCCAGCCCGGAACCGATTTCGTCGGGGAAGCTGAACAGGTCCAGTTCGGTGCCCAGCTTGCGGTGGTCGCGGCGCTGGGCTTCCTCAATCAGCTCGAGGTGGCGATCCAGCGCCTCCTGGGACTCCCACGCAGTGCCGTAGATGCGTTGCAGGCTGGCGTTTTTCTGGTCGCCCCGCCAGTAGGCGGCGGAACTTCGGGTCAGCTTGAACGCCGGGATGTGCTTGGTGGTCGGGATGTGCGGACCGCGGCACAGGTCGCCCCAAACCCTTTGCCGGCTGCGGGGATTGAGGTTGTCGTAGGCGGTGAGCTCGTCGCCACCGACCTCCATGATGTCGGGGTCGCCGGACTTGTCGTCGACGAGTTCGAGCTTGTACGGCTCGTTGGCCAACTCCGAGCGGGCCTCGTCTTTGGACTCATAGACGCGCCGGGAGAACAGCTGTCCCTCTTTGACGATCTGGCGCATCCGCTTTTCCAGCGCCGCCAGGTCCTCGGGGGTGAACGGCTCCGCCACATCGAAGTCGTAATAGAAGCCGTCGGTGATGGGCGGCCCGATGCCCAACTTGGCGTGCGGGAACAGACCCTGGACGGCCTGGGCCAGCACGTGCGCGGCCGAATGCCGGATGACGCTGCGGCCCTCGTCGGTGTTGGCGGCGATCGGGGCGACCTCGACGTCGGATTCGGGCACCCAACTCAGGTCGCGCAACCTGCCGCCGGCGTCGCGCACCACCACGACCGCGTCCGGGGAACCCCGGCCCGGCAGCCCCGCCTCCCGCACCGCGGCCGCCGCGGTGGTGCCGGCAGGAACCCGGATCGGGGCTCCATCGGCCTGCGGGGTGGGCTGCGCGGCGGCACTCATCGGGTCAATTCTCCAGGCTTGGACATGTCGGAACGATCGCGACCATGCTATCCGTGTGGCCGACCACCACCCCACACCGCCGGGCCACCACTGATTGACCCCTCGATCGGAGTGCGCCTACCGTGCCAGCGTGGTTACCACCATCGAACGGTTGGCCGGGTGGGCCGCTGACCTGCGTCTCGACGACGTCCCCGACGCGGTGGTCGACCTGTGCCGTACCCAACGCCGATCCGTGTTCGCGGCAGCCGGCTGGGCCGTCAGGGCTGACCCGGCTTGAGCCGCACGAACAGGGCGTCGGCCTCGGTCAGCGGGGTGTCGCCGTCGGTCAACCGGCCGGACACGAAGATCTTGCGCCCGTCCACCCGGTCGATGCCGGCGTCGAACTGCAATTCCTTTTCGATCGGCACGATGCGGCGGTAGTCGATCTTCAGGTAGGCAGTGCGCTGGTAGGGCCCCCCGGTGAGCACCGAGGACGTCAACCCGAGCACGCTGTCGAACAGCATGCCCAGGCAGCCGCCGTGCACGGCACCGTTGCGGCCCAGGTGAAACCGGGCGAACCGGGCCGAGCCCTGGATGCGGCCGTCGTCGGTCTTGCGGGCCTTCATGGGCACGGACAGGATGTTGCCGCGCATCGGCAGGTCCATGCGGCGCCCCGACGGGGACTCCCACTCGTCGGCGTCGAACGGGCTCAGCAGCGCCGACACCTTGTCCAGCAGGTTGGCGGCCTCGGTGATCACCGCGTCGGGCGCGTCGACGGCGCGGGCGTGGTCCTGCAGGGTGCGCACGGCATCGATGAACCTGCCGTAGTCGGGCCCGCCCTTGGTCGTCGGCTCCGGTGGGTTGAACCCGCCGCCGCGGTGCTGCTGATGTTCCGCCACCAGCACACCGTATTGCGCGGCAGAAGGGGCGGCGCGGTCAGACCGTCTGTTGAGCCCCGGCCGCTGAGAGGGTTTCGAACTCGTCGTCGGTCAGTGTGATCTCGGCGGCGGCCACGTTTTCCTCCAGGTGCGCCACCTTCGAGGTGCCCGGAATCGGCAGCATCACCGGCGACCGTTTCAGCAACCAGGCCAGCGCCAGTTGCGACGGAGTCGCGTGGTGCTCGCCGGCGATGCGCTGCAGCGGGCCGTCGGGGGCGCCGAGCGGCCCGGCGGCCAGCGGGAACCACGGGATGAAGCCGATGCCCTGCTGGGTCGCGGCGTCCAGCAGCGGTTCGGCGCCCCGGGCGGACAGGTTGTACATGTTCTGCACCGAGACGATCTCGGTGGTCCGCTGGGCCTCGGTGAGTTGGTCGACGGTGATCTCGGACAGGCCGATGTGGCGGATCTTGCCCTCGTTCTTCAGCGTCAGCAGCTCGCCCACCTGGTCGGCCAGCGGGAAGTCCCGGTCGATGCGGTGCAGCTGGAACAGGTCGATGGTGTCGACGCCCAGGCGGCGCAGGCTCATCTCACATTCCTGCCGCAGATAACTCGGGTTGCCCAGCGGGATCCAGACGTCCGGTCCGGTGCGCAGCAGCCCCGCCTTGGTTGCGATGACCAACCCGTCGTAGGGGTGCAGCGCCTCGCGAATGATGTCCTCGGCGATGTAGGGGCCGTAGGAATCCGCGGTGTCGATGAAGTTCACGCCGAGCTCGACCGCGCGGCGCAGCACCCGGACGGCCTCGTCACGATCGGCCGGCGGCCCCCAGACACCCTTGCCGGTCAGGCGCATGGCGCCGAACCCGAGCCGGTTGATGGTCAGGTCGCCGCCGAGGCTGAAGGTTCCGGACGCTTCTGCAACAGTTTTCGAGTTTTGTGCGGTCACTTTTACGACCGTACGCCGGAAATGTCGCCGCGTATCTCGGCGTGGCAAGCTGAGCGGGTGGACTTAGCAGCGCTCGAGGAACTCCCGCTGACCTATCCCGAAGTGGGGGCGACCGCATCCGGCAACTTGCCCGCGGGATACGACCACCTACACACGGAGACCCAGATCGGCACGGGTCAGCAGCGCTTCGAGCAGGCCGCCGACGCCGTCATGCGCTGGGGTATGCAGCACGGGGCCGGGCTGGGGGTGCGGGCCAGCTCCGACGTTGCGGAGGTCGGCACAGTTGTGGTGGTGCGCATGGGTTTTCTGCCCGCGCCATGCCGCGTGGTGTACGTCGTCGACGAGCCCGACATCCGTGGATTCGCCTACGGCACGTTGCCGGGACATCCGGAGTCCGGCGAGGAGCGCTTCGTCGTCCGGCGCGACCCCGTCACGTCCGCGGTGTTCGCGGAGGTGACGGCGTTCTCGCGGCCCGCCACCTGGTGGAGTAAAGCCGCGAGGCCGGTGGTGTCGGTGGCGCAGCGCGTCATCGCCAAACGCTATCTACGCGGGGTCTGAGCCAGGGAGGCTATCGGCGCCCGATGCTGCCGGTGTGCACGCCCTGCGCCAGCCGGGCGAGCGCGATGGCGCCGACCAGCAGACCGAAGTCGCGCAGTGCCACGTCGTAGAAGCCCGGCCCGGTGAGCAGGTCGACGATGATCCCGGCCAGCCAGGCCGCGACCACCCATGCGCCGAACCGCGGCACCACGGCGACCAGCACGCCGGCCACGATCTCGATGACGCCCACCAGATACATGCATTGGTCGGCGGTACCGGGCACCAGGTCGTTGATCCA
Source organism: Mycobacterium sp. 852014-52450_SCH5900713 (assembly GCF_001667075.1). Classification (GTDB taxonomy): domain Bacteria; phylum Actinomycetota; class Actinomycetes; order Mycobacteriales; family Mycobacteriaceae; genus Mycobacterium. The sequence continues at coordinate 231,866 of NZ_LZIL01000011.1, read as the reverse complement.
GCCGGCCAGGTACATGCTCCAGTGATGCGGGTGGGTCAGCACATTGAAGAACTTGTCCAGCCCGAAGACTATGGGCGCGATGGTGAAAACGGTGCGCAGCGCGTAGTAGGCCGACAGCGCCGGGTCCTTCAATTGGGCGGTGAGCGCTGGGGTGGCGTTGGTGGTGCTCATGAATTCCTCCTTCTAACAGATAATAATCTGAACGTTAGAATCTGTAGACTGTAGCGTCAAGACTTTTATCCGTTAGAAATGACCGTTGACGTGGACGACGACTCTCTGGAACGCGACGCCGCGGGCATCGGGGCGCTCGCCGACCCCGTGCGCCGCGAGCTCTACCGGTTCGTCTGCGCCCAGTCGGCGCCGGTGAGCCGCGACCAGGCGGCCGACGCGGTCGGGATTGCGAACCACCAGGCCAAGTTTCACTTGGATCGGTTGACCGCCGAGGGCCTGCTGGAAAGCGACTACGCGCGCGTGACCGGCCGATCCGGGCCGGGCGCGGGGCGGACGTCCAAGCTGTATCGCCGGGCGGGCCGCGACATCGCGGTCAGCCTCCCCCAGCGTGAGTACGAATTGGCGGGACGCCTGATGGCAAAAGCCATCGCCGAGTCCTCCTCCACCGGTGCGCCCGTTGTCGAGGTCCTCAACGGGGTGGCGCACGACTACGGGCAGACCATCGCCGCCACGCCGCGCCGGCCCACCAGCCCGGCAGCGGGACTGAGGCTTGCCGTCAAGGTCTTGAGCAGGTACGGCTACGAACCTCGCGCCGTCGGCCGCAGGATCGAACTCGCCAACTGCCCGTTCCACGCGCTTGCGCGGGAGCAGACCGAGCTGGCCTGCAACATGAACCACGCGCTCATCACCGGTGTCGCCGATGCCCTGGCGCCGCACGGGCCCGACGCCCAGCTGTGCCCCGGGCCCGACCGCTGTTGCGTCGTGCTCACCCCCGGCGAAGGCTAGGAGCCCCAGGCACTCAGCAAACGCTGTGCGCCCGAACACATTTCGTCGATCACCTCGGCGACCGACGCGTCGTCGCGGATCATCCCGACGCCCTGACCGGCGTCCACAGGCGCGACCCGGCGGTCGTCGGCGGCGATGGAGGCCGCGAGGTCGTCGCAGGCCTGCGGGTTGAGCGTGTCCTCTTTACCCGTCCAGCGCTCGACGAAGTCGTTGGTCAGCACCCGGGACGGAAATCGCGCGGGCCACGGCCGGGCCTGGGCGACGTCGAAGGCCCGGGTGACCGCGGTGTCGGTGGCCCGGGCCGCGATCAGCGCGCGGCGGCTGCCGTCGCCGGATAGCGCCTCCGGACAAGCGGCCAGGCGGGTGCCCACCCATGCCCCGCTCGCACCGGCGGCCAGCACGGCGGCCAGGCTGCGCGCCGAAGCGACACCGCCGCCCGCGAGGACCGGCACCGAGACGGCGTCGAGCACGGTGTCGAGCAACGGCAGCGTCGCGAGCTTCGTCTCACCGTGACCGCCGCCCTCGGACCCCCGGGCGACCAGAATGTCGACGCCGGCATCGGCCGCCTGACGCGCCCCCACACCGTCGTATACCTGTGTGGCGGTGGGGATCCCGGCGTCATGCGCCTTGGCGACCCAGGACCAGTCGGTCCCGAAACTGACCGACAGCAGGGCCGGCCGCGCGGCCAGGGCATCCTCGAGCAGACCCGCCTCGGTGCGCATCACCCAATCGACCAGGCCGATGCCGAACGAACCCCGCACGTGCTGCAGCTGGGTTCGCAGCAGTTCCCTGGTGGCGACGCTGCCCATGCCGACCATGCCCAGGCCGCCGGCCGCGGTCACCGCCGCGGCCAGCCGACCGCCGGCGACGCCGCCCATGGGCGCGTTGACGATCGGCACCCGCAGCCCGAACTCCCTTGACCAGGGCGTGGAAAGCATCCGGCTAGTGAACCGACGGAATGGTCTTCAGCACGGTCAGCATGACCACCGAATCCTCGACCGCCTGCAGGGCGTGCCGTTCGGTTGGGATCGCGACGTAGTCGCCGGTTTTGCCCTCCCAGGCGTCACCGCCGATGGTCAGGCGCACGTGGCCCTGCAACACCTGCAGCGTTGCCTCCGCGGGGCCGTCGTGTTCGGAAAGCTCATGGCCGCCAAGCAAAGCCAGCACGGTCTGCCGAAGTTCGTGGCTGTGGCCGCCGTGGATGGTGTGGGCGGCCCGCCCGCTGTGCGATTCCTTGGCCTCGGCCAGCTTTTCGGACGCGAGGTTGGTCAACGAGATCGATTCCATAGCAGAGTCCTTTGCGGTTGAACGACACGATCAGGCCGTCAGTAGCAGTATCCCCGCCACGACCAACGCGATTACCTTGACCACCTCGAAGCCGACGTACACGTAGTGGGCTCGGGAGCGCGGACCGTCTGACCCGGCGAGCACCCGGTCCGAGCGGCGGGCCAGTCGGGGGCGCACCGCGATCAACTGGACGGCCAGCGCGCCGGCTGCGACGAAAATCGCGACGGTGACGCCCGTCGTCGTCGGGCCCCCGACCACGAGCGCCACGAGGACCAGGGCGAAGCAGACCTCGACGGTGTTCAGGGCCCGGAACACCAGCCGCCCGATGCCGAGCCCGATCTGCAACGTCACGTTGGGCGCGCGGAATTTCAGCGGAGCTTCCAGGAACGAGATCGCCAGCACCATGCCGAGCCACACGAAGGTGACCGCAACGGCGATCGCCGGGCCGGTGCTCATTTGGCCGCGGTCCGCGGCGCCAGGTGCGCCACGCACAGGTCCGGTTCGACGAACGCGTCGAGCCGGTCGACCGACACCGGCGCCCCCCATGCCTCCATGGCGCCCTGCATGAGGCCCAGGTGCACCGGGCACACGACGGCGGTCCGGTTCTCGGCCAACTCCAGGAACGGGCAGTGCCGCAGGCCGACCTGTTGCTCCCCGTCGGTCGCCCGGCGTTCGGGCGCGAAGCCGAGCTCGTCGAGCATGTTGACCAAGTGGTCGATCGCGTCGTCGGCGCTGGCGGGTTCCGTAGGCACCGCTTCCAGGCTGGCTTCCAGTTTTTGCCCCCAGGCCCGGCCCGCGGCCAACGCCTTGGCACCGGCATCACGCTCTCCGGCGAACGCCACGGCCAGGATCTCGGCGAGCAGGCGATAGTGCCGCGTGCCGCCGCGGTCCATCTGCCGGACCGCGCGGAACATCAGCGGCGGGCGGCCCGGCCCCTTGCGATCCAGCTCGACGTGCTCCACTTGCCCGTCGCCGACCAGGCTGTCGAGGTGGAAGCGGACGGTATTCGGGTGCACGCCCAGCACGTCGGCGATGGCGGCGATGCTCATGGGATCGGGTGACGCCCGCAGCACCCGCAGGACCGCGCGGCGGCGGCTGGCGGATTCCCCGATCGACGTCGGCGACAACTTCACGGGACCTTCACGCTCCTTCCGCTTGGTCAGCCCTCGGCTGAGCGGCCACCAAAGGCGTGTCTACACCGAGCGGACCCATCTTGGCCGCCCCACCCGGGGATCCCAAGGGGGCGTCGCGGCCCGGCAGCGTTTCGGTGAAGAAAGCCTCATTGTCGGCCAGGTACGGCCTGAGCTCCTCGGGCAGGTCGTCTTCGTAGTAGATGGCGTCGACCGGACACACCGGCTCGCACGCGCCGCAGTCCACGCATTCATCGGGATGTATGTACAGCGCGCGGCCACCCTCGTAGATGCAATCGACGGGACACTCGTCCACACAGGCGCGATCCATCACGTCGATGCATGGCTTCCCGATCACGTACGTCATGGGCTAGAGTTTACACAACATTGCTTGTAAAAACGAGTGCGACTAAATGCTTTGCGCCGAAGCCGGTTTCGCGTCTTCTGGGTGGGCGAGCCGATAAACCTCGATGAGGCGCGCCACATCGGTGGGCGTAACGATGCCGACCACCTGCGCGCCATCGAATACCAGGGCACGGCTGCGTGGACCGGCCGGTGCCATCCGCTCCAGCAGGGCGGTCAGCGGCTCCTGCGGTGCACCGGACGGCACCTCTTGCAGCGGTTGCGCGACCTCCCCCACGGTGACGGTGGCGCGCTGGCCTGGCGCGACCTCACGCAACCGACGCAACGTGATCAGACCGGTGATCGCCCCGCCCCGGTCGACGACCGGGTACGCCGAATGCCGGTCACCAAGCACATAGCGCTGGACGAAATCGTCGACGGTGATCCAACCGGGCGCGGTATGCGGCCCCGCGGTCATCGCGTCGGCGACGCGGACGCCGGAGAACATCTGCTGGGTCGATAGCCGGGTCTCCTCCTCGCGACTGGCGGCGAAGATGAACCAGCCGATGAACGCCAGCCAGACACCGCCGACCACACCGCCCAATAGAAATTCGGCCAGCCCCAGCCCGATGAGGATGAAGGCGACCACCCGTCCGGCGTGCGCCGCGCCGATGCTCGCTCGCACGCTGTCCCCGTGGCGGCGCCACAGGATGGCCCGAAGCACCCGGCCACCGTCCAGGGGCGCGCCGGGCAACAGGTTGAACAGGCCCAGCAGCAGATTGATGACGGCCAACCAGGAAGCGACCCCGATCACGATGGGAGCGGCGCGCACGGTATGCAGCGCCGCAACGAGCCCGCCGAAGGCGGCGGCCAACGCCAGGCTGGTGGCCGGCCCGGCGATCGCGATCCGGAAGGCCGCCTTGGGCGTCTTGGCCTCGCCGCCGAGGGTGGTCACGCCGCCGAACAGCCAGAGCGTCACGCTCCCCACGGACACCCCGGCGCGGCGGGCGACGACGGCATGCGCGAGCTCGTGTGCCACTAGCGAGGCCAGCAGCACCAGCGCGCCGCACGCTCCGGCCAACCAGTAGGCGCCGTGCGAATATCCTTTGACGGTTCCGGGCAGCGTGCTTGCCAGGCTCCAGGTGAACAACCACAGGATGACCAGCACGCTCCAGTGGACGTTCACCGGAAATCCGGCGATCCGCCCTATCGGGATCGCGTCGCGCACGTCAAACCTCCAAAGTCATTGAGGAGAGCCGGTTCAACTGCCGCCTCTGGCTCGAAAGTAGGACGCCGCCGCGGCCACCGCTAGGGCACTAGGACCCCGCGCGGGCGGCCAATCGGCCTGCGTGGGGACACGGTCAGAATTCGCACCGGCGTCCGAGGCAGCCGCCGCTGAATGTGGCGTCGGCGGGTCGTCCGCACCATGTCGCTGCCGGCCCGGGTGGCGTCGCCCCGGGCCCACCACGGCTATTGCGGGCGCCGGCTCCGGTGATGACTTTGGACCCTATCCGCAATCTGCGCGTGACGGAATAGTGGCGACGTCTGACGTAACTTGGCTGGTGCGGTTGCGGCTGAACGAAGGAGCATGGCGGCTATGGGCGGTACCCCGACGTTGTCGTTGACCGACTCTGACGTGGACGCCCTGGCTTCGGAATTCCTGCAATCGCATTATCTCGGCCCGATTTATGCCGACTGGTCCCCAGATCGACGCCTCGACACCTTCCTACGACGCCGCGGCCTGTCGCGTGTCGCCGACGACGGCGACCTGTCCCATACCGTCCTGGAACGCATCATGGCCCACGTCGGCCGCTCCTCGCAGCGGGCGCGCGGCTGATTGTGCCAGCGGCCAGTAGCCGACGCTCAGTTGGCAACGCCCAGTGCCGCTTCGAGCTCGGCCAAGCACTCCTCGGTCGACGGGATGAACGTCTCGATATCGGGCACCACGTCGCGCCCCGCGGCATAGCCGAACCCGATCCGGTCGGCGTACGCGCACGTCGTGATGTTGAGCGCGTGACCGTCGTAGACCGTCGACACCGGATACATCTCCTCGATTCGAGCGCCGTTCCAATACATTTCGGCTACCGGGCCGCGAACGTGGGAAATCGGCAGATTGTATCCGGTCCGGATTTTCGGCGTGAACGGCAGCAGCGGGCCGATCGCCGTCGCTGCGATGCTGCCGGCGTTCGTCAGCAGTGACGCCGCCGCTCCCCGTTTGGCTACCCAGTGCTTGCCCTCGGACATGGATCGGTGGATCGCGTCCAGCCGGGCCAGCGGGTCATCCAGGTTGGTGCCCAGCGGACACATCCACAGTCCGAACCTGTTGCCGTGCTGATCGTTTGGCGTCTCGTGCTCGGGGTCGCGCACCGTGATGGGGCACGCGGCCACCAGTGACCGGTTGGGCAGTTCCGCGCGATCACTCAGCCACCGCCGCACCACGCCGGCCGCCATCGCGGTGAGCACGTCGGGGCCGGTCACGCCGGCCGCCTGCCGCACGGCTTGGATGCGATCTTTCGCCCAGCTGCCCGCGGCGACCGCGCGCTCGGGGCCCACGCGGCCGTTGAACCGGATGTAGGGCGCCCCCAGGGGCAGCGCCGTGGTGTGCCCGATCAGGGCATCCAGCACGGTCGCAACCTCGCCGGTGGCCACCCGCCCGACCAGCCCCGCACTCGACGCCGCCGCATCGGTCAGCGACCGCAGCGGCGCGACCAGACGAGACACCAACCCGGCCGAAGCCCGCGGCGAGGGCTCGGGCCGGCAGTCGGCGTAAAACGGCGGCATCGACCGGCGGTCGGGATCACTGCTGAGCGCATCGGTGATCATCTGAAAACCGGCCACCCCGTCGGTCACGCTGTGATGCACCTTGATGTAGAACGCGAAGCGGCCCCCGTCGAGGCCGTCGATCAGATACGACATCCACATCGGCCGGCTCCAGTCCAGCCGCATCGCGTCCAGCTCCCCGATCAGCCGCCAGAACCCATCCCCGGACACCGTGCGGCGCTGGCAATGTCGGCTCACATCAACGGAATCCATGTGCCGCCAGACCCACATGCCACCGGTCTCCACACCGCGGTGCGGATACCTGCTGAGCCTCGGATCGATCGGATGATTCCCGCCCAGCGTCTTCCGGTGCAGTTCGTCGACGTAGCCGGGCCCGGCGTCGTCAGGCGGCGACAGGATCAGCACGGCACCGACGTGCATCGGGTTGGACACCCACTCCGCGGTCATCATCGCCGCGTCCAGCGGATCCAGCGGGTTCATTCTCCACCTCCCCGACTAGGCGGGGCGGTCGCGCCGGGGCACCGCCCCATCCAGAAGGCCCGACTGCTGCAACGCCGCCTCGAGGAACCGCTGTACCGGCCGCGCCCGGAAGAAGCCGGTATGACCGCCGCGGTACCAAACGATCTCCGGTTTCCCCCAGTGTTCCCAGAGGCGGACCACCTGCTCGCGTGGGTGCACCACCTGATCGGCGACGCCGGCGTAGATGAAGCGGCCCGGCATAGGCACGAGCGGGGCGAGCGACAGCGGCGACGTCATCCGTCCGATGGGCTCGGCGGCTTCGATCGTCCGACGGCGCGGATCGTCGGGGCCAAGCCCGGAGTGCCGACTCAGCAGCCCGACCAGGTCCGCGACCGGCACGCCGAGAATCGCACAGGTGAGCCCGGTTTCGAGGCTGGCGACCAACGCCGTGATGTAGCCGCCCAGCGACAGACCGTTCAACCCGATCTGCGATTCCGGCTCTTCTCGGCGTATCCAGGACAGCAACCGGCGGATGTCCCACACCGCCTGCGCAGTCGCGTGCACGTCGTCGAGGATGTCCTCGCCCGGAAACACCGCACCCTTCGGCAGGCCCCGGGCGCGGGGACCGTGCATCGGGAGGACCGGCATGACGACGTTCAACCCGAGGTCTTCGTGTAACCGCCAGGCGCGGAACAAAGCGAGATCCAATGCGGCCCGACCCATTTCGGTTCCGTGGATGCACACCAGCCAGGGGCGTGGTTGCGGATGGCGGAGCAACAGGGCGTACTCGCGATCGTTCGCGGTGTAGCCCATCCACCGCTGTGCGCCGGGTTCACCCGGCCGGGGCCGGTATCCGCTGTCGAAGAAGATGCGGTGGAAGGAGCGCCTGCCTCCTTTGACCTTCCGCACCGTGACGTCCGAAAGTGGCGGCGGCGCACCGAAAAATCGCCTTGGATGGGTGAGCCATCCCCGGTCGCCATAGAACTTCAGCCCCGCGGTCACCTCGCTCGTGATGCGCTCGAAATCCTCCGGGCGGCTGATCGGGCGCCGCGCCTTCAGGCCCATCAGGACGACTTCGTCGCGGAACGCCTGGGCCGCCAGCGCGAGGGTGGGTCGCGCGATCGGAAGCTCGTCAGGGGCTTGGCCGAGATATTCGCGCCAAGACTCGGCGAAATATCGACCGGTGCTCGTGAACGGTTTGACGGCACTGCTTAGGCCGACGCCCCCGGGCGGGGTCAACGGCAAAGTGCCCGGACGCCGGGAAGCGCCGTTGTTGGTCGGTACCGCCATGGTGGCAAATTAGCAGGTGCCGAAATCTGCGTGTTAGGGACTTACGGCCCGGTCGGGGCCGCGAAAGTCCTTGGCCGGCAAGCCGAGGGTAGCCGCCCGGTCCGGGCCATATGACCGGCGCGAAAGGTCTTTTGTCACTCGCGCCGAGGTCTGGCCAGTCGTAACCTCGGAGCCGTCACAAGCATCTCCGAAAACCCCTTGTCGATTAGGAGTGGGACCATGACCGAGGCACCGCACAAGACCGAGCCACGTTGGGCCGAGCTCTCCGACGACGTGCTGGAATCCGTCGAATCCGGCCGCAAGCACGCCATCGAGGCCGTCCGCAAGTTCGTCGACCAGATCAGTCCGGTCCTCCCCGAGCCGTCGCGGCGCAAGACCGTCGTCGACGCCGCACTGGACCTGGCTGACGACCTGGTCACCGCCCGCATCGAATTCTTCCGCAACGTGGTGCGCAGCGCCGGCCAGGCCGTGGGCAAGCACGACGACGAATAGACCGCTGCCGCAGGCTATTCGACGTCCAACTCTCCCGATAGCACCAGGACCGCGTTCCGCACGGCGCGCTGCATTCGACCGCGGCGGCCCAGCTGTCGCCCGAGGTCATGGTCGGCGCCCGCGGCCGAATCCGGCCTTCCGACAAGGGCGCAAGGCCATCAGGTGGCGGGGCGTTTGTCATTTTCGGCCGCTAGTCGAATGCCTGGATCACCTGGCGCGCCACCTGCCGAATCTGCTCGTACACACCGCGATCGAGGGGCAGGTCGCGAAAGCGCGGTATCTCCCCCGTCGCGGTGACCACGCCCGGTTCCTCGCGCTCCCAGCGCGCGTTCACCTTCTCGCCCAACGCGCGCGCGGACGGATTCTCCGACAGCACGCGGCCATGGAAGCGTTTGATGCCGTCGACGCGCGCCGCGACCGCCAGCGCGCCGAGCAGCAGCGTACCGATCCCGCGCCCCTGGTAGCCGTCCGCCACGGTCAACGCAACCTCTGCCGAGACGGGGTCGTCTTGATCCCGGACGAAGCGGGCGTCGGCGACGACCGGCCCCGCCGGGCCGTCAGTTACGACCCAGACGAAGTGGTCGACATAGTCGACCTCGAACAGGTACGTCAGTCGCGCATCGGTTGGGGTGCCACCCTGGTACCGCCGGTACAGCGTCTCCTTGGAGAAGGAACCACTGCTCTTGAACCGCTCGGCATCGCCGGGCAGGACGGGCCGCAGCAAGAGCGCGGCGCCGTCCCTGCACGACACCGGGATGGGGGCGATGTACGCGGCCAACCGCTGCCGCGCGGTGCGCAGCATCCGGTCGGCGATCGCCGGCATGGCCAGCATGCAGTCGAAGGCCGCGCTGTATCCGGTATAGCCGCGCACATCCTCCCGCGCGGTCACCGTCGCCGTTCTGGTCGCGTGCCGCAGCAACGCGATCTCGCCGACGATCATTGCGGATGACAGCTCGGTGGTCGTGACCCGGCCCTTCGGACCGACGTGCCTCACCACGACTCGACCGGACGCGATGATCGCGAAGGACTCCGCTCGTTCCCCCTGCCGCATCAGGACTTCCCCGGCGGCGGCGTGCAGGGGCTCGAGCAGGGCGGCCAGCGCCGTAAGGTCCTCCGCCGCAATGTCGGCGAACACCGGAAGCGCCGCCAGCTCCTCGGCGCCGACAGCACTCACGCCGGCCCACCCGTCAGCCCGAGACTGCGGCCCGAATCACGCCCCGATTGCGAATCCATTGCTAAATCGGTCATCTCGCCAATTTCGTAATCCGGTGCCCCCGAAACGAGTAACGTGGCGATGCACCCTCCCCGATGTACGGTACGCGACCTGCACCGCCATCGCCGGAGAAGTAAGTAGGTGACGGTAGTGACAAAAGACCCTGTCGGACTGGGACTTCGGCAGGCCGGAAGGAAGACCAAAGCCTTTCGGTAGTCGTGCTGTTGGCCTCTACGGCCGGACCTTTAGGGCTGGTCGGATGGATCGCTAGGGCTAGCGGGGAGGGAACATGAATACAGCGAAGTGGCGGCCGCATTGGTCGCAGCGCAGGTCGACAGCCACGATCTATCAGTTGACCGATCGCCTCCACGAGGGACATGTTGCCCGAGTGCCCGCCCATCAGATACCCGCGACCGTGTCCGCTTGGTTGGCGGAGCTCGGCGCCCACAGCCCCTTGGTCGACGACCTGGAACGCGCGGTCGAAGGCGGCGATTGGTCCGCGGCGCACGCCCTCGGCGAGTGCCTCTCCATCGAGATTGCCCTGGCCGACTGACGGCCGGCACGGGGGCCCGCGTCCCGGGGACGTTTGCCGATCCCCACATGACTTTCGTCACTACCGAGTAGCCACCGCGCTCCGCAGGATCGAACGGTATACCGGTTCGCCTATGTCATCGGTAAACGTTTCGGGAGCAATGGATCGCGTTATGAAAGCACCACTGGCCTCAATGGAGAGGCCCGATTTCCACAAGATAGAAAACCGCGCGCCCTCGGTGGCACAGATGTTCGTCAACCGTGTCGCCGCCACCCCGCACGCGGAGGCCTTCCGCTATCCGCAAGACCACACCTGGGCGAGCGTGACCTGGCAGCAAGTCGGTGAACGCGTCAGCAATCTCGCCGCGGGTCTGATCGCGCTGGGCATCGAGCATGAGGACCGGGTGGCGCTCGCCTCGGCGACGCGCTACGAGTGGGTGCTCGTCGATTTCGCGATCATGTGCGCGGGCGCCGCCACCACCACCGTGTATCCGACGACGAACGCCGCCGATGTCGCGTATATCGTCGCCAATTCCGGGAGCCGGGTGGTGGTCGCCGAGAACCAGGCCCAGCTCGACAAGCTGATCGAACACCGGGACGAACTGCCCGACGTCAGCAAGGTCGTCGTCATCGACGGCAACGGCGACGGCGACTGGGTGATCACCCTCGCCGACCTGGATCTGTTGGGCAAGCAACTGCTCGCGGACTCACCCGAGGCCGTCAACGAGCGGGTCGCAGCCGTCGGCCCCGATCACCTGGCGAGCCTCATCTACACCTCCGGCACCACGGGGCGGCCCAAGGGCGTGCGGCTGACGCACGGCGCGTGGACGTACACCGCCGCGGCCATCGATTCGCTGGACATCCTCGGCCCCACCGACCTGAATTTCCTTTGGCTGCCACTGGCGCACGCGTTCGGCAAGGTGATGCTGGCACTGCCCCTGCAGATCGGCTTTGCCACCGCCATCGACGGCCGCGTCGAGCGGATCGTCGACAACCTGGCCGCCCTGCGGCCCACCCTGATGGGCGCGGCACCGCGCATCTTCGAAAAGGCGCACGCCCGCGTCCAGGACATGGTCGCCGAACAGGGCGGCCTCACGAAAATGATGTTCGACTGGGCGATCAAGGTCGGTATCAAGGTGTCGGAAGCCCGGCAGACCGGTAGAAAGCCCTCGCTTACGACATCGCTGGCCTACAAGGTGGCCGACCGCCTGGTGTTCACCAACATCCGCGAGCGGTTCGGCGGACGTCTGCGGTTCTTCGTCTCCGCCGCCGCCGCGCTGGACCGCGACGTCGCCCAGTGGTTCGACGCCGTGGGCATCATCGTGCTCGAGGGCTACGGGCTGACGGAGACCGCGGCGGCATCATTCATCAACCGCCCCAACGCTTATCGGCTCGGGACCGTGGGCTGGCCATTCCCCGCCACCGATGTGAAGATCGCCGGCGACGGCGAGGTATTGCTCAAAGGGCCGGGCCTGATGACCGCCTACCACGACCTGCCGGACGCCACCTCCGAGGCGCTGGACGAGGACGGGTGGTTCCACACCGGCGACATCGGAGAGGTCGACCCCGACGGATTTTTGCGGATCACCGACCGCAAGAAGGACATGTTCAAGACCTCCCAGGGCAAGTACGTGGCGCCGTCGGCGATCGATGCCCGGTTCAAAGGCACATGCCCGTACGTGAGCGAGCTGCTGGTCTACGGCGAGGGCAAGCCATACTGTGTCGCCCTGGTCAGCCTCGACGGCGAGGCGATCTCCGACTGGGCCAATAAGAATGGCCTGGCGGGCAAGTCCTTCGCCGAGATAGCGCGTGACGACAAGACACAGCAGCTGATCGCCGGATACATCGACGCCCTGAACGCCGAACTGAATCGCTGGGAACAGATCAAGAAGTTCACGATCGCCGACCGCGAACTGACCGTTGAGTCGGGCGATCTGACGCCGAGCATGAAACTGCGCCGGAAGGCGGTCATCGACAAATTCTCCGACCGCCTCGAGGCCCTCTACGAGCATTGACAACCGGGCCTTGGCCCGGGACCTAAGACCCGGTGCTGGGGGCTAACGACTCTCGTGGAGCCACGTCCACCGTCCATACGGTGGGCGGATATCGGCAACGGCAACAGTGAAGAGGGATGGCATGCAATCAGATCGCCTCAGGTGGCTGGTAAAAGTGAAAGGCCCATTCGCCTCGGTATATTTCGACGACTCGCACGACAGCCTGGACGCCGCCGAGCAGCTCGAAGCGAAATGGAACGGCATCCGTCAGCATTTGCACGAGATGGGCGCCGACGGGGCAATCGTCGGCATGCTCGAGGATGCGGTGCTGCATCATCGACCGGCTGTCGGACGGCGCGGCCGCGCGGTGATCGCGACCGCCGAACATGTACTGATCAACGAGCACCTGATCAATCCGCCGCCGGCCACGGTGATTCGGGTGTCGGAGTATCCCTACCTCGTGCCGTTGATCGATTCGGAAATTCGGCGCCCCACCTACGTGTTCGCCGCGATCGACCGTGCCGGGGCGGACATCAGCCTGTATCGAGGCGGTGCCGTCAGCTCCGAAAGCGTTGAGGGCGGCGGCTATCCGGTGCACAAGCCGACGACTGCCGGTTGGAACGGCTACGGCGATTTTCAGCACACGACCGAGGAAGCCATTCGAATGAATTGCCGTGCGGTCGCCGACGAACTCACGCGCCTGGTGGACGACGCGGATCCCGAAGTGGTGTTCTTGTGCGGGGAAGTGCGTTCGCTCGCGGATCTGGTTGCCGAACTGCCCGAGCGGGTCGGCGAACGGGTGTCGGAGTTGCATGCCGGAACCCGCAAGAGCCATTGCGACGACGAAGAGATGAGCGAGCTGAAGGGCGAGGAGTTCGCCCGGCGTCGTGGAATCGAGATGTCCGCCCTGGCCCAACGATTCGAAGCGGAGATCGGCCGCGGATCCGGGCGGGCGACCGAAGGCCTTGCCGAGGTCTGCCGGGCCCTTCGCGACGGTAACGTCGACACGCTGATCGTCGGCGAGCTCGGCGATGCCACCGTGGTCACCGGCACGGCACTGACCACCATCGCGGCCGACGCCGACGCGCTGTCCGAACTCGGCGAACCCGTGGCACGGGTGGCACGGGCCGATGAGGCGTTGCCTTTCAACGCCATCGCGGTGGGCGCCTCGTTGGTCCGGGCCGGTCAGTTGATGGCACCCGCCGAAGGAGTGGGCGCCCTGCTGCGCTACGCCGCGGGCGACCGGATTCGTCGTCGCGGCGCGTAGGCGCGAACCGCCCGCGCTGCAATAGGTTTGGAGCGGCGGTCCCGGACGGGGGGATTGCCGGGACCGCCGCGGCTTCGGTTGGTCTATTGGTGTTCGCTCGCCGGCGTGATGAGTCCGTAGTGGCCGTCGTAGCGGTGATACAACACGCTGCCACGATCCCGGGCGGTGTCGACGAAGAACAGGAACGGCAGGCCGAGCAAGCCGATCCGCTCGATGGCCTGCTGGACGTCCAGCCGCGGTGCCGGCTGCGGACTGACGGTCAGCGGCAACTGGAACGGCGCCAGCTGCTCGGCAGAGCCCGGATTGACCTGTGCCAGGCGGTATTCGGTCGGACCTTCGCGGTATAGCACGCTGTCCTGCTGCGTGCCCTCCTCGGTGAAGAGGTGGAAGTCGTAGTCGAGCTGCTCCATCTCCAGCGCGGCCTCTTCGACTGTGCAGGTGGGCAGGCTGTAGGACTTGTGCCGCATGATCCGGCGTTCGCTTTCCGGTCGCGGGAAGTACTTGGGCCGGTGGTTGTGTTCGGTTTCATGCCGCCATTCATGCGGCCGGGGCATGCCGCCTCGCTTGGCTTCCCAGTGCTCGGCCGCACGCTCGAGTTGGCGACGCAGTCGCGCCTCGAGTCGATCGATGGCTTCGCGCGCGGTGACGCCTTCGACCTGTGCGCGCACCGGCCGGCCGTTGACGTCCAGGCTTGCCTGCGCGATCACCCGGCGGGTCACCGCGGGGTCGCCGTGCTCGGCCAACCTGACGTGGGCGCGCAGCACCGGTTCGTGGGCGAGGTGGCCGAGCTCGCCGATCTTGGTGCGCGCGTATTCCTCGGCGTCGGGCAGCTGGCCGTGCGTCGTTATCTGGACGTCGAAGGCGCCCGGTAAATCGGGTCGGTGTCTCATGGTGGCTTTCTTGCTTCGTCGCTGATCGCTCAGTGATGCAGACCCGTGACGGGTTCGTGGGTGCTGGTTTGGATGTCGACGGATGTCGCCGCGAACAGCTGATTCGCCAGATCGGACAGCGCGCGGGCGATCGCGAGCTCGTCGCCGATCGCGGCCACGGGCTGATCGGCCGGGTCGAGTCGCGCCAGGCCGACGCCGACGAGGGTCTTGCCCGCCCAGGACAACCGCGCCTTCGCCCGGGTCCGTTCGTCGCGCTCCTCGACCAGCAGGTCGATGCGGCATGTCTGGGTGCCGTCGTCGTTCTTTGTCACCACCAGATGCGACCATTCCGCGCCAGGGCCCGAGTAGGGGCGGAAGTCCCGAATCGTGAGGTCGTTCGTCGACCCGCCGCGACGCGGGGTCGGTGGGTTGAAACGGCCAGCAAATACGTTGACGCATACGAAGAAAATGTCGAACTTAATCGACATTATTGCTGGGCTTAATCGACAGTTTCGTTCGCGTATATCGTCGTGCCCAACAGTAACGGGCGTGTCCGACCTCCCGACACAGACCAAGTACCTGCATGCCTCGCGGGGCCGCCGGTCGGCTCCGCACTCGGGCGACGACCGCGAACAGGCGATACTTGCCACGGCCGAACGCCTGCTGCAGGAACGGCCGCTCGCCGACTTCTCCGTCGATGACCTAGCAAAAGGCGCCGGGATTTCGCGCCCCACCTTCTACTTCTATTTCCCATCGAAGAACGCGGTGCTGCTGTCGCTGCTCGACCAGATGAACGCCAAGGCGCATGCGGCCCTGATGTCGCTCGGCGGCATATCGACCGATGACCCCGCGGAGCTCTGGCGGGCCCGCATCGAGGCGTTCTTCGAGGTGTCGGGCGCTCACCCGGCGGTCGCGGTGGCGGGCGCCTCGGCGAAGGCGACCAACCCCGAGGTGCGGCAATTGTGGTCCACGCTCATGCAGAGGTGGATCTTGCTGACCACGGCGGCCATCAAGGCGGAGCGCGGCCGGGGCGCCGCCCCCGACACCGTCCCGGCGGAGCAGCTGTCGGTGGCCCTCAACATGTTGAGCGAGCGGGTGATGGCCGCGACATTCACCGCCGAGGACGAGGCGATGCCCGAGGACCGGGCGATCGAGACGCTGCTGCACATCTGGCTGGCCAGCATCTATCAGCGCTGACCCAGCGCCCGGAGGGCTCGGTCCAGGCTCTCGTCGATCAGCCGGTCCACCGCTCCCAAGTAGCTTGGCGACGCCGGCCTCCCCACCAAGTCGGCGATCGCCTTCTGCTCCGCCAGAACGTCTGCCGCAGCCAGGTTTTCGGACATCCGATCGGCGTGCACCACCAGCCCCGCCAGCAGCTCGGCGCATTGGGATCCGGCGACCACGGTGCGGCGGGCCAAGGTGCGCAGTGCATCCCACTCGGCGTGCCAGGCGCCGTCGGGCCGTTCGTCGTTGGCCAGCGCCGCGGCGGTGTGCAGGGTCGCCGCCAGCTGCGGCGCGGAAAGCGCGGCCCGGCGAATGAGGATGGACAGCACCGGGTTTCGTTTGTGCGGCATCGACGACGAACCGCCGCGGTTCGCGCCGCCGGGCTCGCTCAGTTCGCCGATCTCCGGGCGGGCCAGGGTGACGATGTCCGAGGCGATGCGGCCCCAGGAGTCGGTGCAGCCGACGAACGCGTCGGCGGCCGCGGTGACCGGCGTTCGCGTCGTGTGCCAGGGCGGTCGGACGGTCAGACCCAAAGCCGTCGCCGCGCTTTGCACCAGGCCGATCGAGACCTCGGCGGGGTCGTCGGCGCCGGTGAGCAGCGCCGCCAGCTCCGTGCTGGCCGCCAGTGTCCCGGCGGCCCCGCCGATCTGGATCGGAGCGACCACCGCGGACAGCCCCTCGACGGCGTCGACGGCGCCGTTCAGCCAGCCGGCCGCCTTCGCGCCGAACGTGGTCGGTGCCGCGTGCTGGGTCAGGGTGCGGGCCACCATGGGCGTCGCCCGGTGCCGGGTGGTGAGCTCGGTCAGCGTCGAGATCTGCTCCGCGAGCTGCGCTTTCAGCGCGCCGACCACGTCACGCACTCCGAGCATCAGGCCGGTGTCCAGGACGTCCTGGCTGGTGAGTCCCCGGTGGATCCACGGCGCGACGGCCGGCGCCGCACGCTGCCGCAGCAGGGCGACGAGACCGATGACCGGGTTGCCGCCGTCTTCGGCGTCGGCTGCCAGGGATTCACAATCGTTGAAGGTCAACAGCATTGGCAGGTCCATCCCGGCGCACTCGGCCGGGGCCAGGCTTCCGGCGACGAGGGCGTCCAGCCAGGCGGCCTCCACCGCGACCATCGATTCCAGCAGGGCCCGATCCGTCATGTGGTCTCGGGCCCGGTGGTCGCCGGGCCACAGCAGGTTGGTCATCGCCCACCGCCCCGGTACGTCAGGAACACGGTCTCGCGCGGACCCTGCAGGTGGATGTCGAAACGGTATTGCCTGCAACCGCTTTCGGCGTCACAGAGCAAGCTGGCGCGCCGCTCGGCATCGAGGCTCGTCAGCAGCGGGTCGGCGCTCACGTCGCCGCCGGGCAGGTAGGCCCGGGTGAACAACCGGTCCAGCAGGCCCCGCGCGAAGACGGTCAGGGCGAAGAACGGCGGCCGCCCGACGCTCGCCGAACCGGGCGCCACGGTGGTGAAGCCGTAATGACCGGCGGCGTCGGTCGCCGACCGGCCCCAGCCCGTGAACGTCGGGACATTGCGGCGCAGCGAGCCGGCCTGCCGCGGGATTCGTCCGGTGCCATCGGGTTGCCACAGCTCGACCAGGGCGTCCGGGACGCCGTCGCCTGCGCCGTCGTAGACCGTGCCGTGTAGCCGGACGGCGTGCGGATGACCATCGTCGACCAGGGCGCTGTCCCCGGGATACGGCAGCCCGAGGTCCAGGAATGGCCCGACCGTTTGCCCTGGGGTACAAGCGAATTCAGCCATCGACGTCCTCGACCGGCGTTCGGGCGCCACCGGACAGCACGATGTCCCACCGATACCCGGTCGCATACTCCGGCTCGGTGAGGTCGTGGTCGTAGCGGGCGATCAGCCGTCGACGCGCGGCGGGGTCGAGGACCGACTGGAAGATCGGATCCAGGTCGAACAGCGGGTCGCCGGGGAAGTACATCTGGGTGACCAGGCGCTGCGGAAAGGCGGTGCCGAAGAGGGAGAAGTGGATGTGCGCCGGGCGCCACGCGTTGCGGTGATTACGCCAGGGATACGGGCCGGGCTTGATGGTCAGGAAGCGGTACGACCCGTCCGGCCCGGTCAGACACCGGCCGGCGCCGGTGAAGTTCGGGTCGAGCGGAGCCGGGTGCTGGTCACGCTGGTGGCGGTACCGGCCGCCGGCATTGGCCTGCCAGATCTCGATCAACTGACCCGCCACCGGTTTGCCCGAGCCGTCGAGCACCCGCCCGGCGACGACGACGCGTTCTCCGAGGGGTTGGCCCGGGTGGCCGGCCGTCAGGTCAGCCTCGACCGGGTCGACGTCCTGGTGGCCGAAGCACGGCGCCCAGCGTTCGACCTCCTCGGGATCGACCGGCACCAGGGGTTGTTTGGGGTGGCGCAGGATGGTGCTGCGGTAGGGCGGGTAGTCGAGCCGGGGCTGCGCTTCGCTCCCCCGGTATTCGGCTGCGATGCTGGCGATCTCGGCCGTGATGTCCCGCTGGGACGCGAGACACTCGGGGTTCATGTGCCGTGACGCTACTCTCGATGACCCCGCACGCCGCGCAAATCGGCGACGCGGCCGGACTTAGAGCGAGCGCACCAGCGCGGCCCGCCCCTTGGTGCGCATCTTGTAGAGGGCGGACCCGCGGTATTGCTCCATTTTCGCGGCCATCTTGTTGCCCAGTTCCTCGAGCTCCGCGTCGGTGATCTTGACCTCGGGGGGAGCCGGGATCATGTCGCGCTCCTCTTCGTCGGCGTGCGCCTCCAGCACCGTCTTGAAGGAGTTCCACTCGTCCTCGTAACCCGGGGCGCTCTGCGGGGTCCTGAGCAGCACCGAGAGTTGGTCGACCACCTGGCGGTGCTCGGCATGAGCGACGGCGATCAGCTTGGTGGCGTCTTTGAGGGCCGGGTAGTACAGGTCGTCCTCGATGCGGAAGTGGATGTCGAGCTCGATCAGCATGTCGTCGAAAAGGGCATGCCGCTCTTCGCTATTCACCGGCGCCTCGCTGACCTTGCGGCCGAGGCCCTTGATCACTATGTGGTGTTCCTTCAGCACGTCGTAGGCGTTCATTGCGCTTTCCCTTCTCCGATTCCCACCGCTGCACCGAGCCCGGGCTCGGGTTCGCCCCGAACTTCGACCATTCCGTTGACCAACCTCGCCTGGTAACACGGCAGCGGGGCAGCCGCCGGGCCGCGCAGAACGTAACCCGTCTCGGCCGCGAACCACGAACCGTGCCAAGGGCATACGAGCCGGCCACGGTCGATCCAGCCATCGGCCATCGGGGCGGCCAGGTGTGGACACAACTCCCCGAACGCCGCGACCTCCCCGGGGCTGGTCTGGCACACCACCAGCCCCACCCCGTCGACCTCGACACGCACCGGCTTTCCGTTCAGCGAAGCCGCCGGCAGCACTGGCGTCCATTCCGCGGTGCGCAGCCGCGCGCCCGACTGGTCGATTCCGATGCCGGACTCGAACACCAGCGCCCCACCGAGGTAGCTGCCCGCGACGGTGATGCCGTAACCCAGTGCGGTGAGCGCGATGCCGCGTCCGTGCCGGCCTCGGCGCCGATCCCACCAGGACTGCGCGTACAGCCCGGTGGCCACCAGGTTCACCAGGCCGTGCACGGCACCGACCCGGCGATCGGATTCGTGGGTGTGCTGCCAATCGGTGACGCCGGTGACGGCCGACCCGATGCTGGCCAGAATGCCCACCCCCAGGGCGCGCGACGCGAACTTCGACGCGTCGCGGACTTCGGTGGCGGGCTGGCCCGGCAGCAGGCTCAGGGCGTCCAACGCGACGGTGGTTCCCAGCGCGCCGCTCGTCAACGACGCCAGCGGCGGGTGAACCGGGTGACCGAGCCACACCCCATGCAGCGCGTTGGTCACCGTGTTGCGGGCGCTGCCCAGGCCGTTGAAGGCGAAGCTCAACAAGTGTTCGAACCGGTAGCTCGGCCGATCCAGCCACTCTTGACGCCCGATGGCGGACACCACTCGCGATCCGACTTTCTGCAATCGACCATCCAGTGACCGAGCAGCCATTGCACCCGCCTTCCTCACATACGTCGCCATAATTCGGCCGCGCACGCAAAATCGAACCGTTTACCCCTTGATTACCGCACGCTCACATGCGCAGCGGAGCTGACGTGACCACCGTAGCCCGGGCTTCTGGCCGCTTAGTTGTCAGAAACCTGTGAGTTACCAGAAAGCATTCTTGTAAAACCCTGACCGCGGAGCGGGCCCGGCAAGCGTCGCGATTGACCGGCGGCGGGTAGATGCGGGATTCTACTTAGCGGAATACTTCTCTGCACAGCAGACAATTAGGGTGTGAGGGGGTCACCATGACGGCCCATCGCGATGCCCGCGATGGCGTGTTCGCCAGCGTCCGCGACGGGATGATCCCCGCTTACATCTACAACGACAGTGAACTCTTCGCGCTGGAGAAGGAGCGGCTGTTCGGACGGGCGTGGATGTTCGTGGCGCACGAGTCCGAGATCCCGCAGGACGGCGACTACGTGGTGCGCCGGGTGCTCGACGACTCCTTCATCATCACTCGCGACTCGACGGGCGATGTGCGCGCCTTGTTCAATATGTGCCTGCATCGGGGCATGCAGGTCTGCCGCGCGGAGATGGGAAACGCCTCCAACTTCCGCTGCCCCTACCACGGCTGGACCTACCGCAACGACGGCCAGCTCACCGGCCTGCCGTTTCATCGGGAGGCCTACGGCGGCGAGGACGGGTTCGCCAGGAATGCCCAAACCCTGCTGCCCGCACCGAAATTCGCGAGCTACAACGGTCTGCTGTTCATCAGCATGGACCCGAACGCCGAGCCGCTCGAGGACTTCCTCGGCGACTTCGAGTTCTATCTGGACTTCTACACCAAACAGAGTGCCGGCGGCCTCGAAGTGCGGGGGCCGCAGCGCTGGCGCATCAAGGCCAACTGGAAGATCGGCGCCGAGAACTTCGCCGGCGACATGTACCACACGCCGCACACGCACGCGTCGATCGTGGACATCGGCCTGTTCCGCGAGCCGAAAGCGCAGAAACGCAAGGACGGCGCCACCTACTGGGCGCACCGCGGCGGCGGCACCACCTACAAACTTCCGCCGGGTGGCTTCGACGAACGGATGCGCTACGTCGGCTATCCCGACGAGATGATCGGCCGGATCAAAGGCGTGTGGACGTCGCGGCAGCAGCGGATGGTCGGCGAGGACGGTTTCATGATCTCGGCGGCCACCTGCTTTCCGAATCTGAGCTTCGTGCATAACTGGCCGAAGGTGCATGACCGCGAAGACCAAGTGCTGCCCTTCATCTCGATTCGGCTGTGGCAGCCCGTCAGCGAGAACGAGACCGAGGTGTGCTCGTGGTTCGCGGTGGACTCCGCCGCTCCCCCGCAGTACAAACAGGACTCGTACAAGGCGTATCTGATGTGCTTCGGTTCGACCGGCATGTTCGAGCAGGACGACGTGGAGAACTGGGTGTCGCTGACCACCACCGCGGGCGGTTCGATGGCCCGGCGGCTACTGCTGAACAGCCGGATGGGGCTGCTGTCCGACGGCAGCCCGGTGGTCGAGCCGCTGAGCGCCGATGCTTTCCACGGGCCGGGCCGCGCGCAGGTCGGCTACAACGAATACAACCAGCGCGCGCTGCTGAACATGTGGGCCGATTACCTGCAGGGCGTCGGCACATGAGAAAGGCGTTGCCGTCCTTGCCGTTTCATGACGTCCGGCACCTGCAGGCGCACCAGTTCCTGGTGGACGAGGCCTATCTGCTGGATGCCCAGCAGTACGAGGCGTGGCTGGACACGATGACCGACGATGTCCGCTACGTGATGCCAGTGCGGGTCACCACCGCTCGCGGCGCCGGGTTCGACGCCTCCCCGGGGATGGCGCACTTCGACGAGGACAAATATTCGCTGAGTCAGCGGGTCGCGCGGATGGGCACCGAACACGCCTGGGCCGAGGATCCGCCGTCGCGGCTGCGCCACTTCGTCACCAACGTGCGCGCGTTCGAGCACGACGACCCGGCGCACCTGTGGGTGGAGTCGGCCGAACTGCTGTTCCGCAGCCGGGGCGACGTGAGCGAAAGCGCCTTGCTGTCATGCGGGCGCGAGGACTTGTTGCGCTGGTGCGATGATCGCTGGAAGCTGGCCCGCCGCAATATCATCGCCGACGAGTCGGTGCTACGGATGCAAAACCTGGCGGTGTTCCTGTGAATGACGAACTGCAGCGACTCCTGGACGGCGCGGTCGGCGAACCCCTCGTCGTCGCAAACGAGTTCACCGAGGTGGTGGTGCGCCGGGTCGACACCCGAAACGGGTCGAGGCTGCTGATCGGCGCACCGCGATCCGGGCAGTGGATCACCTTGGACGCGCTCGAGGTCGAGGCCCTGACATGGCAGAACGGTCGCACCCTGGCGGCAATGGTCGGCAATTCCCACGCGCCGCTGCTGCCCGATGAAGCCGAGGAGGGTGATGACCGGCTGGCTTGAGGGCAAGCGCGCGCTGGTCGTCGGCGCCGGTTCCGGGATCGGCCGGGCCGTGGTGGACGCGTTCCGCAGCGAGGGCGCGAAAGTTGCTGCGCTGGAACGCGATCACGAAAAATGCGAGAAATTGCGCCGGCAGTTGCCCGATGTTCCGGTCGTCGACGGCGACGCGACCACCCGGGAAGCCAATGACCAAGCGGTCGCCGCCGCGGTGGACGCCTACGGCGGATTGGACACGCTGGTCAACTGCGTCGGAGTCTTCGACTTCTACCGCGGCATCGGCGACATCGACGCCGATGACTTGCCCGGCGCGTTCGACGAGATGTTTCGCACCAACGTGCTCAGCCATCTGCAGTCCGTCAAGGCGGCGCTCCCCCGGCTGCGGGACGGAACGGGATCCTCGATCATCCTGACCGAATCCGCGTCGTCGTTCTATCCGGGACGTGGCGGCGCGCTGTACGTGTCGTCGAAATTCGCGGTCCGCGGCCTGGTGTCCGCCCTGGCCCACGAGCTGGCGCCGCAGATCCGGGTCAACGGGGTGGCGCCCGGCGGCACGCTGGGCACCGACCTCCGTGGGCTTGCCAGCCTGGGGCTCGGGGACGTCCGACTGGACGACACCGCCGACCGGGCACAACAGCTGGCCGCGCGCACGCCGCTGAACGTCGCGCTCTCCGGGCAGGACCACGCGTGGAGCTTCGCGTTCCTGGCCTCCGACCGGGCCCGCGGGATCACCGGCGAAACCGTCCGTCCCGACGGGGGATTCGGGCTGGGTGCGCCAAGATGACCCCCCTTGACGAGCAGCGCGCGTTGGTGGCGCAGGGTTGCCGAGTGGCCGCGGCCCGCGGCCTCGTCGACGGCATCCTCGGCCACCTGAGCATGCGGGTCGACGACGAGCGCCTGCTCGTCCGCTGCCGCAGCGACACCGATACCGGGGTGGCTTTCACCCGGCCCAGCGACATCCGGCTCGTCACCTTCGACGGCGGCGCAGGCGCCGACGGCGAACTCGACGGCTATCGCGTGCCCAACGAATTGCCCATCCACGTCGAGACCATGTTGGCCGATCCCCGGCATCGTTCCGTGGCGCATCTGCACCCGCCCGCCGTGGTCGCCGCCGACCTGGCCGGCATCGCGATCCGGCCGATCTACGGTGCGTACGACATTCCCGGCGCGTGGCTCGCACGCGGCGGCGTGCCCGTCTACGAACGCGCCGTGCTGATCCGCACCCCGGCGCTGGGCAAGGAGATGGTGGCCGCCATGCGCGGGCGGCCGGTGGTGATCTGCCGCGGACACGGGATCACCAGCGCGGCCGCCACCGTGCCGGAGGCGGTGCTGCAGGCCATCAGCCTCGACGCGCTGGCCCGAATGTCGTTGCGGGTGCGAGGCGCGGGTGGGACCCTGCGGGACATCGACGACGCCGACTGGGAAGACCTGCCCGACCTGGGGCCCTCGTTCACCGCCGAGGCAGCCTGGCGGCACGAAGTTGCACGGTTGCCGGCCGACTGACGTTGCGTCACACGCCAGTCTTCCCCACCGCCATCAGGCCCCACATTTATGCTGACCACGATGGCGAAAAACAGCCTTGATCCCACCACGCCGTTATGGCGTGCGGCGCAAGTGTTCCGGCTGCTGAGCTGCATTTACGCCGCAGGGTTCCAGATCGCCATCAACCCGGATCTGCGTCGGCCCGCGCTGGGCTGGGTGCTGTTCGCGGTGCTGATCGGCTGGAGCGCGGCGTGCGCGGTGGCTTACTTACGCGGGTTCGGTCGCAAACCAGCGTGGGTACTCGCCGAAGTCGTGATCGTCGTGCTGCTCATGTCGTCGAACACCATCGTCACCACCCCCCACTGGGCGGCCGACAATCAGACCTGGCCGACAACGCTGTGGGCCAGCAACCCCACGATCTCGGCGGCTATCCAGTTCGGCCCCGCCGGCGGCATGCTCGCGGGCCTGGTGGTGATGGCCACCAATTTCGCGGTCAAGAACTATCTCGCCCTCAACCTTGGGCATAACGCCACCGTCATCATCGAGCTGGCGATCGGCATGGCGATCGGCATGGCCGCCCAAACCGCGCGGCGCGCCCACGATGAGCTCCAACAGGCGGCCCGATTGACGGCCGCGGTGCAGGAACGGGAACGCTTGTCCCGCCAAGTCCATGACGGGGCCATCCAGGTGCTGGCGCTGGTGGCCAAGAAGGGCCACGAAATCGGCGGCGCCACAGCAGAACTCGCCGACCTCGCCAGCGAGCAGGAACGCGCGCTACGACGATGGCTCGCCAGCACGGACATCGACCACGACACCGACGGCGCCACCATCGATCTGCGCACCCTGCTGCGCTGCCGGGAATCCGACCGGGTGTCGCTGAGCCTGCCCGCAATACCGGTGCCCGTGGTTCGCCGGGTGGGCACCGAGCTCGACGCGGCGGTGGGCAACGCGCTGGACAACGTGGAAGCACATGCCGGGCCCGGTGCACACGCGTTCGTGCTCGTCGAAGACCTCGGCGATTCCGTTGTGGTGAGCATCCGCGACGACGGGGTGGGAATCGCCGCCGGACGGCTCGAGGAAGCGGCCGGGCAGGGGCGCTTGGGCATCTCGCAATCGATCGTCGGGCGGTTGACTTCGCTGGGCGGCAGCGCCCACCTGCGCAGTGAACCGGGAGAAGGCGCCGAATGGGAGTTGTGCGTCCCACGCGGAAAGGCGTCCCATGGCCGATGAGACCCCCACGACGGTGATGGTCGTCGACGACCATCCCATCTGGCGTGACGCGGTCGCCCGCGACCTGGCCGACGAGGGGTTCACCGTGGTCGCCACCGCCGATGGCGTTGCCGCGGCGGGGCGGCGGGCGGCCGTGGTCAAGCCCGACGTCGTCGTGATGGATATGCAGCTGCCCGACGGCGATGGCGCACAAGCGACCGCGGGGGTGCTCGCGGTCTCTCCCTCGTCTCGGGTGCTGGTGCTCTCGGCCTCGGATGAGCGAGACGACGTGTTGGAAGCCGTCAAGGCCGGCGCGACCGGGTATCTGGTCAAGAGCGCATCCAAATCAGAACTGGCGCAAGCCGTGGCAGCGACCGCCGAAGGCCGCGCCGTGTTCACCCCGAGTCTGGCCGGGCTGGTGTTGGGTGAATACCGACGGATGGCGCAGAGCAAGGACGACGGTCCCGCTCGGCCCACGCTCACCGAACGCGAAACCGAGGTTTTGCGCTATGTGGCAAAGGGCTTGTCCGCCAAGCAGATCGCCCAGAAGCTGTCGCTTAGCCACCGCACGGTGGAAAACCACGTGCAGGCGACCTTTCGCAAACTTCAGGTCGCCAACCGGGTGGAGTTGGCGCGCTACGCCATCGAGCACGGCCTCGACGAGGACCCGTGACCCGCAGAGCAGCCAGCTGACCGCCCTGCGGGTCAACGAAATCTCTACCCGCGAACCGTGTTGGGGCGCTTGGCCGAAGCGGCGGCCACCACGCGGGCACCCACCAACGCAGTCACCATTACGGCCATGCACACCAGGCCGTCGTCTTTGAGCCCCCACCTGATGGCGGCAAGGATGGCCACGCCCGCCACGCACAACAGGGCGCCGATCGCCGTTCCCCGCCCGCGCCCTGTCACCGTCGGGGCGCCGTCCCAGCCCGACAGTGGGTTGTTCTCCAGCGGCCGCAGCGCGACGAAAAGCACCGCCACGGCGACCGCCACGACGAGCAGTTGCGCGAGGCTGACGGCGAGGAAGTCCCGCGAGCCCGGGTAACGAGGGCAGCCGAGGCAGTCGAAGACCAGGTGCACGCCGAGCAGCACGGGCATGTGCCACAGGTAAAGCGTCATGGCGCCGGAGTTACCAATGGCGGTCCACCACCACACCCTCGGTCGCTGGGCCCAGCGTGCGATCGTCGGCGCGGCAGCAATAGCCAAGGCGCTCAGGATGATTGCGTGCCCGGCCAACAGCAGCGAGGGCGGGCTGGTGTTGGACAGCTGGTGATCACCGGTGCCCACCATGCTGATCTGATACGGACCCCAGTGCACGAGCGCGACGTCGACGGCGAACCCGATGGCCGCGATGACGAATGCGGCGCGCCCGGTGAGCAGTCGGCGGCGGTACGCGATGCCGAACATGGCGGGGATGAGCCAGACGGCCAGGTTGAGGTAGCCCAGCGGCATCATGGCCGGCCAGTGCAGCCGGATGGCGTCGATCGCCGCGATGGTCGCGTAGACGCCGGCCACAGCGGCGGCGAGGCGCCCGGCGCTGTTGATGCTGTACAGCACCGGCATGGCGGCCAGCACCAGCACGTAGGCGCCCAAGAACCACAGCAGCTGCGTACTGACACCGGCGACCGGCTCGTAGATGTGTTGCGGGAGAATTTGATACAGCACCGTCAGCGCGACCGCCCAAAACGCCAGGTAGTAGAACACCGGCCGGAACAGTCTGGTGCAGCGTTTCATCAACCAGTCACCCCAGTTTGTGCCGGCAGACCACGAGGATAGGCAGGCCGCGGCGCCGGCGAAGAAGAACAGCGGCATGATCTGTAGGAGCCAGGTCGCTGCCTGAAACACCACCGAGGTGGTCAGCAGGTTATCCCAGATCAAGACGTGGTTTTCGATGATGCTGATGGCCATCACGGTGTGGCCGAGCACCACACCGATCAGCGACGTGATGCGGATGACGTCCAGTACGCGATCGCGGTCGGCCGGGGTGGCCGCCGCCACCTCGGCGACGTCGGGGAATCTTGCGAGAGCTGCCATGGGGATGTACCGGCCCTTTCGGGGAATCTATTGGTGAACAAGGGATTAATCGGCGCGCTGTCGTGAAGAGCATCGCCGATCGCGCAGGGCCCGCGCCCGCGCAGTTCTACGCGTCAGGCCTGAGTAGTACTACTTAGTTCGAGGCGGCATTGAGCGGGTCGTAGTCGGCCAGCAGTTTCTCGATGCGTGCTTCGTCCAGGCGCACGCGCACCGTCGCGGCTTCCTGTTGGTCGCGGATCACCTTGGCCAGGGTGAACGCGCTCGACACCAAGAACAAGAAGGTGATGCCGAGAAACGATCGCTGCCACCCATCGAGCGGAAGGAAGTAGATCCCGCCCAGCGCTGCCACGAGGCTGATCGCGAACGCGACGGCGGCCTGAACGAAGAATGCGGCTGTGGTTTTGGAGATGCTATTGGGAACGGTCATGCCAAAGAGCCTGCGGCAGCGCGCTGCTCGCCGGAATCCGTAAGAATACTCAAATCATTCGGGCACCAGCAGCTGTCACGTGGTCGATGGCGGCTCACGCCGGATTTGATAGCACCGGCGCTATCAAGATCGGGAGTCACTCATGTCCCGGGGAGGCGCGGCTCTCCGGACCATATGGCTCACGCGGAATTTGATAGCGCGGGCGCTATCAAAAACGGGAGTGCACACATCCTTGCGGAGAGCGCTGGTAGCGCGGACGGTATCAAACCCCGCGCCATCCCCCGCACGGCCATGACAATGCCGCGGTCGCCGGGCAGCGTTCGGGGCGCCGTCTCAGCCGAGTTGGTCGCCAATCTCCTTGGCCGCCTTGCCAAGAGCCGCGGCCACCGCGCCGTAGCGGGAGGCGTCCAGCCGATTCTGCGGGGCGGCGGCGTTGAGCGCGAGGCGCAGGCCCGGCGCCCGCGTCGGTATGGGCACCGCGACCGAAGCCACGCCTTCCTCGCTTTCCTCGCGGTTGATGGCGTAGCCGCGCTCGCGGATAGCGGCGAGCTCGGCCTCCAACTCGGTCCGGCTGCCGATCGACGCGGCCGTGATGCGTTCCAACCGCTCGTGCGGCAGCAGCTGACGCAGCTCCGGTTCGGGCAGCTGCGCCAGCATCACCTTGCCCGTGGACGTGCAATGCGCCGGCATGGTGCGGCCCAGTCGCGAGGCCACCCGGACCGCGGCCGGGCCTTCGACGGCGGCGATGAAGCGGACGCTGGCGCCGTCCAACATCCCGACGTGGATGGTTTCGCGCAGCTGCTCACCGAGGCTTCGCATGATCGGGGCGGCCGATCGCTGGATGTCGATGCGGCCGAAGATCGCGAACGCCACACCGGTCAACGCCGGTCCGGGCAGGTACGCCTTCGACACCGGGTCCTGCCGGACGAACCCGCGGTAGGCCAGCATCGCCAGCAACCGATGCGCGGTGGACGACGCCACGCCCAGGTAGCGGGTGGCCTCGCTCAACCGGATCTGTGGTTGTTCCCCCAACAACAGCAGCAGCTTGAGCGCGTTGTCGACCGACTCGATCGGATACTGCGGCGCAAGCGAATCGGCGTCCGGCGCGGCCGTGGCCCGCTCGCTCTTTCTCGCCATGACAGCGAAGGTACTCGCGCCGGTTGCGACTCACAGCAAGCTGAGCACGGCCGCGCGCGGCAAGTGGCGGCCATGCCTACCACACCGCAATCGCGATCGCTATTATTCTCGGCTTCGTGTTCGGGGCTATTCCGTCTGGATATCGCCGTTACGTCGCCATCGGGGACAGTCAGACCGAGGGCTTGTGGGACGGCGACGACGTCGTCGGTCTCCTCGGATTCGCCGACCGGCTCGCCGTCACGATCGATTCGTTGTATCCGGGACTGCACTACGCCAACCTGGCGATCCGCGGCAAACGGGTCGCCGACGTCTTGTCCGAGCAGGTCCCGCTGGCCCTGGCGATGCGGCCCGACCTGATCACCGTCTGCGCGGGGATGAACGACGTCATCCAGCCGGGGCGGTCGTTCGGTCCGGCCCTGGCCGACCTCGAAAACGTCTACGCCGCGCTGGCCAGATCCGGCGCGACGGTGGTGACGACGACCTTCCCGAACGTCGCGCAGTTCCTGCCGCTCGGTCGGCTGGTGTCCGGGCGTCTCGCCCGCATCAATGCGGCGATCACGGCCGCCGCCGATCGCTACGGTTTCCGGCTCGTCGACCTGTACAACGCGCCGTCGATGCGCGAGCTGGACACCTGGGCCATCGACCGGGTGCACGCCTCCACCAAGGGGCACATGTTGTTCGCCGCCGCGGCCGCCGAGGCATTGAATCTGCCCGGCAGCAACCATGATTGGGCCCACGGGAGCCCCGATGCGAGGCGCCGGTCGCTGACCACGGGCACCTACGAGCAATTGCGCTGGACGCAGGACAGTTTCTTCCCGTGGATCTGGCGGCGCCTGCGCGGCCTGTCGTCGGCCGACGGCCGCGAGCCCAAACGGCCCCAGCTGGAGAGCCTCAGCGCGCCGAGCCGACCGGCCGACGCGACCCGGAGGGTTTAGGGCGCGTATCGCCGGACGGTCAGGCATCCTGGACGCATGGATGTGGAGGCTTTGCTGCACGCGATCCCGCCGCTCGCGGTCTACCTGGTGGTAGGCGGTGTGGTCGGGCTGGAAAGCCTGGGCATTCCGCTTCCCGGGGAGATCATCCTGGTCAGCGCCGCGCTGATGTCGTCGCACGACGATCTGCCCGTCAACCCCGTCGGCGTCGGCGTCGCGGCGGTGATCGGCGCCGTGGTCGGCGACTCGATCGGGTACGCGATCGGACGCCGGTTCGGCATGCCGCTCTTCGACCGCCTGGGCCGGCGGTTCCCCAAACATTTCGGTCCCGGACACGTCGCGTTGGCCGAAAAGCTGTTCAACCGCTGGGGAGTTCGGGCGGTCTTCCTCGGCCGGTTCATCGCGCTGCTGCGGATCTTCGCCGGGCCGCTGGCCGGCGCCCTGAAGATGCACTACCCGCGCTTCTTGGCGGCGAACGTCTCGGGCGCCATCTGCTGGGCCGGCGGCACGACCGCGCTGGTGTACTACGCCGGAATGGCCGCGGAACGCTGGCTGGAGCGGTTCTCCTGGATAGCGCTGGTCATCGCGATCGTGTTCGGGCTGATCGCCGCCTTCGCGCTGCGAGAACGCACCTCCCGGGCCATCGCCGAGCTCGAGGCCGAGCATTACCGCAACGCCGACAGCACCGCGGCCGACGCAGCTTGAGACAGCGGTTAGCTGGCCGCCTCGCCGAGATCCTCGGGCGCAGCCGGACGGTGCTCTTCGATGAGGGCAACGGCCATCCTGCGGGCACGCAACGCCGCATCAATGTCGCCCACGGCCGCCAGGATGATGGCGCCCTTCATCAAGATGTGCCAGGACGAGGCGAAGTCCTCGACGTCGGTCAGGCCCGCCGCCACGGCGCGCTGACGCACGATGTCGCGTACGTGCTCGATGTGGGTGATGCAGGCCCGTCCCGCAGGCGAATCGGGCCCGAGTTCGAGCAGCACGTTGATGAACGAGCAGCCCTCGTAGCCGTCACGCAGCTGAATCCAGTCGTGCATGACGTCGAAGATCGCGAGCAACTGTTGCTCGGGCGTCTCGCCCCGCTGCCGTGACTGCTCCTCGATCAGGCCGTGGGTCCACAGTTCCTCGCGCCGCTGCAGCACGGCCAGCACAAGGTCGTTCTTGGTGGCGAAATGCCGGTACAACGTGGCCCTGGCGACACCGGCCCGGTCGATCACCTCTTCGGTGCCGACCGCACGGATTCCACGCCGACTGAACAGCTCATATGCCGCGGACAGGATACGTTCACGAGCCGACGCGGCGGGCGTTCCGACATCGGAGGTTGTCATAGCAACCCACAACATACTCTTAGCTGGCATAGGTAGACAGACAGACCTGTCTTGTTATAGAAATGAGATTCGCATTCCGCGAAAAAGTCTGTCTTCAGACGGCAGGACGGGCATCCATCGCAGCGTCGTAGACGCCGGTCGATTAGGAGTCCACGATGTTGAGCTCGGTCATTGCAGAACCCATGACAACTACCCACCTGATGCTGAGCACGAAGCTGGTCTACGAGCTTGGCGACCCCAACAGCACGCTGCGCGCGTCAGCCGATCGCAGCGGCCCGGCGGTACTGATCTATGCCGGCGGGGAGGTCGACGCCTGCAACGAGCACACCTGGCGCCAGCTGGTCAGCGAAGTCGCCGGCATCGTCATCGCGCCGGGGTCCCTGGTCGTCGACGTCACGGGGCTGGATTTCATGGCCTGCTGCGCGTTCGCGGTGCTGGCCGACGAGGCGAAGCGCTGCAAGGAGCGCGGCGTCGAGTTGCGCCTGGTGAGCCGCGAGCCGATCGTCGCCCGTATCGTCGACGCGTGCGGCCTGTCGGCCCTGCTGCCCATCTACCCGACCGCCGATTCCGCGCTGGCATCCGCGGCCCGTTGGTGACGGCGCGGCACGGACACCGATAGGGCCCCTGCGGCTGGATGAACGACCCTCCCACCTTCGGCGCGGAGGAAGAATTCCTCCTTGTCGACCCGCGAACCGGCGAACCGGCTCCGCAAAACGCCGATGTGGCCGCCGAGGCCAAGCGCCGGGGTGTTGAGCTGCAGCTGGAACTGAGCAGCTGCCAAGTGGAAACCACCTCCAGCGTGGTGTCGACCAGCACGGAACTCGGCCAAGAGCTGGCCCGGCTGCGGCGCACCGCGGCACAGGCGGCCGAGGCTGTGGGGCTTCGGCTGCTCGCCGCCGGTCTGCCGCCGGCCACACCGCACGAGTTTCCCGTCACCGACACCCCCCGTTATCGCCGGATCGGCGCGGAGTACGGGATGGTCGCACACGAGCAAGGGATCTGCGGATGCCATGTGCACGTCGAGGTTCCCGACCGCGCGGCTGCCATCCATGTCAGCAACTGGCTGCGGCCGTGGCTACCGAATTTGCTTGCGCTGGCGGCTAATTCGGCGGTGTACCGCGGCGCCGACAGCGGCTACGCGAGCTGGCGCAGTGTCCTGTGGCGACGCTGGCCGGTGGCCGGGCCGCCGCCCTTCTTCCCGTCGCCCGACGAATACGACCGCACAGTGCGGATGCTGATCGACAGCGAAGTGATCCTGGACGAGAAGATGGTGTATTGGGACGTGCGCCCGTCGGAGAACTTCCCGACGATCGAGGTGCGGGTGGCCGACGTGCCGGCGACCGTCGCGGAAACGGTGTTGCTCGCCACGCTGGTCCGGGCCGCGGTGATGACGGCGCTGGACGACGACCAGCCCGGGCGGCTTCCGCCGGCGGCCCTGCGCGCGGCGTACTGGAAGGCCGCCCACGACGGGCTCGCCGGACGCACGCTCGACCTTGTCCACGGCCGCGGAGCGGTGTCCGCGCGCGAGCAGTTGGGCGCCCTCGTACAGCGCGTGCGGCCGGCGCTGGAGACGCTCGGCGAATATGACCGCGTGGTGGGCGAACTCGACCGTGTCGCCACGCAGGGCAACGGGGCGATGCGTCAGCTGCGGGCGTGGCGCACTCGGGGCGAGGTGATGGACGTCATCGACGAAGTGGCCACCGCCACGCTGAGCTGAACCCCTTGGGGCGCAGCCACGCCCGTCAGGCCACGGCGAGGAGTCGATACAGCCCGATCAGGCCGACCACCACGATCGTCGCGCGCAGCGCGTTTCCCGACAGCCGGCGGCCGTAGCGCGCCCCGATCAGCCCGCCGATCAGCGACCCCGCGCCGATCAGCCCGGCGGCCGGCCAGCTGATGCGACCGAAGGCGACCAACGTATAGGCAATCGCGGCAACGACATTCACCACGAGCGCCAGCAGGTTCTTGGCGGCGTTCATCCGCTGTACCGACTCCGGCAGCAGCGCGCCCATCAGGCCGACCAACAGGATGCCTTGAGCGGCGGTGAAATAACCGCCATAGACGCCGACGGCGAATGTCCCGAACACCAGGACGGCCATGCGGCGGGGCGTGATGTGCTCGGGCGAGCGGCCCGCGGCCTCGGCGCGCCGGCCCGTCCACGCCTGAATCCGCGGCCCGGCGACCACCAGGACCAGCGCCAGGACCAACAGCACCGGCACCACTTCGGCGAAGACCTTCTCCGGCAGATGCAGCAGCAGGAACGCACCCAGCACCGCGCCGCACAGCGACGCCGGAAGCTGCCAGCGCAGCCGATCCCATTGGCCGCGCAGCTCGGCACGGTAGCCCCAGGTGCCCGACACGCTGCCGGCGACCAGACCGATCGCGTTCGACATGGTGGCCGTCACCGGCGGGAAGCCGAGGGCGACCAGCGTGGGGAACGTGATCAGCGTCCCGGACCCGACCAGCGCGTTGATGGCGCCGGCGCAGAACCCGGCCAAGCAAATGAGAATCATGTGGGAAGGCGACACTGAAGAAAAACCTTAGCCTGCCGCAGGTTTCGGCAGGCGGGCGACCGCCGGTTGCGTTCCCCCGTCAGGCGGGCGGCGCTTCGGCCCCGCGACCGACGCCGGTGCGCAGCTTGACCGACGCCGAATAGGCCAGCGTCCGGAAGTGCAGCACCGGGTCGTCGGAGGGCTCGATGCCGTCGGTGACACGCATCGGGTCGAAAACGACGATGTCGCCGCCGTGCTCGCGCTCGGTCTCCAGCCCGGTGATCTCGATGGTGCCGACGGTCGCGATCTGCGTGCTCTGCCAGGGCGCCGACGGATCGACCGTCGAGTCGGTGGGCCCGGCGATCTGCACGCGATATCCGAACCGCACCGGCCCGCTCTCCAGGCGCGTGTTCAGCTCGTCGGTGAGGAAGTCCGCCCCGTTGCCGTGGGCGGCCGACGCCGATAGGAAGTTCTCCGCGGCGGCCGGAACCAGGTGATAGCGAACGAATCTGGCGCTGCCGTCGGCGGCGACCCAGCGGAAGGCGTGCAGGCCGTGGTACTCGACGGTGGCGTAGCTCGCCGGAATCCTGTTGGCGTCCCGCACCACCGGCAGCGCGCCCAGCAGCTTCGGATGGGTGAGGAAGTATTTGGCCATGCGCAGGGGTGTGGTCAGGCCGGGTCGCATCGCCTTGAGCAGATCGACGAACCCGTCGGGTGTGCTGGAAACGAACAGGCGTGCGGTCTGCGTCGACACGTCGGTGGTGGAGCCGTCGGGCAGGGTGAACTTCACCGCCATCCCGCGGATGCCCGGCACGTTGTCGCGCTGTTTGGGATTGCCTGCGCCGTTGGAGAAGCGGATCAGCGCCGGGACCGGCGAGCCGTCGAGATGCTTTGCGCGCGTGAGCATGAGGGCGTCGGGCGTCGCGGTGAACGTGCCGCGGTAGAGCGTGCCTTTGGCGTGGAGCGCGCGGCAGCCCGGCTGCGCACCGCCGGTGCCTCGGATCGCCTCGATCGCCTCATCGGGAGTGACCATGCGCGAATCTTAAGGCGCTAGGAGGGAAAGCCGAAGAGTTTGACCACACCGTGATCGCGACCGGCGGTGTAGCCGCCGTCGACGGCGATCGCCTGGCCGCTGACGAACGAGGCGTCGGGCGACAGCAGGAATGCCGCCATGGCCGCCACCTCCTCCGGCTGGCCCAACCGTTGCAGGGCGTGTTCGGAGGTGATGGATTGCAGCGGGCCCTCCATCCCCGGGAGACCGAACACGCTTTGCGCCATTGGTGTTTCGATGAAGCCCGGGCAGATGGCGTTCGCCCTGATGCCGCTCGGCCCGTAGTCGAGCGCGATGTTCTTGGTGAGCAGCACGACGCCACCCTTGGCCGCGTTGTACGAACTTCCGCCCGCGGTGCCTTCCAATCCCTCGACGCTCGCGACGGTCACCAGCGAACCGCGTTCCCCGCCGACGCGGGGTTGCTCGATCATCCGGGCCAACGCCGCCTTCGCGACCAGGAAGGTGCCGGTGAGGTTGATCCCGATCACCCGATCCCACTCGGTCCGGTCGAGCAGGTGCACCGGGCCTCCCCCGGCGACCCCGGCGGCGTGCAGGACGC
This sequence comes from Mycobacterium sp. 852014-52450_SCH5900713, assembly GCF_001667075.1. Lineage (GTDB taxonomy): Bacteria > Actinomycetota > Actinomycetes > Mycobacteriales > Mycobacteriaceae > Mycobacterium. Next base: position 196,919 of record NZ_LZIL01000011.1, on the reverse strand, counting down.
CGTCGAGGCGGCCGGGCACGGCGGCCAGCACCTCGGCGATCGCGGCTTCGTCGGTCACGTCGGCGGTGACGAATTGGAACCGGGGACCGAGGTCCGGCGCTGCGACCAGGTCGGCGCCGATCACCGTGCCGCCCTCGGCCAGTAGGCGCCTCGCGGTCGCCAGGCCGATTCCCGACGCGGCGCCCGTCACGACGAAGGTGCGCGAGCCGGCCCGGTCGGGGTTCACCATGGCAGTCATGTTGGCACACCGCGCCCCCGCGCGAGGGGGAACTCCGGCGCGGCGCTTTTCCCGGCTTTCCTCGATAAGGAAGGGCGATCAGCAAATAGCGGCCCAATCTTGGACACCGCGCGCCTTCCGGGGAGATCGTAGAACCAGCGGGCGAATCCCCTTTTTGCCCCCGGACCAGGAGCCAGCGCATGCGTTCGTCGATACTCGGGCCAATACATCCCAAGCGGGTCGCCGCCGCGATGGCCGTGGCCACCGCAATAACGGCGGCGACCGTCCTGATCGCCACCGCCGAACCGCCTGCTGTGCGGCTCGCATCGGCCGAGCCGATCGCTGTTGCCGACGGCGTCTCGGTCGCTCCGGCACCCGGGTGGGTTCTCGGGCACCGCGGTCCGAATTGGGTGGCACTCAGCAATACCGACGGCAGCGCGCAACTACGAGTGGCGGTCAAGCAGGCCGGCAGTACGGATGTCGGCGCGGTCCTGCAGGACGACATGAATCAATACGCATCCGCGTCCGGCCTGGGCAATCTGAGGAACTTGGCCGCACCCGATACGCAACCGCTCCAGAGCGCCAGCTTTCAGCAACAGGCTTCAGTGGATTACACCGCCGATGTGCCGGCAGCAGAGGGACCGATTCCCGTCCTCGGCACTTTCACCGAGCTGCTGAACACATCCAACCAACGGTCGGCCTTCATCGACTTCCGACAGAACAACAACGCGACTCCTCAGGCCGTCGACGACGGCGCGATGATGATCCGATCGATGGAATGAGGGCCGCCGTGGCGTGCGCGGCCGCGACCGCGTATCACAGACTGGAGCAAATCGACCTCGGAGGAGTTCATGCCACCAGCCGACACCACGGCGAACACGACGGAGACGCTCGCCGGATTCGTCGACCGGCACGCGCGCCAGCAGCCCGACGCCATCGCGATCCGCTACGGCGAAGGGCAGTGGTCCTGGGCGGACTGGGCCGCGCGGATCCGGCGCGCGGCCGGCGCGCTGCGCGACGCCGGTGTGCAGCGCGGGCAGTGCGTGGCCGTTCTGGACAAGAACCACCCCGCCTGCCTCGAGGTGCTGTTCGCCGCGGCGTCGATCGGCGCGGTGACGACCGTCGTCAACTGGCGCATCGTCGGCGATGAACTCGTCCACGTGCTCGAGGACAGCGGCGCGCGGCTGCTTTTCGTCGGCGCGGAGCTGCAGGCCGCGGCCGAGGCGGCCGCCCAACGAGCGCCGGGCGTGCAGCGCATCGTCGTGGTGGGCGACGAGTACGAATCGCTGCTGGACGCGACGGCGCCCACGGACAGCGACGCTCAGGTCGACGGGAGCGAGACCGCGCTGGTGATCTACAGCTCCGGCACCACGGGGCGGCCGAAGGGCGTGCTGCTGAGCCAGCGCGCGCTGGTCAATCACGCGGCGAACCTGGCGCCGGCGTTCCCGTTTGACGACGGGGACGCGAATCTCGTCGCCATGCCCCTCTTCCACGTGGGCGGAATCGGCTACGCGCTCTTCGGTATTCGGGCCGGCGTGCCGACGATCATGACCCGCGAGCCCGACGCCGCCGCCCTGATGGGCGCGGTGCGGTCCGGCGCGACCCACGCGTTCTTCGTCCCGCCGGTGATCGCCCGGTTCCTCGACGCCGGCGAAGCGGCGCACGCCATGTTCGCGGGCCTGCGCTACATCGTGTACGGGGCCGCGCCCATGCCGTTGCCCCTGCTGCATCGGGCGCTGTCCACCTGGCCCGAAACGCGTTTCGTGCAGGTGTACGGGCAGACGGAACTGTGCGGCGCGGTCACCGCGCTCAGCGACGCCGATCATCGCGATTCCGCCCGCCCACACCTGCAGCTGGCGGCCGGAAAGGCGGTGCTGGGCACCGAGATTCGCGTGGTCGATCCGGAGACGGGTGCCGAGCTGCCGGCCGGGGAGCCGGGCGAGATCTGGGTGCGGAGCAACCAGAACATGAGCGGTTACCTGAACCGGCCGGAGGCGACCGCCGAGACGATCACCGACGACGACTGGGTGCGCACCGGTGACATCGGCCGCCTGGACGCCGACGGCTATGTGTACATCGAAGACCGGCTCAAGGACATGATCATCACCGGCGGCGAGAACGTGTATGGGCCCGAGGTGGAAAGCGTGCTCATCGAGCATCCCGCCATCGCCGACGCCGCGGTGATCGGCGTGCCCGACGACTTCTGGGGGGAATCGGTCAAGGCGATCGTGGTGGCCACCGGCGAGATCGATCCCGACGACGTCATCGCATTCTGCCGTGAGCACCTGGCCGGCTACAAATGCCCGCGAACCGTGGACTTCGTGGAATCGCTGCCCCGCAATGCCAGCGGAAAGATCCTCAAAACCGAGCTGCGCGAACCGTATTGGCGCGACCGGACCCGGGGGATATGAGCGCCTTGGTGAACGCGCAGCGGCGCGCCTGCGCCATCAGTGTGCTGGGCGGCCCGACCACGGTCGTCGACATCGCGGGCCACCGGATCGTGATCGACCCGACGTTCGACCCGCCAGGGGTGCACGCGTACCTGACCAAGCTCACCGGGCCCGCCGTGAGCGCCGAGGCGCTCGGCCCGGTGGACGCGGTATTGATCAGCCACGACCAGCATCCCGACAACCTCGACGACGACGGCCGCCGGATGGCCCTGGCCGCGCCGCTGGTACTCACCCATCCCGGCGGCGCCGGCCGGTTGGGACCGCCGGCGGTGGGGGTTGCGCCCTGGCAGACTCATGAGCTCTCCGGATCGCTTGCGGTGCAAGCGGTTCCGGCGGTGCACGGCCCGGCCGACGGGCAGCGCGACGAAGGCGGCCACATCAACTGCGAGGTGACCGGCTTCGTGCTGTCCGGGGCCGGCCTGCCCACTGTGTACCTCAGCGGCGACAACGCCTCGATGGCGGCGGTCAAGGACGTGGCCGACCGGGTGGGCGCCATCGACGTCGCGGTGCTGTTCGCCGGGGCGGCCAGCGTGCCGACCAAGGAGCGCGGGCGGCCGCTGACGCTGACCGCGGCGCGCGCGGCCGCCGCCGCCGAGGTCCTGGGCGCCCGGGTGGTGATACCGGCCCACGTCGACGGCTGGGCGCACTTCAGCGAGGGCGTCGACGAGTTCGCCGCGGCGTTCGATCAGGCCGGGATCGGCGACCGGTTGCGGATCGCTGCCCACGGGGAGTGGATCGACTTATAGCCGCCCCTCGGCGCGCAGGTCCGGGTGCACCCAGTCGGGCGAGCGGCGCTCCTTGAAGGCGCGGAAGCCTTCCCGCGCCTCGGCGTCGCTCAGGCTGCTGGTCATGCCGATGCGGTCGTAGAGGCCCAGGTAGCTGTCGATGCTCGACTTGATGACGCCGCGGGCGCGCGGCGCGGTGCGGCAGCACTGCGCCAGCAGGTCTTTGGCAGCGTCGAGCAGGCTTTCGTGCGGCACGACGCGGGTGACCAGGCCCCAGTCCAGGGCCTCGACGGCGGTCAGCACCCGTCCGGTGAACATCAGGTCGCGGGTGCGCACCGGCCCGATGACCCGGGTGAGCATCTGGCTGTAGTAGGTGTCGGCGTACCCGCGGAACAGCTCGGGCACGCGGAAGGTGGCCCGGTCGCTGACCACCGACAGGTCGCTGCACAGCGCGATCTGGAACCCGCCGCCCTGACACAGGCCATTGACCGCCGAGACGATCGGCTTGGCCGACGTGCGCACGGTGTCGAACGGGGTGACGTCCATGCCCAGCGCGCCGCCGAAGGTGATCCAGTTGTCGGTGGCTCCCCCGCCGCCCATGTCACCTCCGGGCGCGAACACGTCTCCGGTCCCGGTGATCAGCAGCCCGGCCAGATCGGGATCCTCGTTGAGACGCCCGACGGCGTAACGGATTCCGAAGTACATCGCGGGCGTCAGCGCGTTACGCGCTTCGGGACGGTCGATGGTGCACACCGCGATCGACCCCTGACGCTCGAAGGTGAGGTATGGCGTGCCAAGCCAATCCCCCTCGGGCGGGCGGGGGGCGTCATGCGAGTTCGGGGGAACCTGGGCCACGGGACTCCTCTACGTCGGTCGCTACTGTCGCACTTACAGTAGCGGCGGCGGCCGCTTAGAGATACGCCAGCGTGGCCGTCCCGGTGGTCGCGGCCGCGTCGGCGATCACTTCGGCCAGTTTCACCTGCAGCGTGGCCGTGGCATCCCCGACCGGCTTGTCGCAGAATCGGCAGCTCGTTTTGAATTGCGGCTGGTCATCCTCGTCCGGCCAGAACCGGCGCGCCCCCACCATGGCGCCGGGATCGTACTGAACAGCCTGGTGCGGGGCGTCCTTGAGGATCCTGCCCACGGGATGGCCTTGCGGACACTCGAGTTTCAGCGTGCCGACGCCCTCTTGATTGCCGATCATCGTCCACCATCCTTTGCGGAGTTCTCTTGAATCCCAGCATCGTTCATAGCTGAGGGCAACACGTCTTCGAGCGAGAGGCCGGCCGTGCAAAGGTTTGCTGATTATTTTGCGTTGTACCCGGGTACCCAGGTGACCGTGCGTTTCTTTTCCGTTGCTGCGGCGGTCGGCATAGCCATCGCCACTCTGTTGGCCGCACCGGCTCGCGCCGACTTGAGCGGTTACGGAAATTGCGTGGGAAGCGTTACGGAAGTCCCGTTGTGGGAACACGACTCCCAAAACCAGCAGCTCATTGGCGTTGTTGAGCAGGACCTCAATTCTGGTGTATCGCCCGCTGCCGAAGCGCAGAAGGTGTCGCGTATGGGGTTCGACCCGCGCTTGGCCAATCGGATTGTGGAGTGCGTTATCCAGGAGCACCCGTAAGCCCTGGCGAATAGCCGCTCGGCTCCTCCCATGAGCGCGTGGCCAACCATCCAGACGAGGCGCCACCGCGTCTTTACGGCGGCGTCCCCGCGGTCATCTGGACCGTTCGCAATCGTCATATCGAAACTCGGCCGACAATAGGCTTGAGAAGTGGAATGCTCGGTGCCAGGACAAGAATTGAGGTCGAAATGCCAGCCGCCATGGCGGACACCGAACTCCTCGAGGACGCGGTGCGGTCAGCATGCCGCGCGCCGTCACTGCACAACAGCCAACCCTGGCAGTGGGTGGCCGGCGGCCGTCAGCTGGATCTCTTTCTCGATGCAAGCCGGGCGATGGTGTCCGACCGGTCCGGCCGGGAGGCGCTGATCAGCTGTGGCGCCGCGCTCGATCACCTTCGAGTGGCACTCGCCGCTGCGGGGTGGCAAGCCCGGATCTCGCGATTCCCCGACCCGAAGGATCCGAACCATCTGGCGTCCGTCGACTTCACCCCGGCGGAGAACGTCACCGACGAAGAACGGCGTCGCGCCTCCGCGATCTGGGCCCGCCGGACCGACCGATTGCCGTTCATCGCGCCGATGAACTGGGAGGCGTTCGAGCCGTCGCTGCGGGGTGCCATCGACAACGATGCCGTCCATCTGGACGTGATGGCCGACGACGCGCGCGGCAGGCTGGCACAGGCGTCGTGGGTGGCCGAATCGGTGCGCCTCTATGACACCGCCTATCAGGAGGAACTTCGTTGGTGGACAGCGCCTTTCGAGGCCGCTGAGGGCATTCCGTACAGTGCGCTGGTGTCGCCGGCCGAAAGGGAGCGCGTCGACGTGGGGCGGACGTTCCCGATGACGCATAACCTTGAACGGCGCACCGACATCCCCGCCGACGAGTCGACGATTCTGATGCTGTCCACCGACGACGACAGTCAGCTTGGCGCGTTGTTGTCCGGCGAGGCGCTCTCCGCGGTGCTACTGGAATGCACGGTGGCGAACCTGGCCACGTGCCCGGTCACTCACGTCACCGAGCTCAAAGTCACGCGCGAGATGATTGCGGACCTGCTGGAAGAGGGCAGGCGGCCGCAGGTCCTGGTCCGTGTGGGTGTGGCGCCCGCGGCGGCCGAACCACCCAAGCCAACGCCGCGTCGACCGCTCAGCGAGGTTTTGCGGCTGCGGGGTTGAGCACCATTCGCGCCCGCTGTGCCTGCGTCTTTACTTGTGGTCCCGGCTGGGATCGAACCAGCGACCTTCCGCGTGTGAAGCGGACGCTCTCCCACTGAGCCACGGGACCGGCGCCGAGAGGCGAACGACGTCGAAGATTAGCACGAGCCTGGCCTCGACAGTACCGGCCGCCTGCGCGTCATCGGTACGCCGCGATAGCCTAGACGCGGTCCGTACCAAGAAATTTGTATGTGCCCGCTCACGTCGACTATCGTCGTGCTTCGCACCGGGCGACGATCTCGTCCGGGGCGCGCGGATGTAGCGCAGTTGGTAGCGCATCACCTTGCCAAGGTGAGGGTCGCGGGTTCGAATCCCGTCATCCGCTCGAAGGTGCAAGTGGCATCAATCCAGCGGTGGAGTGGCCGAGTGGTGAGGCAACGGCCTGCAAAGCCGTGCACACGGGTTCGATTCCCGTCTCCACCTCCAGCTTTTGACCCCGGCGCGATTAGCTCAGCGGGAGAGCGCTTCCCTGACACGGAAGAGGTCACTGGTTCAATCCCAGTATCGCGCACCAGAGTTTTTGCAGGTCAGGATCTATTTTAGGGCTATGCCCTGGCCGCTCGGCGAGCTTCGCGATCAGTGACGGCTGCTTGAGGGCGGCGTCAATAGTGAGCAGGCGCCCCCTGCCGACCAGTTATGGCATGCCATCCACCCCCGCACAAGGGAAAGTGTCCCTTTTCGGTGTTCCTGGTTGCTCCAGGTCTATGAATGCAGCCCAAAGGACGGGCCGCGACGACCTAAAGGAGATCATCATGAAGAACACCACCCGCAAACCGACTCGCATCCACTACGCCGCCACGCTGTTTGGCGCGCTGGCCATAGCCGCATTGGCCCCTGCCACCGCCTACGCCGAGCCCAACGGGTCAACCGGCTCGAGCAGCGGATGCCACTACACCGACCCTGACGGCTACGACATCCCGATCGACGAGGGCCAGGGCGTCATCGTCGGAGGCAAGCTCGTCACCTGCACCGGCGGGAAAATCGTCGTCAGTGCTGCGCCGGCACGCACAAATCCCCACCGGCCGGTCGCACCGCCCAATCACACTCCGGTTCTGACCCGGAAAGTGCAAGCCTCGCAAACACACTGAAGCCGTCACTAATTAGCCCAGCATTTCGGGCAGCAGTAGCCGTGTGTTCTGTGGCCGGCGACAACGAGCCAGATGGGCTGTGCATCATCAAGGACGGACAACTTCTTCAGTTATCGGGTGGGTATTCCCAGATGTTTGTGTGGTTCAACTCGTGATGATGCACGCACACCATCTGCTTGCCCTGCCCGTCTGTGGCGGGTGGTGCGCCCAGCGGACACTGGTCACCCGGCGACGGCGCCAGCGGTGCGAACACCAGCGCGGCGATCATTGCGAACTTCATACCAAAGACACGATGTCAGCGAAGGATTTGTTCGCCGTCAGCCCCAGTCGATCACGTGCCGACGTGGGAGGGCGAACGACCACCTTTCGACACCAGCGTCGTCGGTGTCAGGCCCGCTATGCCCTGTTGGTGATACGCCGACGCAACGACGAGTGTTACGTGGCGCCGTCCTCCCGAGCGCTGACCTCATGCACCAAGTCGGTTCTCGACGTTGCGGGCTTCTTTCCTGGCCGGGTTCATGGGACTGTCGCCGCCGCGAAACTCCATGTGGCGCTTGCGATGAGGACATTTGGGTTGGGTCAATGCACTGGCCCTTGAGCCGGGAAGTCCTCTGAGACGGCTTATCTGAGCCCGCGTAGCGCCCCTTCGCGGTATGGGTCTGGCTGTGGCGGCAGGTAGATCGAGGTGCAGCCGGGTTTGACGTGTGCGGTGAGCCGCCCCCCGAGAGGTTCGGGGGCTCGCGTCACCGCTCGGCCGTCTCCTGGGCTTCGCTTGCACCCTGCGGCCAACCCACTACTTCGAGTGGTTGCGGGCTTCCTCGTAGCGGGCTGAGGCCACCAAAGCCACGCTGAGCAAAACCAGCAATGGCACGAACACGAACGGGTACGCGGCGACCGCGGCCAACCCGAGGATCACGCTCGGCACCGTCAGCGCCAGCGCGGCCGTGGGATGCCGGCCGCTCAGGTTCACAATTCTCGTCAGCGCCGCGAGCGCCTCTGCCGCGCGCGGCGCATGATCCGGACGCCGACCGTACGAGTAACGGGTTTGTAAGCCGCAACCCATGCAGGTGCGCCCGTACGAGTAGCGGGTTTTGAGGCCACAACCCATGCAGGTTTGGGTGGTCATCCGCTCATCGTCTCATCGCCTCGAGCGGCGTTCGCGGCTGGCACGTGCGTCTGCGGTCCCATCCTTGAACCACGTTCTCAGGGGCAGTGAGCTTCTCGCCCTGATGGTGCGGCTGACGCTGGATGATGATTGACAAGCTGATCCCAGACACGCGCACGACAGGCAGAATGCGCGCGTGAACGCGAACTCCGGCTACGCCCGAGCCCTCTACACACTGATGGCTGTGCTGTTCTTGACCCTCTTCGTGCTGAATGTCTGCACCCACGGCACGACGCTGGGCCTGATCAGTACCGGGGGCCTCGCCGTGTTGATGAGCTACCTCGCCTACCGAGCCTGGTTCGGCAAGCGCCAGATAAACCGGCGCTAGACGGCCTGATGTCTCAATTCAGGTCTTCCGCGAACGCGCGAACGCAGCGATAATGCAGCATGCGTTTCATCTATGTCGCCGCGGCGGTCGGCATAACCATCGCCGTGCCGATGGGGGCGTCGCCGGCTCACGCTGACACCGGGGTCAATGGTTACGTTCAATGCGTGGGAGGCGATGCGAAGCCCCCGCCGCCGGGGGTAAATGCAGAAGATTGGTTTCCCAGCATTCATGTCATAGCGACGGATATCGATGGTGGAGTGCCCTCTAACCAGGTAGAGGCGAGATTAGTGGAAATGGGAGTCGCGCCGGCCGATGCCGTTAAACGAGTGCACTGCTTCATGGCCAACCGGCCGCATTAGCGCGCCCGCCGAAATCGCCGGCAAAACACGACTCATCGTTTGAAATACGTTGTGCGTCAATGCTTTTGGGCGAATTTGAACTTCACACGCGCTCGGCCTTCATGTCCATGTCGATGGTGCCCTGGCACGGCCCGCTCAAGATGTCGGTGTGCATGACCCCGTCAAGCGACCCGTCGGGTTGCGGCGTGTAGCGCACAGTGGCTCGCGCCGGACTCCATTGGATCGTCGTGTCGGGCATCATGCAGTCCCACTGAAAATCATTGGTCTGCGACCAGGCCGTTCCATCCCACGTGAACTGAACCGGCTGTGGAACAGTCGGGTTGCTGGGCGGAGGGCCACTGATGATTGTGGCGACGCATTTTCCGTTCGTGCAGCTCGAGCGGAGACCGTAGGTCTCGGTGTGCTGCCCCTCAGGGTCGCCGACCGCCATGCTGGTCCCGGCCTTCGGCCCAACCATGAACGTGATCGCGTACTGGCCGTTCCAGGACGGGTTGTCGGCGAAGGCTGTCGGGGAAAGTGACAGGGCGATCGGGAGCGACGCCGCGGATAAACCGACGAACATTTTCAAGCGGTCCGAGGTCATCGTTTCTCCTCTGAGTCCGTGACCATTTCCCCAATGGTCGTACCCAGAGTTATCGGCGACAAGCATTTTGGCCGATTGTCTAGGCGTCCCCGTGGATCCTCGCCTTACCAACCCCACTCGTCAGGATTCAGGACATCCACCGTGAGATCGTTGTCAGCGGGGGCTTTGGTCCCGTAGGCAAAGGTGAGCAGGGTGCGGCCGTCGTCAAGCGGCTCAGTCGCGACGACGGTGGCATGCCCGATCTTCATCCGGATCTTGTCCCCGGGCTCCAATTCGTCGACACGCTTCAGGGGCATGCTCGACCTGTCAGCGGCATTAAAACTGGAAACCCCGCGGATACCGTGGCCATCACCGCCATCCTCCCACGGTCCGCAGGACGCCCACGGCCGCGCGGAAGGCGTGTCCAGCTAAGGAAATTGGGAGGCCTGACCTGTCGGTGACCTCCGGTTTTCCCGGCGCGCATCCCTCAGTTCTCCACCAGGTCGGGATGGGCTCGCAGCGTCTAGCGGCACCTAATCCGAGGACTTGTCGGAGTCGTCGGACTCATCATCGTCGTCTTCATCGTCGTCTTCATCCTCATCTTCGTCGTCATCGGAGTTTTTCGACTCCTTCGACTTCTTCGACTCCTTGTCCTTGGAGTCCTTGTCCTTGGAGTCCTTGTCCTTGGAGTCCTTGTCCTTGGAGTCCTTGTCCTTCGAGTCCTTGTCCTTGGAGTCCTTGTCCTTGGAGTCCTTGTCCTTCGAGTCCTTGTCCTTCGAGCCCTTGTCCTTCGAGTCCTTGTCCTCGTCGGAATCGTCGGACTTGTCTGAGTCGTCGAGCTTGTCGGCGAATTTCGTCAAGAGCCCCGCAAGTTTGCGGGCCTCATCAGAGTCCAGCGAGTCGTCGAATAATTGCTCGTCGCCCTCCGAGACGCGCTGGAGGTAAACCGCGTTGTCTTTGATGCCGACGTCCCACCGGCCGCCCTCTTGACGAACCATTTGCTGCCGCCTTCCGACTAGTGACCTGATCGCACAACCGACGCGTCCCGGCGCGTTACTGCGTTGTTTACCCACTTGTGCCGGTAACGCCTCACTCGTGGGGGCCCAAATCGACCTAGTGCATCGTTCTTACGGTGCGATCGGCCGCTTGAAGAAGCATGCGACAGAGAAGGCTCCGCGGTGGTCGGCGTCGAGTCCGACCATCTCCCACCCCAGCCGCCCCAGCTCGTCGGCCCTCAGCTTCATCTCGTCCATGGCGGTGTCCCCCTCCCGGTAATCCCACGTGTATTCCCACTGCTGCGGATACCACTTGCCGTCGGCGGCCAGCCACCAGCCAGGGCCCGGCGAAGGATTGTTCATGGGGTCGTGAGTACCACAGGCCGCGGCGTCTCCGGAACGGGTGTTGTCCCTGGCGGAGTCCAAATGCCGGTGCGCCTCGGCCTCAGCGCCTACGGGGCATACGCCCAGCCGAGAAAGATGTTTTGCGAATCGTTGGGGCTTGGCCTTATTTCCCGAATGTGCGGCGGAGTGAAGTAGTTGGCGGTGAGGTACTGACCGTTGCCCTCGCTAAGCATGACGTGCCCGGTGCCGTGGTCGAATCCCGGATTGCTCGTAAAAACGAGCGCCCCTTCCGGAATGTTGTCGGCGTTGGTATGGATCTGCCCTTTACGGTTGAAGTCGTTGAAAGCATCCATCGCCGACGGATATCTGAACGCACGGTTGTAGGCCTGCTCGACGAATGCCTCGCATTGGACCGTGTTATTGGGGTCAGCCGCCATTTGGTCGCGAGCCCACGCCAGAGCATGGGCGGCCTTGTCGTCGCCGGCAGCGGAAGCGGGCGCTCCCCCGCCCCCGCCGCAGTCCGGACCGAGGGCGTCGAGCGTGCGCGTGTCCACGTCGACATCGGCGACGTAATGGCCGTCGGTTGTCTTGTACCAGAGGCTGTCCCAGCCCCCATTGGCAATCTGGTAGCTGAAGAAGCCCTTCACCGGGTCGCCCGCGGCGTGACACACGAGAGTGAGGACCTGGCCGGCGTTGTAAACGCCTTCTTGGCCCGCCTTCAAGTTGGGGCCGTTCATGCGGTTCGTGGTCTGCGCTTTGACGGTCGCAGTCGTCTCCGCGTGAGCCGGCGCGGCAGCGGGCAGACCTAACGCAAAAACGGCTGCCGTCGCGACCGCGGTTGCTGCTTTCATTGCCCGGTCTTTCTGCCACGTCCCTATGAAATTGATCGGGACGCTACACCAGCAGCAAACGTTATGTGTTTGAAATGGTAATAAGAACTCGAGCGTAATTCCTTAAGGAAACTAGCGCTCATCAGCGAGCAACCGGCGACGTTATCCCGAACGAACCTCAAGGGAGTTAAATCTCGGCGACCAACGGCCGCCATTCCGCCCTGCCCTTCTCCGAAAGGGGCGATCGCACGAGCGGCCAGTAGGCCCCTAGTCTCCAACCACGGCCCAGGGTCGACTGACTCAGCTCCGCGGGTTCCCTCCGCGAACACGCGTCGGCGGCGCACCGCGTGAACCTACTTCTCAGGCAAGCGATTTCGCGCTTTAGCCAGCCGGCGCCTTCGTAACGAGTCGGGCCACCCCCCGGCCCGGGAAGCCCTCAGCAGTGCGCGGCCCAGCACCGCTGAAGCGGACAATAGGTCGCATGCGCGATGCTCACCATGGACTGGACGTCTCCCAGCGTCACGTTCCTCGGATCCAAGTCGGCATGCACATTCTGAGCGATCTGCTCGTAGGTCCAGCCCCACCCGAGATCGTCACAGACGAGGCGCCCCATCCCGGTCAGCGCGGCGTCGTGGTCCGGCGGCCAACTAAATCCCGCGGCGCGCAGTTGGGCGAGGTAGGCGTCGTCGGCGGGATCCGCGACGGCAATCGCAGCGCTCGCGAACAAGGCCGCGATTGCCATGACGGGGGCGACCAGTCGCGCACGCCAACGAGGTAGCGGCATGGATCCACTTCCTTTCTCACGCCGGCGACGAGGCCGTCAGGGCCGGCTCCAATGCGGGAGGAATACGAAGAATAGGAAGTGCAGGAAAAATCCAGCTTATGGGAAGCTGAATAATCGGATTTGCGGATGCCAATCGCCGGGCCCCCGATTAGTGGGCCACTGGTCACGGTGCGGGCGGCGGAGGCGGTGGCGGCGTCCATCGCCGTCCGTCGGTGGTCCACCCGCAGGGCAGCCAGTTCAGCTGGGGGCCATCGAACGTCAGGCATTTGGGCGTGCCGGGCGGCGGCGTGGGACCCGGCGACGGCTTGTCAGCGTGAGCGGTGGCCCCGCTGAGCATTAGTGCCCCAACGGCCACAAATATCGCTGCCGACTTCCTCATCGCGATTCCGGTGAATGGGGATCCACCAAGGCGATTGTCGCTAGCCTTCGGCCTGCGCGTTCACGCTATGAATTCTAGCCGTGCGGTCCTGCTAAAGACCTGGAGAATTCCTGACAATCGGCGGTGACGCGAGCCGAAGTCAATGGGAACCAACCCCTACGCCTACCGGCCGGCTGAATGCGCGGTGACATACGCCACTCGGGGCCACGCACACTCAACCATTCTGCGCTGCAACGGCTTTCGTCAGAGGAGTACAGTCACGGGCATGAATTTGGTGGAGTGGCTGAGGACCCCGCACTATCTGCGGACGCGTTTGATGATGGAACGACAACCGATAAGAAACGTCGAGATAGAAACCGTGTTCCTCGAAATCTCCCACCGTGACGCGCGGCTGCGGTTCCCGGTCATGCTCATGCTGCTGCCGAGGCGTAATCGCTCACCGCGGGAACAAACCCCCCGCCTCGATCAGGACAAGTGACCCAGGGCGCCAGCGAGGGATGCGGTGCCGGCTCTCGATCGGGCATGCTTGCCCTATGCACCTCGTCAACGGCGTCCGTGACCCCGCGGCAAGTTTTCCTCTCGACACCGTCACCGACGATGCGGCCGAGCGCCGGCAGGCCAACCGGGCTGTCGCCGTCAGCGCCGTCGGCCTGGCGCTGACCGGGCTCATCGAATTGGCCATCGCGCTGCTGTCCGGCTCGGTGGCATTGCTCGGCGACGCGTTGCACAACCTGTCGGACGTCTCCACCAGCGTCCTGGTGTTCGTCGGCTTTCGGGCGTCGCGCAAACTGCCCACCGAGCGCTACCCCTACGGCTACGAACGCGCCGAGGACCTCGCCGGAATCGGTGTGGCACTGGTCATCTGGGGCAGCGCCGCCGTCGCCGCCTACGAGAGCATCAACAAGCTGCTCCGGCACGGCGGCACCGAATACGTGGGCTGGGGCATCGCCGCGGCCATCGTGGGAATCGCGGGCAATCAGCTGGTGGCACGCTACAAGTTGGCGGTGGGCAAGCGGATTCGCTCGGCGACCATGGTGGCCGACGCCAAACATTCCTGGCTGGACGCGCTGTCGTCGGCCGGGGCAATGCTGGGGCTGATCGGGGTGGCGCTCGGCTGGGCCTGGGCCGACGCGGTCGCCGGGATCGTCGTCACCGGATTCATCTGCCACGTCGGCTGGGAGGTGACCGCCGACATTGCTCACCGCCTGCTCGACGGCGTGGACCCCGACATCATTACGACCGCCGAGGCCCTCGCCGCCACGGTGCCGGGCGTCACGCACGCGCACGCCCGGGCCCGGTGGACCGGCCGGACTTTGCGGGTCGAGGTGGAGGGCTTCCTCTCCCCCGAGACTCCGCTGGCAGTGGCCGAACGGACAGGCCGTCTGGTTGCCGCCGCCCTGGCGCCGAAGATCCCCGAGATGCACAACTTCACCTGGACGGCGCGGGCAGCCTGAGCGCGCTCAGCCACGGCGGAACAACTCCGCGTAATCAGTTGCCGGGTTGACCCTCGGGCTTGGGACCACGGTCTTCGCCGGTTATGTACTTCGGGCAGTAGTGGGCAGAAGCCAGGTACGTGAACTTGGCCGCGCTGGCACCCTGGAAAGCCGGATTCTGGTTGCGGAGTTGCGTCACGATCTCGGCGGACGACTGACCGTCGTCGAGCAGTTCACACACCGACTTGGCGATGGTGACCGCGTTGCCGCCGTCCTGGTAGGTGAGACCGGCGTCTCGCAGGTCTTTGAGGAAGTCCTGATCGTTGTCGATGTCGGCATACGCGGGCGCGGCCAGGCCGATTGCGGCGACGCTCGCCAGCACCAGTAGAAATCGCATAACGCAGCGATTGTCGCAGACCTGTTGGGGAATGGCACCTCGCCGGGCAAACGGCGGGTGAACTCTCCCCCGGCCCCCCGGCTATGCCGCGGGCGCGCGGGAGAAGCGCAGCGCGGGGCGGCGCAACGTCAACGACTCGGGCAGCGCCCCGACCTGCCGGCGCTCCGCGGGTTCCCAGATGTCGCCGTCGAGGACGCCGGGCAGGCCGGCCTGGCTGGCAATGAAAACCGGCGCGACGCCTTGCACGAACTGTCGGTGGTAATCCGTGAGCGCCGCGAACGCCCACTTCCCCAGCAGGCAGATGGTGAGCAGGTTCGCGATGGCCATCACCGCCATCGTCAGGTCGGCAAGCGCCCACACCAACGTGAGCTTGGCCAGGGCCCCGAAGATGATCGACAGCAGCGTGACCACCTTCAACAGATTGGCCGCCAGGCGCCGGCCACCCAGGTAGAACAGATTGGCCTCGGCGACCACGTAATTGCTCAGCACCGAGGCGAACGCGAAGACGAACACCACCGCGGTCATCAACACCGTGGTCCACGAACCGAGATCGGCGGCAACCGCCGACTCCGTCAGGCTCGCACCGGCAATCGCTCCCAGCCGGGCCGGGTTGTAGGTTTCGGGACCCGACAGCAGCACGATGAATGCCGTCGCCGTGCAGATCACCATCGTGTCGACGAACACGGCGAGCGACTGAATCAGCCCCTGTTCCACCGGATGTGCCACGGTCGCGGCTCCGGCGATATTGGGTGAGCTGCCCATCCCTGCCTCACAGGCGAACAGGCCGCGCTTGACGCCGGTGAACATCGCGGCGAGCGCACCCCCCGCGAAACCGCCTGCCATTTGCCGGATTCCGAACGCCCCGCCGATGATCTCCTTGACCACCGTCGGCAGTTCGGTGATGTTGACCGCCACGATTCCCAGCGCGAGCACCGTGTACACCAGCGCCACCACCGGAAGGACCGACCCGGCGAACTGGGCGACCCGTCGCACGCCACCGAAGAGCACGGGCGCCGCCAGCACCGCCAAAATGGCTGTCGTCCAACCGACCCCGATGCCGTGTGACGATTGCAAGACCCCGCTGATCGCGTTGGTCTCCACCATGTTGAACGCGGTGGAGAACGTGAGCACCAACAGCATGGCGAACACGACGCCGCCCGCGCGTGACCGCAGCCCACGTTGGATGTAGAACGCGGGACCGCCACGGAAGGCGCCGTCGTCCGAGCGGACTTTGAAGATCTGGGCCAGGGTGGCCTCGATCACCGCGGTGGCCATGCCGACCGCTGCCACCACCCACATCCAGAAGACGGCACCGGGCCCGCCGACGGTCAGCGCGATCGCGACACCGGCGATATTGCCGGTACCCACGCGCGAGGCGAGACCCACGCAGAACGCCTGGAAGGATGAGATCCCGCCGTCGTGGTGGTGCGCTCTCCGGAGCTGGCGAAGCATGCGGCCGAAGTAGCGGATCTGAATGAACCGGGTGCGCACCGTGAAATAGATGCCGCCGCCGATCAGCAAATAGATCAAGATGTGCGTATTGAGGATGTTGCTAAGGGGTTCGACCAACTGCTGCTGAAGGAAGTCCAAACCCCTGCTTCCTTTCGACTACGGCCGCGATCCGTCGCCGAAATGGTATGGGCGAATTGTTGATTACAGGTTTCGTTCACCCGCCGTTAGCGGGCGGATATGTAAAAAGCGCATCACATTTCCCCACCGGGCCCACCCCTAGGAGGCGGCGGTGGGCGCCGAGAGCGCTTGGGGGCAATAGGAGTTGGCGGCGATAGCGGCGAACCGGGTGGCGTCGTCCCCCTGAAGCCCCCGATTGAGCATCTGGATCATCCGGACGACGTCGGCCAGATTCGAGCCTTCGCTCACCAACTTGCACACCGACCTGCCGGAGGTAATAGCCTGTTCGGAATCCGAATAGGTCAGGCCGGCCGCGTGCACCGTGGCGAGGAAGGCGTCGTCGTTGCTGTCGGCGCGCGCGGGGCCGGCCAGGCCGATCGCGGCCGCAAGGCCGAGCAGAGTCAGAAGTAGCCTCACGGCTCACAGATCGTTCCAGAGCTGGCGACGGTCCGCATCTCGTGGCGCGGATCGGTCGCTTAGGAGCTCGCGGCCGCGGTCGTCGTGGTGGTCGACGAGATCGCGTCCGGACAGTAGGCGCTCGCCGCGATCGCGGTGAATTTCTCCGCCTTCTCCTCGGTCAGTGCTGCCGCCTTCGATGTCATCGCCTTCGCGATATCCGCCATCGCCGTGCCGCCGCCGGCCGCCGAGCACACGTAGTGGGCGGCCTGGATAACCTGCGCCGGATCGTTATATGTGAAGCCGGCCGAATTCAGCGACGCGAGGAACGCGTCGTCGGTGTCATCGGCGTGCGCGGGAACGGCCAAGCCAATCACGGCCGCAACACTGGAAATCGTCAGAACAAGCTTCATAAATTCGAAATCGTCCCAGACGCGCGGGCGGTTCGCCGCTGGCGAAACAATTTTTAACAATCGTCAACCACTGGTTGACAGCTCCAGGGTCGTCAACCTATCGTTGACGGCATGCCGGACCCGACCCGCACCGCCTATCCCGTCCGCCTCGACGAGCTGATCGACGCCATCAAATCGGTGCACGCCGACGCGCTGGATCAACTGGCCGACGCCGTGCTGGCCGCCGAGCACCTGGGCGAGGTCGCCGACCACCTCATCGGGCACTTCGTCGATCAGGCCCGCCGATCCGGGGCGTCGTGGACCGACATCGGCAAGAGCATGGGCGTTACCAAACAGGCCGCTCAGAAGCGGTTCGTGCCGCGCGCCGAGCCGGCCACTCTGGACCCCGAACAGGGCTTCGGCCGCTTCACCCCGCGGGCGCGCGGCGCCGTGGTGGCCGCCCAGAACGCCGCGCACGAGGCGGCCAACAACGAGATCACCCCCGAGCACCTGCTCCTCGGTCTCCTCGACGATCCGGCCGCCCTGGCCACCGTGTTGCTGCACCTGCAAAAGGTCGACACCGAAGCACTGCGCGCCGCGGTCGAGCTGCCCCCGCCCAGCAGCGGGACTCCCGACCTCATCCCGTTCAGCGGCCCGGCGCGCAAAGCCCTCGAGCTGACCTTCCGGGAAGCACTTCGTTTGGGCCACAACTACATTGGGACCGAGCATCTGCTGCTGGCCCTGCTCGAGTTGGAGGAAGCCTCCTCCGACGAGGGACCGCTGCGCCGATGCGGTGTCGACAAGGCCCGTGTGGAGGCCGATTTGATCAAGGCGCTGGAATCGCTCGCCGGCGGCAAGACCGACCACGCGGACGGCTGATCGGGTGTGGTCTGACCCCTCCCGGCCGCCTCACCGCGTGTGCGATCATTCGATGGTCCCCTTCCAAGGGTGCTAGGAGGCGAAGATGCACCGCTGGCTGGTCGTCCTGTCCGCGTTCCTCGTCGCCGCGGCGAGCGCCACCGCCGTCGCCGGGCTTCCCGCTCCCCGCGCGTGGGCCGGTGACGCACCGATCGGCCACATCGGGGACACGCTGCGGGTGGACACCGGCACCTACGTCGCCGACGTCACCGTCACCGGCGTGTCACCCTGTGACCCACCCCCCGGATTCGGCTACACGCGCGAAGGTACCTTCCGCGGCTTTCCAGGCAGCTCGGTTGAGCGGGCCGACGTGGTCGTCCGCGCGGTCCGGGTACCCAACCCGTTCATCATGGCGACCAACTTCAGCTTCGACGGCGTGACCCCGTTCGCCGACGCCTACAAGCCACGAGCCACCGATGCGCCCGACGCCCTGGACAACGTGCTCACCAACGCGCCGAACGGCGCGATCGTGCGCGGCGAAGTGTATTGGGACGCCTACCGTGATCCCGTTTCCACCGTGGTGCTGCTGGACAAGAAGACGGGCTACCACCTCGCGCAGTGGAACCTCTGACACGCGTCGCAACAACGAACTCGGTTGACGTTCAGCAGCTTGCCGATATCGCCGCTCGCACATTCCCGTTGGCCTGCCCCGCCTCGATGGCGCCGGCGAACATCGCAGCGTTCGTCGAGGCCAACCTGTCACCCGACCGGTTCGCCGAATACCTGGCCGATCCGCAACGCGCCGTCCTGACCGCGGCGGATGACAACCGAATCATTGGTTACGCCATGCTGATTCGCGACGGTGACGCCGCCGAGCTGTCCAAGATCTACGTTGCGCCCGAGCACCACGGCACCGGGGTCGCCACCGCGCTGATGGACCTCGCGCTGGCCACGGCCCGCGAATGGGACGTGCGGCGCGTGTGGCTGGGCGTCAATCAGGCAAACCAACGCGCACAGCGGTTCTACACCAAGAGCGGATTCACGGTTAGTGGCACCCGGACTTTTCAGGTCGGCGCCGGACGCGAGAACGACTTCGTCATGACCCGCGTGCTTCGTTGACCCCAGCCGTCAGCGCCAGGAGCCGAGACATGGCCCGCAGATACTTCTTTCGGTACCCGCCGGCCAGCATCTCCTCGCTGAAGATGGTGTCCAGCTTCGCGCCGGAGGCCACCACCGGGATACCGGCGTCATAGAGCCGGTCGGTCAGCGCCACCAGCCGCAGCGCGACGTTCTGGTCATCGATGCCGTGCACGCCAGTCAGAAACACGGCGGTCACTCCCTCGATGAGGGTCAGATACCGCGACGGGTGCATGGTGGCCAGGTGCGCGCACAGCGCGTCGAAATCATCGAGCGTCGCGCCGTCGACCCGTGCGGCGCGATCGGCCACCTCTTCGTCCGACAGCGGCTGCGGCGCCGGCGGCAGGCCGCGGTGCCGATAGTCGGGACCCTCGATCCGCACGGTGGTGAAAATACTTGCCAGAGTGTTGATTTCCCGAAGAAAGTCCTGGGCGGCGAATCGGCCCTCGCCGAGCTGCTCGGGCAGCGTATTGGAGGTGGCCGCCACCGACACCCCCCGCTCGACCAGTGACGAAAGCAGCCGGGATATCAGCGTGGTGTTGCCGGGGTCGTCGAGCTCGAACTCGTCGATGCACACCGCCGTGTAGTGGGCCAGCAGGTCGACGCATTCGGCGAAACCGAACACCCCGGCCAACTGTGTCAGCTCCCCAAAGGTTCCGAACGCCTTGGGATTTGACGACTCCGGGCCATCGCCGGGCAGCTCGTAGTAGGCCGACGCGAGCAGGTGGGTCTTGCCCACGCCGAAGCCACCGTCCAGGTACAACCCGACACCGGGCAGAACCGCCCGTCGGCCCAACAGTTTTCGCCGGCCCGCGCGCCGTTCCACGGCCTGTCGGCAGAAGTCGCGGCATGCCACGACGGCGGCGGCCTGCGTCGGCTCGGCCGGATCGGGCTGGTACGTCGCGAAGCTCACGTCGGCGAACGTTGGGGGCGGCCTCAATTGAGCGATCAACCGCTCCGGTGAGACGGTCGGATGCCGATCCACCAGGTGCGCGACTCGCGTGGACGGGGACCCGTGCATGCCAGAACTGTAACGACGTGCTGCAATCGACCTCATGTCCCTTCCCGAGACGCCGCTGTCGCTGCTCGGATCGATACGCGAAGTCGACGACGGTGAACTCCCCCGGCTCTACGGCTACCCCGAACACGACGGGACATGGGTGCGGGCCAATTTCATCACCAGCGTGGACGGCGGGGCCACCTCCGGCGGCAGCAGCGGAACGATGGGAGGTCCCGGCGACCGATTCGTCTTCAACCTGCTGCGTGAGCTCGCCGACGTCATCCTGGTCGGCGCGGGGACCGTGCGGGTCGAGGGCTATTCCGGTGCGCAGCTGAGCGTCGCCCAACGCCAGCAGCGGCAGGCCCGCGGGCAAAGCGAGGTACCGCCGCTGGCGATCGTCACCAAGTCGGGTCGGCTGGACCGCGACATGGCGGTGTTCACCAGGACCGAGGTGCCGCCGCTGATCCTCACCTGTGCGGCGGCCGCCGCCCCGGCGCGCCGCCTGCTCGCCGACCTGTGCGAAGTGATCGACTGCTCCGGCAGCGACCCCGGCGAGGTCGACGAGGACGTCATGCTGGCCACCCTCGGCGCTCGCGGCATGCGCCGCGTCCTGACCGAGGGCGGACCGATGCTGCTCGATTCGTTGATCCAGCGCGACATGCTCGACGAGCTCTGCCTGACCATCGCGCCCTACATCGTCGGCGGGCTGGCCCGGCGCATCGCGACGGGCCCCAGCCAGCTGCTCACCCGGATGCGCTGTGCCCACGTTTTGACCGACGACGCCGGTTACCTGTACACCCGCTACGTCAAGGCCTAGCTTTACGGCGACCCGGCTGCGCCCGGCTTCGCCGCGCTTGCGATCGCCGCTAGCTACTGTGGTCGACATGAGTCGGCAGATCACGTTCGCCACGATCTTGATTGCGGCGACCACCGTGGTGGCCGGCTGCGTCCCGGGCCTGGCCGCCGACCCGCGCTTCGCCACCAATTCCGGCGCCAAACCCCAGGGTGCGGCCACCGCCAAGCCGCCCCCCAGCGGCCCGCCGCCGCTCGCCGCCCCCAAGAACGACCTGCCGTGGCACGACTGCACGTCGCGGGTGTTCGGCGACGCCGCGGTGCCGCCCGCGGCCGGGGTCCAGCTGGATTGCGCGAACTACGACGCCGACCTGGACCCGAACGGCGGCGGAACCGGCACAGTGAGCGTGGGCGTGGTCCGCGCCCGCTCGAACCAGACGCCGCGCGACGCGGGCCCGCTGGTCTTCACCACCGGCTCGGACCTGCCGTCTTCAACTCAGTTGCCGGTCTGGCTGTCCCGGGGCGGCGCCGACGTGCTGCAGACCCACCCGATCGTCGCCGTCGACCGTCGCGGCATGGGCATGTCGAACCCGATCGACTGCCGGGACACCTCCGACCGGCAGATCATGCGCGATCAGGCGCAGTTCCAGACCGGGGACGACCCCGTCGCCAACCTGTCGGACGTCGCGAACAACGCCACCACCAACTGCACCGACGCCATCGCGCCCGGCGCGTCCGCCTACGACAACGCCCACGCCGCCTCGGACATCGAGCGACTGCGGTCGCTGTGGGACGTGCCGGCGGTCGCGCTGGTCGGGATCGGCAACGGCGCGCAGGTGGCGCTGGCCTATGCCGCGTCGCGCCCCGACAAGGTCGCCCGGCTGATACTCGACTCGCCAGTTGCGTTGGGCGCCAGCGCCGAAGCCGCCGCCGAGCAACAGGCCAAGGGCCAGCAGGCCGCGCTCGATGCGTTCGCCGCCCAGTGCCTCGCGGTGAACTGCGCGCTGGGCCCCGACCCCAAGGGCGCCGTCAGCGGGTTGCTGGCCGACGCCCGCGCCGGCAAGGGACCCGCCGGGGCGTCGGTGGCCCAGCTGGCGAGCGCCATCACCGTCGCGCTGGGCTTTCCCTCGGGCGGCCGCGTCAACGCCACCACCGGCCTGGCCAACGCTCTGGCGTCCGCCCGATCCGGCGACACCAATCAGCTGACCAACCTGATCAACCACGCCGACGCCACCGAGGACTCCGACGGCCAGTTCGTCAACACCTGCAGCGACGCCGTCAACCGCCCCACCCCGGACCGCGTGCGCGAACTGGTCGTGGCGTGGGCCAAGCTGTACCCCCAGTTCGGCACCGTCGCGGCGCTCAACATGGTCAAATGCGTGCACTGGCCCACCGGCTCGCCGCCGGCACCGCCGAAATCGTTGAAGGTCGACGTCCTGTTGCTGGGCGTGCAGAACGACCCGATCGTCGGCACCGAAGGGGTCGCGGCGACGGCGGCCACCGTCATCAACGCCAACGCGGCCAGCAAGCGGGTGATGTGGCAAGGCATCGGACACGGCGCCAGCATCTACTCGAGCTGCGCCGTCCCCCCACTGATCGGCTACGTCAACAGCGGCAAATTGCCCGGCACCGACACGTACTGTCCCGCCTGATTTTCCGGCCGCGCGCCGGTGTACGGTGCGCTGGTGACGGCAGCTGAATCGAGCCGAGCCGGCTCTCGCGATTGGATCCTGGCCGCCTTTCGTCCCCGCAGCGGCCCCCCGAGCGCGGCGACCATCGTGCGGTCCGCGTTGTGGCCCCTGGCGATTATGTCGGTGCTGCACCGCAGCATCATCCTCACCCTCAACGGCAACATCACCGACGACTTCAAGCCGGTCTACCGGGCGGTGCTGAACTTCCGGCGCGGCTGGGACATCTACAACGAGCACTTCGACTACGTCGACCCGCACTACCTGTACCCGCCCGGCGGGACGCTGCTGATGGCGCCGTTCGGGTACCTGTCCTTCACGCCGTCGCGGTATCTGTTCGTTTTGATCAACACCGTCGCGATCCTGCTGGCCTGGTACCTCCTGCTGCGGATGTTCAAATTCGCCCTGTCGTCGGTGGCCGCGCCCGCCTTGCTGCTGGCCATGTTCTGCACCGAAAGCGTCACCAGCACTCTGGTGTTCACCAACATCAACGGCTGCGTGCTGCTGGCGGAGATGCTGTTCCTGCGCTGGTTGCTCGACGGCCGCGTCAGCCGTCAGTGGTGGGCCGGCGTCGCGATCGGGCTGACGCTGACGCTCAAACCGTTGCTCGGGCCGCTGCTGTTGTTGCCGCTGCTGAACCGCCAGTGGCGGGCGCTGGTTCCCGCGATCGTCGTACCCGTCGTGGTCAACCTGGCGGCGTGGCCTCTGGTCAGCGATCCGATGGACTTCGTCACCAAGACGGTGCCGTACATCCTTGGCACGCGTGACTACTTCAACAGCTCGATCGAGGGCAACGGCGTCTACTTCGGCCTGCCCACGTGGCTGATCGTGTTCCTGCGGCTGCTGTTCACCGTCATTGCGACCGGCGCGATGTGGCTGCTGTATCGCTACTACCGCACCCGCGACCCACTGTTCTGGTTCACCAGCTCGTCGGGCGTGCTGTTGCTGTGGTCGTGGCTGGTCCTGTCGCTGGCCCAGGGCTACTACTCGATGATGCTGTTCCCGTTCCTGATGACCGTGGTGTTGCCCAACTCGCTGATCCGCAACTGGCCGGCGTGGCTCGGGATCTACGGCTTCTTGGCGCTGGACGACTGGCTGATCTACCGGTGGATGAGGTACGGCCGCGCCTTGCACTATCTGAAGATCACCTACGGCTGGTCGCTGTTGCTCATCGTGGTGTTTACGGTGCTGCTGTTCCGGTATCTGGACGCGAAGGCCGAGAACCGGCTGGACGAGGGCATCGATCCGGCCTGGCTGACGACCGGGCGTCAGCGCGCTAGCGTGGATGCATGAATCCCAAGCTCCAGCTGACCGATGCCGAGTGGCGCCAGAAGCTCACGCCCGAAGAGTTTCACGTGTTGCGCCAGGCCGGCACCGAGCGGCCCTTCACCGGTGAGTACACCGACACCAAGACCGAAGGCGTCTACCAGTGCCGCGCCTGCGGGGCCGAATTGTTCCGCAGCACAGAGAAGTTCGAGTCGCACTGCGGCTGGCCGTCGTTCTTCGACCCCACGAACTCCGATGCGGTGATCCTGCGGCCCGACCACTCGATGGGCACGACGCGCACCGAGGTGCTGTGCGCGAACTGCCACAGCCACCTGGGCCACGTCTTCGCCGGCGAGGGCTACCCCACCCCGACCGATCAGCGCTACTGCATCAACTCCATCTCGCTGCGCCTGGTGCCTAAGGGCGAGTAGCTACTCCTGCGTTCCGCGACACTGGACCAGTTGCGATAAGGCGGGTGGGGCTAGTCCACCCGGGTGGCGTGCACTTCCCAGAACGGGGCGTGCACCCGGCCGTTCACCAGCCACGGTTCCATCAAGCGGAACTGTTCCAGCAATTCATGGACCTGATCGGCCATGTCGGGATTGCGCGCGGCCATCATCTCGATCTGCTCGACGCTCATGTTGACCAGGTAGGTCGTCGGGCCGAGGTAGGTGATCTCCCAGCCGCCGAGGGGAAGCACGTCGCGAAAAGCCTTATCGGACAACGTCCGCAGCATCTTGAATCCGTTGACGTTGTGCTCGCCGAACTCGAACATGTACAGCCGCGCACCGGGCTTGGTGGCCCGGTGCAGGGCCTGCACGTAGGACCTCTGCAGCTCGGGATCGGTGCTGAAGGTGTGGTAGAAGGCGCAGTCGACGACGGTGTCGAACCGGCCTTCCATGCCCTCGAGCTTGGTGGCGTCGGCCAGCTCGAAGTTGACCGAAACCCCTGCCCTGCGGGCGTTTTCGCGGGCCCGCTCCAGCGCGGCTGCCGACCCGTCGATGCCGGTGGCCGCATACCCCTTCGACGCGTAGTAGATCGCGTGGTGGCCCGGGCCGGTGCCCGGGTCGAGCACCTCACCTTTGATCGCGCCCAGAGCGACCAGTCGCTGAACCACCGGCTGCGGGCCGCCGATGTCCCACGGCGTGGCGGCCGGCAGTCCGTGCGACGTCCGCTCGTCGCGGTACATCTCCTCGAAACGGGCCGGGTCGGTGGGGTCGAACGGTGCGGTTGTCACGGCAGCGCGTTCACCAACTGCTCGACCGGCACGCGCGGGCCGGTGAAGAACGGCGTCTCCTCGCGGGTGTGCCGGCGGGCGTCGGTGGCGCGCAGCTCGCGCATCAAGTCGACGATGCGGTGCAGTTCGGGGGCCTCGAAGGCCAGGATCCATTCGTAGTCACCGAGCGCGAACGCCGGCACCGTGTTGGCGCGAACGTCCTTGTACTCGCGGGCGGCCATGCCGTGTTCGGCGAGCATGCGGCGCCGCTCCTCGTCGGGCAGTAGGTACCACTCGTAGGACCGCACGAACGGATACACGCAGATGTAGTTGCCGGGCTCCTCACCGGCCAAGAATGCGGGGATGTGGCTCTTGTTGAACTCGGCCGGCCGGTGCAGCGCCACGCTGCTCCACACCGGCGAGCAGGCCCGTCCCAGCGCGGTGGTGCGCCGGAAGTCGGCGTAGGTGGCCTGCAGCGCCTCGATGGTTTCGGCGTGGGTCCAGATCATGAAGTCGGCGTCGGCCCGCAGACCCGCCACGTCGTAGAGGCCGCGCACCACGACCCCGCGCTCCTCCTGCTGCTTGAAAAACCGCGACGCGTCATCGATGACGGCATCGCGCTCTTCTCCGAGCTCGCCCGGCCGCACGGAGAAGACCGAGAACATCAGGTAGCGGATCGTCGCGTTGAGGGTGTCGTAGTCGAGCTTGGCCATGGAACCTATCGTGCCACTTCCACGTCGAGGGCCTCGATCGCGCGGCCGGCCGCCCCGATGCATGCCGGCACGCCGATGCCGTCGAGGTAGCTGCCGGCCACGGCGAGCGTCGGGGGCAGACCCGCGCGGATCTCGGCCGCCAGTTCGGCGTGGCCGGGTCCGTACTGCGGCATGGCCTCGATCCAGCGCTGCACGCGGGCATCGACGGGGTCCACGGCCAGGTCGAACACGTCGACCAGGTCGCTCAACGCCCAGCCCAGCAGTTCGTCGTCCGAGATGCTGACAGCCACGTCGTCGCCGCAGCGCCCGACCGACAGCCGAAGCAGCTGGGTGTCCCCGCGGGCGCCCCATTTGCGCGACGAAAGCGTAATCGCCTTGCTCCGCAACGGCTCGCCGGTGGCGACCAGCACGCCGGAACACCGCGGGAACGGCGTGTCGCCCGGCACCGCCAGCGCCACCACCACCGACGACGCGCTGGTGATCCGGCCCGCGGCAGCGGCGCTCGTGGGGGCGACATCGGCGAGCAGGCGCGCCACCCGCGGGGCCGGGACGGCCAGGATCACCGCGTCGGCGTGCCATCGGGCGCCGGTGTCATCCAGCACCGACCACCCGGGGCCGGCCGGTTCGAGCCGTTGCACCGCGGCCCGGACCCGGTGCGGCCGGCCGCGCTCGACGAGCGCGTCGAGCAGCACCTGGTACCCGCCGTCCAGCGCCCCGAACACGGGTGCGCCGTTCACCGGCGGCAGCGCCTGCCGGACCGCGTCCGTCAGGCTGGTGGCCCCGCGGTCCAAGGCGGCCGCGACCCCGGGGGCCGCCGCGCGCAGCCCGATGGTGGCCGCCGAACCGGCGTACACCCCGCTCAGCAGCGGATCCACCGACCGCGCCACGACCTGATCGCCGAACCGCTCGCCCACCAGTTCGGCGGTCGCGGGATCGCTGCCGGGTCGCCAGCTGAAAGGACGCCCGGGTTCGGCTTCGATGCGCGCGACGGTCGCTTCGTCGACCAACCCCGCCACGGAGGCGGCCGACGACGGAATCCCGACCACCGTGCCGGTGGGCAACGGGTGCAGCGTCTGCTGGCTGTAGATCAACGGCCGGGCGCCGGTGGAGACCAGCTGGCGCCCCGACAGGCCCAGCTCGGCCAGCAGCGCGGGCATCTCGGGCCGGCGCAGGATGAACGCCTCGGCACCCAGGTCCATGGTCTGCCCGCCGACCTGCTCGGTGCGCAAGATCCCGCCCACCCGGTCCCCGGGATCGAACAGGGTGATGGCCGCGTCGTCACCCACCGCCGCGCGCAGCCGGTATGCCGCCGTCAGACCCGAAATACCGCCCCCGACAACGCAATACGAACTCATAGGGAGTGGACCAGTGACACCAGATCGGTCAGCACACCGGGGTCGGTCTCAGGCAGCACGCCGTGGCCGAGGTTGAACACGTGACCGGTCACTCCCGCGTCGACGGCGCGGCGCCCATCGTCGACCACGGCCCGGGCAGCCCGTTCGACGGCCGGCCACCCCGCTAGCAACACCACCGGATCGAGGTTGCCCTGCAGCGCGTTACCCGGTGCCACCCGGGTGGCCGCGTCGGTGAGCGAGGTCCGCCAGTCCACGCCCACCACCGTCGTGCCTACCGTTGACATGGCCCCCAGCAGTTCGGCGGTGCCGACCCCGAAGTGCGTCATCGGCACGCCATAGTCGGCCAGCGCGCCGAAAACCCGGGCGCTGTGCGGTTGCACGTAGGTGCGGTAGTCGGCGAGCGACAGCGCGCCCGCCCACGAGTCGAACACCTGAATGGCGTCCACCCCGGCCTCCAGCTGCGCCCGCAGGAAGCCCACGGTGATGTCGGTCAGCTTTTCCATCAGCGCATGCCAGCAATCCGGTTCGGCCAGCATCATCGCCTTGGTGCGGGCGTGGTGGCGGCTGGGGCCGCCCTCGATCAGATAAGACGCCAGGGTGAACGGCGCGCCGGCGAACCCGATCAGCGGGACGCTGCCGAGCGCGGACACCAGCAGCGTGACGGCGTCGGACACCGGCTGAATCCGTTGGCGGTCAAGAGGTTTCATCGCATCGACGTCGGCCGCGGTGCGCACCGGTGACGCGATCACCGGCCCCACACCCGCGACGATGTCCAGGTCGACGCCCGCGCCGAGCAGCGGCACCACGATGTCGGAGAACAATATCGCCGCGTCGACGTCGTGCCGGCGCACCGGCTGCAGGGTGATCTCGCAGACCAGCTCGGCGTCGAAGCAGGCCGACAACATGTCGGTCTGGGCCCGCAGCGCCCGGTATTCGGGCAGCGAACGACCCGCCTGCCGCATGAACCACACCGGGATCCGGCCGGGTTTGCCACCGGTGACGGCGGCCAGATACGGCGACTCGGGGAGGTCGCGGCGAGTACTCATTGTCCTCAATGCTGCCACGAGGGCGCTGCTGCGTAATATCGACGACCGTGCCAGTCAGCCACCCGCCCGTGAATTACGACGAGTTCCCCAGCCTGCGCTGCGAGGTCGGCGACGCAACCGGTCTCGAAGGCATCCTGACGCTGGTTCTCGACGCCCCCGGCCTCAATTCGGTCGGGCCGCAGATGCACCGGGACCTGGCCGACATCTGGCCGGCGATCGCCCGCGACCCCGACGTGCGCGTCGTGCTGGTCCGCGGCGAGGGCAAGGCCTTCTCCTCCGGCGGCAGCTTCGACCTCATCGCCGAAACCATCGGCGACTACGAGGGCCGGATGCGCATCATGCGGGAAGCGCGCGACCTGGTGCTCAACATGGTCAACTTCGACAAGCCGGTCGTCTCGGCCATCCGCGGCCCGGCCGTCGGGGCGGGCCTGGTGGTGGCCCTGCTCGCCGACGTCTCGGTGGCGGGCCGCACCGCGAAACTCATCGACGGGCACACCAAGCTGGGCGTGGCCGCGGGCGACCACGCAGCGATCTGCTGGCCGCTGCTGGTCGGCATGGCCAAGGCCAAGTACTACCTGCTCACCTGCGAGACGCTGCTCGGTGAGGAAGCCGAGCGCATCGGGCTGGTGTCCACCTGCGTCGACGACGATGACGTGCTGTCCACGGCGACGCGGATCGCCGAGGATCTGGCCCGCGGCGCACAGGACGCCATCCGCTGGACCAAGCACAGCCTCAACTCCTGGTACCGCATGTTCGCGCCCACCTTCGAGACCTCGCTCGGCCTGGAATTCCTCAGCTTCAGCGGCCCCGACGTGCAGGAAGGGCTCGCGGCGCACCGCGAGAAGCGGCCGGCCCGATTTACCGGCGGAAATGGCTCCTGAGCAGGGGAGATACCGGCCGTTGAGGTCGGGTAACGGGTTGGTAGCGGTCGGCGCGCCTGGTTCCGCGTGTCGCCCGATAGCGCTACCGTCGGACCCTGTGACCCGCGCCGCGACGACGCAGTGGGGGCACCTCCCGCTTGCGGGGGACGGCAGCGATGTGGAGGAGCGGCACAGATGACCCGGGCCGCGACGACGCAGAGTGGCCGGGATGAACAGGAGCGGCGCCAAGTGACCTCAGCTGAACCGGAGCCATTCCGCGAGGCGGTAGCGGCGATGAACGGCGTCACCGTCCGCCCGGAAATCGAGCTGGGCCCCATCCGCCCGCCGCAACGACTGGCGCCCTACAGCTACGCGCTGGGGGCCGAGGTCAAGCATCCCGACCGCGAAATCGTCCCCGAGCGATCCGACGGCGACGCCTTCGGTCGCCTGATCCTGCTGTACGACCCGGAAGGCGCCGACGCGTGGGACGGCACCATCCGCCTGGTCGCCTACATCCAGGCCGACCTGGACCCCAGCGAGGCCGTCGACCCCCTGCTCCCGGAGGTGGCGTGGAGTTGGCTGGTCGACGCGCTCGAGTCGCGGATGGAGCAGGTCACCGCCCTCGGCGGCACGGTCACCGCCACCACCTCGGTGCGCTACGGCGACATTTCGGGACCGCCGCGCGCCCACCAGTTGGAGCTGCGGGCGTCGTGGACGGCGACCACGCCGCAAGTCGGCGTCCATGTCGAGGCGTTCTGCGAGGTACTGGAACACGCGGCGGGTCTCCCGCCGACCGGCGTAACCGATCTGAGCTCGCGGTCACGCGCCTGACATGTGCGAACCGGCGGCCCATGGGGCCGGCAGCACGGCGTCCGACGACACCGAATCCGCGCCCACGCCCCTGCTGCACCCGGCCGAAGGAATCCCGGACCTCTCGGTGACCGTCCGCCAGATCCAGGAGGCGGCGGAGCTCCTCGACCGTGGTCGCGGACCGTTTGCGGTGGACGCCGAGCGGGCCTCGGGTTTCCGGTACTCCAACCGGGCCTACCTGATTCAGATCCGGCGGGCCGGCGCAGGCACCGTGCTCATCGACCCCGTCAGTCACGGCGCCGAGCCGCTCGAGGCTCTGCGGCCCGTCGCCGAGGTGCTCAGCGAAGACGAATGGATCCTGCATTCGGCCGACCAGGACCTGCCCTGCCTCGCGGAGGTCGGCTTGCGGCCCCCCGCGCTGTACGACACCGAGCTCGCCGGGCGGCTGGCCGGCTTCGAACGGGTGAACCTGGCGACCATGGTGGAGCGGCTGCTCGGTTCCGGGTTGGCCAAGGGGCACGGGGCGGCCGATTGGTCCAAACGCCCGCTGCCCGCCGAATGGCTCAATTACGCGGCGCTGGATGTGGAACTGCTCATCGAGCTGCGCGCCGCGATCGCCGATGTGCTGGCCGATCAAGGCAAAACCGGTTGGGCCACAGAGGAATTCGATTTCCTACGGGTGGCGGGCGCCAGGGAGCCCAGCGCGGCCACACGGCGGGACCGATGGCGGCGGACGTCGGGGATTCATCGGGTGCGCGACCAGCGCGCCCTGGCCGCCGTCCGCGAGCTGTGGTTGACGCGCGACCGCATCGCCGAGCGCCGCGACATCGCACCGCGACGCATCCTGCCGGACTCGGCCATCATCGAGGCCGCCATCGCCGACCCGAAGACCATCGAGGACCTCACCGCCTTGCCGGTGTTCGGTGGGCGCAATCAACGTCGCAGCGCCGCCACGTGGTTGGGGGCGCTGGAGTCGGCCCGGCAAACCAAGAACCCGCCCGTCGATGCCGAACCGCCAAACGGGCCCCCGCCGGCGGCGCGGTGGAGCAGGCGCAAACCGGAGGCGGCCGCACGGCTGGAGGCGGCGCGGGCGGCGTTGTCGGAGGTGTCCGAGCAGGTGCACGTCCCCACCGAGAACCTGGTCTCGCCCGACCTGGTGCGACGGCTGTGCTGGGACTGGGAGCCCGCCCCCGACCCTTTCGAGGCCGTCGAGACGTTTCTGCGGGCCGGGCAGGCCCGGCGCTGGCAGCGCGAATTGGTGGATCCCGCTCTGGCCCGGGCGCTGCAACCGCCCGACGAGCCGGAGGCCGAAAGCGACTAGTCCCGATAGCGGCGACCCGGTTCGCCCGGCTCCGCCGCGCTCCCGATCGCCGCTAGTCGAGGTGCTCGCGGATCTCCGCTTCGGTGACGGCGTTACCCAGCGCGGCCACCCATCCGGTGATGCGGCGGGCCACGTCCTGATCCGTAAGCCCCAGGTCGGCCAGCAGCTCACCCCGCGAGGCGTGCTCGTAGAACCGCTGCGGCAGGCCGACGTCGCGGCACGGCACGTCGATCTCCGCGCGCCGCAGGGCCGCCGATACCGCCGACCCCACGCCGCCGTTGACGCCGTTGTCCTCGCACGTGACGACCAGCT
Organism: Mycobacterium sp. 852014-52450_SCH5900713; assembly: GCF_001667075.1. Lineage (GTDB taxonomy): Bacteria > Actinomycetota > Actinomycetes > Mycobacteriales > Mycobacteriaceae > Mycobacterium. The sequence goes on along the minus strand of NZ_LZIL01000011.1, from coordinate 165,239 downwards.
TGTGCTGCCCGGCGAGCTCGATCACGCCCTCGGACACCGGCAGCACCCAACGCGGGTCGATCACCGTAACGCCGATCCCCTGGTTGTGTAGCCGCTTGGCGACCTCGAGCGCCATCGGGACGAACGCGCCGACACCCACCAGCAGCACGTCGTGGTTCAGCCCGGCGGCCGGGACGGCGAGCACGTCGACACCCGCGCGCCGCTCGAGGGCCGGAATGTCTTCTCCCACATCGCCTTTGGGGAACCGAAGCGCCGTCGGCCCGTCGTTGACGTCGAGCGCCTCGCCGAGTTCCTCGCGCAACCGGGTGGCGTCCCGGGGCGCGGCCACCCGCATGCCGGGAACGATGCCCAGCATCGACATGTCCCACATGCCGTTGTGGCTGGCGCCGTCCGAACCCGTGATCCCGGCCCGGTCGAGCACCATGGTGACGGGCAGCTTGTGCAGCGCCACGTCCATCATGATCTGGTCGAAGGCCCGGTTGAGGAACGTCGAATAGATGGCCACCACCGGGTGCATGCCGCCCATCGCCAGCCCTGCGGCCGACGTCAGCGCGTGCTGCTCGGCGATTCCGACGTCGAACAAGCGATCCGGGAACTGTTGCCCGAAGGCGCTCAGGCCGGTCGGACCGGGCATCGCCGCGGTGATGGCCACGATGTCGCGGCGCTTCCTGGCGTAGCCGATCAGCGCGTCGGAGAAGGTGGCGGTCCAACCGGGACCGGCGACCTTGGTGGCCTGCCCGGTGACCGGATCGATGACGCCGCAGGAATGCATCTGCTCGGCTTCGTCGTCCTCCGCCGGGCCGAAACCCATGCCCTTGCGGGTGACGACGTGCACGATCACCGGCCGGCCGAAGCCCCGCGCGTGGCGCAGCGCCATCTCCACCGCGCGTTCGTCGTGGCCATCGACCGGTCCCACGTACTTCAACCCGAGGTCGGTGAACAGCAGCTGCGGTGACAGGGAGTCCTTGATGCCGGCCTTGACGCTGTGCATGAACCGGTAGGCGAGCTCGCCGAAGAACGGCATCGAGCGCACCGCTTCGCGGCCCCTCTCCAGGGCGTGCTCGTAGGCCGGCTGCAGCCGCAGGGTGGCCAGATGGTCGGCGACGCCGCCGATCGTCGGCGCATAACTGCGGCCGTTGTCGTTGACCACGATGATCACCGGCCGCTTCGACGCCGCGATGTTGTTCAGCGCCTCCCAGCACATGCCGCCGGTGAGCGCGCCGTCGCCGACCACGGCGACCACGTGCCGGTTGCGGTGGCCGGTCAGCTCGAACGCCTTGGCCAGGCCGTCGGCGTACGACAGCGCCGCGCTGGCGTGGCTGGACTCGACCCAGTCGTGTTCGCTCTCCGCGCGCGAGGGATAGCCCGACAGCCCGCCCTTTTTGCGCAGGCTTTCGAAGTCCTGCGAGCGCCCGGTCAGCATCTTGTGGACGTATGCCTGGTGACCGGTGTCGAAGACGATCGGATCATGCGGCGAGTCGAACACCCGGTGCAGCGCCAGCGTCAGTTCGACGACGCCGAGGTTGGGCCCGAGGTGTCCCCCGGTCGCAGCGACCTTGTGGATCAGGAACTGGCGGATCTCGGCGGCCAGTTCGCGCAGCTGCTGTTGGGACAGGTGTTGCAGATCAGCGGGCCCGCGGATCTGTTCCAGCATCCCGATAGTCTACGCAGCGAGCGCCGGAACAGCAGGGAGCCTGATGTCGCCGGACTACGAGGGCCGGACTACGAGGGCCCGAAAAGCTCGGCCAGGGTGTCGCGAAGCTCGGGATCCGCCAGCACGACGACCTCGTCACCGGTCTGAAGTTCGGTGTCGCCCCGCACCGGCACCAGGCCGGTGGTGCGGACCACGATGCTCACCCAGATGTCGCCGACACGGTCACTGAGCCCCTCGACCGTGCACCCCTCGGCGGCAGAGCCCGCGGCAACGCTGAAGCGATGGACCCCCTCCGGTTCGTCCGCGAGCCGCACACCTATCTCCCATGGCTGGGTCTGCACGGTGCGCATGGGCAGTTCCAGCAGTCTTGCGACGCCGGGCACCGAGCTGCCTTGCACCAGAACCGAGAAGATCACGACGACGACGACGATGCCGTAGAGGCGTTCGGCGTTGGGAATGTGCGCGGCGCGCAGCAACTCGCCGAGCAGGATCGGCACCGCCCCTTTGAGGCCGGCGAACAGGATGAAGACGCGTTCGTTTCGCTGCAGTCGGACTGGAACCAGGCAGGAACCCACCGCCAACGGGCGAATCACCAATGTTAGGGCCACACCGAGGACGAGCCCGGGAATCCAGACATCGGGATGGGTAAGCACGTTGAGGTCGACGGTCAAACCCAAAATGGCAAACGCGACGATCTCGGCCAGACCGGCCAAGGCGGCGTGGAATCGCTTGATCTCCGGCTTGTAGGGCGCGCGAGCGTCGCCGATCACGATGCCGGCGACGAACACCGCCAGAAATCCCGATCCGTGTGCAAGCGTGGCGATGCCGTACAGCATCAGGATGGATGCCAGCGTTCGTAGCGGATAGAGACCTTCGCTCGGCAGCGCCACGCGGCGCATGAAGACGAGCAAGGCGCGGCCGCCGATCACCCCGACGCCCAGGCCGATCGCCATCTGCAGAGCGAATTGAGTTCCGACGCTGGCGAATCCGGCCGCGCTGAGGCCGCCGGCAGCGATCAGGCCGGACATCAACGAGATGCCCACAGGATCGTTGGCGCCTGACTCGCCCTCCAAGATGGTGCTGCTGCGGCCTCTGATCTCGCGTTTGCCCAGGACAGAAAACACCACGGCCGGATCGGTGGGGGCTACGGCGGTTGCGACGAGCACCGCGGGGAACCAGCTGATTCCGCATGCGTAGTGCAGGACCAAGGCTGCGCCGGCGGCGGTGAGGGCGGTGCCCACGACGCCGGCCGACAGGATGGGGGCCACCGCCGCGCGGAAACGAGAAGGCCCGATATGCATTCCGCCGTCGAACAGCACCAGCACCAGGGCGATGGTGATTACCTGTTGCACGATCCGCTCGGACGGTGGTTGCACCGCGGGCACGGAGTGCACCACCGCTGCCGTCCCGACGAGCACGAGCAGTGGAACGGGGACCTTGACCCGCTCTGTCAGGCGGTTCGCCAAGACAGCGACCAGACCTACCGCACTGGAGAACAAGATGATGAGCGCGAACCGCAGACCATCGTTCACGATCGCGGCACCCGCAGACGCGACGGCGCTTTGTCGGTAGGCACTCGTGCCTTTCGGTTGGTCGACAGGGACATCGCCGACCAGACTTCCCGGCACACCGCGATGGAGTCTATCGGCTGCGGCGCCCTTCTTCTAATTGCCAGCGGTCAGCAGCGCGACGCATTCGGTGTGATGAGTCAGCGGGAACGCGTCGAACACCTTGATCTTCTCGACGGCATAGCCGCGGCCGAGGTAGAGCCCGATGTCGCGGGCGAAAGATGCTGCCTCGCAACCGATGTGCACTATCCGCGGGACGCCGGCGGCGGCCAGTAGATCGACGATTTCGCGCCCGGCCCCCGCGCGCGGCGGATCCAGCACCGCCACATCGGCGCCGGATCGTTGCGCGTTGAGCACCCGCCGCACCGAGTCGGTGACGACGTGCACCTGCGGCAGGTCGCCCAGCGCGGCCCGGGCGGCGCGCGTGGCCGCGCGCGAGGTGTCGACGCTCAGCACCCGACCGGACTCCCCGACCGCCGCGCCGAGCGCCGCGGCGAAAACGCCGGCGCCGCCGTACAGGTCCCACGCGGTCGCGCCGGTGCCGGGCTGGGCCCAGTCGGCGACCAGGCGGCTGTACACCGTCGCCGCGCCGCGGTGCGCCTGCCAGAAGGCCGTCACCGGGATCTGCCAGCTGCGGCCGTCGACGCGCTGCACCGCCTCGTAGCTGCCCTCGACGACCTTGGTCGCGGTCTTCCTGCCCTGCCGCAGCGTGCGCACCACGTGGCGCGCACCGTCGTCGTCCACGACGACGTGCAGCTGGGCGGCCGGCGGCCAGTCGGATTCGGCGATTCCGTCGAGCATGCCGGCCGGCAACTGCGCGCAGCGCAGGTCGGTCACCAGCTCGTCGCTGTGATACCGGTGAAACCCGGCGCGGCGGTCGGCGCCCACGTCGAGCCGGACCCGGGTGCGCCAACCCGTCGGCCCGGAGTCCGACAGCGGTTCCGCCTCGCCATTCCAGCGGTGTCCGCCCAGCCGCTCCAGCTGATTGACCACCACTTGCGCCTTGATCGCGCGGGCCGCCTCCGGGGCGACGAACGCGAGGTCACAGCACCCGGCACCGTCCACCCCGGCGATGGGACACAGCGACTCGACGCGGTCGGCCGACGGCTCGAGCACCTCGACAACCTCGGCGTGCCAATAAGATCCACGGTCGGCGGTGACCCGCACCCGCACCCGCTCACCCGGCAACGCGTAACGGACGAACACCACGCGCCCCTCGTGGTGCGCCACGCAGCTGCCGCCGTTGGCCGGGGCGCGGGTGACCAACGTGAGCTCCTCGTGCGGGGGCAGCACCGCCGCGGGTGCGCGGGGGGATTCGCGGGTCAATCGAAGATTCCCCGACGAGTGTCCCCCGGAGCCACGTGGTGCTCCAGCGTCTGCAGCCGCTCCGACGAATTCAGTTGCCACGGAACGGAAGTCACCATTACGTTGGGCATGAACAACAGCCGGCCCTTGAGCCGCAGCGCGCTTTGGTTGTGCAGCACCTGCTCCCACCAATGGCCCACCACGTACTCGGGGATGAACACGGTGACGACGGTGCGCGGCGATTCCTTGCTGACCCGCTTGACGTAATCCAGTATGGGGCGGGTGATTTCGCGGTACGGCGAGGCGATGACCTTGAGCGGCACACTGATGTCGCTTTCCTCCCACTGGTGCACCAACTCGCGGGTTTCCCCGTCGTCCACGCTGACGGTGACCGCCTCGAGGGCGTCGGGGCGGGTCGCCCGGGCGTAGGCCAGCGCGCGCAGCGTCGGCAGATGCAGCTTGGATACCAGCACCAGCGCGTGATTGCGGCTGGGCAACACCACGTCGTGCTGGGCGGCGGCCTGCTCCTCCAGTTCCCGGGTGACGGTGCCGTAGTGCCGGTGGATCATCTTCATCATCCCGAACAGCAAACCCATCGCGAACAGCGCGATCCACGCGCCGGCGACGAACTTCGTCACCAGGACGACCAACAAAACCGCGCCGGTGGAGAGCAATCCGACCGTGTTGACGACCCGGGAGCGCATCATCTTGCGGCGCGCACGCGGGTCGGTCTCGGTGCGCAGCAATCGGGTCCAGTGCCGCACCATGCCGATCTGGCTCAGGGTGAACGAAATGAACACCCCGACGATGTACAGCTGGATCAGGGCGGTGACCTCGGCGCGGAACGCGATGATGGCCAGCAGCGCGGCGCCGGACAGGAACAGGATTCCGTTGGAGAACGCCAACCGGTCCCCGCGGGTGTGCAGCTGGCGCGGCAGGTAACTGTGCTGCGCCAGCACCGAGCCGAGCACTGGGAACCCGTTGAACGCGGTGTTGGCCGCCAGCACCAGGATGAGCGCGGTCACCGTGGCGATCAGCAGGAAGCCGATGTGGAAGCTGCCGAACACCGTTTCCGCCAGCTGGGTGACCAGGGTCTTCTGGTAGTAGCCCGGCGGGGCGCCGGCCAGTTGTGTGGCGGGATCCTCGACCAGCTGAACGCGGATCTGCTGGGCCAACACGATGATGCCCATCAGCAGGGCCACCGCGATCGCCCCCAGCATCAGCAGCGTCGTCGCCGCGTTGCGCGACTTGGGCTTCTCGAAGGCCGGAACGCCGTTGCTGATGGCCTCCACACCGGTCAGCGCCGCGCAGCCCGAGGAGAAGGACCGCGCCACCAGGAATGCCAGCGCGAAGCCGACGACCTGGCCGTGCTCGGCGTGCATCTGGAAGCCGGCCGACTCCGCGCGCAGCGGGTTGCCCAGCACGAAGATCCGGACCAGGCCCCAGCCGATCATGATGAAGACGCCGACGATGAACGCATAGGTCGGAATGGCGAACGCCAGCCCGGACTCCCGGATTCCGCGCAGGTTCAGCGCCATCACCAGCAGGATGGCCGCCACGCAGAACCACACCTTGTGCTGAGCCACCAGCGGGATGGCGGAGCCGATGTTAGACATCGCCGACGCCGTCGAAACGGCAACGGTGAGAACGTAATCCACCATCAGAGCGCTGGCCACCACCAGGCCGGCGGTGTCACCGAGGTTGGTGGTGACCACCTCGAAGTCGCCCCCGCCCGACGGGTAGGCGTGCACGTTCTGCCGGTAGCTGGCCACCACGACCAGCATCACCGCGGCCACGGCGAGGCCGATCCAGGGCGTCAACGCGTACGCGGACAGGCCGGCCACCGAGAGCATCAGGAAGACCTCTTCGGGCGCATACGCCACCGAGGACAACGCGTCGGAGGCGAACACCGGCAAGGCGATCCGCTTGGGCAGCAGGGTGTGACTCAGCCGGTCGCTGCGAAACGGCCGGCCAATTAGCAACCGACGCGCTGCGGTTGAAAGTTTGGACACGAGAGCCAAGAGTAAGCCCACAAGGGTTTGGCGGTAGCTTCGTATTCGAGAATGTTTGCCGACCCGAAATCGGCTGGCCGACGTCGGTTGCCGATCGGGGACGCAGGACGCAGCCGAGAGGATCGGAAAGTGCGAGTAGTGGTGATGGGCTGCGGCCGCGTCGGTTCCTCGGTGGCCGACGGGTTATCGCGGATCGGCCACGATGTCGCGGTCATCGACCGCGACAGCACCGCCTTCAACCGGCTCAGCCCCGAGTACGCCGGGGAGCGGGTCCTGGGGCAGGGGTTTGACCGGGACGTATTGCTGCGGGCCGGCATCGAGGAGGCCGACGCATTCGCCGCCGTGTCATCCGGGGATAACTCCAACATCATCTCGGCGCGGCTGGCCCGGGAGACCTTCGGCGTCAAGCGCGTCGTCGCCCGGATCTACGACGCCAAGCGCGCCGAGGTCTACGAACGCCTCGGCATCCCGACCATCGCCACCGTGCCCTGGACCACCGACCGCCTGCTCAACGCGCTGCTCCGCGACACCGAGACCGCGAAATGGCGGGACCCGACCGGCACCGTGGTCGTCGCCGAGGTCGTCCTGCACGAGGAGTGGATCGGGCACCGGGTCACCGATCTCGAGCAGGCCACCGGCGCCCGCGTCGCGTTCCTGATCCGGTTCGGTGCCGGTGTCTTGCCGGAACCGAAGACGGTCATCCAGGCCGGCGATCAGGTCTACGTCGCCGCGATCTCCGGCCGTGCGGCCGAGGCCATCGCCATCGCGGCCATGCCACCCAGTGAAGACCTCGGTTAAGGAGCGGCGAATATGAAGACCGCCGACGACGAAGAAGCCGGCGCAGCCGGGTTTAAGGAGCGGCGAACATGAAGGTAGCTGTCGCCGGCGCCGGCGCGGTCGGCCGCTCCGTCAGTCGCGAACTCATCGGCAACGGCCACGACGTGACGCTCATCGAGCGCAACCCCGATCACGTCGACGTCGACGCCATCCCCGCCGCCCACTGGCGGCTCGGCGATGCCTGCGAGCTGAGCCTGCTGGAATCGGTGCACCTACAGGACTTCGACGTCGTGGTGGCCGCGACTGGCGACGACAAGGCCAACGTCGTGCTCAGCTTGCTGGCGAAGACCGAATTCGCGGTGCCGCGGGTCGTGGCCCGGGTCAACGATCCCCGCAACGAGTGGTTGTTCACCGACGCCTGGGGCGTGGATGTCGCGGTGTCCACGCCGCGCATGCTCGCGTCGCTCATCGAAGAGGCCGTCGCCGTCGGTGATCTGGTGCGGCTCATGGAATTCCGTCGGGGGCAGGCCAACCTCGTCGAGATCACCCTGCCCGACGACACGCCCTGGGGCGGCAAGCCGGTGCGCCGCCTGCAACTGCCCCGGGACGCCTCGCTGGTGACGATCCTGCGCGGCCCGCGCGTGATCGTGCCCGAGGCGGACGAGCCGCTGGAGGGCGGCGACGAGCTGCTCTTCGTCGCGGTCGCGGAGGTCGAAGAGGACCTGCGCAAGCTCCTGCTGCCGGATGGCCCGCCGCTCGAGGGCTAGTCCCGGACGGGATCGGCGTCGACCTGGACGCCGATGTCACCGACCGCCGGCAGGGCACGCTGCACCGCTTTGATCGCCGCGTACGTCGCCAGCGCGGCCGCAAGGGTCAGTGGCCACCCCATCGCGATCCGCGCGACCGCCAGCCACCCGGTCTGGTCGGCGTCATAAAGCAGGCCCTGGACGACGAACCGGGCGGCGAACACCAGCACCCAGCAGACCGAGGCGATGTCGAACGCGTAGACGGCCCGGGGCACGTCGCGCCATCCGCGACCACGCCCGCTGGCCCAGCTCCACGCGTAGCCGACCAGAGGCCGTCGGATGACGACCGACACGGCGAACACCACCGCCCACGCCAATGACATCCAGATGCCCAGCAGGAAGTAACCCTTGGACTCCCCCACGATGTAGGCGATGAGCGCGCAGATGGCGACGCCGAAGAAGCCCGAGAATGCCGGCTGCGGCGATTCGCGCCGGATCAACCGCCATACCAACACCAGCGCGGCGACGGCCAGCGCGGACCCGATCGCCACGAGCAAGCCGGACACGCTCGAAGCAATGACGAAGATCACAACGGGCAGCGACGAATAGATGACACCGCTGACGCCACCCACCTGCCCCAGCAGACGTTCCGGTGTGATGCGGCTGGCGCTCGCGGGTTCGGGCGAGCCCGACTCATGCGGTCCCGGACTTGACCCCCGATCGGCGGGTCGAGTCACCGCTGAATTTCGTAGTGCGGGTTGTAGATGGCCTTGGTGCCGTTCTCCAGCTTGCCCAGCCGGCCCCGCACCCGCAGCTTGCGGCCCGAGTCGATGCCGGGTATCCGGCGCTGGCCCAACCAGACCAAAGTGACGGTGTCGCTGCCGTCGAACAGCTCGGCGCGGACACCGCCCGCACAGGCCTTGCCGTTACATTCCACGCTGCGCAGCGTGCCGACCATGGTGACCTCTTGGCCACGCTCGCAATCGATGACTCGTTGCGCGCCGGTAAGTGCGACCTCGTCGGACAACTCCTCCGAGTCGCGTTGCTCCGGAGCCTCCGTCAAGCGGCGGGTGAGCCGGCGCAGATATCCCTGGGCCCCCATGGCCCCTCCTGACAATGCCGATAAGCCTTGGCGCTTCCATTTATGCCAACGGACACCGTAGACCTGTTGGTTCCCGCGCGCCAACCGACTCAAACACCGCTGTTGGGCACAACTGAACGCCGGGGCAATATCAGGGGATGACTGTCGATCTGCGGGGTGTCACGACCGTCTTGCTGCCCGGCACGGGGTCCGACGACGACTACGTTCGCCGGGCTTTTTCGGGTCCGTTGCGCGAGGCCGGTGCCCTGCTGGTGACCCCGCCGCCCAACCCGGATCGGTTGATCGACGGCTACGTGTCCGCTTTGGATGCCGCCGCGCGCACGGGCCCGATCGCCGTCGGCGGCGTCTCGATCGGCGCGGCGGTGGCGGTCGCCTGGGCACTGGCGCACCCGGACACGGCGGTCGCCGTCCTGGCCGCGCTGCCGGCCTGGGCCGGGGAGCCCGAAACGGCGCCCGCGGCACTCGCGGCGCGGCATACGGCATCGCAGCTCCGTGCCGACGGACTGGAGGCGACGACCAACCAGATGCGGGCGTCCAGCCCGCCGTGGCTGGCCGACGAGCTGGCGCGGTCGTGGCGCGCCCAGTGGCCACAACTGCCCGACGCCATGGACGAAGCCGCCGGCCATGTGGCGCCCGACCACGCCGAGCTGGCCCGGCTGGCCGTGCCACTTGCTGTCGCATCCGCCGTCGACGATCCCATCCACCCACTCCAGGTCGGTGTGGAGTGGGTCGCCGCCGCGCCGCGGGCCGCGCTGCGGACGGTGACGCTCGACCAGATCGGCTCGGACCCCGCCGCGCTGGGCGCGGCATGCCTGGCCGCTCTCGCCGAGCTGAGCTAGCGGCTTTGGTTCAGCCCCCGGAGGTGGTGCGCAGCTGCTGCATGGCCGAACCGTCGACGCTGCGGCGCGCCGCCGGCTGGTTGGACCCCTCCTGCTCCTCGCCTTGTTGGGCCTGTTGCGCCTCCGCCTGCTGGGCCTGCTGGGTGGCCGCGGCTTCCCGCAATTGCTGCGCCATCGGCTCGGGCAGCTGCACGGTCAACGGCGTGCGCACCGGAAGCGGTGTGTCACCGCGGCGAACCACGGTGTCCGCCAACGCCGCTCGCGCCTCCTGCTCGAGGGCTTCCATGGTCTCGTGGGGGCCGTTGATGACGCAGCGGATCATCCACCGGTAGCCGTCGACTCCGATGAAGCGCACCGCACCGGAGGCGGAGCCGACCACTTCGCGACCCCAGGGGCCGTCCTTGATGCTGACTTTGGCCGAGTCCTTGCGCAGCGAATCCGCGAGTTCACTGGCCACTTCGCGCCACAGGCCGCCCGTCTTCGGCGCCGCGTAGGCCGCGATGGTGAAGCGGCCGTTGGGCGTGACGACCCACACGGCGCTCGGAACGCCGGTCTCGGTCAGTTCGACCTGCAGCTGGCCGGCCTCCGGCATCGGAATGAGCACCGAGCCCAGGTCCAGGCGCGCGAGCTCCGCGACCGACGGGTCCTCGAAATCGTCGATGTCGAACGGGCCGTCGAGTTCTTCGTCGAACTCTTCGTCGATCGGATCGGCGACTGCGTCCACCGACTCGTCGCTGTCGTCGTTGCTGGAACGTCTGTTGAGTGCCATCACAAACTCGCATGTCCGCCGGAGGAACCGTGGCCACCGTCGCCACGGGATGTGTCGGCGAGGCCGGCCTCGTCGAACGACGACACCTCGACCAGCTCTACCAGCTCGACCCGCTGCACGAGCAACTGGGCGATGCGGTCGCCGCGGTGCACCACGATGGGCTCGGTGGGGTCGAGGTTAATCAGCGCGACCTTGATCTCGCCGCGATAGCCCGCGTCGATGGTTCCCGGACTGTTGACGATCGAAAGCCCCACGCGCGACGCCAATCCCGAACGGGGATGCACCAACCCGACCATCCCGAACGGGATCGCCACGGCCACGCCCGTGCGGACCAGGGCGCGTCGCCCGGGTTCCAGCTTGAGGTCTTCCGCGCTGTAGAGGTCCACCCCGGCGTCGCCTTGGTGGGCGCGCGTGGGCAGAGGAAGCTCGGGATCAAGACGGACGATGGCGAGACTGGTCGACACGGGGCCACAGATTACCCTTGACTGCGTGTCCGGTACGCGCGTCGCGCCGCACAGTGTGCGATATCGCGAACGACTGTGGGTGCCATGGTGGTGGTGGCCGCTGGCCTTCGGGCTGGCGGGGCTGATCGCTTTCGAAGTCAACATGGGTGTCGCCCCCCGGCCTTCCTGGTTGCCGTACGCAACGCTCTTCGCGGTGGCGGCCGGAGCCCTGCTGTGGCTGGGCCGCGTCGAGATCCGGGTGACCGCCGACCCGAACGTCCCTGGCGGGGTCGAACTGTGGGCCGGCGAGGCGCACCTGCCGGTCACCGTGATCGCCCGGTCCGCTGCGGTCGCCCCGTCGGCCAAGTCCGCGGCCCTGGGCCGCCAACTCGACCCGGCCGCTTTCGTGTTGCATCGGGCATGGATCGGGCCGATGATCCTGGTCGTCCTCGATGACCCGGACGACCCGACGCCGTACTGGCTGGTGAGTTGCCGCCACCCCGAGCGGGTGCTTTCGGCATTGCGCAGCTGATCCCGAAGCCCGGTCAGGCCGCGCAGTCGGTACAGATCATCAGGCCGTTCTTCTCGCTGGCCAACCGGCTGCGGTGTTGCACCAGGAAACAGCTCGAGCAGGTGAATTCGTCGGCCTGCTTCGGAATGACGCGAACTGACAGTTCTTCCCCGGACAGATCGGCGCCGGGCAGCTCGAAAGACTCAGCGGTTTCGGATTCGTCGACGTCCACCACGGCCGAAGCCGCCTCGTTGCGTCGCGCTTTGAGCTCCTCCAGCGAGTCTTCCGAGACGTCGTCGGTCTCGGTACGCCGTGGAGCGTCGTAGTCGGTAGGCATATTCGTTTCCCCTGCCCTATTGCCTCTTCATGCCTCGTGTCTCAGGCATCGCTTTGTACCAGCGTCGAACGCATCCACCAAATGATTCGTGCCCGGATGGCCGCCCGGTTATGTGTGATTTACGTCACACACCCATCTTTGCCCTTGCGTTCGCCTTTGAACAGTGCGTTTAGGGTGTGACTAGAGTGCACCTGTGGTCGCACAAATCACCGAGGGTACCGCCTTCGACAAGCACGGCCGGCCCTTCCGGCGACGCAATCCCCGCCCCGCCATCGTCGTCGTCGTTTTCCTGGTGGTGGTGACGGCCGTGGTGTGGACGATCGCACTGACCCGGCCGGCGAAGGTGCACGAGGTCGCGGTGTGCAACCCGCCGCCGAAAGGGGCCGGGTCCGGGGCGCCGGCTCAGCTCGGTGAGCAGGTGTCGCGAAGCGCGATGATGGACGTCACACCCGCCAAACTCAGCGACACCAAGGTCCGCGTGCTCAACGCCAGCGGCCGTGGCGGGCAGGCCGGCGACGTCTCAGGCGCCCTCAAAGACCTCGGGTTTGCCCAGCCGACGGCCGCTAACGATCCTCTGTATGCCGGCACGCGGCTGACCTGCCAGGGCCAGATCCGGTTCGGGACGGCGGGGCAGGCCACCGCGGCAGCGGTCTGGTTGGTGGCGCCGTGCATGGAGCTGTTCAACGACAGCCGCGCCGACGACTCCGTCGACCTGGCGTTGGGTACGGACTTCACCGCGCTGGCCCACAACGACGACATCGATGCCGTGTTGGCCACGCTGCGTCCCGGGGCCACCGAGCCGTCAGACCCTGCGCTGCTCACGAAGATTCACGCCAGCAGCTGCTGACGGCGGCGTCAATCGAGAATCGGGTCGAGGCCGTCGATTTCGTCCAGGGCGGCCAGCAGCTCGTCGGCGATTCCCGGCGCGGCGGCCAACACCAGGCCGGCGCCCTCAATGTCGTTCGCCGGCAACGAAACCCGCGCCCCCGCCTCGGCGGCGATCAGCGCGCCGGCGGCGCAATCCCACGGCTGCAGGCCGTGCTCGTAGAACGCGTCGAGCCGGCCCGCCGCGACCATGCACAGATCCAGCGCCGCCGAACCGATCCGGCGGACGTCGCGAACCACCGGCAGCAGCCGCGCCAACAGCGCCGCCTGCGTCGCCCGTCGCTGCCGTGAGTACCCGAACCCGGTGCCCAGCAGCGCCATCGACAAATCGTCGACCGCGGCGCACCGCAGCGTCCGCACCCCCTGATCGTCGATGACATGCGCGCCCAGGCCGGTCGCGGCCGAGTACACCCGGCCGGCGACGACGTCGGCGACCGCGCCCGCGACCGACACGCCGTCGACTTGCACGCCGACCGACACCGCGTACGCCGGGATGCCGTAGACGAAGTTCACCGTGCCGTCGATGGGATCGAGCACCCACGTCACCGCGCCCGCGGGGGTCCCCGCCGGGTCGGCCGGGCCGCCGCCCTCCTCGCCGAGAATCGGGTCACCGGGCCGCAATTCGGCCAGCCGGTCCCGCAACAGGCGTTCGGTCTCCGTGTCGACGACGGTCACCGGATCGGTGGGGGTGCTCTTCGACCGCACCGCGCCGTTGCCCGGAAGTTGCGAGGCCGCCGCGGCCTCGCCGAAGACCTCGGCGCGGCGGCGCCGCACGAACGCGGCGGCCTCCGTGGCCAGCGATTCGGCCACCGTGCGCAGCCGGGCGGGCTCGTCATCTCCTCGGGTCACCCGTCTATCGCATCACAGGCGGCACGGCCCCGCAGATGCCCCGTAGCCGCACCGGCGCCGGGCTAAGGTGGGCGGACAGCCTCAGCCACGTCCAGGAGCTTCGATGACCAGCACGGACTCGACCACGGATACGCCCGGCACCGGCGCCGCCGTCGGCACCCCACAGCGTCGGGGATTCGGCATCGACGTCGGCGGCAGCGGCATCAAGGGCGGCATCGTCGACATGGACACCGGGCAGCTGATCGGCGAGCGGATCAAGCTGCTCACCCCGCAGCCGGCAACGCCGCCGGCGGTTGCCAAGACCATCGCCGAGGTGGTCAACGCGTTCGGCTGGACCGGTCCACTCGGGGTGACCTATCCCGGGGTCGTCACCCACGGTGTCGCCCAGACGGCGGCCAACGTCGACAAATCGTGGATCGGCTGTAACGCGCGCGACATCATCAGCGCGGAGTTGGACGGCCAGGACGTCACGGTGCTCAACGATGCCGACGCCGCGGGGCTGGCCGAGGAGCACTACGGCGCGGGCAGAAATCAGTCGGGTCTGGTGGTGTTGCTGACGTTCGGCACGGGAATCGGCTCCGCGGTCATCCACAACGGCGTCCTGATACCCAACACCGAGTTCGGGCATCTCGAGGTCGGCGGCAAAGAGGCCGAGCAGCGCGCGGCGTCGTCGGTCAAAGAGAAGAACGGTTGGAGCTTCGAAAGGTGGGCCAAGCAGGTCACCCGGGTGCTGGTGGCCATCGAGAACGCGGTGTGGCCGGACCTGTTCATCGCGGGGGGCGGCATCAGCCGCAAGGCCGACAAGTGGCTACCGCTGCTCGAAAATCGCACCCCGGTGGTGGCGGCTGCCCTGCTCAACACCGCCGGAATCGTCGGCGCGGCCATGGCCTCCACCTCGGACGTGACGCACTGATTTTCGCCCGGCAGAGCCGTTCGGCCGCTCACTGTCGTTACAATGGTCATCGGCGACCGCCCGAACGTTAGCGTGCAAACACCCACGCTGATCCAACGCCGACATCGACATAGCAGACACTTTCGGTTAACCATGCCCATTACCCACCGAAGGTGAGCCCAAACGAAGGGGTGTAAGTGGCACCGACCAAGGCCAGCCCGGCAACCGATGCGCCGGTGAAACGGACCGCCACCAAGTCTCCGTCCTCCCCCGCCAAGCGCTCGGCGGCCAAGGCCGCTAATGGGTCCGCCGCTCCCGCGAAACGCGCCGCCAAGGCGCCGGCAAGCGCGGCCGAGGCCGGCTCCGCCGCCGACACCAAGAAGACCCGCGCCGCCAAGGCACCATCGGGCCGCGGGACCAAAGCGGCCAAGGGTGCGCCGGCGGAGGCCGAGGTCGACCTGGAGGCCGTCGAAGATCTCGACGACGCGGAGCTCGACGCCGAGCCCGGCGAAGACCTCGAGATCGACGCCGCCGACCTGAGCCTCGACGACCTGGAGGAAGACGACGTCGCGGCCGACGGCGAGGACGCCGAAGTCGACCCGCCCGACACCGACGACAGCGAGGAAGAGGCAACCACCCCGCCCGTCGTGGCCGTCGCGGCTCCCGCCGACGAGGACGAGGAAATCGCCGAGCCCTCCGAAAAGGACAAAGCCTCCGGCGATTTCGTCTGGGACGAAGACGAGTCCGAGGCGCTGCGTCAGGCGCGCAAGGACGCCGAACTCACCGCATCCGCGGACTCGGTTCGCGCGTACCTCAAGCAGATCGGCAAGGTCGCGCTGCTCAACGCCGAGGAAGAGGTCGAGCTGGCGAAGCGGATCGAAGCCGGCCTGTACGCCACGCAGCTGATGGCCGAGATGGCCGAGCGCGGCGACAAGCTGCCGGCCGCTCAGCGTCGCGACATGATGTGGATCTGCCGCGACGGCGACCGCGCGAAAAACCATCTGCTGGAAGCCAACCTACGCCTCGTGGTGTCGCTGGCCAAGCGGTACACCGGCCGCGGGATGGCGTTCCTGGACCTCATTCAGGAAGGCAACCTGGGCCTGATCCGTGCGGTCGAGAAGTTCGACTACACCAAGGGCTACAAGTTCTCCACCTACGCGACGTGGTGGATCCGGCAGGCCATCACCCGCGCCATGGCCGACCAGGCCCGCACCATCCGCATCCCGGTGCACATGGTCGAGGTGATCAACAAGCTGGGCCGCATCCAGCGCGAGCTGCTGCAGGACCTGGGCCGCGAGCCCACGCCTGAAGAGCTGGCCAAGGAAATGGACATCACGCCCGAAAAGGTGCTGGAGATCCAGCAATACGCCCGTGAGCCGATCTCGCTGGACCAGACCATCGGCGACGAGGGCGACAGCCAGCTGGGTGACTTCATCGAGGACAGCGAGGCCGTGGTGGCCGTCGACGCGGTGTCGTTCACCCTGCTGCAAGACCAGTTGCAGTCGGTGCTGGAGACGCTGTCGGAGCGCGAAGCCGGCGTAGTACGGCTGCGCTTCGGCCTCACCGACGGCCAGCCGCGCACCCTCGACGAGATCGGCCAGGTCTACGGCGTCACCCGCGAGCGCATCCGCCAGATCGAGTCCAAGACGATGTCAAAGTTGCGCCACCCCAGCCGTTCCCAGGTCTTGCGCGACTACCTCGACTAGTAACCCCGAGCGTCCTCGCCGGACCCGTTGCCGCGCAAGGACGCTCAGCGCCCCCAGAAAATGCGTCGCGCCGCCGGCGTGGCCGTCGTACGGTGACTCCCATGTCAGCCAACCGCACAGTGGTGTCATCCGGCTCCGAGTTCGAAGCGGCCGTCGGCTATTCGCGCGCGGTGCGGGTCGGCCCGCACGTGTCGGTAGCCGGAACGACAGGCGCGGGACCCGCTGGCGACATCGCGGCCCAGGCCCGAGATGCCTTGCGCCGGATCGAGATTGCACTGCGGCAGGCGGGAGCGGCGCTTACCGACGTGGTCCGCACCCGGATCTATGTCACCGACATCTCCCGCTGGCGCGAGGTAGCGGCGGTGCACGCGGAGGTCTTCGGCGTCATCCGTCCCGCGGCCACCATGGTGGAGGTGTCCGCGCTGATAGCGCCCGAGCTGTTGGTCGAGATCGAGGCCGACGCCTACGTGGATCCCGCGACCGGCGGGAAGGTTCCGTCGGGGCCCGGGCGGTAGGCCGTGACTCTGATCACAGCATCCGTGGGCAGCGGACCGTACAGATGCGGGAACAGCATCGACTCCGGATCCGTTGCAGCTCCTGGCTCCCAACGCACTTCGGAGTGCAGCCGCGCCGGATCGATGTGCAGTAGCACCAAGTCATCGCGGCCCCGGTAGAGCCGGTTCGCCGGCAGGTGAACCTGTTCCGGCGTCGAGAGATGGATGAACTGGCCGCCGGACGCGTGGAGCTCACCGCACGCGCGGGCACGGGCCCACTCGTCGACCCCACACAGATGTACCAGCAGGTCAGGAGCGGAAGTCATGGATGAACACATTAGAGATGCGTCGGAAACGAAACGTTTACAGGCCGTGAGAAACGACACACCCGATAACGATCAGGGAACAACGCGAAAACCCCATACGTCTGAGAGAGTGAATGAAAGCAAGAACGGAGAAGCCATGAATGCAACTCTGACCAGTCCCGAGCTAACCCGTGCGGACCGCTGCGATCGCTGCGGTGCCGCCGCTCGAGTCCGCGCCAAGCTGCCTTCCGGAGCTGAGCTTCTCTTCTGCCAGCATCACGCCAACGAGCACGAGGCGAAATTGACCGAGCTTGCCGCCGTCCTGGAGATCAGCGGAAGCTAGTTTGGCTCAACTCACCCACGGCCAATGTGGGCTTGTGGGGCAGTCTTCGGTAATGCTGGACGGGTATGAGCGATCAAGTCGCAAAACCGTCCCGCCATCACATCAGGCGACTCAGTCTGAGGACTCTCTCGAAAAGCTGGGACGATTCCATCTTTTCCGAGTCCGCGCAGGCGGGTTTCTGGTCGGCGCTGTCGCTACCACCACTGCTCCTGGGGATCCTGGGAAGCCTGGCGTACGTGGCGCCGCTGTTCGGGCCCGACACGTTGACGGCGGTCGAGAAGAGCATCATCTCCGCGATCCGCAGTTTCTTCTCGCCCAGCGTCGTCAACGAGATCATCGAGCCGACCATCCGTGACGTCACCGCCAACGCGCGTGGCGAGGTGGTTTCGGTCGGCTTCCTGATCTCGATGTGGGCGGGATCGTCGGCGATCTCGGCCTACGTCGACGCAGTGGTGGAGGCGCACGACCAGACCCCGCTGCGGCACCCCGTGCGGCAGCGGCTCTTCGCCCTGTTCCTCTACGTGGTGATGCTGGTGTTCGTGGTGGTCGCCGCGCCGGTACTGGTGGTGGGGCCGCGCAAGTTGAGCGAACACATCCCGGACAGCCTGGCCAACGTCCTGCGCTACGGGTATTACCCGGCGCTGATCCTGGGCCTGCTGGTCGGGGTGGTCATCCTGTACCGGGTGGCACTACCCGAGCCCCTGCCGACGCACCGGCTGATCTTCGGCGCCGTGCTCGCCACGGCGGTCTTCCTGGTCGCGACGCTGGGCCTTCGGATCTACCTGCGGTGGATCACCAGCACCGGCTACACCTACGGCGCGCTGGCCACACCGATAGCGTTCCTGCTTTTTGCGTTCTTCGGCGGTTTCGCGGTCATGCTCGGCGCCGAACTCAACGCGGCGATCCAAGAGGAATTCCCGGCGCCGAAGACTCACGCCCACCGGCTGCGCAAGTGGCTGGAATCCCGGGTGACGGCGCTCAAGCGGCCGGCGGCTTCGGCACCGGAGCCGGCGCCCGCCGACACCGCGACGCTGACGGCCGAGCCGTCGCGGCCGACCTAGCCCTTCTTCATCCGGTCGTAGATCTGCTTGCAATCGGGGCAGACCGGCGAGCCCGGCTTGGCCGCCTTGGTGACGGGAAAGACCTCCCCGCACAACGCCACCACGTGGCTGCCCATGACCGCACTCTCGGCGATCTTGTCCTTCTTGACGTAGTGGAAGTACTTCGGCGTATCGCTGCCCGTCCCGTCGTCGACGCGTTCGTCGGTCTCGGTGCGTTCGATCGTCTGGGTCTCCATACCTGACATTGTGCCCCGTAACTCGCTTCTGCCGGAATTGGTCAGGTGTGGGAGAGTGGAGAAATGAAGCGCGAATCCGATCTGGGGTTCGACGATGAGGGCCGGCCGGTGCTCATCACCGCCGCAGCACCCTCCTACGAAGAGCAGCACCGCGCGCGGGTCCGGAAATACTTGACGCTGATGGGGTTCCGGATCCCGGCGCTCATCCTGGCCGCGCTGGCGTACGGCGCGTGGCACAACGGTCTGATCTCACTGGCGATCGTGGCCGTGTCGATCCCGTTGCCATGGATGGCGGTCCTGATCGCCAACGACCGGCCACCGCGCAGCCCCGACGAACCGCGGCGGTTCGACGATGCCCGGCGGCGCACGCCGCTCTTCCCGAGCGCCGAGCGGCCGGCGATCGAACCGCCCCGGCATCCCCCCTCGAGCTGGCCCACCGGACCGCAGGGCTGGGAATAGTCCGCACTTCTCAGGACATTCTCAGGTCGACGGCACATTCCCGCACGTCAAGACGTGTGAGATCACAAAACGCCGGGAACTCTCAGAGCTGATCTGTCGTTGAACTCGATGACAGTACAAGCCGAACGGGAGGTCGCTATGGCGAACGCCAGCACGAGCAGATTTGACGGCGATCTGGATGCTCAAAGCCCCGCCGCGGACCTCGTGCGCGTGTATCTCAATGGCATCGGTAAGACGGCGCTGCTGAACGCTGCGGGCGAGGTTGAACTGGCCAAGCGCATCGAGGCCGGGCTCTACGCCGAGCATCTGCTCGAAACTCGCAAGCGCCTCGGCGAGAACCGCCGGCGTGACCTCGAGGCCGTCGCGCGCGATGGACAGGCCGCGCGCCGTCACCTGCTGGAAGCCAACCTGCGCCTGGTGGTGTCGCTGGCCAAGCGCTACACGGGTCGCGGTATGCCGCTGCTGGACCTCATCCAGGAGGGCAACCTGGGCTTGATCCGCGCGATGGAGAAGTTCGACTACACAAAGGGATTCAAGTTCTCCACCTATGCCACATGGTGGATTCGTCAGGCCATCACCCGTGGCATGGCCGACCAGAGCCGCACCATCCGGCTGCCGGTGCATCTGGTCGAGCAGGTCAACAAGCTGGCGCGAATCAAGCGGGAGATGCACCAGAACCTGGGACGCGAGGCCACCGACGAGGAACTCGCGGCCGAGTCCGGAATCCCGGTCGAGAAGATCAACGACCTGCTCGAGCACAGCCGCGACCCGGTAAGCCTGGACATGCCGGTCGGCTCCGAAGAAGAGGCCCCGCTGGGCGATTTCATCGAGGACGCCGAGGCGATGTCCGCCGAGAACGCGGTGATCGCCGAGCTGCTGCACACCGACATCCGCAGCGTGCTCGCCACTCTCGACGAGCGCGAGCACCAGGTGATCCGGCTGCGCTTCGGCCTGGACGACGGCCAGCCGCGCACCCTCGATCAGATCGGCAAGCTGTTCGGCCTCTCCCGCGAGCGGGTCCGGCAGATCGAGCGGGATGTAATGTCCAAACTCCGCCACGGCGAGCGCGCCGACCGGCTACGGTCGTACGCAAGCTAAGACCCCCAGCTAGGTAGCAGACGGTATGCCCGCCGCGCACGCGGCGGGCATACTGCTTGTCGGGGCAGCGTTACACCCATTCGCGCAGCTGGCCAAGTAGACTCGGCGTCGATGGAAGGTGCTGAATGAACGACCTGGTTGACACCACCGAGATGTACTTGCGGACCATCTACGACCTCGAAGAAGAGGGCGTGACCCCGCTGCGTGCGCGCATCGCGGAACGCCTCGACCAGAGCGGGCCGACAGTCAGCCAGACCGTGTCCCGTATGGAGCGCGACGGGCTGCTCCACGTCGCCGGCGACCGCCACCTGGAGCTCACCGACAAGGGCCGCGCGCTGGCCATCTCCGTCATGCGCAAGCACCGTCTCGCCGAGCGATTGCTCGTCGACGTCATCGGGGTGCCCTGGGAGGAAGTGCACGCCGAGGCATGCCGGTGGGAGCACGTGATGAGCGAGGACGTCGAGCGGCGACTGGTGAAGGTGCTCAACCACCCGACCACCTCCCCGTTCGGTAACCCGATCCCGGGGCTGTTGGACCTGGGCGTCGGCCCCGAGTCCGGCGCCGACGACGCCAACCTCGTCCGGCTGACCGAGTTGCCGCCCGGTTCGCCGGTGGCCGTGGTCGTCCGCCAGCTGACCGAACACGTGCAAGGTGACATCGACCTGATCACCCGCCTGAAGGACGCCGGCGTCGTCCCCAACGCCCGGGTGACCGTCGAGACCGGGCCCGCCGGGGTCACCATCGTCATCCCGGGCCACGAGAACGTCACCCTGCCGCACGAGATGGCGCACGCCGTCAAGGTCGAGAAAGTCTGACGTAGGGGCTAGCACGCCCGGCGCCCGAACGGCCGTCGCGGCGGCAACCGCACGCCGAGCTCTTTGGCCAGCCGGTAGCCGGTAAGCGCCAGTTCCCGGATGTCCTCGGGCCGCAGGCCGGACTGCAACGCCGTGTCCAGCATGCCCGCCATTCGATGCCCGGGCTCGCAGCGCAGCGCGGCCTCCAGCGATATCCCGGCCAGCGGTCCGTCGCCGCGGACGTAGGCGCTGAACGCGAGCAGCACCAGCGCCTCCACCCGCCAGGGCGGGGGCAGGGTGCGAGCCAGCAGCGCCCACAAGGACTCCGCCTCGTCGGCATGCTCACCGACCGCCAGGGCGTAGAGGATGTCGCGCACCTGCGGGTCGACGAGTGCGCAGCCCAGCTTCGCCAGCTGGCCTGCGGTCAGCGCCTCGCCGGCGGCGACACGGGACGCGGCCGCCATCGCGTGCTTCACGTCGGCGCGGGCGCAGCGGGCCGGATCCGCGCGGTGCGCGGCCCGGCGCCTGGTCTCCTGCCGGTCGATCACGGCGGTCAATTTGGCGCTGCGCGCCGTGTCCTCGATCGCGATGACGGCCTGCAGGTCGGCGCGCCGCGCGTACAGCCGCCTGCCGTCGAGCACCGCCGCGGCCGCCAGCGGCGACGCCGACGGATCGTCGACGAGACCGCTCGAGCCGCAACCGTCCACGCAGTGCCAGCGCCCACCGAGGGCGACCCGGTCGACCACGTGTGCGGCCCACAGCTCGATGTCGTGCTCGGACAACGACTTTGCGAGCGCATCGCACACCAGCCGGTGATCGTCGTTACAGCAGGGGCAGTGCGCCCCCTCCGCGTCGACGATCACCGCGATCGCGGCGTCGGGCCGGGCCGCGGCGGCGACCTCCGCGAGGTGTCCGACCCGCCCCGCGAGCTCGTCGGAGAGGTCGACCCGCATCACCGCTCCAAGGTCGCCACCATCCAAAGACACCAGTACCAATGAATTTTCGGGAACGAAGCCGAGGACGGCAGGCAGCGCGGCGATGAGTGCGCCGGGCCGGTTCAGTTTGAAGTCAGGTCGATGCGTCGTCATGGGCACCACGCTGACGGGCCGCACCGTCATCCGGCGCTCGGGAGAACGGATGCAATCCCGGGCCTGTGAATGAACCCAGCACTGTGAGTTCTGCTGATCTACTGTTAGCCCATGAGTTCGGCGCAAGAGTACGACATGGTGGTCATCGGTTCGGGGCCCGGCGGCCAGAAGGCCGCCATCGCCTCGGCCAAGCTCGGCAAGTCGGTTGCAATCGTCGAACGCGGCCAGATGCTCGGTGGGGTGTGCGTCCAGACCGGCACCATCCCGTCAAAGACGTTGCGCGAGGCCGTCCTTTACCTGACCGGCATGAGTCAACGGGAACTGTACGGCGCGAGCTATCGGGTCAAGGAGAAGATCACCCCGGCCGACCTGCTGGCGCGCACCCAGCACGTGATCGGCAAGGAGGTCGACGTGGTGCGCAACCAGCTGATGCGCAACCGCATCGACCTGTTGCTGGGCCACGGCCGGTTCGTCGACCCGCACACCATCGAGGTCGAAGACCCGTCCCGTCGCGAAAAGTTAACCGTTAGCGGCAAATTCATCGTCATCGCCACCGGCACCCGGCCGGCGCGGCCGTCCGGCGTCGAGTTCGACGAGGAGCGGGTGCTCGATTCCGACGGGATCCTCGACCTCAAATCGCTGCCCACCTCGATGGTGGTGGTCGGCGCCGGGGTGATCGGCATCGAATACGCCTCCATGTTCGCCGCGCTGGGCACCAAGGTCACCGTCGTGGAGAAGCAGAGCGACATGCTGGGTTTCTGTGACCCCGAGGTGGTCGAGGCGCTGAAGTTCCACCTGCGCGACCTGGCGGTGACGTTCCGGTTCGGCGAGGAGGTGACTGCGGTCGACGTCGGCTCGGCGGGCACCGTCACCACCCTGGCAAGCGGCAAGCAGATCCCCGCCGAGACGGTGATGTATTCCGCCGGGCGGCAGGGCCAGACCGACCACCTCGACCTGCACAACGCCGAGCTGGAGGCCGACAACCGCGGCCGGATCTTCGTCGACGACTTCTTCCAGACCAAGGTGCCGCACATCTACGCCGTCGGCGACGTGATCGGCTTCCCCGCGCTGGCCGCGACATCGATGGAACAGGGCCGGCTGGCCGCCTACCACGCGTTCGGGGAGCAGACCGACGGCATCACCGAACTGCAGCCGATCGGCATCTACTCAATCCCCGAGGTCTCCTACGTTGGTGCCACCGAGGTCGAGCTGACCAAGAACGCGGTCCCCTACGAGGTCGGCGTGGCCAGGTACCGCGAACTGGCCCGCGGCCAGATCGCCGGCGACTCCTACGGCATGCTCAAGCTGCTGGTGTCCACCGACGATCTCAAGCTGCTGGGCGTGCACATCTTCGGCACCAGCGCCACCGAGATGGTGCACATCGGGCAGGCCGTCATGGGCTGCGGCGGCACCGTCGAGTACCTGGTGGACGCCGTCTTCAACTACCCCACGTTCTCCGAGGCCTACAAGGTGGCCGCGCTCGACGTGATGAACAAAGTGCGCGCGCTCAACCAGTTCCGCGCCTAACAGCTCTCGTCGAGCTCCCCGGGAACCGGGTCGCCGGGGCCGCCGGCATCGGCGCGGGCCAACAGCTGCGCGGTCTGCGCGTCGAACGGCGCCGAATACGACACGTTCGCGGCGCACCCACCGCGCTCGAAACCACCGATCACCCCAGTCAACGTGGTACCGCTGACCCAGGGCGCACCGCTGGTGCCGTCCACCAGCCCCTCGCACGGAAACGAGGGAAATCCGGCCTCGGTCAACGACGTGCTCGCCTGACACCCGATGGGAGCGCCACCCACACCGGCCGGATAGCCCATCACGGTGACGTGGCTACCGGGCGGCGGTGTCGTGCCCAGCGTCAGCGCCAGGCCGGCGTGCGACTCCACCGAACCCCCGGCGTCGTTACTCAACCGCGCGATCGCGTAGTCGGCGTTGGGATCCTTGCTGGCGGTCCAGCGGGGGTCGAGGTAGACGGCATCGGCCTTCCACACGTCGGCCGGCGCGGGGGGCGCGTTGCCGACGAAACCCGGCACGAAGGTGATCTTGGTGGCCCCGGCCAGGCAGTGCGCCGCGGTCATCATCAGGTTGCCGCCCGCGGAATGCACCACCGAGCCCGTGCACACGTGCAGCGGACCGCCGTCGATGAAGATGGCGCCGACGCGCTTGTCCGGGTCCACCGGCCCCGCCACCGCCTTTTGCTGGGGCTGACCGAGCCGCTGCACCGGCGCACTGCTGTGCGGCGGGGCCGCCGGAGGGGCCGACGCATGATCGCCCGGCGGCCGTTTGCACGACGTCAGTGACGTCGCCACGGCGACCACCAGGCACAGCATCACGGTCGGAACGCGCATCGGTTTCATCATGCCTGACACCTGCACAGAGAGCAGATTTCGACGCGTCGCGTGCCACCCGGCTCGCCGGCAAAACTCACGAGCGACCCCCCGCCATGTTCACTTGTGGATTAAACGCGAACTTCACATCGCTGTTTGATATTGGTGCCCATCGATTCGGGGGACACTGGTAGGGCACGCTGGAGAACCCCCCGAGAGGAGGCGATTCCGATGGCTCACGATCAGGACCCGCAGGAGCAGCACTACCAGCCGGGACAGGCCGGCATGTACGAGCTCGAGTTGCCCGCGCCCCAGCTGTCGACGTCGGACGGGCGAGGCCCGGTGCTGGTGCACGCGTTGGAAGGATTTTCGGATGCCGGTCACGCGATCCGGCTGGCCTCGTCGCATCTGAAAGCGGCCTTGGACTCCGAGCTGGTGGCGTCCTTCGCCATCGACGAATTGCTGGATTACCGGTCGCGGCGGCCGCTGATGACCTTCAAGACCGATCACTTCACGAACTACGACGACCCCGAGCTGAGCCTGTACGCGTTGCGCGACACCATCGGCACGCCGTTTCTGCTACTCGCCGGAATGGAACCGGACCTGAAGTGGGAGCGCTTCATCACCGCGGTCCGCCTGCTGGCGGAGCGTCTCAACGTTCGCCAGACCATCGGCCTGGGCACCGTGCCGATGGCGGTTCCGCACACGCGGCCCATCACGATGACCGCGCACTCCAACAACCCCGAGTTGATCGCCGAGTTCACGCCGTGGATTTCGGAGATCCAGGTCCCCGGCAGCGCGTCGAATCTGCTGGAATATCGGATGGCACAGCACGGCCACGAGGTCGTCGGCTACACCGTGCATGTGCCGCATTACCTGACGCAAACCGACTACCCGGCGGCCGCAGAGGCGTTGCTCGAGCAAGTGGCCAAGATCGCGTCGCTCGAGCTGCCGCTGACGGCGTTGACCGAAGCCGCGGCGGTGATCCGGAGCAAGATCGACGAGCAGGTCGAGGCGAGCGCGGAGGTTGCTCAAGTGGTGACCGCGCTCGAGCGCCAGTACGATGCCTTCATCGACGCTCAGGAGAACAGGTCGTTACTAACTCGCGACGAGGACCTGCCTAGCGGCGACGAGCTTGGTGCAGAGTTTGAGCGATTCCTCGCCCAGGAGGCGGAGAAGAAGCGCGGCGACGACGACCAGGCCTGACCTTTCCGCCCGGCCTCAGCCCGGCCCGACACCAAAGGTGGCGACATGACCGAGCGGAAGCGCAAGAGCACTCTCCGCCCGGTGCGGGAGGTCAGCGCGCCGCGGCTGGAGTTCCGCACCATCCACGGCTACAAGCGGGCCTACCGCATCGCCGGTGACGGGCCGCCGATCCTGCTGGTCCACGGCATCGGTGACAATTCGACGACCTGGAACACCGTGCAGGCCAAGCTCGCCCAGCGGTTCACGGTCATCGCCCCGGACCTGTTGGGCCACGGGCGATCCGACAAGCCACGCGCCGACTATTCGGTCGCGGCCTATGCCAACGGGATGCGCGACCTGCTCAGCGTGCTCGACATCGAGCGGGTCACGGTTGTCGGCCATTCGCTGGGCGGCGGCGTGGCCATGCAATTCGCCTACCAGTTCCCGCATTTGGTCGACCGGCTGATCCTGGTCGCGGCCGGCGGCGTCACCAAGGATGTCAACGTCGCCTTGCGGTTGGCCTCGTTGCCGATGGGCAGCGAGGCGCTGGCCTTGCTGCGGCTTCCCCTGGTGCTGCCGGCGGTGCAGCTGGCGGGACGGATCGCGGGCCTGGCGATCGGATCGACCGGCCTGGGTCGCGACCTGCCCAACGTCCTGCGGATCCTCGACGACCTGCCGGAGCCGACGGCGTCGGCGGCGTTCAGCCGGACGCTGCGTGCGGTGGTGGATTGGCGCGGGCAGATCGTCACCATGCTCGACCGGTGCTATTTGACCGAAGCCATTCCGGTGCAGATCGTCTGGGGCACCAAGGATGTGGTCGTCCCGGTTCGTCATGCGTGGATGGCGCACGCCGCGATGCCCGGCTCCCGCCTGGAAATCTTCCAGGGCTCCGGCCACTTCCCCTTCCACGACGACCCGGCTCGCTTCATCGACGTGGTCGAACGCTTCATCGACACCACCGCGCCCGCCGACTACGACCAGGCCGCCCTGCGCGAGCTGCTCCGCAGCGGCGGCGGCGAGAAGGCCGTCACCGGCCCCGCCCCCACCCGCGTCGCCGTGCTGAACGCCATGGGATCCGACGAGCGCAGCGCTACCTGAACCCCGCGGCCGCGCCACGGGCCGTACAGTCGGGCCATGGGTATCGACGTCACCGTGTTGCGGGTGTTCACCGATCCGGAGGGGAATTTCGGCAATCCGCTCGGTGTCGTGGATGCCGCCCAGGTCGAGCCCGCGGCTCGGCAACGGCTCGCAACTCAATTGGGCTATAGCGAAACGGTTTTCGTCGATCTTCCGGCTGCCGGATCAGCGACGGCGCACGCCACCATTTACACCCCACTGATCCAGATTGCGTTCGCCGGGCACCCGACCGTCGGCGCGGCGTGGTGGCTGCGCCAGAACGGAACGCCGATCAACACGCTGCAGGTGACGGCCGGCATCGTGCAGGTGAGCTATGGGGCGGAAAGCGCGGGCATCAGCGCACGGTCGGACTGGGCTCCCGAGGTCGCCCTGCACGAATTCGGTTCAGCAGAGGACCTTCTCGCCGCCGACCCGGGAGATTTTTCCGACGACACGGCGCACTACCTGTGGGCGTGGACCGACCGGGCCGCCGGATCGGTACGCGCCCGCATGTTTGCCGCCAACCTCGGTGTGCCGGAAGACGAGGCAACCGGCTCGGCAGCGATGCGGATCACCGACTACCTCAGCCGCGACCTACACATCACCCAGGGCAAGGGATCGGTCATCGAGACGACGTGGAACGCCGAGGGCTGGGTGGGGGTGGCCGGGCGCGTTGTCAATGACGGTGTGACGCACCTGAACTGACCCCGGGCCCGGTTCAGCGCTGCCGGCGCAGCACCGCGGCGAGGTGGTGCTGCAAGGGCTGCCCGACCGCGCCCATCTGCACCGAATACGACAGCTCGTCGCCATCGATGTGGAAGGAACGGCCAAGCGCGGTCACCTCTTTGGCGGTCGGGGTGAGCCCGACGTCCGTTGTGGACAGCTCGATTTCGATCTGGCCGCCGGCGGCCGAATACGTGCCGACCTCGATTTCGGTGATGCCGCTCGGATGCGCCAGCACCAGCTCGACGTGACCGGGCTGCGGCACGCGAAGGTATCCGGTTTCGGCGTGCAACGGCTTGCCGTCGGGCGCCTTGGTCCTTTGCGCGTAGGCCAGAAACGGCTTTCCGACGTGAGAGAAGACCACTTCTTCGAGGTAGTCGAAGGGCTGGATCGTCGGGTACTCGCCCGCACCCTGGCCAGCCCAGGTTCCCAGGAGTGGTGCCAGTGCCTCGAGATCGGGATGCAAGTCGGTGGGCATGGAACCGAGCTTAGCCAGGTGACGATGCAGGCCGGGACGGCCTGCTGAGGAGGCGGGCAATCCAAACTAGCCCGGGCGGCTTGGGCCGGGCTGTCAGCTCGGTGTCGTCACTTGGCGGTGTTCGCGCAGCGCCTGGATCTCCCGCTCGAAATCGTCCGCGGACTCAAAGGAGCGGTATACCGACGCGAACCGCAGGTACGCCACTTCGTCGAGGTCGCGCAGCGGGCCGAGGATGGCCAGCCCGACCTCGTGGCTTGCGACCTCCGGGGACCCCGCGGCGCGCACGGTGTCCTCGACCTGCTGAGCCAGCAGGTTCAGCGCGTCGTCGTCCACCTGGCGGCCCTGGCATGCCCGGCGGACACCGCTGATGACCTTCTCCCTGCTGAAGGGTTCGGTGACGCCGCTGCGCTTGACCACTGCGAGAACCGCGGTCTCGACGGTGGTGAAACGCCGCCCGCACTCCGGGCAGGATCGGCGGCGCCGGATGGCCTGCCCTTCATCGGTTTCCCTCGAGTCGATCACCCGGGAATCGGGATGCCGGCAGAACGGGCAATGCATGGCCGCTCCTTCGCCGTGCCGACAAACACCAGGTACCGCAGCACGAGCGTACCCGTGCGCTCACCTGCGCGGCGAATGCAGCCGGCCCCCGCGAGGGCGGCGGTCAGCCGACCGGGGCGATCAGCGTTTGGCCCGCCACCAGCGTCGGTGAGTTCATGTCGTTGAGTTCGCGGATGCGGTCGGCAACCTGGCGCGCCGGCGCGTCGGGCGCCACCCGGTGAGCGACGTCTTGCAGCGACTCCCCCGCCTCGACGCGAACCACGGCCAACCGGTCGGGTACGTGAGCAGCCGAACTTCCGGCGTCGCCGTTGAGCACCTGACCGACGTTCCCGACCAGGCCCAGCCACAGGGTGATCGCTCCGGCCGCCAAAGCCAACCAGACGGTGGTCGCCACCGTGACGGGCCGCTTGCGGTGCGGCGCGGCGGACATCGCGACGCCGGTGCCGGAATAGCGCGTGGGCGCGCCCGCCGGCCTCGACGGACCGGGCCGGCGGGAACCGGCCAGCCCGTCCCGGCCGTAACGAAGCCCGTGGACCGGTCCGTTGACCGGACGCCGGGGGCTGCTGGTACGCGGCGCCAGCGTGTGGATCGTTGTCATCTGCGTTCCTCCGGTCAACTTGATTCGCTCAGCTGTTCGACTGTATCGCTCGTGTGTTCGAAATCCGAACATGTGAGCGAAGCGTGTCGCACGAGTCGAACGCTAGACCACGCCACCGACAAGGCCGCGGTCGCTAGAGCTGACATGCGGCTGAAATACCCGATCTGCCGAAGAGTTACACCTTTGTGATTAACGACTTCGGCGGGCGATCTCGCGGCTGCGCCGGCAGGGCGACACGCTAGTCGAACACATGTTTGATTCTCGGCCGCCGTGGGGTTACATTCAGTGCCATGAGCGACAGCAACGACACTTCATCGGCCGGCGCGGGCGGTCGGCTGCACGCCGTGGATTCAGCGCTGACCGAACGGCAACGCACGATCCTGAACGTCATTCGCGCGTCGGTCACCAGTCGCGGTTACCCGCCGAGCATCCGGGAGATCGGCGACGCCGTCGGTCTGACGTCGACCTCGTCGGTGGCTCATCAACTGCGCACCCTGGAACGCAAGGGATACCTGCGTCGCGACCCGAACCGCCCAAGGGCGGTCGATGTCCGCGGCGCGGACGAAGAGGTGACGGCCCGCACCACCGATGTCGCCGGCTCGGACGCCCTGCCGGAGCCGACGTTCGTTCCGGTCCTCGGGCGCATTGCTGCAGGTGGCCCCATCCTCGCCGAGGAGGCGGTCGAGGACGTCTTCCCGCTGCCGCGCGAGCTGGTCGGCGAGGGCACGCTCTTCCTGCTCAAGGTTGTCGGCGACTCCATGATCGAGGCGGCGATCTGCGACGGCGACTGGGTGGTGGTGCGCCAGCAGAACGTCGCCGACAACGGCGACATCGTCGCTGCCATGCTCGACGGGGAGGCCACCGTGAAGACGTTCAAGCGCGCGGGCGGTCAGGTATGGCTGATGCCGCACAACCCCGCGTTCGACCCCATTCCCGGCAATGACGCGACCGTGCTCGGCAAGGTCGTCACGGTGATCCGCAAGGTCTAGCCCGTCGCGGACTTTTGGTCGGCTCAGTCCGCCTTGACGAAGCCGTTGGCCTGCGCCACTTCTTCGCTGGACAACCAGATTTCGGCGAGCGTGTCGTGGTAGAGCTCGCTGCCCGGTGTGTAGTACAGACCGAAGCGGGCGCTCGCCTTGATCGGGTATCCGTCGGGCACCTGATAGGGATCGTCGAGCGGCAGGTGGATGGTCGGGCGCCCGGCCGGGCCGGCCCCTCCGGCGGTGTCCTCGTCATCCGTGGCCGCGTGCCGCCCGCTGCGCTGCTCGGCAGCGGCCGCGGCCGCGGCCGTCACGACGGCTTCCGGAGCGGCGGCTTCTGGAGTGGGGGCCTCGGCGACGTCCGCCGGGACGTGCGTGACCGCAACATCCGGATAATCGCCCTCGGGGGCGCCGAAGTCGGGGCCACCCGCGTCGAATTCGGGGTCCGGGGGCGTCGGCGCCACGGCGACGTCGAGGTATTCGGCCTCCACGTAGTCATCGTCGCCACGGGCGGCGTCCGGGTAGGCGGACTCCCGCTCATCGTCGGCGTACTCGACCTCGGCGTAATCCTCGTCCGCGTAATCCCCCTCGGCGTAATCGGATGCGCCGTAATCGGATTCGACGTACTCGGTCTCCGTTTCGGGGTAGCCGGCCTCCGACAGGGCCGCCGGCGAGACCGCGGAGAAGGAGTCGGTGTCCACCGCGTCGGGGTCCTGCTCGAATGAATCCTCATCGGCGCCGCCGCGCCGCCAGCTGACCCGGCCGGCCGCCTCGGGCGCTTCCTGCTGACCCGCGAAATGCTCGGTGCTGACGTCGTCGCGTCCCCACTGCCGCTCGGCGCCGGCGTCGTAACCGGCATCGAGGTCGCGGGGAGGCTCGTAGCCGGCATCCTCGCGAATGGCGCGACGCCGACGCCAACCGACCGCCAGCAATCCGGCCAAGGCGATCAGCACCAGCACCGGGATGGCGGCCAGCAGCCACCACCACTGCCACGTGAACTTCTTGGCGTGGGTGGGCATCGCCGAGTTGCTCGGCTGGGTCTGGCCCGACACCTGCAGGCCGGACAGCAGCGGCGCAAGGTTGGCGGGATCCGTGCTGAACGTGTTCTTCGCCCGGTTCCACGAGATCTTGCCGCCGGCGAACTGCTGCGAGACGACGTCGCCGTCGACCGCCTGGTCACCGACGGGCGCGCCCAGCTTGCCGGTCGGTCCGCGGAGCTTGTCCCATGCCGCTTTCATGGCGCCGCGCACCACGAACGCGCCGCGCTCCGACGTCCAGAAGATCACCGGTTTGTCGGCGCCGGAGAACGCGACCATACGGCTCGACGGGATGCCGCCGTCGGATTCGTTGGCGGTGGGGAAACCCAGGTCGCTGCCGGCGGGTCCGCCGAGCGACTCGTATTTGGCCAGGATGTTGGTCTCGACGGCGTTCGCGCCGGTGGCGGGGCTGAAATAGACCTTGCCGTTGGCGAAGTCCTGGACGATCCCGTCACCGCCGATCGGATATTGCGCACCCTTCTTCACCCCCAACGGCCCATTGGGCCCGCCGGCCGCGCGCCAGGCCATGTTGATGGCCGCGGTGGGATCGATCGCCACCTGCAGGCCCTTCAACTGGTCGGCCAATGCGGGCGGGTCGGTGGAGAACTGTTTCGTCTGCCTGTTCCACGAGACCTGGCCGCCGCTGAACTTCTGGGCGGACACCTCGCCGTTGTACGTTTCGTCGCCGACCGGGACGCCGAGGACGCCGCCCGAACTGCCCAGCTTGTCCCAGGCGGCGTTGATCGCGCCGCGCACCACGAACGCGCCGTGCTCGGGCGTCCAGAAGATCACCGGCTTGTCGCTCGCGGAGAAGGTGCTCACGCGGCTGTCGGGTCCGGCAAGCCCGGGCACTTCGTTGATGGCGGGAAACCCCAGATCGCTGCCCGCGGGCCCGCCCAGCATCTCGTATTTGTCCAGGATCGGCCCGTAGACGAATTTGGCGCCGGTCGCCGGGGTGAAGAACATCTTGCCGCCGTCGAAGTCCAGCGCGAAACCATCCCCGGCGGGGTACACATCGCCCTTCCGGGCGCCCAAGGGTGAACCGTCGCCCCCGGCCTTCTCCCAGGCCGCCATCATGGCCGCCTCGGCGTCGCCGATGGGAGACGCCGCTGCCGGCGGCGCCAGCAAGGCGGCGGCTATTGCCGTGGCGGTCAAGGTGACCAGCGCGCTCGCGACCAGCCTGCGCATGTGACCTCTCTGCCCGTTCACCAAGCCTCCCAGCCGACGGCCATGCCCCTGTCAGCGACTAGGCCCGTGCCTGCACAGCCG
This sequence comes from Mycobacterium sp. 852014-52450_SCH5900713, assembly GCF_001667075.1. Lineage (GTDB taxonomy): Bacteria > Actinomycetota > Actinomycetes > Mycobacteriales > Mycobacteriaceae > Mycobacterium. The sequence goes on along the minus strand of NZ_LZIL01000011.1, from coordinate 132,692 downwards.
GCAGGCGGGCCGTAGTCCGACCGCGGGGAAACAACCCCGTTCCGATCCGCATTACCACCGGGCGCGCATAACTTTGCTCCCGCGGACGAAAAATGCGAAGTCAAATCACGAATATTACAAAAACGGATACCACGCCGATGTCGAAATGATGCAGAGCCACGCTCAAATCGCGACCGACAGCAGCATCGGTCGCGCGACGCATGGGTATCCGAACCCGACGCCCGCCTGCGCAATAGCGCACGGCCGCCGTCGCGCGTTGCGATTCCGCGCCCGCGGGAGTTGCCGGACCTACCGGGGTCGTCAGCGGCGTCGCGCTTTTCGGCTCGACGATGCGCCATTACGCGGGCGACGTACCCCGAACACATGTGCCGACGGTACGTGAAGCCATTAACTCTTCAACGATCTACCCGAAAAATCGCCTCGCGCGCCGGGCATTGATGAGGTTTGCCGTCGGGGTGCGAATTGGCCGGCCCGATGGCGTTGTCGACCAACGTGTTAGCGCTAGACCCCGAGGCTGCGCCCGATGATCTCTTTCATGATCTCGGTCGTTCCGCCGTAGATGGTCTGCACCCGCGCGTCCAAATAGGCACGGGCGACCGGGTATTCGCGCATGTAGCCGTAGCCGCCGTGCAGTTGCAGGCAACGGTCGATCAGGTGCACCTGCTTTTCGGTGGAGTACCACTTGGCCATCGCCGCTTGCTCCGCCGTCAGCTTCTCGTCCAGGTGCAGCCGGATGAACTCGTCGACCATCATGCGCACCACCGTCGCCTCGGTCGCCAGCTCCGCGAGCACGAAGCGGCTGTTCTGGAAGCTGCCGATCGGCTTGTTGAATGCCTTGCGTTCCTTGGTGTATTGCAGGGTTTCTTCCAGCACCTGCTCCATTGCCGCGGCGGCCATGATGGCGATCGAAATCCGCTCCTGCGGCAGGTTCTGCATCAGGTAGATGAATCCCATGCCCTGCTGCCCCAGCAGGTTTTCAGCGGGCACCTTGACATCGGTGAACGACAACTCGGCGGTGTCCTGCGCGTCCAGCCCGATCTTGTTCAAGTGCCGGCCGCGTTCAAAACCCTCCATGCCGCGTTCGACGACAAGCAACGAAAAGCCCTGCGCCCCTTTGTCGGGATCGGTCTGCGCCACCACAATCACCAAGTCGGCGTTGATTCCGTTGGTGATAAACGTCTTTGCACCGTTGAGCACGAAGTGGTCGCCGTGGGCGACCGCGCGGGTCTTGATGCCCTGCAGGTCGCTGCCGGTTCCCGGCTCGGTCATCGCGATCGCCGTGATGATCTCGCCGCTGCAGAACTTCGGCAGCCAGCGTTGCTTCTGCTCTTCGGTGGCCAGGGCCAGGAGGTACGGCGCCACGATGTCGTTGTGCAGGCCGAAGCCGATCCCGCTATAGCGACCGGCGGTGGTCTCCTCGGTGATGATCGTGTTGTACCGGAAGTCGGGGTTGCCCCCGCCGCCGTACTCCTCGGGCACCGCCATGCCGAGGAAGCCCTGCTTGCCGGCCTCGAGCCACACGCCCCGGTCGACGATCTTCGCCTTCTCCCATTCGTCGTGATGGGGCGCGACGTGGCGATCGAGGAAGGCCCGGTAGGACTCACGGAACAGGTCGTGCTCCGCCTCGAAAAGAGTGCGCTGGTACTTGACGGCACTGCCCATGTGAATGACCTCCGGCGACTGGAAACTCTGTCGCCCAACATATACCAACCAGACGGTTGGTCGGCGGCCGGCGGGGTCCGGTCGCCGGGCAGATCAGCGCGTCGAGAACTCCTGCAGGCGCCCGGCCAGCGCCACCGGTACGCGGGCCTTGATCCGGGTGCCGTCGGAGTTGTGCTCCTCCTGCTGCACGCGACCGTCGGCGTGCAGCCGGGCCACCAGGTCACCGCGGTGGTAGGGAATCACCACGTCCACCGCGGTATCGGCCGGAACGGCCAGCTCGCCCATCCGGCGCCGGAGCGCGTCGATGCCCTCGCCGGTCCTGGCCGAGACGAAGACCGCGCCGGGCAGCGCGTGACGAAGCTTGGCCAGGGTCAAGCCGCTCGCGGCGTCGACCTTGTTGACCACCAACAGCTCCGGGGGTGGGTCGCCGTTGTGGTCGGCGATGACGTCGGAGATCACCGCGCGAACCGCGTTGATCTGGGCCAGCGGGTTGGCGTCGGAGCCGTCGACCACATGCAGCAACAGGTCGGCGTCGACGACCTCCTCCAGCGTGGAGCGGAACGCCTCGACCAGTTGGGTGGGCAGGTGCCGGACGAACCCGACGGTGTCGGTGAGCACCAGCGGCCGCCCGTCGGGGAACTCGGCGCGGCGGGTGGTGGGTTCCAGCGTGGCGAACAGCGCGTCCTGCACCAGCACCCCCGCGCCGGTCAGCGCGTTGAGCAGGCTGGACTTGCCGGCGTTGGTGTAGCCGACGATGGCGATCGAGGGCACGTCGCTGTGCAGGCGGCGGCTGCGCTGGGTGTCGCGGACCTGTTTCATGTCCTTGATCTCGCGGCGCAGCTTGGCCATGCGTTCACGGATGCGGCGGCGGTCGGTCTCGATCTTGGTTTCACCGGGGCCACGCAGGCCCACGCCTCCCCCGCTGCCGCCGGCGCGGCCGCCGGCCTGCCGGGACATGGACTCACCCCAGCCGCGCAGCCGCGGCAGCATGTACTCCATCTGGGCCAGCGATACCTGTGCCTTGCCCTCCCGGCTGGTGGCGTGCTGGGCGAAGATGTCCAGGATCAGCGCGGTGCGGTCGATGACCTTGACCTTCACCGCCTTCTCCAGCGCGGTCAGCTGCGCCGGGGACAGTTCGCCGTCGCAGATCACGGTGTCGGCGCCGGTGGCCAGCACCACTTCGCGTAGCTCCTGGGCCTTGCCCGAGCCGATGTAGGTCGACGGGTCGGGCTTGTCGCGACGCTGGATGAGCCCTTCGAGCACCTGGGAACCGGCGGTCTCGGCCAGGGCGGCCAACTCGGCCATGCTGGCCTCGCTGTCGGCGGCGGTGCCGTCGGTCCACACGCCGACCAGCACTACGCGTTCCAGCCGGAGCTGGCGGTACTCGACTTCGGATACGTCGGCGAGTTCGGTGGAGAGACCGGCGACGCGGCGCAGCGCCGACCGTTCTTCCAGGGCGAGTTCGCCGGTGCTTGGCTCCGCTACTGCGGGAGCGAAATTGGGAGATTCTGGATATGTCATAGGCAATACAAGATGATGCACGGCGGATCGGCGTCGTGCACTCGAATTAACGCTACTGCGCGTCCCACCATTCCCCGCTCAGCTGCCCCTGCGCCACCAGCACCGAGGGCCCCCTCAGGTAGCTGGTGGCATCGGTGACGGTGACGACGACGTCGCCGCCCGGCACCCGGACCGTGAGGGTGCCGGTGTCCGCCCCGCCGGCGGCCAGTGCGGCCACCGTGGCCGCGACCGTGCCGGTGCCGCAGGAGCGGGTCTCACCCACGCCCCGCTCGTGCACCCGCATCCGCACCGCGCCACCGGCCGGTGCCGTGAGAACTTCGATGTTGACCCCCTCCGGAAACTGGGCGTGGTCGTAGCTGACCGGCGCCGCCACGTCGAGCCTCGTCAGCTCCTCGGCGGTCAGGTCGGGATCCACACACGCCAGGTGGGGATTGCCCACGTCGACCGCCAGGCCGGAAAACCGGCGCCCGCCGACCGTCGCCTCGCCCGCGCCCAGCGTGTTGGCCTTGCCCATGTCGACGGTGACGTCGGCATACGTCGCATCGACGCGGTGCACGGTGACCGGCCGGGGGCCGGCCTGCGACCCGACCACGAACTCGTCCCGGGACTCCATCCCGCTGGCCCGCAGGTAGTGCGCGAACACCCGGACGCCGTTGCCGCACATCTGGGCGACGGAGCCGTCGGCGTTGCGGTAGTCCATGTACCAGTCGGCCGAGTCCACGCCGTCGGGCAGCCGGTCGAGCACGCCGGCCGAATGGGCAGCACCGGCGGTGGTCACCCGCAGCACCCCGTCGGCGCCCAGCCCGCGCCGCCGGTCGCACAAGGCGGCCACCCGGGGCGCGGTGAGTGTGAGCGCCGCGTCGACATCGGGCAACAACACGAAGTCATTCTCCGTGCCGTGGCCCTTGACGAAAGTCAGGTGCGCCGCGCGATTCACCTGCTCAGGATACGTGGCGCCAGACTCGCAGGGCTTCGTCGACGAGCCGCTTGCTATCCGCGGCGTCCAGCCAGTGGACCCGGTGGTCGCGGCGGAACCACGACCGCTGCCGTCGCACGTAGCGTCGGGTGCCCACGTAGGTCTGTTCCCGCGCTTCGCGCAGTCGATCCGCGCCGCCCCCGGCGTCGAGCGCCTCGATCACCTGGGCGTAGCCCAGGGCGCGCGACGCGGTGACCCCGTCGCGCAGGCCCCCGCCCAGCAGCGCGCTCACCTCGCCGACCAGGCCCTGGTCGAACATGGCGTCGGTGCGGCGGGCCAACCGCTCGTCCAGAATCGTTGTGTCGCAATCGAGTCCGACGATGGCGGTGTCCCACCTCGGGGGGCCGATTCGGGGTGCGGACGCGGCGTACGGCCGGCCGGTCAGCTCGACCACCTCGAGCGCCCGCACGGTGCGCCGCGCGTCGGTGGGCAGGATGGCCGCTGCGGCGGCGGGGTCGCGGCGGGCCAGCTCGGCGTGCAGCCCGCCGACCCCGACCTCGGCCAGCCGCTGTTCCCAGCGCGCCCGCACGGCGGGATCGGTCGCCGGGAACGACCAGTCGTCGAGCAGGGACTGGATGTAGAGCATCGAGCCGCCCACGATGATGGGGACGGCGCCGCGGGCGGCGATCGCCTCGACGTCGGCCGCGGCCGCGCGCTGGTAGCGGGCGACGGTCGCGGTCTCGGTGACGTCCAGGACGTCGAGCTGGTGATGTGGGATGCCGCGGCGTTGGTCGACGGGAAGCTTGGCCGTCCCGATGTCCATTCCGCGATAGAACTGCATCGCGTCGGCGTTCACGATTTCGGCGGGGCCCTCGAGCCGTTCGACCCGTTCTGCGAAGTCGAGCGCCAGCTGTGACTTGCCGGTTCCGGTGGGGCCGATGATCGCCAGCGGTCGCACGGCCACCTCAGAGCTGCCAGGCGCCGGCGAAGTAGCCCACGCCGTAGGGCGCACCCCGGTACAGCTCCTTGGCCGATCGCGGCCCGGGTTCGGACAGGCCGGCCAGCACCTGAAAGGCGACCCGGCCCAGGATCTGCCGAGGCAGCCGCGTCAGGGCCGCGACGTCGCCCGTCGCCAGCGCGTCGTCGAGGGCGGCCTGCGCGCCGGCGTTGCCCGGGTCGAATCCGCCGGGGGCGGCCGGCGTCAGGGTGTTCGCGCCGTCGGCCACGACCAGCACGCCGATCGGCTCCGGTGATCGGTCGATGTCGGCGCGCAAGCGTCGCCCCTGGGCCAGCGCGGTCTCGGCGTCGTGGTCGGCGGAGTAGACGCGGGCCTGCGCGGTCGCGTCGGGCCGGGCCTGGGCCCGGACCCAGCCGGCCAGCAACGCGCACACGGGCAGCTCGGCGGGCGGCCCGGACGGGGCTTGCGGGGAAAACCCGACCCGCACGTCGGCGCCGAAACCCGCGAACGAGCCGGCCGTGTCGGGGCCGAAAACGTCGTCACGCCCGGCGGTCCCGATGACGGTCCAGCGCGCGGGCAATAGGGCGGCCGCCGCCAGCACCGCGGCCGTCAGGTCGGTCACCTCCGCGGCGGCCGCTCCGGCGAGCTCGGGCACCAGCAGCGGAGCCGAAGGAACGATGGCAATCCCGCTGAGCACGCCACCAAACTAATGGTTCGCCGACGCGTCCGCTCAGGCCTCGGCCGCCACGACGACGGGGCCGGTGTTAAAAGGGCCGGGGTCACCGTCCTCGGATGACCACGCGTCCGGCGCGATGCGTCCGTCGTCGCGCCCCACCTCCGCGACCATGGTGGCGGCCTCGCCGCGGGCCAGAGCGACAGTTGCCACGATCACCACCGCGATCGCCGCTACCAGCACGAAGGCCTTGGGACCGTCGGCGTTCAGCGTTTCGCCGAGCACGAAGATGCCGAGCAGGCCAGCCACCACGGGCTTCGCCACGGTCATCGTCGGCATCGAGGCCGTCAGCGCGCCGGCGCGGAACGCCGACTGCTGGAAGATCATCCCGGTCAGCGCCAGCAGAAGCCACGGGACGAACTCGGGCGCGGTCAGCACGGCCAGCGGGCCGTCCTCGCCGATCTCGACGATCCCCTTGGTGAGCACCGCGAACAACGCCAGGGCCGAACCCGCCACCACCGCGAGCAGCGCGGCCGCGAACGGGCTGCCCGACCAGATCCGCGCGGCCACCACGCACGCCACCAGCAGCGGCACCATCACCGCGGCGACGATGGCCCACGTCTGAACCGGCGCGCGCTGATGGCCGGAGGCCGGGTCGCCGACGATGATGACCACCGCCAGGGCGCCGGCCAGTATCACCGCCCACACCCACTCCCAGCGGGTCACCCGGCGCTTGGTCAGCCGCGCGTAGATCGGCAGGGCGAACAGCAACGCGGTCACCTGCAGCGCGGTCACCAACACCACCGAGCCCCACGCCAGGGCCCCGGCCTGCAGGCTGTAATTCACGATCGCGGCCAGGCCGCCCAACCACCACCGGGTGTCCCGCAGCGACATGCGGAACAGCTCGAGATGGCCGACCTTCTTGTCCGTGATCTCCTGCGCAGAGCGCTGGCGGATCACATCGCCGACCGCGGACGCCAACGCCGCACACAGCGCTATCAGCGCCGCGACATCAACCTTTGACACGTGCGACCCCTCACCTCACAACTGCCCCGACCAGCTTTCCCTGGGGTGCGGGGAAATACACCAAAAATTCGCGATCAGTTCAGCAACAACTCTATGACGTGCAGCACGTCACTGCTCTTTGACCGGTTCATCCACTGTTGATACTTCATCAACATAAGTAGGCCCTGTGCGTACCGCCGCGATTCGGTTACACCGGCGGCCAGGCTACGCCGGTTGTGCGGCTATGTCCCCGAGCCGCGCCGCGACCCTATCGCGCGTCGCGGAGGCGTCGACGCGAGCGAGTTCGACGGTGGCGGCCGTCATCACCAGCGCGGCCACCGCCAGCGCCAGCATTCCGGCGCGCCCGGTACCGAGGGTCTCGCCGAGGACGACGACGCCCAGCACGGCCGACACGACCGGCTGGGATACCTCCAGCGTCGGCATGGACGCGGTCAGCGAGCCGGCCCGAAAGGCCGATTGCTCCCAAGCGAACCCCGCCAGCGCGACCAGCAGCCAGGCGTACAGCTCGGGTGTCCGGACCACCGCCCACCCACCGTCGCCGACCCGATGGACGACGCCTTTGGCGAGCACCGCGAAGACGGCCCAGAGCGAACCGGAGACGAATGCGAGGAGCGCCGCGGCCAGGGCGCCGCCCCAGATCCGGGCGGCCACCACGCATCCGACCAGCAACGGAACCAACACCGCCGCCACGGTGGCCCAGGTCCGCAGCGGCGCGGTCGAACGGCCCGCCTGCGGGTTGCCGACGGTAACGATCACGGTCACCGCGGCGGTCAGCACGACGGCCCAGGCCCACTCCCGGGCGGTCACGGCGCGATCGGCCAGCCTGGCGCTGATCGGCAACGCGAACAGCAGGGACAGGACTAGCAACGCCTGCACCAGCAACACCGAACCCTGGTCCAGTGCGGCGGCCTGCAGCACGATGCTGACCACCAGCATCAGGGCGCCCCACCGCCAGCGCCGGTTGCCCAGCAGCCTGCGGAAGAGCTCGAGCTGCCCGACCGACGTGTCGGTGATCCGGTGCGTCGCGCGCTGCTGCAGGACGTCGCCGATCGCCACGCAGAGTGCGGACGCCAACGCGAGCAACGCGGCGATGTCCGCCTTGGCCATGCGTTCTCCGTCCGAGTCGGGGTACGGACAACTGTCATACCGCTGCGTCCGGGCGAACGCATCCGGAACGAGAACACCAGGGTGGCGGCGCAGGGGCAGCCAAGCTGCTTGAATACTGTTAAGCAGCTGTTGGGAGAGCCGAGACGGCCCGGCCGACGGCCGCAGCAGACGGTGCCGCTACGCGCGGCAGGTGCGCGCGGAATAGCGAACGCGCGAAGGGTAGGTGACGAGCGCATGACGGTTGACGAACCACACGGCGGAGACCCGGCTGACCCGGTGGCCCAACCGGTTTCGCGCCCGGTGCCACGTCCGGGACCACGTCCCGGGCCCCGGCCGCTCAGTCCGGGGCCGCGGCCCACCGCCCATCCCATACCGGCGCCCCCGCGCAGCGATCCGCATCAGTTCGGGCGGGTCGACGACGACGGGACGGTCTGGCTGATCACCGCCGCCGGCGAGCGCATCGTCGGCTCCTGGCAGGCCGGCGACCGAGAAGCCGCCTTCGCCCACTTCGGCCGTCGCTTCGACGACCTGAGCACCGAGATCACCCTCATGGAGGAGCGGCTCGCGGCCGGAACCGGTGACGCCCGCAAGATCAAAGCCCACGCCACCGAACTGGCCGAAACGTTGCCGACGGCGTCCGTCCTGGGCGACATCGACGCGCTCGCGCGCCGGCTGACCGGCCTCATCGACCAGGTCGAGAGCACCGTCGCCGAGGAGCGCTCCCGCCGCGACGAGCATCGCGCCACCCAGACCGCGCGCAAGGAGGCGCTGGCCGCCGAGGCCGAGGAGTTGGGCGCCAACTCGACGCAGTGGAAGGCGGCCGGCGACCGGCTGCGGGCCATCCTGGACGAGTGGAAGACCATCAACGGCCTGGACCGCAAGGTCGACGACGCGCTGTGGAAGCGCTATTCGGCGGCCCGGGAGGCGTTCAACCGGCGGCGGGGATCGCATTTCGCCGAGCTGGACCGGGAACGGGTGGGAGTCCGGCAGGCCAAGGAACGGCTGTGCGAACGGGCCGAGGAGTTGTCCGATTCGACGGACTGGACCGCCACCAGCGCGGAATTCCGCAAGCTGCTCACGGAGTGGAAGGCGGCGGGCCGAGCGGCCCGCGACGTCGACGACGCCCTGTGGCGGCGGTTCAAGGCGGCCCAGGACATCTTCTTCGCGGCCCGCAACGCGGCGACGGCGGAGAAGGACGCGGAGTTGCGGGCCAACGCCACCGCCAAGGAGGCGCTGCTGGCCGAGGCGGAGAAGATCGACACGAGCAACCACGACGCGGCCAGGGCGGCGCTGCGGTCGATTGCCGAGAAGTGGGACGCGATCGGCAAGGTGCCGCGGGAGCGGTCCGCCGAATTGGAGCGCCGGCTGCGCGCGATCGAGAAGAAGGTGCGCGACGCGGGCGAGGCCGATTGGTCGGATCCGCAGGCGCAGGCCCGCGCCGAGCAGTTCCGCACCCGCGCCGAACAATTCGAGCAGCAGGCCGAGAAGGCCGCGGCGGCGGGCCGAACTAAAGAGGCCGAAGAGGCCAGGGCCAACGCCGAGCAGTGGCGGCAGTGGGCGCAGGCGGCCGCCGAGGCGCTGACCCGCAAGCCCTAGGCTTCGGGATCCCTGGGGGGCGCGTCGTTCGGCCCTCCCCGGCCGTTCGGGGCGGCGGACCCATCGTCCAGGCTGTCGAGCAGCGTCATCGACTGCTGCTGCGCCGCGACGCGGCGCCGCTGCTCCTCGGCCGCGAGTTGCACGATGGTGCGCGACCACACCACCCGGGCCCATTGGTAGGTCAGCGTGAGGACGACGATCCAGGCCGCGATCAGCCCCACCCCCGGGCCCGGATGCCCCGTGGCCACCGTCTGGCGCGACCAGATGGCCAACAGTCCCGCCGCGCCGGCCAGCGCCGAACCCGCCAGCGCGATCCAGGCCAGCGCCCAGCGCCGCGTGACCAACGCCAGCATCGAGAAGCCGACGCCGAACACCAGCGCCAGCCAGGCGAACACCCGCGACGGCAGCGCCACCGCGGCCGCGCCGGCGCCGTGGCTGCTGAACAACACGTCCCAGCCGCGCACCGCGCCGGTGTGCGGCAGGATGAACGATCCCAGCAGCACGAAGACCAGGATGGCCACGACGAAACCCCGTGGGCCCGGGTCGAATCCGCGTGCCACGCGGCGCTCGGCGGCCTCGATTTCGGTGCGCAGGGCGTCGAGGTCGGGGTGTTCTTCGTTCATCGGGCACATCCAAGGGGTTCGATTGGGTCGGCCGGCGGTCCGACGGGGGGCATGCCGAGCCCGATGCCACCCGGGCGCTGCCCGGCGGCGTGCGCGTCCCCAGCGCGGGTGCGGCGATGGCTGAGGATGCCGGCGTCGGCGATGAGGTGGTGCGGCGCGGCCTGGGTGACCATCGCGGTGATGAGATCCCCCGGTCGGATTCGGTCGGCCCCGGATTCGTCCAAGCTGAAGTGCACCAGGCGGCCGTCGCGGGCGCGTCCGGTCATCCGCGCCGTGCGGGTGTCCTTGCGTCCCTCGCCGGCGGCGACCAGCAGCTCGACAGTGTGGCCGACAAGCGCGCGATTGCCCTCCAGCGAGATCTGTTCCTGCAGCTCGACCAGGCGCTCATAGCGTTCCTGCACAACGGCTTTCGGGAGCTGCCCGGCGAGCTCGGCGGCCGGGGTACCGGGCCGCTTGGAGTATTGGAAAGTGAACGCGGCCGCGAACCGGGCCTGCCGCACCACGTCCAGGGTGGCCGCGAAGTCCTCCTCGGTCTCACCGGGAAATCCGACGATCAGGTCGGTGGTGATGGCGGCGTGCGGCATGGCCGCGCGCACGCGGTCGATGATGCCGAGGTAGCGCTCGGCGCGGTACGAGCGCCGCATCGCCCGCAGCACCCGGTCGGAGCCCGACTGCAGCGGCATGTGCAGGGCGGGGCAGACATTCGGCGTCTGCGCCATGGCTTCGATGACGTCGTCGGTGAATTCGGCCGGATGCGGGGAGGTGAACCGCACCCGTTCCAGACCGTCGATGTCGCCGCAGGCTCGCAGGAGGCGCGCGAAGGCGCCGCGGTCGCGGGGCAGCGCCGGGTCGGCGAACGAGACACCGTAGGCGTTGACGTTCTGGCCCAGCAGCGTGACTTCGAGTACGCCGTCGTTCACCAGCGCCTTCACCTCGGCCAGGATGTCGGCCGGGCTGCGGTCGACCTCCTTGCCCCGCAGCGAGGGCACGATGCAGAAGGTGCAGCTGTTGTTGCACCCGACGGAAACGGAAACCCAAGCGGCGTAAGCCGATTCGCGCGCGCTCGGCAGCGACGACGGAAACTCCTGCAGCGACTCGGCGATCTCCACCTGGGCGACCTTGTTGTGCCGCGCCCGTTCCAGCAGCGTGGGCAGCGATCCGAGGTTGTGCGTGCCGAAGACGACGTCCACCCAGGGCGCCTTGCGCAGCAACGCATCCCGGTCTTTTTGAGCCAGGCAACCCCCGACCGCGATCTGCATCTCGGGGTTGCCGCGCTTGCGCGGCGCCAGGTGGCTGAGGTTGCCGTACAGCTTGTTGTCGGCGTTCTCGCGGACCGCGCAGGTGTTGAAGACGACCACGTCGGCGTCGGCACCCTCGACCGCCCGCTGGTAGCCGGCCGCTTCCAGCAGACCCGCCAACCGCTCGGAATCGTGGACGTTCATCTGGCAGCCGTAGGTGCGCACCTGGTAGGTACGCGCCCCCGAGACGTCTCGGGCCACCATCGAAGTCACGGGGCCATGGTACGGCGACCGGTCGGCGGGCGAGAAACCGCACGTCACCGGGCTAGACCCGGCGGCGCTCCCGCTCGGCGGCCAGTTCGGCGAGGACGACCTCGCACGCCAGGTTCTGGCTGTAGCCACGGCGCGCCAACATCCCGACCAGCCGGCGGGTCACGCGCGCGTCATCGCCGTCCAGCGTCTCCCGGCGCAGCTTGGCCCGCACCAACTGCTCGGCCCGGTCCCGCTCGGCACCGGCGTCGATCCCGGACAGCGCGGTGGCGATCACGTCCCTGTCGACACCCTTGGTGCGCAGTTCGGCGGCCAGGGCCCGCCTGCTCTTCGCCCGGCGGGACTGCACCCACTGCTCGGCGAAGTCGCCGTCATCGACCAGGCCAACGGCGGCGAGCCGGTCGAGCACGGTAGCGCTGATGTCCTCGGCGTAACCACGTTTCGCCAGCTGGCCGTGCAGCTCGGCCCGGGTGCGCGCCCTCGCGGTGAGCAGGCGCAGGCACAGCGTCCGCGCCTGCTCCTCGCGAGAGGGCTCAGAAATCGACGGGGGCGGGCAGGACGTCGTCATCGGTCACGACCGCGCCAATGCCGAGCTTCTCCTTGATCTTCTTCTCGATCTCGTTGGCCACCTCGCCGTTTTCCATCAGGAAGGTGCGGGCATTCTCCTTGCCCTGACCGAGCTGCTCACCCTCGTAGGTGAACCAGGAACCGGATTTGCGGATGAAGCCCTGCTCCACGCCCATATCGATCAGCGAACCCTCGCGGCTGATTCCCCTGCCGTAGAGGATGTCGAATTCCGCCTGCTTGAACGGCGGCGACACCTTGTTCTTGACGACCTTGACCCGGGTACGGTTACCGACCGCGTTGGTGCCGTCCTTGAGCGTCTCGATCCGGCGCACGTCCAAGCGCACCGACGCGTAGAACTTCAAAGCCTTACCGCCCGTGGTGGTTTCCGGGCTGCCGAACATCACCCCGATCTTTTCCCGCAGCTGGTTGATGAAGATCGCGGTGGTTCCCGAATTGTTCAGCGCGCCAGTCATTTTCCGCAGCGCCTGGCTCATCAGCCGGGCCTGAAGACCGACGTGGCTGTCCCCCATCTCGCCCTCGAGCTCCGCGCGCGGCACCAGCGCCGCCACCGAGTCGATGACCAAAATGTCCAGCGCGCCGGAGCGGATCAGCATGTCGGCGATCTCGAGGGCCTGCTCCCCCGTGTCGGGCTGGCTGACCAGCAGGGAATCGGTGTCCACGCCCAGCTTATTGGCGTAGTCCGGGTCCAGGGCGTGCTCGGCGTCGATGAACGCCGCGACGCCGCCGGCCGCCTGGGCATTGGCCACCGCGTGCAGGGCGACGGTGGTCTTACCCGAAGACTCCGGGCCGTAAATCTCCACGACCCGGCCGCGGGGCAGGCCGCCGATGCCCAGGGCCACGTCCAGTGCGATGGATCCGGTCGGGATGACCGAGATCGGCTGACGCATCTCGTCGCCGAGACGCATCACCGAGCCTTTGCCATAGCTCTTTTCGATCTGGGCCATCGCCAGTTCGAGAGCCTTCTCGCGGTCGGGGGCTTGCGTCATGGTGCCTCTCCTATGATTCGGTGTGTTCGGTGACCGGTGTCGGTCGGTTGGCCGTGACACTAGAGAAGGCCACCGACAAGTTGACTCACCGAACGTTCTCCACAGTAGCCGAACACCTGTTCGATTCAAGTGGACACGCCGAGCCCGTCACCCGTATGGCAACATCTGCTACCGAAAGGCGCCGACGGGGCATAAGCCCGAGGAAACCGGGGTGAATCCGGCGCGGTCCAGCCACTGTGACCGGGACCGGGCTGTCCCCACCGGAGAGCCACCGTCGGCGCTCCTCACCACAACCGGGGCGGATCTCCCTTAAAGGCTTGGTTTGCGCATACATGGACATCTCCGCTGAGCTGGCCGAAATAGCCTGCTACAAAGGGTTTTTCACGTTGCCCGTGGGTGATGCCGCGGGTTGGCACCCGGTCGGGCGGTCCTACGCCGACGGCTTCACCGACCTGATCGACGCCACCGCCAGGCGGTATCGCACGACGGACCTGCGCGTCGCCGCCTCGTTGGTTCACCTCGGCCACGCCACCCGGCTGTGGTCACCCGTGCTCGCATGCGCGCTGGGTCACGGCGTCGTCCCCGACCTCAACGACTTGCAACGCGCCGACGACGGGGCGCAACTGCGGCTGCCCGCGCCCGTCGGGATCCCCGCGAACTCATCCGACGTGCTGTACCGGGTGGTGGTGCAAGAGCACATGGAGCCGCTCGCCGCCGGGCTGCGGGTCAAGCTGGCGCCCGCGCTGCTGGCGGGCAATGTCGCCTCCGCGCTGACCGGCGCCGCCCGGGCCCTGCTCGCGGTGCGGTCCGACCTCGGCCCGCGGATCGCCGAGATGACCCATGCGCTGCTCGGTACCGGCGCGCTGGCCGGATCGGGCGTCACCGGCCCACGCCTGGGCTTCAAACGTCATAGTTGCTGCCTCTTCTATCGCCTGCCGGGTCGGTCGGTCTGCGGCGATTGCGTGTTCGAGGCGCCACCGTCGGACCGGACTTAGCCGGTGCGTCGTTTGCGCTTGTGGTGCAGGGGTATTCGAGCATCATGTCCACAGCCGCACCGCAATCCCTGCGCGCCCTCGCGTTGACCTGCTCGTTGAAGAAGAGCCCGGAGCCGTCGAGCAGCGAGCTGATCGCCGATCAGGTGATGGCCCAACTGCGCAGCGCGGGCGTCGACGGCGAGAAGGTGCGCTGCGTGGACCTGGCGCTGCTGCCCGGCGTGGAAGCCGACATGGGTCCGGGCGACGAGTGGCCGGGGCTGCTGGAGAAGATCACCGCGGCGGACATCCTGGTGCTGGCGACGCCCACCTGGGTCGGCCACATGTCCAGCGTCGCGCAGCGCGTCCTGGAGCGCCTCGACGCTGCCATCTCCGATAAGGACGACGCCGGACGGCCCCGGATGGTGGGCAAAGTAGCACTGGCGGCGGTCGTGGGAAACGAAGACGGCGCGCACAAGATCGTCGCCGACCTCTTCCAGGCGCTCAACGACATCGGATTCTCGATTCCCGCTCAGGGGTGTACGTACTGGAACGGCGAGGCCATGCAGGGGACGAATTTCAACGACTTGGACGATGTGCCGGAAGCGGTGGCCACCACCACGGAAACGGCGGCCCGCAACGCCGTTCACCTCGCGGCTCTATTGCGGCAGAACGAGTACCCGCCCTACGAATGAGGTTGCGGCTCGCGTCACCACTGGTCGTGCGGCACGTCGAAGTCGACGCACAGGGCCCGCCACACGTCGCGGGGCTCGGCCCCGTCCTCGATCGCCTGGGCGGCGGTACGGCCGTCGAAACCGCTCAGCACATGGTCCGCCAGCACCGAAGAGCCGTACGCCGCACCGAATCGCAGGACGACGCGCTCGTTGAATTCCGTTAGCCGCACGCCAGCAAGATACCCACCGGGCAGCGATCGGACACCGGCCGCATTACCGCCAACTGGCCGGCAGGTCGATCAGGTGGTTGGGGCAGAAGCCCTGGACGGCCTCGGACATGGTCGTGCGCGCCCGCTGCGCCGACATTCGGGAGCGCAACTGCATGAAGGCGTATTCGGCCGGCGCATAGCCCTGCTCAGCGGCCGCCGGGTCGTCCATCAGCTGGCATGCCTGCTGCTCGTCGCCGCTGTCGGCGCGGGCCACGCCCGAGCCGAACAGCAAGGCAAGAAGCAGGCAGCCCGCGGCGATCGTTCTCATTGCCGACGCCCTCCCTTCGCGAACCCGTCCGATCATCCCGCCGGAGCGAGCGCTTCGTGGCACACCCGGACCGGATCGGCCACGCCGACGATGCTAGCTGCGGCGGCTTGGGCGGCTTCCCGATAACGGGGCGACGACAGCACCTCGTTCACCGCAGCCACCAGCGCCTCGGCGGTCAACGGCCGGATCAGCCGCCCGCTGCCCTGCCGGACCACCCGGTTCGCCATCTCCCACTGATCCCCGCCACCGGGCACCGCGACCAGCGGCACCCCCGCCAGCAGCGTCTTGGCCACCATGCCGTGCCCACCGCCGCAGATCACCAGGTCGGCGTGGCGCAGCAACTCGGCCTGGCTGCCGAGCCCGACCACCGCCCACGGCGGCACTTGCAGATCCGCTCCCCCCAACCGCGAGACCACCAGCCGCGATCCGGCCGGCAGCGTCTCCCCCGGCCGCAGGTGAGCCAGCGCGACCTCCGCCAGCCCCTCGGTCCCGGTCATCGCGGTCGACGGCGCAACCACCAGCACGGGTCCGGAGCCCGGCGGGATTTCCAGCACCCGATCGGTCGGTTCGAAGTGCAGCGGACCCACCAGCACGGCCTCCGCCGGCCAGTCCGGCCGCGGCACCTCGAGGGCGGGCAGGGTGGCGATCAGCCTCCGCAGCGGCCCGGGGTCGCGGGCAGGCAGTCCGATCTCGACCCGCACGGTCGCGCGCTGCCGCAGGCCCGCGCGCCAGGAGCGCGCGGTGAGCGCCCGCATGGTGGCGTCGCGGAGCCGGCCGCGAATGCCGGTGCCCGGCGCCAGTCCGCTCCCTATCGGCGGCAGTCCCTTCGACGGCAGGTAGAGCGGATGCGGGTTGAGCTCGATCCACGGGATGCCCAACAGCTCGGCGGCCATGCCGCCCCCGGCGGTGATGACGTCGGACACCACCAGGTCAGGCGCGAGGTCGCGCAGGGCCGGCACGTTGAGGACGGCCATCCGCGCCGCGCGCCGATGGATTCGGGCCCCGGCGTCGGCGTCGTCGTCGGTGGCGGCCAGCCCGTCCAGCGGGGCGGCGTCGATGCCGGCGGAGCGGGCCGTGTCGACCCACTCGGCGCCGGTGAACAGCGTGGGCTCGTCTCCGTGGGCGAAGCGTTGGCACAGCGCAATCGCGGGAAACGAGTGCCCGGGATCAGGCCCGGCGACCACGGCGACGCGCATCGGCCTTACCCTGCCACAGCGCGCCGGCGAAACGCTCGCCTACGCTGGCACCCATGACCGAGCTGACTGGGACAACCGTTGCGAACACCCGCACGGTCGAGGGTTTTCTGAACGCCCTGCAGGATGCGGATTACGACGCCGCCGACGCGGCGTTGGACGACAACCTCGTGTACGAAAATGTCGGGCTGCCGACGATTCACGGCCGCGCCAGGGCGATGAAGCTGTTTCGCCAGATGGACGGCCGCGCCGCCTTCGAGGTGAAGATCCACCGCATCGCCGCCGACGGCGGGGCGGTGCTCACCGAGCGCACCGACGCCCTGATCTTCGGCCCGTTGCGGCTGCAGTTCTGGGTGTGCGGCGTGTTCGAAGTCCACGATGGGCGAATCACGTTGTGGCGCGACTACTTTGACTTCTTCGACATGTTCAAGGCCCCCCTTCGCGGCCTGGCCGCCGTGGTGCTGCCGTCGCTGAAAGCGACGTTCTAGCCCGCTAGCTCGCGCCGCGCAAGCCGCCGAGTTCGTCGAACGCCTGCGCCCAGCCGACCAGCCGGTCGGTTGCCCCGGCCAGCTCGGCGCGGTAGCGCTGCGAGGCGGCCAACTGATCGCCGTTGGCCGAAGACACCAATTGGGCTGCGGCGGTTACCATCTCGTTGTACTGACGGACGCCGGCGCTCAACTGCGCGGTGAACGCGTTGATGGTGGGCACCAGATACGCCCGCGATGATTCGCTGGACTGTGCCGCCCGCTCCATCGACACCACCTCCGCGGCGGTGGCCGCCATGGCCGCCGAGGTCTTGCCGGCCGCCGCGGTCAGGTCACGGATCTCGGCGGTCGGCAACATCGAGCCGCGCTCGATCACGTTCAGCAGCGAGAGGAATCCGCGTTCGGAGGCGCCCAGCGCGTACATGGCGGGCCGCGCCGCCGACCCGGGTGGCGGCAGCCGGCGCGCGTTCGCCGGCCGGGGCGTGGGCAGCGGCTCGGAGCGCAGCCACCGGTAGCGGAACAACAACAGCGTCGCCGGGATGGCCATGATGACCGAGACGGCGCCGGTGATCTCCAGCAGCAGCGCGAACCATCCCCAGGCCGCCAGCAGCATCGTCACCAACGCCCAGAACACGCAGCCGGCGGCGAAGATCAGGCCCCACCGCAGCGCGCGACGTTGCCGCCGCAGCAGCCGCGCACGCGGATCCGCGGCGGCGCTGATCTTCTGGGCCACCAGATCGGAAAGGTCGGCGGCCGTGGCCAACCCGCGCCCCAGCAACGTGCGCCAGAGCCCGCGCCGCGTCTCGCTCACCGCCACGACACCCGCGTTACTGGCCAAACGGCTTCTCGGTGACCGCGCCAGTCTCGGCGGACGCGGGCCTCGCCTCCGGAGTGGCCCCGGCGGGGGGTGTCCCCCCGGCCGGCAGCGCTTCGCCCCGCATCGACGCGCGGATCTGCTCGAGCCGGGAGTGACCGGCCATCTGCACCCCGGCCTGCTCGACCTCGAGCATGCGGCCCTGCACCGAACCCTGTGCGAGTTCGGCGGAGCCGATCGCGTTGGCGTAGCGGCGTTCGATCTTGTCGCGCACCTCGTCGAGGCTGGGCACGTTGCCAGGGGCGGCGATCTCGCTCATCGACCGCAGCGAGGCGCTCACCTGTTCCTGCATCTTGGCCTGCTCGAGCTGGCTGAGCAGCTTGGTGCGCTCGGCGATCTTCTGCTGCAGCACCATCGCGTTCTGCTCGACCGCCTTCTTGGCCTGCGAGGCCGCGCTCAGCGCCTGATCGTGCAGCGTCTTGAGGTCCTCGACGCTCTGCTCGGCGGTCACCAGCTGGGCCGCGAACGCCTCGGCGGCGTTGTTGTACTCGGTGGCCTTGGCGGCGTCACCGGCCGCGGTGGCCTGGTCGGCGAGCGTTAGGGCCTGCCGAACGTTGACCTGCAGCTTTTCAATGTCGGCGAGTTGCCGGTTCAGCCGCATCTCCAATTGGCGCTGGTTACCGATCACCTGCGCCGCCTGCTGCGTCAGCGCCTGATGCGTGCGTTGCGCTTCCTCGATGGCCTGCTGGATCTGCACCTTGGGGTCGGCGTGCTCGTCGATCTTCGCGTTGAACAGCGCCATCAGGTACTTCCACGCTTTGACGAACGGATTGGCCATGAGTGAGCTCCACCTTCGCTTCTTGTAGGCCGGATGGTCCCTGGATGGGCCGTCGCTTGTCGCTCAATTTAGTGGGTCGGGGCCGATCGCCCTACCCCTGGCGCTGGATCGCCGCGCCGGGCTGCGCTCAGGCGATCGCCAGGGACGCCACCGGCGGGATGACGACCTTGGTGCCGGCGTCGATGCTGGGACCGCGGGCGCCATCGACGGACGCACCGTGGGCCGCCCGTTCCTGGCCGGCCATCCGCTCGCCGGCGTCGGTGAGCACCGACGACAGCGGCACCCGTAATGCCTCGCAGATCGCGTTGAGCAGCTCGCTGGAGGGCTCCTTGCGCCCGCGTTCCACCTCGGACAGGTATCCGAGGCTCACCCGCGCCGAATCGGACACCTCGCGCAGCGTCCGGCCCTGTGTCACCCGGGCCTCGCGCAGCACGTCGCCGATGACCTCGCGCACTAATGACGGCATCCCTGCCCTCCTTCGTCCAGTCAGCCCCGCTCGGCACGAAATCGACCGCGGCAGATGCTCACTACGTGAAACGCGGGTGGCGGGGTCTTGGTTCCCGTTCGGCGACCGGAAAAATCAGTCGGTCGTCCGGCGCACTTCCCGAACGGTCGACACCACGTAGTCGATGCCGGTGACGATCGTCAGAACGATGGCCGCACCCATCACCACCGCCGCCGTCACCCGGAACGGCCCGGCCAGCGGCAGGATGAACAGGCCGATCGCCACCGCCTGGACCACGGTCTTGACCTTGCCGCCCCAACTGGCCGGGATGACCCCCCGGCGAATGACCGCCAGCCGCAGCACCGTGACCCCGAACTCGCGGACCAGGATCACGACCGTGACCCACCACGGCAGCTCGCCGAGCATCGACAGACCAATCAGCGCCGACCCGACCAGCGTCTTGTCCGCGATCGGATCGACAAACGCCCCGAATTCGGTCGCCATGCCGTAGTTGCGGGCCAGCAGGCCGTCCAGGCGATCCGTGATCGCGGCAACCGCGAAAATCACGAAAGCCACGATCCGGAAAGCGATCTCGTGACCATCTTTGGCGAACAGCGCGAGGAGGAAGATCGGGACCAACACCAGCCGCAACAGCGTCAGCGTGTTGGCGAGGTTCGCGATATGGACGCGGCCCGGCGGTCCCATCAACGGTCCCGTTTGCGGCTGCCCCGACACCGCAACAGAATAACTGTTGACCAGTGCACCCGTCCCCGATGCCGATACTGTTAGCCGTGACTGAAAGTCCGCAGGACTGCCGAGCGGTGGTGCGCCGCGCGCGAACGTCCGATGTCCCCGCGATCAAACAGCTCGTCGACACCTACGCGGGGAAGATCCTGCTCGAGAAGAACCTGGTGACGCTATACGAGGCCGTCCAGGAGTTCTGGGTGGCCGAATGCGGCGACGACGTGGTCGGTTGCGGCGCCCTGCACGTGATGTGGTCCGACCTGGGCGAGATCCGCACCGTCGCGGTCGACCCGGCGATGACGGGCCACGGCATCGGCCACGCGATCGTCGACCGGTTGCTGGAGGTCGCACGCGAGCTGCAGCTGAAGCGGCTGTTCGTGCTGACGTTCGAGACCGAGTTCTTCGGCAAGCACGGGTTCACCGAGATCGAGGGCACGCCGGTCACCGCCGAGGTGTTCGAGGAGATGTGCCGCTCCTACGACATCGGTGTCGCCGAGTTCCTGGACCTGAGCTACGTCAAGCCCAACATCCTGGGCAACTCCCGGATGCTGCTGGTGCTGTGAATCTTCGGCGCTAGTCGGGGTCGCCGCCGTCGGCGTCGCCGCCACCCCGGATCAACGCCAGCGTCCCGGCCAGCTCGTCGGGCTTGACCAGCACCTCGCGCGCCTTGGATCCCTCGCTGGGCCCGACGATGCCGCGGGTTTCCATCAGGTCCATCAGCCGGCCGGCCTTGGCGAAGCCGACGCGCAGCTTGCGCTGCAGCATCGAGGTCGAGCCGAATTGGCTGGACACCACCAGCTCGACGGCCTGCAGGAACACGTCCATGTCGTCACCGATGTCCGGGTCGACGTCGGTGCGTTCGCTGGTGGTCTTGGCGGCGGTGACGCCCTCGGTGTATTCGGGCTCGGCCTGATCCTTGCAGGCGTTGACGACGGCGTGGATCTCCTCGTCGGTGATGTAGGCGCCCTGCAACCGCAGCGGCTTGCTCGCGCCCATCGGCAGGAACAGGCCGTCGCCCATGCCGATCAGCTTCTCGGCACCGGCCTGGTCCAGGATCACCCGGCTGTCGGTGAGCGACGACGTGGCGAACGCCAGCCGCGACGGCACGTTGGTCTTGATCAGCCCGGTGACCACGTCGACCGACGGGCGCTGGGTGGCCAGCACCAGGTGAATGCCGGCCGCGCGGGCCTTCTGGGTGATCCGCACGATCGCATCCTCGACGTCGCGCGGCGCGGTCATCATCAGGTCGGCCAGCTCGTCGACGATCGCCACGACGTACGGGTACGGCCGGTATTCGCGCTGGCTGCCCAGCGGCGCGGTGATGGCCCCCGACCGCACCTTTTCGTTGAAGTCGTCGATGTGGCGCACCCGCGACGCCTGCATGTCCTGGTAGCGCTGCTCCATCTCCTCGACCAGCCACGCCAGCGCGGCGGCCGCCTTCTTGGGCTGAGTGATGATCGGGGTGATCAGGTGCGGGATGCCCTCGTACGGGGTGAGCTCCACCATCTTCGGGTCGATCAGGATCATCCTGACCTCTTCGGGGGTGGCGCGGGTCAGCAACGACACCAGCATGGAGTTGACGAAGCTGGACTTGCCGGAGCCGGTGGACCCCGCGACCAGCAGGTGCGGCATCTTCGCGAGGTTGGCCGAGATGAAGTCGCCCTCGATGTCTTTGCCCAGCCCGATCACCAGCGGGTGGTGGTCGCGGCGGGTCGACGGCGCGGTCAGCACGTCGGCCAGCCGCACCATTTCCCGGTCGGTGTTGGGCACCTCGATGCCCACGGCGGACTTGCCGGGGATCGGGGCCAGCATGCGCACGCTCTCGGTGGCCACCGCGTAGGCGATGTTCTTCTGCAGCGCGGTGATCTTCTCCACCTTCACGCCCGGCCCGAGCTCGACCTCGTAGCGGGTGACGGTCGGCCCGCGGGTGCAGCCGGTGACGGCCGCGTCGACCTTGAACTGGGTGAGCACCTCGCCGATGGCGTCGGCCATGACGTTGTTGGCGGCGCTGCGCTTCTTCGGCGGGTCGCCCGCCACCAGCAGGCTCATCGACGGCAGGGTGTACGGACCCTCGACGACGCGGTCCAGCACCTCGGTCTTCTTCTTGTCGCGGCGGCGACTCTTCCCGATGGCCGGCTCCGGCGTGGTGGGGATGTCGTCCTCGTTGTCGCGCAGGGCGGGGGCCGGGTCAGCCGGCCAGGCCCGCGGCCCGTCTTGGGGGTCGAGCGAACTCTCGTCGTAGAAGTCGTCGGAAAAGTCCTGGACCGCATCGGAATCCGCGTAGTCGTCGTAGTCGTCGTAGTACTCGTCATCGCCGAGCAGCCGGGCGCCGAACATGGCGCGGACGGCGTCGGGCACCTCCCGGATGGTGGTGCCCGTCAGCAACAGCAGGCCGAACATGAAGCCGATGAACAACAACGGCGCGGCGATCCACGCGGTCAGCCCGTCGGACAGTGGGCCGCCGATGGCGAAGCCGATGAACCCCGCCGCGCGGCGCCGCGCTTCCGGGTCCTCGGGCGAGCCCGACCACAGGTGCCGCAGGCCGAGCACGGAAAGCGCGATCAGGGTGGCGCCCAGGATCAGCCTGGGCCGCGCATCGGGGTTGGGCTGGGTGCGCATCAGCGTCACCGCCACCGCGGCGGTGACGACCGGGAGCGCCAGGACCCCCGCCCCGATGAAGGTGCGCAACAGCGTGTCGACCCACGCGCCGACCGGCCGGGCGGCGTTGAACCACGAGCTCGCGGCGACCACGACGGAAAGGCCGAGCAGCATCAGCGCGATCCCGTCGCGGCGGTGCCCCGGGTCGATGTCGCGGGCCCGGCCGATCGATCGGGCCGCGCCGCCGGTGCTGCGCGCCGCCATCAGCCAGGTGGCGCGCAGGGCGCGCCCACCGGTCAGCCCGGCGGCCAGCAGCAGCGAGTGGTTGCGCCGTTTGGCGGGCCTGCTCGGCCGCTTACGGGCCGCCGCCGGCCGCGCGCGACCCGACCCGCTTCGCGAAGGGGCCTTTGACCTGCTCGTTCTGGCTTTGGAGCGGGCGGCGGTCTTGTTAGCCATGTCGGCAAGGGTAGTCGCACCGCCATCATCTGCACCACCCGCCACACTGGTAACGGTTTGGTCATGTGAGCCATCTGACGGGTGGGCCACTCGGCCGCGTGGGTAGGGTGGCAACCGGTGATTTAGATAACAGAAGTCATGCGCGTCACCACCCCGTAGCCCCCAGGAGGCCCCAGCATGCCCGTCGTCGTCGTTGCCACCATGACCGTCAAACCCGAATCGGTCGACGCAGTCCGCGACATCCTTACGCAGGCTGTGGAGGAAGTGCACAACGAACCCGGCTGCCAGTTGTACTCGCTGCACCAATCGGGCGAGACCTTCGTCTTCGTCGAGCAGTGGGCCGATCCCGAGGCGCTGAAGGCCCACAGCACCGCTCCCGCCGTCACCAAGATGTTCACCGCGGCCGGCGACCACCTCGCCGGGGCGCCGGACATCAAGATGCTGCAGCCGGTTCCCGCCGGCGACCCGGACAAGGGTCAGCTCCGGTCCTGATGACGCGGCCCCTCGAAGGCAAGATCGCCTTCATCACCGGCGCGGCGCGCGGCCAGGGACGCGCCCACGCCGTGCGGCTCGCCGCCGACGGCGCGAGCATCATCGCGGTCGACCTGTGCGACCAGATCGCCAGCGTGCCCTATCCCCTGGCCACCGAGGACGACCTCGCGCAAACCGTCAAGCTGGTCGAGGACACCGGCGCCCGGATCGTGGCCGCCCGCGGCGACGTGCGCGACCGGGCCTCGCTGTCGGCCGCGCTGCAGGCGGGCCTGGACGAGTTCGGCCGGCTCGACATCGTCGTGGCCAACGCAGGTATCGCACCGATGCAGTCCGGCGACGACGGCTGGCGCGACGTCATCGACGTCAACCTCACCGGCGTCTACAACACCATCAAGGTGTCCATCCCGACCATGGTCAAGCAGGGCACCGGCGGCTCGATCGTGCTGATCAGCTCGAGCGCCGGACTCGCCGGCGTCGGCAGCCCGGACGCCGGTTCCGTCGGCTACGCCGCCGCCAAGCACGGCGTGGTGGGGCTGATGCGGGTATACGCGAATCTGCTTGCCACACAGTACATCCGGGTCAACTCGATCCATCCTTCCGGTGTCGAGACCCCGATGATCAACAACGAGTTCACCCGGGAATGGCTGGCCAAGATGGCCGCCGCGACCGACACACCGGGCGCCATGGGCAACGCCATGCCGGTGGAGGTGCTGGACGTCGAGGACGTCGCCAACGCGGTGGCGTGGCTGGTGAGCGACCAGGCCCGCTACATCACCGGGGTGACGCTGCCGGTCGATGCGGGCTTTTTGAACAAGTAGTCGAATGGCACGAAATCCCGCCGCGCAGACAGCTTTCGGCCCGATGGTGTTGGCCGCCGTCGAACAGAACGAGCCACCGGGCCGCCGCCTGGTGGACGACGACCTCGCGGAACTGTTTCTGCCGGCGCCGCTGCGCTGGCTCGTCGCGGCCACCCGCGTGGCCCCCGTGCGCCGCTTGATGGTCCGCGGATCGGAGTGGACCGGCCGCGGCCTGTGGGCGAACCTGGCCTGCCGCAAGCGTTTCATCGGCGACAAGCTGGCCGAGGCGCTCGAGGGCGTCGACGCGGTCGTCATCCTCGGCGCCGGATTGGACACCCGCGCCTACCTGCTGACCCGCCAAGTCCGCATCCCCGTCTTCGAGGTCGACCTGCCGGTCAACGTCGCCAGGAAGGTGAAGACGGTCCGGCGGGTGCTGGGCGGGCCGCCGATGTCGGTGCGGCAGGTGGCGTTGGACCTGGCGCGCGACGACTTGCTGACCGCCCTGGCCGAGCACGGCTACCGCACCGATTACCGGGCCTTCTTCATCTGCGAAGGAGTCACCCAGTACCTGACCGAAGCAACCGTTCGCCGGACGCTGGAGGGGTTGCGCGCGGCCGCGCCGGGCAGCCGTCTGGTATTCACCTACGTCCGGCGGGATTTCATCGACGGTACGAATCGATACGGCACTCGCACGCTCTATCGCAGCGTCCGCCAGCGCAGGCAGTTGTGGCACTTCGGGTTACAACCCGAGGAGGTCGGCGAGTTCGTCGGCGAATACGGCTGGCGGCTGCTGGAGCAGGCCGGGCCCGACGAACTCCTCGAGCGTTACGTGGAGCCCACGGGTCGCAAGCTGAAGGCCTCGCAACTGGAATGGTCGGCCTACGCGGAGAAGCTCTAGGGCGAGTCAGACCTCGATGACCGTCGGCACGATCATCGGTTGCCGGCGGTACACCTCGCCCACCCACTTGCCGACGGTGCGGCGCACGGCCTGCGCGATGCGGCCCGGATCGGTGATGTTGTCCGCGGCAAGCAGTTCCAGCTCCGCCTCGACCCGGCGCCCGGCGGGCTCCAGCGCCTTGGGGTCCTCGGAGAAGCCGCGCGAATGCAAATGCGGCGCGGCCACGGGGCGCCCGGTGCCGCGCTGGACGACGACGGTCACCGCGACGAAGCCCGACGACAGGATGAGCCGTTCCCCCAGCGTGATGTCGCCGACGTCGCCGCTGATCAGCCCGTCGACGAACATCTTGCCGACCGGAACCGCCCCGGCGATCGACGCCGTGCCGGCGACCAGGTCGACGCTGACGCCGTTCTCGGCCAACAGGATCGACTCCTCCGGCACCCCGGTGCTGGCCGCCAGCTTGGCGTTGGCGCGCAGCATCCGCCAGGTGCCGTGCACCGGCATCACGTTGCGCGGCCGCACACCGTTGTAGAGGAACAACAGCTCGCCGGCATACGCGTGGCCCGAAACATGCACGCGTGCTTGGGCATTCGTGACGACGCGCGCCCCGATCTTGGCGAGCGCGTCGATCACGCCGTAGACCGCCTCCTCGTTGCCGGGGATCAGCGACGACGCCAGCACGATCAGGTCTCCCGCCGTGAGCGTGATGCTGCGATGTTCGCCGCGCGACATCCGCGACAGCGCCGACATGGGCTCGCCCTGGGTGCCGGTGGTGATCAGCACCACCCGCTCGGGCGGCATCATCTCGGCGGCGCCGATCTCGATCACGTCGGAATCGGCCACCCGCAGGAACCCCAGCTCGCGGGCGATGCCCATGTTGCGCACCATGGACCGCCCGACGAACGACACCCGCCGGCCCAATGCGACCGCGGCATCGATGATCTGCTGCACCCGGTCGACGTTGGAGGCGAAGCAGGCCACGATCACCCGGCCCTCGGCGCCCCGGATCAGGCGGTGCAGCGTCGGTCCCACTTCGCTCTCCGAGGGCCCCACGCCGGGGATCTCGGAGTTGGTCGAGTCGCACAAGAACAGGTCCACACCGGCGTCGCCGAGCCGCGACATGCCGGGCAGATCGGTGGGCCGGCCGTCCAGGGGAAGCTGGTCGAGCTTGATGTCGCCGGTGTGCAAGACGGTTCCCGCGCCGGTGTGCACGGCGATCGCCAGCGCATCCGGGATCGAGTGGTTGACGGCGAAGTATTCGCACTCGAAGACGCCGTGGGTGCTCCGCTGGCGTTCGCTGACCTCGACGAACACCGGCTTGAGCCGGTGCTCGCGGCATTTCGCGGCGACCAGCGCCAGAGTGAACTTCGACCCGACGACCGGGATGTCGGGGCGCAGCTTGAGCAGGAACGGGATGCCGCCGATGTGGTCCTCGTGCGCGTGGGTCAGCACCAGCGCCTCGATGTCGTCGAGCCGGTCGGAGATGTGGCGCAGGTCCGGAAGTATCAGGTCCACCCCGGGCTCGTCATGGGTGGGGAACATCACCCCGCAGTCGATGATCAGCAACCGGCCGAGATGCTCGAAAACCGTCATGTTCCGGCCGATTTCGCTGATGCCACCGAGCGCGGTGACCCGCAACCCACCAGTGGTCAAGGGACCAGGAGGGGCGAGGTCTACATCCACTTACGGGCCACCCTCTGGCTCACCGGAGCACCGAAGCCGCGCGCATATCGGCGGCCAGCGCGTCGATCTGCTCGGGCGACGCCGGCATTTGCGGCAGCCGGGGATCGCCGACTTCGATGCCCTGCAGACGCAGACCCGCCTTGGACATCGTCACGCCGCCCAGCCGGCTCATCGCGTTGCACAGCGGGGCGACGGAGACGTTGATCTTCCGCGCGGTGGCGATGTCGCCGGAAGCGAAGGCGGACAACATCTCTCGGAGCTGACCCGCGGCCACATGGGAGATCACGCTGATGAAGCCGGTGGCGCCCATGGCCAGCCACGGCAGGTTCAGCGCGTCGTCCCCGGAGTAGTAGGCCAGCCCGGTCTCGGCGATGATCTGACCGCCGCTGTGCAGGTCGGCTTTGGCGTCCTTGATTCCCACGATGTTCGGATGGGCGGCGAGCGCACGGATGGTCTCGGTCTCGATCGGGATCACCGAGCGCGGCGGGATGTCGTAGAGCAGCACCGGCAGGTCGGTGGCGTCGGCGACGGCGGTGAAGTGCGCGATGAGGCCGCTCTGCGGCGGCTTCGAGTAGTAGGGCGTGACCACCAGCAATCCGTGGGCGCCCTCGGCCGCGCAGGCCTTGGCCAGCCGGACGCTGTGAGCGGTGTCATAGGTGCCCGCGCCCGCGATCACCCGGGCGCGGTCGCCCACCGCCTCCAGCACGACGCGGAGCAGTTCCCGCTTCTCGTCGTCGGTGGTGGTCGGCGACTCGCCGGTGGTGCCGGAGACCACGAGGCCGTCACACCCCGCGTCCACCAGGTGGTTCGCCAGGTGTGCCGCGGCGGCGGTATCGAGGGAGCCGTCGGGAGCGAACGGTGTCACCATCGCGGTCAGCACGGTTCCCAACCGGGCCGGGGCGTCGAATCCGACGGTGCTCACGGTCCTTAGGTTACCTGGCGGCGGCAAGGTATTTGGCAACGGCGCGGACGTGCGTTGCCGGGGCGGCGGGGGCGATCAGCCTCAGGCTTCGGTCGCCAGCGGGCTGGTGGCTACCTCGGTCCCGTCGGCCAGCGTCGAGATCTCGAAGTCGGCGAACACCGCGGGCACGGCGTCGGCGAGCTGACGCAGGCACTCGATGGCCAGCCGCCGGATTTCCACGTCGGCGTGCTCACTGGCGCGCATGGCGATGAAGTGCCGCCAGGCCCGGTAGTTGCCCGTCACGACGATGCGGGTCTCGGTCGCGTTCGGCAGCACCGCCCGGGCGGCCTGGCGCGCCTGCTTGCGCCGCAAGACGGCGTTGGGTTGGTCGGCGAATTTCGCCTCGAGCTTGGCCAGCAAATCGGCGTAGGTGGCCCGGCTGGCGTCGGCGGCCTCGGTCAGGATCCGGCGCAGTTCGGGGTCGTCCTCCATGCCCGGGGGCACGACGATTCGCGAGTCGCCCTCCGGCACGTAGCGCTGCGACAGCTGCGAGTAGGAGAAATGCCGGTGCCGGATCAGCTCGTGCGTGAGCGATCGCGAAATGCCGGTGATGTAGAACGACACGCTGGCGTGCTCGAGCACCGAAAAGTGCCCGACGTCGATGATGTGCTTGATGTAGCCGGCGTTCGTCGCGGTCTTGGGATTGGGTTTCGACCAGCTCTGATAGCAGGCCCGGCCGGCGAACTCGACCAGCGCCGCGCCACCGTCGGCGTCGGTGGTCCACGGCACGTCCGGCGGCGCCAGGAACTCGGTCTTGGCGATCAGTTGCACGCGTAGCGGCGCGGTCTCGGCCACGGCGCTCACCTTAACGTGGCGACCGCACCCGTAGCTCACCCGATATCAGCGGGGCCAGCAGCGCGTCGCGGACGGCGGACAGCCGCGCGTTCTCGGTGCGACGCGCGTCGCACAGCGCCCCCATCTCGGTGATCGTCTGCAGGGCCGCGGTCGGCAGGCGCCGGACGTCGGGGACCCCAACGTCCAACAGATCGCGCGGCTGGATCCGCTGATGGCTCCCCGAAGTCCCGGCCACCCGGCGCTGCAGCCGTTCGGAGACGTCGGGCTGCCGCACGGCCGACCACAAAGCCGAGGCGTCGACGCCGCACGGCTTCAGGACGACGAACTCGCTGCTGGCCACGGCCATCTGCGGCGGCAGGCTGACCACGTTCCAGATTCGCGGAATCCGGGGATTGAGCTTGGCGAACAAGACGCACGGCTCCGACAGCAGGAATTTGCCGCTCCTGATGGATTCGCCGCCCACGGGGCGCGGCCGCGCCCCGTCGTCGAAGGCCGCAAGGCTGAAGTGCGCGACCACGTCGTCGAACTCGGCCACGTCGAGGAACACCGTCGACCGGCCGGCCAGGCTGGACAGCGGCACGCGTTCGTGGGCCGACTCCGCGATGGCGACCATCACGTTCTCGGCGGTCTCGATCACCCGTTCGTTGGCGGACACTTTGTCGTCGAGGGAGCCGAGCAGTTCGGCGATCGCCTGGCGCTGCGGCGCGCCCACGCTGCGCACCGCAACGTCACGCAGGATGCGCTGGCTGAGCAGCGGCTGCCCCGATCCACCGCGGTGATCGCCCAGCCGGCAGGTTTGCAGCGCGTAGTACCAATACCGCGTCTCGCGTGGGTCTTTGGCCCGGCATACCAGTGCGTTCTCGGTGACCCAGACGTCGGAGGCGCAGTACCGCAGGCTGCCGCACCGCGACCCGACGCGCCCGAGGACGATCAGCGGGCCGGCCGCGTTGGGTTCGGCCGTGTAACCGATCGCCCCGTTGGCGCCGTACACACGGAAGCGTCCGCCGGGCGCCGGCGCGCTGCCGCCGGTGCTGAAGGCCAGGTGGTCACCCAGTGTGGTGGTCAAGTCAGGCGCTCCAATTGTTGGCGCACAACGCCTTCCAGGCGGGCGGATTCGTCAAGTGCCGCGAGCAGGTCGCCGGTCAGCCGGGCGATCTTCTGCTCCACCGGCTCGCCGCCGCCCTCGGGCTCGGGCGCCCCGACATACCGTCCCGGCGTGAGCGGGTAGCCAGCCGCGGCGATCTCGTCGAGCGAAGCGGAGCCGCAGAACCCCGGAACATCTTGATAGGTAAGACCTTTCGCGGCAGCCGATTCCGATCCGCGCCACGCGTGATACGTGTCGCCGATGCGGACGACCTCCTGGTGCGTCAGCGCCCGCTCGGTGCGGTCCACCAGGTGGCCGAGCCCGCGGGCGTCGATGAACAGCACCTGCCCGGACCGCTCGCCCTTGTCGGTGTCGAAGAACCACAGGCACACCGGGATCGACGTGCTGCGGAACAGCTGCCCGGGCAGCGCGACCATGCAACACACCAGGTCGGCGTCGACGATCCGCGCGCGAATCTCCCCTTCCCCGGCCACGTTCGACGACATCGAACCGTTGGCCATGACCACGCCGGCCTTCCCACCCGAACCCAGTTTGGACAGGACGTGCTGAATCCACGCGTAGTTGGCGTTGCCCGCGGGCGGGACACCGAAGCGCCACCGCGGGTCACGGTCGTCGCGCGCCCAATCCTTGATGTTGAAGGGCGGATTGGCCATCACGTAATCCATCTGCACGCCGGCGTGCTGGTCGTCGCGGAACGTGTCACCCCACCGGGCGCCCAGCCCGGAGTTGTCGATGCCGTGCACGGCGAGGTTCATCTTCGCCATGCGCCAGGTCTGCTCGACGCTTTCCTGTCCGCAGATCGTGATTCTGGCGGGGTCGCCGTCGTGTTCGGCGATGAACCGCTCGGTCTGCACGAACATCCCGCCCGAGCCGCAGCACGGGTCATACAGCCGACCACTCGAGGGTTCCAGAACCTCGACGATCACGCGGACCACGCTTGGTGGGGTGAAGAATTCGCCGCCGCGGCGCCCTTCCGCGCGCGCGAAATTGCCCAGAAAGTACTCGTACACCTCGCCCAGCACGTCCCGGGCGCGGCCACGCTCACCGAATCGCGCGGTGTCCAGCAGGCCCAGCAGTTCACCGAGGCGGCGCGGGTCGAGGTGGTTCTCGTATAGCCGCGGCAGCGTCGCGACCTCCATCGCGTCGTCGACGAGCCGGCCGATGTCGGGCGATTCCGCGTTGTGCACCAACAACTTCCACTGCGCATCGAAGGCGTGCTTGAGGAACACCAGCCCGAGAACGACGTCCTTGTACTGGCCGGCAGATAGGGAGCCGCGCAGTTTGTTGGCCGCCTTCCACAGCGTGTTTTTGAGCTCTTTGTCCGTCGCCCGCATCAGCCGGCCGCCCGCAGATCGGCGGCCAGGTCGCCCCGGGTGGCGACGCTGAACCCGCCCAGACCCAGCCACGACGCCATCGACTGCAATTCGCCGGCCAGCGCCTCGACGACGCGCGGTCGCGGCGCGTCGGGTTCGCCGAACGCGCCCACGACGCGCAGCGTGTCGCCGGCCCGATCGGCCTTGAGGTCGACCCGCGCCACCAGCCGCCCGTCCATCAGCAGCGGCCACACGTAGTAGCCGTACTGGCGCTTGTGGGCCGGGGTGTAGATCTCGATGCGGTAGTGAAATCCGAACAGCCGCTCGACCCGGGGCCGAAAGAAGATCAGCGGGTCGAACGGACACAACAGCGCGGTCCCCCGGTCGGCTCGCGGCACCGCGCGCCCGGTGCGGAGATAGGCCGGCGCGGGCCAGCCTTCGACGTCGACCCGCTCGACCTCCCCCGCGGCCACCAGGTCGGCGACCGCCGGCTTGACCTGCTGGGCCGACAGCCGGAAGTAGTCGCGGATGTCGGCCTCGGTTCCCACGCCGAGCGCGGTGGCCGCCCGCAGCGTGAGTTCCCGGACGGCCTCCTCGTCGTCGACGTCGCGCGCCAGCACGCTCGCCGGCAGCACCCGTTCCACCAGGTCGTAGTGCCGTGCGAAGCCCACCCGGGTGGCCGTCGTGAGCACGCCGGACGCGAACAGCGCCTCGGCGACCCACTTGGTGTCGCTGCGGCTGCCCCACCAGCTTCCTCTGGGCCCACGCGGTTCGGCCTCGAGATGGGCCTCGATCTGTCCGGCGGTGCTGGGCCCGAGCTCGGCGACGGCGGCGACGATCTTGTCGGCGAGCTGGGGATTGGCCTTGACGATGTGCACGCCCCAGCGGCCGTGCCGGTACTGGCGCATCCGCCAGCGCAGCAGCGGCCAGTCGTCGACGGCCATCAGCGCGGCCTCGTGCGCCCAGTACTCGGCCAGCAGCCGCGACGCGCGCGGCCCCCAGGCGGCGCGGTCCAGCACGTCGCGGTCGTAGGGGCCGAGCCGGCTGAACACCGGTGCGTAGTGGGCGCGCACCGCGACCGAAACCGAATCCAGTTGCAGCACTTGGATTCTCGATATCAGCCGCTTCAGGTGCGCGCGGGTGATCGGACCGGCGGGCCGTTGCTCGCTAAAGCCTTGGGCCGCAACGGCGATCCGTCGGGCTTGCGCGGCCGACAGCCTGGGGGTCCGGATCGACACGGCGCCGAGAATACCGCTCGGGTGCGACAGCGCCCGGCGGCGACGCGGCTAGCCCGTGCTGACTTTCCCGTCCAGCGGCACCACGACGCTCGGCTCCGGCGCGTTCTTCTGCTCCTGGTAGGCCGACTCGAGAGCGGCCGGGACCGCTTCGAGGTCGCGGTACACGCCCATCAGCTGCTCGAGGACGTTGATCCGTTGCTTGATCGCCTCGTCCGCCGCGCGCCGGGCCTGCTCACGGTAGTGATCGGCCTCGCGCTGGGCGTCGCGCCACGCCTTGTCGATCGCCGCTTCGGTGTCGGCGCGCATCCCGGCCAGTTCGGCTTCGAGCTGCTTCTTGGCTTCCTGGTAATCGGTTTCCATGGCTTTCCGCTGCTCGGCCATCGCCGCCAACTCCTCTTCGTGCTTTCGCTGCGCGGCCTCGACCTCGGCCTCGGCCGCTGCGATCAGCGCGTCCGCCTCGCTCCGCGCCTCGGCCTGCATCTCGGAAACCTCCTCGACCGCACGCTGCAGCATCTTCGCCATCCGGCGCTGCACCGCGTGGGGTGAGGGTGAGGTGTCGGTGAGGACGGCGACCTCCTTGCGCAGCGCGGCCGTCTGGTCGCCGGCTTCCTTCAGCCGGGACCTCAGGCTCTCGACATCGTCGAGCAGCAACTGCTGCTTGGTGGTCAACATCTCGATGTGGGCATCGACCGCGGCCGGGTCGTAGCCCCTGAACATGCGAGTGAACGCTTTCGTGGGTTCGGTTATCACTGCCAATTCCCCCTCCTGGCAACGTGTGGTGACGCGGAGAGACCGACCCCCGCGTCCGAGTATGTCACGGGCGCGCAGGCCCACGCCTATGCCCGACGGTAGCTGTGCAGCCGGTATCGCAGCCCCGTGCGGCTGACCTGCCACTCCCCCGTCTCACCCAGCCAGGCGTCGTCGAGCACAGGCGCCAGCGCGTCGTCGTCGTCGCGCCGCAGGTCGACTTCGACCTCGGTGACCTCACACCGCGTGGCGTGGGGCAGCGCGAGCAGATAGACCTGCTCGCCACCGATCACCCACGTCTCGGGCTCGGTCTCGGAACCGGCAAGAGCCGCCTCGAGCGATCCGACGACCTGTGCGCCGTCGGCCACGAAGTCCCTCCGGCGCGAGAGTACGACATTCCTGCGACCGGGCAGCGGCCGGACCTTGGCAGGCAGCGACTCCCACGTGCGCCGGCCCATCACCACGGTGTTCCCGATGGTCAGCTCTTTGAAGCGGGCCAGGTCCTCGGGTACTCGCCACGGGATGTCGCCACCACGGCCGATGATGCCCGACGTCGACTGCGCCCACACCAGGCCGAGGTCGGTCATACAGCGACGGGGGCTTTGATCGCGGGGTGCGGGTCGTAGTTCTTCACGACGACATCGTCGTAGGTGTAGTCGAAGATCGAATCCCGGTGTCCCAGTAAAAGTTCCGGATATGGCCGCGGCTCGCGGCTGAGCTGGGTGCGCACCTGCTCGACGTGGTTGTCGTAAATGTGGCAGTCGCCGCCCGTCCAGACGAACTCACCGACCGACAGACCGGCCTGGGCGGCCATCATGTGGGTGAGCAGCGCGTAGCTGGCGATGTTGAACGGCACACCGAGGAAGAGGTCGGCGCTGCGCTGATACAGCTGACAGCTGAGCCGGCCGTCGGCCACGTAGAACTGGAAGAACGCGTGGCACGGCGGCAGCGCCATCTGCGGGATCTCGCCGACGTTCCACGCCGACACGATGATGCGCCGCGAGTTTGGGTCGCTGCGCAGCAAGTCCAGCGCCGCGGTGATCTGGTCGACGTGCTCACCCGTCGGCGTCGGCCAGGACCGCCACTGCACGC
Organism: Mycobacterium sp. 852014-52450_SCH5900713; assembly: GCF_001667075.1. Lineage (GTDB taxonomy): Bacteria > Actinomycetota > Actinomycetes > Mycobacteriales > Mycobacteriaceae > Mycobacterium. The sequence continues at coordinate 98,652 of NZ_LZIL01000011.1, read as the reverse complement.
CATATATCGGCCCGAGATCGCCTGTCTCGCTTGCCCATTCGTCCCAGATGGTGACGCCGTGCTCGTGCAGCCAGGCGACATTCGAGTCGCCGCGCAGGAACCACAGCAACTCGTAGATGACCGACTTCAGATGCACCTTCTTGGTGGTGAGCAGCGGGAAGCCGGCCGACAGGTCGTAGCGCAACTGCCGGCCGAACAGGCTGCGGGTCCCGGTGCCGGTGCGGTCGGCTTTGGCCGTGCCCCGCTCGAGCACCAGGCGCAACAGGTCCTCGTATGGCGTCGGGATCGGCACGCGGCCAGCTTAGCTCCCGGGGCCAGGAGTAGAACGGGTCCCATGCCGAACATCATCGACACCATCGCCACCGCTGACGGGACCTGCACCGTCCACTTGTTCACCCCCGATGGTCCGGAATCCCAAGTTCCGTGGCCCGGCGTGGTCATGTACCCCGACGCCGGCGGATTGCGCCACACCTTCGAACAAATGGCGGCCAAATTGGCCGGATACGGCTACGCCGTGCTTCTTCCCGACGTGTACTACCGCAGCGGCGAGTGGGCCCCGTTCGACATGGCCACCGTGTTCGCCGACGAGAAGGAACGCAGGCGGCTGTTCGGGATGATCGGCAGCATCACCCCGGACAAAATGGCCGGCGACGCCGTCGCCTTCTTCGACTACCTGTCGGCCCGGCCGGAGGTGTCCGGGGAGCGCTTCGGCGTGTGTGGCTATTGCATGGGCGGCCGTACGTCCTTGGTGGTCGCCGGTCGGGTACCCGAGCGCGTCGCCGCTGTGGCGTCCTTCCACGGCGGCGGCCTGGTGACCGACACGGCGGACAGCCCGCACCTGCTGGCCGACCGGATGCGCGCAACGGTGTATGTGGGTGGCGCCAAAGATGACGCGTCCTTCACGCACGACCACGCCGAGCAGCTCGACAAGGCGCTGACCGCCGCCGGCGTGCAGCACACCATCGAGTGGTATCCGGCGGCCCACGGGTTCGCGGTTCCGGACAACGCGCCGTATGACCCCGCCGCGGCGGAGCGGCACTGGCAGGCCATGACCGAGGTCTTCGGTTCCGCGTTACCGCGCTAACCCGTCCAGCAGCAGCGTTGCGGCCACCGCCGCGCCGTCGGTGCGGATCGTTGCGGCCACGGCACCCGCCCGCGCACGGATATCCGGCGACAGGGCCGTCTCGAGCGCGGCCGACAGCGACTCGGCGGTGGGCGCCGGGCCGTCGTGCGCGACACCGATGCCCAGGTCCGCCACCCGGCCCGCCCAATACGGCTGATCGGCCCCCTGCGGCAGTACCACCTGCGGCACACCGGCCCGCGCGGCAGTGGTCGTGGTGCCCGCGCCGCCGTGGTGCACGACTGCGGCGACGCGGGCGAAGAGCGCCCGGTGGTTGAGCTCACCGACGGCGAGGCAGTCGTCGCCGTCGTCCACCGGGGCCAGGCCGGACCAGCCCCGGTAGAGAATCGCCCGGCGGTCATGGGTGCGGACGGCCTCGACCACCGCCCGGGAGAGGTCGGTCGCGGCGCGCATCGGCATGCTGCCGAAGCCCACGTACACCGGCGCCGAGCCGGCGTCGAGGAACTCCGCCACGTCGGCAGGGAGGGGACGTTCGTCGGGCAGCAGCCACGCCCCGGTCTGGACCACATCGAGCCCGCTTCGCTCCGGCCACGGGCCCAGCGTGGGATCAGCCGCCAGCCATGGACGCTCGGTGAGGGCGTAGTCGCGGATGTCATCCACCGGCGGCAGACCCAGCGACGCGCGGTGGTCGTTGAGCGTCGGGCCGAGCAGCGTGTTCATCTGCTGGGCGTCCCTCCGCCACAGCACCCGGTTGTCGATCAAGCCGGGCGGAAACTGGCCGGCATACGTAGGGGGCAGGTGGTGCGGCGACGGCAGGATGGTCGGTTGGTAGCTCACGTAGACGTAGGGAATGCCCAGGCGCTCGGCCACCGACCGCGCGCCCGCCGCGACCGGCGGGAAGCCGGTGGCCACCAGCAGGTCACATCCGTCGGCCGCGGCGGCCACCTTGTCGAATTGCGCGGCCACCAGCCCGTCCAGGTGCCGGCGGAGGTCGTCTTCGGACGGCGTGAGGCCGGCCGCCATCGCACGCCACAAATCGCCGAATGGCACCAGCGACAGGCCGCTGCCGGCCAACAATTCCGCGAATTCCCGGTCCGGCGGCGCGCACACCCGAACCTGCGCGCCGAGCGCCCGCAACTGAACCCCGAGCGCCGCAAGCGGTTCGACCGCCCCGCGCGAATCGTGAGTGGACAGCAACACCCGCATTCCGACGTTCTTCACCTCCGGCGTGCGGTCGGCCACCTCGTCGCCCACCGCGGACCGACACCTTCGCATGAAACGGCGGCCCGTGGCCCGCGTCGATCAGGAAGGAGATTCCGATGACGCCGCGAATACCGCGGCAAAATAACGGAGTTTGCCCTCCGCAGCGGGCCGCGGGGAAAAAATCAATCCGAGCCCAACTAGGTCGGGGGCAGGCCCACCAATTCGGCCAGCCGGGCGCGGTGACGGTAGGCGGTGCCGAAGATCAACTGGTCGCTCTTGGCGCGCTTGAGATAAAGGTGCGCCGGATACTCCCACGTCATGCCGATGCCGCCGTGCAGCTGCACGCACTCCTCGGCCGCATGCACGGCGGCGCCGCTGCAATACGCCTGCGCGACGGCGGCCGCGACGGCCGCGTCTTCGTCCCCGCGGGCACACGTGTCGGCGGCGTAGCGGGCCGCCGCCGTCGCGGCGCCGATTTCGAAATACAGATCGGCCAACCGGTGTTTGATCGCCTGGTACGAGCCGATCGCGCGGCCGAACTGCTTGCGCTGCTTGGCATATTCCAGCGTGGTCTGGAAACACCATTGGGCGACGCCGAGCTGTTCGGACGCGAGCAGGGCCGCCCCCGTACGCAGCGCCTCGTTGACCGACCCGCCGGCCGGCCCGACGCGAGACGAGGCGACCGCCGAAAAGCGCACATTCGCAAGGGGCCTCGTCATGTCCAGCGCCAGCAATGGCGACACCTCCACACCGGCCGCGGTGCGCGAGACGGTATGCAGCTCGTGTCCGTCCGGACCGGCAACCGACACCACCAGCACGTCGGCCTGCGCGGCGCCGGCGACGCTGGTGACCGATCCGCTCAGCCCGTCTGCGCCGCCGGCCACCGCCCCGGGCGGATCCCCGGGCGCGGTCGAGAGCGGCACCACCAACGCCGCGGTCAGCTCGCCCTCGGCCAGCGCGGACACGGTCTCGGTATCGCCGGCCTGCAACAGCGCAACGGTGGCCAGCACCGCGCTGGACAAGAACGGCACCGGCGCGACGGACCGGCCGATCTCCTCCATGACGACCGCGGCCTCGCGGGCACCCGCCCCCGCCCCGCCAAGCGACTCCGGAACCAGCAGGCCGGCCACCCCGAGCTCGACGGCCAGTGTCCGCCAGACGCTTGAGAAGTCTTGCGGTTCGGGGTCATAGGCGCGGGCGACCGATTCGGGCGGGCAGCGGTCGGCGAACAGATGCCGAACGCTGTCGCGCAAGGCCTCCTCGGTGTCCGAGTACAGCAGGTCACTCACCGGTCCAGGTCCTTCCAGGCGACGTCTTTGTCGACGCGGTGCTCGCCCGGCAGGCCGAGAATTCGCTCGGAGATGGTGTTGCGCAGAATCTCCGAGGTGCCGCCCTCGATCGAGTTGCCGCGAGCCCGCAGATAACGGTATCCGGGCTCGCGCCCGACCAGATCGACGACTTCGGTCCTGCGCATGGTCCAGTCGTCGTACCGCAGCCCCGCCTCGGCGTGCAGCTCGATGTCGAAGCCCGAAATGGCTTGCGCCAGCTTGGCGAAGGCGACCTTCATGCCGGCGCCCTCCGGTCCGGGCTGACCCACCTGGGCCTGCTGCCGCAGCCGCTCGCCGGCCAGGCGAAGGACTTCCGCGTCGACCCACAGCTTCATCAGCTCGTCGTGCATCGCGGGATTGCGCAGCCCGGGTTCATCCCGCCACGCCTTGGTGACCTTCCCGATGATCCCGCCCTCGCGCGGTGTTCCGGCGCGCGTACCGATCGCGACGCGCTCGTTGTTGAGCGTGGTGGTCGCGACCCGCCAGCCGCCGCCGACCGGGCCGAGCCGGTTCGCGTCGGGCACCCGCACATCGGTGAGGAACACCTCGTTGAACTCGGCCTCGCCGGTGATCTGACGCAGCGGGCGCACCTCGACGCCGGGCTGCGTCAAGTCGCACAGGAAGTACGTCAGGCCAAAGTGTTTGGGCACCGTCGGGTCGGTGCGGGCAACCAGGATGGCCATCTGCGCGTGCTGCGCCATCGACGTCCACACCTTCTGCCCGTTGACAATCCAGTCGTCACCGTCGCGGACCGCTCGGGTGGCCAACCCGGCCAGGTCAGAGCCCGCGCCGGGTTCGCTGAACAACTGGCAATACACTTGCTCACCGGTGAACAAGGGGCGCAGGAACTTTCGTTTCTGCTCGTCGGTCCCGAACGCCGCGATGGTGGGCGCCGCCATGCCCATCCCGATGAAGTTCTTCGCGGTGCCTCCCACCGGCGCGCCGGCGGCCGCCAGCCGGGCGTCGACGAGTTCCTGGGCCTTTCGCGGCAGGTCCAACCCGCCGAAGCCGTGCGGCAGGTGCACCCAGGCCAGGCCCGCGTCGTACTGCGCGCCAAGGAATTCGCGCGGATCGGTGGTGGCCGGGTCATGCTCGTCCAGCAGCGCCTGCACCCGCGCCTTCAGGTCCGCCGCCAATTCATCGGAGCTCATGGCTAGCCCTGCGGTCGAAAGCCCTGTGCCGCACCGAGCAGCAGGCCGCCGTCGATCACCATCGTCTCGCCGGTGATCCAGCTCGCCGCGTCGGAGACCAGGAAGGCCACGGCGGCGGCCACGTCGATGGGCTCACCGATGCGTCCCAGCGCGATCGACGACGCGAGCGGGTCCTCGTGGTCCTTCCACAGCGCCTCGGCCAACCGGGTCCTGACGACCCCCGGGGCGATCGCGTTGACGCGGACCCGGGGCGACAGTTCCAGCGCCAGCTGCTTGGTGACGTGGATCAGCGCCGCCTTGGTGGCGTTGTACATGCCCATGGCCGGCGATTGGTGCAGGCCGCCGATGGAGGCGGTGTTGACGATCGCGCCGCCGTGCTCGCCCATCCACGACTTGACGACGAGCGAGGTCCACAGCAGCGGGGCCCAGAGGTTGACGTCGAAGATCTTGGTGAAACGGGCGTGGTCCTGGTCGATCAGCGGGCCGTACGCCGGGTTGGTCCCGGCGTTGTTGATCAGGATGTCCACGCTGCCGAAACGCTCGCATGTGAGGTCCACGCAGCGCCGGGCGGCGTCCTCGTCGACGGCGTGCGCGCCGACGCCCAGCGCGTTGCCGTCCACCTGCGCCGCGGCCTCGTCGGCGGCCTCCTGCTTGCGGGCGGTGAGCACCACGTTGGCCCCGGCGGCCGCCAGCTGTTGGGCGATCGCGAGCCCGATCCCGCGGGATGCGCCGGTGACGATCGCGGTTCGGCCGGTCAGATCCAGTGAGGTCATCGAGCTGCGCCTTCCGTCGCGAAAGCCAACGGTTTACCGTTCGCTATATGGATGTGTTTACACGTGTGTCAGCGTGGTATGCGAACCGCATGTCCACGAAATTAACCCTCACGAAAAGACTGGTGGTGGGCGGGGCTGCGGCAGCAGCAATCGCGGTTGCGCCGATCGCCGTAACCGATTCCCTGGCTTCCGCACCTGCGCAGTCCGCGGCGCCCACGCACGTGGTGTTCAAGGACGATCCCAGCGGCGGGGGCTGTGACGCCAACGGCAACTGCGGTTCGGGCGGGCAGAACAGCGGCCCGGGCGGCGGTCCCGGCGGCCAGGGCTGCGTCCCGGGCGTCGGCTGCGGCTCCGGCGGCCAAAACGCCGGACCCGGCGGAATCCCCGGCGGCCAGGGCTGCCTGCCCGGCGTCGGCTGCGGTTCCGGCCACGCCTGATCAGCCCGAGAAACGCGGCTCCCGGAGCCTGGCGATCCAGGCCCGGGTCTCCGCGGGGTCGATGACGTCGTCAAGTTCGAAGGTGGTGGCCGCGCGTAGCGCCTTGCCGTGCTCGTAGGCCGCCGCCACCAGCTTGTCGAACAACGCCTGGCGCCTGATGGGGTCACCCTCGGCCGCCAGCTCCTTGCTGAACCCGAGGCGCACGGCGCCCTCGAGCCCCATCCCGCCGATCTCCCCGGTCGGCCAGGCGATGGTGAACTGCGGGGCGCGGAAGGAACCGCCGGCCATCGCCATCGCCCCGAGCCCGTATCCCTTGCGCAAAATGATCATTCCGACGGGCACCGTCAAGCGCGCACCCAGAACGAACATCCGTCCGAACCGCCGGACCGCCGCGTCCTTCTCCGCCTCGGGGCCGACCATGAAGCCCGGGGTGTCACAGAGCGAAACCACCGGCAGCCCAAACGATTCACACAGGGCGAGGAAATCGCCGGCTTTGTCGGCCGCCTCCGCGTCGATGGCGCCGCCGAGGTGATGCGTGCTGTTGGCGATCAGCCCGTAGGCCGCGCCTTCGACCCGGACCAGGGCGGTGACGATGCCGACGCCGTAGTCAGGGCGCAGTTCCAGCACGGAGCCGGTGTCGACGATCGCCTCGATGGCCCGGTGCACGTCATAGGCGCGTAACCGATTCTGCGGCACCACATGCCGGGCCAGCCGCGGATCGGGCGCCGCCCAATCATCCACGTTGCCCTGGAAATACGACAGGTACTGCTTGGCCATCGAGACCGCGTGCGCCTCGTCGCGGGCGACCAGGCTGACCACGCCGTTGCGCCGCTGCACGCCGATCGGCCCGATCGCCTCCGGCGGGTAAACCCCCAGCCCGCCGCCCTCGATCATGGCCGGTCCGCCCATCCCGATGTTGGCGTCCGGGGTCGCGATGATCACGTCGCACACCCCGGCCAGCGCGGCGTTTCCCGCGAAGCACCGGCCCGAGACGATCGATACCAGCGGCACCCGGCCGCTCAGCGCGGCCAGCATCCGGAAGGTCGGCACGTCCAGACCGGCGGCGCCGCCGACGTCGGTGTCCCCCGGCCGCCCGCCGCCGCCCTCGGCGAACAGCACCACCGGCAGCCGTTTGCGGGCGGCCAGGTCGAACACGCGGTCGGTCTTGGCGTGGTTGCGCATGCCTTGCGTGCCCGCCAGCACGGTGTAGTCGTAGGAGACCACGACGGCCTCGGCCGCCGCTCGCCCGAAACGGTCCGCGCCGATGGTGGCTAGGCCGGCGACCAGGCCGTCGGCCGGGGTGTTGACGATGAGGTCGTCTTCCGAACGCCGGCTGCGCTGCGCCGCGATGGCCAGCGCGCCGTATTCGACGAAGCTGCCGGGGTCGACCAGATCGGCGATGTTCTCCCGCGCGGTGCGACGGCCTTGCTTGTGCCGCTTGGCGACCGCGGCCTCGCGGCCCTCGTCGAGGGTGAACAGATGCCGCCTGCGCACCTCGTCGAGGTCGGCGCGCGGCCGATCGAGATCCGTTGCGGCCGTGGATGAGTCGTCCCTTGCGTCGGCAGCGGTGCGGGCGAACACCAGCAACGGGTCACCGGTTCCGACGACCTGCCCGGGCGTCACCAGATTGCGGACCGTCCGCAGCGCGTCCGGAGCGACGAGCACATGCTGCATCTTCATCGCTTCGAGGACGACGAGCTGGCTACCCGCCGGGTGTTCGGCGCCTTCGGGCACCACCTCGACCACCGTGCCGGCCAGCTGGGCACGCAGCACGTCCTCGCCGGGATAGAGCTCGACCGAAACCGCACGGACGTCGTGCTGGTGCGACGCGGCCGCCGCCGCCAGCTCGGGCAACCTCTCGTCGACGAAACCGGTGCTCACGCAACCGGATTGAACGGCGGGGTCATCCAACAGCGCGTGGAGGAACTCGATGTTGGTGCGGACCCCCTCGATGCCGAACTCGGCGAGCGCGGTCCGGGCCTTCCGCAACGCCGTCTGCGGCGACGACCCGTGCACATGGGCGACCACCTTCGCCAGCAGTGAATCGTATTGTGGGGTGACGACCAGGCCGGTCCTGCCGTAGGTGTCGACGCGGATCCCCGGCCCGCTCGGCGGCGAGAACGCGGTGAGCGTGCCGGCCGCGGGCACAACGGAGAGGTCGGGGGCGAAAGTCTCCATGTTGACCCGGGCCTGGATGGCGATGCCGCGATGCGCCGCGGGCTCCCCGATGATTTCGTTGCCGTCGGAGGCGATCCCGGCCGGCAGCCCGAGCTGAAAGTAGGAGGCACCCCCGGCGATGGCCAACTGGATGGCCACCAGGTCGAATCCGGTCGTCTCCTCGGTGACCGTGTGCTCCACCTGGATTCTCGGGTTCACTTCGAGGAAGACGAATTCCTCACCGGCGACCAGGAATTCGACGGTGGCCAGCCCCCGCAGCCCGACCCGCGCGCACAGCACGACCGCGGCCTGATGCAAGCCGCGCCGCAATGCATCGGAAAGCCCTTGGGCGGGAGCCATTTCGACGAGCTTCTGGTAACGCCGCTGGATGCTGCAGTCGCGGTCGCCGAGCGCGAGCGCGCGGGTTTGGTGCCCGGCCGGCGCGGCGACGACCTGGACCTCGATGTGCCGCGCGCCGTCGAGCAGCGCCTCGGCGAATAGCGCCGGGTCGCCGAAGCCCAGTTGCGCCTCCGCGGCGCACTGTTGGTAGGCGCTGCCGATCTGGTCGGCGCTGCGCACGGTGCGCATTCCCCGCCCACCCCCGCCGGCGAGCGCCTTGATCATGATGGCGCCGCCCTGGGCCTCGAAGAACGCTTCGATCTCGGCAACGCTGCTCGGCCCGTCGGTCGCGGACAATACCGGCACCCCGGCGGCGATGGCGGCGCCGCGGGCGGCGGACTTGTTGCCCACCAGTTCGAGGGCGTCGGCGTCAGGTCCCACGAACGCGTAGCCGGCGCCGGCGCAGGTGCGGGCGAATTCGGGGTTCTCACTGAGGAACCCGTAACCGGGGTGGATCAGCTCCGCGCCGGAACTCTTGGCCGCGGCCAGCATGGCGGGCTGGTCCAAGTAGGCCCGCGGACCGGTGCCGGGGAGGCCGATCGCTTCGTCGGCGGCATGCACGTGCGGGCTTTCGGCATCGTCTTCGGCGTAGACCGCGACCGCTCGCATGCCCAATTCGACTGCCGTGCGGATGATTCGAAGCGCGATCTCGCCGCGGTTGGCGACCAGCAGGGTCGCGCTCATCGCAGCGGCTCTCCCCACTGCACCTGCTCACGCAGCTTGCCCTTGAGCAGCTTGCCGCCGGCGTTGCGCGGCAGCGCGCCGTCGACCACCGTGACGTATTGCGGCACCTTGAAGTCGGCGAGTTGCTCGCGGCAGTGGTCGAGCACCGCCGGCACGTCGATCCCGTCCGCACCGCCGACCAACACCGCCCCCACCTTCTCGCCCATGACGTCGTCGGGAACCGCCAGCACGCACGCGTCCTGCACCTGGGGTGCCGCCAGCAGCACGGCCTCCACCTCGACGCTGGAGACGTTCTCACCGCCGCGGTTGATGATGTCCTTGAGCCGGTCGACGATGTACACCCGGCCCGCCTCGTCGACCCGCACGACGTCGCCGGTGTGCAGCCAGCCGTCCACGATGGTGGCCGCGGTCGCTTCCGGCCTGTTCCAGTACCCGGCGGTCACGTTGGCCCCGCGCACCACCAACTCACCGACGCCCGGGTCGTCGCCGCCGAACGGAATAAGGCCGAGGTCTACGGACGGGACCGCGTAGCCGACCGAGTCGGCGTGCTCGACGGCATCCCGGCTGGGCAGCACCGTCATCAGCGACGCGGTCTCGGTCATGCCGTAGCCGTTGAAGACCGTGGCTTGCGGGAAGGCGTCCTGGACCGCCCGCACCAACGACGGGGCGATCGGGGCGCCGCCGTAACCCACCCAGCGGACGCTGGAAACGTCGGCGTCGGCAAAGGCGTTCTGCCGCAGCATCAATGCGTAGACCGCCGGAACGGTGACCATGACGGAGATGCGCTCGGCGCCCAGGGTGGCGATCAGGGCGTCCAGGTTGAGGGCGGGCATGATCACCGAGGCCCCGCCCAGTCGGGCCGCAACCAAAAGCTGTGTGTTGCAACCGGTCACGTGGAACAGCGGCACCGAGATGAGCGTGCGCATCGCTTCGCCCAGGTCTCGGGGCTGGTCGAGACAGCGGATCCCGTTCTCGGTGTTGGTCAGGAAGGCCTGGTGAGTGGTCGGCACTCCCTTGGGGTGGCCGGTGGTGCCCGAGGTGTAGAACAGCGCGGCGACGTCGGCGGCGCCGAGTCGCTCGGTCACGTAGGGCTGGCCGTCGGGCAGCGGGGTGTCCGCCGCGAGGTCCACCGTCGCCCCGCTGTCGGAGAGGACGAACTCGACTTCCGGTTGCGCCGAGCGCGTATTGACCGCCACCGCAACGCCACCCGCCATCATGGTGCCCCAGAACGCCAGCACCCAGTCGATGCCGGCCGGGTAACGCACCGCGACACGGTCACCCGGTCGCAGCCCGGCGGCGCGCAGCCCTCCGGCGACGCGCGCGGCGCGGTCCCAGAGCTGGCGATAGGTCAACCGACCGGCACCGAGTTCGACCAGCGCCTCGCTGTCCGGGCGCCGGTCGACCTGTTCGGCGAGCATGTCCAGCAGCGTGGCGGGTAAATCGTCGTAATGCGGGACGCCGTCGGCGTCGCGGGACACACCGGTCGTGGGGAACGGGTTATGGTCGCGCGGAATTTCGATCACTGGAGGCATGCCCGGTCCTTACTATCGGCGTGTCCTATCGTGATAGCGGTGACGATCGACGATCCCGCCATCATGCCCGAGGCGTTCTTCACTGTCGACGGTGACTGCTATGTGCCCGGCCGGTTGACGGGAGGGCCGTGGGGTGCGGCGATGGGCGGCCAGATCGTCGGTGGCCTGCTCGGTTGGGGCATAGAGCAATCCGGCATCGAAGCCGACTTCCAGCCGGCCCGCCTCACGGTCGACCTGTTGCGTCCGGCGTTGCCCGAGCCGGTGCAGATTCGGACCTCGGTACAGCAGGAAGGCCGGCGGATCAAGCTCGTCGACGGGGTGCTGGTGCAGAACGGCAACACCGTCGCGCGGGCCAGCGCGCTGTTCCTGCGCCGAGGGGATCATCCCGACGGGACGGTGTGGTCCGCGCCCCTTCAAATGCCGCCGCTTCCGGCCGATTCCGAGGGCTTCGGAACCGACATGCCGTTCCTGATCTGGGGCTACGGGGCCACCGCCGCGGGCACCCCGGGCATCGCGGCCGGCGAGTGGGAACAGTCCCATTCCCAGAAGTTCGCCTGGACGCGGATCTTTCGCTCGATGGTGCACGGCCACCCGCTGACCCCGTTCACCCGCCTGGCCTTCGTCGGCGACATCACGAGTTCGCTGACCCATTGGGGCACCGGCGGATTGCGCTACATCAACGCCGACTACACGGTCACCGCGAGCCGCCTGCCCGATGGTGAATACCTGGGCCTGGCGGCGCAGAGCCACTACGGGACGGCCGGTGTCGCGACCGGCGCGGCCACCCTGTTCGACCGGCACGGGCCGATCGGCACGACCTCGGCGCTGGCCCTGGCCCAGCCGGCCGAGGCGTTCAAGCCGGCTTTCGCCTAGACGGCTCATTCCATCAACTGGGCAGCGACCGTAGCCCCGAGTTCCCAGCACGCCTGTAGGTCGCTCTTGTCCGGCTTGCCCGAAACCAGCACGGTCTCTGCGGCTTTCGTCCAACCGAGCCCGGTGGTGATCGACATGACGCCGCGTTCGGCGCCCTCGGTGCCCTCGTTGCCGTGCAGGTACAAGCCGAACGGGCGCCCGCGCGTCGAGTCGAGCAGCTGGTAGTAGGCGCAGTCGAAGGCGTGCTTGAGCGCCCCGCTCATGTAGCCCAGGTTCGCCGGGCTGCCCAACACATAGCCGTCGGCCTCGAGCATCTCGGCCGGCGAGACGGTCAGCGCCGGGCGCCGGACGACCTCGACGCCCTCGATCTCGGGGTCGGTGGCACCCGAGACGACCGCCTCGAACATCTCGTGGCAATGCGGGGACGGCGTGTGGTGGACGATCAGCAGCGTCTTGGTCATTGGCGGCCCTGCAATTCCAGCGCCGTCTTCATGGCCTCCCGCGCCCGCCTGCGGTCCCCCGCGTAGTCGTAGGCGCGGGCCAGCCGGTACCAGCGCCGCCAGTCGTCGGGGTGGTCCTCGACTTCGGTGCGCACCGAGGCGAACAGTGCGTCGGCGGCCTCGCGCTCGATGCGGCCCGACGCCCGTCGCGGCAGCGCGGCGGTGTCGAGCTCCATGCCGTCGGCCGCGATCAGGTGGGCCAGCTTCTGGTGGGCGAACCCGGACCGCAGGGTCGCCACCATGGCCCACAGTCCGATCAGGGGCATGATCAGCACCGCCAGGCCCAGGCCCACGGCGGCCGCCCGGCCCGAGGCGATCATCGCGACGGCCAGCCGCCCCAGCAGCACGAAGTAAACCAGCATCGCCACGCAGAGGAACGCGATGAGGAACTGGGTGCGCAGGGCGGTGTTCATCGCAGGTTCACTGCAGGTCGAGCAGGGGCTCGAGGCCCACGGTGAGGCCGGGCCGTTCCCGGACGCGCCGCACCGCCAACAGCACGCCGGGCACGAACGAGGTGCGGTCCAGGCTGTCGTGGCGGATGGTGAGCGTCTCCCCCTCGGTGCCGAACAAGATCTCCTGGTGGGCGACCAGCCCGGCCAGCCGCACCGAGTGCACCGGGATGCCGTCGACGTCGGCGCCGCGGGCGCCGGGCAGGCAGGTGCTGGTGGCATCGGGGTTGGGCGGCAAGCCCTTTCGCGCTTCGGCGATCAGCTTGGCGGTGCGCGCTGCCGTACCCGACGGGGCGTCGGCCTTGTGCGGGTGGTGCAGTTCGATCACCTCGACCGACTCGAAGAAGCGCGCCGCCTGCATGGCGAAGTGCATCGACAACACCGCGCCGATCGCGAAGTTGGGGGCGATGAGGACGCTCGTGTTGGGTTCGTCGGCCAACCACGACTGCACTTGGTCGAGGCGCTCCTGCGTGAAGCCCGTGGTGCCGACGACGGCGTGAATCCCGTTGCCGATCAGGAACTCTAGGTTGCCCATCACCACGTCCGGGTGGGTGAAATCGATGACCACCTCGGTGCCGGAGTCGGTGAACATGCTCAGCGAATCGCCGGCGTCCACCTCCGCGGACAGGGTCAAGTCCTCGGCGGCCTGCACGCCCGCCACCATCGCCGAACCGACTTTGCCCTTAGCTCCCAAGACGCCTACCCGCATGAGCTTCACCCTAGACCGGGCCGCTTCATCCACAGTTGGGTGTTTCTCCACGGCAGCCCGCAGTTTCGTGGCCGCAGGCTCCGGAGCCGAATAGTATTCGAACATGCATTCGATTCCTCTTCCGGCCGACGTGAGCGCCGCGCTCGATGCGCTGGATGCGGCCGTCGCGAGGATCGGCAACCTGGACTTCGCTGGGTTGAGCCCCGCCGTCCGGCTGCGGGTGCTGGAAGCCATGGAGAACTCCCACCGGCGCCAGATCGCGGTCGGCACCGACGTGATCGCCGGCTTGGTGAACGAGGATCCCGGTGACGTCGGCGGTCCGGTTCATGAGGTGGTCGCCGACTGGCTACGGATCAGCTATGCCGACGCGTGCCGTCGGGTTCGAGACGCCAGGCAACTCTCGCCGCGCCTGACCCTCACCGGCCAGGAGCTGCCGCCGGAGCTGCCGGCCACCGCAGCGGCGTGGCGGAGCGGCCTTCTCGATGGGCAGCACCTGCGGGTGATTCAGGCGTTCGTGCGCGACCTGCCGGCCGCCGCGCCCGCCGAGGCGGTGGATGCGGCCGAACGTTTCCTGGCGTCGCAGGCGGCGCAACTGCGCCCCGACCAGCTGCAAAAGGTCGCGCACCAGTGCGCCCTGTGGATCAACCCCGACGGGAAATTCTCCGACACCGACCGCGCCCGGCAGCGCGGCTTCAGCTGGGGCGCGCAACGGCTCGACGGGATGAGCGTCGGCAAGCTGGTCGCTTCCCCGGAGTTGCGCGCCAACCTCGACGCCTGGCTGGCGCGTTTCGCGGCCCCCGGCATGTGCAACCCGGACGACGAAACTCCCTGTGTCGAGGGGGAGCCCAGCGAGCAGCGCGCGAACGGTGACGCGCGGAGCCACGCGCAGCGCCAGCATGACGCGATCAACGCGCTGGTGCGCGGCCAGTTGGGCGACCCACGGTTAGGGGCGCACAACGGTCTACCGGTAACCGTCATCGTCTCGACCACGCTGCAGGAGCTGAACTCGGTGACGGGCCGGGCAGTGACCGGCGGCGGTACGGTGCTGCCGATGCGCGACGTGATCCGGATGGCAAGCCATGCCTACCACTATCTGGCCGTGTTCGACGAACACTCCGGCCGCCCACTGTATCTCGGGCGGACGCGGCGAATCGCCACACCGGATCAGCGCGTGGTGCTGTATGCGAAGGACCGCGGCTGCACGCACCCAGGCTGCGACGCGCCGGGCTACTGGTGCGAGGTTCACCATCTCGACGACTGGTCCACCGGCGGTGTGACCGATGCCGACAAGCTCACCTTCGCCTGCACTCCACACCACAAGCTGATCGAAAAGGGCTGGCGCACAAGGAAGCTGCCCAACGGGCGTACCGAATGGATACCACCGCCGCACAACGACCGCGGGCAGCGCACCAACGACAATCACCACCCCGAGCGCCTCGCGGATCCGTGACCTAAATCGCGAACCGCCCGGCGAATCCGCGCAGCGGCAGGTCGGCGCTGGTGATGAGCCCCGGCGGCGCCGCCACTACCGACTTGATCGAGGCCAGCGCGGGCATGCCGGTGACGGTCATCCCGATGGAGGCGAAGTTGTCGGGGTTCGACCGGTCCACCCCGGACTTGGGGAAGATCATGTGCTTGTTGTAGATGCACGGGTCGCCCTTGATCTGGGTGATGTAGCAGCCCTTGATGTTCCAGCTCGGATCCGTGTGCGGCGTCATCTGCCACTCCAGGTGCGTCTCGACGCGGGGAATCCCGTCCACCATGCCCTGGTACCTGATGTAGTTGCCGCCCAGGGAGCCCTTGGGCAGGGTGTACCAGCCCAGGTCGACGTCCTTGGTGCAGGCGCCCAGCTCGTAGCTGAACTTCACCTCGTCGAGGGTCAGGTCGAAGCAGTCGGCCATCATCAGCACGCTGTCGGCGAAGACTCGGGTGTACTTCTCCAGCTTGGACGGGATCTCCGGATCGTCCACCGGCTGGCCGTAGCCCACCTCGATCCAGGTGTCCTTGGAGTGGTGGCACGACACATCCACGGACTCGATGGTGGTGACGTTCTCGATATCGGCGACGTCGGCCGAACACACCACGCCCAGTATCTGGTTCAGGCCCGGGTTCATCCCGGTCCCGTAGAACGTCGCGCCGCCCTTTTCGCAGGCCTCCGCGAGCAGCCGGCTCACCGGCTTGCCCGACGGGTGCGGATGGTTCTTGTCGCGGTGCCAGCCGGTGATCCAGTCGGCGGTGGTGACGATATTGATGCCGGCCTCAAGCACCTGTAAGTAGAGGTCCTCGTCGGGAAACACACCGTGGAAGGTGAGCACGTCCGGTTTGGCGGCGATGATCTCCTCGATCGAACCGGTGGCCTTCACCCCGTTGGGCGCCACACCGGCGAGCTCGCCGGCATCGCGCCCGACCTTCTCCGGCGAATAGCAGTGCACGCCAACGAGTTCGAGGTCGGGCTGGGTGGCGATCCGCTTGATCATCTCCGAGCCGACATTCCCGGTGGCCACTTGGAAGACGCGGATCGGTGCTGTACTCATTCCGTTGAGCCTTTCTGCGTTGCGAATGCCTCGGGGTAGAACTGCCTGGCCCACTTGCGGATTGCGGTGAAGCCCTCGTACTCGTCGGTGGCCAGCGCCGGGGGGTCGGAGTAGCGCTGGTGCTGCCAGATCTCGATGTCCTGCTCGAACTGCCGGATCACTTCACGGCCGAACTCGATCGCCTTGAGCTCGGCGCGGGCCGGATCTTTGCCCGGGGTGCGGCCGATGTAGACCATGAAGCGGACATCGGAGGTGAACTCGTCGACCGGGGTGACCGCGGAGATGGTGCGGTTGTCGATCATCCCCCAGCTCTTGGTCACCGCGATGCCCAGCCCGCCGTTGATGGCCTCGACGCCGCTGTTGACGTCCTCGATCTTCTGCCCGTCGTCACCTTCGAAGGTGATGGTGAAGTCGACGAACGACACCGGCTCGGCGAAGTCGTGGCGGGTGAACACCGGCACGATCGGCGTGTTGTGCACGAACTTGAAATGTGCGAAGTCGACACCGTTTTCGAGCACGTACTGGGGATGGAGCTCCAGGGCCGGCCGGTACAACCGCCGCTGGGGGTAGTAGTCGTCCGGGTTGCTGCCGTCGCTGAACGCGCCGAACACGTCCGGCGCATCGAAGTACGGCTCGCGGCGCTCGACGTCGTGCCAGATGTAGACCGACTCGTTGCGTTCCACCACGGGGTAGGTGCGAATACGCCGACCGCGGTTGGGGCGATCCTGGTACGGAATGCGGACGTTGCGGCCCTCCTGGCTCCACTGCCACCCGTGGAACGGGCACTGCAGCACCTCGCCGACGACCGTGCCGCCGTAACCGAGATGCGCGCCGAGGTGTTCGCAGTAGGCGTTCATCACGGTGAGCTGCCCGGATTCGGCCCGCCACGCGACCATCTCCTGGCCGAAGTACTTCATCTTGTGCACGTCGCCCATACCGATCTCGTCGGACCAGGCGACCTGGAACCAGCCGGTTGGTTCCATCGACAACGGCGGCTTAGCCATGGGGGATCCCTCCTTGAGAACGAATGATAGGCCGCGCCCCCACGAAATCAAAGTACCCTCTATGAAACTACGGTGGTGCGATACGCTCGGCAGATGACGCGGCAGGTGAGCGGGGCCGGAACCGCGAACCGGCGCCCCAACCGGCGTGGCAACGCCACGCGCGAGAGCATGCTCGAAGCCGCACTCAAGTCGTTGGCCTCCGGCGACCCGGGCTCGGTGTCGGCCAATCGCATCGCCAAGGAGATCGGCGCGACCTGGGGCGCCGTGCAGTACCAGTTCGGCGACACCGACGGGTTCTGGGCGGCGGTACTGCACCGCACCGCCGAGCGTCGCGCCGCAACCTTCTCGACCCTGTCAACGCCGATCTCACCGGACGCGCCCCTGCGCGAGCGGGTCGGCGCCATCATCGACACCCTCTACACGGGGTTGGCGTCGCCGGATTCCCGCGCGATCGAGAACCTCCGTGCGGCGCTCCCCCGCGACCCCGACGAGCTCGAGCGGCTCTTCCCGCGCACCGCCGCCGAGTTGTTCTCCTGGGGCAAGAGCTGGCTGGAGACCTGCCAGAATGCCTTCGCCGGTCTCGACGTCGACCCGGACCGGGTGCGCGAGGTGGCCGCCCTGATCCCCGGCGCGATGCGCGGGCTGGTGTCCGAGCGCCAACTCGGCTCGTACGCCGACCTGGACATGGCGCGGCGGGGCCTGACCAGCGCGCTGGCCGCCTATCTGGAGCAATCCCGCCGGTGACGGTGGGCGACATCACGATCCGCCAAGCCGGACCGGCCGATCTCGCGAACGTCGCCGAGATGCACTATCCGGTCTGGCGGCAGTCCTGGGCCGGCATCCTGCCGGACGCCACCCTCGACGTCCTCGGATCGCCGCGGCGCTGGGCGGTGCTGGCGTACCCGCGAATCCTGCAGCGCCGCAACTGGAGCATGTGGGTCGCCGAATCAGGTTCGGCGACAATCGGAATGACCATCTTCGGACCGGACCCTGCCAATCCCGAGCAGGTCGAACTCAACTCGCTGTACATCGCGGCGGAATGCCAACGGCGCGGTGTCGGCGAGCGCCTGCTCGCCACCGCTCTGGCCGAAAGCCCGTCGGTTGACGTCGTCCTGTGGTGCGCGGAGCGCAACACCCAAGCGCGAACCTTTTACGAGAAGAACGACTTTCACGCCGACGGACGCACAATGGACTGGGAGCCTTTGCCCGGCATCAAGGTCGCCCATCTGGGCTACCGGCTCAGCCGGCGGTGACGTGACGGCGCAAGTCGTACTGTTCGAGATCGGTGTTCGCCAGCATGGCGCGGTGTGCGCCCGGCGTGAAGGGCCACACCTCGGGCACCCCGTCCTTGTTCAGATACCAACTCTGGCAACCGGTGGTCCACACGGTGTTCGGCATCGCGGCGCGCAGCTTGGCGTTGAAGTTGTCGGTCGCCGGCCCGGTCGGCTCGACGGTGTCGAATTCGCCGCGCCGCCAGCGCTGAATCCACCGCAGGATGTGGTCGGCCTGCGATTCGGCGACGGTGGTGAGCGCGAGGTTGCCGACCGGGCTGTGCGGACCCAGCATCATGAAGAAGTTGGGGAAGCCCGGCAGCGCCACGGTCTGGTAGGCCCGCGGGCCGTCACGCCACACGTCGTCGGCGGCGATGCCGTCTCGGCCGATCAGCCGCATCGGCCGGAAGAACGCGTGGGTGTCGAATCCGGTGGCGAGCACGATGATGTCCGCCTCGTGCAGGACGCCGTCGCCGGTCACGATGCCGCGCGGTTCCACGTGATCGATAGCGGCGGTGACCAGTTCGACGTCGTCGCGCTGGATGGCGCGGTAGAAGCCATTGGACATCACCAGCCGTTTGCACATCGGCGTGTAGTCGGGGGTCAGGGCGCGGCGCAGCTCGGGGTCGCGGACCTCGCGCAGGCTGGCGCGGCACAGCGCCCCCATGATCTTTCGGCGCAGGCCCGGCTTGGTGAGACCGGCGGCGAACAGGTCGAAGCCGAAGCTGTAGCAGCGGTAGGCCATCCGGTCGAGCCAGCCGAACCTGTTGTGGGTGATGTTGGTGAGCCGGCTGTACCGGGGGTTGGGCAGCCGAAGCACCCACTGCGGGGTGCGCTGGAACAGCATGACCCGGCCCGCCACGCCGGTCAGGCCGCAGACGAGCTGCACGCCCGTCGACCCGTTGCCGATGATCGCGATCCGGCGACCGCGCAACTCGACGGAATGATCCCACCGCGCCGAGTGAAAAGCCCGCCCGCCGAAGTCCTGTAGGCCGGGGATCGAGGGTAGGCGGGGGTGATGGAGCACGCCGGTGGCGCAGATCAGGAAGTCGACGCTCGATTCCTCCCCGGCGTCCGTGCGCAGCCGCCAGCGGCCGCCCTCGAAGCGCGCATTGGAGATCTCGGTGCCGAACCGGATGCGGTCGCGCAACCCGAAGCGGTCGGCGACGTCGCGGAAATAGGCCTGGATTTCGCGGCCGGGCGAGAACAGGTGCGACCAGTTGGGATTTCGGGCGAACGTGTACTGGTAGACCCGCGAAGGGATGTCACACACCAGACCCGGGTAGGTGTTCTCGCGCCAGGTCCCGCCGACCTCGTCGGCTTTCTCATAAATGATGACATTCGTTATCCCGCTGCGCAGCAACGCGATTGCGATGCACATGCCCGACATGCCCGCTCCGACGACGGCTACGGCGGGATCGCGTCGCATCGTCGCCGGCTACTCGGACTCGGCGCGCTGCTTGAGGCGCTGCAAGGTGAGCCGGATGTGTTCGGTGTTGGCGGCCACGCGATCTGGCACACCGGTGGCCTCGCCGGCGATCTTGCGAAACCAGCCGGGCCGGCGATCCCAGGTGCTTTCGGTGACCCGGCAACCACCATCGGCCGCGACGATGTCGTATTGCCAGCGCGCGATCGGAAGCACGGAGTGCCGCACATCGAACGCGAAGAGGCGGCCCGGTTCCGCGTCGGTGACCGTGCACTTTGTGCTCCAGCGCCGTTTGCTGCTTTCGTTGTGCCCGGTGAAGACCGCGCCGGGACGCGCCGCATCGCCCTTGCACCACTCCATCGCCACCGCCTCCTCTGCGAACGAGGCCAGCGTGGGCAGGTCGGTGATGAGCCGGTACACCACGTCCGGGCGGGCGTCGACCTGCACGGTATCCGACACGCAGGGGTCAGTCATGGGCCGATCATAGCCAGCGCTCGCGCGGTTTCACCTCGATTGCGGCCCATCCGAACTTTCTCCACACTGAAGGGCGAACCTTTTAAAGCAAGGGGCAACCATGCGAGTCGGCGTACCGACCGAGACCAAGGCCAACGAGTTCAGGGTGGCAATCACGCCCGCGGGCGTCGCCGAACTGACCCGCCGCGGCCACGAGGTGCTCGTCCAGGCCGGCGCCGGGGAGGGGTCGTCGATTCCCGACGAGGAGTTCAAGGCGGCGGGGGCCCAACTGGCCGATTCGGCCGAACAGGTGTGGGCCGACGCCGCCCTGCTGCTCAAGGTGAAGGAGCCGATTCCGGCCGAATACGGCCTGTTGCGGCAGCATCAGGTGCTGTTCACCTATCTGCACTTGGCCGCCTCCCGCTCCTGCACCGATGCGTTATTGGCTTCCCGCACAACGTCAATCGCCTATGAAACTGTGCAGGCCGCCGACGGCAGCCTTCCGTTGTTGGCCCCGATGAGCGAGGTCGCCGGTCGGCTCTCGGCGCAGGTCGGCTCCTATCACCTGATGCGGTCCCACGGCGGGCGCGGTGTGCTGATGGGTGGGGTCCCGGGCGTCAAACCCGCCGACGTCGTGGTGATCGGTGCCGGCACGGCCGGTTACAACGCCGCCCGGGTCGCCAACGGCATGGGCGCGAGCGTGACGGTGCTCGACCTCAACATCGGCAAGCTCCGACTGCTTGACGCGGAGTTCGGTGGACAGGTCCGCACGCGTTACTCGTCGACGTACGAGCTGGAGGGCACGATCACGCGGGCCGACCTGCTGATCGGGGCGGTCCTGCTGCCGGGCGCCAAGGCCCCGGAACTGGTTTCGAATTCGCTTGTCGCGCAGATGAAGCCGGGTGCAGTGCTGGTGGACATCTCCATTGACCAGGGCGGATGCTTCGCGGATTCCCGGCCGACCACGCACGACGACCCGACGTTCGCCGTTCACGACACGCAGTTCTACTGCGTGGCGAACATGCCCAGCGCGGTGCCCAAGACGTCCACCGTGGCGCTGACCAACGCGACGATGCCGTACGTGCTCGAACTGGCCGACCGCGGTTGGCAGGCGGCGTGTCGGTCGGATCCCGCTCTGGCGAAGGGACTTTCGACGCACAACGGCGGGCTGCTGTCCGAACGGGTGGCCACCGACTTGGGGCTGCCGTTCACCGATCCGGCGAGCGTCCTGGCCTAGTCGGCTTCCACCAGGCCAGCGATGATGTCGGCCGCCGGCCCCGGCTGGGCCTCCTTGAACGACGTTCCGGCCCAAAGCGGTATCCCGTTCGGGTCCTCCATGGCGGCCGCCGCCTCGCGGATCGGGGAGGTCATCTGGTTGACCTCCGGGTAGCCCAGCGGCGCGACGTTGTCGAGCAGGCGGGTGAAGTTGTTCTCCAGGCCGCGCGCGTACCGGCCCGAGAAGGCGCGGGTGACAACGGTGGTGCCGAAGACCGGATTCTTCAGGGCGGTGCGGTGCGCGGTGCTGGTGCCCGCTTCGTCGCTGAGCAGCAGCGCGGTGCCGATCTGGGCGGCCACCGCGCCGCGGTGCAACACGGCGGCGACGTCCCGAGCGGTGCCCAGTCCGCCCGCGGCGACGACGGGCACCTCATGCGCGTGCCGGATGCGATCGATCAGGTGGTGCAGCGATTCGTTACCGGGCTCCATGTCGGGCGCGAAGGTGCCCCGGTGCCCGCCCGCGTCGGGCCCCTGCACGATGAGACTGTCCGCGCCCGCGGCGACGGCAATCCCGGCCTCGTACGCCGACGTCACCGTGACCATCACCAGCAGGCCCAGCGCCCCCAGCCGCCGGATGACGTCGGGCGGCGGGACTCCGAAGGTGAACGACACGAGCTCGGGCCGCACGTCGGCGACCACTTCGAGCTTGCGCTCCCAGTCGTCGTCGTCACCGTAATGCGGGTGGCCGACCTCGACCTGGTAGTAGTCGGCGATCTCCTCGAGTTCTTCGGCGTAGTAGTCCAGCGCCATCCAGTCGGCGACGCTGGGTTGCGGAACGAACAGGTTGACGCCCAGCGGCCCGGTGGTGGCCTTGCGCGCGGCCGCGATGTCCTCGGCGAAGCGCTCCGCACTCCGGTGGCCGCCGGGGACGAAGCCGAGCCCACCCGCGTTGGACACCGCCGCGGCCAGCTCGGGCGTGCCCGGTCCGCCGGCCATCGGCGCACCCACGATGGGCACCATGATGTCCCAAAAGCCCAGTACCACGGGGCTAATTTACCATCGCCCGAAGTTGTTGGGGCAGTGACCGTTTGGAGGCATACGGACCCAGGACGGCGGCCCCGTAGGGCTGGCTCAGCAGCCGGTGGGCAACCGCGTTGACCTCCTCGACGCTCACTTGGTCGATCTTGCGCAGGGTGTGCTCGATGCTGCGGTGGTGGCCATAGTTCAGCTCGTTGCGGCCCAGCCGGCTCATCCGGGAGCTGGAATCCTCCAGGCCGAGGACGAGGCCGCCGCGCAACGACCCCTTGGCGATGCGGCACTCGGCCTCGGTGATGCCGTCGTGGGCCACCGACTCGAGGACCTCGTTGGTCACCTGCATCACCTCGGCGAACCGCTCGGGCTGGCAGGCGGCATAGACGGACAGCGCGCCGCTGTCGGCAAAGATGTCCACCGTCGAGTAGACCGAGTAGGCCAGCCCGCGCAACTCGCGAACCTCTTGAAACAGGCGGGAACTCAGCCCCCCACCAAGCGCGGTATGCAGCACCGACAGCGCCCAGCGATGGGGCCAGCTACGTCCCGGGGTGCGTACGCCCAGCGAGACGTGGGTCTGCTCGGCGTCCCGATTGCCCAGCATCAAGCCGGGCCGGCCGGTCACCCGTCCGGCGCCCTTGCGCGGGGCGATGGGCCGGCGCCCGCGCACCAGGTGCGGCCCGAAGTGCTCACGCACCAGCGCCACCACCTCGTCGTGGTCGACATTGCCGGCCACGGCGACCACCATGCGTTCCGGGGTGTAGCGCCGGACATGAAAGGAGTGCAGCTGGGTCCGGGTCATCGACGACACCGACTGCGCGGTGCCGATCACCGGCCGGCCGACCGGGTGGTCACCGAACATCGCGCCCAGGAACATGTCCCCCAGCGCGTCCTCGGGATCGTCGTCGCGCATCGCGATCTCTTCGAGCACCACGTCGCGTTCCAGCTCGACGTCTTCGGTCGCGCAGCGGCCGTTGAGCACCACATCGGCCACCAGGTCGACGGCCAGCTCCAGGTCGCTGTCCAGCACGTGCGCGTAGTAGCAGGTGTGCTCCTTGGCGGTGAATGCGTTCAGCTCCCCGCCGACCGCGTCCATCGCCTGCGCGATGTCCACGGCGCTCCGGGTGGGGGTCGACTTGAACAACAGATGCTCGAGGAAGTGCGCCGCCCCCGCCACGGTGGCGCCCTCGTCGCGCGATCCGACGCCGACCCAGACCCCGACCGAAGCCGAACGCACCGACGGCAGGTACTCGGTGACTACCCGCAGACCGCCCGGAAGCGTGCTGCGGCGCAGTGCGGATTGGCGGTCCGGCTCCGCCTCGGCGATCTGCTTACCCCGGCGCAGGGCGCCCGCACGAGTCGGGCGCGGCCGGGGTAGGTCAGTTGCTGGCGGTCGCGGCATCGGCAGGCGCGGCCACCGGAGCATCGGCTGGGGCAGCGCTGTCCTCCTCGACCAAGACGAGGGAGATCTTGCCGCGCTTGTCGATGTCGGCGATCTCGACCCGCAGCTTGTCGCCGACGTTCACCACGTCCTCGACCTTGGCGATGCGCTTGCCCCGGCCCAGCTTGGAGATGTGGACCAGACCGTCGCGTCCCGGCAGCAGCGACACGAACGCGCCGAAATCGGTTGTCTTGACCACGGTTCCGAGGAACCGCTCGCCCACGGTCGGCAGCTGCGGGTTGGCGATGGCGTTGATCCGGTCGATCGCGGCCTGCGCCGAGGGCCCGTCGGTGGCGCCGACGAACACCGTGCCGTCGTCCTCGATGGAGATCTGCGCGCCGGTCTCCTCGGTGATGGCGTTGATGACCTTGCCCTTGGGCCCGATGACCTCGCCGATCTTGTCCACCGGGACCTTGATGGTGGTGACCCGCGGCGCGTAGGGGCTCATCTCGTCGGGCGCGTCGATGGCCTCGGCCATGACCTCGAGGATGGTCAGCCGGGCGTCCTTGGCCTGGGCGAGAGCCCCCGCGAGCACCTGCGACGGGATGCCGTCGAGCTTGGTGTCCAGCTGCAGCGCGGTGACGATGTCCTTGGTGCCGGCGCACTTGAAGTCCATGTCGCCGAACGCGTCCTCGGCGCCCAGGATGTCGGTCAGGGTCACGAATCGGCGCTCGGTCTTGCCGTCGACCTCGACGTCGTCGGAGACCAGGCCCATCGCGATGCCCGCGACCGGAGCCTTGAGCGGCACGCCGGCGTTCAGCAACGACAGCGTGGACGCACACACCGATCCCATCGAGGTCGAGCCGTTGGAGCTCAGCGCCTCGGAGACCTGACGGATCGCGTACGGGAATTCCTCGACACTGGGCAGCACCGGCATCAAGGCCCGCTCGGCGAGCGCGCCGTGCCCGATCTCACGCCGCTTGGGCGAACCGACCCGGCCGGTCTCTCCGGTGGAGAACGGCGGGAAGTTGTAGTGATGCATGTAGCGCTTGGAGGTTTCCGGTCCCAGCGAGTCGATCTGCTGGGCCATCTTGACCATGTCCAGCGTGGTCACACCCAGGATCTGGGTTTCGCCGCGCTCGAACAGCGCACTGCCGTGCGCCCGCGGCACCACGGCGACCTCGGCCGACAGCGCGCGGATGTCGGTGATGCCCCGGCCGTCGATGCGGAAGTGGTCGGTCAGGATGCGCTGCCGGACCAGCTTCTTGGTCAGCGAGCGGAACGCGGCGCCGACCTCCTTCTCCCGGCCCTCGTACGTCCCCGAGTCCCCCGTGAGCCGCGTCAGCACCTCGGCCTTCAGCTCGTCGGTGCGCTGGTCGCGCTCGGCCTTGCCGCCGATGGTCAGCGCCTTGGCCAGCTCGTCGGTCGCCACCGAGGCGACCGAGTAGTAGACGTCCTCGCCGTACTCGGGGAAGACCGGGTACTCGGCGGTCGGCTTGGCCGCCGCTCCGGCCAGCTCCTCCTGCGCGGTGCACAGCACGGCGATGAACGGCTTGGCCGCCTCCAGGCCTTCGGCCACCACGGTTTCCGTCGGCGCCTGGGCGCCGCCCTCGACGAGCTCGATGACCTTCTCGGTGGCCTCGGCCTCGACCATCATGATGGCGACGTCACCGTCGACCTTGCGGCCCGCCACCACCATGTCGAACACCGCCCGCTCGAGCTGCTCGACGGTGGGGAAGGCGACCCAGGTGCCGTCGATCAGGGCGACGCGCACACCGCCGACCGGACCGGAGAACGGCAGGCCGGAGATCTGGGTGGAGGCCGAGGCGGCGTTGATCGCCACCACGTCGTACAGATCGTTGGGGTCCAGGCTCATGATCGTCACGACGACCTGGATCTCGTTGCGCAGTCCGGAGACGAACGACGGGCGCAGCGGCCGGTCGATGAGGCGGCAGGTCAGGATCGCGTCGGTGGAGGGCCGACCCTCGCGGCGGAAGAACGAGCCGGGGATCCGCCCGGCGGCATACATCCGCTCCTCGACGTCGATGGTCAGCGGGAAGAAGTCGAAGTGCTCCTTCGGGCTCTTGCTGGCGGTGGTCGCCGACAACAGCATGTTCTCGTCGTCGAGGTAGGCGACGACGGCGCCGGCGGCCTGCTGGGCCAGCCGGCCGGTCTCAAAACGGATGGTGCGGGTGCCGAAGCTCCCGTTGTCGATAACGGCGGTCGACTCGAACACGCCTTCTTCAATTTCAGCGACAGACATAGGTGTCCGTACGGCCTCTCTGGGTATTTAGCTATTTCGCGTCGTCACGCGCGAGTAACCCGAGAGCTTCCTACGAGAGGAAAAGTCTGAATACGGCTACGGCCATCGATCGAAGCGGCCGACCTGCCCCAGATCCAGAGAAGCCCGGCAGCCACTACCGAAGACCGCCCGATACAGACTGGGCTGCTCCCGTCATGACGCGCTGGAACGGCGCACGCGGATCTGCGTGGCCGCACCGTTCGCTCGGGCCGAACCCGGCCCAGAACGCTCCCACTCTACACGGGCGGACTTGGCCCGAAAGCAGGCCCGGGTCAGCGGCGCAGACCGAGGCGCTCGACCAGCGAGCGGTACCGCGCGACGTCGATCTGGGCGACGTACTTGAGCAGCCTGCGACGCCGCCCGACCAGCAGGAGCAGGCCTCGCCGGGAGTGGTGATCGTGCTTGTGGACCTTCAGGTGCTCGGTCAGGTCGGCGATCCGCTTGGTCAGCAGCGCGACCTGCGCCTCGGGGGAACCCGTGTCGGTGTCATGCAGGCCGTAGGTGCCCAGGATTTCTTTTTTCTGCTCGGCGGTCAGCGCCACGAAACATCTCCATCAATCGGTACCGCGAAAAATCTCGTACGTGGCCGCCGCGGACTGCAGCACACGCCGTGGGGGGCGAGTCTATCAGCGGCTGCGATGTCCGCCGAAATCGCAGGCCAGCAGTCAGCCCTTGACAACCTACAACCATTTGGTTGTAGGTTTGGCGGGTGGCCGTAGACGAAGAGGATCGGGTGGACGCCCTCTTTCACGCGCTCGCCGACCGGACCCGGCGCGACATCATGCGCCGGACGCTGGCCGGGGAACACTCGGTTTCCTCGCTCGCCCTGAAATACGACATGAGCTTTGCGGCCGTGCAGAAGCACGTGGTCGTGCTGGAGAAGGCCGGCCTGATCACCAAACGCCGACGCGGTCGCGAGCAGTTGGCCAGCGGTGACGTGGCGGCGGTGCGGTCGGTCGCCGGCATGCTCACCGAGCTGGAGCTCCTCTGGCGGGGCCGCATCGGCCGCATCGACGAACTCATCTCGACCGACCCAACCAAGGAGGACTGACCCATGCCCGTGACCGACGTCAAGCATGACCCGGACGCCCTGACCCTGACCATCACCGCCGACTTCGCCGCCCCGGTGCGGCGCATCTGGCAGATCTACGCCGATCCGCGTCAGCTGGAGAAGGTGTGGGGACCACCGTCGCATCCGGCGACCGTGGTGAGCCACAGCCTCACGCCGGGAAGCCGCACGACCTACTTCATGACGGGTCCGGACGGCGAGAAGTACGCCGGCTACTGGGAGATCACCGCCGTCGACGAGCCGAACAGCTTCTCTTTTCTCGACGGGTTTGCCGACCTGGACTTCAACCCGAACCCCGACATGCCGGTCGCGGAGAACACCTACACCTTCACCGAGCACGGCGGCGGCACGCGCGCGATCTACGTGTGCACCTTCGGATCCGCCGAGGATCTTCAGCGAGTGCTGGACATGGGCGTCGTCGAGGGCTCCACGTCGGCGATCAACCAGATCGACGACCTGGTTGCTTCCTGAAGCTGCGGCGGTTCAGTCCTGCGCCGAGAGCATCGTGCGCGCCCGGTCGGTGTCGTTGCCCATCGCGTCGATCAGCTCCTTCACCGAGTCGAACCTGCGCTGACCGCGGATGCGGGCGACGAAGTCCAGCGCCACGTACTGGCCGTAGAGGTCGGCGGTGGTGTCCAGGACGAAGGCCTCGACGGTGCGCGTGCGTCCGGAGAAGGTCGGGTTGGTGCCCACCGACACCGCGGCCTGGTAGCGCTCGCCCGGGACGACGGTGCCGGTCACCGGTCCGTGCCCGAGCAGGGTGAACCAGGCGGCATACACGCCGTCGGCCGGGATCGCCGAATACATCGGCGGCGCCACGTTGGCGGTCGGGAAACCCAGCTCCATGCCCCGCCCCTCGCCCCGGACGACGACGCCCTCCACGCGGTGCGGACGGCCCAGCGCCTCCATGGCCGCCAGCACGTCACCGGCGTCCACGCAGGACCGGATATACGTCGACGAATACGTCACGGTCTCGTTACTCAGGTGCTCGCTGAGCAGCGACATCGACTCGACCGCGAAGCCGAATCGCTCGCCAGCGCGCCGCAGGGTCTCGACGTTGCCGGCCGCCTTCTTGCCGAAGGTGAAGTTCTCCCCCACCACGACCTCGACCACGTGCAGGTGTTCCACCAGGAGCTCATGGACGTAGCGCTCCGGCGTGAGTTTCATGAAGTCGCTGGTGAACGGCATCACCAGGAAGACGTCGATGCCCAGCTCCTCGACGAGTTCGGCGCGGCGCGTCAGCGTCGTCAGCTGCGCGGGATGGCTGCCCGGGTAGACGACTTCCATCGGGTGCGGATCGAACGTCATCAGCACGGTCGGCACGTTGCGGGCGCGCCCGGCCTTGACGGCATGCGCGATTATCTCCGCGTGGCCCCGGTGCACGCCATCGAACACGCCGATGGTGAGCACGCATCTGCCCCAGTCCGTGGGAATCTCGTCTTGGCCGCGCCACCGCTGCACGACCGCAAGCCTACGGCCCGCCGCGGTCCGCCGGGAGATCCGCCGGCGCGGGGGTGTCGAGGAGCACACGATCAGGCTTGGGTTGCCTAAACTTTCTCGGTGTGAGGGCTGACGAAGAGCGTGGCGGTCTCACCGCGGTCGGCCAGGACTATCTCAAGGTCATCTGGAATGCCCAGGAGTGGTCCCGGGAGAAGGTCAGCACCAAGATGCTGGCCGAGAAGATCGGGGTCTCCGCCAGCACGGCCTCGGAGTCGATCCGCAAACTCGCCGAGCAGGGCCTGGTCGACCACGAGAAATACGGGGCCGTGACCCTGACCGAGGCGGGCCGGCGGGCGGCGCTGGCGATGGTGCGCCGGCATCGGCTGCTGGAGACCTTCCTGGTCAACGAGCTCGGCTACGGCTGGGACGAGGTGCACGACGAGGCCGAGGTGCTCGAACACGCGGTGTCGGATCGGCTGGTGGCCCGCATCGACGCCAAGCTCGGGTTCCCGCAACGCGACCCGCATGGGGACCCGATCCCGGCCTCCGACGGGCAGGTGCCCACGCCGCCGGCCCGCCAGCTGTGGGCGTGCGGCGACGGGGACACCGGAACGGTGGCCCGCATCTCCGACGCCGACCCGGAGATGCTGCGCTATTTCGCCGACGTCGGCATCAACCTCGATTCGCGGCTGCGGGTCCTGACCCGCCGGGAATTCGCCGGCATGATCTCGGTGGCGATCGAAGGCGGCGACGGCGCGGAGACGACGGTCGACCTGGGCAGCCCGGCCGCCCGGGCGGTCTGGGTGGTGGGCTAGCGGCGATCGCGAGCGCGGCGAAGCCGGGCGAAGCGGGTCGCCGCCATTGGGCTAGGGGCGATCGCGAGCGCGGCGAAGCCGGGCGAAGCGGGTCGCCGCCATTGGGCTAGCGGCGGGCTGGCCCCGCCGCTACGGTCAGCGTTCGGCGCGCTGGTACGCGGTGACGACCGCCGCGCCGCCCAGCCCGATGTTGTGTTGCAGTGCGGCGCTGACGTTGTCGACCTGACGCTTGTCGGCGGTGCCGCGCAGCTGCCAGGTCAGCTCGGCGCATTGCGCCAGCCCGGTCGCGCCCAGTGGATGCCCCTTCGAGATCAGGCCGCCCGACGGGTTGACCACCCAGCGTCCGCCGTAGGTGGTGTCGCCGTTGTCGATCAGCTTCGGCGCCTCGCCCGGGCCACACAGGCCGAGCGCCTCGTAGAGCAGCAGCTCGTTGGCCGAGAAGCAGTCGTGCAGCTCGATCACCTGGAAGTCCTCCGGGCCGAGCCCGGACTGGTCGTAGACCTGTTGCGCCGCTTGCACATTCATGTCATAGCCGATCAGGTTCTTGGCGCTTCCGTCGAACGTCGACGCGAAGTCCGTCGTCATCGCCTGGCCGACGATCTCCACGGCCTGGCCGGCCAGCCCGTGGCTGTCGACGAAGCTCTCCGAGGCCAGGATCGCCGCGCCGGAGCCGTCGGATGTGGGCGAGCACTGCAGCTTGGTGAGCGGGTCGGAGATCATCCGCGCCGCCAGGATGTCCTCGAGCGTGTAGGACTCCTGGAACTGCGCGAACGGGTTGTTGACTGAGTGCTTGTGGTTCTTGTAGCCGATCTTGGCGAAATGCTCTGCGGTGCTGCCGTATTGGCGCATGTGCTCGCGGCCGGCG
Source organism: Mycobacterium sp. 852014-52450_SCH5900713 (assembly GCF_001667075.1). GTDB lineage: Bacteria > Actinomycetota > Actinomycetes > Mycobacteriales > Mycobacteriaceae > Mycobacterium. Next base: position 68,572 of record NZ_LZIL01000011.1, on the reverse strand, counting down.
GCGCCGAACATCCAGGGCGCGACGGGCATCGCGAACTCGTCGATAGCGGCCATCGCCTTGACGTGCTTGCCCATCGGCGATTCGCGATCCTCGGCGCCGCCGCTCAGCGAGCCGGGTTGCATCTTCTCGAATCCGAGCGCAATGGCGCAGTCGACGATCCCGCCGCGGATGGCCTGGGCCGCCAGGAACAGCGCGGTCGAGCCGGTCGAGCAGTTGTTGTTGACGTTGACGATCGGGATCCCGGTCATGCCCAGCTCGTAGAGCGCACGCTGCCCGGACGTCGAATCACCGGCGACGTAGCCGACGTAGCCCTGCTGCACCTCGCGGTAGTCGACCCCCGCGTCGGCCAGCGCGTTGGTCCCGGACTCGCGCGCCATGTCCGGGTAGTCCCAGCCTTCGCGGCGGCCCGGTTTCTCGAATTTCGTCATGCCGACGCCGACGACGTACACCTTGTTAGACATCTTTGTCCCTTTCCAACGGCCAGACCCCCAGTGTGCAACTTAACCCCGCCGGCCCCTCGGTGGGGACCCTCCAAGCCCGTTACAGCGTCGCCGGGCGGATCACGACCACCGACTTGGTGCGTGCGCCCTCGTCGCGCAGCAGCGCGATCACCCGGCCGGCGGCGTCGCAGGCGGCGTAAACCCCGTCGATGCCGGTAGGCGCGAGCGCTCGCCCGTTGGCCGCCGCCTCGGCCTCCCCGGCGGTCAGGTCGCGGCGCGGGAAGATCAGCAGGCACGCCTCGTCCAGGGTCAACGACAGGCCGGGCCGCTCGGCCAGGTCGTCGAGCGAGCGGGCCTGCTGCAGGGTGAAGCGGCCGACCCGGGTGCGCCGCAGCGCGGTCAGGTGCCCGCCCACGCCGAGCGCGGCGCCGACGTCGCGGGCCAGCGCGCGAACGTAGGTTCCCGACGAGCAGTCGACCTCCACATCAACATCGATGACGCCGTCGACGTCGGATCCGTGCCGAACATCGAGCACCTCGAACCGGTCGATGCGCACCGGCCGGGCCTCGAGTTCGACGTTCTGGCCCTCGCGAACCAGCCGATAGGCGCGCCGCCCGTCCACCTTGATCGCGCTGACCGCCGACGGCACCTGCTGGATGTCCCCGCGCAGGCCGGCGACCGCGGCCGCGATCGCCTCGCGCGTCAGGTGCGCGGCCGAGACGCTGTGCAGCACTTCCCCTTCGGCGTCCTCGGTGGAGGTGGTCTGGCCCAGCCGGATGGTGGCGGTGTACGACTTGGCGGCCGCCGTCAACAGGCCGAGGATCTTGGTGGCGCGGTCGACGCCGATCACCAGCACCCCGGTGGCCATCGGGTCCAGCGTCCCGGCGTGTCCCACCCGGCGGGTGGCGAAGATACGGCGGCAGCGCCCCACCACGTCGTGACTGGTCATCCCGGCCGGCTTGTCGACGACGACCAATCCCGGGCCGGGCCCCGCACTCATAGCACGATGGCGGTCAGCACCAGTCCCCGCTCGACCGACCACCGGCCCCTCAGCGCGGTAAGCGGTGGGCCGTCGAGGGTCTGCCCGTCGATCAGGATCTTGGACACGAACACCCCGGTGGTCTCCCCGTCCGGCGGGTCGAGGTCGAACACGATGTGGGCGTCCTCGAAACCTAGCCAGCGCTTGGTCAACGGGAACCAGGCCTTGTACGTTGCTTCCTTGGCGCAGAACAGGATTCGGTCCCAATGCAGGCCTGCGGGCAACGTCGTCATCTCGTGTCGCTCCTCGGGCAGGCTGATCGCGTTCAGCACGCCGTCCGGCAGCACGTCGTGCGGCTCGGCGTCGATACCCACCGAGCGCACCGCCTCGGTGCGACCCACGACCGCGCCGCGATAGCCGGTGCAGTGGGTGAGGCTGCCCACCACGCCGTCGGGCCAGCACGGTTCGCCCTTCTCGCCCTTGAGGATCGGCACCGGCGGCAGGCCGAGCTCGCCCAGCGCGACCCGGGCGCAGTGCCGGACGGTGACGAACTCGTTGCGCCGCTTGGCCACCGACTTGGCGATCAGCGGCTCCTCTTCGGGCAGGGGAACGAGGTCGGGCGGGTCGGAATACAGCTCCGAATAAGCGAGCTCGCCCATGTCGGGCAGTACCGAGGAAACCAGCTTGTCCGTCATCGTGATTGCCGCTGCCGCAACCGTTCCCGGAACTGCGCGGCCTGCTGCCGCATCTCGGGAGTGATCTCGAAATGGCCGCCGAAGTCGTTGAGGTAGCCCGGCGCGTATTGCGGGTCGGGCAACACCTGGCGCAGCCAGCTGTGCGGCTTGCGGCGCCGCCACTCCCGCGGATATCCCACCGACACTTCCTCGAAGCGCACGTCGTCGTACCAGGTGGTGCGCGGAATGTGCAGGTGACCGTAGACCGAACAGACCGCGTTGTAGCGGGTGTGCCAGTCGGCCGTCTTGGTCGTCCCACACCACAGCGAGAACTCCGGGTAGAACAGCGCGTCGCAGGGCTCGCGGACCAGCGGGAAATGGTTCACCAGGACGGTCGGCGTCATCCAGTCGAGTTGCTCGAGGCGGGTCCGCGTGGTGGCGAGCCGCTCCTGGCACCACGCTTCGCGGGTGGGGTACGGCTCCGACGACAGCAGGAATTCGTCGGTGGCGACCACGTTGCGCTCCCGCGCGATGGTCAGGCCCTCGGCTTTGCTCGCCGCCCCCTCGGGCAAGAAGCTGTAGTCGTAGAGCAGGAACATCGGCACGATCGTGGCCGGGCCGCCGCGCTCGGTCCACACCGGGAAGGGATGCTCGGGCGTCACGATGCCCATCTCGTCGCACATGTGGACCAGGTACTCGTAGCGGGCCCGCCCGAAGATCTGCACCGGATCCCGCGTCGTGGTCCACAACTCGTGGTTGCCGGGCACCCAGATCACCTTGGCGAAGCGCCGGCGCAGCAGGTCGAGGGCCCAGCGAATCTCGTCGGTGCGTTCGGCCACGTCGCCGGCGACGATCAGCCAATCGTCCGGCGAGGACGGGTGCAGCGACTCGGTGACCGGCTTGTTGCCGAGGTGACCCGTGTGCAGGTCGGAGACGGCCCACAGCGTGGGTTGCCCGCCGTTGGTCGATTCCTGCCCCGCATTTTGCCCAGCCACGATTAACCAGCCTAATGACCCGCGGTGCGGGCCCGGTTGGGGCCGCGCCTTGCTCGCCGGCATTGGAACGTGTTCTCGTTTAACGGTGACCGCGCGGGAGGCGACTTGTACACTCCCGGCAGGAGCCAGGGAGCCGTCAGGGGGTGTCGTGTTCGCCAAGGTGCGTCTGATCGGGGCGATCGGTGCCGTGGTCGCGGCGGCCATCGCCGGAACGGCCGGGTGGCAGGGTGCCGCGCCGGGGCCTACCGGGGGCGGGCGCGTCGAGCTGCGCTCGACGGCGGCGCCGATGGAGACCACGATGAAGAGCCCGATCGTGGCGACCACCGACCCGCGCCCATTCGACGCGTGCGAGGACATCCCGTTCGACGTCATCCAGCGGCTCGGGCTGGGGTTCACACCGCCCGAGCACGAAGACGGCCTGCGCTGCCACTTCGACGCGGGCAACTACCAGGTGGCGGTCGAGCCCATCATCTGGCGCACCTACGAGGAGACGCTGCCTCCCGACGCCGTCGAGACCACCATCGCCGGCCACCGCGCCGCGCAGTACTGGGTGCTCAAGCCGACGTATCACAACAGCTACTGGTATTACTCCTGCATGGTCGCGTTCAAGACCAGTTACGGCGTGCTGCAGCAGGCGCTCTACTACTCGACCGTCTACTCCAATCCCGAGGTCGACTGCATGTCCACCAATCTGCAGCGGGCCAACGACCTCGCGCCTTACTACAAGTTCTGAAGTCCACGCGGGCCTTAACCTGGGCACCGTGAGTATCATCTCGACGCGACCCGCCAAGCCCCCGCTGCACGCCCTGCGACACCTCGGCGGGAAGGCCGTGGGCCGGCTGCTGGGCCTGCCGCCGGCGACCACCGAGTACACCGTCGAACGCGTCCGGGTGCCCATGCGTGATGGGGTCGACCTGGTGGCCGATCACTACACGCCGAACACCGACTCCCCGGCCGGTACCCTGCTGGCCCGGGGGCCCTACGGGCGCTCCTTCCCGTTCTCCCTGGTGTTCGGCGCGCTGTACGCGGCCCGGGGTTACCACGTCGTGCTGCAGAGCGTCCGCGGAACGTTCGGGTCGGGCGGAGATTTCGAACCGATGGCCAACGAGGCCGCCGACGGCGCCGACACGGTGGCCTGGCTGCGCGAGCAGCCCTGGTTCACCGGCCGCTTCGCCACCATCGGGCTGTCCTACCTCGGGTTCACCCAGTGGGCGCTGATGACCGATCCCCCGCCGGAACTGGCCGCGGCGGTCGTCATCGTGGGGCCGCACGATTTCAACGCCTCGGTGTGGGGCACCGGCTCGTTCGCGATCAACGACTTCCTGGGCTGGAGCGACATGGTCGCGCACCAGGAAGACCCGGTGCGCGCCCGGTCGGCGCTGCGCCAGCTGCGCAACCGCAGCAGGGTGACACAGGCGGCCCTCGGGTTGCCGGTGGGCGACACGGCCCGGGCGCTGCTCGGTGCGGGCGCGCCGTGGTTCGAGTCGTGGGTCGAGCACACCGACCCGAACGATCCGTTCTGGGACGCCCTGCGCTGCGGCGACGCCCTGGACCGGGCCGACGTGCCCGTGCTGCTGATCGGCGGTTGGCAGGACATCTTCGTCAGGCAGACGCTGCAGCAATACGAGCAGCTGCGCGGCCGCGGCGTCGACGTCGCGCTGACCATGGGCCCCTGGACCCACACCCAGCTGCTCACCACCGGGTTGAGTACCTGCACCCGGGAGTCGCTGGACTGGCTGGGCGCCCACCTCGGCGGCGCGCCCGCCCCGCGACGCCCCAGCCGGGTCCACGCGTACGTCACCGGCCAGGGTTGGCGCAACGTGGCCGACTGGCCGCCCGCCACCACCGAGCGCGAGCTGTATCTTCGGCCCGGCGGCCACCTCGGTGAGACCGCACCGACGGACCTGGCGCGGCAGGTGCCGGCGTCATTCCGCTACGACCCCACCGACCCGACACCCACCACGGGCGGCCCGTTGCTGTCGCCGAACGGCGGCTACCGCGACGACAGCCGGCTCGCGTCGCGCGACGACGTGCTGGCCTTCACCAGCCTCACCCTCACTCACGACCTGTGCGTCTACGGGAGCCCGGCCGTCGAGCTGGCGCACGGCGCCGACACTCCCCACGTCGACCTCTTCGTCCGGGTGAGCGAGGTCGACGCCAAAGGCCGGTCGAAGAACGTCAGCGACGGCTACCGGCGGTTGCGGACCGCCAAGAAGTCGTCGAAGGGGACCGTCCGCGTGGAACTCGACGGCATCGCCCATCGCTTCCGAGCCGGCTCCCGCATCCGTCTGCTGATCGCCGGGAGCTGGTTTCCCCGTTACGCGCGCAACCTGGGCACCGACGAACCGATTCTGACGGGACGACAGTCTGAGCCTGCCACCCACACCGTGCGCTACGGACGCTCCCGGCTGTTGCTGCCCGTCGGCCCGCTCGACCTGTCAGCCAACGGCGCGGCGGACGCGGGCGCCGACCTCGGCTAGCGCGGCCTCGTCGTGCACCGGCGGGGCCAGCGGCGCCCGCATCGGCAGCTCCACCCAGCTTTTGCAGCCGCCGTAGTCGGGCGTGCGGGTGATCTCCACCGGCTCGGCCAACGGGTGCACCGACACCACCAGCACGGCGAGCTTGTGCTTGGGGCGGAAGTCGAGCCGGTCGGCGCGCACCGACTCGGCGGTCCAGATGTGCAGGTCCTCGATTTCCCCTAGCCGGTCGGGTTGGTTAACCGACACGGCGGCAACGACTTTCGCTGCCGACCGGATCACCAGGCGATCGTCGGCGCTATCGGCGGCGGCCGCCTCGAGCAGGTCGCGATGCTCGGGCCGCACGCGCTCCGCGTGGCTGTGCGCGACCGTCGGGAACAGCAGGAACTCGGAAGCGGCCAGCTCGAACCGCTTCTCCCCGATGCCGCCCTTGCGCAGCAGCACCCGCTGGCGACCGTCCAGCAGGGCGTGCACGGCGGCGCTCCACTCCTTGAGGGCGGGCGTGGTCGCGGTGAGCGTCACTGCGCCTCGGCCAGCCGGGCGACGACGTCGGGCCGGCGCAACGGCGGGACGGTCTTGGGCGGCTGACGCCGCGGGGGCAGTGCCGCCAACAACCGCGTCGTTGTCTCGGTGACCTCGGTAACCGCCGCCTCGAAGGCGTCGGCGTTCGAGGCCGACGGTCGGGTGATCCCGCTGACCTTGCGGACATACTGGCGGGCCGCCGCCGCGATTTCCTCGGCGGTGGCCGACGGCTGCAGCCCGCGCAACTCGGTGATGTTCCGGCACATGCCTCAACGATAGGCGCGGCCGGCGACCCTATTACGGTGATCTCATGAGCGACGACATCCTGCTGATCGAAACCGACGAGCGGGTGCGCACCCTGACCCTCAACCGGCCGCACTCCCGCAACGCGCTGTCTTCGGCGCTGCGGGATCGGTTCTTCGGGGCGCTGGCCGAGGCGGAAACCGACGACGCCGTCGACGTCGTCATCGTCACCGGCGCCGACCCGGTGTTCTGCGCGGGCCTGGATCTCAAGGAGTTGGGCGGTTCCTCGGCGTTGCCGGACATCTCGCCTCGGTGGCCACCGCTGAGCAAGCCGGTCATCGGTGCGGTCAACGGCGCCGCGGTGACCGGCGGGCTGGAGCTGGCCCTGTACTGCGACATCCTGATCGCGTCGGAGAACGCCCGTTTCGCCGACACTCACGCCCGGGTCGGCCTGCTGCCCACCTGGGGGCTGAGCGTGCGGCTGCCGCAGAAGGTCGGGGTCGGCCTGGCCCGCCGGATGAGCATGACCGGGGACTACCTGTCGGCCACCGACGCGCTGCGCGCCGGGCTGGTGACCGAGGTGGTGCCGCACGACCAGCTGCTGCCCGCCGCCCGCGGAGTGGCGGCGTCGATCGTCGGCAACAACCAGGACGCGGTGCGCGCGCTGCTGGCGTCCTATCACCGGATCGACGACTCGCAGACCAGCGCGGGGCTGTGGCTGGAAGCGATGGCGGCCCGCCAGTTCCGGACCAGCGGCGACGACATCGCCGCGAACCGCGAGGCGGTGCTGCAGCGGGGGCGGGCGCAGGTCCGCTAGTCGCGGCGGCCTTGTCGATGATCCAATTTCCGCCGCCCGCACCGTGGCGACGACCGACCGCGGACATCGTCGCGACGGTGTTGCTCTTCGTCGCGGAGCTGGCGTTCAGCGCCGTCTCAGTCGCCCTGGCGTTGTTGTCCTCGGTGTGGCTGATGCTGCCGATCTGCAGTGACAACTGCGACAGCCCAGCCGTCACACACTTCGTCCATCGCACCTTCGCCGGGACCGTCGTCATCGTGGGCGGGATTGCACTGGCACTGCTGGTGTCATGCGTCGGGGCGCTGGTCGCCGGCACGCAGGGTCGGGCCGGAATGTGGAAATGGCCGGCGTTGGGCCTGGTCATCGGCGTTGTGTCGGTTCTCATCGCCGCTGGCTTATGGGTGAACTGACGGCAACCAATACGATCAGCTGATGCGTTTGGTCGTGGACGTCCTCGGGAGGTTGCTCGCGTGTGCCGTGGCACTCACCGCGCCGATCACAATGGCGGTAACGATCGCGGGCATAGCGCCGCGCGCGGCCGCGCAGCCGCCGGCGGGATTTCCCAACCTGGACGGTTTCACGCCCGTCCCGGCGGACGGCTACGTCATCAGCAGTGGCCCGAGCACCCCGCCGCGGATCAGCTTCTCCACCCCATACAGCCTGGTGTGTGACTTCTATGGCGGCCCGGCGCCGGCGCCGCAGCCGTCACAGGACATCAAGTGCAAGGGCGACATGCCCGGCATCGACGACGTTCCCGTTCTCGGCGGGCGCCCCCACCCGGGCGATTGCCTGGTGGGTTCCGCCGAGTTCAAGGGACCGGGCTACCAGTTGAGCCGCATGTCCTACGGCGGGTGCGACGGTAACCCGGCCGCCCTGCCGCCGGGCGGCAAGTTGTTGGGCGCGGGACAGAAGCTGACCTACCTGAACGTCACGTGCGCCGTCGGAGCCGACAACCTCGTCGCCTGCCTGGACACCACCAGCGGAGACCACGGGTTCGTGCTGCAGCGGGCGGGCAGCTGGGCGTTCTAGCCCAGGGCCGCGCGCAGCGACGCGACCGCGTCGTCGATCGGCCCGCTCGTCGAATAGCCGGCGGCCAGCCGGTGGCCGCCGCCGCCGAACGCGGACGCGACCGCCGCCAGGTCCACGTGGGCCTTGGCGCGCATCGACACCGACCACTGCTGCGGGTCGACCTCCTTGAACACCGCGGCCACCTCGGCCTGCTGCGTGGTCCGCACGATGTCGACGATGCTTTCGACTTCCTCGGCGCGCGAACTGACCCAATCCTGGTGTCCGACAACGGCATACACCAGCCCACGGCCGCCGGCCGCGTCGGGCAGCAACTGCGCTGAGCCCAGCACGCGTGACAGCAGTGGCAGCCAGGTGAAGGGATGGCTGTCCATCAGCGTTCGGCTGACGGCGGCGTTGTCTACTCCGGTCTCCACCAGCCGGGCCGCCAGCCGCAGCGCGCGGGGGGTCGCCCAGCGGAACGACCCGGTGTCGGTCGTCAGCCCGGCGTAGATGCAGTGCGCGACGTCCGGTTCGATCGGCTTGTCCCACGCGTCGAGGATGTCGGCGATCATCATCGTGGTCGAATCCGCCGACACGTCAACGAAGTTCGCGGTCCCGAACAGCTCGTTGGAGGCGTGGTGGTCGATCACCAGCGACTCGCGGCCGGGACCGGCCAGGTCGCTCAGCGCACCCAGCCGCTTGACGCTCGGAACATCAACGGTGACAACCAGATCGACGTCGCGCCGCATCGCGTCAGCACCGACCAGCAGGTGACAACCGGGCAACGACGACAGCGACTCCGGCAGCATCGCCGGCTCGGCGAAACCGACCTCGACGCTTTTGCCGCACTTGTCCAGCACCAGAGCCAGCGCCAGGCCCGCGCCGATGGTGTCGGCGTCGGGGTGGACATGGGCGACCACCGCGATAGTCGCGGCGCCGGAAAGCAATTCGACCGCGCCGCGGGCGTCGATGCGCACCCGGGCTCCCGCGGCGCGGGCCAGCTCAGTCTTCGCGTCGGTCGTCGTCACCGGCGTCCTCGTCACTAGACCCCCGGTAGGGATCGGCCTCCCCGGCCGGCTTGGCCCCGGAGCGAACCCGCGCCAGATCGGCGTCCGCGGCGCGGGCCTGCGCCAGCAACTCGTCCATCCGCGCCACGGTGTCCAACGTGGTGTCGCGGGTGAAGGTCAGCGTGGGCGTGAAGCGCACGCCGGTGCCCGCCCCCACCAGAGTGCGCAGCGCGCCTTTGGCCCGTTCCAGTGCGGCCGCCGCGGCGGCGTAGTCCGGCTCGTCGTCCAGGGTGCGGCCCATCACGGTATAGAACACCGTCGCGTCGTGCAGGTCGGCGGTGACCTTCGTGTCGACGATGGTCACCCCGTCCAGGCCCGGATCCTTGATCTCGAACTCGATCGCCGAGGCGACAATCGAGTTGATGCGTTTGGCCAATCGGCGCGCCCGGGCCGGGTCGGCCATCAGGCGCGCTCCTTCTCGACGAGCTCGTAAGACTCGATGATGTCGCCTTCCTTGATGTCGGAGTAGCCCAGGGTCATACCGCACTCGAAGCCCTCGCGGACCTCGGTCACGTCGTCCTTCTCCCGTCGCAGCGAGTTGATCGTGAGGTTCTCGGTGACCACGACGTTGTCCCGCAACAGGCGGGCCTTCGCGTTGCGCCGCACCACCCCGGAGCTGATCATGCAGCCCGCGATGATGCCCACCTTCGAGGACCGGAAGATCGCACGGATCTCGGCGCGACCCAGCTCCTTCTCCTCGTAGATCGGCTTGAGCATGCCGCGCAGGGCCTTCTCGATGTCGTCGATCGCCTGGTAGATGACCGAGTAGTACCGGATCTCGACGCCCTCGCGGTTGGCCAGCTCCGTCGCCTTGCCTTCGGCGCGCACGTTGAAGCCGATGATCACCGCGTCCGACGCCGACGCCAGGTTGACGTTGGTTTCGGTGATGCCACCGACGCCGCGGTCGATGACGCGCAGCTCCACCTCGTCGTCGACCTGGATGACCATCAGGGCCTCCTCGAGCGCCTCGACCGTACCGGCGTTGTCGCCCTTGAGGATCAGGTTCAGCTGGCTGGTTTCCTTCAGCGCCGAGTCCAGGTCCTCCAGGCTGATCCGCTTGCGCGACCGCGCCGCCAGCGCGTTGCGCTTGCGCGCGCTGCGCCGGTCGGCGATCTGGCGGGCGATGCGGTCCTCGTCGACGACCAGGAAGTTGTCACCGGCGCCGGGCACCGACGTGAAGCCGATGACCTGCACCGGCCGCGACGGCAGCGCCTCCTCGACGTCGTCGCCGTGCTCGTCGACCATGCGGCGGACGCGACCGTATGCGTCGCCGGCCACCACCGAGTCGCCGACGCGCAGCGTCCCCCGCTGCACCAGCACCGTGGCGACGGGGCCGCGGCCGCGGTCCAGGTGCGCCTCGATCGCCACACCCTGGGCCTCCATGTCGGGGTTGGCCCGCAGGTCCAGGGCGGCGTCGGCGGTCAGCAGCACCGCCTCTTCGAGCGCCTTGATGTTGGTGCCTTCCTTGGCGGAGATGTCGACGAACATCGTGTCGCCGCCGAAATCCTCTGCCACCAAGCCGTATTCGGTGAGCTGGCCGCGGATCTTCGCCGGGTCGGCGCCCTCCTTGTCGATCTTGTTGACCGCCACCACGATCGGCACGTCGGCCGCCTGCGCGTGGTTGATGGCCTCCACCGTCTGCGGCATCACGCCGTCGTCGGCGGCGACCACCAGGATCGCGATGTCGGTGGCCTTCGCGCCGCGGGCACGCATGGCGGTGAACGCCTCGTGACCCGGGGTGTCGATGAAGGTGATCGGCCGCTCGGTGCCGTCGAGGTCGACGGACACCTGGTACGCGCCGATGTGCTGGGTGATGCCCCCGGCCTCGGCCTCGCGCACACTGGCGTTCCGGATGGTGTCCAGCAGCCGGGTTTTACCGTGGTCGACGTGACCCATCACGGTCACCACCGGCGGCCGGGTCTGCAGGTCTTCCTCGGTGCCCTCGTCCTCGCCATAGGTCAGGTCGAAGGATTCCAGCAGCTCGCGGTCCTCGTCCTCCGGGCTGACCACCTGGACGACATAGTTCATCTCGCTGCCCAGCAGCTCGAGCGTCTCGTCGCCGACGGATTGGGTGGCGGTCACCATCTCGCCGAGGTTGAACAGCGCCTGCACCAGCGAGGCCGGGTTGGCGTTGATCTTGTCGGCGAAGTCGGAGAGCGACGCACCGCGGGCCAGCCGGATGGTCTCGCCGTTGCCGTGCGGCAACCGCACGCCGCCGACGACCGGCGCCTGCATGTTCTCGTACTCGGCGCGTTTCGCCCGCTTGGACTTGCGGCCGCGCCGGGGCGCACCGCCGGGACGGCCGAAAGCGCCGGCGGCGCCGCCGCGCTGACCGGGACGACCGCCGCCGCCACCGCCACCGGGACGGCCGCGGAAACCTCCGGCACCGCCGCCCCCGGGCGGGGCGCCGACTCCGCCGCCGCCGCCGCGGTAGTTGCCGCCGCCGCCGTCACGGCCGCCGGGACCGCCGGGCCGGCCACCGCCGGGTCGCGGGGCACCGGGCCGGGCGGGGCGGCCCTGACCTGCGGCACCGCCGGGACGGGGCGGCATGTTGCCGGGCGAGGCGCCGGGGCGCGGCCCGCCGGGCCGGGGCGCCCCGGGGCGGGGCACCGGGCGCGGGATCGGCCGGTCGACGGGCTGCGCGGAAGAGAACGGGTTGTTGCCGACGCGCGGGGTGCGGACGCCGGGCTTCGGCGCCGGACCCGGGCGCGGACCCGGCGTCATGCCGGGTTGGGGGCCGGGCTGGCCGGCCGGCTGACCGGGGGCGGGCGGCTGCGGCTGTGCGGGCTGTCCGGGTGCGGGGCGGCCGGGCACCGGGCCGGGGCGTGCCGGCGCTTCCGCCGGGGCGGCCGGGGCCGCTTGGGCGGCGGCGGTCGTCGTCCCGCCTGCGGCTTCGCCGTTGGCCTCGCCATTGCCGATGGCCTTGTCGAGTGCCTGGTCAAGCGAGTTGTCCGGACCCTTGGCCGGAGCCTTGGCGGCCGCCGTGGCCGCCGTTTTCTGGGGAGCCGGCTTGCCGCCCCCGAAGGATTCGCGCAGTCGACGAGCGACCGGCGCTTCCACCGTTGACGATGCGGATTTTACGAATTCGCCCTGTTCATTCAGCCGGGCGAGAACTTCCTTGCTGGTAACACCGAGTTCCTTGGCCAACTCGTGTACGCGGGCCTTACCTGCCACTACATCTCCTGTCTAAGAGGCGACAGTCGTGGGGCCGCGCCTCGGGTTTAGCTATGACGCATGGTCATCGGGACTTCACGGTGTGCTCATGTTCTTTGCTACCTGTTCTGTTGCCGTGCTGGTTGAGCGTTTCCACGTGCTCGACCAGCGCGGATGTGTCCGGTGGACGGTCGATGCGCAGCGCTCTGGTGAGAGCCCGCCGCCGAATCGCCTGTTGCACGCACTGCGGTACGGGATGCAACCATGCACCCCGCCCCGGCCGGTTGGCCCTGGCGTCAACGATCACGGCATGTTCGCCGTTCCCGTCCGACACAGCCACCACGCGAAGCAGTTCGACGGCCAGCTCTCGCTTTCGGCACCCGACACACGTCCGGACAGGTCCGTCCACACGTCTGTGCGCCCGGGCCGAAGGCTCACGCTGGATCACGGCTCAGTCTAGCGTCACTTATCCGATGGTCAGAACCGCCCAATGGTGGGCGCGGGATCCGCTAGCGGTCGTGCGCCATCCCGTGGGTGGCGCCGTGTTCGGGGCGGCTCTCCGAATGCGACTCCGATCCCCCCGGCGTATCGCCGCGGATGTCGATCCGCCACCCGGTGAGGCGCGCGGCCAACCGCGCGTTCTGGCCCTCCTTGCCGATGGCCAGGGACAGCTGGAAGTCGGGCACCACCACGCGGGCGGCGCGGGCGTTCGGGTCAATGATCGACACGGAAACCACCTTGGCCGGCGACAGCGCGTTGGCGACGAAGCGCGACGGGTCCTCGTCGTAGTCGATGATGTCGATCTTCTCCCCGGAAAGCTCGCTCATCACGTTGCGGACCCGCTGGCCCATCGGGCCGATGCAGGCCCCTTTCGCGTTCAGCCCGGGAACGTTGGACTTCACCGCGATCTTGGAGCGGTGGCCGGCCTCCCGAGCCACCGCCACGATTTCCACCGACCCGTCGGCGATCTCGGGAACTTCCAGCGAGAACAGCTTGCGGACCAGGTTGGGATGCGTTCGGGACAGGGTGATCAGCGGCTCCCGGGACCCGCGGGTCACGCCGATGACGTAGCAGCGGACCCGGTTGCCATGTTCGTAGCTTTCGCCGGGCACCTGTTCGGCCGCCGGGATCACGCCCTCGGAGGCCTTGGTCTCGGTGCCCATCCGGACGACGACCAGGCCGCGGGCGTTGGCGCGGTTGTCCCGCTGAATGACGCCCGCGACGATCTCGCCCTCGCGGGTGGAGAACTCACCGTAGGTGCGCTCGTTCTCCGCGTCCCGAAACCGCTGCAGCATGACCTGACGGGCGGTGGTGGCGGCGATCCGGCCGAAACCCTCGGGGGTGTCGTCCCATTCGCTGATGACGTTGCCGTCCTCGTCGGTCTCTCGGGCGACGACCTTGACGACGCCGGTCTTGCGGTCGATCTCGATGCGCGCGTCGTTCTGGTGGCCCTCGGTGTGCCGGTAGGCCGTGAGCAGCGCCGACTTGATCGTCTCGAGCAGCTCGTTGACCGAGATGCCGCGATCCACCTCGATGGCGTGCAGCGCGCCCATGTCGATGTTCATCAGCGCCGCTCCTTTCCCCCGCAAGCGGGAGGTGCCCCCACATCGCTACGTCCCCCTGGCCGCTTCGCGGCTGGGGGCGCCCCCACTGCATCGTCGCCGGCGCGGTTCATGCTCCGGCCTCCGTCCTGTCGGCCCGCCCCGCCAGGTCCAACTCCGCCTGGGCGGGGGGCGAAAACTCCACCTGGACAACGGCTTTGGCGATATCGGCGAGCGGCAATTCGCGCAGCCGGTAGTCCCGTCCCGCGCGGACCACCAGCGCGACGGAATCGCCGCGCGTCTCACCGACGCGACCGGTCAGTCGCGCACCGTCCGCGAGGACGACGTCGACCTTGCGGCCGCGGGCGCGACGGAAATGTTTTGCACTGGTCAGCGGGCGGTCCACGCCCGGCGAACTCACCTCGAGCACATAGCGGTCCGCGACGTCGTCAAGGCCGTCCAGCAAAGCCGACGCCGAGCGCGACAGCGTCGCGATGGTGTCCAGGTCGAGGGCTTTGTCACCGTCGGCGACCACCATGATCCGCGGCGGGCGCGTCCGGGCGTCGATGACCACGTCTTCGATCTCGTATCCAGCGCGCGCGAACTCGTCACCGAGTAGCTCGATCACCTGCGTCTGCGAAGGTAGCCCGGTGGTCACGGCGAGCTCCTCATCTTGAGTTGTCCGGTCAGCTGGAGGGCGTCGCCACCCTATTGCCCTGCGGGCGGCTCCAGTGTCCTGGCGGAACGCGAAGGCTGCCGTTCCGCGAGAGCAGCTATCAACGATACGCCAGGAATCGCGTCTGACGGCCGGATCGCGTCCTGGCTTCGTACCCACCCCCGAACCGATGGCAGGATGTGTTTGTGTCTAGCGCATTTCCGGTCGTCAACCGGCGGGGTGTGCTCGCCGGCGGCGCGGCTCTGGCTGCGCTCGGGGTGGTGACCTCCGCCTGCGGCGAGTCCCCGCCCAAGGCCCCGTCCGTCGAAGAGCTGCTGGGGCCGCTGGACCAGGCCCGCAAGGACAGCGCGCTGGCCGGCGCCGCCGCGGCCGCCGTCGGCAACCCACCGCAGATCGCCGCCGCGCTGACGGTCGTCGCGAGTCAGCGCGCCGCGCACGCCCGCGCCCTGTCCACGGAGATCTCGCGGGCGGCCGGCAAGATCACCGCCTCCTCGACCAGCGAGACGACGGGCCCCAGCCCGAGCCCCGCCGAGCCGGCGGGGCCGCCGCCGCCTCCCCCGCCGGTGTCCGACGTGATCAACGCCCTGCGGGCCTCGGCGGACAGCGCCAGCCGACTGGTGGCGGGCGAATCCGGCTACCGCGCGGGGTTGCTCGCCTCGATCATCGCGTCCTGCACCGCGTCGTACACCGTCGCCCTGGTGCCAGGGGGCCCGTCGATATGAGTTCCGGCAAGGACGCGGACAACGCGGCGCTCTGCGACGCGCTGGCCATCGAACACTCGACGATCTACGGCTACGGCATGGTCTCGGCGTTGTCGCCGCCCAGCGTCAACGGCCTGGTGGTGGAAGCGCTCTCCCAGCACCGCCAGCGCCGCGACGACGTGATCGCGATGCTGACCGCCCGCAAGGTCAACGCGCCGGTCGCGGCCCCCGGCTACCAGTTGCCGATCCTGGTGGGCAGCGCCGCGGATGCGGCGCGGCTGGCGGCGCGGATGGAAAACGATGGCGCGTCGGCCTGGCGCGTGGTGATCGAGCACGCCGAGACGGCCGACGACCGCGCGTTCGCCGCCACGGCACTGACGCAAAGCGCGGTGATGGCCGCCCGGTGGAACCGGGTGCTGGGTGCCTGGCCCATCACGACGAGCTTCCCCGGCGGAAACGACTAGCGGCGCAAGGGTTTTCAGCGCTACCCGGTCAGGGCGGCCACGACGTCGGTGGCCAGCGACGGCCCGGTGGCCAGCTCGCGCGTCTGTCCGCTGAAGCGGTCGCGCAGCTCCACCACGCCGTTGCCCCAGCCGCGCCCCACCACCAGGATCCATGGAACGCCCAGCAACTCGGCGTCCTTGAACTTGACCCCGGGCGACGCCTGCCGGTCGTCCAGTAGCACCTCGATGCCCAACCGGTCCAGGTCCGCGGCCAGCGCGGTGGCCCCGGTGCGGGCGTCCGCGTCTTTATTGGCGATCACCAGGTGGACGTCGAACGGCGCGACCGAAGACGGCCAGCGCAGGCCCAGCTCGTCGTGGTGCTGCTCGGCGATAACCGCCAAGATCCGCGACACCCCGAGGCCGTAGGACCCCATGGTCAGCCGCACCGGCTTGCCGTCCTCACCGAGCACGTCGGCGGTGAAGGCATCGGTGTATTTGCGGCCGAGCTGGAAGATGTGCGCGACCTCGATGCCGCGGGCCGACACCAGCGGGCCGGCGCCGTCGGGCGATGGATCGCCGTCGCGCACCTCGGCGGCCTCGATGGTGCCGTCGGCGGTGAAATCCCGGCCGGCCACCAGGCCGACGGCGTGCCGGCCGGGCTCGTCCGCCCCGGTGATCCAGCTGGTGCCGTCCACCACCCGCGGGTCGACAAGGTAACGAACACCGTTGTCCCGCAGCGCCTTCGGACCGATGTAGCCCTTCACCAGGAATGGGTATTTGGCGAAGTCGGAGTCGTCGAGCAACGCGTAGTCGGCCGGTTCCAGCGCGGCGCCGAGCCTCTTGTCGTCGACGTCGCGGTCGCCCGGCAGGCCGATGGCCAGCAGCTCCCACTCCCCGCCGGGCTGTCGCACCTTGAGCAGCACGTTCTTCAGCGTGTCCGCGGCGGTGACGGTGCGACCGAGGTCGGCCGTGTTGGCCCAGTCCACCAGGGTGGCGATGGTCGGGGTGTCACCGGTGTCGTGGACCACCGCCTCGGGCAGCCCGTCGATCGGCTTGGCCTCCGGGCGGGCGGTGGTGACGGCCTCGACGTTGGCCGCATACCCCGATTCCAGGCAGCGCACGAAGGTGTCTTCGCCGACCGGGCTTTCGGCCAGGAACTCCTCCGACGCACTGCCGCCCATCGCCCCCGATACCGCGGACGCGATCACGTAGCGCACCTGGAGCCGGTTGAAGATGCGCTGGTAGGCCTCGCGGTGCGCGTGATAGGCGGCCTTGAGTCCGGCGTCGTCGATGTCGAACGAGTAGGAGTCCTTCATCAGGAACTCGCGCACCCGCAGGATCCCCGCGCGCGGACGCGCCTCGTCGCGGTATTTGTTCTGGATTTGATAGAGCAGCACCGGAAAGTCTTTGTACGAGCTGTATTCACCCTTGACGGTCAGGGTGAACACCTCCTCGTGCGTGGGCCCCAGCAGGTAGTCATTGCCGCGGCGGTCCTTCAGGCGGAAGACGCCGTCGCCGTATTCGGTCCACCGGTTCGTGGTCTCGTATGGCGCGCGCGGCAGCAGGGCGGGAAACAGGATCTCCTGGCCGCCGATCGCGTTCATCTCCTCGCGGACGACGGCCTCGATCTTGCGCAGCACCCGCAGGCCGAGCGGCAGCCAGCTGTAGAGCCCGGGCGCGATCGGCCGGATGTAGCCGGCGCGGATCAGAAGTTTGTGGCTGGGCACTTCGGCGTCAGCGGGGTCGTCGCGCAACGTGCGCAAGAACAGCTCGGACATCCGGGTGATCACAGCGGGCCAGCCTAGCGTGGTCGGTACCTGCGACGAGCGTCACGCCAGCGCAACGCCCGCATGCCAACGCCACTCTGTCGTGACGGTCGGCGACCCGTTGAGCTACAGCTCGCCGGCGTCGATCGCTTCCTTGACCTCTTGCGCGTGGGCCACCTGCGCGGGCGTGTAGCCGATCAACAGCGCCGCGGCGCCGACGACGACGGCCACGCCGGCCACCCACAGCAGGCCGTAGGTGTAGCCCTGGTCGAGCGCGTGCAATTGGAGGTCGTTCATGATCTTGACCGGGCCGGTGGTGCCGCCCATGTACAGCGTGCGGGAGGTGATCACGGCCTGGATGACGGCCAGCACGAGCGGACCGCCGAGGCTCTGCAGCATCAACGCGATCGCCGACACCGGGCCGATCTGGTCGAAGCCGACACCGGCGATGGCCGCCAGCGTCAGCGGGACGACGCAGATGCCGATGCCGATCCCGCCCACGATGATGGGGAGCACCAGGTTGGGGAAATAGGGCACGCCGCGGTGCATGAACGCCCAGCCGTAGAGCATCGCCCAGAACAGCAGGATTCCGCCGCCGATCGTCAACACCCGGGGCGAGAACCGCGACACCAGTTGCGAGGAGACGCCCAGGCCGATCCCCATCGCGATGACGAACGGGATGAAGCCGACGCCGGCGCGCAGCGCGCTGTAGCCGAGGATGTCCTGCACGTACAGGCCGATGCACACCGTCAGGCTGAACATGAGGCCGCCGGCCAGGAAGATCGCGGCGAACGTGACCAGCCGGTTGCGGTCGCGGAACAGATCGAATGGGACAACCGGGTTTTCGGCGGTTCGCTCGACGATGATGAAGGCGAGAGCGGCGGCCATCGCGACCACGCCCGACCCGACGGTGGTGATCGAGACCCAACCCTTTTCCGGCCCCATCGAGAAGGCGAAGACCGCGGCGGTGCACGCCAGCGTCGCCAGCATGGCGCCGGTGGCGTCGAGCTTCATCCGCTCGCGGTTGGTCTCGCGCAGCGCGGTGCGCGCGAGGTAGATCATCACCAGGCCGATCGGCACGTTCACCAGGAACGCCAGTCGCCAGGACACCTCGGTCAGCGCTCCGCCGACCACGAGGCCCATCACCGAGCCGACGGCCGTCATGGCGGCGAACACCGCCGTCGCGAAGTTACGCGCGGGCCCCTTGGGGAAGGTGGTCGCGACCAGCGCCAGCCCCGTCGGGGAGGCGATGGCGGAACCGACCCCCTGCGAGAGCCGCGCGATGACCATGGTCACCTCATCCCACGCGACCGCGCACAGCACCGAGGAGATGGTGAACAACGCGACGCCCACGATGAAGGTGCGCTTGCGTCCGATGGTGTCGCCGAGTCGGCCGCCCAGCAGCATCAGCCCGCCGAACGTGAGCACATATGCGGTGATCACCCAGCTACGGCCGGCGTCGGACAGGCTGAGCTCGTTCTGGATCCGGGGAAGCGCGACGATGGCGACGGTGCTGTCCATGGTCGCCAGCAACTGCATACCGCCGATGGCGATCACGGCCGCGATGAAGCGGCTGGAAGGCAGCCAGGCCGGGTAGTACTTGCTGAGGCGAGTGGAGGCGGTCTCCGCCGGGCGCGTGGAGCGCGCCGGGGCCGGACGATCGGGGCGCGCGGACGTGAAGTTCCGCACCGCGCGCTCTGTGTCGTTGAGGGCCGTCATAAAGGGTTACCTTACAGTAATCTTAAGATCCGTTTAAAGCCCGAAAGCCGCCACCGGCCCGATCACGATGATCGCGGGAGGTCGGATGCCTTCGGCTCGGATCTTTTCCGGCGTGTCGGCGAGAGTGGCCCGCAAAGTGTGCTGAGCCGCTGTCGTTCCATGTTGAACCACCAGGACCGGCGTTTCCGCAGGTCGGCCGCCCGCTATGAGTGCGTCGGCGAAAAGCTCGATGCGTTCGACGGCCATCAGCAAAACGATGGTGCCGGACAGCGCGGCCAGCGCATTCCAATTCACTAACGATTCGGGGTGACCGGGCGCCAGATGTCCGCTGACCACGACGAATTCGTGATTTATGGCCCGATGCGTGACCGGAACGCCGGCCAGGGCGGGCACTCCTATGGCGCTCGTCACACCCGGCACGACGGTGACCGGGATCCCGGCGTCGACGCACGCCTGCACTTCCTCGTAGCCGCGGGCGAAGACGAACGGGTCCCCGCCCTTGAGCCGGACGACGAACTTCCCGGACCGGGCGCGTTCGATCATGACGTCGTTGATCGCGTCCTGCGCCATCGCCCGCCCGTAGGGAATCTTGGCGGCGTCGATGACCTCCACGTGTGGCGGCAGCTCGGCCAAGAGTTCCGGCGGCGCCAGCCGGTCGGCGACCACCACGTCCGCGTGGGCCAGCAGCCGGCGCCCGCGCACGGTGATCAGTTCGGGGTCGCCGGGCCCGCCGCCGACGAGGGCCACCCCACCGCGCACGACGTCGGGGCTCACCGCGCTGTCCGGGGCGATGACCCCGGTCTGCAGCGCCTCCCGGATCGCCGAGCGGATGGCCGCGGACCGGCGGTGCTCGCCGCCCGCGAGCACCCCGACCGATAACCCTTCGTAGCTGAAGGACGCCGGGGTCACCGCGGTCCCTTCGACGGCGACGTCGGCGCGGACGCAGAAGAGGTGGCGGCGCTCGGCCTCCGCGACGATGGCCGCGTTCACCTGCGCGTCGTTGGTGGCGGCGATCGCGTACCAGGCCCCGTCGAGGTCACCGTCGCGGTATTCGCGCAGCGACAACGTGATTCCGGTCATCGCCTCGACCGACCTGGTGGCGCTGCGGGAGATGACGTGTACGTCCGCGCCGCTGGCGATGAGCAAGGGCAGCCGGCGCTGGGCAACCGAGCCACCGCCGACCACGACGACCTTCTTGCCGGCCAGGCGCAGTCCGGCGAGGTAGGCGTTCTCGGTCACCGGGCAAGCCTAGTGGCGACCGCGAGCGCGGCGGAAAACGCCGGGCGCTGCGGGTCGCCACCATCGGCCTAGTGGCGACCGCGAGCGCCTAGACGGAGGGCATGTTGGCGCCGCCCAGCCGGCGGGCGGCGTGCGCGACGAACCGCGCGACGGCTTGTGGCGCGGCAGCCGGATGGGTGTGCAGATACGAGGCGTGCACTCCGGCGTGCACGACGCCTTCGCGCACGGGATCCGCGTCGTTGCCCCGATAGGCCCAGGCCGGCTGGTAGCCGTCGCTGAATGCGATTGCGGTCCGGTGGAATTCATGCCCCACCACCCGTTGCCCGGCGGAATAGAGCGGCGAATCGGCCACGGCGACGGCGTCGCGATAGGCCAACGTCAAATTCGGCGTGAACCGCGCCGACCCGGCCAGCACTCCGCACATCGGGTAGCCGTCGAGTTCGGTGGCCAGATAAATCAGGCCCGCGCATTCGGCGTGTATCGGCGCGCCGGCGGCCGCCAGCTCGTTGATCTGCCGGCGCACGGCGTCGTTGGCCGAGAGCTCCGCGGTAAACTGTTCCGGGAAGCCGCCGGGCAGCAACACCGCGTCCGTGCCATCCGGCAACTCCTCAGCCAGCGGGTCGAATTCGACCACGTCGGCGCCGGCGGCCCGCAGCAGCTCGGCGTGCTCGGCATAGCCGAAGCTGAACGCCTTACCCGCCGCCATCGCCACTGTGGCGTGCCCTCCGGGCGTCTCCCCCACCGCGGACGCCGGGTCCCACGCCGTGCCGGTCCGGCTCGCGGCGACAGCGGCCACGGCCGCCACCGCCGCAAGGTCGACGTGACGGGCGACCAGGTCGGTCATCGCCTCGACCGCCAGCCGCGCCCGCCGCCCGTACTCCACCGCGGTGACCAGACCCAAATACCTTGTCGGGAGCTCTAATTCGGCGGTTCGTGGAATGGACCCCAGCACCGCGACACCGGCCTGCTCGCAGGCCTGCCGCAGCACGTGTTCGTGCCGGGCCGAACCGACCCGGTTGAGGATCACACCGCGGACCCGGGTCGCGGCATCGAACGTCGAAAAGCCATGCAGCAGTGCGGCGATGCTGTGGCTCTGGCCGCGCGCGTCGACCACCAGAATCACGGGCGCACCCAGCAGGCCGGCCACGTGCGCGGTGGAGCCTTCCGCGGGACCGGCCGCGGCGGGCCCGATCCGCCCGTCGAAGAGCCCCATCACCCCCTCGATCACCGCGATGTCCGCACCGCCCGAGCCGTGCGCGTACAGCGGGCCGACGAGGTTCTCGCCGACCAGAACCGGGTCCAGGTTGCGGCCGGGACGCCCGGCGGCCAGGCCGTGATAACCGGGGTCGATGAAGTCCGGGCCCACCTTGAACGGAGCGACGGCATGGCCCGCCCGCCGCAGCGCGCCGATCAAACCCGTTGCGACGGTTGTCTTTCCGCTGCCCGACGCCGGCGCGGCGACGACGACCGCGGGAACACTCACCACTCGATGCCCTTCTGCCCCTTGCGGCCCGCATCCATCGGGTGCTTGACCTTGGTCATCTCGGTGACCAGATCGGCGGCCTCGATCAACCGCCGCGGGGCATCGCGACCGGTGATGACCACGTGCTGGTGGCCCGGGCGTGCCAACAGCACGTCGACCACCTCGTCGACGTCCACCCACCCCCATTTCAGCGGGTAGGTGAACTCGTCGAGCACATAGAAGTCGTGGCGCTGATCGGCCAGCCGGCGCGAGATCTCCGCCCACCCGTCGGCCGCGGCCGCGGCGTGATCGAGTTCGCTGCCCGCCTTTCGCGACCACGACCAGCCCGCGCCCATCTTGTGCCATTCCACCGGCCCACCGATGTTGTGCTGTTGGTGCACCTGACCGAGTTGAGCGAAGGCGCTCTCCTCGCCCACCCTCCATTTGGCGCTCTTGACGAACTGGAAGACCGCTACGGAGAGCCCGACATTCCAGGCCCGCAACGCCATTCCGAATGCGGCGGTGGACTTCCCCTTGCCGGGGCCGGTGTGCACCGCCAGCACCGGGGTGTTGCGCCGGGCCCTGGTGCTGAGTCCATCCTCGGGGACCTGCAGTGGGCGGCCTTGTGGCATCGGCGGTTACCTTTCTCAGGCCGCGTTGCGCACGGCGCGCGTCAGAGAGTCCGCGTGTAGCTGCTCCAGGCGCACGGCCGGCGCGCCGAGGTGGCGGGCCAGTTGCTCGGCCAAACCCAGCCGCACATAGGAGGTTTCGCAGTCGACGACCACGGCGGCCACGCCCTCGGCCACCAACCGGGCGGCCGCGGCGCGACTGCGGCGCAACGGGTCGGTTCCGGCGGTGGCTCGGCCGTCGGTCAGCACCACCACCAGGGAACGCCGGGCCCGGTCGCGAGCCTTCTCCCGGACGATCAGTTCACGCGCGGCGAGCAGGCCCTCGGCGAGCGGAGTCTTGCCGCCGGTATCGAACCGGGCCAGCCGCCGGCCGGCGATGTGCGCCGACGATGTCGGCGGCAACAGCAGCCGTGCCTCCTGCTGGCGGAACGTGATCACGGCGACCTTGTCGCGGCGCTGGTAGGCGTCGCGCAGCAGCGACAGCGTCGCACCGCTCACCGCGGCCATCCGGTCGCGCGCGGCCATCGAGCCCGACGCGTCCACGACGAAGATGACCAGGTTGCCTTCACGCCCCTCCCGGATCGCCCGTCGCACGTCATCCGGCCCCGGGCGCAGGGGGCCCGACCCGGCGCGCTCGGCGGCCGACAGCAGGGTGGCGAACAGGTGCAGCCCGTGTGCGCCGGAACTCGTGTCGTTTCCGTCGGTCGCCGCGATCACGCTGCCGCTGGAGTTGCGGGCGCGCGATCGCCGCCCCGGCGCGCCCGCGCCGACCCCGGGCACCGTCAGCGCTCGGGCGCGGAAGGTCTTCGCTGGCGGCGCGCTGGGACGCGGTGGCCGCGGCTTCGACGGCGCCGATGAGTTCGGCTGCGTTGCAGGGTCTTCCGCGGCCCGACCGCCGCCCGGAGGGTCGGGCTCCGGCTCGCGGTCGTCATCGTCGGCTTGCGCCAGCGCCTCGTCGAGCTGGTCACGGTCGATGCCGGGGTCGTCGAACGGGTCGCGGCGGCGCCGATGCGGCAGCGCCAGCTCGGCGGCCACCCGGACGTCTTGCTCTTCGACCGACTTGGCCCCACGCCACGCGGCGTGCGCGGCGGCGGTGCGGGCCACCACCAGATCGGCCCGCATCCCATCGACGTCGAACGCCGCGCATACCGCAGCGATGCGCCGTAACTCGTTGTCCGGCAATACCACTTCGCCGACGAGCGCCCGCGCGGCGGCGATGCGCCGGGCCAGTTCGGCCTCGGCGTCGACGTAGCGCTCGGCGAATGCGTCCGGGTCGGCCTCGTAGGCCATGCGCTGTCGGACGACCTCCACCCGCACGTCGACGTCACGAGACGCGTGCACGTCGACGGTGAGGCCGAACCGGTCCAGCAGCTGCGGACGCAGTTCGCCCTCCTCGGGATTCATGGTGCCGATCAGCACGAACCGGGCCTCGTGCGAATGCGAGATGCCGTCGCGTTCGATGTGCACCCGGCCCATCGCCGCGGCGTCGAGCAGCACGTCCACCAGATGGTCGTGCAGCAGGTTGACTTCGTCGACGTACAGCACGCCGCCGTGCGCGCGCGCCAACAGTCCCGGCGAGAACGCGTGCTCGCCGTCGCGCAGCACCCGCTGTAGGTCCAGCGAGCCGATCACCCGGTCTTCGGTTGCGCCGAGCGGCATTTCGACAAGGCCGGCGCCCGCGTCACCGGTCGCCTCGGACAGCAACGCCGCCAGGCCGCGCACCGCCGTCGACTTGGCCGTGCCCTTCTCGCCCCGGATGAGCGCACCGCCGATCTCCGGCCGCACGGCGCACAGCAGCAGCGCCAGGCGCAGCTGGTCATGCCCGACGATCGCGCTGAACGGATACGGCTTCACGGTAGCTCCGTCAGGCCCGCGCCCGGCCCGCCCTGCGACGATGCGGTCGGGGTCTCCGCCTGAGGGGGCGGGCGTGGCGGCTTCAGCATCGGCACGTGCGGCACGCCGTCGTCGACGAAATCGTCACCGGCTCGGACGAACCCGTGCTGGGCGTACATGTCGGACAAGTAGGTCTGCGCGTCGATCCGGCACGGGTAGTCGCCGACCTCGGCCAGGGCGGCGCGCAGCAACCGGGTGGTGTGGCCCTGCCCGCGCGCGCTGCGTTTGGTGCACAACCGGCCGATCCGGAACGTCTTTCGGCCGCCGGCGTGCTCCTCCATCAACCGCAACGTGCAGATCACCTCGCCGTCGGGCGTCTCCAGCCAGAAGTGCCGCGTCTCGGCGAGCAGGTCGCGGCCGTCCAGCTCCGGGTACGGGCAGGCCTGCTCCACCACGAACACCTCCACCCGCAACTTGAGCAGCTCGTAAAGGGTCCGGGCGTCAAGGTCTTTCGCCCACGACCGACGCAACGCTTCACTCATGACCGAACCCCCGAATCGGACTTCAACCCCAACACCTCGGTACCCCAGGACCACACCTCGTCGTACAACGCCGGCTCACGGGACAGCTCCACCCCCAGCGACGGCACCATCTCTTTGAGCGTGGGCAGCCAGGATTGATAGCGGCCGGCGAAGCACCGCTGCAACACCTCGAGCATGGCCGACACTGCCGTCGATGCTCCCGGCGATGCTCCCAGCAGCCCGGCGATGCTGCCGTCGGCGGCGGCCAGCACGGTGGTGCTGAAGTCCAGCACGCCTCCCTTGCGCCCGTCCCGCCTGATCACCTGCACGCGCTGACCGGCCACGGTCAGCTCCCAGTCGGAACCCATTGCGCTGGGGGCGAATTCGCGCAGCGCGTGGATGCGATCCGGATCGGACAACCGCAGCTGGTGAATCAAGTAGTTGAGCAGTGTCAGCTGGGTGAGGCCAACCCCGAGCATGGACAGTGCGTTGTCCGGCTTCACCGAGCGGGGCAGGTCGCTGAGGCGGCCGTGTTTCAAGAACTTGGGTGACCAGCCGGCGTACGGCCCGAACACGAGCCAGGATTTGCCGTTGACGAATCGGAGGTCCAGATGCAGCGCGCCGAGCGGCGGGGCCCCCGGTGCCGGGACCCCGTACACCTTGGCCCGGTGCGCGGCGGTGAGCGCGGGATTGTCGGTGCGCAGAAACCGTCCGCCGATGGGGAACCCGGCGAAGCCCCTGACCTCGTGAATGCCGGCCTTCTGCAGCAACGGCAGCGCGCCGCCGCCGGCCCCGACGAAGACGAATTTGGCATTCAGCCGGCGTTTTTCACCGGTGCGCCGATTGCGGATCAGCAGCGTCCAGCTGCCGTCCGATTGCCGGGTCAGGTCGCGGACCTCGTGGCCGAACAACGCGGTGGCACCGCCCTGCACGCAGTGGCCGATGAGCTGTCTGGCCAGCGCACCGAAGTCGACGTCGGTGCCGTGGGGGGCCCAGTGGAGCGCGGTCGGTTCGGAGAAGTCGCGCCTGGCGCCCATGAACGGCAGCCGGCGGGCGAACTCCTGCGGGTCGTCGATGAATTCGGTGCCGGCGAACAGCGGGTTGGGAGCCAGGGCCCGCTGCCGTCGGCGCAAGAACTCGACGCGCTGCGCCCCGCGCACAAAGCTCACGTGCGGGAGCGGGTTGAGGAAACCGGTGTCGGTCAGGATCCCGTTCTCGGCGGCGTAGGCCCAGAATTGGCGGGTCACCTGGAACTGCTCGTTGATGCGCACCGCTTTGGTGATGTCGATCGAGCCGTCCGGATTCTGCGGGGTGTAGTTGAGCTCGCACAGCGCGGAGTGCCCGGTGCCGGCGTTGTTCCACGGACTGCTGCTTTCGGCGGCGACGGCGTCCAGGCGTTCGACGATGGTCATGGACCAGTCGGGTTGCAGCCGCCGCAGCAACGCACCCAGGGTTGCGCTCATGATGCCCGCGCCCACCAGCACGACGTCCGTCCGTGCGGTTCGGGCTAGCGATGACACCTGCTCCTGGTCCTTCCGTCGACTGTGCCGGTTCCCAGGCTATCCCGAGGCAAACCCGGCCCGGACGGCGTGCGCCTCCCTGTGGCCAGCAAAACCTCTAAGCTTGCCTCGTGACTGGCTGGGTGCCCGATGTCCTGCCCGGTTATTGGCAGCGCACCATCCCCCTTGGGCCCGACCCGGTCGGCGAGGGCGAGATTGTCGCGACGCTGATCCGGCGCGGTGAGCCCGCCGGA
The DNA here is from genome assembly GCF_001667075.1 of Mycobacterium sp. 852014-52450_SCH5900713. Classification (GTDB taxonomy): domain Bacteria; phylum Actinomycetota; class Actinomycetes; order Mycobacteriales; family Mycobacteriaceae; genus Mycobacterium. The sequence continues at coordinate 41,935 of NZ_LZIL01000011.1, read as the reverse complement.
CCCTCCGGTGCGGGTCACGCGGTGCTGGCCGTGCATGGCTACACCGACTACTTCTTCAACACGGCGCTGGCCGAGCACTTCGCCGACCGCGGCTTTGCCTTCTACGCGCTGGACCTGCAGAAATGCGGCCGGTCGCGCCGCGACGGCCAGACACCGCACTTCATCACCAACCTCGACGATTACGACGCCGAACTCGACTACGCCCTGGCGGTGATCCGCGAGCACCACCGACCCGCCAAGGTTTTGGTGTACGGCCATTCCTCCGGTGGGCTCATCGTGTCGTTATGGCTGGACCGGCTCCGCCGTCGCGACGCCGCAGCCCACGCCGGCATCGGCGGTTTAGTGCTCAACAGCCCGTTTTTGGACCTGCACGGCCCCGCGGTGCTGCGTCATTCGGTGACCTCGGCGCTGATCGCCGGCCTGTCCCGGGTGCGCTCCAGGAGGGTGGTCCGGACGCCCACCGAGGGCGGCTACGGCACCACCCTGCACCGCGACTACCACGGCGAGTTCGACTACAACCTGCAGTGGAAACCGGTGGGCGGCTTCCCGATCACGGTCGGATGGCTGCACGCCATCCGCCGCGGCCACGCCCGGCTGCACCGCGGGCTCGACGTCGGGGTGCCGAACCTCATCCTGCGCTCGGACCACACCGTGCGGGAAACCAGCGATGCGGCGTCCATGCAGTGCGGCGACGCGGTTCTCGACGTCACCCAAATTGCCAGGCGGGCCGGCTGCATCGGGAATCACAGCACCATCGTGCCGATCGGCGACGCCAAACACGACGTCTTCCTCTCGCTGCCGCAGCCTCGGCGGGCGGCCTACCGCCAGCTCGACCTCTGGCTGGACCGCTACCTCCACACCGACCGCACCGAGCCCTCTTCGAGGATGGGGTGAGGAGTTGGAGACCTATGACATCGCCATCATCGGAACCGGTTCGGGCAATACCCTTCTCGACGATCGGTTCGCCGGCAAGCGTGCGGCGCTGTGCGAGCACGGCACGTTCGGCGGCACCTGCCTGAACGTCGGATGCATCCCGACCAAGATGTTCGTCTACGCCGCCGAGGTCGCCACGACGATCCGGGACGCGGCACGCTTCGGTGTCGACGCGCACGTCGACCGGATCCGCTGGGACGACATCGTCTCGCGGATCTTCGGACGAATCGATCCGATCTCGATGAGCGGCGAGGACTACCGCCGCGCGTCACCCAGCGTCGACTTGTACGACCAGCACACCCGGTTCGGACCGGTTCAACCCGACGGGCGCTACCTGTTGCGCACGGACGGCGGTGACGAATTCACCGCCGATCAGGTGGTGATCGCGGCGGGGTCCCGCCCGGTCATCCCTCCCGCGATCCTCGACTGCGGCGTCGCCTATCACACCAGCGACACGATCATGCGGATCCCGGAATTGCCCGAGCACCTGGTGATCGTCGGGAGTGGCTTCGTGGCAGCGGAATTCGCCCATATCTTTTCCGCCCTCGGCGTCCGGGTGACATTGGTCATCCGCGGCAGCTCGATGCTGCGGCACTGTGACGACACCATCTGTAAACGCTTCACCCGCATCGTCGCGGCCAAATGGGAACTGCGCACGCACCGAAACGTCGTGGGCGGCACCAACAACGGCTCTGGCGTCGCGCTGCGGCTCGACGACGGGTCGACATTGGACGCCGACCTGCTGCTGGTCGCGACCGGGCGGGTGTCCAACGCCGACCTGCTGGACGCCGAACAGGCCGGTGTCGAGGTCGAGAGCGGCCGGGTGGTGGTCGACGAATACCAACGGACCTCGGCGCGTGGTGTTTTCGCCCTCGGCGACGTTTCGTCGCCATACCAGCTCAAGCACGTCGCCAACCACGAGGCCCGCGTCGTACAGCACAACCTGCACTGCAACTGGGACGACACCGAGTCGATGCTGATGACCAACCACCGCCATGTGCCGTCGGCGGTGTTCACCGACCCTCAGCTGGCATCCGTCGGCCTGACCGAAAACCAGGCCATCGCACAGGGATTCGAGGTCTCGGTCGCGATACACGACTACGGCGACGTCGCCTACGGCTGGGCCATGGAGGACACCACCGGGATAGTCAAGCTGATCGCCGAGCGCAGCAGCGGCCGCCTGCTGGGCGCGCACATCATGGGCCACCAGGCGTCGTCGATCATCCAACCGCTGATCCAGGCGATGAGCTTCGGGCTCACCGCCCACGAGATGGCCCGCGGCCAGTACTGGATTCATCCGGCGCTGCCCGAGGTGGTCGAGAACGCGCTACTCGACCTGGACTAGTGGCGATCGCAAGCGCGGCGAAGCCGGGCGAAGCGGATCGCCACCATTGGCGGAAGCTCAGCGCTTTTGACACTGCGGGCACAGGCCGCGCAGCGTCAGACCCGCTGCCTCGGACAGCGCGAACGAACTGCCCGCCATCGCGTGTTCGAGCGCCGAACTGAGCTGCCGGGCGGGCACCTCGATGATCGAGCCGCATTCGGTACATACGGCGTGGTGGTGTGGCGCGGTGGCCATCCCGTAGGTGGTGACACCGCCGTCGAGGGTCAACGGGTGCAGCACTCCCTGGCCGACCAGGGTGGTCACCGTGCGATAGATGGTCGCCACGTCGGGAGCGTGTGATCCGTGCGGCAGGCACGCCCGCACCCGCTTGTGGATCTCCGCCACCGGCAGGTGGCCGTCGACCGGCTCGAGCACCGCCAGCACCTGGATCCGCGAGGACATCCGCCGCAGCCCCCGGGCGCGCAGGAGATCGCCGATCCGTGCGGTGGCGGACGGGTCCAGTGCCGGCGGCTTGGGCGTCACCCGTTCAGTGTCGCGCCGCCGCGGTGGGCGCGCCAGTCTTCTGCCGAATTCGCCCCGCACCGGCCCCGGGATTCCTGCAACCCACTTGCATCTGCCTGACGACGGCACATACAGTCGTGCCGGTTGTTGCGTTCCATGCCCGATGCTCGAAGGACCCTGGAGGAACCCAGTGGTCAGTACTGAGTTCGGCCGGCGCCCGTCATGGACGACCAGGCTGCGCAGCGCCCTGACACCGGCGGAGTGGGGGCGGCTGACATCGATGTCGGCGATCATCGTCGCGCTGCACGTGGTCGGCTGGTTCACCCTGGTGGCTTTCGTCGCCCCGACGCAATTCAGCCTGGGGGGCAAGGCATTCGGGGTCGGCGTCGGGTTGACCGCCTACACCCTGGGAATGCGGCACGCCTTCGACGCCGACCACATCGCCGCCATCGACAACACCACCCGCAAGCTGATGAACGACGGGCAGCGGCCGCTCGCGGTCGGATTCTTCTTCTCGCTGGGGCATTCCACGGTGGTCTTCGCGCTGGCGGTGCTGCTGGCGTCCGGGGTCAAGACGATTGTGGGACCGGTCCGCGACGACTCCTCGAAGCTGCATCACTACACGGGACTGATCGGGACGGGCGTCTCCGGTGTATTCCTCTATTCGATCGCCGTCCTCAACGTCGTCGTGCTGGTGGGTATCCTGCGGGTGTTCGCGCGGGTGCGCCGCGGCGGATATGACCCGGACACGGACGGGGCCGAACTGGAACGGCAGTTGGACAATCGGGGGCTGATGAATCGAGTCCTCGGCCGCTTCACCAAGTCGGTCACCAAGTCGTGGCACTCCTACCCCGTCGGGCTGCTGTTCGGTCTCGGCTTCGATACCGCCACCGAGATCGCACTCCTGGTTCTGGCGGGCACCAGCGCGGCGGCCGGGTTGCCGTGGTACGCCATCCTGTGTCTGCCCGTGCTGTTCACCGCCGGCATGTGCCTCCTGGACACGATCGACGGCTCGTTCATGAACTTCGCCTACGGCTGGGCCTTTTCGAATCCGGTGCGCAAGATCTACTACAACATCACCATCACCGCGCTGTCGGTGGTCGTCGCGCTGCTGATCGGCAGCGTCGAGCTGCTCACGTTGTTCGCCGAGCAGTTCGGCTGGCGGGGCACGTTCTGGCGCTGGATCGGCGGGCTGGACCTGGGCGCCGTCGGCTATTTCATCGTCGGCGCGTTCGTCATCACCTGGGCGGTGGCGCTGCTCGTCTGGCGCTACGGGCGCCTCGAACAGAAGTGGACGCCGTCCTAACGCGAGCCCGGAGAGCGGCTGCGCATCCGGGGCCTTCGGTGTAGAACAGTGCTCATGAGCCTCGCTGCGGCCGGAGTGATCGGCGGTGCATGAACTGTCGCTGTGCGAAGCGATCGCCGGTGTGGTCAAGACACATGCCGACGGTCGGCACGTCGATGTGGTGCGCGTGCGGATCGGGGCGCTGCGTCAGGTGGTGCCCGAATCGCTCTCGTTCTGCTGGACGCTGGTGCGCGACGCCGAGAACATGCCGGAGGCCAAGCTGGAGCTCGAGTGCGTCGGCGCCGAGGTGAGCTGTCACGCCTGCGGCCGGCGATCGGAGATCACGTCGGCCTGGTCGATCTGGTGCCCGCGGTGCGACAGTTCCGACGTCGAGGTGCTGCACGGCAACGAATTCCTGGTGACGTCGCTGGACGTCTCGTGAAACGCGCTATCCCCGAACGGATTTGACCATGGGCAGATTTCATCGGCATGACGACGGAACGGTGCACACCCACGAGCACGACGATCCGGATCACGAGCACGGCGACCACGGCCAGTACCGGACCGGTAAGCAGCGGGTCGACGTGTTGGAGGCGATCTTCGCCGAGAACGATCTGCTCGCCGAAGCCAACCGGGCGGCGTTCGAGGGCAACGGGGTGCGCACGCTGAACCTGATGAGCTCACCCGGATCGGGCAAGACGACCATCCTGCAGGCCACGCTCGACGAGCTCGCCGGCGAGCTTGCCATCGGGGTGATCGAAGGTGACATCGCCACCGATCTCGACGCGGCCAAGCTTCGTGGCCGCGGCGCCCAGATCTCACTCCTCAACACCAGCAACGGTTTTGGCGGCGAATGCCATCTCGACGCGCCGATGGTGAACCGCGCGCTGCCCGGGCTCGACCTGCCCGTGCTGGACCTGGTGATCATCGAGAACGTGGGCAATCTGGTCTGCCCGGCCGAGTTCGACGTCGGCGAGCACGCCAAGGCCATGGTCTACTCCGTAACCGAGGGCGAGGACAAGCCGCTGAAGTACCCGGTGATGTTCCGATCGGTGGATGTGGTGTTACTCAACAAGATTGACTTGGTTCCACACCTGGACGTCGACGTCGACGAGTACATCGCCCACGTGCGCAAGGTCAATGCGACGGCGACCATCCTGCCGCTCAGTGCGCGCACCGGCGCCGGGATGGGCGCCTGGTTCGGCTGGTTGCGACGATTCGCGGCGGAACCGGCGGCCTGACGGGTCCCTTCTTGCAAGGGATTTGCATGATGGCGGCGCCATCGGCCGGGCCGCCGATCGCCGCTCGCTTCGCGAAGAGACTATGCAACGGTTGTCTAATTACTTGGTACCGCAGAATCGTTGACACACCCGGCGGTGAGGAGTAGACCCAAAATCAGCGCTGCGCAAGTGGGCCGACGGTCGACTCCGGCGGCGCAGGAGCCTCAGCCCGGCTCCGGAAAGCTGCAGCATGCCAACAGAAGCAGCCGTCAAAGCAGAAGAAACATTGATCCACGTTCTATGGATCAACGCGGGGCTCAGTTGTGATGGCGATTCGGTGGCGTTGACTGCCGCCACCCAACCCTCTGTCGAAGAGATCGCCCTGGGGGCACTGCCGGGGCTTCCGCAGGTCGCCGTGCACTGGCCGCTCATCGATTTCGAATGTGGGCCCAACGGAGGGGCGGACGACTTCCTCTCGTGGTTCTTCAAAGCCGACCGCGGCGAGCTGGAACCGTTCGTGCTCGTCGTCGAAGGGTCCATCCCCAACGAGAAGATCAAGGACGAGGGCTATTGGTGCGGGTTCGGCAACAACCCCGCCACCAACCAGCCGATGACCACCAGCGAGTGGCTCGACCGGCTGGCGCCCAAGGCCACCGCGATCGTCGCGGTCGGGACCTGCGCCACCTACGGCGGCATCCACGCCATGGCCGGCAATCCGACGGGGGCGATGGGGGTTCCCGACTACCTGGGGTGGGAATGGAAGAGCAAGGCCGGCATTCCGATCGTGTGCGTGCCCGGTTGCCCGATCCATCCCGACAACCTGTCGGAGACGCTGACCTACCTGCTCTACATGGCGACGGGTCAGGCGCCGATGATTCCGCTCGACGATGCGCTGCGCCCTAAATGGTTGTTCGGCAACACTGTCCACGAAGGTTGTGACCGGGCCGGATACTACGAGCAGGGCGACTTCGCCACCGAATACGGATCGCCGAAATGCATTGTCAAACTTGGGTGTTGGGGCCCGGTCGTCAAGTGCAACGTGCCCAAGCGGGGATGGATCAACGGCATCGGTGGCTGCCCCAATGTGGGCGGGATCTGCATCGGATGCACGATGCCGGGCTTCCCCGACAAGTTCATGCCATTCATGGACGAACCGCCGGGCGGCAAGGTCTCCACCACCGCTTCGGGTCTTTACGGCACCGTGATTCGCAATTTGAGGGGTATCACGGCGCGCACCGTCGACAAGGAACCGCGGTGGCGCCACAACGGCAACCAACTCACCACCGGAGCGCGCCGGACCTGGTAGCTCGCTACCGGGTCGGCGCGCTTCGTCTCAAATCTGAGCCTTCGAGCTCAAGAGCCCACAGCGGGAAGAAGAAGTGCGATGACAACCATCATTCCGGAGCCCACCCACGCCAAGCGGGAACCCGGCCAACTGGTCGACATGGCCTGGGACCCCATCACCAGGATCGTGGGCAGCTTGGGCATCTACACCAAGATCGACTTCGAGAACCGCGAAGTCGTCGAGTGCCACAGCACGTCGTCGATCTTCCGCGGCTACTCGATCTTCATGAAAGGCAAGGATCCCCGCGACGCCCACTTCATCACCAGCCGCATTTGCGGCATCTGCGGCGACAACCACGCCACCTGTTCGTGCTACACGCAGAACATGGCGTACGGGGTCAAGCCGCCGCACCTCGGCGAGTGGATCGTCAACCTAGGTGAGGCCGCGGAATACATGTTCGACCACAACATCTTCCAGGAAAACCTGGTCGGGGTGGACTTCTGCGAAAAGATGGTCTCCGAGACCAACCCGAGCGTGCTTTCGCTGGCGGAGAAGACCCCGGCGCCGCACGCCGACGCGCACGGTTACAAGACGATCGCCGACATCATGCGTTCGCTCAACCCCTTCAGCGGCGAGTTCTACCGCGAGGCACTGGTGGTCAGCCGCTGGACGCGAGAGATGTTCTGCCTCATGGAAGGTCGCCACGTGCATCCGTCCACGCTGTACCCCGGCGGGGTCGGCACCGTTGCGACCATCCAGCTGATGACCGACTACATGACGCGGTTGATGCGGTATGTGGAGTTCATGAAGAAGGTCGTGCCGATGCACGACGACCTGTTCGACTTCTTCTACGAGGCACTGCCGGGTTACGAGAAGGTCGGGCTGCGCCGCACCCTGCTCGGCTGCTGGGGCTCCTTCCAGGACCCCGAGGTGTGCAACTTCGCGTACAAGGACATGGAGCGCTGGGGTAACGCCATGTTCGTGACCCCGGGCGTGGTGGTCGACGGCAAGCTGGTCACCCACTCCCTGGTGGACATCAACCTCGGCATCCGGATCCTGTTGGGCAGTTCGTATTACGACGACTGGACCGAGCAGGAGATGTTCGTCAAGACCGACCCACTGGGCAACGCGGTGGACCGGCGCCACCCGTGGAATCAGCACACCAACCCGCACCCGCAGAAGCGGGACTTGGACGGCGGCAAGTACAGCTGGGTGATGTCGCCGCGCTGGTTCGACGGCAAGGACCACCTGGCGCTGGACACCGGCGGCGGCCCGCTGGCCCGGTTGTGGGCCACCGCGCTGGCCGGCCTGGTCGACATCGGCTACGTCAAGGCGACCGGCAACAGCGTCAAGATCAATTTGCCCAAGACCGCGCTCAAGGGTCCGGTCGAGTTCGAGTGGAAGATCCCGAAATACGGCAGCAACACGATCGAGCGCGACCGGGCGCGCACCTACTTCCAGGCCTACGCGGCAGCGTGCGCGCTGCACTTCGCCGAGAAGGCGCTCGGGGAAATCCGGGCCGGACGCACCAAGACCTGGGAGAAGTTCGAGGTGCCCGACGAAGCCATCGGTTGCGGCTTCACCGAGGCGGTCCGCGGCGTGCTCAGTCACCACATGGTGATCCGCGACGGCAAGATCGCCAACTATCACCCGTACCCGCCCACCCCCTGGAACGCCAACCCGCGTGACAGCTACGGCACGCCCGGGCCGTACGAGGACGCGGTGCAGGGTCAGCCGATCTTCGAGGAGAACAGCCGGGAGAACTTCAAGGGGATCGACGTCATGCGCACGGTGCGCAGCTTCGATCCGTGCCTGCCCTGCGGTGTGCACATGTACCTGGGTAAGGGCAAGACCCTGGAGAGATTGCACACACCAACGCAGTCACCCGTCGGGGAGTGATGATCGCGGATCGCCCGGAGGAACCCCTGATGACCTCAGACACAGACGCGCAATGGCGCACGGCGGGCGATCGAATCCAGACCCTGCTGGATTCCTGCGCGGCGGGTGGGGCGGCCGCGCAGGAGCGCGCCCAGCAGTTGGTCCGGGAAGTGGTCGGGCTCTACGGGGCCGGGCTGGAACGGATCATGCTGCTGGCTCGGGACGGCCAAGGCACTGGCCTGGCCGAGCGGCTGGCCACCGACGACCTGGTGGCCAGCCTGCTCCTGGTCCACGGTCTGCACCCGCACGACGTGCACCGCCGGGTGTCCGACGCACTCGACCGGGTGCGGCCGTACCTGGGCTCGCACGGCGGGGACGTCGATCTCATCGAAGTCGACGGCGATACCGTGCGGCTGGCGTTCACCGGCAGTTGCAAGAGCTGTCCGTCGTCGGCGGTGACGCTGGAATTGGCGGTCGAGGACGCGGTGCGCGCCGCCGCACCCGAGGTCGGCTCGATCGAGGTGGTGACCGCCGAATCCGCGCCCGGTCCGGCCGTGATACCCGCCGATTCGCTGATGTCCCATCTGCATTCGAGTGGCTCGACCTGGTATCCGGTACCCGAGCTGGCCGAACTGGAGCTCGGCGAGGTGGCAGGGTTCCTGGTCTCGGACACCACGCTGCTGGTGTGCAGGATCGGCGACCTGCCACTGGCCTATCGTGACCACTGTCCGGTGTGTGATGACTCGTTGGCGGGTGCGCGACTGCGCGAGACCCTGCTGGCCTGCCCGCGCTGCGGCACGCAGTTCGACATTGTGCATGCGGGTGCCGGCCCCAACGGGGCCCATCTCGAGCCGCTCCCCGTGCTGCTTCGCGACGGGGTGCCATCGGTAGCGCTGGCCGAACCGATGGGCGCCGGCGCATGACGACCCCGTACGAGGTTCTGACCCGCATCCGCAGCGAGCGGCCGGCCCCCGAACCGGCCGGCGAGCGGTGTGAGATGTGCTCGGAATCGATCGCGGACGCACACCAGCACGTGGTCAATGTGGCTGACCGCCAGCTCATGTGCGTGTGCCGCGCCTGCTATCTGCTGTTCACCGACTCCCGGGCGGAACTCCGCTACCGCGCGGTGCCCGATCGGTATCTGTCATTCCCGGACTTCGCGCTGGATCGCCGCGCCTGGGAGGCGCTGCAGATACCGGTGGGCGTCGCCTTCTTCTTCAGAAACTCCGCGCTCGGGCGCACCGTCGCCTTCTACCCCGGGCCGGCGGGCGCATGCGAATCCGAGCTCGCGCTGGACGTCTGGGACGCGCTCAGCGGCGCCGACGCCCGGGTGGGTCTGCTGACGGACGACGTGGAGGCGCTGTTGGTCCGCGTCCCCGAATCCGGTGCGCCGCAGAGCTATCTCGTACCGATCGACGCCTGCTACGAATTCGTCGGTCGGCTGCGCATGCTGTGGCGTGGGTTCGACGGAGGGCAGGAGGCGCGCGAGTTCATCGACGGGTTCTTCTCCCACCTCGAAGCGCGCGCCGTGAGGACGCCGCCGCCATGATGGACGTCGACTTCTCGGTCCTCGACGTGGTTCCCGAGCCGTACACCGTCAGCCCCGTGCTGACCGCACGAGTCGCCATCGACACCGGCGGAAGTGCGGGCGACCCGGTGCACGCGATCGCGTTGCGTTGCCAGGTCCGCATCGAGCCGTTGCGGCGGTCCTACTCCGACGCCGAAGCAGAGGGGTTGCTCGACCTGTTCGGGCCGCGCGAACGCTGGGCGAGCACCCAACGCACCTTTCTCTGGCAGCATTGCACGGCGATGGTGCAGGGCTTCACCGGCAACACGACGGTGGCGCTGCCGCTGGACTGCACCTACGACTTCGAGGTCACCGCGGCCAAATACCTGCATGCCCTGCGCGATGGCGCGCTGCCGCTCCAATTCCTCTTCAGCGGAACTATTTTCGTCAAATCCGAAAGCGGGTTCTCCGTCCAGCAAGTCCCGTGGGACTGTGAAGGCCGCTACGACATGCCGGTCACGGTCTGGCGGCAGCTGATGGCCCAGCACTACCCGAACGCCGGCTGGCTGCGGCTCAGCCACGAAACCATCACCGCCCTGGCCGCCTACAAGTCGGCGCACGGGCTGCTCGACCTCGACCACGCGATCATCGCGCTGCTGGACACGGACCGGGAGACGGCGCGGTGAACGAGGATCGGGCCCGGGCCCGGGCCGTCGCAGACGCGGTGCTTTACGAGGGCTACCTGCTCTACCCCTATCGCGGCACCTCGAGCAAGAATCAGTCACGCTGGCAATTCGGCGTTCTGGGCCCGCCCGGGGCCGCGGAGGCCGGCCTGGGCGAGGACGACACCCTGGCGGCACAGTTCCTGGTCGACGGGGCCGGGGAGCTGACCCTGATGGTGCGATTCCTGCAGCTGCAGCATCGCCGGGCCGAGCGCGAAGTCACCCGAGGGGAATACGAGCCGGTCGACGAGCTCGCCACCCCGGGCGGATCGTGGCTGACCTGGGACGAAGCGGTCGAATGCGAAAGGTCCTTCGGCCCTGTCGCCCTCGACGGCCGGCCGTGGACACTGGCGGTGACGGCGGACGCGGGCACCGATATCGAATTCCTCGATGGCGGGCGGCTCGTGCGGCAACGACGGGAGGTTCGCGGCGTGCTCACGGTCGCCAGCGAGGCGGACGGCGATCTGCGCCGGGTGTCGGTGCGGGTCAGCAACATCGGCGACGGTGCAGCGGACAAGAACGACTCGATCGCGCGATCCATGATCGGAACGCACCTCATCGCCGAACTCGAGGGCGGCCAGTTCGTTTCGCTGCTCGAGCCGCCGCCCGCGGCGGTCGACGCGGCATCCCGGTGCAGCCAGCACCGCTGCTTTCCGGTGCTGGCCGGCCCGCCCGGCACCCGGGACCTGCTGTTGGTCTCGCCGATCATCCTCTACGACCACCCGGACGTCGCCGAGCAGAGCGACACCGCCCTCTATGACTGCACCGAGATCGACGAGATCCTCACCCTGCGCGTGATGACCATGACGGACGAGGAGAAGGCGCAGGCCCGGGCCACCGATCCACGGGCGGCGCGGATCATCGACCAATGTGACGCCATGTCTCCCGACGCGATGGCTCGCCTGCACGGCGTGCTGCGCGATCCCCACGCGATCTCGGGCCTGGTCCCGGAGATCCCCGAGGGGGTCGATTGGTGGGATCCGCTGGCCGACAACGCGGTACGCCCGGAAATCGATGCGGTGCTGGTGAACGGGGTCCGGGTAGCGCGCGGCAGCCGGGTCCGATTGCGGCCGAGGCGCAACGCCGACGCGCAGGACATTTTCGTCGCCGGCAAGACGGCACGCGTCACCTCGGTGCACGAGGACGTCGAGGGCACCAAGCACGTCGCGGTCGTCGTCGAGGACGACCCGGCCGCCGACCTGCATGACTGGTACGGCCGTTACCTGTACTTCTCCCCCGACGAAATCGAGCCTCTGGAAGCTCAACGCAGCCCGGCAAACTCGTGAAAGGAGTCCGAGATGGAGATCCTGGGTTGGATATTCCTCGCGATCATCGCGTTGGTGGTCGCGGTCGGATTGGCGCTAGGGGTGACATCCCTGCCCGATGCCCGCCGCTACCTGAAACTGAGGCGGATGTAACCGGCCCGGACATGACAGCGCGCATTCTGGTAGCGGGCATCGGCAACATCTTCCTGGGCGACGACGGATTCGGATCCGAAGTGATCCGAACCGCCGAGATCCCGCAGGACGGCGCGAGCGTGCGCGTCACCGACTACGGCATCAGCGGGATGCACCTCGCCTACGACCTGCTCGAGGACTGGGACACCCTGGTGCTCGTCGACGCGGTCCCCAGCCGTGGCAACCCCGGCACATTGCATGTGTTCCAGGCCGATCATGAATCAGATCCCACCGCAATGGGTTTCGACGGCCACAGCATGGATCCGGCCGCGGTGTTCGCCGGCCTCCGGGCGCTGGGCGGCAATCCGCCCTACACGGTCGTCGTCGGGTGCGAGGCGGGCAGCGTCGAGGAGGGCATCGGCCTCAGCGAGCCGGTGGCCCAGGCGGTTCCCCGCGCCGCGCGGGCCGTCGAGGAGATCGTCGCGGCGTTGCAGACGCACTCGGTGGCAACCAGCCGAGGGGGTACTGAGCCATGTGTCTAGGGATCTCCGGCCAAGTGATCCGGATGCTCGACGGCTTCGAAGGGCAGCTGGCCCTGGTCGACGTCACAGGCGAACCGCGCAGGGTCAACGTCGGCATGCTGCCGGAGGAGACATTCGCCCCGGGCGACTGGATAATCATTCACATGGGCTTCGCCGTCGAGAAGACGGACCGCGCGGGCGCGGAACAAGCGCTGGCGGGCCTGGAGCTGATGGGCCGGGGCCGCACGGACCCAACGGACTTTCCGGAGGTCGGCTGAGATGACCTCGTCCCCCCTGCTGCTGCGACACCGCGACGTTCGGCAGCGCTTCACCGTGACCGGTGTCGTGCAGGGGGTTGGCTTCCGGCCCTTCGTCCACCGCATCGCGACCGAACTCGGCCTGTCCGGCTTTGTCGGCAACGATTCGGGCGCCGTCTTCCTCGAGGTCCAGGGCGAGCGCACCCGCATCGCCGAATTCGGCCGGCGTCTCCGCACCGAGGCGCCGCCGCTGGCCCGGATCCGCGACGTCACGGTCAGCGAGCTTGCCGCCGACGCCGGCGGCGGCCGCGGGTTCCGGATCGTGGCCAGCCGGGACGTCCCGGGCGAGACGACGCCGATTCCGCCCGACATCGCGGCGTGCGACGACTGCGTCGCCGAACTCTTCGACCCACGCGACCGGCGCTACCGCCACCCCTTCGTGACCTGCACCAACTGCGGGCCGCGATTCACCATCATCCGCGAGCTGCCCTACGACCGCCCGTCCACCACCATGTCCGGGTTCCCCATGTGTGCGCGCTGCGCCGCCGAATATCACGACCCGGCGGATCGGCGCTTCCACGCGCAGCCGATCGCCTGCCCCGAATGCGGGCCGTCCCTGTGGTTCCGGTCGGCGAGCGGACGCCTCGACGGAGCGGACGCGGCGCTGGCGGCCACCCAACGCGCGCTGGCCGCCGGCGCGGTGGTGGCCGTCAAGGGCGTCGGCGGGAACCACTTGGCCTGCTCCGTCAGCGACGGCGCGGCCGTCGCCGCGCTGCGGGCGCGAAAGGCGCGTGGCGCCAAGCCGTTTGCCATGCTGGTCCGTGATCTGGACGTCGCGCGCCGCTACGCCTACGTCGACGACGACGAGGCCGCCGTGCTGCTGGGCCCCGCCCGGCCGATCGTGTTGCTGGGACGCCGACCGGACGCACCCGTTGCCGACGCCGTCGCGCCCGGCAGCCCGTTGCTGGGCCTGATGCTGCCGTACTCCCCCATTCATCATCTGCTGCTGGCGCCCGTACCCGCCTCTGCCGCGCTTGTGCCCGACGCGCTGGTGCTCACCAGCGCCAACCGGTCCGACGAGCCCATCTGTTTCACCGATGACGATGCGGCACAGCGCCTTCCGGCGCTGTGCGATGCAGTGCTCGACCACGACCGCCCGATCCACGTCCCGTGCGACGACTCGGTGGTGCGGGTGTTGAAGGACGAGGGGGCCGCATGCGAACTGCCGATCCGGCGGTCCCGCGGGTATGCGCCGCTGCCGGTCGACTTGAACTTCGCGGGCCCGGCAGTGCTGGCCGTTGGCGGGGAATTGAAGAACACCTTCTGCCTCACCGACGGCGCGCGCGCCTACCTGTCCGGGCACATCGGCGACATGGGCACCTGGGAGACGCTGCGCGCGTTCGAGCGGGCGGTGCACCAACTCAGCGAAATGCGCGGTGAGCCGGCCCGGTTGGCCGCCGACCTGCACCCTGGTTATCACACCCGAAGCTGGGCGGAGCGCCGCGCGGACGGTCGACCGCTGGACCTCGTCCAGCACCACCACGCGCACGTGGTGTCGCTGCTGGCCGAGCACGGGCGAATCGGCGAACCCGTCGTCGGGGTCTCCTTCGACGGCACGGGTTACGGATGCGACCAGACCATCTGGGGCGGGGAGATTCTCCGGCTCGGCCGCGACAGCCAGCGATTCGTCCGGGCCGGCCACCTGTTACCGGTACCACTGCCCGGCGGTGATGCGGCTGTCCGCAACCCGTGGCGGATGGCGCTCTCGCAGCTGTGGTCGGCCGGCATCGACTGGACCCCCGACCTGGCCCCCGTCGCGGCCGCGACACCCGACGAATTGCGCCTGACCCGTTCGCAATTGGAGACGGGAACCGGATGCGTGCCCTGCTCGAGCATGGGCCGCCTGTTCGACGCGGTCGCCTCGTTGCTCGGCGTGCGGCACCGCATCGACTACGAAGGCCAGGCCGCCATCGAACTGGAGGCGCTGGCGCAGTCGGCGGGCACGAACGCCGGGCCGTCGCTACCGCTCATGGTGGGCGCCGACGGGGTGATCGATCCCGCCCCGATGGTGCAGACGTTGGTGTCGGCGCTCTACACCGGCACGCGACCCGCGCTGCTGGCCGCGGCTTTTCACGAGGCCGTCGCGGACGCCGTCGCCAAGGTGGTCGGTCAGGTGGCCGGTACCACCCGATTGGTGGGCCTCACCGGTGGGGTATTCCAGAATGTGTTGTTGCTGAGAGCGTGTCGTCAGCGGTTGCGGCTGGCGGGATTCGAGGTGCTGACCCACCACGTCGTTCCGCCCAACGACGGCGGGCTCGCCCTGGGGCAGGCCGCGATCTCCATGCTGACCGCGCGGGAGGAGGGCTGACCCATGACCACCACAGCCATCGATCGCGGGCTCGGCGCCGAATTGGCCGAAGACCTCGCCGCCACTGCTTTCACGCTCGCCAAGCGCTTCGCGGCGGGCGCGACCATGTGGTCCATCGCGCCGTCGTGGGAACCGCACGCCCTGCACATCGCGGTCGAGTTCGTGCACCCGGTGATCATGGGCAAACGGGCCCTGCCCGCGGTGGCGCTGACCGGACCCGACCTGGTTGACCTGGTGCGAGTGTCGGTGCGGCCGGGCGACATCGTGGTCGCGGTTTCTGGAGCCGACGACCCGCAGGTCCGCTCGGTCATGCGGCGGGCCCCCGCATGGGGCGCCACCACCATCTGGATCGGCAGCGGCGACCGCCCCGGCGCGGGCATGGCGGACCACGTGCTGTGGCTCGACGACCCCGATCCGCGCGTGCCCGCGACGGGTGGCTTCGTGCTGTTCTATCACGTGCTGTGGGAACTGACCCACGTGTGCTTCGAGCACCCCGGCCTGCTCAAACCCGAATGCGCCGAGTCGGTTTGCGTCACCTGCAGCGACGAGGGGCGCCCCGCCGAGGCGGTGACCGCGTCGGCCGACGGGCACGCCACGGTGCGCACCGCGCGAGGCATCGAAAACGTGGTGACCACCCTGATCGACCCGGTCGAAGCCGGGGAGCTGATGTTGGTGCACGCGGGCATGGCGATCGGCAGACTGGAAGACGAGGAGGGCCGATGAGCACCGCCGACGAACCCACCAACTTCCTGTATCCGTTCATCGACGCCCAGGAAGACGACCCCGCCTCGCTGCTGGCCGACCTGGCCGCGTCGGCGCAGGCGAAGGCGGCCGAAAGTCTGGCGCTGCGGCGCTCGACACTGGAAGCCAACGCCGCGCTGCTCGGTGCGGCCGCCGCCGAGCTGGCGCGCCGTTTCGCGGCGGGCGGCCGCATGTTCACCTTCGGAAACGGCGGCAGCTGCACCGATTCCACCACCTTGGCGAGGCTGTTCGCCCGGCCGCCGGTCGGCATGCCGCTGCCCGCGTGGCCCTTGACCACCGATCAGGCGATCCTGACCGCGCTGGGCAACGACGTCGGATTCGAGTTGGTGTTCGCCCGGCAGTTGATCGCCCGCGCCAGGACCGGTGACATCGCGATCGCCATGTCGACCAGCGGCGGTTCGCCCAACCTGCTCGCCGCGCTGGCCGAGGCGCGTCAACGCGGCCTGTACACCATCGGATTCGCCGGCTACGACGGCGGCGCGTTCGCGAACAATCCGAATGTGGACGCCTGCTTCGTCGTTCGCTCGCAGAGCGTGCACCGGATCCAGGAATCGCAAGCGCTGCTGGGCTACCAGCTGTGGCTGAGTGTGCACCAACAGCTCGGTGGCAAGCAAGGCATGGGGGCGGCATGAATAAGTCGGCGGGTGAATACCTTTCCTCGGGGCCACGATTCGCCGAGGGTGAAGTGATCGAGCGGATCGAATCGTTCCGCAGGCGCCGGCCCCGGTTGCTCGACGACCATGTGACGCTGGCGCACGGCGCGGGCGGCAAGGCCTCGGCGGCGCTGGTGGACGCGGTGTTCGTGGAGGCGTTCCGCAACCCGCTGCTGGAGTCACTCGGAGACAGCGCGGTCCTGACTCTGCCGAGCGGCGAACGCCTGGCGATGTCCACGGATTCATTCGTGGTGCAGCCCAGGCGCTTCCCGGGCGGCTCCATCGGCGCGCTCGCGGTGCACGGCACCTGCAACGACCTCGCGATGGCCGGCGCCGTGCCGTCGTGGATCTCGGCGGCGTTCGTGCTCGAAGAGGGTTTCCCCATCACCGAATTGAAAGAGGTCGTCGCCGACATGGCGGCGGCGGCCGCGGAGGCGGGCGTGCAGATCATCACCGGCGACACCAAGGTGGTGCCCAAGGGCGCCGCCGACGGCATGTTCGTCACGACCGCCGGGACCGGTGTCATTCCCACGGGACGCGAGCTGTCCGCGGCGTCGGTGCGGCCCGGTGACAAGCTGCTGCTGTCGGGAACGATGGGCGACCACGGCATGGCGGTCATGCTGGCGCGGGGCGACCTGGCCATCGAGGCCGACATCCACTCCGACACCGCGTGCCTCAGCCCGCTGGTGGAGCTGCTGATGGCGGCCGCGCCGTCCACCCGCTGGCTGCGTGATGCGACCAGGGGCGGAGTGGGCACCGTCTGCAACGAACTGGCCCAGGCCTGCGGTCTGGGGGTGCTGCTCGAAGAGGAACGACTTCCCGTGGCGCCCATGGTGAACGGCGCCTGTGAGCTGCTCGGCATCGATCCGCTGTACGTCGCCAACGAGGGCAAGTTCGTCGCGGTCGTCGCGCCGGACGAGGCGGCGGCCGGGCTCGACGCCCTGCGCTCGCATCCGTTGGGTGCCGACGCCGCCGAGGTCGGGGAGATCGTCACCGAACCAGCCGAAAGCGTGGTGCTGCGAACCGGATTCGGCGGAACACGGATCGTCGACATGCTCGTCGGCGACCCGCTGCCGCGGATCTGCTAGGGCGTAGCGCGTCGCCACCAGAAAGGAAGGGAGGCCGCACATGTGTTTGGGAATTCCGGGCCGGATCGTCGAGATCACCGATCCCGCCGACTATTTGGCGAAGGTCGACGTCAGCGGCGTGCAGCGCACCATCAGCGTGCGGCTGCTCGCCGACGACATGCCCGAACCCGACGACTGGGTCCTGGTTCATGTCGGGTTCGCGATGGCCAAGATCGACGAGACGGAGGCGCTGCTCACCCTGGCCGCCGTCAAGAAGCTCGGCGACGCCTACGACACCGAAATCCAAGCCTTCGACTCCTCATCGATCGTCTGAGAAGGAAAGGACCGTCATGAAATTCGTTGACGAGTTCCGTGATCCGGCCGCGGCCCGCAAGCTGCTGGGCGCCATCGAACGCTTGGCCGGCGCCGACGGCGAACTGTTCAAATTCATGGAAGTGTGTGGCGGGCACACGCACACGATCTACCGGCACGGCATCGAGCACCTGCTGCCCGACAACGTCGAGCTGGTGCACGGCCCCGGCTGCCCGGTCTGCGTGATCCCGATGGGCCGCATCGACGACGCCATGTGGCTGGCCGGCCAACCCGAGGTGATCTTCACCTGCTTCGGCGACATGATGCGCGTGCCCGGATCGCACGGCAGCCTGCTGGACGCCAAGGCGCGCGGCGCCGACGTGCGGTTCGTCTACTCCCCGCTGGACGCGCTGAAGATCGCGCTCGACAATCCCGACAAGCACGTCGTGTTCTTCGCCATCGGTTTCGAAACCACCGCGCCGTCGACGGCGGTCACCCTGGTCCGGGCGCGCGACCTGAAGCTGAGCAACTTCAGCGTGTTCTGCAACCACGTCATGATCGTCCCGCCGATCAAGGCCATCCTGGAGTCGCCGGACCTGCGCCTGTCGGGTTTCATCGGCCCCGGGCACGTGTCCACGGTGGTCGGCAACCGCCCCTACCGGTTCGTGCCCGAGGTGTACCGAAAGCCATTGGTGGTGGCCGGTTTTGAGCCCTTGGATATTCTGGCCGCGGTCGCGATGCTGTTGACCCAGATCCGCGAGGGCCGTTGCGAGGTGGAAAACCAGTACACGCGCGTGGTGCCCGAGCGGGGCAATCCCGCCGCTTTGGCGTTGATGGGCAAGGTTTTTGCGCTGCGCCCGCACTTCGAGTGGCGCGGGCTTGGTTTCATCTCGCAAAGCGCACTGCGGCTGCACGACGACTTTTCGGGATTCGACGCCGAGCTGCGGTTCGCGATGCCGGGCGTGCGGGTCGCCGATCCCAAGGCGTGCCAGTGCGGCGAGGTGCTCAAGGGTGTGCTCAAGCCATGGGAGTGCAAGGTTTTCGGCACGGCGTGCACCCCGGAGACACCGATCGGCACGTGCATGGTGTCCCCCGAGGGGGCGTGCGCCGCCTACTACAACTTCGGCCGGATGCACCGCGACGCGGTCAAGCTGGTGGGGCGCGCTTGACCGGTAAAACCGACGGCCCAGACATGTTCGCGCGCTACGCCTACGCGCCCAACGCGCTGGGCTATTGCGGTCCCCCGCTGGGGGCGACCCTGCGCGACGGTTCGGTCGACGAGGTACGCCGG
Source organism: Mycobacterium sp. 852014-52450_SCH5900713 (assembly GCF_001667075.1). GTDB lineage: Bacteria > Actinomycetota > Actinomycetes > Mycobacteriales > Mycobacteriaceae > Mycobacterium. Next base: position 22,631 of record NZ_LZIL01000011.1, on the reverse strand, counting down.
GCGGCGACGAAGTTCTCCGGGGCGTGGCCGTACCTGCGGGTGCTGTCGACGCTGACCGGGATCGCCGACCCCCTGGACTACCGGCTCGTGGAGTCGTACTGGCTGGGCGGCGGCGTCGGCGCCGACCTGGACCCCCTGGACTTCTTCAAGGCGTTGCTGGCGATCATCGGCCCGCAGGCGGGCCGCTACTGGTCGCACCTGACGCCGGACCTTTCCGGCGAGGCCGCCGCCAACCACTGTTTCCACGTGTTCGGCGTGTACCCGTGGACCCGGTTCCTGGGGCGGGGTATGGACGAACATCCCCTGAACGTGCTCGACAACTGCCGCATCACCTGGGGAACCGTGCTGTCCCGCGACCGCGACCGGATCGAGGTGCTGCGCCGAAGGCTGGTGCTCGACGGTGAGGGGCTGGCGCTGTCCGAACCGTCGTCCGCTGTGTTCGACGTCTGGATCGACGGGTACAGCGCGGTGCCGGATGCCGCCGCGGGCGACGAGGTCGCGCTGCACTGGGGGCGGCTGTGCGGCCGCCTGTCGCCGCCGCAGGTCCGCACCCTCGCCGACGGAACCGAGCGTCAACTGCGGGTGACGAGCCACCGCCTGGCGCGCGTCTAGCGGCGAAGTGGATCGCCGCCATCGGGGGTCGGCTCGTGCCAGACTGGCCCCCGTGCCCGGTTCCCTTTGCGACGTGCTGCCCGCGGCCGCCGCTCTGCTCGGCGCGCCGGGCGCCGTCGACGAGCTGGGTTTGGCCGACCGGGTCGGCGGGGCGGACCAGGTCGATCGCGTCGCGGTGGTGCTGGTGGACGGACTGGGCTGGCACCTGCTTGCGGAGCTGGCCGGCAGCGCCCCGCTACTGGCCTCCGTGCTCGCCGGGCAGACCGGCCACCTCACGGAGCTCACCTGCACCTTCCCGTCGACCACCCCGACCAGTTTGGTCTCGCTGGGTACGGGGGCACAGCCCGGCGAGCACGGGATCCTGGGCTTCACGCTGAACGTGCCGGGCACCGATCGGGTGCTCAACCACATCCTGTGGCGTGACGACCCACCGCACGCCGAGTGGCAGCCCTTGCCCACCTGGTTCGGGCGGCTCAACGAAGCCGGCGTGAGCGCACGCGCCGTCTTGCCGGCCGCGTTCATGGGTAGCGGGCTGACCGAGGCGGCATACCGCGGCGCCGAGTTTCGCCCGATCCAGCCGACGGACGACAACGCGCAGGCGGTGGCCGACGAGCTGCGCGCGGCGCCGGGCCTCGTCTACGGCTACACCGCGGCCCTCGACACCGCGGCCCACGTATTCGGCGTCGGATCGTCCCGTTGGCACGAAGCGGCCGCCCAGGTGGACACGCTGCTCAGCCGGTTGGTCGAGGCGCTGCCGCCGAACGCGGCGCTGCTGGTGACCGCCGACCACGGCGGTTTCAACGTTCCACCGGACGCGCGGGTCGACCTCGACACCGACCCGCGGCTCGCCGCGGGAGTCCGCGTGGTCGCCGGCGAACCGAGGGTTCGCTACCTGCACACCGAGCCCGGCGCCGCGGCTGACGTGCAGGCGGCCTGGAGCGAGGTACTCGGCGGCAGGGCGCACGTCTACAGCCGCGAGCAGGCGGTAGCCACCGGGATGTTCGGACCGGTCAGCCCGGCGCACCTGACGCGGATCGGTGACGTCGTCGCCGTCTGCACCGGCGATGCGGCCGTGCTGGCAACCGGGCACGAGCCGCCGGAAACGGCTCGACTCATAGGCTTTCACGGCGCGGCGACGGCCGCCGAGATGGCCATCCCGCTGATCGCCTTCAAATCCCCTGCCGCGGCTCACTAGTCGCCGCGGCGCCGCCTCGCAGCTTCTTCCGCGAATCGCTCACAGCCCAAATTGCGCTACCTCTAAGCCTTTTCAAAGCGGACTGGCAGGGCCGGCACTCACCCGCGCTGCTACGGTGGCAGCACTGTGAGTTTCCGTGGTGCGGGCAGACCTTCACGACGGCCACGCCCCTCGGCTCTGGCCGTAGTTGCTGCACTGTCCCTTTTCGCCGCTGCCTTCGGATTCTGGGCGTTGCAGGTCGAGGCGGCGGCCGGCCCACCGCAGCACGTGGCGGCGTCGGTGGCGACCACCACCCGCACCGGGACCCTTGAGTTCCGGGACGGCTCCGCACCGCGCAGCCATCCCGACTTCGGCTCCACCCTCAACGACGACAAGGCATTCAAGAGCGCCGGATTGAAGCGCGACCGGCCGACGACCTTCTCGCTGTCCGTGCCGCGCTGGTCGTGGACGCTGTCCTCACTTGCCTCGGCCACTGGGGCACAGCGGCCCCTCGACGTAGGGCCGTCACGCGCACCCTCGACTGTCCTCGCAGGACAAGACCTCTTGACCAAGCTTTGCGTGTCCAGGCGCTGATCGGCATTCCGAGCCACTCGTAGCCATGTCTGGCCGGCGCCGCGCGCCGGCCGACAGCCGACCGCGTTAGCCCGAAAGCGGCCAACCCCGTCGGCATGCCCGCAACTCCCGACCCGACGCTGAACGTCGGTCGCTACCCACCCAAGGAAGTCATGTTTGCAGCCAACTCCCGCACGCCCGCTGGATCCGCGGCCACCCACCCCGCCCCCGCCGGGGGCAGATAGCGGTGGACTTCGGCGCGTTACCCCCAGAAATCAACACCGCGCGAATGTATTGCGGCCCCGGCCCCGCATCACTGCTGAGCGCGGCCACAACATGGCAGCGGCTGGCCGACCAGCTCCGCGAGGCCGCGACGAAGTACCTCGTTTCCGCGGGGCTGCTGGACGGCTTGCGCGGCCCCGCGGCGGTGCAGATGGGCGAAACGACGGCGCCGTACATAGCGTGGCTGCAGGCGACCGCCGCATTAGCGGAGCAAACCGCCGCCCGCGCCGGCGCGGCGGCCGACGCGTACGAGTGGGCGTTGGCCGCGACCGCGCCGCCGCAGACCATCCTCGCCAACCGGGCATTGCGAATGTCGCTGGCGGCGACGAACCAGCTGCGCCAAAACACCCCGGCCATTGCGTCCGCGGAGTGCCACTACGACCAGCTGTGGGCGCAGAACGCCGCCGCCATGTACGCCTACGCCACTGCCGCTGCGGCCGCCTCGACCGTGACGCCCTTTACGTCCCCGCCCGCCGCCGAGGACGGCGACGATGTGATATCGGCTGGCGCGGAACTGATTTCGATGCTGCCCGCAGCGCTCGACGGGTTATCGTCGGCATCTTGCCGGCGATTCCGTACGGCGGTGCTGTCGATGTCGTCGCCGCTGTCCAAGCTGAGTTCCCTGCGCACCGGGTTTGCCCGGCAGGCCAGCATCCCGCTCGCCGTGGCCATCGGTGCTGCGGCGGCGAAGGCGGGCAGGGGTAATCGCGCTGCGGTGCTGGTGGATTTCGGACGCGCGATCTCAATTGGCGGGTTGTCGGTCCCGCGGGCGTGGCTGCCCGCGGCGAAATCGAATGGGGTGGGCAAGCAGCCAACCGAACCCCGACGCCGCCTGGGCGGGCAGCCGCGAACCCACACCGGACTTTGATCGTTTTCACAGCTCGCTGGGCTTGTCGGCCAAGCCTCGTGTTGTAGGTTCGGGCCACTGTGACAGTCGGCGACACCCGTGGAACTCGACGATGGCGGTCGGTCATCGCAATCGTCGCGGTGCTCGGCGTGTCCTGTGCGGTCACCGCGGGTTGGGCATCGCGTGGGGGCGCGGTCTCCGGACTCGCCCGCGTGAATGCCACACACGTGCAAGCGCATAACGCGAGCGCTGCCGCGCCGGGCTTTTCCGCCGGCTCCTCGCCGACACATCACAAGACCACCAAGACCGCGTGGATGACGCGGGATCGGCCGCCGACGTGGGCCCGCTCGTCGCCGCCATCGATCGGGTCGGCATTACCGACTTCGTTTGCGGCCACGGTATTTCGGCTGCCCCGCGCACCATCCCGTGCGCCCGGGGCGGTTCCGTCAGACCGGGATCTGTTGACGCTGCTCTGCGTCGCCCGCTGCTGAGGGCTCCTTGGCAGGTAGGCCTGTAACCCCCTGGCCTACGTCCCAACAGAAGAGTCCCGTTCGAACCGCGGCCCCACCGCCGTCGTTAGGCAGAGATAGCGATGAATTTCACGATGCTCCCGCCCGAAATCATTTCCGGACAACTGCATGCCGGCCCCGGCTCTGGCTCGATGGCCGAAGCCGCGACGGCGTGGGCCCGCCTGGCCACTCGGCTGCACACCGCGGTCGCGGACTACCGGGCGGTGACCTCGAAGCTGGCCGACTGGGAGGACCCCGCCCCCGGGCACGATGCCGCGGCGTCCTACATCGCCTGGCTCGACGCCACCGCGATACGCGCCGAGCAAGCGGCCACCCAGGCCGCCGCTGCGGCGAGCGCACACGAAAGGGCGTTAGCGGCAACGGTGCCACCGTCGTCGATCGCCACCAACCGGGTGCAGCGCAGGTCGCTGACCATGGCGAACTCCCTGGGTCTGGCGAGCCCGGCGATCGCCGCCACCGAGGCCGACTACGAACGGATGTGGGCGCAGGACGCCGCGGCCATGCACGCCTACGCCGCGGCGTCGGCGGATGCCGCGGCCATCGTGCCGTTCACGTTGCCGCCCGGCAGCGCAAGCCGGGGCACGTGGGCACTGGAGTCGGGGCCGGAGGTCGTGTCGGCGGGCCGGCAGCTGCTCGCAGCCGCGCCCGGCGCGCTGCGGGCGCTGTCCCTGTCGCCGCTGGCCACGTTCGACGTCTCCCTCGCGCCGGCGACCTGCGCCCTGTCAAAGCTGAGCTCGCTCACCGCGCCGTCGGGTATCGCGATCGACTACCTGAATTCGCTCAACAAGGCGGCGGCGTTGCGCTGCCTGGCGCCCGACCATCGTGCTGTTCGCGGCGCGGCAATCACCGCGCGGGTCGGCCGCGCAACGTCGGCCGGGGCGTTGTCGGTGCCACGGGTCTGGGCGACGGCCGCGGCGCCGATGGCCGTCTACCGTGGAACGGTTGCGTAGCGCGCGGGTCAGCCCGCGCGCCCGGCGTACGACCGCGCGGCGTCCACGATCGCGGCGAAGAGGCGCAAGTCGTCCAGGGACTGTTCCGGATGCCATTGCACCGCAAGCACAAAACGGTCCCCGGGCAACTCCAGCGCCTCGATGACGCCGTCGGCGTCCCAGGCGCTGACCATCAGCCCTTCACCGACCTTGTCGATCGCCTGATGGTGGTAGCACGGCGCATCGGTGGACTCCCCGACCAGCGCGGCCAGCCGGCTGCCGGCGGCGGTGCGCACCGTCAACCTGTTGAACACCGCGTTGCCCGCCCGATGTCCGTCGTGCCCGAGAACCTCCGGCAGGTGCTGATGCAGGGTGCCGCCCAGCGCCACATTGAGCACCTGCGCACCGCGACAGATGCCCAGCACCGGCAGTCCCCGGTCCAGCGCGCCGCGCAACAGCGCGAATTCCCATTCGTCGCGGGCGGCGCGCGGCCGATCGGTGGTCGGATGCGGCTGTTGGCCATACGCGGCGGGATCCACGTCGTAGCCGCCCGTGATCACCAGCGCGTGCAGACTGTCGAGCACCGACCCGACCGCCTCCGGTTCCGCCGGCTGCGGCGGTAGCAACACCGCGGCCCCGCCGGCCATCACGACACCCTGGAAGTAATCGGCAGGCAGATAACCCGCCGGCACGTCCCAGATCCCGGTCCGCACCCGCTCCAGGTACGAAGTCAGGCCCACTACCGGGCGCTCAGAGGCGTTCACAACCGCGTATCCTTTCCCCGACCGACACGGTACCGCCCGCCATCCACGAGGTCGCGGCAAACCGCTTGTGCGAGTTAGTGTTCGGCGTGCCCGCCGGGATTACCAGGTACTGGTGCGCAACACGATCTCGGCGGCCAACTGTGCCGTCGACTCCTGCACCGTCCGCCGGCCCAAATGCACCACGCGGTACTCGGCGTAGACATACTGCTGGCTGGCGCGCGCCACCGCCCGCGCGGCCGGGGAGCTGACCAGGACCGTGGTGCCGATCTCCACCGGCGGGCAATGCCCGTCGCGAACCGCGCCGTCGCGATCGGCCGCCCGCGGATGGCCGCGATCGATCACCACCAGGCCGACGAACCGGCCCAGCTTCGTCGCGGCGAGTTCCCAGGCCAGTTCGCCGCCGGCACGGTCGCCGACCACCACGGCCCACCCGATTCCCAGCACGTCGAGGATGCCGACGACCGACTTGGGGGTCAGGCGCGGATCGAGACCGATGACGACCGTCCGAAGCGACGCGGTGTGCAGCCGTTCGCAGACCGCGTCGTACGCGGCGGGGATGCGCTCCTCGTCGCCCAGAATGACGACCACGACGCCCTGTTCCGGACCGGCCACCGCTACCGGGACGGGGAACCCGTCGAGCGTGGTCATCATTGAGGGCATCTACGCACGCTACAACCGACCGGCCCACGCGCGCGACGATTTCTCCACATCCCCGCGTTCAGCGGCTATCCCGGCGGGCTCGCGCGACGCGTTTTGCGTCGCCGTCAATTCGGTCGGCATACCGCCGGGCCTCGGCGAATGCCCTACGGCCACAACCGAGTTGCCAGGTGCGGGCGGCGGGGCGGCGGACCGTCCAGCAGGCCGAGGACAGCGTCGGTGTCGAGGTGGGCAGCCAGCAGATCGGCGATCACATCGAGCTGGGCATCGCGCCGCGCGGCCACGTTGGTGTCGGCGACGACGAACCCGTCACGGCCTGCCGCGGCCGCGACGCCGGTGAGCCACGCGCGGCGGAAGTCGTCGTTGTCGAGCAGGCCGTGCCAATGGGTGCCGAAGACCGCGCCGCGAACCAGGCCGTGCGGTTGGCAGTCGCGCCCGCCCTGCGCGCCGAACCAGATGTCCTCCGCGCAGCGCGACACCCGGCCGTGATGGATCTCGTATCCGGCGAGCGGCGGCGGCCACCGGCGCAGGATCTTGGTTTCGCCGAAGGCGATGTCCGCGTCCAGCAGCCCCAGCCCGGCGACTTCGCCGAGTCCCGATTCCACCGGGTCGTCGAGGCGCCGGCACAGCATTTGAAAACCGCCGCAGATCCCGAGCACCGGCTTGCCGGCCGCGGCGTGCGCGGTGATCGCCTCGGCCAGGCCGTGATCGCGTAGCCAGGTCAGGTCGGCGACGGTGGATTTGCTGCCGGGAATCACGATCAGGTCGGTGTCGGCCAGGTCGGCGGGGTCGGCGCTCCAGCGGACCGCGACGCCAGGCTCGCACGCCAGCGCCTCCACGTCGGTGGAGTTGGAGATCCGGGGCAACCGGATCGCGGCCACCCGCAGCCACTCGCTCCCGCGCGGCGGTTCCGGGGTGCCGACGAGGCGGCGCGCGACCACCGACAGCGAGTCCTCGGCGTCCAGCCAGAGTTCGTCGGCGTAGGGCAGCACGCCGTAGGTCGGACGGCCGGTCATCGCGTGCAATTGCCGCAATCCGGGTTCCAGCAGTGCGGGGTCGCCGCGGAATTTGTTGACCACGAACCCGGCAATCAGTGCCTGGTCGTCGGGCTCGAGCACCGCGACCGTTCCGAATAGATGGGCGAGCAGGCCGCCCCGGTCGATGTCTCCGACCAGGATCACCGGCAGGTTCGCGGCCCGGGCCAGGCCCATGTTCGCCAAATCCGTGGCACGCAGGTTGATTTCGGCCGGCGAGCCGGCCCCCTCGCAGATGACGGCATCGAAATCATTGCGCAGGCAAGACAATTCGTCGGCGACGATCCCCGCCAGGCGCTCGCGATGCCGCACATAGCTTGCCGCCGTGACCGAATCCGCGACCTGGCCGCGAATCACCAATTGCGACGTCCGGTCACTGCCGGGTTTGAGCAGGATCGGATTGAACCGCACGCTGGGCTGCAGCCCCGCCGCCCGCGCCTGGAGGGCCTGGGCCCGGCCGATCTCGCCGCCTTCCACGGTGACCACGGAATTGTTGGACATGTTCTGCGCCTTGAACGGCGCCACCCGAACGCCGCGGCGTGCCAGCAATCGACACAGGCCGGCGACTACCACCGATTTCCCGGCGTCGGAGCTGGTGCCGGCGACCAGCAGCGCCCCGCTCAAGGATTCACGGCTTGTTATATCGAGGTGAGGATTTCAACGCCGGTGTCGGTCACCAGCAACGTGTGCTCGAACTGCGCGGTCCACTTGCGGTCCTTGGTGACCACCGTCCAGCCGTCGTCCCAGATCTCGTAGTCCAGGCCGCCGAGGTTGATCATCGGTTCGATGGTGAACGTCATCCCCGGCTGCATGACCGTCGTCACCGAGGGCTGGTCGTAGTGCAACACGACCAGCCCGTTGTGAAACGTCGTGCCGATGCCGTGACCGGTGAAGTCACGAACCACGTTGTACCCGAACCGATTCGCGTACGCCTCGATGACGCGGCCGACGACCGACAGCGCCCGCCCCGGCTTGACGGCGTTGATCGCGCGCATCGTCGCCTCGTGGGTGCGCTCCACGAGCAGCCGGTGCTCCTGCGCGACGTCGCCGGCCAGGAAAGTCGCGTTGGTGTCGCCGTGCACCCCGTCGATGTAGGCCGTGACGTCGATGTTGACGATGTCGCCGTCCTCGACCACCGTCGAGTCCGGGATCCCGTGGCAGATGACCTCGTTGAGCGACGTGCAGCACGACTTCGGGAAGCCCTTGTAGCCCAGGGTCGACGGGTAGGCGCCGTGGTCGATCATGTACTCGTGGGCGATCCGGTCCAATTCGTCGGTCGTCACCCCGGGCGCCACCGCTTTGCCCGCCTCCTGCAGCGCGCCGGCCGCGATCCGGCCGGCGACCCGCATCTTCTCGATCACCTCGGGGGTCTGTACCCACGGCTCGCTGCCCTCCCGCACGGTGGGCTGCCAGGCATACTCCGGACGGGGAATGCGGCCGGGCACCGGCAGAGTCGGGGACAACTCTCCGGGGGAAAGCGCAGTGCGAGCAGGCATGGCGACCAGCTTAATCGCGCCGCGCGGCGGCTCCGCCGAAGCGGCCGCGGATCAACGAGCGCCGCGGCCCGCGGATGATCACCGAGCCGCACACCACCCGTCCCGTCAGCACGACGTGCGGCCGGCCTTCGCCCGGCGCGTCCTTGCGGCGGTCGCTGGCGCTGCCCACGTAGACCTCCACGTCGTCGATCGACGCGCTGGCGCCGTCCGGCAACCGGATCTCCACCGAGCCGAACCGCATGTCGAGTTCGACGACCACGACCGGGCCCGCGAACCGGGCCTTGGTGAGGTCGAGCTCGATGGAGCCCAGCCGGCGGACCAACGCCAGCCGGGTGGGCACCGTCCATTCGCCCTGGCGCTTGAGCGAGCCGGCCCAGCCGCGCAGCTCGACCCGGTCGGCCGCGGAGGTGACGATCGCGCCAGGACCGGGCAGGTCGCCGACCAGCCCGTCGAGCTCTCCCCGGGTGCGCGCGTAGGACACCTGCGACGAGCGCTGCTCGAACTCGTCGATATCGATCAGCCCGAGCGCGACGGCGTTGTGCAGTCGCCGCATCGTGCCGTTGCGGTCGGCGTCGGAGACCCGTAATGCCACCATGTCGCCGCCGGTATCCGTCATGTTCGCAATTTACCGCCGAAGCGGCCCCACGGATCGCGCGCTAGGCCAGGAAGTCCGGCGGCAGCGATTCGAACATGAACTTCGTCATCCGCACGGCCCACTCTGAGCTACCGCCCCCGACGATCAGCGAGGCGAACGCCAGGTCGCCGCGATATCCGGCGAACCATGAGTGCGATCCGCCCGGGAACTCGGCCTCACCCGTCTTCCCGTAGACCGCGCCGCAGCCGGCGATCTCCTTGGCGGTCCCGTTGGTTACCACCAGCCGCATCATGGGCCGCAGCGCGTCCACCATCTTCGGGCTGATCGGCGTGGTATCGCCCTGGACCGCGGTCGGCCGACCGGCGATGAGCTGCGGCGTCGGGGTCTTGCCGGCGGCAATGGTCGCCGCCACCAGGGCCATGCCGAACGGGGTGGCCAGCACCTTGCCCTGGCCGAAGCCGTCCTCCGTGCGCTCGGCCAGATCCACCGTGGGTGGCACCGACCCGGTCACCGTGGTGATGCCGTCCACCGCGTAGTCGAGCCCGATCCCGTATTGGGCGGCCGTCTGGGTCAGACCCCGAGGCGGCAGCCGGCTGCTCAACTCCGCGAATGTCGTGTTGCACGAGCTGGCGAAAGCGCGCGCCATCGGCACCACGCCCAGGTCGAAGCCACCGTAGTTGGGGATGGTGCGGTGCCCGATGTCGAGATGGCCCGGGCAGCCCAGCATCGAGTTGGGCGTGGCCATGTCGCGATCGACGGCGGCGCCGGCGGTGACCATCTTGAACGTCGACCCGGGCGGAAACAGGCCGGTGGTCGCCAGCAGGCCGTCAGCATCGGCGCCCCCGTTCTGCGCGATGGCAAGGATCTCCCCGGTCGACGGCTTGATCACGACGATCATCGCCTTGCCGCCCTTGTTGTCGACCGCGCGCTGGGCGGCGTTCTGCACCACCCGGTCCAGCGTGATGGAGATCGACGGCGCCGGTGATCCCTGCACCTCGTGCAGGACTTCGACTTCGACCCCGTTCTGGTTGACGCTGACCACCCGCCAGCCCGCCTCGCCGTCGAGTTGGTCGACCACGGCCTTCTTCACCTCGGACATGACCGCCGACGCGAAATGCGGGTCCGTCGGCAGCATCTCGGGCTGGGGCGTGACCACCACCCCGGGCAGCCGGCCGATCGCCGGGAAGACCTTGTCGTTGTCGTCGGGATGCAGCGTCACCAGGTCCACCGGCTGGGTCGCCGAGCTGGCCTGCTCGGCCAGCAACTGCGGGTCGTTCAGCGTGCCGTTGAAGGGGTGCAGGACGTCCACGATCGCGTGCGCCGTCCCGCTCAGGGCTGCTCCGGATCCGGCCTGGGTGGCGTCCAGCGTGTAGTGGTACAGGTAGCCGGGCACCAAGACGTCGCTGCCGCCGAGTTCGTTGACCGAGGCGCGCCGCGGTCGATCCGCGCGCAATGCGAACGTCTGGTGCTCGCCCAGCTTGGGGTGCAGGTCGGTGGGGGTCCACCGGACCTCCCAGCGCCCCTCGTCGCGGGCCATTTTCAGCTGGCCGTCGTAGGCCCAGGTCCGGTTCTTGGGCAGGTGCCAGGTGAAGCGGTAGCCGATCGTGCCGGTGTCCTCGGCGTACTTGGCGTTGAGAATCTGCGTGTCCAGGTGGGTCGCCTGCAGGCCCGCCCAGGCCGCGTTCAACGCTTCGCGGGCCTCGTTGGGGTTGTCGCTGAGTTGGGCGGCCGTGGCGGTGTCACCGATCGCCAGGGCGCCGAAGAACTTTTCGGCCGCGGGACCGGGGCCGTCGGGCCGCGGTGTGCATCCGGACAGGGCGACGACGCCGACGAGCAGCAGGCCGGAAGCGGTTGATACCAATGAGGCTTTTGTGACCATCGGTACAGATGTTATGAACTGCGGGGCCAACACCTGCGCAGACACTCCGAGACCGAGCCGTTACGTGCACAGGGCGCCCCGAGCGGGGGGCGCCTTACCCCTAGTCCAGCAGCACCGTCGCGAAGGTGCCGACCTCGGCGAAGCCGACTCGGGCGTATGCGGCGCGGGCCACGGTGTTGAAGCTGTTCACGTACAGGCTGGCGGTGCGCCCGCTCCCGACGATGACGGCGGCAACGGTCGCGGTGCCGGCGGTACCGAGCCCCAGGCCGCGCCACTCGGGATGCACCCACACCCCTTGGATCTGGCCGACGCCCGGCGACTGCGAGCCGACTTCGGCCTTGAAGACGACCTGGCCGTGCTCGAAGCGGGCCCAGGCGCGACCGGCCGCGATGAGGCTGGCCACCCGGCGCCGGTAACCCCGACCGCCGTCGCCGATCCGCGGGTCGACGCCCACCTCGCCGATGAACATGTCCACGGCGGCCACCAAATAGGCGTCCAGCTCGTCCGGCCGAACCTGGCGCACCCCGGGGTCGATCTCGCAGTTGGGGTGCCTCGACAGCGACAGCAACGGCTGGTGGTCGCGCACGTCCCGGGCCGGGCCCCACGCCGACTCGAGCCGCTCCCACATCCGCATCACCAGATCGGACCGGCCGACCAGCGACGAACAGCGGCGCGTCCCACTCATCGCCTCGTCGGCGAAGGCGTCCATGTCCTGCGGTGCGCCGCGCAGTGGGATCAGGTTGGCGCCGGCGAAGCACAGCGACTCTTCCGCGCCGCGCAGGGTCCACAGTTCCCCGCCGATGGAATTGGGGTCGATGCCGTGGTCCGCCACCCGGGCCGCGACCATGCAGGATCCGACGGGATCCTCGTCGAAAACCCGCCAAACGGCCGCGGCGTCGCGCACCACAGAAACCCGTCGCTCACCGACAAGGCGGAAGAGGGGCGGAGCCGACATCTGGCGAACTCTCTGTGATGCGATTAACGGACTTGCAAGCGGGAAACGGCCCCCATCAGCTTACGGTCACGATCGGCGAACCGCTTGATGTTGTGTCAGGACCGTGATCGGTCCCCATCTCCGAGGCGAGACGCATGGCCTCCTCGATGAGCGTCTCGACGATCTGGGCTTCCGGCACGGTCTTGATGACTTCGCCGCGAACGAAGATCTGCCCCTTGCCATTTCCCGACGCGACGCCCAGGTCGGCCTCTCGCGCCTCGCCCGGACCGTTCACCACGCAGCCCATCACGGCAACCCGCAGCGGAACGTCCAGACCGTCCAGGCCAGCGGTGACCTCGTTGGCCAGGGTGTAGACGTCGACCTGCGCGCGGCCACACGACGGGCAGGACACGATCTCCAGCCCGCGTGGCCGCAGGTTCAGCGACTCGAGGATCTGGGTGCCGACCTTGACCTCCTCGACGGGCGGGGCCGACAGCGACACCCGGATGGTGTCGCCGATGCCGCGCGAGAGCAACGCACCGAAGGCGACCGCGGACTTGATGGTGCCCTGGAAGGCCGGACCGGCCTCGGTGACGCCGAGGTGCAGCGGGTAGTCGCACTGGGCGGCCAGCTGCTCGTAGGCGGCGACCATCACGACGGGATCGTTGTGCTTGACGCTGATCTTGATGTCGCCGAAGCCGTGCTCCTCGAACAGCGAGGCCTCCCACAGCGCCGACTCGACCAGCGCCTCGGGCGTGGCCTTGCCGTACTTCTCCATGAACCGCTTGTCCAGCGAGCCGGCGTTGACGCCGATGCGGATCGGGATGCCCGCGGCGGCGGCGGCCTTGGCCACCTCGCCGACCCGGCCGTCAAATTCCTTGATGTTGCCCGGGTTTACCCGCACCGCAGCGCACCCGGCGTCGATCGCGGCGAAGATGTACTTCGGCTGGAAGTGGATGTCGGCGATCACCGGGATCTGGCTGTGCCGGGCGATCTCGGCCAGCGCGTCGGCATCCTCTTGACGGGGACAGGCCACCCGCACGATGTCGCAGCCGGCGGCGGTCAGTTCCGCGATCTGTTGCAGCGTCGTGTTGACGTCGTGGGTTTTGGTGGTGCACATCGACTGCACCGAAATCCGATAGTCGCTGCCCACCCCGACGTCGCGGACCATCAGTTGGCGCGTCTTACGCCGGGGGGCGAGCGTGGGCACCGGTGCGTCCGGCATGCCCAGGCCAATGGTCACTGTTCTAATTCCTTACTTGCTATTGGAAGAGCCTGATCGGATTGACCAGATCGGCGGTCACGGTCAGCAACATGTACCCGACCACGAACACCAACACCACGTAGGTGGCGGGCATCAACTTGAGGTAGTTCACCGGTGCGGCCGCGACCTTGCCGCGGGCCGACCGGACCAGGTTGCGGATCTTCTCGAACACCGCGATGGCGATGTGGCCGCCGTCGAAGGGCAGCAGCGGCACCAGGTTGATGGCACCCAGAATGAGGTTCAGCTGGGCCAGGAAGAACCAGAACGCCACCCAGAGCCCGTGGTCGACGGTGTCGCCGCCGATGATGCTGGCGCCCACCACGCTCATCGGGGTCTGGGGATCACGCTGTCCGCCCCCGATGGCGTGCACCAGCGCACCCACCTTGGTCGGGATGGTGACCAGCGCCTTGCCCACCTCACGGGTCAGGTCACCGGTGAACGCGAAGGTGGCCGGCACCGCGGAGAGCACCCCGTAGTGCGCGGGTGCGAGTTTGACCGCCGCGACGCCGATGGCACCGACCGTCGACGGCGCCGGCTGACCGCCCTGCCCGTTGGCGCCGGTGCTCAGGAAGCGCTGGGTGGGCGTGACGTCGACGTAGGTGGTGATCGCGTTGCCGCCACGCTCGACGACGACCGGGACGGTGCCGTGCACCTTGCGAACCGCGGCGGCCATGTCCTCGAAGGTGGACACCGGGGTGTCGCCGACCTTGACCACGACGTCGCCGGCGCGGATGCCGGCCGCCGCAGCCGGACCGGGGCCGGTGCAGTCCGCGACCTTACCCGGAGCCACTTCCGGTGCGACACAGGCGGTTTCGCCGATCACCGCCCTGGTCGGGGGGTGCAGGTTGGGCAACCCCCACACCAGCGCGATCGCATAGATCAGCACCAGGCAGATGACGAAGTTCATGGCCGGACCGGCGAACAACACCGCGACCCGCCTCCACACGGCCTGCTTGTACATCGCACGGTCGGTCTCGTCGGGAGCCAGCTCCTCGACCGAGGTCATCCCGGCGATGTCGCAGAAGCCGCCCAGCGGCACGCCCTTGAGGCCGTATTCGGTCTCACCACGCCGCGTCGACCACAGCGTGGGCCCGAACCCGACGAAATAGCGACGGACCTTCATGCCGGTGGCGCGGGCGACCCACATGTGGCCGCACTCGTGCAGGGCCACCGAGATCAGGATGGCAAGGGCGAACAGCACAATGCCGATAACGAACATCATCTCCGCTGCAGGACCTTTCTCACACCATTCCGGAGGCGTTGACGGTGGCCTCGGTGGGCCGCGCGTGTGCGACGGCGCGTCGCGCTCGCTCCCGCGCCCAGCGCTGCGCGTCTAGTACCTCATCCACGTTAGCGGGTGAAACCGCCCATTGGTCTGCGGCGTGCAGCACGTCGGCGATGGTTTTCACGATGACGGGGAATCCCACCTGGCCCGCGAGGAACGCCGCCGCGGCTTCTTCGTTTGCCGCGTTGTAGACCGCGGTCATGCAACCGCCGGTCTGGCCGGCATACCGGGCCAGTTCCACGGCGGGAAAAACGTCGCCGTCCAGCGGCTCGAATTCCCAGCTAGACGCGGTGCTGAAGTCGCAGGGGGCGGCCACCCCGGGAACCCGGTCCGGCCAGCCCAGCGCCAGGGAGATCGGCAGCTTCATGTCCGGGGGGCTCGCTTGGGCGATGGTCGAGCCGTCAACGAACGTGACCATCGAATGAACAATCGACTGCGGGTGCACGACGACCTCGATGCGGTCGTACGGGACGCCGAACAGCAGGTGCGTCTCGATGAGTTCGAGCCCCTTGTTGACCAGCGAGGCCGAGTTCAGCGTGTTCATCGGGCCCATCGACCAGGTCGGATGGGCGCCGGCCTGTTCCGGGGTGACACCCTCGAGCTGGGCGGCGGTCCAGCCGCGAAACGGCCCGCCGGAGGCGGTCAACACCAGCTTGGCGACTTCCTCGGGGGAGCCCCCGCGCAGGCACTGGGCCAGCGCGGAGTGTTCGGAGTCGACGGGCACGATCTGACCCGGCCGCGCCGCCCGCAAGACCAGCGGACCACCGGCGACCAGGGATTCCTTGTTGGCCAGCGCCAGCCGGGCGCCCGATTCCAGAGCGGCCAGCGTCGGGCGCAGGCCCAGCGCGCCCACCAGCGCGTTGAGGACGACGTCGGCCTCGGTGTCCTCGACCAGGCGGGTCACCGCGTCGGGACCCCGGTAGGGGACGTCGGCGGCCTGCGCCGCGCGTTCGTCGGCGACGGCGATGTTAGTGACCCCGGTCTCGGCGCGCTGGCGCTGCAGGGTGTCCAGGTTCGCACCCCCCGCGGCCAGGCCGACCACCTCGAAGCGGTCCGGATGGGCCGCGATCACCTCCAGGGCCTGGGTGCCGATCGAGCCGGTACTGCCCAGCACCAGCACGCGCAGGCGGCCCTCGGGTGTCGCGATTGTCACTCACTCATTGTGCCCGCTCGGTCTCGCGAGGGGGTGTGCCAGAATCTCCGTACCAGCCGATCACGAAAGGGATTCACCGTGGCCAGTACCGAGGTGGAACAGTTCACCGGCGTCGACACCGTTGAGGTGCCGTCCGCGGCGTGGGGCTGGAGCAGGATCAATCACCGCACGTGGCACATCACCGGCCTGGTCATCATCGTGTTCCTGCTGGCGATGCTGCGCGGTAACCACGTCGGCCACATCGAGAACTGGTTCCTGATCGGGTTCGCCGCGCTGGTGCTCGTCGCCCTGGTCCGCGACCTGTGGGGCCGCCGGCGCGGCTGGATCAGGTAGCCACTACTTCTTCGCGGCGGCCAGCTGTCCGCAGGCCCCCGCTGATTCGCCCGCGCTCCAGCTACCCGCCTTCGGCGGCCAGCTGTCCGCAGGCGGCGCTGATCTCGCGGCCGCGCGTGTCGCGGACCGTGCAGGAAACCCCCTGCGCCCGAACCCGCCGGACGAACTCCCGCTCCACCGGCTTGGGGCTGGCGTCCCATTCGCTGCCCGGCGTCGGGTTGAGCGGGATCAGGTTGACGTGCACCAGCGGGCCGAGCGCCCGATGCAGGCGTTTGCCGAGCAGATCGGCCCGCCACGGCTGGTCGTTGACGCCGCGGATCAGCGCGTACTCCACCGATACGCGGCGACCGGTGACGTCGGCGTAGTAGCGGGCGGCGTCGAGCGCCTCGGCGATCTTCCACCGGTTGTTGACCGGCACGAGCGTGTCGCGCAGTTCGTCGTCGGGTGCGTGCAACGACAGCGCCAGCGTCACCCCGAGCCGTTCGTCGGCCAGGTTGCGAATGGCCGGAGCCAGGCCGACGGTCGAGACCGTGACCGAGCGGGCCGAGATGCCGAAGCCGTGCGGCGGCGCTTCGGTGATGCGGCGCACCGCGGCAACCACCCTGGCGTAGTTGGCCAGCGGCTCGCCCATGCCCATGAACACGATGTTGGAGAGCCGATCGCCGAACTCGTCGCGCAGGGCGACGGCGGCGGAACGGACCTGCTCCAGAATCTCCGCGGTCGACAGGTTACGGGTCAATCCGCCCTGCCCGGTCGCACAGAACGGGCAGGCCATGCCGCAGCCGGCCTGCGACGAGATGCACACGGTGTTGCGCTGCGGGTAGCGCATCAGCACCGACTCGAAGGTCGTCCCATCGGTGCCGCGCCACAACGTCTTTCGGGTCTGCCCGGCGTCGCAGGTGACGTCGGCGGCCGAGGTGAGCAGGGGCGGGAACAACGCCTCGGCGACCCGGTCGCGCACGGCCGCCGGCAGGTCGGTCATGTCGCGGGGGTCGGCGATCAGGCGACCGTAGTACTGATGGGCGAGCTGCTTGGCGCGGAACGCCGGCAGCCCCAGCTCGGCGACGGCCGACGCGCGGCCTTCCGCGTCGAGGTCGGCCAGGTGCCGCGGCGGCTTGCTCGGGCGGGGTTCGGTGAAAACCAGTTCTTGGACCATGACCAGTCCAGTATCGGCCCCCTCAGGGGACGAGTGTCAGCACCGTCCACGCGGCGACCGCCGACGGGAGCACCCCGTCGAGCCGGTCCATCAGACCGCCGTGGCCGGGCAGCAAGCGGCCCATGTCTTTGATGCCGAGGTCACGCTTGATCTGGGACTCGACCAGATCGCCAAGGGTACCGGTGAGCACCAGGACCACACCCAGCAGCGCTCCGATCCACGGCGGTTTGCCGGCCAGGAACGTCGCCGTCAGGATGGCCGCGGTGATCCCGAAGAAGAGCGAACCCGCGAAGCCCTCCCACGACTTCTTCGGGCTGATGGCGGGAACCATCGGGTGCTTGCCGAGCAGCACGCCCACCGCGTACCCGCCCACGTCGGAGGCGACGACGGTGACCATCAGACAGAACACCCGGCCCGCGCCGTCCTTCGGGTAGACGAGCAACGCGCCGAAGGAGGCGAACAGCGGCACCCACGCGGCCAGGAACACCGTCGCCGAGGCGTCGCGCAGGTAGTTGGCCGACGGAGACCCGGCGAACGGCTCGGGCCGCTTGCTGTTGTCCTGCATGAACAGCCGCCAGACGTTGCACACCACCACGGTGGCGCCGAAGCCGGCCAGGGCGCCGGCGGCGTGGAACGGCCACGTCAGCCAGACGGTGGCCTGACCGCCGAGGAGCAAGGGGATCAGCGGGATGACGTATCCGGCCTCGCGCAGCCGCCGTACCACCTCATGGGTAGCGACGGGGATGGCGATCGCGACGATGGCAACCCAGAAGCGGGGCGCGAAAATCAGCGTCACGATGAGCACGCCGCCGATGCCCGCGCCCACCGCGATGGCGGCCCGCAGGTCGCGTCCCGCGCGGGACGTCGTCTTGGCCGGCTGCTGCACGATGTTCTCGGCGTCACGCGCCGGTTCGTCGGGCGTGCTGGCTGCGCCGGTGGTTGCCACGGACCTGGGTGAACTCAGCTGCTGGGCGGCCGCTAGACCTCCAGCAGCTCGCCTTCTTTGTGCTTGACCAGCTCTTCGATCTGGGTGACGTACTGGTGCGTGGCCTTGTCCAGGTCTTTTTCGGCCCGACCGACCTCGTCCTCGCCGGCCTCGCCGTCCTTGCGGATGCGGTGCAGCTCTTCCATCGCCTTGCGGCGGATGTTGCGCACCGAAACCTTGGCGTCCTCCCCTTTGCCCTTGGCCTGCTTGACCAGCTCGCGGCGCCGCTCCTCGGTCAGTTGCGGCACCGCCACCCGGATCAGGGTGCCGTCATTGGTCGGGTTGACACCCAGGTCGGAGTTGCGGATCGCCGTCTCGATCGCGCCGAGCTGACTGGATTCGTAGGGCTTGATGACGACGAGCCGCGCCTCGGGCACGTTGATGCTGGCCAACTGCGTGATGGGGGTGGTGGCACCGTAGTAGTCGATGACGATCCGGGAGAACATGCCGGGATTGGCGCGGCCGGTCCGGATGGTTGACAAGTCGTCGCGGGCCACCGCTACGGCCTTCTCCATTTTCTCTTCCGCGTCGAAGAGAGCCTCGTCAATCATTGCGCCGCTCCTCTCCCCCGCAAGCGGGAGGTACCCCCACATCACTGCGTTCTGCATCGTCGCCAGCGCGAATCATCGTTCGCTCTTCCCCTCAGGTGGTGACCAGTGTCCCGATTTTCTCACCGGCGACCGCGCGGGCGATATTGCCATTGGTCAGCAGGTTGAACACCAGGATCGGCATGCCATTGTCCATGCAGAGGCTGAACGCCGTGGCATCGGCCACTCGGAGCCCCCGGTCGATGACCTCGCGATGGCTGATCGCGGCGATCAGCTCGGCGTGCGGATTCTGCCGCGGGTCCGCTGAGAACACCCCGTCGACCGCCTTCGCCATCAAGACCACCTCCGCCCCGATCTCCAGTGCCCGCTGCGCGGCCGTGGTGTCGGTGGAGAAGTACGGCAGCCCCATGCCGGCCCCGAAGATGACCACCCGGCCCTTCTCGAGGTGGCGGACGGCGCGCAATGGCAGATACGGCTCGGCGACCTGTCCCATGGTGATCGCCGTCTGGACGCGCGTGACGATGCCTTCCTTTTCCAGGAAGTCTTGCAGCGCCAGGCTGTTCATCACCGTGCCGAGCATGCCCATGTAGTCCGAGCGGGTGCGTTCCATGCCGCGCTGCTGCAGTTGCGCGCCACGGAAGAAGTTGCCGCCGCCGATCACGACCGCGACTTGGACACCGTCGCGAACCACCTCGGCGATTTGGCGGGCCACCCGCGCCACGACATCGGGGTCCAGCCCGACCTGGCCACCGCCGAACATCTCGCCGCCAAGCTTGAGCAACACCCTGGAGTACTTGGGCCGCGTCCGCGGCTGCCCGGCAGCTGATCCATTCTCCGGTGCCGTGGGCTCCCTGGACTCCGTCATCACGCTCCTCGCATGAGAGTGCCATCCCGGGGGTTAACTCCTCCGGAACGGCATTTCACATCCTGCCTCATCGCAGCACACGCCGGCGTCGGTGGGGTGCGTTATGCGCCGAGTTGGCGATGCGGACGATCTTTCGCGGCGATCGACCCATGTGTCCAGCGGCGGCGCTACGCCTCGTCGGCTTGTCGCTACGCATGTTTGAGGCATGACCGTAGTGGGGAATCCGCACCAACGCGGCGGGAATTCACGGTCTTGAGAAAGAAGGGCCCATTGTCGCCGTATGACCGGATCGATCGCGTTGGCGATCGGTGGTGAGCGCGAATCGCTCAGGTACGCCTACGAGGAGGAATTGAATCCATGGCGGACAACAACTCGGGACCTGCAGAAGCCGTCAAGGGCGTCGTCGAGGACGTCAAAGGCAGGGCGAAGGAGGCCGTTGGTGCGGTGACGGGTCAAGACGACCTCACCCGCGAGGGCCAGGCCCAGCAGGACAAGGCGGAAGCGCAGCGCGACGCGGCGAAGAAGGAAGCCGAGGCCGAGGCGGCCCGCGGCGGCGCCGAAGCCGCTGAACAGCGCCAGAAGGACAATCAGTAGCTTGCTGGGAGGATGGGTCCGGTCTGTGGAAACGGACCGGGCCCATCGACTTTTCCGGGTCAAGACGATCCCGTCCGGCTAGCAGGGCCGGCGCGGTCCGCGAGCCGCACAAAAATCGTTTGCATACTTTCGCCGCGAGTGGGTAATCACCGCTGCGCTGGCTGACATCTCCCCAGGAGATGCCTACGGGCCGAGGCCGAAAACGGACCCATGTTCTTCGGGAGATGTCGTTGGACGTTCTGCTGCTGACCGACGCGGAGGACTTCGAGCGCGCCCTGCCGCCCCTGACTTCGTTCGGGCGGATCATGCGGCGCGCGCCCCTGATAGGCGACGGCCAGGGGCCGGGCGAAGCCGGCGACGTCGCCATCGTCGACGCTCGCGGCAACCTCGCGGCCGCGGCGGCGGCCTGCCGGCGCCTGACAACCAATGCCCCCGCCACCGCAGTGGTGGCGTTGGTGGCGCCGGCCGACGGCGTACCGGCAGACGTGGACTGGAATGTCGACGACGTCATACCACCGGGAACCGACTTCGACGAGCTGCAGGAGCGGCTGCAGCGGGCGATTGCGTTGCGGCGCAGGGCAATCAACGGCAGTCTGCGGTTCGGCGCCCTGCTCTTGCACCCGACCAGCCTCACCGGATCACTGGAAGGCAAGGACCTGGGTTTGACGCTGACCGAGTTTAAACTGCTGAGTTTCCTTGTGCAGCATGCCGGTCGGGCATTCACCCGGACCCGCCTGATGCATGAGGCGTGGGGCTATGACAGCAACGGCCGAGTCCGTTCGGTCGACGTCCATGTCCGGCGCCTGCGCGCCAAGCTCGGACCCCGACATCAGTCGATGGTGGACACCGTCCGCGGTGTCGGCTACATGGCCGCGACCCCACCGCATCCGGAATGGATCATCAGCGAGCCGACGCTGACATCGGTGCCGACGGATTCCGCCTGGGACCCGGTCGCGCAGTGACGCACTGAGCCCGAATCGCACTGTCCGAGAGGGACTTCGGGGATTGATCAGCCGAAGAGCGGGAAGGCGCGCTTTCGCGCGAGCGCGTCCATGCCGTCTTGGATCGCGTCTTGGATCTCGCGGTACTTGCGATCGATGTACGCTTCGTCCTCCGCGCGTGCGGGATCGTGGTCGAGCTCCACGGCGGGCATGAACCGGGTCCTGATCTTGGCCGGTAGCGGCAGCTGCGGAAGCGCCGCCGGCGCGATCCCCCACGGCAGCGAGATCGCCAAGGGAAACACTTTGAGGCGCAGCAGGCGGTCCAGCTGCAAGGCCTTCGACAGCTTGTCGCCGCGGATAAGCACGGGCATGGCGTCGGCGCCGCCGACCGTCGCGATCGGCACGACGGGCACCCCGGCCCGAATCGCCATCTTCACGAAGCCTTTTCGGCCCGCCAGGTTGGCCTGGTCGCGCTCGGTCCACGGGCGCAGCGAGTCCACTTCCCCGCCGGGCCACAGCGCAACGTCGCGTCCTTCGGCCAGGGCCGTGGCGATCGCGTCCGGGGCCGCCGGAAGCACACCCATCGACCGGAAGTACCGGCCGATCACCGGAATCGCCATCAACGCGTCATGGGCCGTGCCGTGCAGGGGGCGTTCCTGCCCGAAGCGCCGCCACCATTGCAGGCCGACGGTCCAGGCATCCCAGACGAAGGGAGCGCCGGAGTGGATCCCCACGAGCAGAACCGGCGGCTCCGGGACGTTCTCCCAGCCGTCGATCTCCATGCGAAACCAATAGTCCACCAGCACATTCCACAGATACTTCTGCCGCTGTAGGCTGGCCTCTTCCTGGCCGCGGAGGTCCCACCGACCGGCGCGCTCGGCGACCCAGCCGCTCAGTCCTCCGCCCTGACCGCTGCGCCGATCCTCCATCGCCGCCCGCGCCCGCTCGGCGTTCAGCTGCGCTTGTTCGCGTACTTCGGCTGGCCTGTGATCCGGGTTACCCATGGGTACGGTGTACCCGATTCATGCCCGCACGACGCACCACCGAGGGGCCGAAAACGCACCTCCCCGGGGGGGGGGGGGGGGGGGGGGGGGGGGGGGGGGGGGGGGGGGGGGGGGGGGGGGGGGGGGGGGGGGGGGCGCGGGGGGGGGGGGGCGGGGGGGGGGGGGGGCGGGGGGGGGGGGGGGGGGGGGGGGGGGGG
>NZ_LZIL01000010.1 GCF_001667075.1 Mycobacterium sp. 852014-52450_SCH5900713 | reverse complement strand
AACACCACCTGCACGTCCGGACACTGGGCGGCCGCGGAGGGGATGACCGAACCGGCGAGCGCCGACGCGCCGAGGCCCGACGCCGCAACTACTGCGGGGGCAAGGGAACGGATGATCATGCCGCGACTGATGCCCATAAGGGTGCCTCCCCAACTGCCAACGTGGTCAAAAATCCGCCATCGTTTCCTGTATACCGAGGTGCGTCGACAAGCGCCGGATGAGGGCCGCGTGTCGATGCACCGAAATGGCATCCATCCGAACGGCTGGGAGCCACGTAGCGAAAACCCCTGAGCCGTTGTCTGGGTGCCGTTTACCAAGGATAGCCGGGCCCCAATCGCAACGCTGCCGACACAGGACGGTGACGACATGGCCACGGGTGAAACCGGTTTCGAGGACGTGACTTTCGACGGGCCAGCCGCCCGATAAGGGACGCCCCGTCGCAGGTTCGGCTCTGCGGCAGCAGCTTTGGCGAAAAAATGGCCGTTAGCTCCGTCGCCCTCGTCGTCCCAACCGGTGCGCGCGGACGCCCAGGTACGACCAGCACCGAGGCGCCGACGCCGAAGCAACGGGTGGTTTGCCAAGCTACCCGGTTGATGTCAGTAGGGTCACACGCCGCCGACACGGTGTGCGTCTTGCACACAGGTTTATTAGAATTCCGTAAGGTTAGTGAGAGTTCTTTGTGTGTATGTACGCAGCGAGTAGCCACGGAGCAGGTTGTGAACACGGACCGTTTCGACGCCGTCATCGTAGGCGCGGGCTTCGGCGGCATAGGGGCCGCGATCCAGCTCAAACGCCTCGGATATGAAAACTTCGTCATCCTCGACCGCGAGGACGACCTGGGCGGCACCTGGCACGTCAACCACTACCCGGGCATCGCCGTCGACATCCCGTCGACCACGTACTCGTACTGGTTCGAACCCAAGCCCGACTGGTCGCGGCTGTTCGCGCCGGGCCGCGAGGTGAAACAGTACGCAGCGGACGTCGCCGACAAGTACGACGTGCGTCGCCACATGCGGTTCAACTCGACGGTGGAAGGCGCCCAGTGGGACGAGGACGCCGAAGTCTGGCGGGTGGCGCTGGCCGACGGCGAAACATTGGCGACCCGGTTTTTGATCACCGCGACGGGCTTCCTGTCGCAGCCGCGGATGCCGGACATCCCGGGGATTGCGAGCTTCGAGGGCAAGGTGGTCCACACCACCGCGTGGGACCACAACTTCCGGTACCGGGGGCGCCGGATCGCGGTCATCGGGACCGGGGCGTCCGCGGTACAGGTCATCCCGGAATTGGCCGAACGGGCTGCGGAACTGACCGTGTACCAGCGCACCGCGACCCACGTGCTGCCCAAGTTCGACTTCGGGTTCCCGCCCGCGGTGCGGCGCCTGTTTGCGCGGGTGCCGGTGGCGCAGCGCGGCCTGCGGTGGGTGACCGACGTCATCCTCGAGGTCATCATGATCGTCTGCGCGCTGCACGTCCGGGAGTTCCGCGGGCGGGGGAACATCTCCGCCGCCGACCTGGCCAAGATCAACCGGTTCCGGTGGATCCGGGACAAGGAAATGCGCGACAGGTTGACGCCGGACTACGACCTCGGCTGCAAGCGGCCAACCTTTTCCAACGAGTTCTACCGCGCGTTCAACCAGCCGCACGTACACCTGGAGACCAACTCCATCGCGCGGATCGATGCCGACGGCATCGTCACCGTCGACGGGCGCAAGACCGTCATCGACACCCTGGTGTTGGCGACCGGCTTTGACCTGTGGGAGGCCAACTTCCCGGCCATCGAGGTGGTCGGCCGCAAGGGGCGCAACCTGGGCAAGTGGTGGCGGGAGACCAGGTTCCAGGCTTACCAGGGCGTTACGATGCCGTACTTCCCCAATTACCTGAGCCTGGCCAGCCCGTTCGCCTTCTCCGGACTGTCCTTCTTCCACACCATCGAATACCAGATGCGGCACATGGACCGGTTGCTCGGCGAGGTCAAGCGCCGCGGTGCGACGACCTTCGAGGTCACCGAAGAGGCCATGGAAGATTTCATGGAGCGGATGACCAAACGGCTGGACAGCTCGGTGTTCTACTCCGGTAACTGCGCCAAGTCGCGGTCGTACTACTTCAGCCCCGGCGGTGAGGCATCGCTGCTGCGGCCGACGTCGACCTTGAACTCGGTGCGGGAAGCCGCCACGTTCCCGTTCAGCGATTACGCGATCGCCTAGCGCCACAATCGCCACACCAGCCCCGGCCCGGGAAGCGGTCCGCTGTTTGCCCGCCTCTGAGCGACAACTAGGGGGTGCCGCCGCATTGTCGCTGTGAGGCGGGCAAAGATCGCGCCACGGCTCGAAGAGGCTGGTGTGGCGAATGTGACTGCCGGGTGGGCCATTCCGCCCGTTACGCCGGCGGCATCAGCACCGTGTCGATCATGTACACCGTCGCGTTGGCGGTCGGCACGCCACCACAGACCAGACCAGCGCTGTTGACCTTGAGGCCGTTGCCCTGTCCGGTGACGGTCACGTTCGCGCCCTGAACGGTCTTGTGAGCGCCGGCGACCCTGGCCGGACTCAGCTGGCCCGGCACCACGTGATAGGTCAGGATGCTGGTCAGCAACCTGGAATCCGTCTTCAGCTCATCGATCGTCTGTGGCGGCAGCTTGCCGAATGCGGCGTCGGTCGGCGCGAAGACCGTGTACTGGCCCTTGTTCAGCGTGTCAATCAGGTTGACATTCGGGTTCAGCTTGCCCGACAGCGCCGAGGTCAGGGTGCTCAGCGCCGGATTGTTGGACGCCGCTACCGTCACCGGAACCTGCGACATCCCCTCCACTGACGCCGGGCCGCTGGGGTTGGCCGCCGCGTAGTCGGAGCAGCCGGGGCCCACCAGGTCGGCCGCCGCCGCCGTTGGAGCGGTCACCACGCCCAGACCCAGCATCGCCGCTACCGCGAAACCTTTCGCCGCCACCGACGTCCTGTGTGCATTCATCGCCTTCGACTCCTTTGGTTTGTCGGACATTTGACGAGTGATTCGGAGCCCGGGCACCTTCGGATTGGTGCGGGGTGGGATGTGTCAGCCGTAGGTGAACGAATACACCTGCAGCCCTTGGTCGGGGCGGACCTCGAGAGTCCCCGATTGCGGTTGCTCGCCGGCGACGATCTGGTGTGACGTCGGTGGCCCGCTGATGGGAATCGCGACGGATCGTCCGTCACGGGTGACCGTGAGGGACCCCGTGCCACCGACGACGATGTAGACGTTCTTGGCGTGGTAATTCAACTCGATGCTGGACTGGTTGCCGGCTGCGGTGGCGCCTTGGTAGTCCAGCGACCACGGGCCTTTCAGAGCGAAGCTATCGGCGGCCAGCGTGGGCGGATAGCCGAAAGTGGTTGTGCCTTCGTCGTATACCCCGCCGCCGCCATAGTTGACGACCTTCCCGACGCCAAAGTAGGTCTCGGGTGTGGTCTTGTCCGGTGGGGTTGAGCTGCTCGCATCTGAGGGGGGAGGCAGCTTGAGCCCGGGATGCGCCGCCACGAGCAGCTGCCTGATCAGGTCCTCGGTGACGTTGTAGTCGCCTTCGCCGAACTTGATGTGGCGCACCTGGCCGGCGGCGTCGATCAAATACTCCGCAGGCCAGTAACGGTTGCGGTAGTTCGTCCACGAGGAGTAGCCGTTGTCCAAGGCGATCGGGTACGTGACGCTCAGGTCGGCGGCCCCTCTGGCGACGTTGCCGGGCACCTGTTCGAACGAGTACTCCGGGGTGTGGACCCCGATGACCTCGAAACCGTCGCCCTGGTAGGCGTTGTACCAGTTGACGACGTGGTGGATGGCGCGTTGGCAGTTGATGCAGGAGTATGCCCAGAAGTCGATGAGCACGACCTTGCCGCGCAGGGACGCAAGTGTGATCGGTTGGTTGCCGGGAGTGTTCAGCCAACCGGCGATGCCCTTGAGATCGGGTGCCTGGCCGCAGTTTTCGAGCTCCCGACCGCCGTCACTGCAATTGGACAGCAGCGCGTTCTGGTCGTTCACGATGCCACCGAGGTTGAGCTTCTCCCGGACCGTGCGGTCGGCGGCCAACCGTTGTTGCAGCCCGCTGGTGTAGTCGGGAAGGGCGCGTTGGAGAGCCGCGGGAACATTGAACACCAGTCCGACCGCGAGCACGATCATCACGATCCCGGCCGCGACCCGGATCTGCCGCTGCCGCCGTCGAAACGCTCCCACCCGTTGGGCCACCCGATGGCCCGCCAACGCGAAGACCAACAACGGCAAGGCGGCGCCCAGCGCGAAGGTGCCAGTCAACACGACGGTGCGCAGGCCGAGGGGAGCCGTGGCGCCGGCCACCACAATCGCGGCGAGAATGGGCCCGGCGCACGGGACATACAGCACGCCCAGCGCCAGGCCGAGACCGAACCCGCCGCCACCAAACCCCAACTGCTTTTGCGGGATACGCGCGAACGGACGCTCCAGCAATTGCTCGACCCGCGGAAAGATCAGGTCGAGACCGATGGCAACCAAGACGACCAGGGCGACCCAGCGGATGGCGTCCTGCGGCAGGTGCACTAGCGACAGCAGTGTCGAGCCGGCCAGCGTGACCGCGGTGAAGCTGAGCACCAGACCGCCGATGACGAGGTAGGGGCGGGCACTGCGCGACGTGCGCCCCGGCCTGACCGCGACATCCACGCCTGCGCCGGAAACCGGTTGTGGGGCAGGGTCATCGGCGCGACCCTGCGCGCCGGCGAAGAAGATCACCGGCAGCACCGGCAGGATGCACGGCGATACGCCGGTGATGAGACCTCCGACGAAGCCGATCAGCGCAATGGTGAGCATGAAAGTCATTCGCTGCCAGGGGCGCCGCGGATCGGTTCCGCCGCAAAGAAAACAGCCCGGTCGAAGCCGGGCTGTTCATCCCTGATTCGCGGGCGGCTACTGGCCTGGGGGCATCAGCACCGTGTCGATCATGTACACCGTCGCGTTGGCGGTGTGCACCCCGCCGCACACCAGCCCGGCGTTGTTGACCTTGAGGTCGTTGCCCTGACCGGTCACGGTCAGCTTGGCGCCCTGCAGGGTCGTGTGGTCACCGTCGACCTTCATCGGGCTTGCCTGACCCTGCACGACGTGATAGGTCAAGATGCTCTTGAGCAGCTGCGAGTCCGTCTTGAGCTTGTCGATGGTGGCCGCCGGCAGCTTGTCGAACGCGGCGTTGGTCGGCGCGAAAACCGTGTACTGGCCGTTGTTCAACGTATCGACCAGGTTGACGTTCGGGTTCAGCTTGCCCGACAGCGCCGACGTCAGCGTGCTCAGCATGGGGTTGTTGGACGCCGCCGTGGCGACCGGGTCCTGAGCCATCCCGGCGACCGAGCCGGGGCCGCTGGGGTTCTGCTTGGCGTAATCGCCGCACCCCGCACCGATGAGGTCCGCCGCCGGATCGGCCGCGGCCGACGTCGTCGCCGGAGCCGCCATGCTGCTGGTGACTGTGGCCATGCTGCCGCTGGTCATCGGTTCGGATGCCGATTTGTTGTTCGAACACGCCGAAAAGCCAACTACCGCAATCGTCGCGAGCCCTGCCGCAGCGATTGTCCTGCCCCGAACGCTGATCATCGCGTTTGCACTCCTTCTCCATGGACGGCGTAAACCGCCGCCTTTCGACCGGACAGGAGTGATTCGGAGACGACGCGGCCGCGGACGGATTCGTTTTGAAATTCAGCCGAGGGGCAATGCGGCCAGGATCGTTCCGGTCGGCCGCGGCGACCCGGTACCGGGTTCGACGGTGAACGCCAGGGTGGTGGACGATCCGAGGTTGGTGAGCGTCGCGGTGGTCGACGGGGCCACCGCCGCGGTGCCCATCGTCCCGGCCGACGTCGGGCCCTTGTCGCTCAGCAACCACATTTGGTAGACGGTCCCCGGCTTCGGGGGCGGGACGTTGTTCATCACCAGCACACCGGCGTTGCGGTCGTGGGAAAAGACAACGGTGGCAGTGCCATTGCCGAGCGGGCCGGAGACGGTGCGCACGTCCGGGGCCGCGAAAACCTGCTCGGCGATGGTCGACGGCGGGTGCGGGCGCATCAGGATCCCCACGCCGAATGCGGCGGCGCCGACCACCACCGCTGCCGCCGCGGACGCCAAAACTGCGGTGCGCCAACCGTATTTGCGCTCGTCGCGGGCGGATATCGCCGCCAGCGTCGCGGCCCGCAGGCGCGCCGGCGGTTCGACGGCCGTCGTCGCCGAGACGACCGCCATCGTCTCGCGGATGGCACGGACTTCGTCGTCGAAGGCAGCCGCCACCGGTCGTGGCGCGGCCGCCACCCGCCGCTCGATTTCGGCGCGTTCCTCATCCGACACGGCATCCAACGCGTATGGCGTTGCGAGCTCGAGCAATTCGAATTCGTTCGGTTCGGTCATGGCACTTCCAGGCAGTTACGCAAGGCGCGCAGCGCGTCGCGCATGCGTGACTTGATCGTCGACAGATTCGCGGCCAGGCGGTCCGACACCTGGCTGTAGGTGAGCCCGTCGTAATAAGCCAACTGAATACACTCCCGCTGCGTGTCGGTCAACGCGCCCAGGCATTCGACGACGCGGCGGCGCTCGTCGCCGGCGATCGCCGAATCGGCGACGACGTCACTGGCGGGGTCGGCGCTGGCCGCGGCGTAGCGCGTATCCCGCCTGCCGGACGCCTCCTCGGTGCGCACCCGGTCGACCGCCCGTCGGTGCGCGATGGTCAGCAGCCACGACAGAGCCGAGCCTCTGCTGGCGTCGTAGCCCGGCGCCGTCCGCCACACCTCGCAGTAGATGTCCTGGGTGGTTTCCTCGCTGTAGCCGGAATCGCGCAGGACGCGCATGACCATTCCGTACACCCGACTTTTAGTGAGGTCGTAAACCGCGGCGAACGCGTCGCGGTCCCCGCGCGCGACCTTCTGCAGCAGCGCGTCCAGGTCCTTGCTGGGCGTGGGCGGTCCCGTCATCGATCGGTAGCCTAGCGCCAGGCAGCTGTCCACTCCCGTGATTCGTAGCCCAAGACCCCGCGGACGCTTCGGTCCGCTGTACTCGGCTAGATCAGTTGGGCCAGCGTGGTGACGACGATGAGGGCCAGCACGGCCGTCCCGATGATGTACACCTGGCGCCGGGGGGTGATCCGCATCGGCAGGGGCTGCCGCTGCAGCGTGCGTTGCCGGCGCACGGCGATCACGAACGTCGCGAGGGCCACGGCGCCGGCCAAAGCCGCGGGGATCACTGCCGTTGGCCCGACGGAACCGTGCAGGTTTTTGATCATCAGCAGGGCGCCGTTCGCCAGGAAGGCGAAGGACGTCCGCGTCCAGGCCAGCGTCGTCCGTTCGGCCTGACTGCCGCTCAACCGATGACCACCTTGACGATCACCAACGCGAGCGCGATGAGCCCCACCACCGTCAGACCGACGGCGAGGTAGGTCGGTGAGGGATGCCGGGGCAAGGGGGCGCCGCTGCGCATGGCGCGATCCGCCTGTTGCCAGCGCAGCAGCCCCATCCCGCTGGTGAGAATGGCCAGCAGTGCAAGGCCGACGCCGAGCACGCGGCGCGCGCCGGGTATCCCCAGCTCCGGGACCAGTTGCACGACGGCGACGGCCGCTGCGAGCAGGCCCAGCGCGGTGCGCTGCCAGGCCAAAAACGTCCGCTCGTTGGCGAAGGTGAGCCGGTAGTCGGGCTCGTGCTCGTCGGCGGAGTCGGCCACCAGGACATCGTAGATTCATCAGCGCCCGAGGTTGCATGATTGCGCGTGTGGTTAAGTCGCTGTTGTTCGACGTGCAGGGCACGGCGACGGACTTTCATTCGACCGTCTGCGACGAGGCGCGGCGGATCAGCGCCGGCCGCCACCCGGACGTCGATTGGCCCGACGTGGTGCGGCGTTGGCGCGCAGGCTACTTCACCGCGCTCGAGGACGCCCAAGCTCGGCAGACCGGATGGGTGTCGGTGCACTCGGTGTACCGGCGGGCGCTCGACGATTGCGGCGTCCCATTTTCGGACGCCGAACGCGACGAACTCACCCTGGTCTGGCGGCGGCTGAAGCCCTGGCCGGACGTGATGCCGGGGCTGACACGGCTTCGAACCGCGTACACGCTGGCCACCCTGTCCAACGCCGACGTGTCGACGGTCATCGAGATTTCCAAGCGCGCGGGCCTGCCCTGGGACGCCGTCTTCGCCGCGGAGATGGCCGGGGTGTTCAAGCCCGACCCGGCGATCTACCGGATGGCGGCCGGCTACCTGGGCCTGAGCCCCGACGAGATCATGATGGTGGCCAGCCACAAGTACGACATCCGCGCCGCGGCCCGGCTGGGCTTCCGGACCGCGTTCGTCGCTCGGCCGCTGGAGTTCGGCGTCGACGGCGAGGCCGACGTTGTCTATTCCGACGAGTTCGACGTCAACGCGTCCGACTTCCTCGACCTCGCACGGCAACTCGGCAGCTGATCAGCGGCGCGCGGACCCGGTCAGCGCCTGCCCGTTGGCCGACTGCAGCAGGCAGATCACGGTGCTGGGGGTGGGATTGGCCCCGGTGCGATCCTGATTCGAGTCGATCAGGTAGGTGATCGAAAACGGGCTGCCGGCAATGGGTCGGCCGGTATACGGGGCGAATCCGTCGTTGCAGTCCTTATTGGCGACGATGGCGACGGCCTTGTCCACGGCCATCGGGGCGCGCAGATACACCTCGGCCAAATGTGCTGTGGCACAATCAACCACGGTGACCGTCACGCGGCTCAGGTCGATCGGTGGCAGGTCGGCCACGCACTGGCCCGTCTGCAGGTCGATCCACTTCTCGGTGTGCGAGCCCGGCGGCGACGGCGCGGCGGTGGCCGTCGCGCACAAACCCAACATCGCCACGGCGGTCAGGCCGCCTAACGCATAAAGGCCACGCATGCAGTAAGTTTAGGCACTCACCAGCGTGGGGTCGGGCTTTTCCGAGGACATCGAGAGGAATCCGCGCGCGCAGCGCGCGGCCAGCAGCCAGTTCGCCGGCTTCTTCATGTCCAGGCCGCCGAGGAGCTGTTTGATCATGGTCAGCGTGTCGAAGTAAATGCGTTCGCAGACAAGCGTTTCGGCTTCGTCGAAGACGAAGTAGGCGGTCATGCGGACCCGGAACCGGCTGCCGGTGGGCGGAACCTTGCCCAGGTAACCGAGATGCGTGCCCATCAACCAGAACTCGACGATCACCGCGTCGGCGCTGTGCCGCAGCGCGATGATCTCGTGGTCCTGGTCGGGAAACGCGGTCCGCGTGTAGGTGTAGTAGTCGCGCACCGCGGCGTCGCCGTCGTGCACGATCATCTGCGGGATCAGCTCGTAGCGCGGATGCGGGAAGGTCGACAACACGTCGTCCCAGTCCTGGCGGACCTCGTCGTGGAAGTGGTCGAGCACGAGCTTCTCGCGGGCGGCCAGCACCTCCGCGGGCGGAAACGCGGGAATCGTCATGACGACTAGGTTAGGCCCGGAATTGATATCGCATGCGCTATCGAATTTCAAAGTGCGCACATGCTTCCGGACTGCGCGCTACCCCCGCGGCGGGGTCCAGGCGACCGGCAGGGCCTTGATGCCGTGGATGAATTGCGACAGCAGGCGCGCGGGTTCGTCGGTCGCGACGATGTCGGGTATCTCGCGGCGCAACTCGTCGAAGATCACCCGGATCTCGCGGCGGGCGAGGTTGGCGCCCAGGCAGAAATGCGCCCCGCCGCCACCGAAGCCGAAATGCGGGTTGGGGGTGCGCGCCACGTCGAACAGCCAGGGGTTGGCGAAAGTCGACTCGTCGCGGTTGGCCGAGTTGTACCACAGCACGGCCTTGTCGCCCTCCGCGAGCTTGGTGCCGCTCAGCTTGAAGTCGCGGGTCAGGGTCCGCCGCATGTAGACCACCGGCGAGGCCCACCGCACGATCTCCTCGACCGCCGTGGGCGCCAGCCGGTCGAAGTCGGCCCACCACTTGTCCCGTTCGTCGGGGTAGCGGGACAGGGCGAGCACGCCGTGGCTGATCGCGTTGCGCGTCGTCTCGTTGCCGGCCACCACCAGCAGGATGAAGAAGGACGCGATCTCGGCCGACGACAGCCGTTCGCCGTCGACCTCGGCTTCGACCAGGCTGGTGGTCAGGTCGTCATGGTGGTTGACGCGGCGGTCCTCGGCGAGCGCGGTGGCGTACGCCCCGATGTCCATCGAGATCTTGAGGAATTCGTCGAAGTCGGTGGTCAGGTCGGGGTCGCCGAACCCGAGAATCACGTTGGTCCAGTGGAAGATTCGCTGATGGTCTTCCTCGGGAATGCCCATCATGTCGCAGATGATCTGCAGCGGCAGCGGCCCGGCGAGCTCGGTGACCAGATCGGCTTCCCCATTGGGGTGATTGGTGATCAGCGACGAGACCAGCCGGCGGGCCCGCTCGCGTACCGACGCCTCGATGCGGGCCACCACCTTCGGGGTGAACGCGCGGCTGACGATCGAGCGCAGCCGCTGGTGCCGCGGATCGTCCAGCACGATCATCGAGCCGAAGTACTCGGCGATCTCGGGCGCGTTGTCGTTGACCGTGATGTTCGGGGTGCTGCTGAAGATCTCCGGATGACGGCTGGCGAAGTGAACGTCGTCGTGCTTGGTGAGCGACCAATACCCGTCGCCCGCCTCGAATCCCTCCATCTCGATCGCGGGCCAGAACGACAGCGGGGCCTCGCGGCGCAGGGTCGCGAAGGCCCCGTCGCGGAAGTCGTCGTCGAGACCCCAGAAGTCCAGTGAGTCGAGGTGAATATCGGAGAGGGGCACCTCGGGCGGTGGGGCCCCGTTGGTTCGCGTCGCGATACCCGTCTTGAGACTCACCGATTACCTCCTAGGAAACCGCTAGTGCGTACACACGGTCCTGCCACCGGCCGATTGCGCATCGGCGACCACATTGCCGTCGAGCAGGATGCGGCAGCGGATGGGGCCCACCCCCTGCGCGCTGATCACGTACACCTGGCCCCCGAACGAAGTGAATTCCGTCGACCAGGGCAGCGGCGCGTTGACCTGGTGGAGTTGACCGGTGTCCGTTTGATATACGAGGTACTGCGCGACGCCGGCACCGGTCACCTCGTAACGGGCGTGGGGCATCTCGGGGATCGCGTGGGCCACGCCGGGGATCGTCCCCGCGCAACCGACACCCACGGCGAACAGAATCGAAAGCCCGCGCACATGCTTCGTCATGATTTGCATCGTGTCACCACGCGCGGTGCTACGGAAGCTTTCCGCCCTAACGAAAGCCGTTCTAGTGTGAGTCCCACGGGGGCGGCTACGGAAAGGTGAGTATGTCGGAACACGGCTCGAAGCGTGTGGTGGTCTGGGGCACCGGCTTCGTCGGCAAGATGGTGATCGCCGAAATCGTCAAGCATCCGTTGTTCGAATTGGTGGGTGTGGGGGTAAGCAACCCCGACAAGGTTGGGCGCGACGTCGCCGACGTCTGCGGGCTGCCCGAGCCGACGGGCATCATCGCCACCGACGACGTCGACGCCCTGATCGCGCTGAAGCCCGATGCGCTGGTGCACTACGGCCCGACCGCGATGCACGCCAAGGAGAACATCGCGCTGATCACCCGCTTCCTGCGTGCGGGCATCGACGTGTGCTCGACGGCCATGACCCCGTGGGTGTGGCCGACCATGCACCTCAACCCGCCGCAGTGGATCGCGCCCATCACCGAAGCGTGCGAGCTGGGGGAGTCGTCCTGCTTCACCACCGGCATCGACCCCGGCTTCGCCAACGACCTGTTCCCCATGACGCTGATGGGCCTCTGCTCGGAGGTGCGCCGGGTGCGGGCCTCCGAACTGCTGGACTACACCAACTACGAAGGCGATTACGAAGTCGAGATGGGCATCGGCCGCGAGCCCGAATACCAGCCGCTGCTGGAAGACTCCAACATGCTGATCTTCGCGTGGGGCGCGACCGTCCCGATGATCGCCCACGCGGCCGGCATCATGCTCGACGAGATCACCACCACCTGGGACAAATGGGTGACGCCCACCGAACGCAACACCGTCAAGGGCGTCATCAAACCCGGACACGTGGCGGCCGTCCGATTCACGATCAACGGAATCTACAAGGGCGAGACCAGGATTCAGCTCGAACACGTCAACCGGATCGGCCTCGACGCCGCCCCCGACTGGCCCTCCGGCCACGACAACGACGTGTACCGGGTGGAGATCGAGGGCACGCCGAGCATCTTCCAGGAAACCGCGTTCCGGTTCACCGACGGCTCGGGCCGCGACGCGGCCACGGCCGGCTGCCTGGCGACCGGGATGCGTGCCCTCAACGCCGTGCCGGCCGTCAACGAGTTGCGGCCGGGCTGGGTCACGCCGCTTGACCTGCCGCTGATCGCCGGGGCGGGCAACATCCGGTGACCGGCGCACAGCCTGCACATAGGTGCCGCAGAGACTTGGTACAGGTTTTCGCGGCACACTTACGGCTAGCCTGGTTTGCGAGTTGCTGAAGTTGGGGTTGGGACATATGGCCAATGGAGCTGCGACCGCGCTGGGCCTGTCGATCGGCACCACCAACCTGGCGGCGGTCGCCGCCGAGAAGGCCATCACCCGCAGGCCCGTCCTGACGCTCTATCCGGAGCGCGCGCCGGAGGTCGGCATCCCCGCGGAAAATCCGCGGCTCAACCAGCCCGGCCTGGTGATCACCGGGTTCGTCAATCGCATCTCCGACCCCCGCGGCGTGGTGGCGGCCGACGGGTCGGTACACCGCAGCGAGGAATTGATCGCCGACGCCATGCGAGCGCTGGCCTACAGCGTGACCGGCGGGCGCACCCTGCCCGAGAGCGTCGCCGTCACCTATCCCGCCCACTGGCCGTCCCCGGCGGTCGACGCGGTGGGTACCGCGCTGAGCTCGGTGGCCGAATGGTCCAACCGGGCTCGGCCGCTGATGCTGATTCCCGACGCCGCGGCGACGCTGCTGGCGGTGCGAACCGCCCCCGGCATACCGGCCCACGGGACGGTGGCGGTGTGCGACTTCGGCGGCAGCGGCACCAGCGTCACGTTCATGCGCGCCGACGGCGACTATCAGGCGCTGGCCCCGACCCTGCGGCTGCACGATTTCTCCGGCGACCTGATCGACCAGGCGCTGCTGAGCGCCGTCATCTCCAACATGCCGAGCACCGCCGCGTTCGACCCGGCGGGCACCGTGGCGATCGGCTCGCTGAGCCGGCTACGCACCGCGTGCCGAGGCGCCAAGGAGGAGCTGTCCTCGAGCACTGCGACCACGGTGAGCGACGGGCTGACCGGCGAAGTGCGCGTCACCCGCGACGAGCTTGACGAGGCGATCCGCACCCCGCTGGACAAGTTCGTGGCCGTATTGGAAAGCACGTTGGCGCGCAACGGCATTCAGGACCTGGCAGCGGTGGTGTCCACCGGCGGTGGAGCGAACATCCCAGCCATCACCACCACGCTGTCGCAGTACTTCCGCGTCCCGGTCATCACCACGCCGCGCCCGCAGCTGACCGCGGCCATCGGCGCCGCGGTGCGGGCGGCTCATGGGCCCGGCGAGAGCGCCGTGACGGCGTCGGCGCCGGCCGCGCCCGCCACGGCGACCGCGCGGGCGGTTCCAGGCACCCGGTCGCCCGAGGCGACAGCGACGGCGCAGGCGGCACCCGCCTGGCCGACAGCGGGAGCCGCGCCCGTGCAGGCGTGGTCGCAGACCGGCAACCAATCGCAGGTGGCGCCCGCCCCGCAGGTGGAGCCCGCCGCCGCCGACGAACCGGCTGCCGATGCCGGGGGCGAGAAGCGCAAGCGCCGCCTGTTTCGCCTGCCGGTGATGGCGGCGATAGTGGGTGCGGCCGCGGGGGTGGCGCTCGTCGGGACCGCAGTCACGATCGGCCTGACTTCGGCGAACAAGACCGCGACGACCCCGGCGCCGGGCGTGACCAGCAGTCCGGTCCCCGCGCCGCCGGCCAACACCGCGACCGCTCAGGCGCCCCCGCCCAGCGAAGAGGCTCCCGCGCCTTCAACGACAACGCCGACGGATACCAATCCGCCCGCCCAGACCGAGACGCCGTCGACCAGCGCCCCGTCGGCGAAACCGCAGCATGCGCCGCCGCTCGCGGCCGCGCCCGTGCGTCCGGCGATCCCGCAGGTACCGGCCATCCCGCCGGTGCCCGGCGTGAACGAAGCCATCCCGGGGCTGGACCGGATCAATCAGATCATTCAAGGGATCGGGGGCGACTTGGGCATCAGCGGCCTCCCCCAATTGGGCTCTCAGCTGGGAACGACCCGCTAGGTCAATCCTTTTCGCCCTTGTTCTCCGCTTTTGCGGCCTCTTTGAGCTTCTCGTTCAGGGCCTTGTCCTTCTCGATCTGGTCCTTCAGAGCTTCCTCGTCGCGGCCCTCGTCCGCCTCGGCTTGGCCCTGGTCGGCCTTGCCTTGGTCATCGGAACCCGCGTTGTCGGGAACTTCGTGCCTGGGATTGCCGTCCTCGTCCAACCAGTCGTTGACCGCGGTGCCCGAAACGCTGCCGCCGGTGCCGGGCAGCACGATAGTGGCCTTTTCTTTGTAGGCCTCCATCATTTCGGCGGCCTTCTTTTTGTCGTCCTCGTCCGGCTCCGGCTTTTCCGTCAGCTTTTGATCGGTGTCCTGATCGGTGTGCTGATCAGTGTCCTGATCGGGTTCCTGATCGGCCGATTTATCGTCCTGCACGCTCATGCGTCTACCCCCTCGCCATCGCAGGTCGCGATTTGCAGGGGTTACCCGTTGCGGCGTTGTGTCGAAACTCTCACGACAGGGATCGTTCGCGCTTCACCAGCTCGACCAGCGCGAGAGGAATCCGCATCGGCTCGGGTGCGCTTGACAGGCTCGCCGCGACCGCGTCCTGAAGTTGGTCGACGAATTCGCCGGCCCGCCCGTCGCGCACCCCGTCATCCAGCCCGCGCACCAGCGCGGGGAACAGCGCCGCGCGGGCGAATGCCGCCCACTGCGCGCCGAAGGCCTCGGCGTCGCGGTCCGCCTGGAACCGAATCCAGAAGCGATCCTCGGCGTTGAACGTCTCGAGATGGTCGATGGTCAGGCCCTCGAAGCGTCCGCTGGGCGCGAACGGGGCGCGAAAGTCCTTCTCGCTGCGGGCGAAAGTGGGAATGGTCATCCGGCGCAGCTCCTCCTGGCGCAGCAGGCCGTCGCGGACCTGTGCATGCAGCGCCTCGAGCATCGCGTCGAGCAGCGTCGGGAAGCCCGATGTGCCGTCCTGGTCGAGGGCGATCGTCATCACCACCAGCCGCCCGTCGGGGGCCAGTTCGCGGCCGCGGAACGCCACGAAGTTGTGCCAGTCCAGGGCCGCCCGCTGGGTGTACGCCGCGCGCGCGGCGTCGTCGTGGCTGTAGGAGATGTGCAGGTGATCGTGCACCTCGGCGGGCATCGTGCTCAGCCACTGCGCCGCCCACGACGACCAGCCCAGGTTCACGGTCTTGGACGGCACGATCTGGTCGTAGAACGACCGGCCGATCGACGATGCGAACGTCGCCGCATCCAGGTGCAGGTAGCTCTCCGGGTCGTCGGACAGGGTGCGAAACAGCGCCGAGAAGTCATTGTCGGGAATGTCGGTGTGCGCCACCAGGATTGCGTGGTCGTTTTGGGTGCGCCGACGCAGGAGCGCGATCGCCGCCGACATCGGCTTGAGCGAATTGTGTCCGTTGGCGCAACCGTAATCGGCGATGACGATGGGCTGCGGGGGCTTGGGCAGCGGCACCTGCTCGGCGGCTCGCTCGAACAACGCGATGGCCGGGCCTAACCCGGCGGCCTGCAGCCGCGACGACTGGGTATAGACGGGCTCCGGCCGGACCACAATGCTCGATTCGGGCATCCGAGGCTCAGGCCGCATGTCCCAACGATAGTCGTCAGGCCGGCTTCGGGTAGCTGACGCCGGTGAGCTGCTCGGAGAGCTCCCAAAGTCGTTGGCAGTCAGCCTCGTTGCGGGCGGGCGCGGGCACCTTGGCCAGCCGCACCCCGCCGCCGGCGGCCTCGTAGAAGCCGCGGGGCCCGTAGAACGCGCCGCCCGGGGCGTGCGGCGCGGCGGCCGCGTACAGCGCCGGGAGGATGCCCTCGTCGATCTCCTGCCACAAAAACGGCGTGAAGCGCCAGGACGCCTTGTACAGCCGCTCCATCAGAGCGGGCTTTTCGCGCCCGTGCGAGGGTCCGGCGATCTGCAGGTTGGTCTTGGTCAGGCCGGGGTGCGCGGCGTTGGACATGATGCCCCAGCCGGCCGCCCGGCTGCGCCGGTCCAGCTCGAGGGCGAACATCAGCACCGCCAGCTTCGACTGGCCGTAGGCCGACATGGCCGCGTAGGACTTCTCGAACTGCGGGTCGTCGAAGTGGATCTTGCCGCTTTGGCGGGCGGCCAGGCTGCTGAGCGAGACCACGCGCGCTTTGCCCGCCGCGCGCAGCAGCGGCAGCACGTGCCCCGTCAGGGCGAAGTGCCCGAGATGGTTGCTGCCGAACTGCAATTCGAAACCGTCGGCGGTGGTGTCGCGTTCCGGCGGGGTCATGACGCCGGCGTTGTTGATCAGGATGTCGATGGGGCGGCCCTCGGCGTTGAGTTGTTCACCCAGCGCAGCGACCGAGGCCAGCGACGACAGGTCCAGCGACTTGATGGCCAGCTTGGCGTCGGGGACCGTGTCGCGGATTTCCGCGATCGCCTTCTCCCCTTTGCCGCGGTTGCGGATCGCCATGACGACGTCGGCGCCGGCGGCGGCGAGCCGCCGGGCCAGGCCGAACCCCAGGCCGCTGTTGGCGCCGGTGACGATTGCCAGCTTGCCCGACAGGTCGGGCACCGTGGCGACAAGATCGTTGGCCATGCGTATCGCTCCCTTCGAGTGCGCCCCGTCATAGTGTGCTCTTTGTGCCGGCTCGTCGACAGCGCATCCGTGGCTGGGCGGCCGCGTTGGTCGTGGGCGCGCTGCCCGCGCTCGCCTTTCCCGCGCCGTCGTGGTGGTGGCTGGCCTGGTTCGGCCTGGTGCCGCTGCTCCTGTTGGTGCGGGCCGCGCCTTCCGGATGGGAGGCGTGCGTGCGGGCGTGGCTCGGCGCCGCCGGATTCGTGCTGGCCACCCAGTACTGGCTGCTGACGTTCGTCGGCCCGTTGCTCGCGGTGATCGCCGTCGGTTTCGGTGCGCTCTGGCTGCCCTGGGGGTGGTTGACGCATCGATTGCTGTCCGGGCCCGTCGGCCCGGCGCGGACGGTTTCCGCGGTGGTGGTGTTGCCCAGCGCGTGGGTGGCCGCCGAGGCCGTGCGGTCGTGGCCGCCGCTGGGTGGCCCGTGGGCGTCGCTGGGCGCGTCGCAGTCCGCCCAGCCCGTCACGCTGGCCTCGGCATCCTTGGGAGGGGTGTGGCTGACGAGTTTCCTTGTGGTGGCGGCCAATACGGCTCTGGCGGGCGTGGTGGTGCACCGCGACGCTTCGGGCCGGCTCGTCGCGCTGGGGTGCGCGGTGGCCTGCGCGGCTCTCGGTCCGGCCTGGTACCTGCTGGGCCCGTCGCCCGCCGGCGGCG
This sequence comes from Mycobacterium sp. 852014-52450_SCH5900713, assembly GCF_001667075.1. Lineage (GTDB taxonomy): Bacteria > Actinomycetota > Actinomycetes > Mycobacteriales > Mycobacteriaceae > Mycobacterium. Next base: position 19,330 of record NZ_LZIL01000010.1, on the reverse strand, counting down.
CCACGGTGCGGGTGGCCCTGGTACAGCCGGGCGACATCGCCGACTCGGGCGCCCGCCAGGCCGCCGCCGAGGAGCTCACCGCTTCGGTTGCGGGTCAGCGCCCGGACTTGGTGGTCTGGGGGGAAAGCACCGTGGGCTCCGATCTCGCCGGCCACCCGGAGGTGTTGGCGCGGCTCACCGAGCTATCGCGGCGGGTGGGGGCTGATTTGTTGGTCAACGTCGACGCGCCCGCGCCCGGCGGCGGGATCTACAAGTCGGCGGTGCTCATCGGGTCGGGTGGATCGTTGGGCACGTACCGGAAGACCCGGCTGGTGCCGTTCGGCGAATACGTCCCGCTGCGACCGCTTTTCGGCTGGATCACCCGCCACAGCAGGGCCGCGGCCGAGGACCGGCAACGTGGGACCGGGCCCGTGGTGTTGCACGCCGGCGCACTGGGAATCGGCCCGTTGATCAGCTACGAGACCCTGTTCTCGGACCTGGCCCGCCGGGAAGCGCGACTCGGTGCGGAGCTGTTGGTGTACCAGAGCTCCACGTCGTCATACCAGGGGACCTGGGCGCAGCCACAGCTGGCCGCCCAGGTGGCGGTGCGCGCCGTCGAGGCGGGCCGCCCGGCCGTGCACGCCGGATTGTCCGGCGACAGTGCGGCGTTCGACGCGCGAGGCCACCGACTGGCGTGGTACCCGTCGGACTTCCGGGGCGTGACCGTGGTGAGCGTGCCGTTGGGTTCGCGTGTCACGCCCTACCAGCTGCTGGGGGACTGGGTGCCGATGCTGGCCTTCGTCGCCGTCGGCATTGCGCTGGCGCGCTGGCAGCGCCCGGCCCGCGGTGCCACACTGCTCGGATGAGCAGCCGACGGGTCGCGAAGATTTCGCTGGCCGCCGCCGTCACGCTGATGGCCGTGTCGGTGGGCGGCTTCATCGTCGCCCTGGTGCTCAATGCGTTCTTCCTGGACAAGTACAACGCCTACGGCGAGGTGCCGGTCCCGGGCTCCGGCAGCCTCGACCTGCCCGCCGGTGACGTCACCATCAGCCTGCACACCGTCGTCATCAGCAGTCCCGACCGCGGGCTACCCGTGCCTCCGCTGGGGGTCACCCTCGCGCCGCCCGACGGCGTGGCGCAGCCCGTGGTGACCGAAAACATCGGCAGCACAACGACGGTCAACAACGACGCGCACGTGCGGGTATGGGTGGCTCGGATTGCGGCCGGCGGCACCTACAACATCACGACCGACGGGCAGGTCAACGGCTATATCAACCCGCGACTGGCCTTCGGGCACAAGAGTTCCGTGGGCTTTTTGGTGTGGTTGTTCGTCGGGCTGTTCGTGGTGGGGCTGGTCGATTCGATCATGTCCGGTTTGTGGTTGGGCCGTACGCGGCGCCGCGCGGTGGTGGCCGCGAATCTGCCGCAACCGTGATGCGCGCTGGTCTCGGACCAATCGACGACTCTCGTTTTTGATATCGCCCGCGATATCAAAAACGGGGACCGTGTGGTGGTCCGGGCCTGGTGCTGGTGTGGCGGATGTGGCCGCACGGGCCTGGGCACGGCCGCACGAGCCCGACGCGGCTCAGTCGCCGCGGGCCACCCACTCCTCGTAGTGGACGATCTCGTCGCCGATGGTGGTGCTGTCGCCGTGGCCGGTGTGCACCACCGTCTCACCGGGCAGCTTGCCCAGCCGCTCGGAGATGGACTGCAGGATCGTCGGGAAGTCCGAATACGAGCGGCCGGTCGCGCCCGGGCCGCCGGCAAACAGCGTGTCGCCGCTGAACACGACGCCCAGGTCATGCGAATACCAACACACCGATCCGGGGGAATGGCCCGGGGTGTGTAGCGCCCGTAGCTCGGTCCCTCCGACGCTCAGCGTCTCGCCATCGGATAGCGGGCGAAACTCGTTGTCCGGATGGGTCATTCGCCACAGCACCTCGTCGGCGGGATGCAGCAGCACCGGCGCGTCGAGCGTCTTGCCGAGTTCCGGCGCGACCGTCACGTGGTCGTTGTGACCGTGCGTGCACACCACCGCGACCACATGGCGGCCATCCACGGCCTCGACGATCGGCCCCGCGTCGTGGGCGGCGTCGAACACCACCACGTTGGAGTTGTCGCCGATCAGCCAGATGTTGTTGTCGACTTCCCAACTGCCGCCGTCGAGTTCGAAGGTGCCGTGGGTGACCACCCGCTCGATGTTCACCATCAGAGCACCACCACCGAACGTAACACCTTGCCTCCGTGCATCTTGTGAAAAGCCTCCTCGACGTCGTCTAGCCCGATTCGCTCGGAGACAAACCTCTCCAGGGGCAGCCGGCCCTGGAGGTAGAGGTCGATCAGGGTGGGGAAGTCCCGTTCGGGCAGGCAATCGCCGTACCACGACGACTTCAGCGACCCGCCGTGGCTGAAGAAGTCGATCAGCGGCATGTCGAGCTTCATGTCGGGCGTCGGAACACCCACCAGCACAACGGTTCCCGCGAGGTCGCGGGCATAGAAGGCCTGCTTCCAGGTTTCGGGCCGGCCGACGGCGTCGATCGCGACGTTGACCCCGAACCCGTCGGTGAGGTCCTGGATCGCCTCCACGACGTCGGCCTGGCGGGCGTTGACGGTGTGGGTGGCGCCGAACTCGCGGGCCCAGTCCAGCTTGGTGTCGTCGGTGTCGACGGCGATGATGCGCCGGGCCCCGACCAGCGCGGCGCCGGCGATCGCGGCATCGCCGACGCCGCCGCAGCCGATCACCGCGACGGTGTCGTCGCGGGTGACACCGCCGGTGTTGATCGCCGCGCCGATCCCGGCCATCACCCCGCAGCCGAGCAGGCCCGCGACAGCAGGGTCGGCGGCGGGATCGACCTTGGTGCATTGGCCGGCGTGCACCAGCGTCTTGTCGGCGAACGCCCCGATGCCCAGGGCGGGCGTGAGTTCCGTGCCGTCGGTCAGCGTCATCTTCTGCGCGGCGTTGAAGGTGTCGAAGCACAGGTGCGGGCGGCCGCGCTTGCAGGCCCGGCACTGGCCGCAGACCGCGCGCCAGTTCAGGATGACGAAGTCACCTGGCTCGACCGCGGTCACGCCGGGGCCGACCGCCTCGACCCGGCCGGCCGCCTCGTGGCCGAGCAGGAAGGGGTACTCGTCGTTGATGCCGCCCTCGCGGTAGGTCAGGTCCGTGTGGCACACCCCGCAGGCGATGATGTCGACCAGGGCCTCGCCGGGCCCGGGGTCCGGGACGACGATGTCCACCAGCTCGACGGGTTCGCCCTTCTTTCGTGAAATCACGCCGCGCACTGTCTGACTCATGGCCACCAACCTACGGTGTAGCGTCGCTGGGCATGACGGCAGCCGAGACCGCTTCCGAAACGTCCGAAGAATTCAGCGAACGAATCGCGGCGGCCATCGACGGCGCCAGCCTGACGCTGCTGCTGAGCATCGGGCACCAGACCGGGCTGCTCGACACGATGGCGGGGCTGGCTTCCGCCACCAGCGCGCAGATCGCCGAAGCGGCCGGCCTCAACGAGCGCTACGTGCGCGAGTGGCTGGCCGGCATGACGACCGGGCGCGTCGTCGACTACGACCCCGACTCCGCCACCTACTCGCTGCCCGCGCACCGCGCGGGCGTGCTGACCCGGGCGGCCGGGCCGGACAACCTGGCCCTGGTGGCCCTGTTCGTCCCGCAGCTCGCCGAAGTCGAACAGAAAATCATCGGTTGCTTCCGCGAGGGCGGCGGCCTGCACTACGGCGAGTTCCCCCGGTTCCACGCGCTGATGGCCGAGCAGAGCGGCGTGGTGTACGACAACGCTTTGGTCGATGTGGTGCTGCCGCTGGTCGACGGTCTCGTCGAACGCTTGCGCTCGGGAGCCGACGTGGCGGATTTCGGCTGCGGCAGCGGCCACGCGGTCAACGTGATGGCGCGGGCGTTTCCGGCCAGCCGCTTCACCGGAATCGACTTCTCCGACGAGGCGATCGCCGTCGGCGCCCGCGAGGCGGCCGACCTCGGTCTGTCGAACGCGACCTTCGAAAGCCACAACCTGGCGGAGCTGGACAAGTCGGACGCCTACGACGTGATCACCGTGTTCGACGCCATCCACGACCAGGCCCACCCGGCGCGGGTGTTGGAGAACATCCACCGCGCCCTGCGTCCCGGCGGCGTGCTGCTGATGGCCGACATCAAGGCGTCGAGCCGGCTCGAGGACAACGTCGGCATCCCGATGAGCACCTACCTCTACACCACGTCGCTGATGCACTGCATGACGGTGTCGTTGGCGCTGGACGGCGCCGGGCTGGGCACCGCCTGGGGGACACAGCTGGCCACCGCGATGCTGGGCGATGCCGGGTTCGACGACGTGCAGGTGGCCGAGATCGAGTCGGACCCGATCAACAACTACTACATCGCCCGGAAGTGATGGCGGCACTCGACGCGCTGGCTGATTGGCCGGTCGAGGCGGCCGCCGCGGCGGTGATCGGACCCGATGGGGTGCTGGCCGGCCACGGCGACACCGAGCGGGTGTTCGAGCTTGCTTCGGTGACCAAGCCGCTGGTGGCCCGCGCCGTGCACGTGGCCGTCGAAGAGGGTGTCGTCGACCTGGACACCGCCGCCGGCCCGCCGGGCGCCACGATCCGCCACCTGCTGGCGCACGCGTCGGGCCTGGCCCTGCACAACGATCACGTGCTGGCCGCCCCCGGGGCGCGGCGCATCTACTCCAACCACGGCTTCACCGTGCTCGCCCAGGTCGTGGAGCGCGAATCCGGCATCGAGTTCGGGCGCTACCTGGCCGAAGCGGTCTGCGAACCCTTGGGCATGGCCGCCACCCGGCTGGACGGCGGCGCGCCGGCCGCCGGGTTCGGGGCGACGTCCACGGTGGCGGACCTGGCGGCTTTCGCCGTCGACCTGCTGCGACCGTCGACCGTCTCGGCCGAACTGCACGCCGAGGCGACTGCGGTGCAATTTCCCGGTCTGGACGGGGTGTTGCCCGGCTACGGTGTGCAGCGACCCAACGACTGGGGGCTGGGTTTCGAGATCCGGGACGCCAAATCGCCGCACTGGACCGGCGCCCGCAATTCGCCGCGAACGTACGGCCATTTCGGGCAGGCGGGCGGTTTCATCTGGGCGGATCCCGAACGTGACCTGGCGCTGGTGGTCCTCACGAACCGCGATTTCGGGGAGTGGGCGCTGCGGCCCTGGCCTGCGATTTCCGACGCCGTGATCGCCGAATATGGCTAATGGAAAATGCACACTAGCGCAACACGGGCATCACAAGGCACAATAGACACGCACGACACACAAATAGTTAGCAGATCCTGCTTGTAGGTCCGCCAGGTCGTTGGGGAAGACGTCCCTCGCGGAACCGAAGGAGCAGGATATGCGTGCGTCGAATCAATTCGCCGACGTGACGACTGGCGTGGTGTACGTGCACGCCTCGCCGGCAGCGGTATGCCCGCATGTCGAGTGGGCGTTGTCGTCGACCCTTGGGGCGAAGGCGAACCTCACCTGGACGCCGCAGCCGGCCATGCCCGGACAGCTGCGCGCGGTCACCAACTGGGTCGGGCCGGTCGGCACCGGCGCCAGGCTGGCCAACGCCTTGCGCTCCTGGTCGGTGCTGCGGTTCGAGGTCACCGAGGACCCCAGCCCCGGAGTGGACGGCCAGCGATTCAGCCACACCCCGCAGCTCGGCCTGTGGAGCGGGGCGATGAGCGCCAACGGCGACGTCATGGTCGGGGAGATGCGGCTGCGCGCGCTGATGGCGCAGGGCGCCGACACCCTGGCCGCCGAGCTGGACACAGTGCTGGGAACGGCGTGGGACGACGCCCTGGAGTCGTACCGCGACGGCGGCGAGGTCGGCGAGGTGACCTGGCTCAGCCGGGGAGTCGGCTAGGCGCGTTTCGACGTCTGGAGGGCAATAGGCGACCCTCGAATTTGATAGCGCAGGCGATATCAATTCGGCGAGCCGCTATTGGTCCTCAGCTCGGCGCAGGATCCGCAGCGCGCCCGGAACCGCGCTGATCTCGGCGGGCAGCGGGCAGGCGAAGTCGCCGTCGGCGTAGACGTTGATGCCCGGGCACTCGACGTGAACGGACTTGGCCCGCGTGGTGCTCACCTCGTCGAGGTCGACGTGGGTGCCTTTCATCACGGTGGGGAAGAGGCGGACCAGCTTCGTCCGGGACGCCGAGTGCACCATGGTGATATCGAGCAGACCGTCGGTGTGATCGGCGTGGGGGCAGATCAGCATGCCGCCGCCATAGCTGCGGGTATTGCCGAAGGCCGCCAGCGTGATGTCGGCATCGATCTCTCGCGTCCCGTCGAGGACCATGCGAAAGGGCAACAGCCGCAACTGCGATAGCTCGGCGAGCATGGCGAGGTAGTACCGCAACCGCCCGTCCGGCCAGGTCATCCGGTTGGCCCGGTCGGTCACCAGGGAGTCGAATCCGGTGGCCGCCACCGTGCCGAACCACTTGTCGGCCCCGTTCTCGGCGCGGATCCGGCCCAGGTCGATGGTTTCCGTGCAGCCGTCGACGATGATGTCCGCGGCGGCTTCCGGATCCTTTGTGGGCAGACCGAATTCGCGGGCGTGGTCGTTACCCGTCCCCGCCGCCACGATGCCGATTGGAACGTCGGTGCCCGCGAGCACTTGCAGCGCGTTGGAGACGACGCCGTCACCGCCGGTCACCATCACCGCGTCGACGCCCTTATCCAGTGCGGCGCTCACCAGGTAGCGCGCGTCCTGCGCGTCGTCGCCGATGATCTCGACCACCTCGACACCGTGGTGGTGCAGCCGCGCGATCGCGCGCTCCGCCGCCCGGATCGCGGCGCCGTGCCCGGAGACGGGATTGGTCAGCGCGATCACTTTCGCGATCTCGCGCCGATTCATGGAATCAGCTTGCCGGGGTTGAGGATTCCAGCGGGGTCCAGGGTCGCCTTGACCGCGCGTAAGACCTGCACCCCCAGCTCGCCCACCTCGTCGGCCATCCAGGGGCGGTGGTCGGCGCCGACCGCGTGGTGGTGGGTGATCGTGCCGCCGGTGGCCATGATCGCGTCGCACGCGGCCCTTTTCGCGGCCTTCCATTGTTCGATCGGATTGCCGCGCTGGCCGGCGACGACGGTGAAGTACAACGACGCTCCGGTGGGGTACACGTGCGAAATGTGGCACATCACCAGCGCCGGTGTGCCGGTCTCGGCCAGCGCGTCGGTAAGCGCTTGCGTCACAGCGGCTTTGAGCGCGGGGATGTTGGACCAGTCGGTGGCGGTCTCGAGCGTCTCGCAGAGTGCGCCGGCCGACAGCAGCGAGTCGCGCAGATACGGTGCGCCGAACCGCCCGTGCTCCCAGGCCCGCGCGGGCGCTTCGCCCAGCGACGTTCCGCCTTGCGCCGCCAGCAGGGCGCTGGTTTCGGCGTGCCGACTCTCGACGTGTTCCTTGCTGCCCTCGAACACCGTGATCGCCAGACAGCCGCCGGTGATCTGGCTTTCGCCGATCGACTCGGTGGTGGCCAGATTGACTCCCGTCTCGGCCTCGTCGGAAAGCCGGATGACGGTTGAGCCGGTGGCCGTTTGCGTGACGGCGCGCAGGGCCGCGGCCCCGGTCTCGAAGTCCGGGAAGGACCACGCCTCGTAGCGGACGGCTTCCGGGAGGCGGTGCACCCGCAGCCGCACCCGGGTGATGATGCCGAAGGCGCCCTCCGAGCCGATCATCAGCTGACGCAGGTCGGGGCCGGCGGCGGACTCGGGCGCGTGGCCCAGGTCCAGGGTGCCCACCGGGGTGACCACGCGCAGGCCGCGCACCATGTCGTTGAACCGGCCGTAGCCCGCCGAGTCCTGCCCGGACGAGCGCGTCGCGGCGAAGCCGCCGATCGTCGCGTATTCGAAGCTCTGCGGGAAATGCCCGAGTGAAAAGCCTTGAGCGCCAAGCAAGCGTTCCGCATCCGGTCCGGTGACGCCGGCCCCGAACACGGCCTGACCCGAGACGTCGTCGAGCGAGATCAGTTGGTCGAGGCGGCGCAGGTCGAGGGACACGACGGCTTGGAACTCGCCGCGTACGGGATCCAAACCGCCGACCACGCTGGTGCCGCCGCCGAACGGGACGACGGCGATGCGGTGGTGGGAGCAGTAGCGCAGGACCGTGGCGACGGCGTCCTCGTCGCCGGGCAGCAGGATGGCGTCGGGCACGTCCTGCACGCCCGCGTCCTTGCGGCGCAGCAGGTCGATCGTGGACTTGCCGCCGGCGTGCAGCAGCCGATCCCGGTCGTCGGTGCGGCAGTAGGCGGCGCCGACGAGCTCGGCCAGTGCGTCGCGATGCGCCTGCGACAACGCCGACGGGCGCACGCGCACCTGATCGGGTTCGAGCTCGGCGACGCCGGAATCCTGCACGCCCACAGCCTGTTTCAACAGCGCCCGGATCCCCTCGGAGAGCGGCTTGGCCGCGGCGGGGTCACCCCAGGCGTTCCACTTCATCGGGGGGAGGAGGCCCTCGGGTTGCGTCATGCGTTACAGTATTACACATGCTGTCAATCAGTAACGCTCGCATGCCGGTGGACACCGGAGAGCGCATCCTCGCGGCGGCAGCCAGCTGCGTGGTCGATTTCGGGGTGGACCGGGTGACCCTGGCCGAGATCGCTCGACGCGCGGGCGTCAGCAGGCCCACGGTCTACCGCCGCTGGCCGGACACTCAGTCGATCGTGGCCGCGCTGTTGACCCGGCACGTCACCGAGGTGATGCGGGACGCGCCGCTGCTCGGTGACGACCGGGAATCGCTTGTCCGACAGATCGTCACGGTGGCCGACCTGCTGCGCCGCGACCGCCTCGTGATGTCCGTCTTGCACTCCGAGCTCGCGCCGATCTACATCACCGAGCGCCTCGGGACCAGCCAGCACATGCTGATCGACGCCCTCGCCGCCCGGCTGCGAGTCGCCCAGCGCAATGGCAGCGTGCGCGCCGGCGACCCGGTCCAGATGGCGACCATGGTGCTGCTGATCGCCCAGTCGACCATTCAGTCCGCGCAGATCGTCGAACCGCTCCTGGACGCCGAAACGCTGGCCGGCGAACTCGCCTACTCGCTGAACGGATACCTGTCGTGATCCCCGACCCCACCGCGCTCAACGCCGCCCGCCGCGCGGCCGACCTGAGCGCGCTGGCCGACGGCGAACCGCTGGACGTCGTCGTGATCGGCGGCGGCATCACCGGTGCCGGCATCGCCTTGGACGCCGCGTCGCGCGGGTTGCGGGTGGCGCTGGTGGAAAAGCATGATCTGGCCTTCGGCACCAGCCGCTGGAGTTCCAAGTTGGTGCACGGCGGCCTGCGCTACCTGGCGACCGGCAACGTGGGGATCGCCCGGCGCAGCGCCATCGAACGCGGAATCCTGATGAGCCGCAACGCCCCTCATCTCGTTCATGCGATGCCGCAACTGGTTCCGCTGCTGCCGTCCATGGGCCGGGGCAAACGCGCGGTGGTGCGCGCCGGATTCCTGGCGGGGGACGCGCTGCGGATGCTTGCGGGCACGTCGTCGTCGACGCTGCCGCGGTCGCGCCGAGTCGGGCCCGAGCGCGTCGTGCAGATGGCGCCCACCGTCCGGCGTGACGGCCTGGACGGGGGCCTGCTGGCCTACGACGGGCAGCTGATCGACGACGCCCGGCTGGTCACCGCGGTCGCGCGCACCGCGGCGCAGCACGGCGCGCGGATCCTGACCTACGTGGCGGCGTCGAAGGCCACCGGCACTTCGGTGCGGCTGACCGACCAGCGCACTGGGCAGTCGTTCGATGTCTCGGCCGGGGCGGTCATCAACGCGGCCGGGGTGTGGGCGGCCGAGATCGACGGCGTGTTGCGGCTGCGACCCAGCCGTGGCACGCATCTGGTGTTCGACGCCGAAGCCTTCGGCAATCCCACTGCGGCGCTGACGATTCCGATACCCGGTGAGCTCAACCGGTTCGTGTTCGCCATGCCCGAGCAGCTCGGCCGGGTCTACCTGGGGCTGACCGACGAAGCCGCGCCCGGGCCGATTCCGGACGTGCCGACGCCGTCGGCCGACGAGGTCGCGTTCCTATTGGAGACGGTCAACACCGCGTTGGGGGTTGGGCTCGGCCCCGCCGACGTCACCGGTGCGTACGCGGGCCTGCGGCCGTTGATCGACACCGGGGAGGGCCGCACCGCCGACGTCTCGCGCGAGCACGCCGTCGTGGAGTCGGGATCCGGGATCATCAGCGTGATCGGCGGCAAGCTGACCGAATACCGTTACATGGCACAGGATGTGCTGGATCGGGCGATCAGCCTGCGGCACCTGCGCGCCACGAAGTGCCGTACCCACAACCTCCCGCTGATCGGCGCGCCCGCGAACCCGGGGTCGGCCGGCTCGAGCCCCGTTGCCGGATTGCCGGCGTCGCTGCTGCAGCGATACGGCGCCGAGGCGGCCAAGGTCGTCGCCGCCGCCGGCTGCAAACGCCCGACTGAGCCGGTGGCCGAGGGCATCGACGTCACCCGGGCGGAATTCGAGTACGCGATCACCCATGAGGGCGCGCTGGATGTCTCGGACATCGTGGATCGGCGGACGCGCATCGGATTGGTCGAGTCCGATCGCGAGCGCGTGGTGGCGGTGGCGGAGGAGTTCGTGGCGCGGTTCGGCTAGGGCGCCGCGTCGGGATTCATATTATGACTGTAAATCCCGAATGACAGCGACTATCATTTCTCTGATGACGACCATTCGCGTTCCCGTGCTCATCGTCGGTGCCGGCGCCGCCGGCTTGGCCACCTCCGCGTTGCTGGCCAAACACGGGGCCCATTCGCTGCTGGTGGAGAAGCGGCGCGAGACTTTCATCTATCCCAAGGCCCGCAACCTGAGCTTCCGGAGCCTGGAAATCCTGCGCGGCCTCGGGCTCGGCGACGAGGTACATGCGGTCGCCGACCATGTTTCGACCCTGATGGTCAGGCCCACGCTCAACAGCGCCGAGGAACGCGTGGCCATCGACATCAACGCGATCTTCGCGGGACTCGACGCGCTCAGCCCGGAGCCCGCCGCGCAGTATTGCCCGCAGAGCAGGCTGGAGCCGATTCTGCTCGGCGAGACGCGCCGGCGGGGAAGCGAGGTGCGGTACGGGACGGAAGTGGTGTCGTTCGAGCAGGACGGGGCCGGCGTCACCGCGGTGGTCCGCGACCGGGATACCGGGAAGTCCGAGACTGTCCGCGCCGACTACCTCGTCGGCGCCGATGGTGTGCACAGCCCGGTCCGAAACTGGTTGGGCATCAGCACGTCCGGTTATGGCGCGTTACCGATCTTCGTCGTGTTCATCTACTTCCGGGCGCCCTGGAAGAAGTTCGTCTCGCAGTTGGCCGACGGGGATGCCGTGCAAGTCAAGAACGCTGACGTGGACGGCATCTTTCTGCTGGTCGACGGCGACTTGGGGATGTTCATCACCACGTACTTCCCGGGCAAAGGTGAGTCGGCGGAGCAGTTCACGCCGCAACGCTGCCGGGATGTGCTCATCAAGGCGATCGGCGAGCCGATAGACATCGACGTCATCGAGGTCGCGGCCTGGCAACCCTACGAGCAGGTGGCCGACCAATTTCGTTGTGGCCGAGCCTTTCTCGTCGGCGATTCGGCGCACACCATGCCGCCGTTCAAGGCCGGGGGAGCCAACACCGCGATCCAGAGTGCGCACAACCTGGCCTGGAAGCTGGCCGCCGTTTTAGACGGGACCGCCGAGCCGGCACTGCTGGATACCTACCAGGCCGAGCGTCACCCGGTGGGGCAGTTCGCCGCCCGGCAGTCGCTGACCGGCCCGACGCTCGCCGTGCTGCCCATGAGCGAGGACGGTCCACAATTGCCGGCCGACGAGGAGTGCTCGATGTTCGAACTGCTCATCGGTTATCAATACCGCTCGGCGGCGGTGGTGAACGTCGACGGGCCTGCGACGGTTTCGGGCGGTGTGCAGCTCGTGGGGGAGTTGCACGCTCAGCCCGGCACCCGGGTTCCCCACGTGTGGGTGCGCGACGGCGTGTCGACGCTCGACCTGCTTGGGCCCGGGTTCACCGTGCTGACCGGCGACGAACGCTGGTGTGCCGCTGCGGCTTCGGTACCGGTGGCCGCGCACCGCCTCCATAGCGACGAGTGGTCGGCAGTCACCGGACTCATTCCCGAAGGCGCGCTGTTGATCCGTCCGGACGATTTCGTCGGCTGGCGTGCCGATGCGCTGCCTGACAACCCCGAAGAGGAACTGCGCCGGGCGCTTACCACGATCCTGGGCCGCAGAGGGGCATAACCACCTTGCCGAATTTGATAGCACAGGTGATATCAAATTCGTGGCCCACCCAATGGTCGGAGAGCGGTGCTGAAGGGGCCGATGCGGCCGCTCTCGACCTACAGCGGGATGTTCTTGTGCCGACCGCGGCGCGCCGGCGCCTGGGCCAGCGCCTCGGTGAGCTTGCTGCGGGTGTGCGACGGGTCGATCTTCTCGTCGACCACACCGATCTCGATGGCGCTGTCCACACCGCCGGCGATCTTCTCGTGCTCGGCGGCCAACTGGTCGTGCAGCGCTTCGCGCTCGTCATCGGCCGCGGCGGCCAGCTTCTTCTTGTGCAGGATGCCGACGGCGGCCTTGGCACCCATCACGGCCACCTCGGCGTCCGGCCAGGCGTACACCTTCGTCGCGTTGAGCGATCGGGAGTTCATCGCAATGTAGGCCCCGCCGTAGGTCTTTCGGGTGACCAGCGTGACGCGCGGAACCGTGCACTCGCCGAACGCGTGCAGCAGCTTCGCGCCGCGGCGCACCACGCCGCCCCACTCCTGGTCGACGCCGGGCAGGTAGCCGGGAACGTCGACGACCACGATCAGCGGGATGCCGAACGCGTCGCACAGACGCACGAATCGTGCTGCCTTCTCGGCGCTTTCGGAGTTCAGGCAGCCACCCAGTCGCAACGGGTTGTTCGCCAGGACGCCCACCGTGCGGCCGGACAACCGGCCCAGCCCGATCACCATCGACGGTGCCCAGTTGGCCTGGAACTCGTCGAACGGCGTCTCGTCGTCCAGGATCGCGGTCACGATCGGACGCACGTCGTAGGCCCGCCGGGCCGACTCGGGGAGCAGCGCGTGGATATCGGTGTCACCGGCCTCGGCCCTGCTGCGGTCGAAATGGCCCTGCTGGCAGAACAATCCGACCAGGCGGCGGCCACGCTCGTAGGCGTCGAGCTCGTCGTCGGCGACGATGTGGCACACGCCGGACTTCTTGTGGTGGGTCTCCGGGCCGCCGAGGGACGCCATGTCCACGTCCTCCCCGGTGACGCTCCGCACCACGTCGGGCCCGGTGACGAACACCCGGCTTTCCGGCGCCATCACGATGACGTCGGTCAGCGCGGGACCGTAGGCCGCGCCGCCGGCGGCGAAACCGACGACCACCGAGATCTGCGGGACATATCCGGACGCGCGAATCATCGCCTCGAACACCGTCCCGACCGCGTGCAACGCCTTGACGCCCTCGGCCAGGCGCGCCCCGCCGGAGTGCCAGATGCCCACGATCGGGCTCTGCTCCTCGATGGCGGTGTCATAGGCGTTGACGATGTGGGCACAGCCCTCGACGCCCATGGCGCCGCCCATCACGGTCCCGTCGGTGCAGAAGGCGATGGTCCGCACACCGTTCACGGTGCCCGACGCCGAAAGCACACCCGAGCGGTCACGCTCGTGCAGCAGCTCGACGCTGCCCTCGTCGAAGAAGTTGCTCAGACGCAGCAACGGGTCCCTGGGGTCGAGCGACTCGCCGACCGACGCGGGGGCCATGATTGTCATCGCAGTCTCCTGTTTTCCGGGTGTGCTGTCTGGTGACGAAGCGGTGATCAGTACCGCCCGAAGGCGACCGCGACGTTGTGCCCGCCGAATCCGAACGAGTTGTTGATGGCGTACCGGTAGTTGCCCGGACGCGGCTTGCCCGCCACCACGTCCAGATCCACCTCGGGGTCGAGGTTTTCGAGGTTCAGCGTCGGCGGAACGACCTGGTCCCGCAGGGCCATCACCGTCAGGATCGACTCGACCGCACCCACGGCGCCCACCGAGTGGCCGAGCGCGGACTTGGGCGCATACACCGCCGGCTTGTGGCTGCCCAGGGCGTTGTTGATGGCCTTGGCCTCGGCCACGTCGCCGACCTGGGTACCGGTGGCATGGGCGTTGACGTGGTCGATATCGCCCGGAGTGAGCCCCGCGAGCTGGATCGCCCGCGAGATCGCATGGCCGGCGCGTGCCCCATCGGGGTCCGGCGCCACCATGTGAAAGCCGTCCGAGGTGATGCTGGCCCCCATTACCCGGGCCAGGATGTTGGCGCCACGGGCCTTGGCGTGCTCCTCGGTCTCGATCACCATCAGCGCGCCACCCTCACCGAACACGAACCCGTTGCGGTCGCGGTCGAACGGGCGGCAGGCGCCCGCCGGGTCGTCGTTGGTTGTGGACAACACGATGCGCATTGCGGCGAATGCCGCGATGGGCACCGCCTCGATCTTGGTTTCCACACCACCGCAGATCGCGATGTCGGCCTCGCCGAACACGATGTGCCGCCACGCCTGGGCGATACCTTCGGCGCCCGACGCACATGCCGACACCGGGGCGCATACCCCGGCCTTGGCATGCCGCTCCAGCCCAACCGTCGCGGCCGCGCCGTTGGGCATGTATTTCTGCACGCCCAGCGGGTTGAACGCCTTGGTGCCGCGCTCGCGCAGCGAGTCATAACCCCAGATGAGCTCCTCGGTCGAGCCCATCCCGGTGCCGATGCACACCATCAACCGGTTGGTGTCCACCTCTGGTGAACCGGCGTTCTCCCATACCCGCCGGCCCAGCACGGTGGACATCTTTTGCAGATAGGACAGACGACGCAACTCAATGCGCGTCAGGTGGCTGTCGAACTCCTCGACGAGGTGCCCGCCGATACGGACCGGCAGGTCGAACTCTTCGATGAACGGGTCCTCGAGGGTGCGGATTCCACTTTGGCCGTCTAGCAACAACTTCCAGGTGTTCTCCGCATCCGATGCGACTGCGGTCGTCATGGCGATGCCTGTGACGACCACGTTCGGGAGCGCTTTCCCGGTAACCAGCTCTGTCATGAGTCTTGCGATCTTCCTTCTGTGCTCAGTACCGCCCGAAGGCGAGCGCCACATTGTGGCCACCGAACCCGAACGAGTTGTTGATCGCGTAACGGAAATCGCCGTAGCGAGGTTCGCCCGCAACAACATCAAGGTCGATCTCGGGATCTGGGGTTTCGTAATTCAGTGTTGGCGGTATCACGCCGTCCCGAAGGCTCAATACCGTGAGAACAGATTCCAGCGCGCCGACCGCGCCGATAGAGTGGCCCAGCGCCGACTTCGGCGCGTACACCGCTGCTCGCTCGCAGCCGGCGACCCGGATGGCGTTGGCCTCGGCCGTGTCGCCGATCGGCGTCGCCGTCCCGTGAGCGTTGACGTGGTCGATGTCCTTGGGGGACAAGCCCGCCAATTCGAGCGACCGTTGCATTGCCCGTCCGGCGCGCACGCCGTCCGCCGCGGGAGCGACCATGTGGAACGCGTCCGACGTGATGCCGGCACCCATCAACCGGGCCAGCGGCTTGGCACCGCGGGCCTTGGCGTGCTCCTCGGTCTCGATGATCATCATGGCCCCGGCCTCGCCGAAGACGAAGCCGTCGCGGTCCTTGTCGAACGGCCGCGAGGCACGTTCGGGCTCATCGTTGCGGGTGGACATGGCCCGCATCATGGAGAACGCCGCGATGGGCAGCGCCTCGATGGGTCCCTCGACACCGCCGCAGACGGCGAAGTCGGCGTCACCCATGACGATCTGCCGCCAGGCGTGGGCGATCGCCTCCGAGCCCGACGAACAGGCCGACACCGGGGTGATCACTCCGGCGCGGGCACCGAGCTGCAGGCCCACCACCGCCGCGGCGCCGTTGGGCATAATCATCTGAACGGCGAGCGGCGACACCTTGCGGGGACCGCCCTCGTTCATCAGGTCGTAGGTCTCCACGATCCGCTCGGCGCCGCCGAGCCCGGTGCCGACCACCACCGAGAACCGGTCGGGGTCGACCTCCGGGCTGCCGGCGGACTCCCACAGCTGAGTGCCCAGCAACTTGGCCAACCGTTGGACGTAGGACATCCGCCGCAAGTCGAGCCTGCTCATGTGCTCGTCGATGGGCTCCTTGAGGTGACCACCGATCTTGACGGGCAGGTCCCACTTGGTGACGAACTCGTCCTCGAGAACGTGGATGCCGCTTTCGCCGGCTAACAAACCCTTCCACGTGCTCTCGATGTCCGGCGCGATCGATGTCGTCGCCGTGACGGCGGTTACCACAACGTTGGGGTAACCGCCATTGGCAGTGGAAGGCTTGCTCACTTGTCCGCTTCCAGCCTCGCCTTGACGTTGGCAACGGCGTCGGGGTTCTCGGACTCCAGCTTGGCGCGCAGCGCTGCGGCGGCCTCGGGGTCTTCTTCCTCGAGCTTCTGGATGTACGCGACGACGTCACCGACGGTACGCAGACCGGCGAGGTCCTCGTCCGGGATCTTCACGCCGTACTTGTCCTCGGTCTGCACCGCGATCTCGACCATCGACAGCGAGTCGATGTCCAGGTCGTCCACGAACGACTTCTCCGGGGTGACCTCGGACGGCTCGATACCGGTGACCTCTTCGATGATCTCCGCGATACCGGCAATGATTTCTTCTTGAGTGACGGCCACAGCGTCTTCCCTTCGTAATGTGTTGAGTTGATCGAACAGAATGTTCTTTAGAGCGGTATGTGGTTGTACTGGAAGCGGCTTCTAGAGTTCGGCCAGTGCGTCCAGGTCTGCGGGTGCTTTGACGGCGCGGGTCGTAACCCCCCGAAGTTCGCGTTTGGCGATGCCGGTGAGAGTGCCCGCAGGGGGGAACTCCACGGCCGCCGTGATTTCCCGGTCACGCATGGTTGCCGTGCACAGGTCCCAGCGCACCGGCTGGGTGAGTTGAGCGACCAGCGCGTCCATCGCCGCCGCCGCCGAGGCGACGGGCTGCCCGTCGCGGTTGGACAGCAGCGTGGCGGTGGGCTCGGCGGTCGCGACGGCGGCCGCCGCGGCGGCGTAGCGGTCGAGGGCCGGAGCCATGTACTTGGTGTGGAACGCCCCGGCCACCCCGAGGGCGCGGATCCGGGCCTTGGCCGGCGGGTCCTCGGCCAGCTTCTCCAGCGCCGTGAGCGGGCCGGCGGCGACGATCTGGCCGACGGCGTTGCGGTTGGCGGGGAACAGGTCGAGCTGCTCGAGACGGGTCAGCACCTCGGCCTCGTCACCGCCGAGCACCGCGGACATGCCGGTCGGCTCGATGGCGCAGGCCTTGGCCATTTCGGCGCCACGGGTGGCGGCCAGCGCGACGGCGTCATCGGCGGCCATCACACCGGCGATCGCGTAGGCCGCGATCTCGCCGACGGAGTGACCCGCCACGATGAGGTCCGCGTCGGCAAGCAGGCCGCGCTTGGTGAGCTCCTGGTGGGCCAGCAGCGTGGCCGCGACGACCAGGGGCTGAGTGACCGAGGTGTCGGTGATCTCCTCGGTCGACGCGGTGGTACCCAGCCGGACCAGGTCGAGGCCGCTGGCCTTCGACCACAGGTCGAGCTGGTCCGCGGCACCCGGCAGGTCGAGCCACGGCGAGAGCATCCCCTCGGTCTGTGAACCCTGTCCGGGCGCAAGCAATGCAATCACGTGTTTAAGAGAACACTGTGGAAACGGTTTTGGCGGGTGTAACAGATTATGAACCTCGTCTTAGGTTTTTGTGTAGTCCCCACAAAATAGCTCCGTAAGCTACGTGTTCGATATCGTGCCGCGACCTGTGGCCTGGGTCACTACGCCTCGGATTGACTCCCGATAGCCGCCCTGACCGGCAGCGGAACCGGAGGCATCGCGTTGGTGCCAAGGCTAGCGGGAGCTGTGGGGTAGTTGAGCTGGCCGACCGTCGCCGCCACTCGCAGCACATATGCGTCGCGGGGCTGCGTGGGGTCTCGTCCGGTGAAGTCGGTGATCCGCTTGAGCCGGTAGCGGACCGTGTTTGGATGAACGAACAACTTTCTGGCACATGCCTCAATGGCGCCGCCACAATCTAAATAAGCGTCGAGAGTCTCGATGAGCGTGGGGCCCGCCGCGGCCAACGGTCCCATGACGTCGGTGTGCAACGCCACGATCGCCGAGGCGTCCCCCATCAGGGCACGTTCGGGCAGGAGTTCGCGCGCCGGCACGGGCCGCGGCGCCCCCCGCCAGCCACCGACGGCGTTCATCCCGGAGATCGCCTCGCTGGCGCTGTGGTAGGCCGCGGTCAGCATTGGCGCCGTCGGACCGATGACCACCGGGCCGTCGGAGAACGCGTCCAGTAGGTCGCCGAGGAATTTGTCGGTGGGCGACAGTTGGCCCGACACGACGGCGACCAGCCAGGTGCCGTGCACATCGGTGAGGGCGGCGCGGCCGTGCCGGCCGGCGATGTCGCGGACGTGCTGACTGGCCCGCTGGTCGTCGCCCGGTCCGGTCGACCCGCCGGGGCCCGGCGCGGGGACCCCGACCACGACCGTGGCGGGGGCGGTGGTGTCCCAGTTGAGCGCCGCGGCCCGGGACAACAGCTCGGGGCCGGTGTCGCCGCGGACCACCGCGTCGACGACGCTGGCCTCCATCCGGCTGTCCCAGCTGCCGCGCGCCTCGGCCGCGTTCGCGTAGGCCGAGGCGGACGTGAAGGCGAGGTCGCGGCTGTACTTCAGCACGCCCACGGTCAGGGCGGTCAACTGCTCCTCGGAGCGGGCCACCAGCGGCAGCACCTCTTCGAAGAACTCCATGGTGACGCGCACCATGTCCACGCTGTGCCGCAACGCGATCCGGCGGGCGAGGTCCTGGGGCACCAGCTCGAAGGCCTGTGCGGTGTAGCTGACGTTGCTGTGGGGGTCCTGCATCCACTCGACGAAGTTGTTGATGGCCGTCTGCACCACCAGCGCCACGCTGGCCCGCTGGGAGGCTTCCAAGTCGGCGAAGAACGGCAACCGGTCCTGCATCACCGAGACGGCTTCGGTGGCCAGCCGGCCGGAGTGCTGCTTCAACCGGCGCAGGACGGAATCCGGCACGCTGTCGAGCAGTTCGAGCGGCGACCTGGGCTGCTTGGCGAAGGGGCCGGCGAACGGGTTGTCATTCACCCCTAAAACCTACGCCACATTTTGGATATATCTGCCAAGGCGGCGGGGGGTGAACGGCGCTTTTTGGCCCGAGCGTCACGCCAGCGTGGCGTCCGGAGCCGACCGTCACGCTGGCGTGACGCTCGGTGGGGGGCGTGGGCCGCGGTGGCGTGTGGGGCTGGCCGGCCCCCCGCCCCCCCAAGGGGGGGCGGTCTGTTTTAAACATATACCCGCCCACCACCCAAAC
>NZ_LZIL01000009.1 GCF_001667075.1 Mycobacterium sp. 852014-52450_SCH5900713 | reverse complement strand
CCAGTAAACGACGGCTCCCGCCGCTCCGCGAAAGCGGCATACGCCGCGGCCGCGTCCGCCGTCGCGAAATTGCCCACCTGAGCGCGGGCCTCGTTGGCCAGCGCGTCGCGCAAGGTGCTGTCGGCTCCCTCGTTCAGCAGAGCCTTGGTGTGGGCGAGGGCGATCGGCGGACCGGCCGCCAGCCGGTCGGCGAGATCGTCGACGAAGGAGTCGATCTCCGCCGCCGACACCACCCACGTCACCAGGTTCAGCGCGTACGCCTCCCCGGCGTCAATCGTCTCGGCGAGCAGCGCGAGCCGCTTCGCCTGTTGCAGGCCAACGAGTTTGGGCAACAACCAGGAACCACCGAGGTCAATCGACAGACCCCGCTTGGAGAAGATCTGGCAGAACGTCGATTCCGGCGTGGCGACGACGAAGTCGCATCCGAGCGCGAGGTTCCAGCCCGCCCCGACGGCCACTCCGGCCACCTTGGCGATCGTCGGTATCGCAAGCTCGTGCAGCTCCAGCGCGACGTCAGTCAGCCGCTGCAGCTTGTAATTCGGATGAATGTCGTCGGGGACCGAAATGTCGGCACCGGAGCAGAAGCTGCCGCCGGAGCCGGCGAGCACGAGCGCGCGCACGCCGCGGTCGTGACCGGCGGCGTGCAGCGCGTCGCGCAACGCAACCCAGAGTTCGGGGTTGATCGCGTTCTTACGGCGCGGACGGTTGAGGGTCAGGGTGCGTACTCCGGCGCGGTCTTCCGACAGCAGCACGGGGTCGCCGGGCGCGGTCAATAGCTCCTCGGCAACTTCAGAACGTTGGATCCCAGGAAGTTCAGGATCATCTCCTGGCTGACGGGCGCGATCTTCATCAGCCGGGCCTCGCGGAAGTAGCGCGTGATGTGGTATTCCTCCGCGTATCCCATACCACCATGCGTTTGCAACGCCCGGTCCGCGGCGGTGAAGCCAGCATCGGCGCACAGGTATTTCGCCGTATTCGCCTCGCGCCCACAGGGTTTGCCGTTGTCATACAACCAGGTGGCCTTGCGCAACATCAGCTCGGCGGCGTCCAGGCGTGCCAGCGAGTCGGCGAGCGGGAACTGCAGGCCCTGGTTCATGCCGATGGGCCGGCCGAACACCTCACGCTCGTTGCCGTATTTCACCGCCTTGTCCAGCGCCACCCGGCCGATGCCGAGCGCCTCGGCGGCGATCAGCATCCGCTCCGGATTCAGGCCGTCCAGAATGTACTGAAAGCCCTTGCCTTCCTCGCCGATTCGGTCCTCGACGGGCACCTCGAGATTGTCGATGAACAATTCGTTGGAGCTGACGGCG
The DNA here is from genome assembly GCF_001667075.1 of Mycobacterium sp. 852014-52450_SCH5900713. Lineage (GTDB taxonomy): Bacteria > Actinomycetota > Actinomycetes > Mycobacteriales > Mycobacteriaceae > Mycobacterium. The sequence continues at coordinate 183,542 of NZ_LZIL01000009.1, read as the reverse complement.
TTGCGGCCCATCTTGCGGATGGGGCGGATGTCGACCCTGCTGCGGTCGAGGTCGGTGATGAACAACGTCATCCCGTCGGTCTTCTTGGTGACTTCCTCATATGACTGGGTACGCGTCAGCAGCAGGATCTTGTCGGACTCCATCGCTTTGGAGATCCACACCTTCCGGCCGTTGACGATGTAGCGATCGCCGTCGCGCTTGGCGAAGGTGGTGATTCGCGACGTGTCCAGTCCGGCGCCAGGTTCGGTGACGCCGAAGCAGACGTGCACTTCGCCGGTCGCGACCTTGGGCAGCGTGCGCGCCTTGAGTTCGTCGGAGCCGTGCACCACCACCGGTTGCATGCCGAAGATGGACAGATGGATCGAGCTGGCGGCGTTCATGGCGCCGCCGGATTTGGCGACCTCCTCGAGCAGGATGGTGGCTTCGGTGATTCCGAGGCCGTGGCCACCGTATTCCGGAGGAATCGTCATGCCCAGCCAGCCACCCTGAGCGATGGCGTCGTAGAACTCGGTCGGAAATTCGTGCGCCTGGTCTTTTTCCATCCAGTACTGGTCGTCGAACTTGCGCGCCAACTCGGCGACCGACCGGCGGATCAGCTCCTGATCGTCAGTCAGCTCAAAGTTCATTCCGACGCTGGACATTGCGCCGCCTCCTCTTTCAGCGCGAGCAGACGCAAACTCGCATAATCGCGACCGGAGTCATGCGAGTTTGCGTCTGCTCGCGGGACCGGGGGACCCTCAGTCCTTGTTGCCGGAAAGGGCCTTCGCATTAGCCGCGAAGTCCGCGAAGGACGAGCCGCCCCGGCCATCCTTTTCGTGGCCCTGCGCCTTGATGGACACGTCGTGCCCCTCGGCGGCCTTGCGTAGCGCACCGACCGTCGCCTGTTCGCGCGAAATGTGGGTGAACGGGTCGAACGAGTACCAGCGCATGGCGTTCTCATGTGTCATCTTGTTGATTTCGTCGTCCGGAACGTCGTTGAGGGACAACACATCCCATAGCTCTTCCGGCGCGCCCGGCCACATCGAGTCGCTGTGCGGGTAGTCGGCTTCCCAGCAGATGTTGTCGATGCCGATCATATTGCGCAGCGCCACGCCGACCTTGTCGCTGATGAAGCAGGTCAGGAAGTGCTCACGGAAGACCTCGCTGGGCAGCTTGCCTTTGAAGTCCTGGTGCGTCCATGCGGAGTGCATCTCGAAGGTCCGGTCCGCGCGCTCCAGGAAGTAGGGAATCCAGCCTGTTCCGCCCTCGGACAGCGCGACCTTCAGGTCCGGGTATTCCTTGATCGGCCGCGACCAGAGCAGGTCCGCGGCGGCCTGCACGATGTTCATCGGCTGCAGTGTGATCATCACGTCCATCGGCGCATCCGGCGCGGTGATCGCCAGCCGGCCCGAGGAACCGATGTGCACGTTCATCACGGTGTCGGTGTCCACCAAGGCTTTCCACAGCGGGTTCCAGTACTCGTCGTGGAAGCTGGGATAGCCCATCGCGGCCGGGTTTTCGGTGAAGGTCAGCGCATGCACGCCCTTTTTCGACACCCGGCGCACCTCGGCGGCACACGCCTCCGCATCCCAGATCACCGGGATCGCCATCGGGATGAAGCGCGCCGGGTAGGCGCCGCACCACTCGTCGATGTGCCAGTCGTTGTATGCCTGCACCAGCGCGATCGAGAAATCATGGTCGTCGGTGGCGAACAGCCGCCCGGCGAAGCCCGGGAAGGAGGGGAAGCAGATCGAGGCCAGGATGCCGCCGGCGTTCATGTCCTTGACGCGCTCGTCGACGTTGTAACAACCCGGCCGGATCTCGTCGAGCCCAGTCGGCTCGATGCCGTACTCCTCCTTCGGCCGTCCGGCGACCGCGTTCAATGCCACGTTCGGGATGACCGTGTCGCGGAACTTCCACATGTCCGAGCCGTCTGCGTTGTGCACCAGCCGCGGCGCGTCGTCCTGGTACTTCTTCGACAGGTGGTTCTTGAACATGTCGGGCGGCTCGACGGTGTGGTCGTCGACGCTGATCAGGATCATGTCTTCTTTGTTCATGGCCGTTGCCCTTCCGTCGGGTTCGTCTATTCGATTCCGCTCCCACGCAGCCTCGGCGAATCGCTGTCCCGTGCCAAGATCACTAAAATGAAAACTATCTTCTCGCCAAGCGAGAATCAACATCCAGCGGACGCCGCGGCCGGTGTTCATCGGCTGACAAACGCCGGAGCGTGCCCGTAATTTGCCCGCGTCCGAGCGACTATGCGCTGCGGCGACTGCCCGCGTCGCGCAGGACTCCGGCATCGCCGACGACGTTCTTGCTGGCAGGCGGCTGTTTCCGCCGGCCGGGCGGGCGCACGGCGCCGGTGCCGGGCGCGGCCCCGCCGGCCAGCATTGACCGGCCGAGCGTTTCGTGCAACTCTATTGGTTAGAAATGAGAATATGATTCTCCTTGGCCGAGAGGTGGCCCGGAGGAGAGCGAGAGGAGAGCGCCGATGCGGTTGCCGCCGCTGCCGGCTGATCAGTGGGACGAGGTTACCCAGAAGGCACTCTCGGCAATGCGTGGCGCGGAGACCAACAATGCGCTCAGCACCCTCGCCCACCACCCGGCGCTGGCCAAGGCATTTCTGCGGTTCAACGTTCACCTCTTGACCTCGTCCACGCTGCCGGTGCGCATCCGAGAACTGGCCATCCTGCGGGTCGCACATCGTCGCGAATGCGCCTACGAGTGGTCTCACCACGTCCGCATGGCCAAGGACGCGGGAATCACCGACGACGAGATCGCCGCGGTGGAACGAGGCGAGTCCGCGGACGAGTTTGATCGCGCGGTGATCGCCGGCGTCGATGAGCTCGAGGCGAAATCACAGCTGTCCGACGAGACCTGGGCCGCGCTCGGCGAGCGCCTCAACGATCAGCAGCGGATGGATTTCGTCTTCACGGTCGGCTGCTATGCCCTGCTGGCCATGGCCTTCAACACTTTTGGCGTACAGCTCGAGAACGCCGATCAGGACCATCAAGAGAGGTAGATAAGGTGCCCCACTTCCCCAAGCCGGCCGCAGGCAGCTGGACTGAAAATTACCCCGACCTCGGCACGGCGCCAGTCGATTACACCGACTCGATCGATCCGGCCTTCTTCGAAGCCGAGCGCGACGCCGTCTTCAGGAAGACCTGGCTCAACGTCGGCCGGGTCGAGCGACTGCCGCGTACCGGCAGCTACTTCACCAGAGAACTGCCGGCGGCCGGCAAGGGCACGTCGGTGATCATCACCAAGACCAAGGACGGGGCGGTCAAGGCGTACCACAACGTCTGCCGCCACCGCGGAAACAAGTTGGTGTGGAACGATTTTCCCACCGAGGAGACCTCCGGCACCTGCCGGCAGTTCACCTGCAAGTACCACGCCTGGCGATACAGCCTCGACGGTGACCTCACGTTCGTCCAACAGGAAGAAGAGTTCTTCGACCTCGACAAGAGCAAATTCGGCCTGGCGCCCGTCCGCTGCGAGGTGTGGGAAGGCTTCATCTTCATCAACTTCGACGACAACGCGGCGCCGCTGATCGACTACCTCGGGCCGCTGGCCAAGAGCATAGAGGGCTACCCCTTCGGCGAGATGACGGAGACCTACTCCTACCGGGCCGAGGTCGGCAGCAACTGGAAACTGTTCATCGACGCGTTCGTCGAGTTCTACCACGCGCCGATCCTGCACCAGGGGCAGTACACCAAGGAAGAAGCCGCCAAGATCCAGAAGTTCGGGTATGAAGCGCTGCACTACGAGGTGGCCGGCCCGCACAGTCTGCAGTCGACCTGGGGCGGTCAGGCGCCGCCCCCGGACATGTCCATGGTCAAGCCGATGGACCAGGTGTTGCGCAGCGGTTTGTTCGGTCCCTGGGATAAGCCGGAGATCATCGAGAAGCTGGAGCTGCCGCCGGGTGTCAACGTGAAGCGGGTGCCGCAGTGGGGCATCGACTCATGGCTCTTCTACCCCAACTTCATGTTGTTGATCTGGGAGCCGGGCTGGTTCCTGACCTACCACTACTGGCCGACCGCCGTCGACAAGCACATCTTCGAGTGCACGCTGTACTTCGTCCCGCCGCGCAACGCGCGCGAACGCCTGGCCCAGGAGTTGGCCGCCGTAACCTTCAAGGAGTACGCGCTACAAGACGCCAACACGCTGGAGGCGACCCAGACCATGATCGGCACCCGGGCCGTCAAGGAATTCTTGCTGTGCGATCAGGAGGTCTTGATCCGCCATCTGCACAAGACGACCGGTGATTACGTGAAGGAGTACCAGAACAATGGCGTTACCGTCTGAATTCGCGGACCTGCAGCCGTATTTGGATTGGGACCTGGCCACCGAGCCGGAGCGCTACGCCAAGCGGCTGGCCTCTACGATGGCCGAGATGCAGGCGTTCTACGACGTCGCGTTCCCGCGCCTCAACGATGCCATCGAGTACTGCGACAAATACCCGCTGGACGATCTGCCCGACGACGCGAGGACTCTCATGCACATCATGCAGTCGCTCGTGATGGTGTCGTTTCCGATCGAGGCGTGGAAACAGGCCCGGGTGCCCGACAGCGGCGCGGCCTGGGTGGAGTGCATCCGGGAACCGGTGATTTAACCGGTGTTGACCCTCAAGGCGGCCGGGCTGCTCGACGTCGACGCCGGCGAGATCGTGTCCCCCGGCGTTGTGCAGATCGAGGGTGACCGGATCGTCGGCGTCGGGGGCTCAGGTCCCCCGGGCCCAGAAGACTCGGTCATCGATCTCGGCGACCAGATCCTGCTGCCCGGGCTGATGGACATGGAGGTCAACCTGCTGATGGGCGGCCGCGGGGAGAAACCCGGCCTGTCCCAGGTTCAGGACGATCCGCCGACGCGGGTGCTGCGCGCGGTCGGCAATGCGCGGCGCACGTTGCGCGCCGGATTCACCACCGTGCGCAACCTCGGCCTGTTCGTCAAGACCGGCGGCTACCTGTTGGACGTCGCGCTGGGCAAGGCCATTGATGCCGGCTGGATCGACGGTCCGCGCGTGGTGCCGGCCGGGCATGCCATCACGCCGACCGGCGGCCACCTGGACCCGACGATGTTCGCGGCGTTCGCGCCCCACGCCCTCGAGCTGACCGTCGAAGAAGGGATCGCCAACGGCATCGACGAGATCCGCAAGGCGGTGCGCTACCAGATCAAACACGGCGCCGAGCTGATCAAGGTCTGCTGTTCGGGCGGGGTGATGTCACTGACCGGTCCGCCTGGCGCGCAACACTATTCGGATGAGGAGCTGTGCGCGATCGTCGATGAGGCCCACCGACGTGGGCTGCGCGTCGCGGCGCACACGCACGGCGCCGAAGCGGTCAAGCATGCCGTTGCGGCCGGCATCGACTGCATCGAGCATGGCTTCCTGATCGACGACGAAGCGATCGCGTCGCTGGTCGAGCACGGCACCTTTCTGGTGAGCACCCGGCGCCTGGCCGATGGCGATGCGATGGACGTCTCGCACGCTCCGCCAGAGCTGCAGGCCAAGGCGGCCGAGATGTTCCCGAAGGCCAGGACTTCGATCCTGGCCGCCTACCAGGCCGGCGTGAAGATCGCCGTCGGCACCGACGCGCCCGCGATCCCGCACGGACGCAACGCCGACGAGCTGGTCACCCTCGTCAACTGGGGCCTGCCGCCGCTGGCGGTTTTGCGGGCGGCGACGGTGACCGCGGCCGAGCTGATCAACTCGACGGACCGCGGGCGGATCGCAGCCGGGCAGCTTGCCGACATCATCGCGGTGCCGGGAAACCCCTTGGAAGACATAACCGTTACCCAGCAGGTGAGCTTTGTCATGAAAGGCGGCAAGGTCTATGTCGACAAATCAGCCAACCCGAACTGACGACCTGGTCGAGATCCAGCAGCTGCTCGCCCGCTACGCGGTGACCATCACCCAGGAAGACATCGACGGGCTGATCGGCGTCTTCACCCCGGACGGGACATACAGCGCGTTCGGGTCCACGTACAAGTTGGACAGATTCCCAGAATTGGTGGCCGCGGCTCCAAAGGGGTTGTTCCTCACCGGAACTGCCTTGATCGAGAACATCGACGGCGATTCGGCGAGCGGCACCCAGCCGTTGTGCTTCATCGACGGCGCCACCCACGACATGCGGATCGGCTACTACCGCGACACCTACTCCCGGACCACCGACGGCTGGCGGCTGAAAACCCGCGCCATGACGTTCATTCGCCGCAGCGGCGTGCACGACTCCGGGCGCCCGCACGCCGTCGGCCGTCCCACGCCGTGAATGTCGAGGAGTTCCGGGCCGGTCTGCGCTCGTGGCTCGACGACAATGACCTGACCCCAGGCCCCGACCACTCACTGCAGGGCCATATGCGGCAGTTCGCCCGGGTCAGCCGCGCACTCTACGACGCCGATTGGATGCGCTACGGCTGGCCCACCGAGGTCGGTGGATTGGGTGGTCCCGCCGTGCTGCGCGCGATCGTCGGCGAAGAGGTGGTCGGTCGCCGCCTCGCCGAACCCGGACCCTATTCGATGCTCGAGGTGCTCGCACCCACGATGATCGATTACGCGGCCCCAGAGCTTGCCGCCGAAATGGTGCCGCGGCTGCTGAGCGGCGAAGAGCAATGGTGTCAAGGCTTTTCCGAGCCGGGGTCAGGCAGCGACCTGGCGTCGTTGACCACCCGCGCAACGCAGCAAGGCGAGAACTGGATCGTCAACGGGCAGAAGGTCTGGACCAGCTTCGCGCAGTTCTCGACGCGCTGCGTCCTGCTCACCCGCACCGCACCCGGACACGACGGGATCACCGCCTTCTTCGTCGACCTCGACACCCCGGGCATCACCATCCGGCCGCTCCGGACGATGCATGGGGTCGACGAATTCTGCGAGGTCTATTACGAGGACGTGGTGATCCCGGGGAGCCGGATGCTCGGCCGGCCGGGAGACGGCTGGCGGCTCGCCATGGACCTGCTCCCCTACGAACGGTCCACCTGCTTCTGGCAGCGGATCGCGTACCTGTACTCCCGCTTCGACGAACTCATCGCGCAGGCGTCCGACGTCGGCGAGCCGAACGAATCTGAGCTTGGCGCAGCCTATCTGGCACTGCACACGCTGCGCTGCCGATCCCGCGACACCCAGCATCGGCTGCGCGACGGGGCCCGACTGGGAGCCGACACGTCCATCGACAAGGTGCTGCTCGCCGGCGCAGAGCAGCGACTCTACGACACCGTCCGGGACCTGCTGCCCGGGGCGCTCGAGCTGGACGACACGCCGTGGCGCGCGGAATACCTGTACTCGCGCGCGGCGACCATCTACGGCGGAACCGCGGAAATCCAGCGCAACATCATCGCTCGCCGGCTACTCGACCTCGGGAAGGAGTGAACCGTGGAGTCGACGGATCCTGAGTCGCTGCGACTGCTCGAAGGTTCGCTGCGGACGACGATGACGGCCGCATCGGGGGTTAAGCTCGACGTAGCGCTGGCCGACCTGGGCTGGCGCGACATGCTGGACGAAATACCCGACGTTGCCGTGCCTTTGGTGTTCCGCCTGCTTGGTGAGACGGGCGCGCACGCGCCGGTGCTCAACGACGTGGTGTTACGCGAGAGCGGTACCGCGCCGGGGGACACCCTGCCGCTACCGTTCGCCGGAAGCTCCTGGGTGATATGGGAGCGAGGCGACACGGGCGCGAACTCGGCGGTCGACGAGTCGCTGCCGATACACCGGGTGCCACAAGGGAATTCTTTGCCACCGGCCGCGCTGCATGCGGGACGGCGGGCCCTGGGCTGGTGGCTGGTCGGCGCCAGCCGGGCCATGCTCGCGCTGGCGCGCCAGCACGCCCTCGACCGCGTCCAGTTCGGGCGGCACATCAGCTCGTTCCAGGCGATCCGCCACCGGCTGGCCGAGACGCTCGTAGCGATCGAGGGCGCCGAGGCGACCCAGCACGTCGCCGCGCAATCAAATGATCACGACGGCCTGGCCGCCCTGCTGGCCAAGGCCGCCGCCGGCCAGGCCGCGCTCACCGCCGCCCGCCACTGTCAGCAGGTGCTCGGCGGAATCGGCTTCACCGCCGAGCACCCACTACATCACCACGTCAAACGGTCCCTGATCCTGGACGGACTGCTGGGCAACGCACAGGAGCTCACTCGGGTGGCCGGAAAAGTCTTGGTGGATAAGCGGTTTGCGCCGCGTCTCGCCGAGCTCTAGCCCGCCCACGCCCCGCCGCCACGCTCGCCGCCGGAGGACCGGAAAGCCGGCGCGTAGACTCCGTCTGGCCGCCAGGAGGATGGGACGCGATGAGTCAACCCGAGCAACCACGAAACGAGATGGGTGTCGCTGCACTGCTCGTGGGCCTGGTCGCGCTCCTGACGTGCTGGATGCTGATCGGGGTGCCCTTCGGCATTGCGGCGGTGATCACGGGCGATATCGCGCGCAGACGCGTGCAGCGAGGCGAAGCGAACAATCCGCGAATCGCGCTGGCGGGCATGGCATTAGGGGCCGTATCGATCGCGGCCGGGCTCGTCGTGATCGGGTACTACGCGTGGCGGGACGCCCGCTAGTTCCGGGGCAACCCCAGCACGCGCTCGGCGATGATGTTCCGCTGAATCTCCGACGTGCCGCCCGCAATCGTCGCGGCGAAGCTGCGCGCGTATCGGTCGAACCAGCTGCGGTAATGGCTGTCGAGGTTCAGCGGGGCGAACGGAGCGGTCACCGCCCGGTACACCAACCCGTCCGCGCGCGCGGCGTCCAGCGCATCCTCGGACGCCCGTTGCAGGGCTTCGGATCCCAGCAGCTTGAGCACCGATTGGGCCGGTACATCCTCTTCACCGCGAGCGGCCCGCGATAACGCCGCGGACCCCAGGAGCCGCAGCGCGTGGGCGTCCATCACCAGGGTGGCGTAGCGATCTCGCTCCAGCGCGCTCGATGGGCGGAAATCGATGCTCAATTCGTGCAACAGGTCGACGTATCCCATCCAGAGCATATCGCGTTCGTGTCCCAGCGAGCCGGTGGCCACCCGCCACCCCCCGTTGAGCTCGCCCACCAGATTCTCGGCCGGCACCCGCGCGTCGGTGAAGAACACCTCGTTGAAGTCGACTTCGTCGCTGTCGCACATCGACGCGAACGGGCGTCGCACGACGCCCGGTGTATCGGTCGGGATCAGCAACACGCTAATACCCTTGTGTTTCGGCGCCTTTGGATCGGTGCGCACAAAGGTCAGCAGCACGTCGGCATCGTGGGCGCCCGACGTCCACACCTTCTGCCCGTTGACCACGAAGTGATCACCGTCAAGCACCGCACGCGTTTTCAGCGACGCGAGGTCCGAGCCCGCTCCAGGTTCGCTCATTCCCAGGGCCGCGGTGATCTCGGCCCGCAGAATCGGCACCGCCCAACCTTGCTTCTGTTCGGGTGTGCCGAAGGTCAGCAACGAGGCCGCAATGATGCCCACGCCTTGCGGATTGAAGCTTTGATAGATGCGCCGCCTCCCCAGCTCCTCCAAGTAAACGTATTGCTGCAACAGCGTGGCGTTGCGTCCGCCGAACTCGGGCGGGTTGCCGGGAAGCAGCCATCCGCTGTCGAACAACAGCCGCTGCCAGCGTCGGGCCCATTGCGGCACGTGCGAACTGGAGCGTGGCCGCTCGAACGCCTCGGCCCCGGTGGGCAGGTGCGCGTCCAGGAAGGCGATGAATTCGGAACGGAACGCCTCGACGTCGGCGTCAAAGGTGAGCTGCACGCGACTCCCCGGGACGGTCGTGAGCACCGCCGGGTGTCGGTAGATCACGATTTCCGCCGACCGCGCGGTTCGCTCTTATGATTACGCTTCCAAACACACGTCTAAGAGAATAGTATTCTCATGGCGAGGAAGTTACAATCTCCGACACATGATCCGTGAGGGGGTCGAGCGCAGCGATGTCACGGCGTTCTCCGGTACAGTCCAATCATGTTCTCCCCTCGCGGCAATCAGCTGAGCCGGCCGTGACCAGCCCAAGCGAAGAGCCGGCCTGGAAGCAGCGCGCCGTCGAGAGGTCGATCAAGACGGCGAAATTGCGAGCCGCGCAACGCGTTCAGCGCTTCCTCGACGCGGCGCAGGCCATCATCATCGAGAAGGGCTCCACGGACTTTACCGTGCAGGAGGTCGTCGACCGCTCCCGTCAGTCGCTACGCAGCTTCTACCTGCAGTTCGACGGCAAGCACGAGCTGCTGTTGGCGCTGTTCGAAGACGCCCTGAGCCGGTCCGCCGACCAGATTCGCGCGGCCACGGAAAGCCAGGCCGATCCGCTGGAGCGGCTGAAGGTGGCCGTGCAACTCCTGTATGAGGCCTCCCGTCCGGATCCGACCGCCCAGCGACCGCTGTTCACCGACTTTGCGCCACGGTTGCTGGTGACCCATCCCGCTGAGGTCAAGGTGGCGCATGCGCCCCTGTTGGCTTTGCTCACCGAGTTGATGGAAGCGGCTTATGACGCCGGCAAATTGCGCGCGGGCGTCAATGCGAAGCGGATGGCTGCGATGACCATGCAGACCGTGATGTTCATCGCGCAATCCAGCGGCGGCTCCGACGATGCGACCATCCATCCCATTACCAGCGAAGAGGTATGGGATTTCTGCTCACGCGGCTTCGTCGGCTAGCGCGAACCCCGCTGCGCCGTCACCCCTGCTGGACCTGATCAAATACCGCACGTCATTTGCCGATGAGAATCAGATTCTCTAATATTTAGAATCACAAATAGCCAAAACGGATTCGTCGTTGACACTCACGAGCGGGTGGTGACAAAGTGCAAAGGCGGCGAGATGCGCAAGCCGGGGCATGCGGCAACGGCTGTTCACGCTGAGGCATGCGATCACTAGTCAGGAGTTGAGGTAGCCATGACCGGACGTGTTGAGGGCAAAGTCGCTTTCGTCACCGGAGCGGCACGCGGTCAGGGCCGCAGCCACGCGGTGCGGTTGGCACAAGAGGGCGCCGACATCATCGCCATCGACATCTGCAAGCCCATCCGCGAGGGAGTGACGGACACCGCGATCCCGGCCTCGACGCCCGAGGATCTTGCCGAGACGGCCGACCTGGTCAAGGGCCACAACCGGAGGATCGTCACCGCCGAGGTCGACGTGCGCGACTACGCGGCGCTGAAATCCGCCGTGGACAGCGGCGTCGAACAACTCGGCCGGCTCGACATCATCGTGGCCAACGCCGGGATCGGTAACGGCGGCGACACCCTGGACAAAACCAGCGAAGAAGACTGGACCGAGATGATCGACATCAATCTCGCCGGGGTGTGGAAAACCGTGAAAGCCGGTGTGCCGCATCTCCTGTCGGGCGGCCGGGGCGGTTCCATCATCCTGACCAGCTCGGTCGGCGGCCTGAAGGCCTACCCCCACACCGGCCATTATGTCGCCGCCAAACACGGTGTCGTCGGGTTGATGCGTGCCTTCGGGGTTGAGCTGGGGCAGCACATGATTCGGGTCAACTCGGTACATCCCACCCATGTCAAGACACCGATGCTGCACAACGAGGGCACCTTCAAGATGTTCCGCCCGGACCTGGAGAATCCCGGTCCCGACGACATGGCGCCGATCTGTCAGCTGTTTCACACCATGCCGATTCCATGGGTGGAGCCGATCGATGTCAGCAACGCCGTGCTGTTCTTCGCCTCGGACGAGTCGCGCTACATCACCGGCGTGACCCTGCCCATAGATGCGGGTAGCTGCCTTAAGTAGCATCCGGTCCGTGAATGGAATTGCCGGATTTGAAGGTCGTGGGGCGGTCGTCACGGGCGGTGCGAGCGGTATCGGCTTGGCCACCGCCACCGAATTCGCCCGCCGCGGCGCCCGCGTGGTGCTCTCCGACGTCGATCAGCCGGGCCTCGAGCAGGCGGTAAACCACCTGCGCGCCCAGGGATTCGACGCGCACGGCGTGGTATGCGACGTCCGGCATCTCCACGAAATGGTTCACCTGGCGAAAGAATCCTTCCGCCTGCTCGGCCGCGTCGACGTCGTCTTCAGCAATGCCGGCATCGTGGTCGCGGGTCCGATCGCGCAGATGACCCACGACGACTGGCGCTGGGTCATCGATATCGACCTGTGGGGCAACATCCACGCCGTCGAGGCGTTCCTGCCGCGGCTGCTCGAACAGGGCACGGGCGGACACCTCGCGTTCACCGCGTCCTTCGCCGGCCTGGTTCCCAACGCGGGTCTCGGGGCCTACGGCGTCGCCAAGTACGGTGTGGTCGGCCTGGCGGAGACGCTGGCCCGCGAGGTCAAGGACAACGGCATCGGCGTTTCGGTGTTGTGCCCGATGGTGGTGGAGACCAAGCTGCTCTCGAACTCGGAACGGATCCGCGGGGCGGACTACGGGCTGTCGTCATCGCCGAAGGCGGCGGACGGGACGCTACCGACGCAGGACGAGGGCGTCGGCGTCGAGGACGTCGCCCGGTTGACGGCGGATGCGATCCTGGCCAACCGTCTGTACGTGCTTCCGCACGAAGCCGCCCGCGCGTCGATCCGCCGCAGGTTCGAACGCATCGACCGCACCTTCTCCGATCAGGCCGGCGAGGGGTGGAACCACTAGCCGGACGGGCCGAGCCGGTACTCGCCCGTTTTCGGGTCGTGATACCAGCCGCTCGCCGCGTGGGTGCCGCCGTCGACGTGCAAAGTCTGCCCGGTCAGGTAGGCCGACATGTTGGATGCGAGAAAAACTGCGACGCTGGCGATTTCGTCGACGTGGCCCGGGCGTCCCAGCGGCACCACATCGCCGATTCGGGTCAGCGCCACCTCGCCGCCGAGCTGCGCCAGCCCCTCGGTGAGCGTGATGTCGGGCGCGATCGCGTTGACCCGGATGCCGTGCGGCGCCAGTTCGAGCGCCGCGGTCTGGGTGTAGTTGATGACGCCCGCCTTGGCCGCCGCGTACGCGGCGTAGCCGGGTGCGGCGCGCACGCCCTCGATCGATGTCACCGAGACGATGCTGCCGCCGGTGCCCGCCGACACCAGCTGCCTCGCGATGCGCTGGGTGCACAGCAGCACGTGGCGCAGGTTGGCCCGGTAGAGCGCATCCCAACCGTTCTCACTGGTTTCCAGCAGCGGTGACGAAAACACCCCTCCGGCGTTGTTGACCAGGATCGTCGGAGCGCCGAGTTCGGCGTTCGTGCGCCGCAGCGCGTCGTCCACCTGGCCGCTGTCCCGGACATCGGTCACGATGCCCAGGGCGCCAATGGATTCCGCGGCCTGAGCGCAGGTTTGCGGGTCGCGCTCCCAGATCGCCACTGTCGCGCCGAAGGCGGCGAGACCGGCCGCGACGCCGCGACCGATGCCCGCTCCCCCGCCGGTGACCACCGCCACGCGGCCGGTGAGCATGATGTCCGAGGGATCAATTGCCATCGTCGGTCACATCACCGGTGCGCAACCGATAACGCCGTCGGCTTCCAAGTCAGCGATTTCCGAGCCGTCCAACCCCAGCCCGGCCAGCAATTCATGGTTGTGCTGCCCCAGCAGCGGCGCGTGCTGGGTGTGGAACTTCGACGGCCCTGCGGACAGCCTCATCGGCACGGTGCTGAGCCTAGCCGGGCCGTTGACCGGGTGGTCGACCTCCTCGAAGAAGCCACGAAACGCCAGCTGATCCAGTTCTGTTTGGCGGTGCGGTTGCATGACCTTGGCCACCGGAACGCCGGCGTTCCAGAGAGTAGCGACGATCTCGTCGCGGCTGCGTCGCGCACACCACGCGGCCAACCGTTCGTCGATGGCGTCCTCATGCTCTTTCCGACCCCGTGCGCTGGCCAGCTTGGGATCCCTTGCCCATGGGGGTGACCCGATAGCGGCGCACAACCCCTTCCACTGTTCGTCGGTGCTTACCGCGACCGCGACCCAGCTGTCGGGCCGGCCGAACTCGTCGATGTCGTTGCTGCGGTAGAGGTTTTGCGGCACCGCCGTCGGTCCCCGGTTGCCCGCGCGTTCCAGCAATGCCCCGTACGCGGAATATTCGATGACCTGCTCCGCGGCGATGCTGAGCGCGGCGTCCACCATCGCCGCTTCGACGAACACACCCTCGCCGCTGCGGCGCCGGTGCTCCAGCGCCAGCAGCAACGCATTCACGGCATGCATGCCCGCGTTCGGGTCACCGATCGAGTATGGGTCGTACGGTGTGCGGTCGGCGTATCCGGTCAGCCACGTCAATCCGGACGCGGCCTCGATGACATACGCGAATGCCGGGTTGTCGCGCCACGGGCCCTCCAGTCCGAAGCCGGGCATCCGCACCATCACGACGTCGCGCTTAATCGATTGGACCGCAGTGAAATCCAGGCCCATCTGGTCGAGCACGCGTGGCGTGAAGTTCTCCACTATCACGTCGCAGGTCGCGATGAGACGGCGCAGGAGATCTCGGCCGCGCGGGCTCTGCAAGTCCAGCGTGAGGCCCTTCTTGTTGGTGTTCAGCGCCGCGAAGATCGGCGACTTCTCCCACCACTGGTTCTCGCTGGCGGGCACGCCCGCGATCAGCCGGGTCCCGTCCGGACGGCGGGTCGATTCCACGTGGATGACTTCCGCACCAAGCATCGCCAGAAAGTGGGTGCAACAGGGGCCGGCCCAGAACGTCGTCATGTCCAGCACACGAATCCCACTCAGGGGCAGTCGATTCCCGTCTTCGGTGGGCGTGGGCCGGGGTATCAATTCTGCGGTCCGGTACTGCGCCGTGTGCTCGCCCAGCTGCGGTGCCGGTTGCGGCCGGCGAAGCCGCGCGGGCGTCATCCGGTAGGGATGGCCCGGCTGCTGGAACCGGCCGCCCGGGTTCTCGACAAACGAACCGCGCTCGCGGAACTGGTCGAGCGATGCGACGTTGGCACCGTTGGCAACCGGGGCGTTGGGGATTCGGAAGGCGGTTGCGAGTTCGCGTATCTCGTCGACCGTGTTGCTTTCGAACCACGCGTAGATTGCGTCGGCATTGAGGTTGGCCCGCTCGGTGATCGTCAGTGATGAGTCCTCGTCGATCCATTCGGGGTGGCCGACCATCGCGCACAAGTCGAACCACTGCTGCGCGGTCCCGCATCCGACGTCCACCAGTCCGTCCTTGGCGCGCGCCACACCCGGTACGGTGACGCGGCGCGCATCCCGCCAGGGCCGCCCGAGCATCTCGAAATAGGTGACGGGATAGTAGGTGAGAGAAAGGATCTGCGTTTCCAGCATGGACAGGTCGAGAAGTTCCCCCGGTTCATCGCCGCTTCGGCCGTGTCGCGAAGCGAGCATGGCCGCGCTCGCGTAGGCCCCGGCCAGATACTCACCGACTTGCCCTCCCACGAATACCGGTGCGCGGTCCGCCTCGCCACGTCCGAGGCCGATGATCCCGCCCGACCACGCCTGCAACGTGAATTCGGTGGCCGCCCTGTCGTTCCAGGGCCCCTCCAGGCCGAATGGCGTGATCGACATGACGGTGAGGTGCGGATGGCGGCGGTGCATGACCGCGGGCGCGAACTCGGGGCGCTCAGCGACTCTCGAGCCGACGGACCACACCACCGCATCCGCGGCTGCCAGCAGCCTGTCGACCAGCTCGACGTCGACGTCGAGCCGTGGATCCACAACGACGCTGCGCTTCGACCCGGCCAGAAAGCCAAACAACGCCCCGTCGCCGCCGGGTGGTATGACGGCGCCAGAGGCGGACCAAGAACGCAGTGGATCGCCTTCGGGCGGCTCGATTTTGACGACGTCTGCTCCACCGTCGGCCAGCAACTTGGTGCAGTAGGCGCCCGCGATTCCGGTGGATAGCTCGACCACGGTACAGCCGGCCAGCGGTGGCTCGATGGCGGACTCCGTCACTACCGCTTCCGCTTTCCATTCTTGGCGGCCCCGCTCTTGCGTCCCTTCTTGCTTAGGCGCCATTCCTGGGGGAACTTGTCGTCGTTGTCTTTCACCGCTCCGCCAAGACCCCGATCGATGGCATCACCGAGCATGAAGTCGTCGCCGTCGGGTCGGACCGCACTGCCCACCGACTCGAAGAATCCGCTGAGCATGCTGCCCATGTACTCGCCCTGAAACTGTTTCATGATCTCGAAGAAGACCTTCTGCATGAACACCGTGTCGGTTGGGCGATTGCGCGCGCAGGCCAGCGCGTACTTCTCCACCTCCGCTTCCAGCTCTGCTCTGGGGACCACGCTGTTGAGGAAGTTGCAGTCGTACATCTCCGCGGCGGTGAAAGCCCGTCCGGTGAACACCATTTCCTGGAACTTTCGGATCCCCATCGTCTGCGCCCACCACCACATTCGCGGACCCCAGCCGTAATACCGGAAGGAGGGATGCCCAAAGAGCGCGTCGTCGCTGGAGATCACCAGGTCCGCGTCGGCCGCTTGGTAGAAATGCCAGCCGTAGCAGTAGCCCTTAGCCTCGAGGATGCTGATCTTCTTGAAGTCCTGCAGGCCCCTTATCCCCGAGTTCGGGTTGGCGTACCACTGGCCCAGGGTGGCACCCCGCCGAAACGAACCCTCGGGCGGAAAGCTGACGTCGTCGTCGCCGATCCGATACTCGGCGAGCCGGTGCTGCTGGTCGGCGGAGTTCTGCGCCGCCATTTCCTCGATCAGGTCCGCACCCGAGCCGAGATCGTCGCCGGCTCCGCGGACCACCAACACCTTGACCTCGTCGTCGATCGAGGCGCGGTGTAACAGGTCGGCGTAGCGCAGCCTGGCGGCGATCGTGGGTGCATTGAGTTGGCCCGGCCGATCGAACGTAATGGTGGCGATGCGGGTCTCGGCGTCCTTGTCGTACCTGACGATCTCCTCCGCTGGAGGTTTAGGCTTGCCGGCCATGGCTATTCGCGCCAAGCAGGACTGTCGGTCAGCACCTCGGAGCCCTCGGCGGTGATCAATACGGCTTCCCGTCCGAAGACCGCACCGATTCCCTGTTCCCATACGTAGCCCGTCACGGCCAGCACCATGCCCGGATCCAACCGTTCCCCGGTCGCGGTCACCGGCAGGTGCGTCGAGATCACGGGCGGATCAAAGCCCATGCCCAGCCCGCGGGCCACCGGCATCGGCGGCGGCGCCTCCCCGGCGGCCTGGTAAGCACCCAGCAATTCGTTCGCGGCGGCGCCCGGGCGGCATGCGGCCAGCAGCCTGCCCCACAGGCTGTCCCAGCGTCGATACAGGGTGGCCGCGCCGCGCACGGCGCCCACCGGCCACGTGCGCCCAACCTCGCCGGTGTACCCACCGGCCAGCACACCGGCCGAAAACGCCACCAGGTCGCCGACCTTGACCCGGCCGTCACCGGTCGCCCGCCGCCACGGATGATCGGGGGACGTCACCCACGCAACATCCTGGTTCGACGGGGTACTCACCCCGCCGGCCGCGACGGCCTCCAGCAGGACACCGGCCAGCGCCTGCTCCGTTACCCCGGGCCGTAGTTCGGAAACGGCGGCGGCCAAACCCGATTGGGCGACCGAGATCGCCTCCCGCAACGCAACCACTTCTTCGGCCGTCTTGATACGCCGGGCGGCCCGCATCGCCAGCTCGCCGTCCACGAGCTCTGCATTGGGAAACGCCGTCGGCAGCAGTTGTGCGAAAATCGGTGATATCGCGTCGGTTCCAACACGCCGGGCGGTGGATGCGCCGTCGATGCGCCGCAGCGCCGACATGGTGTTCGTCGGGTTCCACGAGATGCCGTACAGGTTCTCATGTGGAATCTCGTCGGGGATGCCCTCATCCCAGGTGCTGAGGAGATGGATCGCCCCCGTCTCACGCACCAGCACACACGCGGGGCCGAACGGCCGGGTCCCGGCGACCCACAACTGTGGTGCTCCGGTGACGTAGCGGACGTTGGCTTGGCGGCCGAGGACCAGCACGTCGAGGTCGTGCGCCGCCATCTGATCCAGCACACGCCGGCGGCGTCCCGTGCGCAGCGCGCGGTCGTCGGGGCAAACTTCAACTGACATGGGAGCCATAGGGGTCATAGGGGTAGTCGGTCAATCGGATCCAGCCCTCCTCGGTGATTACCAGGACCTCTTCGCTGCGGTAACCGCCGGTGCCGTCTTCCCACACCACGGGCTCCAAGACCAGCACCATGCCGGGTTGCAGGACGAAATTCTCGTCGAATTCCTGGCCGAGATCGGTTCCGATCATGGGCATTTCGGCCGCGTTCACGCCGATGCCGTGGCCCAGGTAGAAGTGCGGGAGCCATGGCTTGCTACCGCCGTTGGCGTTGATGGCGGCCCGGCCCAGATCCGCCGCCGTGGCGCCGGCCTTGGCGACACCCAGCACGGCGGACATGATCGCGAACCATTTGTCGAACTGCGCCTGCTGGCGGGGTGACGGGTCCCGGCCGACGATCCACGTGCGTCCGAAGTCCGAACAGTAACCGTGATAGGTGATGCTGACGTCGGTCCACAGCACGTCGCCTTCGGCCAGTTCGCGCTCGGTACTCAGCAGGGGCAGCGCGAGGTCGCCGTGTGTGGTCCATACGCCATCGGCCTTGCTCGGCGGCATCACCTGCCAGATCGGCTCCAGCATGCTGGCCGTGGCACCCAACTCGAAGGCGCGCCGCAAAAAGCTTGCGGATAGATCGATCTGGCGAACACCTGGCGCGAGCCGCTTCTGGACCTCGACCATCGCCTCGTCGGTGATCCGGATGGCGGTGCGCATGCAGGACAATTCGTCCGGCGTCTTCACCGCCTTCGCGGCGCTGACGATGGCCGCGGCATCGATGGGCGCACCGCCGCGGAACAACGACTTCGCGGCGCGCGACATGGCACCGGTGCACTCATCGACCGCGATCACCGCCTGCGCCGGAATCAACTCGGCCAGCAGTCGCGCGAAATCCTCGACGCCCTCGTCGAATTCGAGATACACCGGCCCGTGCAGATGGTCGGCGGGCAGATCCGACTCCGACGCGGCGCCCTCGCGGAAGGGCAGGAACAAATGCGGCCACTCATCCCCGGCGAGCACCACGGCCACCGGCCGCTCCACATAGGACAAGCCTGCATCACCGAGCGGCCAGCTGGTTCCGGTGGCATAGACCACCGCGCTGTTGCCCAGCAGTATCAGTGCATCGACGCCGCGTTCGGCCATCGCCGAGCGCAGCCGAGTCCCGGTCTCGCGGCGCATGCGGCCCAGGTCGGGCGTCTCGGGGATCAGCAGGCTACTGGTGCGCGCACCCGCGTGCGCGAACGTCGTCATCGGTCCCGCCCCTACAAGCCCAGGAACTTGGTGACATTGCCGCTCACGATTTTCGCCGCATCCGCGGGCCCGACAGCATCGACGACGGCGGCCAGTGACTTCTCCGAATAGCCGTAAGTGCTTTCGTTGTGCGGGTAGTCGCTGGACCACATCACCTTGTCCACACCGATCTTGTCGATCAGCTGCAGACCGAGCGGGTCGACCATGAACGACGCGCTCATGTGATTGTCCCAGTAGTACCGCACATCATGCTGCAACGGGCGGTTGAACATGTGCTGGTATGAGGCCACCAGGTGCTCGGCGTCCTGCAGGGCCCACGGGACCCAGGCGATGCCGCCCTCGAACCAACCGATCCGCAGGCCCGGGTGGTCGTCGAGTATGCCGCCAAAGATGTACTTGGAGAAGGTCTCCCGGAAGCCATCGATGTTGATCATCATTCCGACGACGACGCTGTTGAACTCGGTCGGGCTCTTCGGCGGCGTTTCCCCGATGTGGTGCGTAATCGGAAGACCGGCGGCCTCGATCTCGTCCCAGACCGGCCTCATGGAGGTGCTGGAGTAGTCGATCGGGTTACCGTCATCACCCTTGCCGGGATTCAGCGGCATCAGGAAGGTCTTGAGGCCCAACGACTTCAGTTCCTCCAGGGTCTTGCGCGTGCCCTGCGGGTCCCACCAGTTGATCAGCCCGGCGCCGTAGAAATGGCCGTTGGAGCGCTCCTGGAGTTCGGCGATGTACTCGTTGTAGATCCGGAACGCGAGCTCACGCAGATCCTTGTCCGGGTAGTGGAAGAGCGCCAAAATCGCGTTGGGGAAGGCCAACTCCTTGTCGACCCCGTCGTCGTGCAGCTCCTGGATGCGGGCGTCGATGTTGGTGCTCGCCGCCCCGGGCAAGTCGTCGTACTGCATCAGCACCGCGCTGAAGTCACCCGGCAGGAACGACTGTCCCTTGCGGCCGACCTGGTAGGCGCCATCCTCGTACCAGATTCGCGGCGCCTTGTCCTTGAGATCGTCCGGAAAGCGTTGGTAGAAGATGTCGTCCGCCAGAGAGATGTGATTGTCCGCGGAGAACACCACGGTTCCCGCCGGCAGGCCGATTTCCGCGCCAGAGGCGTGACCGCGCCGGTCCTTCGGGGCGCCGAAGCCTTCGGGTGGGTAAAGCGAAACGGTGCTTGTGTGAGTCGTCATCATTGACCCTCCATTCGGATCGGCATTTTCACAGTAGTGACCTGCGGGCTACCAGGTCACCGGAAGTTCGTAGACGCCGTAGGCGAGCCGGTCGTCCTTGAGGGGTACGTCCTCGACCGGGACGGCGAGTTCCAGCGTGGGCACGCGGCGCAACAGGGTGCGGTAGACGATCTGCAGCTCGGCGCGGGCGAGCTGCTGCCCCACGCACTGATGCCGGCCATAGCCGAAGGCGACGTTGCGGTCGGCCCCCGAGCGGTGCAGGTAGAGCCGATCGGGTTCGGCGAACGCGTGCGGATCCCAGTTGGCCGGGGCCAAGTCGATGATGATGCCTTCGCCGGCACGGATCGTCTCCCCGGCGATATGGATGTCCTCGAGCGCGACGCGGCGCTGGCCGTTCTGAATGATGCTGAGGTAGCGCAACAATTCCTCGACCGCGCTGGCGACGACCTTGGGATCCTCGGCATCGCGGATGACTGCCAGCTGGTCCGGGTTCACCAGCAGCGCTAGCACCCCGAGTCCGATCATGTTCGAGGTGGTCTCGTGCCCGGCGATCAGCAGACCGGTGCCCAGCTGGGCGGCCTCTTTCACGCTGAGCTCACCGGCTTTCACCCGCTCGGCAAGGTCGGAAACCGCGTCCTCAGCCGGGTTCTCCAACTTGGCCTCGACCAGCTGCGCAAGGTACTTGTGCAGGCTCATGGCGCCCTTGACGGTGTCTTCGCCCGTCGCATAACGCGCGAGGCCGACGTTGGCGTGGTGCTGGAACATGTCGGCGTCTTCGTACGGAACGCCGAGCAGCTGGCTGATCACCAGGGACGGGACGGGCAGCGCCAACGCGGTGACCAGGTCGGCGGGGCGGGGTCCGGCCAGCATCGCGTCGATGTGGTCGTCGGTGATCTGCTGAATGGTCGGACGCAACCCTTCAACCCGCTTGAACGTGAACGGTTTCGACAACATGCGCCGAAATCGGGTGTGCTCTTCCCCGTCGGCGGTGAAAACCGATCGCGGACGCTTGTGCACGGTGGACAACATGCCCGCATTCCAGTGCGGAAACCCGGGCAGCCGGTCGTCGACACTGACCCGCGAATCCGAGAACAGCTCCCGCACTTGCTCGTAGCCGGTGACGAGCCACGGTGTGCTGCCGTCCCAGATCCGGACTCGGGACAGCGGTCGCGCGTCGGCCAGCGCCATGACGCCCGGCGGCGGGGCGAAGGGGCAGCCCGCCTGCCTCGGCATCGGATAATCGGGGATTTCGGGGGCCACCTCGGCCGCAGAAGTGTTCGTCAGCGTCTCTGACATGTCATTCCTCGATGTGAATGGCCAGCGCGGGGCACGCCGCGGCGGCTCGCCGTGCGCCCTCGGCCTGTTCGGATGATGGATTGGGGTTGAGCAGAACGACGACACCGTCGTCGTCGCGCTGGTCGAACACCTCGGGGGCGTTCATCACGCAGTTTCCCGACGAAGCGCAGACGTCTTGGTCGACAGTCACTTTCATCTGCAGACCCTTCACTCGTACGGCGTCACGGGCGCCAGCCACAGGCCGACGATCGCGTCGATGAGACCGGATGCGGCGGCCCGCCAGGATCGCTGGGGGGGCGAGGCACCCCCGGCAAGCGCTCGTTCCCGATCGGCGCAAGTGTGCATCAACAGGTTGCGGGCCATGATGTTTCGTTCGAAATGCACTTCGGCCGGCAGGTCGGGCAGACAGCGGTTGATGCCCTCGACGACCTGAACCAGCGACGGTGAGCTGAGGGCGCCCTTGACGATGATGTTGTAGTACGCGGGATCGGTCATCGCCTGCGCCGCGAAACGCGCGTACCAGGTGGGGTTGCCGAGCACTTCGAGGTGATCGGTGAGCGGGCGCACCAGGCACGCCACCCAGTCCCTCATCTCGGTCGAACCACCCGATTCGCGTAGCTCGCTCACCATCTGCTCGCGCAGCCGCTCGACCGGCAAGCGGTGCTTCTGTTCGATCGCGCGCACCAGGTCGGCCTTGGTGCCGAAGTGGTAGCCCACGGCGGCGTTATTGCCCTGCCCGGCGGCCTCGCTCACCTGCCGATTCGATACCGCGAACATGCCGTGCTCGGCGTACAACCGCTCGGCCGCGACCAGGATCGCTTCCTGGGTGGAGCTGGCCCGCTCCGTGCGAACCGTCCGGCCGATGGTGGTCACCCGGTTAGTCAACCGCGGGCCGGCGATTAAGTCAAGCGATTGATTTAATTCGGGAAAGTCTAGTTCGGCGCTCTCCACTTCGGTGCCACATAGCGGCCAACCGGTGACAAAGGTCCCTCGCCCCTAGTCGCTCCGCTGGGTGACGATGGCTTCTTGCGCGGCGGCAACGTGGCGGTGTCAGGACGGTGAATCATTGCGGGGGTAGGGATGTTGTCAGCCAGCCGGGTCTCGGCGATCGAGGAATCGGCGTGGTTTCAGTCGAAGTGGGCTCCCTACCTGTTGACCGATGCGGATTTGCGCATCCGCGCGGTGAACCCGGCCTGCGAGCGCGTGTCGGGACACCCGCGGGAGGGCCTGCTCGGCCACCAGCTGTTCGACGTCTTCCCGGATAACCCGCGCGATCCGGAAGCGGACGGAGTTGCCAACGCTTCCGCGTCGCTGGAGTTGGTCCTTCGTCGCGGGATCCGGCATTGGCTGGGGGTGCAGCGGTATGACATTCCCGACTGGCGGAATCCGGGCGAGTTCGTCTACAAGGTTTGGACGCCGGTGAATTCCCCGATCAAAGAGGGCAAGAAGACCGTTGCCGTGCTGCAGCATGCCCAGGACATCACCCGCGTCGTGCCGCCGGCGCCCACCGACCGCGCGTATCCGAAACTGCTCGAGTTGAGGAGCGCTGCCGAGGTGCTGGGGCGCCAGTTCCCCGACCTTCCCCTCGAGGCTGTGCTCAGCGTGCTGGCGCATTCCCACAGCGTGATCATGGAAAGTGCTGGCGTGGAAGACCTTAAGCGCGCGGAGGCACTGGCCAAGCTACGGCTCGAAACCCACGCCGGACATCCCGCCGAAGGGCCATGACGTCACCCTCACTCACCCTTGCGCGACTCGTTGCGTGGGCGAATCACCTTCCCGGCGGATGTCCCCCCGTCTACCGGTAGCACGGCCCCGGTGACATAGCGGGACCGATCGGTGGCGAAGTACAGCGCCGCCTCGGCGACGTCCTCGGGAGTGCCCTCCCGCTTCAGTGGCCGGTCGTCCCGCATTCCCTGGCGAATCCGCGCTTCGAACCGCGCGAGCTCATCGGGGTCCACGTCGACCGCCGACGAAGCCAGGATCGGCGTGGGGATGCTGCCCGGCGCGATGGCATTGACCCGAACTTCGTGGCGCGCCAACTCAATTGCCGCGGACTTGGTGAACTGGATGACCGCGGCTTTGGATGCCCGGTAGATCATCACCCCGCCGCCAGCCTGGATGCCGCCGATCGACGTCAGGTTGATGATCGATCCGCCCCCGGATTCGGCCATGTGCCGGGCGGCATCTCGGGTACCGGCCATCACTCCCAGGACGTTGACCCCCATCACCCGGTGGAAATCGGTCAGGTCGTCGTCGAGCAGAGGGCGCAGCGGGCTCGAGATGCCGGCGTTGTTCACCATGACGTGCAGACCGCCGAATTTCTCGACGGCGGTGGCGATCAGCGCCCCGACCTGTTCGGGATCGGAGACGTCCGTGCGCCGAAACGCGGCGCCGGCGCCCAACGCTGCGGCCAGCTCCTCTCCCCGGTCGGTCTCGATGTCGGCGATGACGACTCGCGACCCCTCGGCCACGAACCGTTCCACTATTCCGCGACCGATGCCGGACGCACCGCCGGTGACGATGGCAACCTTGCCATCCAATTCGTTGACCACCCGATGAGTTAATCGGCGGCGAGCGCGTTAAGTCAAGCAATTGATTTAAGCGGCCCGTGCGGGCCGGTACGGCCTTAGGGGTTCCCCTCGTCCCGCGCACGCGCCATGCTGAGGGGCCAGTGCATCGGGAAACTCGGGAGGTTTGCACATGAAGGTTCTGGTCGTCGGCGGCAGCGGACTCATCGGATCGCAGGTCGTCGCCCAGCTCAACGAGCTGGGACACGAGGCCGTCCCCGCCTCGCCGAGTTCGGGGGTCAACACCATCACCGGCGAAGGCCTCGCCGAGGCTCTCGCCGGTGTCCACACGGTGGTGGACGTCTCCAACTCGCCATCCTGGGCCGACGACGATGTCCTGAACTTCTTCACCACCTCCACCCGCAACCTCCTCGAGGCGGAGCGAGCCGCGGGAACGCAGCACCACGTCGCACTCTCGATCGTGGGAGCCGACCGGACGGCCGAAAGTGGTTACATGCGGGCAAAAGTTGCCCAGGAAAAGGAGATCGTGGAATCGGGATCTCCGTATTCGATCGTCCGGGCGACCCAATTCTTCGAATTCGTTGAGGGCATTGCCGATTCGATGGCGGACGGCGACACGGTTCGCGCACCGCACGGGGCGTTCCAGCCCATCGCCGCCGCGGATGTCGCCACGGCCGTGACCCGCGCGGCGAGCGGCGACCCGGTCAATGGGGTGATCAATATCGCCGGCCCCGAGAAGCAGGGCATGGACGACTTCATCCGGACTCGGTTCGCCGCAACCGGCGTTGACCGCCAGGTGATCACCGACAATGACGCCCGCTATTACGGTGCGGTGCTCGACGACCGCAGCATCGTCCCCATCGACGGCGAAGACGTGGTCGTCTACCCCACCACATTCAGCGCCTGGATGGCCTCCAGCGCGGCGGGCGACACCCGCTAGGAAAACAGCACTTCGAAATTGCCGTGAGGGCGGTGATTCGTCATCGACCGCACGGCCCTGGCGGCAATCTCGACATCCACTACGTAGGTGGTTGCGCTGAGCCCCGCGGCCGAGCACGGTGTAAGACGCCGGAGATCTATGACGACGAGGAGCGATCAATGCCTGTGCAACCCAGACCCGGCGCCCCCGTCGACAAATCGGTCCTCACCAGACGCGGATTCATGGCCGCCGGCATCGCGGGCGGATTCGCGTTGGCGGCGTGCAGTCAGTCCAAGCCCGCGCTATCGGGCAACGCCCAGATGTCCGCGGCCATCGCCGCGGCCGAGGCCGCCCGGCCGCATAGTGGCCGCACCGTCACCGCCAGCCTGACCGTCCAGCAGGTCCAGGTCGACCTGGGTGGACCGGTCGTCCGCACCCTGGCCTACGGAAACACGATCCCGGGCTCGCCGATCCGCGCCAGGATCGGCGATGAACTAGTCGTGACGGTGAGCAACCGGCTCGACCATCCGACTTCGGTGCACTGGCACGGCATCGCGCTGCGCAACGACATGGACGGTGCCGCCCCCGCCACCCCGAACATTCCTGCCGGCCAGGACTTCACCTACCGGTTCTCGGTCCCGAATTCGGGCACCTACTGGGCCCATCCGCACACCGGTCTGGACGCCGACATGGGCCTATACCTACCGGTAATCGTAGACGACCCCACCGAGGGTAACTACGACGCCGAATGGATTGTGGTCCTTGATGATTGGACCGATGGTGTCGGAAAGTCACCTCAGCAGCTCTACACCGAGCTGACCAACCCGAACAAGCCCGCCCCCTCAAGCGCCCCCGAGACCACGTCGACAACACCGCCGACCACCACGACAACCACGACAACCAGTGAGACCTCGACGACCTCGTCCACCAGCGAAACCTCGACGACGTCGACCAGCCCCACCACGTCGACCAGTCCGACCACCCCGGCAGCCGGGAGCGTCGGCAGAAGTGATCTGCTCGGGGGCGACGCCGGAGACATCGCTTACCCCTACTATCTGGTCAACGGCCGAGTTCCCGCCGCTCCCATGACCTTCAGCGCGAAGCCCGGCCAGCGTATCCGGATCCGTTTCATCAACACCGGTTCCGACACCACGTTCCGTGTGGCGCTGGGCGGTCATTCGATGACCGTCACCCATACCGACGGCTACCCGGTGGTGCCGGCCCAAGTCGACGCCCTGCTCATCGGCATGGCGGAGCGCTACGACGTCATCGTGACGGCGGCCGACGGCGTTTTTCCGCTGGTCGCACTCGCCGAAGGAAAGAATGCCGTGGGGCGGGCGCTGTTGTCGACCGGAGCGGGCAGCCCACCCGATCCGGGGTTTCAACCGCCCGAACTCAACCGGCGGGTGGGCACGGTGGAAATGTTCACGGCGACAACGCCCGTCAATCTGGGCCGGCCCCAGTCCGGACTCGACCTACCGGTCGTGCTGGGCGGCAACATGACCCAATACAACTGGACGATCAACGGAAAGCCCTACAGCGCCACGGAACCGTTGCACATCCGAGAGGGGGAACGGCCCACCCTCACGTTCGACAACACCACGATGATGTATCACCCGATGCACCTGCACGGCCACACGTTCCAACTGATCAAGCCCGACGGCAGCCCCGGCGCGCGCAAGGACACCCTCATGGTGCTGCCCAAGCAGAAGTTGCTCGCCGTGCTGGTGGCCGACAATCCCGGCGTGTGGATGTTGCACTGCCACAACACCTATCACCAGGAGGCCGGCATGCAGACCCGCCTGGAGTACGTCTTCTAGACCTAGGCGGCGGCGAAGAAGTCGAGCAGCAGCTGGTTCACCGTCGTTGACTGCTCGATCTGCGGGCAGTGGCCGGCCTTGTCGACCACGACCGAACGGGCGCCGTCGATCTCCTTGGCGATCTGCGCGGCCCAGCCGGCCGGAAGGAGCTTGTCGTGTCCACCCTCGACGACCAGCGTCGGCGCGGTGATGCGCTCGTAGGCTCGAGCGCTCGAGGGTGTGCCGGACGGCGTGGCCCCCGGGCGACGAAACCGGGCCGCGGCGACGGCCTCCCACGCCCCCGGCGCGGTGCTCGACTCAAAGCGGCGCCGCACGTAATCGTCGTCGGCGGGATAGCCCGGGTCGTGGAACAGGGCCTCGACGATGCGCCGCATGCCGGGCAACGTTGCGTCGTATTGCTGTAGCGCCTCGAAGTGCTGATTCTGTTGAATTTCGCCGCCCCCGCAGATGATCGTCAGGGTGCGGACGGGCAGCAGGGGTGCGTCCGAGGTGGCGTCGGTCAGCAAGTTGATGGCGCCCATCGAGTTGCCCACGAAGTGCGCCGAGGCGATGCCGAGCAGCTCGCAGAACCGCGCCACGTGCCGGATCCGCATCCCGCGTCCGTCAACGAAGTCGATGACCTTTGCCGACTCTCCGAAGCCTAGCTGGTCCGGCGCCAGCACTCGGTATCGCGCGGCGAGGGCGGCGATGTTGCGTTCCCAGCCGAGTTCGGCGCCGGCACCGAACTCACCGCCGTGCAGCAGCACCACCGGGTCGCCGTCGCCCGCTTCCAGATAGCTGGTGGCCAGCCCGTCGACCGTCGTGGTTCTGCGCTGGATCTGCATCACTTGATCGCTATCGGATTCACCGGTGAGCCGACGGCCCCAACGAATCTCAGGGGCGGCGCGACGAGCTGGAACTCGTAGACCCCGTCCTCGGCGCAGTCGGCCGCCAGCGCGGAAAGGTCCCAGTACTCGCCGAGCATCATTCCCATGTCGCGCAGCGTCAGCAGGTGGAAGGGCAGAAACACTCCGTCGACACCGGACACCGGGTCTTCGACCTGCAGGTTGTCGGAGGCCACGGCGGCGACCTCGTGATCGTGTAGCCACGAGGCGCACCGCCAGTCCAATCCCGAGTACGGCTCGGTCTTGTCGCCGGTCATGAGAAACCTTGTCCACCAACCGGTTCGGATGAGCACGATGTCGCCGCGTTCGATCGTTACACGCTGCGCGCGAACGACGTCGTCCAGTTCCTCGGGGCTGATCGGGTTTCCGTGTTCGAGGAACACCTCGGCGCCCCGGTGGCGGACCAGGTCCAGCAGCACGCCACGCGAGGTGATGCCCTTGCCGTCGACCTTCTCGATTCCAAGGTGAAAGGCCCCCAGGCTGGTGACCGAACTCGCCGAGAAACCGTTGTAGAGCTTGTCTTCGTAGTACACGTGCGACAGCGCGTCCCACTGGGTGGCGGCCTGAAGCGGCATGATGATCATGTCGTCGTTGAAGCGGAACAGGTTGTCGACGAAGTACGGGCCCATCTGCGCCGCCGTCGGATTCCGCCCCCAACCCGGTCCGTACTGCGGGAGTGAGTTGGCATCGCCGCCGTCCACCGTCATGACGTGTATCGGATTGTGCCGGAAACCGAAGGCGCCCTGCGGGCCTGACGAACCGAAATCCACTCCGAGCGGGAACACCTTGCCGTGCCGGACCAGGCCGGCGGCCTGGGCAACCTTGTCCGCGGTGATGAAGTTCAGCGTGCCCAGCTCGTCGTCAGCGCCCCACCGCCCCCAGTTGGAGACTTCGCGAGCGGCCCGGCGGAAGTCGGTCACGCTGGCCACGGCGCTCCCTCCTCCAGTTCTCTGGCGATGGCGGCACCCACGTTCCCGCCGTCGACCCACAACACCTGGCCCGAAATATAGCTGGCGGCATTGCTATTCAGGAAGAGCAGGGCCGAGGCTTGTTCGGCGGGCCCGGACACCCGCCCCAGGGGTTTGGGGATGTCGTCGAGGAAGGCCTGCCCGTACGCGCCGCGAAGCTGGTCGAGGATCGGGGTTTCGGTGACCCCGGGACCGGTGCAGTTGATGCGGATTCCCCGCCCGCCGAGGACCGTGGCGCTTCGCATCGTGTAGAGGATGATCGCTTCC
This sequence comes from Mycobacterium sp. 852014-52450_SCH5900713, assembly GCF_001667075.1. Taxonomy (GTDB): domain Bacteria; phylum Actinomycetota; class Actinomycetes; order Mycobacteriales; family Mycobacteriaceae; genus Mycobacterium. Next base: position 154,587 of record NZ_LZIL01000009.1, on the reverse strand, counting down.
TTGGAGAACTGATAGCCGCGGCCGGCGAGCGCGTCGGGGTGGGCGTGGCACCAGTCGATGCCTTCCCGCATGGTCGCGGTGTTCAGTAGCGGCGCCACCGACCGGAGATGGTCGCGGTATGCCGCCGCCGCGAGTGACGAGACGCTCACGATGGAAGACCCCGCCGGCATCCTCGGAATCAGCGCCTCGGTGATGTGCCGCAGCCCAAGGAAGTTGATGGTGACGACCAGTGGCGGATTGCCGATGCCCGACGAGACACCGGCGACGTTGAAGAGCGCGTCGACGCGCCCGTCGACGGCGGCGACCGCGGCATCGATCGATCCTTGCTCAGCGAGGTCGACCTCGTGAAAGTCGTTGATTTCGAAGGCGGGCGGCCGCTTGTCCAGACCGACGACTTCGGCCCCCAACTCCGTGAGCTGGCGCACCACATGTTCGCCGATGCCCGAGGCGCAGCCGGTCACCAGCGCCCGGCGGCCGTCATAGCGCCACAGCTCGTCGATTCGTCCCAAGACTCAACCGGCTTTCGGTGTCACTTGCCTTGCTGTTCTTTCAACCGCTGGGCCGCCTGGACGCGGCCCTCGTTGATCTCCGCCATGGCTTCGGGGATCTCGCTGGCGGTGAACTTACCGCCCCGGCCGGTCGGCAGGCCACCGAACGAATAGTGCTCGTCGAAGTGCGGCGCGGTCGATGCCGGCCGCCGCGCCTCGACCTTCTCGATGACGGGCTCCAACCGCTTGGCCTTTTCGGCCGTTGCTTTCGCGTCGCGCTCGATGAACTCGGGCAGCACTTCGGAGCCCATCAGCTCGATGGATTCCATGGTGCCCTCGTGGCTTCGCGGGTTGAGCAGCAGGATGATCTCGTCCACGCCGCTTTCCTCGTAACCGCGCAGGAACTCCCGCACCGTGGCCGGAGAACCGATCGCGCCCCGGCCGGGGCCGTAAGCCAGCGTCGGATCCTTCTCGACCTCTTCGAGATACCGCTGCCAAACCCCGGTCCGCCCGGGAGTGTGTACGCCCGTCATGTAGTAGTGCATGATGCCGAACGAGAAGAAGCCGCCGCCCTGACCGAGCCGTTGCAGCGCCTGCTCGTCGGACTTGGCGACCATCATCGACAGGTCGCCGCCGATGGCCAGAATGTTCGGATTGATCCGCGGTGTAACGGGCACGCCGTTCTCTTCGAACTCCTTGTAGTAACCGTTCACCCGTTCGGTCAGCGGTCCGGGTCCGGTGTAGGCGAAACTCAATGCACCAATGGCCTTTTGGGCAGCCATCTGCACGCTCGCCGGGCGCGTGCAGGCGACCCAGACCGGCGGGTGCGGCTTTTGCAGCGGCTTGGGGACGACGTTGCGTGCCGGCATCTGGACGTGCTCACCGTTGAAGCCCGCGAAGGGTTCCTCGATCATGCAGCGGATCGAGACCTCGAGCGCCTCCTCCCACTGGGCCCGTTTGTCGGCCGGATCGATGTTGAATCCACCGAGCTCACCGACGGAGGACGACTCCCCGGTGCCGAATTCCACGCGGCCGTTGGAGAGCAGGTCGAGGGTGGCGATGCGTTCGGCGACCCGGGCCGGGTGATTGACCACGGGTGGCAGATGCATGATGCCAAACCCCAACCGGATGTTCTTGGTCCGCTGACTGGCCGCGGCCAGGAAGATTTCCGGTGCCGTCGAGTGGCAGTACTCCTCGAGGAAGTGGTGCTCGGTCAGCCAGACGGTGGAGAATCCTGCCTTGTCGGCGGCCTCGACCTCGTCGAGGCAGTCTTGCATCATGACGTGCTCGTCGTCGGGCGCCCAGGGCCGCGGTAGGGCGAACTCGTAGAACAGCGATATTTTCATTGCTACCTCCTATGAGAATTAAGGGTTCGGTTGGCGGCTTGTGCGGCAAGGTGATTCGCCGCGACGAAGCCGAAGGTCATCGCGGGGCCGATCGTCGCCCCCGCGCCGGCATAGCTGCGTCCCATCACCGGCGCGGACGTGTTGCCCACCGCGTACAGCCCCGGCACCACGGTGTCGTCGTCCCGCAGCACCCGCGCGTATTCGTCGGTACGCAGGCCGCCGGATGTCCCGAGGTCGCCCAGGACGATCCGGAATGCGTAGTACGGCGGATCGCCCAGCGGGTACAGGTTCGGGTTGGGCAGGGTCGGATCACCGTAGTAGTTGTCGTAGACGCTGTCGCCGCGGTTGAAGTCGTCGTCGTGGCCCTTGCGGGCGAGTTCATTGAAGCGCCTGGCGGTTTCGGACAGATTCTGCGCGGGAACGCCGATCCTGTCCGCCATCTCCTCCCACTTCATCGCCGCCTTGACCACGCCCGATTCCAGCCAAGCCGAAGGGACCTTGCGGCCGGTGGGGACCGGCGCGCCCGGGATTTTCGGTATCGGCAGATGGCCGCCGATGACATAGCGATTCCACGACCTGTGGTCGGTGAGCAGCCAACAGGGGATGTGGGTAACTCCGGATTTGTGGCCGTCGATCATGGCGTGACCGAAGTCCATGTAGGGCGCGGCCTCGTTGATGAAGCGCGTGCCGTTGCCGTTGACGATGAACTGCGCAGGCATCATGCGTTCGTTGAGCATGAATTGCATGCGACCGTCCGGCCATTGGATGGCGGGGAACCACCACGCCTCGTCGAGCAACTCGGTTGCGGCGCCGACCTTTTGCGCCGCCCGGATGCCGTCGCCCATGGCGGCGGGGTTGCCGAAGCTCCAGTCCTGATCCACTACGGGTAGTAGTTCCTTGCGCCACGCGAGGTCGTGGTCGAAGCCACCGGACGCCAGGATTACCCCGAGGCGCGCCCCGATCCGCTGCGTTTCACCACCCCTTTCCAATGACACGCCGGTAACGGTCCCGTCCGCGTCGGTGAGCAACTCGGTCATCGGCGAGTCCAGCCACAGCGGGATGCCGCGTTCACGCATGGTCAGCCGCAGGCGCGCGGCCAATGACTGTCCGATCGCCGCCATCCGTTCGCCGAACAGCCGCGCCCGAACCATCCGCGAAATCAGCTTGAGGAGCACGCCTTTGCCGGCCCACGATTGCCGGATGCGGTAGAAGGTCCGAAGTTCTTTGGGCCCCAGCCAGATTCCCTTGGGGGCCAGCGCCAAGGGCTGCAGAAGCTTGTGCTCGTCGGGCCCCAGTTTCCGCAGGTCGATGGGCGGCACGTTGATCGTGCTGCCGAGTTCGGATCCGCCGGGCAGTTCCGGGTAGTAGTCGGCGTAACCGGGTTTCCAGACGAATTCACACCACCCGGAGAGCCGTTCGAGGAATTCGAGCATTTTCGGCGCGGATTCGACGTACTGCCGTATCCGGGCCTCGCTGACCAATCCTTCGGTGATCCGTTGCAGGTATTCGACGACGCCCTCGGGTGAGGGCACGTAGCCCTCCCTGCGCTGCGCGGGCGCTCCCGGCACCCAGATGCCGCCCCCGGACAGCGCGGTGGATCCGCCGAAGAACGACGACTTCTCCACGACCAGCGCGTCCAGGCCCGCGGCTTGGGCGGTCAGGGCGGCGGTCATGCCGCCGCCGCCCGACCCGACGACGAGTACGTCGACGACGTGGTCGAACCCGTCCTCCCCGCCCGTCATTTCAGCACTGCCGTTCTGATGGCGAACCCGGCGATCAGTTCGGCGGCCGGCTTGTAGTAGCGCCCCACGGTTTCGTACGGCCCGGCGCTCGCCAGCGCCGAGAATGCGGCGATCCAGGTTCTGATTTCCTGGGCGGAGCCCCCACCCTCGTGCGCGACGAACGAGTTCGACCACTGGTCGAGTTCGGCGAGCCAGCCGCCGTCGATGATCTCGAGGAATCGCTGGTCCCACACCGGGTTCAGTGCCTGCAGCTCGTTCTCGCCTGCGGCGAAGCGCTTGGCCGCATCGATCACGGCCGCCTGCCGGGCCTGGCGCTGCTCGGGCGTCATCGGCCGGCCGTGCACGATGCGCTCCAGTACCGGCGGCGGTGCGGTCGCCAATGTCGGTACCGGCGGGCTGTGGGAAAGCCCACCGGATCCCAGCACCAGGACCCGCTTGTCGAGTGTGGTCAGATAGGTGCCGACGGCCGCACCGAGCGCCCGGCAACGATGCAATGGCCCCAGTGGGACGCCGATCGCGTTGATGAAGATCGGTATCACCGGGCGTGAGGTGGCCTCGCCGAACAACTTTTCGAGGGGCTGAACGGTTCCGTGATCCACGTCCATGCAGGCCGAGACCGCGACGTCGACCCCCGCGTCGAGGACGGCTTTCGCGCACTCGGTGGCCAGCCTTTCCGGAACGTCGAGCGGGCCCGCATGGGTGCCGTAATCACCAACTCCGTTGGCGCCCGTGCCGATACAGAAGGGCGGCATCATCTTGTAGAAGAACCCGTTGTAGTGGTCCGGGGAGAAGGTGACGACCAGTTCGGGGTCGTAGTCGGCGACGAATTGTCGCGCGCCGGCGATCGCGCCTTCGATGTCGTCAAGCAGGTCCTGCGACGGCCCCGGAAGATTCAGGAGCGGGCTGTGCGACATACAGCACAGAGCCAGTGCCACTTTGCGGATCACCCCCTCGCGGCGTGAGTGTGAGTGCATCGATGAGCGCGGCGCTCAGGTCGGGGGCGCGCTGAGCGATGCACGCACCGGCGATGCACCGATCGGGACGCAGGAACAACACCGATTCCTGGTGGGTGTCGAACCAGGATTTGACCGCACCGTCGCGGTCTCCCACGACGACGACGTCGGGATCGTCGTGGCCGGTCCAGTGCAGTTGGGTCAGTGGCCGCAACGCAATGAATCGGGCGCCCAGGGCTTTCCAGTTCGCGAAGGCGGCGTCACCGAGAATGTTGCGGGGGTTGTTGTTCCAGCAGAGCACCGCGAACCAGTCGCCGAGCACGTCGTCCAGCAGCACGTTCTGCCGATCCCGGGTGTCGACCCGGGGCTGGATGAACAGCGTGCCCACCGCTGAATCCGCCCGGCCGGTGCCGGGTTCGTGAACGACGGCCCCCTGTTCGTAGCGCGGCATCGGCTTGAACCGCATCTCCAGGACATACCGCTTGAGCGACGGCACAATTGACGCCGACCGCACCAAAAGGTCTCGCGCGCCGGCCACCCGGCGGTTGGTGGGCGAAATCACTCGCCCCACCATGGTGGAAAGGTCGATCATGGCCCGCGCGTGCTTGCGGCGCTCCATGTCATAGGTGTCCAGCAAGTGCTCGCCGGCACGCCCGCTCACGACCGCGGCGAGCTTCCAACCCAGATTGGCCGCGTCGCGGATGCCGCTGTTGTAACCCTGGCCCTGCCAGACGGGCATCAGGTGCGCGGCGTCCCCGGCCAGCAACAGCCGGCCCTTGCGGAACGCGCCGGCGATCCGCGAGTGATGGGTGTAGACCCGGCGCCGGATCACGTCGACGCGGTCCGGGTGCGGCACCATCCGGGCCAGCATCCGCGTCAGGAACGCCGGATCCTCAGCCTGCTCGTCGGTCTCGTCGGCGTGAATCATGAACTCGAAGCGGCGAATTCCGTGCGCGATCGAGATCGAGGCATAGGGCCGTTCCGGGTCGGCGCCGACCTCGCTGTTGGGGTGACCGAGCGGGTCGTTGGCGATGTCGACCACCAGCCAGCGGGTCGACGAAGTTGTCCCGTCGAAAGATACGCCCATCATGCGGCGGGTCATACTGCGACCGCCGTCGCATCCCACCACGTAACGCGCTCGGAGGCTGGACGTTCCATGGTCGCGCTCGCCCCCGAGTTCGACGGTCACCCCGTCGGCGTCGTCCTGACACGCCACCATCGGTCGTCCCCACCGCACCTCGACGTGCCCGAATCGTTCCAGCCCGGCCAGCAATTCGGCGTCGACGAGCGGTTGCACGAAACCGTTGCGCTTCGGCCACCCGAACCGCGCATCGGGCGGCGCCATTTCGGCGAGCACCCGCCGCCTCGCGTCCACGAACCGCAGGATCTGGTTGGGCACCGTATGCGGCACGATGCGATCGGCCAGCCCGATCGACTGGAAGGTCCGCAGCGCCTCGTCGTCGAGCCCCACCCCGCGCGGATAGTCGATCAGCGTGTCGCGTTCGTCGACCACCACGGTCCGGATGCCCCGCAGCCCAAGGATATTGGCCAAAGTCAGGCCGACCGGGCCGGCGCCGACCACGACGACGTCGGTCTCGATTCCTGCCGGCTGGCGCCCCGCGTCGACCATCACCGCCCCAACAGGAAGTCGAGATGCAGCCGATTGAAAGTCTTGGGGTCCTCGTACTGCGGCCAGTGCCCGCAGCCGGGCATCACCTCGAAGCGGGCGTTGGGAATCATCGACGCGATGCGGCGGCCCTCGGTCACGTCCGCGGTGGGGTCGTCGCTGGTCCACAACACCAGCGTCGGCGCGGTGATCGCACCGTATTCGTCCGGGCCGATGATGTTGCGCGCCCGAATCTCGGGGTCCTGCAGGGCCATGATGTCGCGCATGGCGTCGACGAATCCCGGTTGGCGATAGACGCGTTGGCGGCTGGCGACGAGGTCGTCGTAGCCCTTGGACTTGTCGGCCATCAACCACTTGATCCGCGCTTGCACCGTTTCCCACGTCGGGTCTTCCGCGGCCGCCATGGATAGCGTGATGATGCGCTTCATCACCACCGGGTCGGCTTGGGAGCCGCCGGCGGTATTGAGGACGAGGCGGTCGACCACGTCGGGATGGTCGATGGCGGCGCGGGTGGCCACCCAACCGCCCAGCGATTCACCGCTGATGCTGGCGCGATTGACGCCGATGGTGCGCAGGACGGCCATCAGGTGCTCCACATAGTGGTGGACCTCCAGCGGGTGGCCCGGTTTGCTGGTGTAGCCGTGGCCCAGCATGTCTATCGACCAGGTCCAGAAGTGCTCGGCGTGCGCCCCCAGGTTGCGGACGTAGGCCTCGGCGTGGCCACCGGATCCGTGCAACAGCATCAGCACCGGCTTGCCGGGGTCGCCGGCCCGCAGGTAGCGGGTCCGCACACCCCCGGCGTCGAGGTAGCCCTGCTCAAACGCGACGCCCTGGAGATCGCTCCAGATGCTTTCGAACTCCGCCACGGTTCCTCTCTGGCCTTCAGATCGTGGAAATCGTATTCTCGTTCTTGACGAACTTGGTGTGCTAATATCGCACACTAGCGTGCGTTATTAATAGAGCTTCGCTCTCGCAAGGAGGTCTGTCAAGGCTGTGGCAGGTTCGGTGACAGGTTCACAAACGCTGGCCCGGGGGCTGACCGCGCTGCAGATGGTGGCGGATGCCCCAGGTGGGCTTACCGTGCAACAGCTCGCGGAACAGGTCGGGGTGCATCGCACCATCGCCTATCGACTGCTTTCAACGCTGGCCGAATTCCGATTGGTGGCCAAGGGAGAGGACGGGCGCTACCGGCCGGCTTCCGGGCTCGCCGTTCTCGGCGCTTCGTTCGACCGCAACGTGCGCCAGGTCAGCCTGCCGACCCTGCGCGCGCTGGCCGACGAGCTGGGCACCACGGTGTCGTTGCTCATGGCCGAGGGGGACCAGCAGGTGGCGATCGCGGTCATCGTGCCGAGCCATGTTGCCTACCAACTGTCCTTCCACGAAGGAAGTCGATATCCGCTCGAACGGGGTGCGGCCGGAATCGCCTTGCTCGCGAGCATGCCGCCGCGTCCCGGGGAACGCGACCTGGTCACCCGCGCTCGCGAGAGCGGCTGGGTGAGCACCTACGGGGAGATCGAGCCGAACACCTACGGCCTGGCCGTGGCGGTGCGCCGCCACCCGCCCTCCCCGCCCACGTGCATCAACCTCATCTCCCACCGAGAAGACGTCGTGATGCGTGGAAAAGATGCGGTCATCAAAGCCGCGAAGCAGTTGTCCGAGCTGCTGGGCTGAAGGGATAACGATCAATGTCGTGGGACATGCAAGTCGACGTCGTCGTGCTCGGCAGTGGTGGCGCCGGGCTTACCGCCGCCCTCACCGCGGCCGCATCCGGCGCCTCGGTGGAGGTCTTCGAGAAGGCGCCGACCGTCGGGGGGACCACCGCGGTGTCGGGTGGCGTCGTCTGGATCCCGGCCCATAACCGTTCGCCCGACGGCGAATTGACGACCGCCGACGCGTTGCGATACCTGCGCGCGCAGTCCCTGGGCTCGATGGACGACGAGTCGGTCGAGACATTCGTGCACACCGGCCCGGCGATGCTCGACTTCGTCGAGGCGCACAGCGGTTTGCGCTTCGAGATCGCCACCGGCTTCCCCGACTACCGGCCCGAATTGCCGGGAGGGCAACCGGCCGGCGGCCGTTCACTGAGTGCCGCTCCCTTCGATCTGGCGCAGTTGGGCGAGTGGGCCACTCGGATCACGTCGTTTCCCGCCGACTGGTCCAACGTCGGATTCGATGCCGAGACCAGGGCCCGTCTGCACGCGGCGATCGATGAACGAACGAGCCACCTGTGCGTTGCAGGCACCGCCCTGATCGCCGGGCTCCTCAAGGGACTGCTGGACGCCGGCGTCACCCCACACACCAACGCGCGGGCCGAACGACTCATCGCCGAGGACGGAGAAATCACCGGGGTGCGAATCGGCCTGCAGGGCCGCAGCATCGACGTTCGCGCCCGAAACGGCGTCATCCTCGGCACCGGCGGATTCGAGTGGGATCCCGCTCTGGCGCAAGCCTTTCTGCGGGGCCCGATGCACGGCGCGGTCTCGCCGCCCAATAACACCGGCGACGGCCTGCGCATGGCGATGGCGCACGGCGCAGACCTGGCGAACATGGGCGAGGCCTGGTGGGTGCCGATCGTCCAAATCCCCGGCGACACCATCGAGGGCAAGCCACGCAGCCGCAGTGTACGGCTGGAACGGACGCGGCCAAGGAGCATCATCGTCAACTCGGCAGGTCGTCGATTCGTCAACGAGGCCTGCGACTACAACTCGATGGCCGGTGCGTTCCACTACCTCGATCCACGCGGCGGGTACGTCAACGACCGCGGGTGGATGGTGTTCGATTCAATTCACCTGCAGCGCTACGGGTTCCTGGGCATCGAACCCGGACAGCCCGTTCCGGACTGGTTCTGTGAGTCGGCGGACCTCGCCGAGTTGGCCGCCAAGACCGGCATCGACGCGGACGGCCTGATCCGCACCGTCGAGGCCTGGAACCGCCACGTGGCCGCCGGCGCCGATCCCGACTTCGGGCGCGGCTCCAGCGCGTACGACGGCTATTGGGGTGACGACAGTGCGACCACGCTGGCCGGCAAAACCCTCGGCCCGATCGACACCGCCCCCTTCTACGCGGTGCCGGTGTGCATCGGCGCGATGGGCACCAAGGGCGGTCCCCGGACCGATCGCGACGGCCGCGTGTTGCATGTGGGCGGTGAGCCCATCCCGGGTCTTTACGCCGCCGGAAATGCGATGGGCGGTGTGACCGGACGCGCTTACGGCGGTGCCGGCGGAACGTTGGGTCCCGCAATGGTGTTCGGTTACCGCGCCGGGTATGCGGCCGCCACCGGAAAGTCCGTCGACCTGAAGTAGCGAGCCGCGCACCACCTTGGGCATCGAGCGTGGGCGATTACTTGCGGTTGCCGTCGGCCAATCAGCCTATTTCGCGATCGGCACCTCGACGCAGATGTGAGTTCCGACCGGGACATCGAGGAAGACGAAATCTCCCCCGGCGGCGTCCACACGCGCCCGGTGCGACGCCAATCCGATGTGTCCCTCACCGAGGCGGCGGGCCACGGTCCCGACGTCAAATCCCACGCCATCATCGACCACGTTCAGGACGCACCTGTCGTCGGTAATTCCAAGCATGACCGAAGCGCTGCGAGCCCGGGAATGTTGCACGACGTTGGACAGCAATTCGCGCACCACACCGAACACGATCGGGTCGATCGCATTGCGAATCGGGTAATCGATGTCGGTGGAGATATCGATGCCCGAACGCCGGGCGGCGAATACGGCCAGTTGCTGCACCGCGGCCGCGAGGCCGACCTGCTCGAGGACGGCGGGATGCAGCTCGAAAGTCGCCTGCCGCAGGCGTTCCGATGCCATCTGGAGGCCGGTGAGCGCCCGCCCGACACGCTCATCGCCGGGCAATTCCGCGTCCAACTCGACGAGTTCTTGGCGCACCGCCAAGATGTCCTGCAGCGGTCCATCGTGAATGGACTCCGAAATCCGCCGCTGCTCGACATCGGACGCGGTCATCGTTTGAGCGAGCAACTCCTCACGCAGTGTGCTCAGGCCCGCGACTGATCGCACGTGTCGTTCCTCGATCCGGACGACGACGAACGCCGTGGCGCACAGAAACGCGTAGAGCCCGAGCAGAAAAACCGTGCTCGGCCAGTGCCCCGGACTCATCAGCAGTCGGTCGTGAGTGCCGGCGATGGCGAAGCCGACGAGCGTGAAGGTGAGCACCACCGCCGCACGCCGCGACGACACATCCACGCCCACCAGAACCGGCAGCAGCACCATGATCAGCAGCGGCAGGATCCCAAGGGCGGACAGCAATTGAAAGCCCGTCAACGCGACCACGTCGAGGATGGTGAAAGTAAACGGCTCCAGCCGGCCGACCCCGGCCGAGCCGCTCAACCCAACCCAACGACGCACCGGGGTGAAAGCCAGCACTAACGCGCAGAGCGCAACGAATGCGTACGCGACGACGAGAGCGCTTTGCTGCGGCCATTCCCACCGCGGGGTGTCGACGACCATGGCGGCAACCATGAGGCCCACCACACAGATCCGGAGCACCGAAACGATTCGATACGAGCGCAACTGGTGCACGCTGCGCACCCGGTCCAGTTCTGTGTCGCTGCTATCGGCCACCCGATCACCGTAGTAATCCGCCTCGGCCCCGCCGAAGCAAACCGGCAGATTCCCCATCAGCTTGCCCGGAAATTGAGAACGGCGCTCTTGAGCGGACCGCTACACTCATCGCCATGGCCGGGCCGGCAACGCCAGAAAAGGTGCGGGTGGTTGTCGGCGACGACCATCCGCTCTTCCGCGAAGGCGTGGTGCGTGCGCTTTCGTCGAGCGGTTCGGTGCATGTCGTCGGCGAGGCGGAGGACGGCTCGGCGGCGCTGGAATTGATCAAGGAGCACCTGCCCGACATCGCTCTGCTCGACTACCGAATGCCCGGCATGGACGGTGGCCAGGTGGCGGCGGCGGTGCGGAGCCAGGAGTTGCCGACCCGCGTGCTGCTGATCTCGGCGCACGACGAGCCCGCCATCGTGTACCAGGCGCTGCAGCAGGGCGCAGCCGGATTCGTGCTCAAGGACTCGACCCGCAGCGAAATCGTCAAGGCCGTGCTCGACTGCGCGCAGGGTCGCGACGTGGTGGCACCGGCTCTGGTGGGAGGCCTTACCGCGGAGATCCGGCACCGGGCGGAGCCGACGGGTCCGGTGCTCAGTGCGCGAGAACGCGAGGTGCTCAACCGGATTGCGCGTGGTCAAAGCATCCCGGTGATCGCGGGCGAGCTGTACGTGGCTCCGTCGACGGTCAAGACCCACGTGCAGCGCCTGTACGAGAAGCTCGGCGTCAGCGATCGCGCGGCCGCCGTTGCCGAGGCGATGCGGCAAGGTCTGCTCAGCTAGCGGCCGACCGGTGGTCGGGTCCGACCGACGCCGGCCGATCCGCCCGCAGCAGCGCGTTCGCGAAGGCCGATGCCTCGGCCACCAGCCGGCGAGCCCGGTGTTCCACCTCGTCGAGGTGTCCGGCGCTCACCCCGGCACGGGTCAGCTGTCGCTTGAAGGAAACCAACGGATCGACCGCGGCGGGGTGGTTGGTCCGGAAGGTCACCGCTTCCACCATCGCAGGACCGCCGCCGGCGCTCGCTCGTTCCACCGCTTCGGCGACCGAGTCATGCACGGCCCCAACGCTGTTGCCGTCCACCGACAGCACGGGCAGGCCATGGTGCTCGCGCGGGCCCCGGCGCACTCCGGACGCATCGCGGATGTTTTCGACGACGAACACCACCGGGAGTCGCCACGACAGCGCGATCTGCGCGGCCGACTTGAACTCGGCGGAGTTCACGGCTTCGTCTCCGATGACGCACAGGGTCACCTTCCCGTCGCCGGCATGCCGCTGCGCGTAGGCATCACCCAACGCGAACAAGATCGACTGCCGCACAGGGTCGGTGGTGGCGAACAACTGTTTCCACTCCGTCGCGAACGGGCTTTCCTTCGCCCCGCCGGTCGCAGCCCGGCTCGGGACGATCATCTCGGCGATGGCCGGACCCAGCGGAAGGGCGCGGCCGACCCGCTGGGCGCGCTCGAAGTGGTGGATCGCGGTGCTCATGACGTCGCCCGGTCGAAGCGCCGCGACGGCGCCGACGGCCACCGCCTCCTGGCCGAATGCGGCAACCGTCGTCGCCTTGAGCAGACCGCCGATGCTCCGCTCTTCCAGCGCCATGTCCAGCAGTCGCATAGCCCACATCCGGCGGTACAGCTCCAGCTGTTCACCGAGGTTTACGGCCGACAATTCGGGTGTGCGAGCCATGTGCGGGTCTCCTAACTGATCCTGGGTGGCGGCGTCGAGGTGACCGCCGTGTTGTACACAAGATCAACGTAGGGACAGTGGCGCGGCGCGACCTCCGCCGATCGGTCCGCAAAGGGGATGAATCCCCATTCCCCCAATTGGGGGACAAGACGGATGGTCAGTCCTGCGGGCGATCGGTCGGTGACAGCAACTGCTCGGCCGCCGAGTAGGGGTCCTGGTGCCCGTCCACGACCGTTTCGGCCAGCCGGTCGAGATCCGGCCGGCTCCGCAGCCGGGTTTGCGCCAGCGACAGGATCTGCGCGCGGGCGCGGGCCAGTCGACGGGCACGACTGTCGGCGCGGTGGTGGGCCTCGATGGCGGCCATCAACTCCGCGATGCCTTCGCCGCGAGCGGCGATGAGGCTGACGATCGGGGCATCAGTCTCCTCCCGCAGGTCCCGAACGGTCCGTTCGGCACCTTCGCGGTCGGCCTTGTTGACCACCACGATGTCGGCGACTTCGAGCACCCCCGCCTTCGCCGCCTGAATCGCGTCGCCCGCACCGGGATTGAGGATGACGACGGTGGGATCGGCGACTGCGGCTATCTCGATCTCGGATTGCCCCACCCCCACGGTCTCCAGCAAGACCACGTGGTAACCGATCGCCCCCAGCAGCCGGATGGCTGCGGGGACCGCGGCAGCCAGCCCCCCGACATGACCGCGGGTCGCCACCGACCTGATCAACACGTCGGAGTCGTTGATATGCGCGGCCATTCGTATCCGGTCACCCAACAGCGCACCACCGCTGAACGGCGACGACGGGTCCACCGCCAACACCGCCACCCGGTCCCCCCGCTCGCGGTAGGCGCCGACCAGGGCGGCGATCGTCGTGGACTTGCCCGCGCCCGGCGGCCCGGTGATGCCGATTACGCTCACCGATGAGGGCTCGATAGCGGCCAGCACCTCGTCGCGGCGCTCGCCCTCGACGAGAGACAGTAGCCGACCCACCGCGCGCGGAGATCCGTTGCGCGCGCCGGCGAGCAAGTCGGCGATCTCCATTTAGGGAGCTGGGACCTCGATGACGGTGGCGGAACCCATGCCGCCGCCCGCACACATGGCCGCGACCGCGATTCCGCCGCCACGACTGCGCAATTCGTGGATCAGCGTGACGAGCATCCTCGCTCCCGTCGCCGCCACCGGGTGGCCCAGCGAGCATCCGCTGCCGCTGACGTTGACCTTGTCCGGGTCGAGGTCGAGCAGCTTGACGGTGGCCACGCACATTGCGGCGAAGGCCTCGTTGATCTCGAACAGGTCCACATCCGAGAGCGAGAGGCCGGCGCGGGCAAGAGCTTTCGGGATGGCTTCCACCGGCGCCAAACCGGTGATCGCCGGGTCCACCCCGACGGATGCCCAGGACCGAACCGTGGCCAGCGCCGGTAGCCCAAGCTCGTCGCTCGCGATCGTCAGCGCCGCCGCGCCGTCGTTGGCGCCGCAGGCATTGCCGGCGGTGATGGAAAAGCCCTCAATCTCGGGATGCAGCGGCTTGAGGGCGGCCAGCTTTTCCATGGTGGTGTCGCGGCGCGGGTGTTCGTCGACGGCGAACAGTCCGTGCGGCGTTTCGATCGGGACGATCTCTTGTTTGAAGCGGCCCTCGTCGATCGCGGCGATGGCGTTGCGGTGCGAACGCAGCGCCCACGCGTCCATCTCCTCGCGGCTCACACCGGCTTTGACCGCGGCGTTCCAGCCGACCGTGATCGACATGTCGAGGTTCGGCGCCTCGGGACTGTCTGGATGGGTCGGGGGAAACCAGTCGACCCATTCGCCGTCCACCTGCATCCGGGATCGTGGGGACGTGGAGGCGGAGTTCACACCACCGGCGATGACGAGCTGATCCATCCCGGCACGCACGCTTGCCGCCGCACTCTGCACCGCCGCCTGTCCGGCCGCGCAGTGGCGATTGTTCGCCAGACCGGGCACCTGGGTCAGGCCGGCGGTGATGGCCGCATGCCGTGCGATCACGCCGCCGCCGTAGAGTCCCTCCCCCAGGTTCACGTCGTCAACCTGTGCCGGGTCCAGGTCCTTCACCGCTTCGGAGACCACGTGGTGCGCCAGGTCGAAGGCGCTGGTGTCGCGCAGCGTGCCCTTCCGGGCGGTGCCGATGGGAGTGCGCAGGGCGGACACGATGACGGCTTCGGGCACGGTATTCTCCACTTCGGCGAGCGCGACGCGAGTGCTCGAGAGCCCCCGCAGCTATGAGAACAATATTCTCTCATTGCGAGAGTCAGCGTTGCAAGGAGCGGCGAACTGGCGAGCAGACGGAAGATCGCATGAACCGGGTCGTAGGCTGCGATTTTGCGTCTGCTCGCCAACCAGGAGGCATCGTCGGCAATGGAGGGAACGATCGCGGTCCCGGGCGGCACCGTGTGGTTCAAGCGGGTCGGTGCCGGAGCGGGCCTTCCCCTGCTGGTGGTGCACGGCGGTCCCGGCCTGCCCCACACCTATCTGCGTTCACTGGAGCGGTTGGCTGACGAGCGCGAAGTCATCTACTGGGATCAGCTCGGGTGCGGCAAGTCCGAGCGCCCGTCGAACCGCGAACTGTGGACCATGCAACGGTCGGTGGCCGAAATGGATGCCGTCGTAGCGGGCCTCGGCCTCAACCGCTTCCACATCTTCGGCAACTCGTGGGGCGGGATGTTGGCTCAGCAGTACGCCCTCGACGTGCCGTCGCGGGCGGTCAGCCTCACCATTTCGAACAGCATCGCGTCCATACCGCAGTTCTCGGAGATGGTGGCGCGGTTGAAATCGGAGCTCGATCCGGCAACGCAATCCGCCATCGAACGTCATGAAGCCGCGGGGACCACGTACACCGCCGAATACCAGGACGCCATCCGCACCTGGAACGAAACCTACCTGTGCCGCGTGCGCCCCTGGCCGCCAGAGCTTTTGGAAGCCTTCGCCAAGATGGGCACCGACATCTTCGAGACGATGTTCGGCCCCAGTGATTTTCACATCGTCGGAACAATCAAGGAATGGGACGTGTTCGACCGATTGGCCGAAATCACATTGCCCACGCTCATCCTCGCGGGCAGGTTCGACGAATGCGTGCCCGAACACATGTGGGACATCCACCAGCGCATCGCCGGCTCACGGTTCGTGTTTTTTGAAAAGAGCGCTCACATGCCCTTCATTGAGGAACCGGCCAAGTTCGACTCCGTGATGCGTGACTTCCTGCGGCAACACGATTCGTCGCGCGCGTGACCGCGATCAGTTCTTGCCGGCCGCCAGCTTGGTGACGATCGACCGGAAGTCTTCGGTGAGGAACGACTGGCTCTCAGCGGACAGCGCATAGTCGAGGCTGGCCAGGACCGCCCGCTCCAGATGGATATTGAGGACCCGCTTGGTGCTTTCGACCGCTTGCTGGGGCAGCTCGAGAATCTTTTTGGCGCAGGCGATCGCGTCCGCGACGGGGTCGGCCGCCACGTGGTTGGCCAGCCCGAGCTCGACGGCACGCTGCGCGCTGATGCGGGTGCCCGTCAACGCGAACTCCTTGGCGAGCAGCAGGCTGATGTGCAGCGGCCAGGTCAGCGGGCCGCCGTCGGCGGCCACCAGCCCCACTTGAACGTGTGGATCGGCGAGGTAGGCCTCTTCGGCGATGTAGACGATGTCGCTCAGCGCCACCAGGCTGCAGCCCAGCCCGACGGCCGGGCCGTTGACCGCGGCCACCACGGGAATTCGGCAGCGTGCCATGCCCAAAACGATCTCGCGTCCGTCCCGGATGGTCTTGGCGCGCAGGTCGGCGTCGGTCGACAGCTCCTTGAGATACGAGAAATCACCGCCGGCCGAAAAAGCCCTGCCGGCCCCGGTGATCACCGCCGCGCGAGCCGCGGGGTCGTCGGTCAATCGCTGCCACAGTCGCGCAAGGCCGACATGCAAATTGTCGTTGACCGAGTTGAGGGAATCCGGCCGGTTCAAGGTGATGATCCGCAGCGGGCCGTCGGCTTGGACGTCGATTTCGGCAGGCATGTCGTACATGTCAGACTCCCAATCCCAAGATGCGTGAAGCGATGATGTTCTTTTGTATCTGCGATGTCCCGCCCATTACGCTCTGCGCGCGGCTGTACAGATAGGCGCTGAGCAGGTCCGCATCGCGGGTGCCGGTGACCGCCAGCGCGGCGTGTCCGACAGATTGCTCGACCCAGGTCATCAGCAGCTTGTCGAGCGACCCTTCGGGTCCGTGCGAAACCCCGTCGAGCTGCTCGGACAACCGCCGCCGGACATGATGGGTCAGCATCTCCGACTGGACCGCGGCCCACGAGAGCTCCTCGGGAACCGGACCACCAGAACTCCCGTTGCGGGCGTAAAGGCTTCGCACCAATTTGCCGTATCGGGCCGCGTAACCGAGAGTGGACGGCTCGCGCTCATGCCCGACGACGGTCATGGCGACCGCCCAGCCATCGCCGGGCGCGCCGACCATCCGGTCGGCCGGTACCTTGGCACCGTCGAAGAACACCTGACCGAATTCGTTGGTCACCCCGTTGATCATGCGCAGCGGGCGCTGTTGCACGCCAGGTTGTTTCATCTCCAGTACGAAGGCCGACAGGCCACGGTGGCGTTTGGCCTCTGGGTCGGTGCGGGCCAGCAGAAGGCACCAGTCCGCGACATCGGAGTAGCTGGTCCAGATCTTGTGTCCGTTCACCACATAGGTGTCGCCCTCGAGACGGGCGGTGGTGGTGAGCGAGGCCAGATCGGAACCGGCGCCGGGCTCACTGAAGCCTTGGCACCAGCGCTCGGTGCCGTTGATGATGCCGGGCAGGAACCGCTGCTGCACTTCGTCGTTCGCGTGGCGGCCGATCCCATAGATCAAGTAGCCGACGCTTGGCCGAGGCGGGGCCCCGGCTCGAGCGAGTTCCTCGTCGACGATGACGTCGTACACGGGCGGCAACTCCTGCCCGCCGTATTCGCGGGGAAACGACAACCCGAAGAAGCCCTCTCGGTACAAGGCCTGGTGCCATTCGGCCTGCCGGGCCCAGTACTCGTCGCCGGATCCGGAGAACCCCTTGGCGTTCACGGAAAGCCAGGACCTGAGCCGCTCCCGGAAGGCGGCTTCGTCTGGCGAGTCACGAAAGTCCAAGATCGATCTCCTTCAACGCGACGGGCCACAGCTCGGTCGATGTCAGGGCGCGGCGCAGGTAGACGTGCACCAGGCAGTCCCAGGTGTTGCCGATGCCACCGTGCACCTGAATGGCCGTCTCGCAGACGGTTCTCGCGGCGCGGGCGCAGTAGACCTTCGCCACCTGCGCGGCGCGGATGGCTTCGGGGGGCGGCAGCTCGTCGACCGCCCACGCGGCGTGCCGCGCTACGCTGATCGAACCTTCAATCAGCGCAAGGCTTTCGGCCAGCAGGTGCGCGACGGCCTGATAAGACCCGATCTGCTTGCCGTATTGCTCCCGGATTTTGGCGTAGTCGCACGCGACCGCGTGGGCGCCCCGCGCGACGCCCACCAGGTCCGCCGTCGTGGTGACCAGCGCGAGCGCCCGCCATTGCCCCGCCACGTCGGAAGAGACTTGGCCCAGCGTCGCCGCCGTTTCCGCGATTGTGGCATCGGCCCGAGTCAGGTCAGCGCCATCGGTCAAGTCCCGCACATCGGCGGCGAGGACGCGCCCGTCCGAGAGGCTCAGGGCCCGCCGGGCGCCGCGCGCGTCGATGGCGCGATCGTCGACCGCGATCGTCGCGCCGGCGCTGTCGGCGTCGACACGGCGGGCGAGGTCGTCGGCCAGGACCGGGCCGAGAAACGGAGTGTCGACCAGCCGGCGTCCGAATTCCTCAGCGACAATGGCGACTTCGACACCCGAAGCCCCATCGGACCGCAGCGACCTCCAGCCGGTTCCCGCGATCTGCCTGTCCAGGCGCGCAATCCGGCCCTGGTCGTCGAGGTCCTGGACCGCCGAGGGACCAAGGTCGTCGGCCAGCTTGGCGGCCGCGTCGCGCAATTGCTGTTGTTCAGCTGTCAGACGTACATCCATAGCGCTCCTTTAGGACTCGGCGCAATACCTTGCCCGACGGCAGGCGCGGAATGTCGGGAACGAACACGATCCGGCTCAGGTGTTTGTAGGAAGCCAGCCGCTGATCGACCCGGGCGGTGAGCTCACCGGCGTCGACGGGTGCGCACGTCGCGACCGCGGCGACGACCGCTTCCCCGTTGATCCCGTCGGGTACGCCGAACACCGCGCAGTCTTTGACGGCCGGATGACCGTGCAGCACCGTCTCGATTTCGGCGGGCGCAACCTGAAAGCCGCGCACCTTGATCATTTCTTTTAGGCGGTCGGTGATTCGCAGCCAACCTCCGGTGTCGATCCACCCGACGTCGCCGGTCCGGTACCAGCCATCGCGAATTACCTCGGCGGTCGCTTCGGCCGGGAGGTACCCGGCCATCAGCGACGAAGACCGGGCCTGAATCTCACCGATCTCTCCGGGACAGACCGGCTCACCCGTCTCCAGCGAGACCACCCGCAGATCGACGCCTGGCACCGGACGCCCGACAGCGTCCAACCGGGCGCCCTCGATCGGATTGCATGCGATGACAGGCAGTTCCGTGGTCCCGTACGCGGGCACCCAGCCGACGCCGGTGCGCCGGGTCACGGCCTCCGCGACGTCGGCACTGACCGGTGTCGCCCCCCACATGATGTAGCGCAGTGAGGACAGGTCGTAAGACTCGAGCCTGGGATGCGAGGCGATGGCCAGCGCGATGGGCGCGACCGCCATTTCGACTGTGATGCGGTCGCTTTCGATGTGATGCAGCATCCGGTCGATGTCGAACCGGCTATGCAGCCGCACGCACGCACCCGTGCGCAGCGCCGTCAGAATGTTGAGCAGCCCGAGGATGTGCGAAGGCGGCGTGGCGATTTGAATCCGATCGCGCGGCGTCAGTCGCAGCGCTTCGCGCCAGTGCCGCGCGGCCTCTTCCAGCGCAGCGTGGGTGTGCCGGACCGCCTTGGGCAGCCCCGTGGTGCCGGAGCTGAACACCAGCACCGCGTCGGATCTCGACGGTGGTATCGCGGCCGTCGGCTCCCCGGGCGTGACCGGCTCGTCGAGGTGCAGCATCGGCATCGCGCCGGCCAGTACGGGATGGTCCCCGACGGCGTGGGCGGGTTGGGTCAACGCGAGCGCGTGGTCGACCTCGTCACGCTTCCATGCCGGGCTGATCAGCACCGCCGTCGCCGCCAGCCGCCAGATCGCGAGCACGACGGCGACGAATTCCGGCCGGTTGGACGCCATGACCGCGACCCGCTGACCTGCGGCGACGCCGTTCTTGGCGAGGGCCGCAGCCCAGCCTGCGGCCAATGCATCGAGCTCCGGCAGGCTGAAACGCCGGTCCTCGAACACGACCGCAGCCGGCTCGGTCACGTCCCGTCCTTCCCTGACAGGCCGGGCTGACCTGACATCCCCACAGGCTTGAGAAGATCCTATCGCTCTGTGAGAATAGTATTCTCTATAGTGAAGAATGCAAATACGGGAGGGGCGGTCGCAGTGACAATCGCCCGAAGCATCGAGGAGACCGCACGGGTGACAAATCCGTCAATCGGCTCTGGGGCGGGCACCGTGACCATCCACATGGACCGGAAGAAGGTCTCGGTGCCGCTGGTCCCCGGCGAGACGCTATTGCAGAGCGCGCGGCGGGCCGGCCTGGAACCGCCGTTCAGTTGCGAGGCGGGTAACTGCGGCACGTGCATGGCCAAGTTGGAAGAGGGCCATGCGACCATGCGGGTCAACGACGCTCTCGACGATGACGAGGTCGCCGAGGGCTACATTTTGACGTGCCAGGGCGTGCCGGACACGGATTCGGTCACGGTGCGCTACGAGTAGCGGCCCGAAGAGAGGTGGCGACGATGGCCAAGGGAATCATGTACGTCGAAAGCCGGCCCAGTTCGCCCGAGCGCGAACAGGAATACAACACCTGGTACGACGAAGTGCACATACCCGAACTGCTGGCGCTCGACGGAATCGTCGCGGCACGCCGGCTGCGCCCGCTTGACGGGCAGGGCCCCTACGTCGCCATCTACGAACTCGAAGGCGACGATCTGCAGGCCATCTTGGACAACATGATCGCCAACGCCGGCCAGCTGCACATGTCCGATGCGTTGCTGTTAGATCCTGCGCCTGTCCCCCGATTGCTAGAGACGACCAGCGAGCAGAGCCGTTGAGCCTGATGAATGTCGATGACCTGATCCTGGTGAGCATTGACGACCACGTCGTCGAGCCGCCGGACATGTTCCTGCGCCATGTGCCCGCCAAGTACAAGGCGGAGGCCCCGATCGTCGTGGTCGACGACCAGGGCGTCGACCAGTGGATGTACCAGGGCAGGCCGCAGGGCGTGAGCGGGCTCAACGCCGTCGTCTCATGGCCGGCCGAGGAATGGGGCCGCGACCCGGCGGGTTTCGCCGAAATGCGCCCGGGCGTCTACGACGTCCACGAACGCGTGCGGGACATGAACCGCAACGGCATCCTGGCGTCGATGTGCTTCCCCACCTTCACCGGCTTTTCGGCCCGGCACCTCAACATGACGCGCGAGGACGTCACCCTGGTAATGGTGTCCGCCTACAACGACTGGCACATCGACGAGTGGGCCGGCTCATACCCGGATCGGTTCATTCCGATCGCAATCCTGCCGACGTGGAATCCCGAGGCCATGTGCGCCGAGATCCGCAGGGTGGCGGCCAAGGGCTGCCGGGCGGTGACGATGCCGGAACTGCCGCACCTGGAAGGACTTCCGAGCTACCACGACGAGGACTATTGGGGCCCGGTGTTCCGGACGCTGTCCGAGGAAAACGTGGTTATGTGCCTGCACATCGGCACCGGATTCGGGGCGATCAGCATGGCGCCCAACGCGCCGATCGACAACCTGATCATCCTGGCCACCCAGGTCTCGGCGATGTGCGCGCAGGACCTGCTCTGGGGACCCGCCATGCGCAAGTATCCCGACCTGAGGTTCGCGTTCTCCGAGGGCGGCATTGGCTGGATCCCCTTCTATCTGGACCGCAGCGACCGCCACTACACCAATCAGAAATGGCTGCGCCGCGACTTCGGGGACAAGCTGCCCAGCGAGGTCTTCCGCGAACACTCGCTGGCCTGCTATGTCACCGACAAGACGTCGTTGAAGCTGCGTCACGAGATCGGCATCGACATCATCGCCTGGGAATGCGACTACCCGCACTCGGACTGCTTCTGGCCGGACGCGCCCGAGCAGGTGCTGGCCGAGCTGAATGCCGCTGGTGCCGATGACAACGACATCAACAAGATCACCTGGGGCAACGCCTGCCGGTTCTTCAGCTGGGATCCGTTCGCGCGAACCCCCCGCGACCGGGCGACCGTGAAATCCTTGCGCGCCAATGCGGTTGACGTGGACGTGTCGATTCGGTCGCGCGCCGAATGGGCCCGGCGCTATCAGGAGAAGCAGCTCGCCGAGCTGCCGTAGCAGGGCGGCTAGCCACGCGTAGGTGACGCCGAGTGTGCGGCTAGCTTCACAATCGGCACCGAGTGTGCGGCTAGCTTCACACTCGCGCGGTGGCGGCCCACCGCGTCGCTCACTCACCGAAGTAATGGCCGGCGTCGAGGTCCTCGATCAACCCGGCGTGCTCGGGGTGCCAGTCGAGCACTTTCTGCGTCAGCGCATTCGACGTCGGGTTGTCCGAGGCGGCGAAAAGCGCGAGGAATCCGAAGTGGCCGGCTTCTTCGGCCGGAATGCTCACCGCGGGCACCCCCAGATGACGGCCGATCACGGCGGCGATGTCGCGGAGCGGCACCCCCTCATCGGCCACCCCGTGCAAACGAGTTCCCGCTGGCGCGTTTTCGAGAGCCAGCCGGTAGAGGTGCGCGGCATCGAGCGTGTGCACCGCGGGCCAGCGGTTGGCGCCGTCACCGATGTAGCCCGACACCCCGGTGCTGCGGGCGGTGTCGATCAGGTGGTTGGTGAAGCCGTGATGATCCAGGTTGCTGTGCACCAGCGGGGATAGGCGAACGACCGACGATCGCACACCGCGTTCCGCGAGCGCGATCACGGCGTTCTCCGAGTCGGCCCGCGGTCCGCCGGGCACGGTGTCCTGTTCGGTTCGGAGTCCGCCCTGCCCCAAGAGCGAGAGCAGGAGCGTCCCCGACGTGCTGACAAACGGCCGGTCAGACCCCACGAGTTCGTCGCCTATCGCTTCCACGGCGCGCAGATCCGTCTCGGCCGCGGCCACGAAGTCGTCGAAATCATGCCTAAAGGCGAGGTGGATCACACCGTCGGACTTAGCAGCGGCGGCCCGCAGGCCGTCGCGGTCGTCGAGGTCGCCCCGGTGCACGCCGGCGCCCTTGGCCACAAGTGCCGCGGCGGACTCGTCGGAGCGGGTCAGCCCGGTGACGTGATGCCCGGCCTCCAAGAGTTCGTCGACGACTGCCGAACCGATGTGTCCGGTCGCGCCCGTCACAAAGACATGCATGGATGGTCCCTTCGCTTGCGTTGACTTTCGCGGTATCCAGTCAACGGCCACACCGGGCCGGGCGTCCAAGACCTATTCCGGATGACGCGATACCAAATAGGTATCACCGCATCTCAACCGGTACACCATTGGGCGGAGCGGGCTTCTTTACGGATACACTGTCGGCATGACCGAGTCCGCATCTCAGGTGATCGACCTGGACCTGCGACTGGTCGGTTACTTCGTGGTGGTGGCCGACCAGCGGCACTTCGGCCGTGCCGCAACCGCGCTGCGAATCGCGCAGCCGTCGCTGAGCCGGCAGATCCGCCGCCTCGAGCAGCAGCTCGGAGTCCGACTGCTCGATCGCACGCCGCAGGGCACTGGGCTCACGGGGGCCGGCGAGGTGTTCCTGCCCAGGGCCAAGGCGCTGCTGCGCTCGGCCGCGCAAGCGGTCGCGCAGGCCCGGGCCGCCGCCGAACCGAGCCGCATCACGATCGGGTACACGACGGGCATGATCGTCACCCCCGCGGTGCGCGAGATGCGCCGCGAGCACCCGGACGCCGAAGTGCAAGTCTTGCACCTGAATTGGGGCGAGGCCCTGGACGCCTTGCTCGGCCATCGGGTGGATGCGGTGGTAACCCGGCTACCGTTCCCGACCGATGGGCTGCACGTGACGATCCTCTACGACGAGCCACGAGTGCTGGCGCTATCCGTCGACCACCGCCTTGCGGGCCGGGATTTCGTGACACTCGACGACATCGCCGACGAGCCCATGCCGCGCGTGCGCAACTCCGACCCGGCCTGGAGTGCTTATTGGCGGATCGATCCTCGGCCCGGCGGCCGCCGCGCGCCCGATGGACCATTCATCGACGCGCTCGAGGACAAGTTCGAAGTCATCGCCTCCGGGCAGGCGGTGGCCATCACGGCCGGCTTCCACGGCACCGCCCTGCGGCCCGACATCACAACGGTGCCGCTGCGAGGCATCGAACCCTGCCATGTCGTTTTGGCGACTCGTGCCGGCGACCGCAGCCGGTTGGTTACGGCCTTCCGCAAGCTCGCTGAGGCGCATCTCACCGGCCCGGTCAAGGCGTAGTCGCTGCCGGCATGCTCCGCAGCGGCCTACCCGCTCAGCTCAGGCGGTGGCCGGTACTCGGGCTGGTAACCAGAAACGTTGATCGGACTCCCGACGAGGCGGAAATCGCCGGCAGTCACAACGATTTCGGGGGTCGCTTCCAGCGCCTCAGGCAGCGTCCTCACCGCAGCCGCCGGAACCCCCAACGGACGCAGCCTACGTTCCCAATCAGCGGCGGTGTCGGTCGCCAGCATCGCCGTGACCACCGCGAGCACCTCGTCGCGGCGGGACACCCGTTCGGCCATCGTCTCGAAGCCGCCGATACCCGCCTCGGTCGCGAATGATTTCCAGAAGCCGTCGTGCGTGATGAACAGTGCGAGATAGCCGTCGGCGGTCGGGAAGAGTTGCGCCGGAACATAATACGAATGGGCACCGTAGGGCCTTCGCTGCGGTTCGACAGCCTCGTTGAGGTAGGCGGAGGCGTGATAGTTGAGCTGCGACAGCATGACGTCGCGCAGCGAGACGTCCACTTGCCCGCCGGTGCCGGAGACGATTTTGGCCAACAGTCCCAGCGCTGCACACATTCCGGTGGAGTTGTCGGCCGAGGAGTAGCCGGGCAGCGTCGGCGGGCCATCCGGGTCACCGGTCAGTGCGGCGATCCCGAAGCCCGCCTGCACCACGTAGTCGAAGGCGGGATCGTCGCCGCCGTGCAGGCCGAACCCGGTGATCGCTACGCAGACGATCCGCTCGTTGTGCCGGCGCAGCTGCTCATAGGTCAAGCCCAGCCGGCGGATCGCCGACGGCTTCAGGTTCACCAGCAGCGCATGGGATTCCGCTACCAGCTCACCCAGCCGTTGCTGTCCCGTGTCGGAGTTGAGGTCCAGGCAGATGCTGGCTTTATTGCGGTTGAGGCTGGCGAAGTAGCTGGGCCCTACGCCGCGCGAGATCTCCCCGCCGCGCGGCTCGATCTTGGTGACATCGGCGCCCAGGTCGGCGAGCAACATGGTCGCGTACGGGCCTGCCAGCATGGTGCCGACCTCGAGGATGCGTATCCCCTCAAGCGGTCCGGCGGACGTCGGGGTCAACGCAATTCCGTTGCGAGCGAAGCGATCATCTCGCGTGTCCGCCGCTTGGAGGCGACCAGCTCGTCACGGTTGTCGCCGATTGGCAGCAGCCGCACTGAAAGGTCGGTGACGCCGGCATCGGCGAAACGGCGCATCCGGGCAAGGATTGCCTCCGGATCGCCGGCCGCACACAGATCGCCGACATCGCGGGCGTCGCCGCGCATCAGCAGGCGCTGGTAGTTGGGCGACACCTCGGCCTCGCCCAAGATGCGGTTGGCGCGCTCCTTGGCTTCGTCGACTTGTCCAGGCGCACAGAGACATACCGGGATGCCCGCGACGATTCGCGGCGCGGGCCGCCCGGCATCCGCGGCGGCCTTGGTGATCTTGGGTGCGATGTGGTCACCGATGGCTCGCTCGTCGGCCATCCACAACACAGTGCCGTCGGCGAGTTCACCGGCGATCTGCAGCATCACCGGCCCCAACGCAGCGACCAGAACCGGCATCGGGGTATCGGCGCCGATCGCCAGTGGATTGTGCACCGTGAACGAATCGTTCTCGACGTCAACCGGTCCCGGTCCGGAGACCGCGGCGTTGAGCACCTGCAGGTAGTCGCGGGTGTAGGCGGCCGGCTTCTCATACTGCAGTCCGAGCATGTCCCGGATGATCCAGTGGTGCGACGGTCCGACTCCCAGCGCCAACCGTCCGCCGGCCACGGCGTGCGTCGAGAGCGCTTGGCGGGCAAGTGCGATCGGATGCTGGGCCTGCAGGGGCACCACCGCGGTGCCCAGCTCGATGCGCGAGCTGTGCGCGGCCATCAGCGACACCATGGTCAGGCAGTCGAAGTCGTTGGGCACCTGCGGCATCCAGGCGGTGTCCAGGCCCGCGGATTCCGCCCATTCGATGTCCGAGGCTAGCTTGTCCACCTTGCGGGCCATGTCGCCACGCTCGGCGCCGATCATTACTCCGACGCGCACTGGTCCTCCACAACGGGTTCGGGGGTGCCGGTCAATGCCCGGATCTCACGCACGAGGACGTCGAGCGATGTCCCGGTGGGGAATACCGCGGCGGCACCGGTGTCGAGCAGCTTGGGCACGTCGGCGTGCGGGATCGTTCCCCCGACCACGACAGCGATGTCCGCGGCGTCGGCGGCACGCAGTGCCTCGATGGTGCGGGCGGTGAGCGCCAGGTGAGCACCGGACAGGATGCTCAGGCCGACGACCGCCACGTCCTCCTGGACGGCGATCGAAGCGATGTCCTCGATGCGCTGCCGGATGCCGGTGTAGATCACCTCGAAGCCGGCATCACGCAGCGTGCGGGCCACGATCTTGGCGCCGCGGTCGTGTCCGTCCAGGCCCGGCTTGGCGACCAGAATCCGGGCGGCCACTAGAACACCACCGGTTGCTGGAATTCGCCCCACACTGCCTTGAGCGCGGAGACCATTTCACCGACCGTGCAGTATGCGTTGGCGCAGTCGATCAGCCTGTGCATCAGATTGTCGTCTCCTTCGGCGGAACGCGATAGTGCCGCGAGACTGGATTTGACAGCGGCCGAATCCCTTTCGGCCTTCACCTTGGAGAGTCGCTTGAGCTGAAGATCGCGGCCCTCGGCGTCCAGTTCGTACGTCACGACATCCGGTTCGGGCTCCTCGCTCACGAACCGGTTGACCCCGACGACGGGCCGGGCACCGGACTCGATGTCCTGATGCACCCGATAGGCCTCGTCGGCGATCAGGCCCTGCAGGTAGCCGTCCTCGATGGCATGGACCATTCCGCCGTGCCGCTCCAGGTCATCCATGATCTCGATGATGCGGGCCTCGGTGGCGTCGGTCAGCGCCTCGACAAAGTAGGAGCCGCCGAGCGGGTCGGCGACGCTGGCCACGCCGGTCTCGTGCGCCAGGATCTGCTGGGTGCGCAGCGCCAGTGTCGTGGTTTCCTCGGTGGGCAGGGCGAACGGCTCGTCCCAGGCCGCGGTGAACATCGACTGGACCCCGCCCAGCACCGCGGCCATCGCCTCGTAGGCCACCCGAACGATGTTGTTGTGGGCCTGCGGCGCGTACAGCGATGCGCCACCACAGACGCAGCCGAAGCGGAACATCGCCGCCTTGGCCGTCGTCGCCCCGTAACGTTCCTGCACGATGGTTGCCCAACGCCGCCGCCCCGCACGGTATTTGGCGATCTCTTCGAAGAAGTCCCCATGGGTGTAGAAGAAGAACGAGATCTGCGGTGCGAACTGGTCGATGGTCATCCGGCCGCGTTCCACCACGGTGTCGCAGTAGGTCACCCCGTCGGCCAGGGTGAACGCCATCTCTTGCACCGCGTTGGCTCCAGCGTCGCGAAAGTGCGCGCCCGCCACCGAAATCGCGTTGAATCGCGGCACCTCGGCCGCGCAGAACTCGATGGTGTCGGCAATCAGCCGCAGCGACGGCTCCGGCGGCCAAATCCACGTGCCGCGGGACGCGTACTCCTTGAGGATGTCGTTCTGGATGGTCCCGGTGAGTTTCGCCCGCGGTATGCCTTTTTTCTCGGCCGCGGCGACGTAGAACGCCAGCAGGATCGCCGCCGTCCCGTTGATCGTCATGCTCGTGCTGAGCTTGTCCAAGGGAATGCCGTCGAACAGGATCTCGAAGTCGGCCAGGGTATCCACCGCGACGCCGACCCGGCCGACCTCCTCGCCGAACTCGGGATCGTCGGAGTCATATCCGCATTGGGTCGGCAGGTCCAGCGCGACCGACAACCCGGTCCCGCCTTGCTCCAGCAGGTAGCGGTACCGGCGGTTGGATTCCTCGGCGGTGCCGAATCCCGAGTACTGCCTGAAGGTCCAGAGCTTGCCGCGGTAGCCGGACGCGAAGTTACCCCGGGTGAACGGGAACTCCCCGGGCGCCGCGGGTGACGCCTTGACGTCCCCCGGGCCGTACACCGGCGCAAGCGGAATGCCGGATGGTGTCTGAGCAGCGTTATCCATCGATGAATAACGTACTTGCAAAAAAAGAGAATGCCAATACCACATACTTGAGCTGGGGAAACAAGCGCAGCTTGGCGGTGCTCCGGACCCGATCGGGCTTTGATCCGGCCTATCGCCGGCAGAGAATCTCACCGTGGGGGATCGACAGCCAGCCATCCGGCGCCGCGGCCCATGCGCGCCACGCCGCGGAGATCTCCTCGAGTTGCGCCGCCGTGGCCACCCCCAGATCCAGCAGGTCTCGCGCGACCCGCGAGTGCAGTATCCGATCGGCCCACATGCCGCCCCACCATTCACGCGTCGCCGGCGTCGCGTAGCACCACACGCTGCCCGTCGGCGTCACGTCGTCGAAGCCCGCCTGCTGGGCCCAGGACAGCAACCGCCGCCCCGCATCGGGTTCGCCGCGGTTCGCACGAGCGGCCCGCTGATACAACTCGCGCCACAGCTCCAGCGCCGGCAACTGCGGGAACCAGATGAATCCCGCGTAGTCGGCGTCCCGGGCCGCCACAACGCCGCCGGGGGCGCACACCCGTTTCATCTCCCGCAGCGCCCCTACCGGATCGGCGACGTGTTGCAGCACCTGGTGTGCGTGCACGATGTCGAATGCGCCGTCCGGAAAGTCGAGCCGGTGCACGTCGGCGGTCGCGAACGACACGTTCGACAAGCCACGCTGCTGGACCTCGGTGCGGGCGACGCCAAGCACGTCGGCCGACTGGTCGACGGCCGTCACCTGTCCCGGCGCGACGCGGGCGGCCAGGTCAGCGGTGATCGTCCCGGGCCCGCATCCGATATCCAGCACCGACAAGCCGGACTTCAGGTGGCGCAGCAGGTAGGCCGCCGAGTCCTCCGCGGTGCGCCGCTGGTGACTGCGGAGCACCGACTCGTGGTGCCCGTGCGTGTAGGTGGGCCCGCGTTCGTCCGTCATGCCCGAAGCGTAAGCCGAGATTCCATAATATGAAACTTGTATTTCACTATATGAGATTCAATCCACTGGAACGTTGAGGATCGGGCGGTCGACCGCGGCACCGGGGCCATCGAAATGCCACCACTCCCCGGAGTACGGGGCGAGCCCGCCGTACTTCATGGCGTCCCGCAGGGTCGCCCGGTTCGCCTGGGCGTCGGTGCTGACCCCCTGGGTTGCGAAAGCGTTTGCGCGTGAAGAGAAATCATCGAAGTCGGTGCCCATGTCGGCCAAGCAGAGCCCGTCCGCGTGCAGGCCGGACGCGCACGGCTGCTGCGTCGTCGTCAACGTCACGTCCACTGAGCGCCCCGACTCATGGCTGTGCGCATACTGCCCGGGCCGGGCGACCCACGCCGGGTTGGGCACGACGTTGAACATCTTGACCTGAACGTCGTGGGGCCGGTAGCAGTCCCAAAACACGAGCAGGTGCCCCTGCGGGCGCAGCGCCGTGGCGGCCGCCGCCAGCCCGGGGGCCATCGTTTGGTGCACCAGGCATCGGGAGTCGGAGGGGTACAGCTGTGTGTGGGTGAAGTTGTTGGTCGTCGCGTAGCGCAGGTCGATGACGGCGTCGGGGACCACGCTGCGGACGTCGACGAATCCAGCCGCGCGCGCCGCATCGCTTACCGGCGGGACATCGGGACTCGCCTGGGCGGTCCCCATCCCGCAGACCGCGACCGCTAGCGCAAGGGCGGGGCGCAAGTGACGCATCCGGTCATTGTGGCGGTTGGCCGCGCCGAGTCGCGTTATCTGTTAGGAGATGTCGCCCTCGACGTAGCGTTGCAGGTTCGGCGCCATCGCCGCCACCACCTCGTCCTCGGGCATCGAGGCGATCGGCTCCATCTTCCAGACGTAACGCAACAATGCGAAGCCGATCAGTTGAGTGGCGATCAAGCCACTGCGCCGCAGTCGTTCGTCCTCGTCGGCGCCCAGGGTGGAACCGCCGATCAGTCCGCGTTCGACGATCAGCCGCAGCTTGTCTCGGGTCTTGTCTTCATGGGCGGCGGTCAGCACCACCGCCCGCAGGATCGGCCCGACTTCGTCATCGGTCCAGGTGTCCAGCACGGTGCGGATCAATTGCCGTCCCAGATCGGCCGTGGGCGTCGCCCACGTCGCGGCCACCGCATCGAGCCACTTCTGCGGCGGCGTGGTGGCGGCGCCGAGCAGGCCCTCCTTGGATCCGTAATAGTGATAGATCAGCGCCGGGTCGACGTCCGCGGTCCGCGCGACGGCACGAATGGCCGTGCCGGCCCAGCCATGTTCGGCGAATTCGTCGCGGGCAGCGGCCAGAATGCGCGCCGCAAGCACGCCGCGCTCGTCGCGCGGGCCGGGGGTGATCGATCGCTGCGGCACCGCCCCACCATACCCGAAGTTTCATCTTGCGTTGAGACTAGTTTCAACGTAGCGTGAAACTATGACCATTCTCAACGGCCCGCAGACCACCGGTCGGGAATACCGGAACCTCAGCGAGCCGCGATACGCGTCGCGCACCGACATCAATACCGCGATCAGAATGCGGGACGGCGCAACGCTTTTGGCCGACGTGCACCGGCCCGATGCCGACGGCCGGTTCCCGGCGCTGTTGGCCGCCTCGCCATATCCGCGGCAGATGCAGGACCTCGGCGCCCCGGCGGGTTTCATCGAGGCCGGCAAGACGGACTTCTGGGTGCCACGCGGCTATGTGCATGTCATCGCCAACCTCCGCGGCACCTGCGGCTCCGAGGGCACGTTCAACTTCTTCGACGCGCAGGAACGCCGGGATGTGCATGACCTGGTGGAGTGGGTTGCGGCGCAGCCGTGGTGCGACGGAAACGTCGGCATGATCGGCATCAGTTATTTCGCGATGACCCAACTCGAGGCGGCCGTCGAGCGGCCGCCGCACCTCAAAGCGATCTTTCCCCTTGCCGTGACGAGCGACCTGTACGAGGGCGCCAACCACCACGGGCTGTTGAGTTCGTCGTTCATCACCCCGTTTCTCGCCATGATGGGCCTGACGTCCGACCGCAGCGACAAGCTGTGGCGCAGCAAGCCTGTCGGGTTGGCGCGGCGCGTCCTCAACAGTCCGGGCGTACACAAGAAGTTCGAGACCATGAACGGCGAGGCGGCGGTCACCATGCTGCGCCAACTGCTCAGGCTGCCCCACAACCCCCACCCGTGGGACGAACTATGGCAGGA
Organism: Mycobacterium sp. 852014-52450_SCH5900713; assembly: GCF_001667075.1. Taxonomy (GTDB): domain Bacteria; phylum Actinomycetota; class Actinomycetes; order Mycobacteriales; family Mycobacteriaceae; genus Mycobacterium. The sequence continues at coordinate 123,513 of NZ_LZIL01000009.1, read as the reverse complement.
GGCGGCGGTCAAGCACCCGACGCGCGACGAGTGGTGGGAAGAACGAAACCTGCTGCCACTGCTCAAGGAAATCGACATCCCGGTCTACTTGGGGTGCGACTGGCAGAACGTGCCGCTGCACCTGCCGTCGACCTTCGCCGCCTGGAACGCGTTGTCGGACAACGGGTGTGTGCGAATGGGCATGCTCGGTGAGTTCGGGCTGACCTGGCCATGGGAAAGCATGCACACCGAGGCATTGGCCTGGTATGACCACTGGTTGAAGGGCCGCGACACCGGGATCACCGACGGGCCGCCGATCCGCTACTTCTTGCCAGGCGCCGACGAGTGGCGAACGGCCGACTCCTGGCCGCCGAACGCATTGCATCGTGAGCTGGCCCTGCGTGCCGACGGCGGTCTGGATGCGGACGAGGGCGAGCCGGGAGGTCGCGAATTCATGGTGCTGGGGTCAGGTCTGGGCCGCGTCAAAGCCAGCGAGATCGATCCGTCGTCGCTGTTGGTGTGGACCAGCGAGCCGCTGAGCCAGGACGTCGATGTGGTCGGTGATATCGAGCTGCGGCTGGTGGCCTCGGCGACGGCGATGGACACCGCGTGGATCGCGACGCTGCAGGACGTGGCGCCCGACGGGAAGACGACCGACGTGACCGCGGGCTGGTTGCGCGCCAGCCTGCGGGAGGTCGACGACGCGTCCAGCCGGCCCGGTGCGCCGGTGCTGCCCTGCCGCACGCCGCAAGCGGTGCCGCCGGGAGAGGATATCGAGTATCGAATCCCGTTGGTTCCCAACGCACGCCGGTTCAAGGCGGGCCACCGCATTCGGCTGACGCTCACCAGCGACGACCAGGACCCGTCGACGCCGGCGATCATGAATTTCCGGCATGCCAGCGTCGGCACCTCCAGCCTTAACACCGTGCGCTCGTCGTCGCGGTTGTTGATTCCGGTGCTCAGCCCACCGGCGTGAACTCGACGTTCAACTCGGTAAGCCTGCCCAGCAGCAAGGTGGGCTCGTAGCGGTACCGGCGACAGCCCGCCTGGCCGTGGCTACGAGTGGTTTTCGTCAAAACCGACAAGGTTTTCACCGAGTAGGAGACGGCATCAGCTGCTTCGCCAAATACGGCGCCGTTCGGCTGTGTTTCGTACGTGCAACCTCATTCGGCGTGCCCGCCGCGACAACCTGTCCACCGTCGCTGCCGGCTCCAGGCCCTAGGTCGATCACCCAGTCCGCACCCGCGACCATCCGCATGTCATGTTCGGCCACCACCACGGTATTGCCCGCCTCGACCAGGCGGTGCAGTTGACGATCGAGCAGATCCACATCTGCGGGATGAAGCCCGGTCGTCGGCTCGTCGAGGACGTAGAGGGTATGCCCTCGGCGCGGTCGCTGGAGTTCGGAGGCGAGCTTAATCCGCTGCGCCTCGCCACCTGATAGCTCAGTCGCGGGCTGTCCGAGACGGAGATACCCCAGTCCGACGTCTCGCAACGTAGTCAAGCTCCGCGCCGCCTTTGTCACGTCGGCAAGAAAGCCCGAGGCCTCGTCGACGGTCATCGCGAGCACGTCGGCGATCGTGCGATCGCGGTACCGCACCTCGAGTGTCTCGTCCGAGTAACGCGCTCCTTGACACGCCGGGCAGGTGGCGTATGTGCCCGGCAGAAACAACAATTCGACGGAGACGAACCCCTCCCCCTGACAGGTGGGACACCGCCCTTCGGGCACATTGAACGAAAACCGGCCCGCTGTCCAACCGCGCCGACGAGCCTTGGCAGTCGCGGCGAATTCGTGGCGCACGGCGTCGAACAAGCCGGTGTAGGTCGCCAGCGTCGAGCGCGGCGTGCGTCCGATCGGGCGCTGGTCGACAGATACCAGCCGATTGATCTCCTCGACACCTTCTGCCGTCACGCCGACGCTCGCGTCGTGATCGAGATCGACGATCTCGGTGTCGGTTTCGTCGTTACCAGATTCGCCCGGCTCGGCTGCGCGTCCCGTACCGAGATGGCTGTGCACAACGTCGCCGAGGACCTTGACGACGAGCGTTGACTTGCCGGAACCGGACACTCCGGTGACCGCGGTGTACACACCAAGCGGCAGGTCCACGTCGAGGTCGCGCAAATTGTGGAAGCAGATCCCGCGCAGTCGCAACTGCCCGGACCGCGTCCGCGGTTCACGGGGCGCCGGCCTGGCCCCATCGAAGAGGTACCTGCGAGTGACCGATCCCTCGATGTCGGCGAGACCCGGCACCGGCCCGCTGTAGAGCACACTGCCGCCAAACTCCCCGGCCCCGGGTCCGACATCGACGACCCAATCGGCACGGCGTACCACATTCATGTCGTGCTCGACCACGAATAGCGAATTGCCGGCGCGCCGTAGGCGATCGAGCACCTCGAGCAGCGGTTCGGCGTCCGCTGGGTGCAGCCCGGCCGACGGCTCGTCGAGCACGTAAAGCACGCCGAACAACCCGGCGCGCAGTTGGGTGGCCAGCCGCAACCGTTGCAATTCGCCCGGTGACACTGTCGGGGTGCGGCGACTAAGTGTGAGGTAGCCGAGGCCGAGGTCGACGAGTACCTGAAGGCGTGCGACCAGATCGGCGGCGATCATCGTCGCCACTTCTGTCAACTCGCCCGATTCCGTTGACTCGTACGCGGGGGCGGCATCGGTCCGAGAAGCCGTCGGGCGCAACGTGTCAGCAAGATCGGCCAGCGGCATTGCCGCGTAGTCGGCGATGGTGTGCCCGGCGAATGTTACCTTCAGCGCTTCCGGTCGCAGCCCGGAACCGTCGCATACCGGGCATTCGACGGTGTCGACGAATTGCAGTACGCGACGGCGCATCATCGGGCTATGGGAATTGGCCAACGTGTGGCGGACGTGGCGCTCGGCACTGGAGAACGTCCCGTTGTAGTAATAGTCGGCCTGCACCGGGTGCTGGCGCGGGTCAATTTCGACCGTTGGCTGCTCATCGGTGAACAGAATCCAATTGCGTTGACGCTTGGGCAGTTTCCGCCATGGCTTGTCGATGTCGTACCCCAACGTGATGAGGATGTCACGTAAGTTCTGGCCCTGCCACGCGCCCGGCCATGCGGCGACGGCGCCTTCACGGATGGTCAGCGACGGGTCAGGTACAAGTGACTCCTCCGTCACCCGATGAATTCGCCCCAATCCGTGGCATTCGGGACACGCCCCCACCGCGGTGTTCGGGGAGAACGCATCGGAGTCCAGTCGTTCAGTGGCCCCCGGAGGGTAGGTTCCGGCGCGCGAGAACAACATCCTCAGCAGGTTCGACAGGGTGGTGACGGTGCCGACCGTCGACCGCGACGTTGCCGAACCGCGGCGCTGCTGCAATGCGACGGCGGGCGGTAGGCCCGTGATGTCATCCACCTTGGGCGCGCCGGCTGGCAGCAGCAACCGACGGGCGTACGGGGCGACGGATTCGAAGTAGCGACGCTGGGCCTCGGCATAGATGGTCCCGAACGCCAATGACGATTTGCCGGATCCGGAGATCCCGGTGAACGCGACCAGCGCGTCGCGGGGCGCTACGACGTCGACACCACGTAGATTGTGGACCCGCGTCCCGTAAACGCGCACACATGAGTCGATTTCATCAGTGCGCAGGTCGGATTTCACTGTCATCGTGCTCAGACGAGTACCCGCGCTGCAGCCCAGCAAGCATGATGTTTGCTGCTCACCGTCGCAGCGCGCATACGGGTACGGGTGGAACGAATCGTTATCCGTCCAGTCGGCCAAGACGATGGTGTGTTCTGTGGCGCCCGACTCGGGACGAGGTTCCGGTCGCGCACCGCCTCCCGGTCGAGCCAGGTGGCGCCGACCTTTACCAGGTCGTCGCGGATGCCCGGCCACGAGGTCAGGGTCCGCCCATCGAGCAATCCTGCGGACGCAAGCGCCGACGGCCCGTGAGACCGCCAAGTATGTGGGTTAGCAGTCCCGGCACCGAGAGCGTGCCGGATTTAACGCGGTGGCTTAAAGGACAATTCCCTGTCCTCAAGACTGGTGGCCAGGGGCGGGATCGAACCGCCGACCTTCCGCTTTTCAGGCGGACGCTCGTACCGACTGAGCTACCTGGCCGGAAGGCATGTAGTGCCTCGCCGAGTTGGCGACCCTGACGGGACTCGAACCCGCGACCTCCGCCGTGACAGGGCGGCGCGCTAACCAACTGCGCCACAGGGCCTTGCTGCTGCTCCGCGTCACCGCGTCGCGTACCCCCAACGGGATTCGAACCCGTGCTACCGCCGTGAAAGGGCGGCGTCCTAGGCCACTAGACGATGGGGGCCAGAACCGAATCACTCCGGGGTACTCGCAACGTGGTTTCGTTAGGAGCCACGTCAGCTTAGGTCACTGTGTGCCCAATCCTCAAACGAGCCGGCTTTCGGGCCCAAGTATCCTGAATCTCCGCGGCCCCTATAGCTCAGTTGGTAGAGCTACGGACTTTTAATCCGCAGGTCCTAGGTTCGAGTCCTAGTGGGGGCACCAAAGCGGCTAGTTGGCCGCGTCGATCGGCGCTCAGCGCCCGAGCACCGCGCTGCTGTAGGTGACATCGGCAAAGGCTTGGGCGACCTCATCATCGGCGTAGACAAAGCCGTTGGCCGCGTGCAGTTCCGCGACCGTCTGCGACGAGGTCCGCCAGCCGCGCTGGTCGAGGTGGTCGACGATGTGGCTGCGCTCGCCGTGATAGACGAGGTCGTTGAAGTCGACCTCGAAGCCGAGCTCGCTCATCCGGTCGTGGTGCGCCCGCCAGCGCGGGTCGGCGAAAATGGCGGTGTCAGGCACGAAGTCGAAGGCCAGGCGGCTGCCGGGGGCGCTCAGCGCGGTGATGTTGTCGAACAGCGCGTCCTGGGCCTCCTCGGGTAAATACACCAACAGACCCTCGGCGCTCCACGCGGAGGGAGCCTGCGGGTCGAATCCGGCATCGCGCAACGCCGTGGCCCAATCGTCACGCAGATCGACGGCCACGGTGCGCCGCTCGGCGGTCGGCTCGGCGCCCAGATCGTCGAGGGTCAGAGTCTTGAATTCGATGACCTCCGGCATGTCGACCTCGTAGACGACGGTGCCCGCCGGCCACCGCAGGCGGTAGGCGCGCGCGTCCAGCCCCGACGCGAGGATCACCGCCTGGCCGATTCCGCTCCGGGTTGCGTCCAGGAAGAAGTCGTCGTAAAACCTTGTGCGACAAGCCATCCCTCGCGCCATCCGGTACGGATCGAACTCGGAAGCCCCACCGGCCGGGATCTCCCCGTTCACCAGCCGGACGTAGACGTCGATCCCGACGGCGCGCACGAGCGGCGCCGCATAGGGATCGTCGATCAGCTTCGCGTCGGAGGACAGGGCCCGCTGCGCGGCGACCATCGTCGCCGTCGCCCCCACGCTCGTCGCCAAATCCCAACGATCACGATCGGTGCGCGCCATGGTGCTCCTCATCCCGACCAAAATTAAATAGACAATCTAGTCAGTATCACAGGACTCCTCCCCAAATCCCGCGGGACTACCCTGCGGCCTATGACCGACTTCGCCCAGCGGACGATCGACCTGGCCCGGCGCAACGTCGCGGAGGGCGGTCGCCCGTTCGCGACCGTGATCGTCAAAGACGGGGATGTCCTCGCCGAGAGTGCCAACAAAGTGGCACAGACGAGCGACCCGACCGCCCACGCCGAAATCCTGGCCATCCGGGATGCGTGCATGAAGCTGGGCACCGAGCACCTGGTCGACTGCACGATCTACGTAATGGCCCATCCGTGTCCGATGTGCCTCGGCTCGCTGTATTACTGCTCACCCAAGGAAGTCGTCTTCCTTATTACTCGCGAGGCCTACGAGCAGTACTACCTCGACGACCGCAAGTATTTCGAGGTGTCCACCTTCTACGACGAATTCGCCAAGAGTTGGGACCGGCGGCGCCTGCCCATGCGCTACCAGCCACAAGAAGGCGCGGTGGACGTCTACCGGCTCTGGAACGAGCGCAACGGGGGTCAGCGCCGGTCCACGGTCGTCCCGTCACCCTAGGAAGGCAGCCGTTGGCAGCGCCGCCGAACTTGAATATTATTTGCGTATGCATGCAGATAGTAGCGAAGGCCGGCTACCGGACGATCAGGCGAGTCTGGTGGTCGAGGTCTTCCGGATGCTCGCCGACGCCACCCGCGTGCAGGTGCTCTGGTCGCTGACCGGCCGCGAGATGGCGGTCAACGAACTCGCCGAGCACGTGGGTAAGCCGGCGCCGTCGGTCTCCCAGCATCTGGCGAAGCTGCGAATGGCGCGCCTCGTCCGCACCCGCCGGGAGGGAACGACCATCTTCTACAGCCTCGAGAACGACCACGTCCGTCAGCTCGTCATGGACGCGGTCTTCAACGCCGAGCATGCGGGTCCGGGCGTGCCCGGTCATCACCGCACGGACGGCGGGCTGAAGGCCGTCGCCGAATCAGCGCCCTTGCCGGGCCGGCGGGACAGCGGCACCAAGTGAATAAGGGATCGGCACAACGCTTTTGACCCAAGGAGTCACACCATGACCGAGCAGCACACCCATGACACGCCGCACGCGCACGAACACGGGCACGGCGACGTCACTCATGCGCACACGCACACCGCGCACGAGCACGACCACGTCCAGCACGAGCACTCCCACGGCCACGCCGACGGCACCGAGCACAGCCATCAGCACGTGCACCAGGCGGGCCTGGAGGACGTGCACGGTCACCCGCACTAGAGGGCGCTAAACCCGAGGGCAGTAGTGCATGGGATCGCCGCGCTTGTCCAGCGGCGGCAGATTGCGTGCCGGCGTCTGCGGCAGCGGCGCGTCGGCCGGGATGCGCCCGGATGCGCGGTCGAGGCCGGCACGGGCTCGCGGGTGCTTGCGGTACCTGGGCGGCACAACGGCGAAGATCAGCCGCACCATGTTGCCGAAGCGTCGGTGCAACCACTCGTCGCGGCCGGTCCACTGAAAGCCCAACCGTTCGCGAACGGCTGGGTGATAGAAGCCGACTGTGAGCCAGACGAAGAACGGCCGTGACAGCTTGGTCAGGCCGCCCCACAGCCAATCCGGGAGCCACGGAGCGATCGGCAGCTTGTCATATATGGTCAGATCGAGCACTGCCCGCGTCGCGTAATTATCCTCTAACACGTTGCGACACATGTGGTCCCAGTAGACCTGAAACTCTTCCCAGGTCTTCGGCACCGGACGCATGCTCATGCCGTACATCCGGTACCACTGAATGTGTTCGTCGAAGAGTTGGCGCTTTTCGGCTTCGGTCAGACCGCCGCCGAACCGTTCGGCCACCAGGATTGTGCCCATGAAGAACGTGCTGTGTGCCCAATAAAAGACGTCGGGATTGAGTGCGTGGTACCGACGCCCTTGGTCATCCACGCCCTTGATGTCGGTGTGGTAGTCGCGGACCTCGGCACCCGTCGTCGGAGCCCGGTCTCCGTCGAAGACCACCCCACCGATCGGGTAAAGCGACCGCATCACCCGCGGCAACGGTTCCCGGAAGAACGTCGAGTGTTGCTCCACAGCGGCGCCCAACTGCGGGTGCATGTTCTGCATGGATCCCGCGAACGGGCCCTGCAGCATGCCGCGCCAGTCGCCGAAGTACCGCCAGGTCAGCGATTCGGGGCCGAGCGGGACTGGTGGCGCGTCGTAACCGAGGGGCGACACCGGGCAGCCGCCGGCTACACCGGCCGACGAGTCCGCCGTGGTTGCAGCGTCGCGCACGACGTCGCTGGTCAGCGGACGGGGTCCGGACGTATGTTGAGGCACTATTAGGTTCCTGTAGGTATCTGCAAAACTGACTACATGCGTTGTCAGTTTCAAGCTTAGGAGCGGTGTGCAGTCCGGTCAACGACGGGGCCGTTGGACCGGCGTCCCCTTGGGGGATCGCCTTGCCCTCCGCCGCGACGACCTCATCGCCGCCGGGGTGCAATTGCTCGGCAGCGACAGCCGACCGGCGTTGACCGTGCGTGCCGTGTGCCGCAAGGCCGCGTTGACCGAACGCTACTTCTACGAAAGCTTCTCGGATCGCGACGAATTCGTGCGCGCGGTCTACGACGACGTATGTACGCGCGCAATGAACACACTCACCTCCGCGAATACCCCGCGGGAGGCCGTCGAGAGGTTCGTCGAGCTGATGGTCGACGACCCGGTCCGCGGGCGCGTGTTGTTGCTGGCACCGGCGGTCGAGCCGGTATTGACGCGCTCGGGTGCGGAGTGGATGCCCAGCTTCATCGAACTGCTGCAGCGCAAGTTGTCGCGGATCGGCGATCCCGCGCTGCAGAAGATGATCGCCACCAGCCTGGTCGGTGGCCTGTCCAGCCTGTTCACCGCATACCTGAACGGACAGCTCGGCGCGACGCGCAAACAATTCATCGATTACTGCGTCGACATCCTGTACACCACGGCGGCCCCGTACGTGCCCGCGCCGGACCTGGGGTAAGTGCGACTAACTGTTTGTCGGCCTGGCGCGGCGGCAACTCAATAAAACGTGAACTTGATGGCCGCGAGAAGAGCAAAATATGGCATCTAACCGTTACCGCGGGGAGCGGCCAGGCAGCTTGATGCTACTGATGTACACAGATATATTGACTGCTACCCGTCGACACAGATAACTGGAGGCCTTATGTCAGCCGAGCTGACACACCTACAGCTGCTGCACGAGCTCGAACCGTTCGTCGAGACCTACCTCAACCGGCACGAGAGCATGCATAAGGACTGGAACCCGCACGACTACATCCCGTGGTCAGACGGCAAGAACTTCTACGCGCTCGGGGGTCAGGACTGGGAACCCGAGCAGAGCAAGCTATCCGACCTCGCCCAGGTGGCGATGGTGCAGAACCTGATGACGGAAGACAACCTCCCCTCGTACCACCGCGAGATCGCGATGAACTTCGGCCTGGACGGCCCCTGGGGCCAGTGGGTCAACCGGTGGACCGCCGAGGAGAACCGGCACGGGATCGCGCTGCGCGATTACCTGGTGGTGACTCGCGCGGTGGATCCGATCGAGCTGGAGAAGCTGCGCGTCGAGGTGGTGAACCGGGGCTTCAGCCCGGGCCAGAACCAGCAGATTCGAGCCGACCTGTTTGCCGAAAGCCTGTTCGACTCGGTCATCTACGTGACGTTCCAGGAGCTGGCCACCCGGATCTCCCACCGCAACACCGGCAAGGCGTGCAACGAGACGATCGCCGACCAGCTGCTGGCCAAGATCTCGGCCGACGAAAACCTGCACATGATCTTCTACCGCGATGTCAGCGACGCCGGGTTCACCGCGGCCCCCAACCAGGCGATGAAGTCGCTGCACAAGGTGCTGCGCAACTTCCAGATGCCGGGCTACCAGGTACCCGAGTTCCGCCGGAAGGCCGTCCTCATCGCCGTGGGCGGCGTGTACGACCCGCGCATCCACCTCGACGACGTGGTCATGCCGGTGCTGAAGAAATGGCGCATCTTCGAGCGTGAGGACTTCACCGGAGAGGCCGCCGCCATGCGCGACGACCTTGCGCTGCTGATCAAGGAGCTTGAGCAAACCTGCGAGAAGTTCGAGATCTCGAAGCAGCGTCAGCTCGACCGGGAAGCGCGCACCGGCAAGAGGACCACCGCGCTCGAGCTGCACCAGACCGCGGGCACGCTGACCATGAGCCGGCGGTAACCACGCGGTGCGCATCGGGCCCATCACGCTCGCCAGCCCGGTGGTGCTGGCACCGATGGCGGGCGTATCCAACGTCGCGTTTCGGACGCTGTGTCGTGAACTCGAGCAGTCGAAGGTCGGCACCGTCAGCGGGCTCTATGTCTGCGAGATGGTGACGGCGCGCGCGCTCGTCGAGCGGCATCCGGTCACCATGCACATGACCACCTTCGCGCCGGACGAGTCGCCACGCTCGTTGCAGCTCTACACGGTCGATCCGGCGACCACGTACGCCGCGGCCAAGATGATCGCCGACGAGGGCTTGGCCGACCACATCGACATGAATTTCGGCTGTCCGGTGCCCAAGGTCACCAAACGCGGCGGCGGGGCCGCGTTGCCGTACAAGCGGCGGCTGTTCGGGCAGATCGTCGGGGCGGCCGTGCGCGCAACCGAAGGCACCGACATCCCGGTGACCGTCAAATTCCGCGTCGGCATCGATGACGAGCACCACACGCATCTCGATGCCGGCCGCATCGCCGAAATGGAGGGTGCCGCCGCGGTCGCGCTGCACGCCCGCACGGCGGCGCAGCGCTACTCGGGCACCGCAGACTGGGAGCAGATCGCCCTGCTCAAGCAGCACGTGCGGACGATCCCGGTGCTGGGCAACGGTGACATCTACGACGCCAGCGACGCCCTGACGATGATGGCCAGCACGGGATGCGACGGCGTCGTGATCGGACGCGGCTGCCTGGGCCGGCCCTGGCTCTTCGCCGAACTGTCGGCCGCATTCACCGACAGCCCGGCCCCCGTGCCGCCCACGTTGGGCGAGGTAGCGGGCATCGTCCGCCGGCACGGGCAGTTGCTGGCCGCGCACTTCGGCGAGGACAAGGGGATGCGCGACATCCGCAAGCACATCGGCTGGTACCTGCACGGCTTCCCGGCCGGCTCGGAGCTGCGCCGAGCGCTGGCGATGGTCAAGACGCTCGACGAACTCGATTCGCTGCTAAGCCAATTGGACGGCACCGTGCCCTTCCCGGACGCAGCGAGCGGCCCCCGGGGCCGGCAGGGCTCACCCGCGCGGGTGGCACTGCCCGAAGGCTGGCTCACCGACCCGGACGACTGCACTGTGCCGGCCGGCGCCGACGTGATGCACTCCGGAGGCTGATCGACCGCGCGAAATCGCGTCCGGGCAGATAACTCAGTACGATGTGGACCTTGCTGCATTGCGCGTTGCTGCGGCGGATCGGTAACGCGCCGCCGCCCGAGCGCGACAAAGGAGTGCGACCCACGGGTGGCATGACCGCTGCGCGGATACGCCAGGCGCTGGGCCGACATTGCGCACGGATACGCTGACATCCGCATCAGAGCTTCGGAGGCCGGTAAGACATGAGTGACGCCGAGGACGACGCCACTCGCGACGCCCGACGCGCTGCGCTTGGCGCCGCCCCCTGGGAGCGGTTCTCCGAGCCGCCGGCTGACTACAGTCGGCACCTCTGGCAGACCGAGAGTGCGGTCGAGCCCATCCAATCCCGGGCCGCCGACGACGAAGAATCCGGATCCCATACGGCGGGCGGAGTCAGCGTCGCCGACCTGATCGCGAAACTCGGTGCCCCTTCGACCGGCCGGTCCACTCACCGCCGCGCCGAGCCGGACGTCGAACCCGCCATCGAACCGGCCCAAGCCGAATCGGACCTGCCGGTGGAGCTGCAGAAAACCCAGGTGATCGAGGACCTGGCCTATTCGCTCGACGCGGTCTCGGAGCTCCCCGACCTCGACGCCGCCGAATATCCGAGCGGCCAGGGACCCGTATCCGGCGAAGATTCGGACGCCCAGCGGCGGACGCCCCGGCGCCGCCGCCGGCCGATGCTGCTGGCCGCGCGCGCGGTGGCCGCGGTGCTCGCGGCGCTTACCCTGGCCATGACCGGCGGGGCGTGGCAATGGAGTACGTCGAAGAATGCCCGGCTCAACACGATCAACGCTCTCGACCAGGACTCCAGCGACATCCGCGACCGCAACGGCCAGTACGGGGACGAAGATTTCCTGATCGTCGGCCTCGACTCGCGCGCCGGCGACAACGCCAACATGGGCGCCGGTAACACCGACGACGCGGACGGCGCCCGGTCGGACACCGTGATGCTGGTCAACATTCCGGCAAACCGCAAACGCGTGGTGGCGGTGTCGTTCCCGCGCGACCTGGCGATCACCCCGATGCAGTGCGAGGCGTGGAACCCGGAGACGGGTAAGTACGGGCCCCTCTACGACGCAAAGACCAAATCCTGGGGTCCGAAGATGATCTACACCGAGACCAAACTGAACTCGGCATTCGCCTTCGGCGGCCCGAAGTGTCTGGTCAAGGAGATCCAGAAGCTATCCGGTCTGAGCATCAACCGCTTCATCGCCGTCGACTTCGCGGGGTTCGCCAAAATGGTCGACGCGCTGGGCGGTGTGGAGGTGTGCTCGAAAACCGCGCTGCACGACTACGAGCTGGGCACCGTGCTCGACCACGGCGGCCGCCAGGTCCTGGACGGCTCGACCGCACTGAATTACGTGCGAGCCCGTCAGGTCACCACCGAAACCAACGGAGACTACGGCCGCATCAAACGCCAGCAGCTATTCCTGTCCTCGCTGCTGCGCTCGCTGATCTCCGAGGACACGCTGCTCGACCTGAACAAGCTCAACAATGTCGTCAACATGTTCATCAGCGACACCGTCGTCGACAACGTGCAGTCGAAGGATTTGATCCAACTCGGTCAGTCGTTGCAAGGCATGGCGGCCGGGCACGTCACGTTCGTCACCGTGCCGACCGGCGTCACCGACCAGAACGGCGACGAACCGCCGCGCATGGCCGACATGCGGGCGCTGTTCGACGCCATCATCAACGACGATCCGCTGCCCGAGGAAAACGACCAGAACGCAAAGAATCTCGGGACCTCTGACGACAAGTCCGGCGGGCAGACGAAGGCACCCGCCACCAAGAAGGCACCCGCCCCTACCGCGGCGCCCGAGGCCCGGCATGAGCAGGTCACCACGACCACGCCCGGTGATGTCACGGTGCGCGTCTCCAACGCGACGACCCAGAGCGGCCTCGCGGCCACCGCGACCACCCAGCTCAAGCGGGACGGCTTCAACGTGATGACGCCGGACGACTACCCGAGCTCAGTGAACACGACGACGGTGTTGTTCTCGCCCGGCAACGAGCAGGCGGCGGCGACCGTGGCGTCTTCCTTCGCCAATGCGAAGGTGCAGCGAGTGTCCGGCTACGGGCAGGTCGTTCAGGTGGTGCTCGGACCCGACTTCAAGTCGGTCGCCACTCCCCAACCGAGCGGCTCGTCGATCAGCTTGCAGATCGAACGCGGCTCGGGCAGCGCGCCGGCCAAGCTGCCCGAGGACCTGACCGTCACCAACGCCGCCGACACCACCTGCGAGTAAGCGCCTTTGGCGGCGCTCCACCGCTCTTTTTCTCAGCCGAGAACGTAGGCTTGGCGATATGCGGACCGCCTACCACGAGCAACTCTCGGAGTTATCCGAGCGGCTCGGCGAGATGTGCGGGCTGGCGGGCATCGCCATGGAGCGGGCCACCCAAGCCCTGCTGCAGGCCGATCTGGTGCTGGCCGAACAGGTGATCTCGGACCACGAGAAGATCGCCACCCTCAGCGCCCGAGCCGAGGAAAGCGCCTTCGTGCTACTGGCCTTGCAGGCGCCGGTCGCCGGTGATCTGCGGTCCATCGTGAGCGCTATTCAAATGGTGGCCGACATCGACCGGATGGGCGCGCTGGCCCTGCACGTCGCGAAGATCGCCCGACGTCGGCATCCTCAGCACGCGCTGCCCGAAGAGGTCAATGGCTACTTCGCCGAAATGGGCAGGGTTGCAGTCGAATTGGGGAACAGCGCGCAAGAAGTGGTGATGTCACGCGATCCGGAGAAAGCCGCCCGGATCCGCGAAGAGGACGACGCCATGGACGACCTGCACCGCCATTTGTTCTCGGTGCTGATGGACCGCGAATGGAAGTACGGTGTGGCGGCCGCCGTCGACGTGACGCTCCTGGGCCGGTTCTACGAGCGCTTCGCCGACCACGCGGTCGAAGTGGCCAGGCGCGTCATCTTCCAGGCGACCGGCAAGCTGCCCGAAGAAGAAACGAAACCCACCTCGCAGTAAGCGAAACCGGGGCCGGGCTAGCCGAAGCGGCCGGAGATGTAATCCTCTGTCGCCTTCTGGCTCGGGTTGGAGAAGATCTTCTCGGTGTCGTCGACCTCGATCAACCGCCCCGGTTTTCCGACGGCTTCCAGGTTGAAGAACGCGGTGTAGTCGCTGACTCGCGCCGCCTGCTGCATGTTGTGGGTGACGATGACGATCGTGTAGTCCTGCTTCAGCTCGCTGATCAGCTCCTCGATGGCCATCGTCGAGATCGGGTCCAGCGCGGAGCACGGCTCGTCCATGAGCAGCACGTCGGGCTGCACGGCGATCGCCCGCGCGATGCACAACCGCTGCTGCTGGCCGCCGGATAATCCGCCGCCCGGCCTGTCCAACCGGTCCTTGACCTCGTCCCACAGGTTCGCGCCGCGCAGCGAGTATTCAGCGGTCTCGTCGAGCACCTTGCGATTGCGCACGCCCTGCAGCTTCAAACCCGCCACCACGTTGTCGCGAATCGACATGGCGGGGAACGGGTTCGGCCGCTGGAACACCATTCCGATCGCCCGGCGCACGCCGACCGGGTCGACCCCGGCGCCGTAGATGTCCTCGTCGTCGAGGAGCACGCTGCCCTCAACCCGGCCGCCGGGGACCACCTCGTGCATCCGGTTGAGCGTGCGCAGCACCGTCGTCTTGCCGCAGCCGGACGGGCCGATGAACGCGGTCACACTGCGGGGCAGGATGGACAGCGTCACATCCCCTACCGCGTGAAACGAACCGTAGTAGATGTTGACGGCTTTGAGGTCCAACCGCTTTGCCACTTAGTGCTCCTGCCTATGACTTTCTGGCGCCAAGAAACTTCGCTGTCACTCGGGCCCCGATGTTGAGGGTGGCGATCACCAGGATGAGGGTTAGGGCGGCACCCCACAACCGATCCGTGGGGACCGGGTTAACGCCGGCGCCGGCGCTGGTCTGGTTGTACATCATGCCGGGTAGCGTCCCCATGAATCCACTGAAGATGTCGAAGCTCATAGATTGCGAGTAACCGACGAGAATCAGCAATGGGGCCGTCTCGCCCATCACCCTGGCCACCGCCAGCATGATGCCGGTGATGATTCCGGACACCCCGGTGGGAAGCACGACCCTGACGATCGTCTTCCACTTCGGGATGCCCAGCGCATAACTGGCCTCGCGAAGGTCAACCGGGACGATCCGCAGCATCTCCTCGGTGGCTCGCACGATCACCGGCAGCATCAACAGGACCAGCGCGAGGGACACCGCGAACTGGGAGCGAGGAAGGCCCAACGTCGCCACGAACAGCGCGTAGACGAACAACGCCGCCACGATCGAGGGCACTCCGCTCAGGACGTCCACCATGAACGTGGCAAGCCTCCCCAGCGGGGTGCCGCCCCCATATTCGGCCAGATAGATGGCGAGCATGAGGCCGATCGGGATGGAGATCAGCGCGCATACCACTCCTTGCAACACGGTGCCGACGATCGCGTGATAGGCGCCGCCGCCGGCCACGAAGGCCGTCATGCCCGCTTGCGAGTGAGTCCACCAAACGGTCGACGCGATCGCCTTGAAGCCCTTGGCGATCACCGAGTAGAGCACCAACAGCAGGGGCGTCACCGCAATCACCATCGACAGCGAAACAAGCACCATCGCAACATGATCCGCGACCCGGCGGCGCCGGCTCGGCCGAGCGAACGTGCGCGGCTTCAGCGGGCGGTCCAACATCGAGGTCATCGCCCGGCGCCCCATCTGGTTCTGGAGGCGGCGCCGCGCGCCAGGGCATCGACCAGGAAGGTGAGCACGAACAGCGCCAGCCCCGCCGCGATGTACGCGCCGGCCTTGTATTGGTCGTTGAATTGCGCCACGGTCCCCGCGATCTTGGTCGCGACGGTGGAGCCGCCGTCGAACAGCGACCAGCCGAACGCCCCCTGGGTTCCGCGCAAGATGATCAGCAGCGCGACCGTCTCGCCCATCGCGCGGCCCAGTCCCAGCACCGCTGCGCTGATGTATCCCGACCGCCCGAACGGCAGCACGATCGTCTTCACCACCTCCCAACGGGTGGCGCCGAGGGCCAGCGCGGCCTCGACCTGATCCTGCGGTGTCTGGACGAAAACCTCGCGGGTGACGGCGGTGATGATCGGCAGGATCATCACCGCCAGGACGATGCCGCCGGTGAAGATGGTGCCGCCGCCGGCCACCGACGCGTTGCCGTCGGCGAACAGGAAGCACCAGCCCAGGGAGTGGTTCAGCCAGGTGGCCACGGGTCGCAGTTGCGGCGCCAGCACATGCAGGCCCCACACGCCGTAGATGATGGACGGCACCCCCGCCAGCAGATCGACAGCGTAGGCCAAGGAGGCGGCGGCCCGGCGCGGCGAGTACTGCGTGACGAAGATGGCGACGCCCAACGCGACGGGCATGGCCAGGATCAACGCGAACGCCGACACGAACATGGTGACCTTCAGCAGGTCGGAGATGCCGAAGTGCATGGCCGAGGTGTCGGTGGTGATCCAGTTGCCGCCGTAGCTGAAGAAGTTCTCCCGATCGCGCCTCAGGGCCGGGATGGCCCACAGCAGCAGGAAGCCGCCGATTGCACCGATGACGACGACGATCAGCAAGCCTGAGCTCTTGGCCAGCCAACGGAACGCGCGATCCCCGACGTGGGGGCGCGCATCACCCCATGGGTTGATCGGTATCGTCGGCGCCTCCGGGAACGGCGCGGCAACGGTCGCGCCCGAGCCGGCGTCGATCGGGTTTGGCGTAGTCACTGTGATCCCAGCACAGTTCACTCGCTCCTTAAGCGCGGGGCCACTTGGTCACTGCAGAGCGTTGATCGCGGCAACCAGTCGCTCTTTGACCCTATCGGGCAGCGGGACATAGCCGGCCGAGGGAAGCTCGGTCTGCCCGCTGCCGGCGGCGACCGTGAGGAACGACTTGATCGCGCCGGAGGTGTCCGGGTCGGAGCCCTTCGAACACACGATCTCGTACGTCGCCAGGACCAGCGGATAGACACTCGGTTCCTGGGAGCGGTACATCGAGTTGAGGTCCAGCACCAGGTCGTTGCCGTCGGCCACGAAGTTGGCAGCCTTCACCGCATTCCCGGCCGTCTCGTTGGTGAGCGGGACCGCGACGCCCTTATTGGTGGCGATCTGGGCGTACGGCATACCGCCCTGGTCGGCGAAGCCCTTCTCGACGTATCCGATCGCGCCCGGCGTCGCCCGCACGGCCTGGACGACGCCGGCCGACTTCATGGCGCCTTCGCCCACCCCGCCCTGAAATTCGGTGCCCACGCCTTTGGTCCAGCTCTGCGGCGCGGCGGCCGTCAGATATTTCTGCATGTTGTCGGTCGTTCCCGACGAGTCCGTCCGGTAGATCGGTGCGATCTTGGTATCGGGCAGCACGACGCCGGGATTGAGGGCCGCCAGGATGGGGTCATTCCAGGCGGTGATCCGTCCGCTGAAGATCTTGGCCAACGCGTCACTGCTCACCACCAATGCCGGCACTCCGGCCAGGTTGTAGACCAATGCGATCGGCCCGAACACCAGCGGCAAGTCCCACGCCGGGTTTCCATCGCATCGTGCGGCGGCCGGACCGATCTGATCGGAGGCCAGCGGCGAGTCGGCGCCCGCGAAGTCGACGTGGCCGGCGATGAACTGCTCGCGGCCGGCGCCCGAACCGGTCGGGTTGTACGACACGCTCTTGCCCGGGCAGTACTGGCCCCAGACCTGGTTGAACAACGCCATCGCGTTTTGTTGGGCCGTCGAGCCTTCCGCCGTCAGCTTGTTTTTGCCGCTGCATCCCGCCGTGCCGGTGGGCCCGGAGACGGCTGCCGCCGAAGCGTCGCGGTGGTTCTGGTCGCTGCCACAGCCGGTCAATGCGCCGATACCGACTGCGACCACCACCGCCAGCACCGCCAGCGCTCTGCCACCACCCCTGTCGAGCCTCACCGATCTAGCTTCCTGCCCCCTACGGGCCCGCGTGTGCCTCGCCGGCCATCTCCCAACAGGTTGCCAGGTCGTCGCGAAAATATGCGCTGCCGCATCCCGCGCATTCGGTTCGCGCCCACGCGTCCGTCAGTCGGAGGCGACGGCGTAGGCGGTGTCCACGCTGTAGGTGGTAAAGCCCAGGCGCTGGTAGGTGCGCACCGCGGCGACGTTGTCCGACTCCACGTAGAGCAGCACGGTCGGTTCGGCCGCCCCGGCCAGCCGCTGCGCCAACGACCCGATCCCGATGGCCGTCAGCATCTGTCCCAGACCCCGCCCCTGCGCCGACGGGTCGACGCCCACGACGTAGACCTCCCCCAGGCCGGGTTGATCGGGATGCACCTTGGTCCAATGGAAGCCCAGCAGCTTGCCCGGCTGATCGGTTTCGGAGACGCCGAAAGCGAGGAACAAGCCGTCCGGGTCGAACCACGGCTCGTTGCGCCGCTCGGCCAGCTGCGTTTCGGTCCAGCCGCCCTGTTCGGGATGGTCGGCGAAGGCGGCGTTGTTGACTCGCAGCAGTTCAGCGTCGTCGGCCGTTCCCGCGTAGGTGCGGACCCGCACGCCGGGAACGGGCCGGACCAAGTCGTGGGTGTCACGCAGCGTGCGGCGCATCTGCAGCAATTCGCGTACCGGGACGAGGCCCAGCGCGTCGGCGGTGGCCCGGGCCGGCTCGAGTGTGCCGTGCGCCCAGAACCGGTTCCGTCCGCCGGTCTCGGCCAGGGCCGCACGCGCCAGCGCCGTCCCGAAGCCGTGCCGGCGGACCCGCGGATGCACGACGAGTTCCGCCATCGCGGCTTCTGCGTCGTGCGAGAGATTGAGGTAACCGACGGTCCCGTCGGTCTCGGTGATGAGCAGATGCCCGGTGCGATCGTGCGCGAGCTCGCGCAGCACCTGTTCACCGACGGGCGCCACCCCATCGAATTCCGTTGTCGCCGTGACTAGTTCGCGCACTTGCCGCTGCTCGTCCGCGGTCAGCGCCGAGCGCCACTCGGGCGCGGTCACTGACTGCGCAACGGGTCGCCCAGGGGTTCTTGCATTTCCTCCGAGTCGGACTCGACGTCGGCGGCGGCTTCGTCGTCAGTGGCGTCGGCGATCGGGGCGCGGCCACGTGCAGGCCGGACGGCTTTGTAGCCGACGTTGCGGACGGTGCCGATCAATGCCTCGTATTCGGGGCCGAGTTTGGCGCGCAGCCGACGCACGTGGACATCCACGGTGCGGGTGCCGCCGAAGAAGTCGTATCCCCAGACTTCGTGCAGGAGCTGCGCGCGGGTGAATACCCGCCCGGCATGCTGGGCGAGGTACTTGAGCAACTCGAACTCTTTGTAGGTCAGGTCGAGCGGGCGGCCCCGCAGTCTCGCGGTGTAGGTGCCCTCGTCGATCACCAGCTCACCCAGGCTCACCTTGCCGGCGCTTTCCTGGTCGGCCAGCCCGCCGCGGCGCCCGACCACCAGCCGCAGCCTGGCGTCGATCTCGGCGGGCCCGGTGCTCGGCAGCAGGATCTCGTCCAGCCCCCAGTCGGCGCTGACCGCCACCAGACCGCCTTCACTCACGACAGCCAAGACGGGGACCGACCGGCCCGCGGTGCTCAACAGCCGGCAAAGGCCACGGGCCGACGACAAATCGGTGCGCGCGTCCACCAGCACGGCGTCCGCAGTCCCAGCCTCGAGCAACGAGGACGGCTCCGCCGGTGCCGTGCGGACGGTGTGGGGAAGCAGCGACAACGACGGCAGGACCGGGTCGGGATGCAGCTCCGAGGTCAGCAGTAATAGCTCCAACTAGCCCCTCCAGCTCGGGGGAACGGCATCTTCCACAATTCGCAACGCAACGACGCGTTAGTTGCCAGGCCACCTAACGATAACTTGCCACCTGCCATTTTTGCGTGGTGACGATGCAGTGTGAGCCCCGCCACCCGGGTGGTCCGCGGCACGGCGCGCAGGGGGCTACGCGACAATATGCGGGTGCGCAAGGTCCTGATCGGGGTGGTGGCCGTGGCGATCGCGCTGGCCGCTGTTGTGGTCGGTGCCGTTGTTGTCGACTACGGAAGCAGCATCTACGCCGAATACCGGCTGTCCTGCAGCGTGCGCAAGGCGGCCAATCTGAGGTCCGACCCGTTCGTGGCCATCGTGGCGTTTCCCTTCATCCCGCAGGCGATGCGCCACCACTACAACCAGGTGGAGATCAAAGCCAACGCCGTCGACCATGCAACGGTCGGCAAGGCCACCCTCGAAGCCACCATGTACGCGGTCGACCTGACCCACACGTCTTGGCTGATCGAACCTGCCGCGAAGCTGCCGGTGGGCAAACTGGAGAGCCGCATCATCATCGGCTCGACCCACCTGGGCCGCTATCTGGGCATCAGCGACCTGATGGTCGAGGCGCCGCCGAAGGAGACCAATACCGCCACCGGCGGCGTCACCGCGTCGGGCATCTCCGACAGCCACGGTCTGGTGTTCAGCGGCACCCCGCACTCGGCCAACTTCGAGCACCGGGTCAGCGTCTCGGTGGACCTTTCCATCGCCCCGGACGACCAGTCGACGCTGGTGATCACTCCGACCGGCGTCCTGACCGGGGCGGACACCGCGGATCAAGCCGTTCCGGATGACAAGCGGGATGCGGTGCTGCGCGCCTTCACCACCCGGGTGCCCAACCAGCGGCTCCCGTTCGGGGTGGCACCGAAGACCGAGGGCGCGCGCGGCTCAGACGTGATCATCGAGGGCATCAGTTATGGAGTGACCGTCGATCTGGACGGCTTCAAGCAGTCGTGACCCCGCCATCGCCGACGGCTTGCGGTCCGCGGGGCGACCGCCGCTGGATTTGATCACTGAACGTCATTCGGTAAGCTTGCCGACGTGCTAGCCCGCATTGAGCCCCTGCTCACCCAACGCCGCGCAGTCGATCTGTGCCGCACCGCGGGCTGTTGCTGTCGCTGTAGCTGCTGAGTCGCCGCGCACTTTCGCGCCGCACTCGGAGCAGCCTCGGAACGTTACCGTGGCCCGTCTCCCGTCGTTCGTTCCCTCAGCAGCAGGCGTATTCAGGAGTAGTACCGTGCCGATCAGCAACACCAACACCCAGCCGGACACCGTCGACGTGCGCGGCCCCAGGTTCGCCGCCTGGGTGACCACCGCGGTCCTGGTGCTCACGCTTGCCGTGTCCGCCGCGAGTCCGCTGGCGGCGGCGGTCATTCTGGGGGTGCAGGCCATTGTCTTCGCCATCGGCGCCGCGGGCGGCCCGCGCAAGCATCCCTATGGGCGGATATTCGCCCTCGTCGTTGCACCCCGGATCGGTCCCGTCACCGAGCGCGAACCGGTCGCACCGCTGAAGTTCGCCCAACTCGTCGGCTTGATCTTTGCGCTCGTGGGTGCCGTCGCGTTCGCCGCGGGCGCCTTCTTGGTCGGCGTCATCGCCACCGCCGGGGCGCTGGTCGCCGCGTTCCTGAACGCCGCCTTCGGCACCTGCCTGGGTTGCCAGCTCTACCCACTGGTTGCGCGTTTCCGAGGAGCCGCGCGCACCACATGACCTGTTCATAGAAAGCGATCGAAAGGATCCCCCGCATGGCACGCTCCGACGTCCTGGTCTCCGCGGACTGGGCCGAGAGCAATCTCGACGCAGCCGGTGTCGTCTTCGTCGAAGTCGACGAGGACACCAGCGCATACGACACCGGCCACATCCCCGGCGCGATCAGGCTGGACTGGCGTTCCGACTTGCAGGACCCGGTGAAGCGGGACTTCGTCGATGCGCAGCAATTCTCGAAACTGCTCAGCGAACGCGGCATCTCCAACGACGACACCGTGATCCTTTACGGCGGCAACAACAACTGGTTCGCCGCCTACGCCTACTGGTACTTCAAGCTGTACGGCCATGACAAGGTCAAGCTGCTCGACGGCGGCCGTAAGAAGTGGGAACTCGATGGGCGTGCACTGTCCAGCGACACGGTCACCCGGCCCGCAACCTCTTACACCGCCGCCGCCCCGGACAACAGCATCCGGGCTTTCCGCGACGAGGTCATCGCTGCCATCAACGCCAAGAACCTGGTCGACGTGCGCTCACCCGACGAGTTCTCCGGCAAGATCCTGGCGCCGGCGCATCTGCCGCAGGAGCAGAGCCAGCGTCCCGGCCATATCCCCGGAGCGATCAACGTGCCGTGGAGCAAGGCCGCCAACGAGGACGGGACCTTCAAATCCGACGAGGAGCTGGCCAAGCTCTACGCCGACGCCGGACTGGACGGCACCAAGGAAACGATCGCGTACTGCCGCATCGGAGAGCGTTCGTCGCACACCTGGTTCGTGCTCCGGGAATTACTCGGCCACAAAAACGTCAAGAACTACGACGGAAGTTGGACGGAATACGGCTCCCTGGTGGGTGCCCCGATTGAGTTGGGAAGCTGATATGTGCTCTGCCCCGAAGCAAGGAGTGACGTTGCCCGCCAGCGTCGACTTGGAGAAGGAAACGGTGATCACCGGCCGGGTCGTGGACAGCGACGGCCAGGCGGTGGGTGGCGCGTTCGTCCGCTTGCTCGACTCGTCGGACGAGTTCACCGCCGAGGTCGTCGCGTCGGCCACGGGCGACTTCCGATTCTTCGCGGCGCCGGGGTCCTGGACGCTGCGGGCGTTGTCGGCGGCCGGCAACGGGAACGCCGTGGTGACCCCGTCGGGCGCGGGCATCCACGAGGTGGACGTCAAGATCGCCTGAGACCCCGGCTGCCCTGACCGGGATCTCCCGCGGCGAATAGACTTGTCCCCGTGGTGCTCTTCTTCGAGATCATGCTGGTCGTCGCCGTCGTGGTGATCTCATGGTTCGCGCTCTACACGCTGTACCGGCTCATCACCGACGAATCGTGACCGCTGACGACCTGGGTTCTTCTGCGAGCTCCGGCGATCGCGCGGTGGCCGCCGCCGCTGAGCGCGCCAAGCTGACCGCCGGCCGCAACATTCCCGCCTTCGACGACCTGCCGCTTCCCGCCGACACCGCCAACCTGCGCGAAGGCGCCAACCTGCATGACGCACTGCTGGCGCTGCTGCCGCTCGTCGGTGTGTGGCGCGGAGAAGGCGAGGGCCGCGGACACGACGGGGATTACCGTTTCGGCCAGCAGATTGTGGTCTCGCACGACGGCGGCGACTACCTGAACTGGGAATCCCGCTCGTGGCGGCTCGACGAGACGGGCGATTACCAGGCACACGGCTTGCGCGAAACGGGCTTCTGGCGCTTTGTCAGCGATCCCGACGACCCCACCGAGTCTCAGGCCATCGAGTTGCTGTTGGCCCACTCGGCCGGGTACGTGGAACTGTTCTACGGACGGCCCCGTACCCAGTCGTCGTGGGAGCTGGTGACCGATGCGCTGGCCCGCAGCCGATCGGGTGTGCTGGTCGGCGGTGCCAAACGGCTCTACGGGATCGTCGAGGGCGGCGACCTGGCCTATGTCGAGGAACGGGTGGACGCCGACGGCGGCCTCGTTCCCCACCTTTCGGCGCGGCTCTCGCGGTACGCCGGGTAACCGCCCAGCTCATTCAGCCTCCAAGCGGTCGTCTCCAGTGTCATCATGTGCGTGCAACCACGATCTGAGGAGGTCGGCGGATGCGTCGTAGTGTGACGACGTCCAGTCCTGTCCGCCGTATCGCGTCCGTTGCCGGCCTGCTTCTCCTTGGCTATCTGTGCCTCTTGGCGCTGCGGCCTTTGAGCAGGGACGCATTGCCGGCGTGGTTGAGGTGGTTCGGTCAGCCCGGCTCGGGGCCGACGCTGTTGGTGACCTTGGCGATCCTGGCGTTATTCGTCATGGCGTTCCGATCGACGGGCGGCGGCCGCGCAACAGGTATCTCGTTCACCGTTATCGCGGCCCTGATCGGTTTGACCGCCATACTCGGCCTCAGCTCCTATTGGTCTTGCCACGATGCAAACCACCCGGCGCTGTTCACCCCGCTGATGGCTACCGCCTCGTTAGTCAAGGGCAGCACCGGTGATTTCTCGCTGAGCGGACAACCCTGCCCTGTGCCCACCCCAATCGCCTTGGAGGTGGCACGGGTGACCGCCCTGGCCGCGATCTTCACTGGATTGGGTGGCGTTGTTATCGCGGCCTTTCGGTCCCAGGTGGACCGATTACGGGCGAACCTCGCAGACTCCGTCACTGTCATCGTGGGCATTGACGACGAGACCCAGGCGATGATCAGCGGGATCGCGGAGACGTTGGACCGTCGCAACACCTTGGTGGTGATCACCAACGCGGGTGACGACCACGTACAGCGGGCCCGCAGGCAGGGTGCCCGAGTGGTGCTGGTCGATTTCAGCACGCCGTCCACCCTTGTGTCGCTGCGACTGTGGCGCCACCTCGCACGGCTCTACTTGATGGCGCCCGATCCGGCGATCAATCTGTTGTGGCTTGACCTGATCGGTCGCCGGCTCGCCGAGGTCGGTCACAAGCAGCGGTTGCCGCTCATCGTGCGCATGGACGACCCGTGGTTGGCCGAAGCGTGGCGCGCCCAGCAATTCGGTGGATCGGACACCCGGTGGGCGGCCGACGTGATCGGAAAGTACGAGGTGACCGCAGCCCGGCTCCTCGACAGCATCATCGACGCCCAGACAATTCAGCGGGTATTCGTATGCGGCACTTCGCAATTAACCCTGGCGTTGTGCGCGGACCTGACCCGCCGCGCCCTCGAGCGTGACTTCTATACGCCTCCGGATGCACTCCCGCTACCGGCGCTCACCCTCGTCGAACGCGACGCCGACGACTACTTGCGGGATCACGACTTTCATCGCCAGCAGGCCGGCTTCATGTCGGATGGACCGGCGATCGATGCGGTATCGGAGGCAGCAACGGTACCCACCATGCTGCGTTTGATTGGCGATGCCGACCCGAAGACCAGCGCGGTGATTTTGGTCGACACTCAGGCAGCGATGGCAAGTAGGCTGGCTGCGCGCTTCCCCGAGATGCCAGTTTACGCATCGGATCTCAACACCAACCTCGCTGACGACGCGATCCGGGTCGTGGGAATGCTGCAGTCGTACTCGCTGGTGCTCGACAGTCGTGAGGGCCGAGTCCAGGATGCTTGGGAGCGTGCGGCGAGGCTGATTCACGAGCGCTATGTCTCGACGATCGACCCGGGGGGGCCGCGGTCGCCGGCCGCGATGCCGTGGGCCGACCTCAATGAGTTCTACCGCGGGTCCAACCGACGTCAGGTACGCAACGCCCTGTGGATGGTGGAAAACATCGCGGGGCACACCTGGAATACGTGGGGCAGCCCACCGGCGCAACTTTCCGGGAACGACATGGTGGGATTGCCGCCATTGGAGCAGCTTGCTCTGATGGGCTTCGACCGGGATTCCGCGATGAGCATGGCGCGGGCTGAGCACGAGGACTGGTGTCGCTATTACCGCGACCACGGCTGGAAATACGGTTCGCCTCGCGATGATTCACGAAAGATCCACGACAAGCTGGTCGACTGGTCGGTGGTGGAAACCACGCCGGACTTGCTCAATACCGCTGTGCGGAGCTTGGCGGGTACTTTGTGGAGCCTGCGCCAGCTGGGCTTCCGGTCGCGCCCGATGTGGCAATCCTTCACTCGGGTCGGTACGGTCAGCGCGGAACAACGCGACGCCCCGTGGACGTGGACGTCGGATTCCGGGCACACCATGCGCGCCGACGCCGGCGACTGGGCGCTCCAGGAAGACGGAAAGATCTGGTCCGTGCGCGACGCCATTTTCCGCGACACGTATGAACCGGCAATTGACGGGAAATGGCAACGCAGGGGCTGCGTTCAGGCACGTCCCGCGCACGCTGGTGAAACGGTCAACACCCTGGAGGGCCCCACCATCGCCGCCGAGGGCGACTGGATCGTACGCGGGGAGACCGGCGAACAATGGCCCGTTCCCGGCGAGGAATTCGGGCGGCGCTACGCCGAATTTCAGCCCACCCAAGAAAGCCATATTTTGAATGGCGACGAGCGATAAGCGTCGAGGGCGCAATCGACTCGAATGGCGCTGAATTGGCCATCCCGAAAGGGTCTAGCACTGATACGGTATCGGCGCATGTGGAAGGTCGCATGCGGGCTATGGCCAACTTGGTTCGCTCGGCCTCACCTTAGGAGACTGTGATGGCGCTGTTTCTCAGCTACTCGAGCCAGGACAGGTCAACGGTCGATGCCCTGGCGGCCGCCCTTCGCCGCGCCCAACAGCAAGTGTGGTTCGACCAAGAGCTAGGCGGCGGCGACTCCTGGTGGGCCAAGATCCTCGAGCAGATCCGTGCCTGCGACCTGTTCCTCGTCGCGCTCTCAAGCAACTGGTTACAGTCCAAACCCAGTCAGTCCGAGCTGCGCTACGCGCAGGCTTTGAACAAGCCGATCCTTCCGGTTCGCATCGGCGACATAGGCAGCATGCGCGTGAATCCGCTTGCCGCATTGCAGATCATCGACTACCGGAATCCGACCGTTGACGCCGGCATTCAACTGGTCACCGCCGTGCACTCGCTCACCGCTAAGCCCCACCCCTTGCCCGATCCGCTGCCCGACGAGCCGCCCGTCCCGTTCGGCTACATAACACGGTTGGGCGACATGCTTGCCGAGAAGGAGCTCAGCCCGCAGCAGCAGCTCCAATTGTTGGTCGAACTCAGATCCGGACTCGATGAGGACGGCGACGACCCGAGCGCCCGCAGCGACATCGCCCAACTGTTGCGGATGCTGCGTCTGCGCCACGACGTCACCTACCGCACCCGAAACGACATCGACAATGTGCTGGCGTCGATCGACTCTGACCAGGAAGAGTCGCCGACGACACCCGACGCCAAGGCGCAGGCGCCGAAGACCTTTTCGGAAGGCACGGCCACTGCGACGACACCAGGCGGCGCATCAACCGCGACCGCGGTCCCTGCCGCGGCCGGCGGCGATTCCAAGAGGCGGCTCATCATCATCGGCGGAGCCGCGCTCGCGGTCGTCGTCGCAATCGTGGTGGGGGTTGTCGTCATGAGCCAGGGATCAACTTCGAAGAAGGCACCGGCCGGGACACGTGCTACGGCGACGGGGGCGGCCACGGTAGCGCCCCCACAGGGGGCGACCGGGCAGGCGGCGCCCGCGCCGGAGCCGAACGCGCGGCTGGACTCGCTTTTGCTCGACGCTGGGCAGGTGACCACCATCATGGCAGCGCCACAAACCCTGGAAATCGCGAGCAGCGAGACGACCACGCGGCTACGTCCGGACGAGAACTTGTCAAATCCGGCTTGCTTCGCCGCGTTCGATCCGATTCGGCAGTCCGCCTACCAAGGCTTCACGCCGACGGGAGTCAGCGGGCAGGGCTTGGATACGGCGGACAGCAGCTACCGCGTTTACCAAGCCGCGGTCAGCTTCAAAAGCGCAGCGGAAGCCAATGATTTCCTGAAGGCATCGACCCAGAAATGGAAGGCTTGCAATGGCTTAACCGTGCGGTTCAATAACAAGGCCAACTGGACCTTCGGGAACGTGGTCGAGGCTCCGTCAAGAATTACCCTGTCGCGCAAGCCGGGAGATCCCAGCCGTGCATCCTGCGAGCGCGTGCTGAGCGCGGTAGCTGATGTTGTGCTCGACGTCATGGCCTGCGAAGTGGGCATCCAGGACCAAGGCGGTCAGATCGCCGATGCGATGGCCGCCAACGTGAAGTGAACGCGCACGGCTCTCCGGTGTCGTGACATGGAGCGGCCCCCGAGCAAGGCTCCTGGTTGGACAGACCGGAAGCTCGGGGGCCGGGTGGCTACGGGGAATTCGCCAGCGCGCGTAAATCGCCGGCTCTTCGAAAGCCACTGCTGCTAGCGCGCAGCCACCTCACATGTCCATGAAGCTATCAATTTCGCGGACCACCTCCCTTCTTGTGTACGGCCGACCGTACCCGGGATTCCGCAAGCCGACAACACAATTCAGCGCTTAGCGATCACTGACGATCGCCGAGTCGACCAGTGCGGCGAATTCGGCGGCCAGCGGAGACCGGGGCAGCGGCCGACCGTCGAGCGTGTGTACGCGGGCAGCCAACGTCATACTCGAGACCAGCCAGATCCCCTGCGCCGCATTGAGATCGGCAAGCCGCAACGCGCGGTAGTCGCAGTCGTAGCCCTTGGTCCGCGCCACCTCGAAGAGGGCCTGCTGCGTGGTGCCACGCAAAATCGGATACCACGGCGGCGGTGTCAGCAGGCACAGGTCCCCACCGGCCTCCGTTGCGATCACCACCGTCGAGCGCGGTCCTTCCAGGATGTAGCCGTCCGAGCTGACGAAGATGACGTCGCCGGCGCCTTGCCGGGCGGCATGACGCAGGGCGGCCATGTTGACCGCATAGGACAGGGTCTTGGCGCCGGCGAGCAGCCACGGCATCGCGTCGGCGCCGGCGGCGGGCAGTCCACGGTCCAACGTCATCGCGGCCAGGCCCTCGCGCCGGACCGCCGTCACTCGTTCGGGGACGGCGTTGACCATCACGTAGGTGGTCGGCGTCGTCCCGCCCTCCCGGCCGCGGCTGTAGATCAGCCGCATCGCGCCTTCGTCAGCGGTGTCCGCGACCCACTGCCGAGCGGCCAGGTCGATCGCATCGCGCCAGCTCGGCAGGTCGGGCTCGGGCAGGTCCATCAGCCTCGCCGACTGGGTCAGCCGCTGCAGATGGGACTCGACCAGGCAGGGTCTGCCGTCGCGAACCAGCAGCGTCTCGAAGATGCCGTCGCCGCGAACCGCCGCCAAGTCGTCGGCGTGCAGCAGAGGCGCGTCCGGCGGATGAATCGCGCCGTCCAGCGTGACGATCACACCCGCCTGGCCTGCCATGGAGGTAAAGCCTAGCCGCGGGTGTGCGGCCCGCCGCACGCTCGGCGGCGGGTGTGCGGCCAGCCGCACGCTCGGCGACGCGGTCGCGGCTAATCCGTAGAGTTGACGTGTGAATCGCGCCGGCGACGATGCGGAGCCTAGCGATGTGGGGGTACCTCCCGCTTGCGGGGGAGAGGAGCGGCGCACATGAATCCAGTCCCCGCGCCCGATGCCGGACCCGACGCGGGCGCCGTCTGGCATTACGGCGATCCCCTGGGCGAGCAGCGCGCGGCCGAAACCGCTGCGGTCGTGGTGGACCGCTCGCACCGCGCCGTCCTCACCCTGACCGGTAGCGATCGCCAGAAGTGGCTGCACAGCATCTCCACTCAGCACGTCAGCGACCTCGCCGAGGGCGCCAGCACGCAGAACCTCAGCCTCGACGGTCAGGGCCGCGTCGAGGACCACTGGGTCCAAACCGAACTCGGCGGCACCACCTACCTGGATACCGAACCCTGGCGCGGCGAACCGCTGCTGGAATACCTGCGCAAGATGGTCTTCTGGTCTGATGTCACCCCGGCTGCCGCCGACATGGCGGTGCTTTCGCTGTTGGGGCCGCGCCTGTGCGACCGGGCGGTGCTCGACACGCTCGGCGTGGACGCCCTGCCCGCCGAGCTGACGGCGATCCCGGTGGCCGGCGGGGGCTTTCTGCGACGGATGCCCGGCGGTCCCGCCGGCCAGATCGAACTGGATTTGGTGGTCCCGCGCGGCCAGTCCGCGGGCTGGCAGGAACGTTTGGTGCAGGCGGGCCTGCGACCTGCGGGGGTGTGGGCGTACGAAGCGCACCGGGTGGCGGCGCTGCGCCCGCGATTGGGCGTCGACACCGATGAGCGCACGATTCCGCACGAGGTGGGGTGGATCGGCGGTCCCGGCGGGGGCGCCGTCCACCTGGACAAGGGCTGTTATCGGGGGCAAGAGACAGTCGCGCGGGTGCATAACCTCGGTAAACCGCCCAGGATGCTGGTGTTGTTGCACCTCGACGGTTCGGTCGAGCGGCCCTCGACGGGTGACCCGGTGCTCGCCGGCGGTCGCGCGGTCGGTCGCCTTGGCACCGTGGTGGACCACGTGGACCTCGGGCCGGTGGCCCTGGCGCTACTCAAACGCGGGGTGCCCGCCGACACGGAACTGGCGACCGGCCCGCAGGCTTCGGTGGCTGCGGTGATCGACCCGGATTCGCTGCCGGCCGCAGAGCAGATCGGCGCGGGACGGCTGGCCGTTGAACGCTTGCGGGGCGGTGCGAGATAATTGTGAATGACGTCCGCCACAGCGGCAGGGGGGACCGACACCCGACCGTAAGGCACGGTAAACTGTCAGCAGGACAATAACGACACCAGGAGATCGGAGCCGCCTACTCGTTAGGCCGCTCCGTTATTGCGCGAGGGGGTTCCCCCATGGGCCGCGGCCGGGCTAAGGCAAAGCAGACCAAGGTTGCTCGAGAACTCAAATACAGTTCCCCGCAGACCGACTTCCAGCGGCTTCAGCAAGAGCTGGCAGGAACGGGTGCCGACGACTCCACCGACCTGGAGGACGACGGCGTCGCCGACTCCTGGGCAGACAGCGACGACTGGCGTCGCTAAGACCAGCACCACTGCGCCGGTGCCATCCGCTTCGGCACGGCGCTAGCCCGGCTCCCGGTTTTTAGAATCTCGGGTGCTGCCCGACGAGCTTTGCCCGCGGGCCCTCTTTACCGCCTTTGCAGACGGTTCCCAACACCCAGCAGTCCAGGTGGCGGGCCGTCAAGATGGCCAGGGCCCGGTCGGTGTCCTCCGGGGCGACGACGGCGACCATGCCCACGCCCATGTTGAACGTCTTCTCCATCTCCTCGCGCGTCACCCGGCCACGCTGGGCGATCATGGCGAACACCGGTGCTGGCGTCCAGGTCCCGCGGTCGATCTCGGCGACCAGGCCGTGCGGGATGACGCGTTGCAGATTGCCGGCCAATCCGCCGCCGGTGACATGGCAGAACGTGCGGACATGGGTTTCGGCGGTCAACGCCAGGCAGTCTTTGGCGTAGATCCGGGTGGGTTCCAAGAGCTCTTCGCCCAGCGTGCGGCCGAACTCCTCCACATAACCCGCCAAGTTCATCCGGTCGATCTCGAGCAGCACCGTGCGGGCCAGAGAGTAGCCGTTGGAATGCAGGCCGGAGGAGCCCATCGCGATGATGGTGTCGCCGGGTTTGACGCGTTCGGGACCCAACACGTCGTCGGCCTCGACGACGCCGATACCGGTCGCCGAGATGTCGTAGTGGTCCGGTTCCATCAGGCCGGGGTGCTCGGCCGTTTCGCCGCCGAGCAGCGCGCAGCCGGCGCGCACGCACCCCTCGGCGATACCCGCCACGATCGCGCTGAGGCGTTCGGGCACGGTCCGGCCCACCGCGATGTAGTCCTGCAGGAACAGCGGCTCGGCGCCGCAGACCACGAGGTCGTCGACCACCATCGCAACCAGGTCCAGGCCGACGGTGTCGTGCTTGTCCATCGCCTGGGCGACCGCCAGTTTGGTTCCGACACCGTCGGTGGACGCCGCCAGCAGCGGTTCGCGGTAATCGTTGCGCAACGCGAACAGTCCGGCGAACCCACCTAGGCCGCCCCGCACCTCGGGCCTGGTGGCCTTCGTCGCCAGCGGCTTGAACATTTCAACGGCGCGGTCGCCGGCCTCAATGTCCACCCCGGCCGACGCGTAGGTGATGCCGTGGGTGCCCGGGCTTCGTCCGGGGCTTTTTCCGGGATCCGTCATCGCGATAAAGGCTACCGGGCGCCGCCGACCGCCGTTATCAAACGTCTTGGAAGGGGCGCGCCGGACGTCCCTCAGTGGACGATCGGCACTTCGTCGGGTGCCAGATCGTCGAGACCGGCTCCGCGGGCGGCATTGGTGAGCATGTGCTCGATGACGTTCTTGCCCAAGGCAGTCTCCTCGGGCAGTTCGATCGGATACTTGCCGTCGAAGCAGGCGGTGCAGAGCCGCGACGCGGGTTGTTCGGAGGCCGCCACCAGGCCGCGCAGCGAGATGTAGCCGAGGGTGTCCGCGCCGATGGCGTGCCGCACCGCCTCGAGAATCTCCTCTTTGTCCTGCACGGCGTTGGCGATCAGTTCGGCCGGCGACGGGAAGTCGATGCCATAGAAGCAGGGCCACTTCACCGGCGGCGACGCGATACGCACGTGGACTTCGACGGCGCCGGCCTCGCGCAGCATGCGCAGCAGCGCGCGCTGGGTGTTCCCGCGCACGATCGAGTCGTCGACGACGATGAGCCGCTTGCCTCGGATGACCTCGCGAAGTGGGTTGAGCTTCAACCGGATACCGAGCTGGCGGATGGTCTGGGACGGCTGGATGAAGGTCCGCCCGACGTAGGCGTTCTTCATCAAGCCCTGTCCGTACGGGATGCCGGACTCCTGCGCGTATCCCACCGCGGCGGGGGTACCCGACTCCGGGACCCCGATCACCAGGTCGGCGTCGACCGGGCATTCGCGGGCCAGCCGGCGACCGATCTCCACCCGGGTGGCGTGCACGGACCGGCCGGCGATCGTGCTGTCCGGACGCGCCAGGTAGACGTATTCGAAGACGCAGCCCTTGGGGGTGGGGTTGGCGAAACGCGTGGAGCGCACCCCGTCGGCATCGATCGCGAGCAGCTCGCCCGGCTCGATGTCGCGCACGAACGACGCGCCGACGATGTCGAGGGCTGCCGTTTCGGAGGCCACCACCCAGCCGCGATCCAGCCGTCCGAGTGAAAGTGGCCGCACCCCATGCGGATCGCGGCACGCATACAGCGTGTTCTCGTCCATGAACGTCAGGCAGAACGCGCCGCGCACGGTTGGCAGCAGATCCAGGGCCGCCTGCTCCAGCGTGGAATCGGCCGCACCGTGGGCCAGCAGCGCGCCCAAGATGTCGGAGTCCGTCGTGGCCGGGGCGGGGGCGCGCCGGGCGATCAGGCCCGCGTCGCGGGCGCGGGCGGCAAGCTCAGCGGTGTTGACCAGGTTTCCGTTGTGCCCCAGAGCGACGCCGGTGCCGGCGGCGGTGTTGCGGAACACCGGTTGCGCGTTCTCCCAAGTGGTGTCGCCCGTGGTGGAGTAGCGGCAATGCCCGATGGCCACATGGCCCGGCATCGCCGCGAGCGTCTGCTCGTCGAACACCTGGCTGACCAGGCCCAAGTCTTTGAAGACGAGGACCTGCGATCCGTCGGCGACGGCGATACCCGCGGCTTCCTGCCCGCGATGCTGCAGGGCGTACAAGCCGTAATAGGTGAGTTTTGCGACGTCCTCGCCCGGGGCCCAAACCCCAAAGACACCACACTCTTCACGAGGCGAGTTCAGGTCCTGCTCAGGTTCTCCGGCGGTCACGATTGGGCGGCTCCCTGGGGAACGATTGGTGACGAAACGGAGTCTACGGGTCCGACGCCCGCGACCGCGAATTAACAGCGCGTGTTGGGCGGCGAAAATTCCCGCAGCCGACCCTAAACCTGCAGTTCAGAGTTGTCATTCAGCCGACACCGAACAAGGGCAGACAGTGTTCGATCTCACCCGCCCGAGCGCCGGAAAGGCTCAGCGCACCGGCGTCCTTCGCGTCCTGGAAGGACAGCATCCCGGTCGCCAGCAACAGCCACGTCCGCGGATCGGTCTCCACCACGTTGGGAGGCGTGCCCCGGGTGTGCCTCGGCCCGGCGACGCATTGCACCGCCACAAACGGCGGGATACGCACCTCGACGCTGGCGCCGGGCGCCACGGCGGCCAGAGTGCGGGCGGTGAGCCGGACGGCCGCGGCCAGCCCCTCGCGGTCGGGCCCCGGCAGGGATTCGTCGCGCAACCAATCCGCCACGGCCAACACGGCCTGCCGAGTCTTTGCCGGATCGGCCTTTTCACGGGCGGCCATACCCTAGGGTCTCAAACTCATGGAGCGTCGTCGCTTGCGGCGCGGGCCACCGTACAAGACCGTCGGCCTCGTGACGGTCATCATCATGGGTTTGGCCGGGTCGCTCCTGTACTTGCAGTTCCGTGGCGACCTCACGCCGACGACGAAGCTCACCATGGTCGCCACCCGGGCCGGGCTGGTGATGGATCCGGGATCCAAGGTCACCTACAACGGAGTGCAGATCGGCCGGGTGGCGAGCATCTCCGAGATCACCCGCGACGGCAAGCCGGCCGCCAAGGTGGTCCTGGACATCACCCCCCGGTACGTCGCGATGATCCCGGCCAACGTGGCGGCCGCCATCAAGGCGACCACGGTATTCGGCAACAAATACGTCGCGTTGAACTCGCCGTCCCAGCCCGCAGCCCAAGCGATCACACCGTCGACCGTGATCGATGCGAGGTCCGTGACGACCGAATTCAACACCGTGTTCGAGACACTCATCTCGATCGCGGAGAAAGTCGACCCGGTCAAGGTGAATCTGACGCTCAGCGCGGCCGCGCAAGCCCTGACGGGATTGGGCGACAAGTTCGGCGCCGCTGTGGTCAACGGCAACACGATCCTCGACGACGTGAATCCCCAGATGCGCGAAATCCGCGTTGACGTCCAGCGGTTGGCCGCGCTCGGTGACACGTACGCCAACGCCTCGCCGGACTTGTGGGACGCGCTCGACCACGCGGTGACCACGGCGCGGACGCTCAACCGCCAGCAAGCCGACCTGGACGCGGCGCTGCTGGCGGCGGCCGGACTGGGCGGCGCGGGCGCCGACGTATTCGGTCGCGGCGGGCCGTACCTGGCGCGGGGGGCCGCCGATCTGGTCAGCTCCAGCCAGCTGCTCGACGAGTACAGTCCGGAAATCTTTTGCACCATTCGGAATTTCAACGAAGTCGGACCCAAGATCCACAACGCCCTCGGCGACAACGGCTACTCGTTGGGCGCCCACGCCGCGGGCGCAATCGCCGGGGCGCCCAATCCCTACATCTGGCCGGAGAATCTGCCCCGGACCAACGCCAGAGGCGGTCCCGGCGGTCTGCCTGGCTGTTGGCAGACCATCACTCGGCAGTTGTGGCCGGCGCCGTTTCTGGTGATGGACACCGGCGCAAGCATGGCCCCCTACAACCACTTCGAACTCGGCTCACCACTTTTCGTCGAGCATGTGTGGGGTCGGCAGCTGGGCGACTACACCATCAACCCGTGACGCCGCACGCCCAGCGCGGCGATCGCGCCGGCCTCGTTGATGGCCAAATGCACCAACATGGGCGCGGCGAGGCTGCCGGAACGGTCTGCCAGCCAACCGAATAACCAGCCCGCGATGCCCGTCACCAATACGGTGCCCACCACCGGGTCGCCCGCCGACCTCGCATCCGCGATGTGGGAGAGCCCAAAGCACGCCGCTTGCAATAACATTCCACCCGACCGGCCGCACGCCCCGGAAGCGGCGGCGGTGAGCGCGGCGCGGAACGCGGCCTCCTCGGCCCAGACGGTCCCGACGGGGATGCGCAGCAGCAACCAGCCGGGCACCGATCCGGGCGGTTCCCGCTCGGCCATCGATGCCCGCACCAACGGCACCGCCGTCGTCGCCGCGATCACGCTTGCCGCCGCCGCTCCGGCCGCCGACCCAAGCCGCAGCCCCGTCCACAGCCGCGGCGGAGATAGACCCAGCGGAGCACGCGTCACCAGCACCAGCAGGCCGGCCGCGCCGGCCTGGACCGCGGCGCGCCACGCCGGGGGCAGTCGCGGGCCCAAGAAGCTCCAGCCAACCAGGGCGGCGGCCAAAGAGAACGCTTGCGCCCGGCGAAAACCGGTTCGGCCCATCAGGGTTCGCTGCTGGGTCTCATCCGAAGAGGCGGGGCAGCACTGCCTCGGACGTCTCGCGCAGTTCCTCCAGCGACACGGTGAATAGGCCCTGAACCTCCACCGCGTCCGAGTCCTGATCGACGACGCCGATGCGCACCGCGGGCAGCCCGCGCGCCTCACACATCGCCCGGAACCGGCTCTCCTCGGTGCGCGGCACCGCCACCAAGACCCGGCCCGCCGACTCGGAAAACAACGTGACGAACGGATCGGTACCCTCGGGAAGCACGATGCGGCAACCGGTTTCGCCCGCCAGGGCCGCCTCCACGATCGCCTGCGCAAGCCCGCCCTCGGACAGGTCGTGCGCCGCGGACACCAGTCCGTCGCGAGAGGCCGCGGTCAGCACCTCGGCCAATAATCTTTCGCGTGCCAGGTCCACCGCGGGCGGCACCCCACCCAGGTGGTCGGCCGTCACCTGCGCCCAGATGGAACCGTCGAGTTCATCGTGCGTATCACCCAGCAGCATCAGGGCCTGGCCCGGTTCGCCGCCCAGACCGGTTGGGATGCGCCGGCCGACATCGTCGAGCACACCGAGCACGCCGACTACCGGCGTGGGCAGAATCGCCGCCGACCCAGTCTGGTTGTAGAAGCTGACGTTGCCGCCGGTAACCGGAATGCCAAGGGCCGCACAACCATCGGCCAGCCCCCGCACCGCCTGAGAGAACTGCCACATCACCCCGGGATCCTCCGGAGAGCCGAAATTGAGGCAGTTTGTCACCGCGACGGGGGTGGCGCCGGTGACGGCGACGTTGCGGTAGGCCTCGGCCAGCGCGAGTTGGGCTCCGACGTAGGGGTCGAGCAGCGTGTAGCGCCCCGACGCGTCAGTCGACAAAGCGATGCCGCGGCCGGTGGTTTCGTCGACACGGAGCACGCCGCCATCGGCGTGCTCGGCCAGCACGGTGTTGCCGCGCACATAGCGGTCGTACTGCTCGGTGATGAAGGCACGGCTGCACAGGTGCGGGCTGCCCAGCAGTGCAAGCAGAGTCGCGCGCAGCTCCTGCCCGGTCGTTGGCCGCGGCAGGCCGGTGGACCGGTCGGCGTTCAGGGCGTCCTGCGATTCGGGCCGCGCGAGCGGCCGCTGGTACACCGGGCCCTCGTGCGCCACGGTGCGCGGCGGCACGTCGACGATCGTTTCGCCGCGCCAGGTGATCCGCAATCGGTCGCCGTCGGTGACCTCGCCGATCACCGTGGCCAGCACCTCCCATTTGCGGCAGACCGCCAGGAAGGCGTCCACGTTCTCCGGCGCCACCACCGCGCACATCCGCTCCTGCGACTCGCTGCAGAGCACCTCCGCGGGCGTCATGTCCTTGGCCCGCAACGGGACGGCATCGAGCTCGATCGCCATCCCGCCGTCCCCGGCCGATGCTAATTCCGATGTGGCACAGGATAATCCGGCCCCGCCCAGATCCTGGATGCCGATCACCAAGCCGCCCGCGTAGAGCTCGAGGCAGCACTCGATGAGCACCTTCTCCATGAAGGGGTCGCCCACTTGCACCGACGGGAGCTTCTTGCGGGACCCTTCGCTGTCGAAGGTTTCCGACGCCAGCACCGATACCCCACCGATGCCGTCGAGGCCGGTGCGCGCGCCGAACAGGATGATCTTGTTTCCGGTGCCAGAGGCGAACGCCAGGTGCAGGTCTTCCTGGCGTAACACGCCGACGCACAACGCGTTTACCAACGGATTGCCGGCGTAGCACGCATCGAAGACCGTCTCGCCGCCGATGTTGGGCAACCCGAGCGAGTTGCCATAGCCGCCGATGCCGCGGACCACCCCGTCGACCACCCGGCGCGTGTCGGGGGCGTCGGCGGCGCCGAACCGAAGCTGGTCCATCACCGCGACCGGCCGCGCGCCCATGGCCATGATGTCGCGGACGATGCCGCCCACGCCGGTCGCCGCACCCTGGTAGGGCTCGACATAGGACGGGTGGTTGTGCGACTCCACTTTGAAGGTGACCGCCCAGCCGTCACCGATGTCGACCACGCCCGCGTTTTCGCCGATCCCGGCCAGCATGCCCGCACGCATGGCGTCGGTGGTGGTCTCGCCGAAGTAGCGCAAATGAACCTTCGACGACTTGTACGAGCAGTGCTCGCTCCACATCACCGAGTACATCGCCAGCTCGGTGTCGGTGGGTCTGCGGCCCAGGATCTCGCGGATCCGCTCGTACTCGTCCTCTTTGAGGCCCAGCTCGGCGAACGGCTGCGGCTGGTCGGGGCTGGCAGCGGCGTGCTCGACGGTGTCGGTCGCCTGGGTGCGGGCGCTCGTCCCGGAGACAGTCACGCCAGACAGTCTAGGGCGACGCCGCCATCGCCGTGGGGCGCCGCGTGGCTATTGCCCGACGACGCAGAAGACGTTGCCCTCCGGGTCGGCCAGCACCACCCAGCGAAAATTGTCGCCGAATGTGTGCCGGCCGACCTCCGTGGCCCCGCCGGCCGTCAGCCGGGAGACCTCGGCGTCAACGTCGGCGGCACCGAAGTCGAGGTGCACCCGGTTCTTCCCGGGCGTGGGATCGGGCACCTTCTGGAATCCGAGCCGGGGCCCTTCCGACAAGCTCACCGCGGTGAACTCGTCGGCGAGCAACTCCTGCGTCGTACCCCCGAACTGCTCGGCCCACCATCCGGCCAGCATCGCGGGGTCGCTGCAGTCGAAAGTGATCATCTCCACGTTGAGCGCCATACCGCCAGACCTTAGGCCTCGGAGTGACTCGGGTGAAAGGACTGCGCGGATCGCCGCGGTAATCCGGCGGTTAAGCGATGGTCAGGAAGTCGGCCATCATGGCCATGTCCTCGTGCTCGAGGTTGTGGCAATGCAGAAGGTACGAGCCGGCGTAGTCGGTGAATCGGGTGAGGACTTCCACCGCCTCGGCCGGGCGGACGTCGACGGTGTCTTTCCAGCCCATATCGAAACGTCCGGGTGCGCGGTTGTTGCGGGACAGCACTTGGAAGGAGTTCAGGTGCACATGAACGGGATGGTGGAACTCGGTGATGAACCGCCAGATTTCCGTCGTGCCGATCCTCGGGCGCGCCAGCGGCCGGCCCGGTTCATATGGCAGGTCGTTGATCGTCCATACCCCTCTTCTGCCTAGGCGGAAGAGGAAGGTCCGAGTGCCCACCACTTGCTCTCGGCTTAGGGGGGCGCTTGTGCTGAGCCGGTCGGGGATCGCCGAATCATCGGCACGGTCGGTGCCGACGATGTCGAACCGCATAACCTCGGCGGCGCTTCCGGCACCCAACAGGTTGAGTAGACGCACGCGTGTTCCGCTTTGGTAGCGGCCGAAGTCGACCGCGACCTCGAAGCGTTCGGCCGGAGCGATGTCGATGAAGTCATGGCTTACCGGCCGCGCGAGCAATCCCCCATCACTGCCGATTTGCACCAGCGCCGACCCTCCGGGCGGCTGCGGGTCCAATTGCAGCCGGTAGCGACGGGCATTGGATGCGTTGAGTAGCCGCAGGCGATAGCGGGCCGGATCGGTTTGCAGCACCGGCCATGGCGCACCGTTGACGAGGATGACGTCACCCAGGACGCCGTTCATGTAGTCGCCGGTCACCCCACCGGACTCAGCGGCCGGGTAGCGAAACGAGCCATCGGCGGCGAACGCACGATCGGTGATCATCAGCGGGATATCCCGAGAGCCCCGAGGCAGCGGCAACGCATCTTCCTCGTCGTCATGAACCAGGTGAAATCCGGCTAGCCCGCGCCACACCGCGGCACCGGTGTAGCCCATGCGGTGATCGTGGTACCACAACGTTGCGGCCCGCTGATCCATCGGATAAACGTATTCACGTTGTCCGACAACGCTGTTGCGTGCCATGTCCATCGCGGCGGGTTGACCCTGCGGCAAGATGAAATCGGTCGGATATCCATCGTGGTCTGGCGGGGTGTGCCCGCCATGCAGATGTACCACCACTGGCACCGGCAGACCGTTGCGGTGCCGCACGACGGTGCGTCGGCCGGTCCGTGACGCAATGGTGGGGCCCGGGAAGCTCGTGTTGTAAGTCCATGCCGCAGTGGTCATCTCGGGCAGGATGCGCAACTGTGTGACCTGCTGTGTGATCTCGTAGTAATCGGTGTGAGCATCGGTGCTGACTGGCGTCAATTGTTCCGGGATCGGCAGCGGGACTTGATAGGGGGCGGGCAGTTTGGGCTCACTGCGAATCAGCCGCCCCGACTCGGCGGAGCCCAGCAGTGCGTGCGACATTGGCCAGCTGGCGCCCACGACGCTGATCCCTGCCGCGGCGGCGCCCAACCGCAACGCGCTGCGCCGATTCACCGAGCCACATCCTGCTGTTCCGCGAGAGGGTGTGCGGTCAGCGGCAGACGCCAAACCGATGCGGTCAGCTGCACGATTCCAGCAATGAGCAGAACCCCGAGCGGAACGTGCAGGCCCGTCAGCCGCAATTCGCCCGAGGCGAACTCGGCAACGAAAAGAATTGTCACGAGCGTACCGACCGCTATCGGCCACCGCGGCCCGCCTGTTCTGCTGACGACCACGAGCGCAACCACCTGCACGACGGAGAGCATCGTGGTCACCCTGGCGCCGATCGAGTGCAGCATCAGTGCGTCGTACTGCCCGCCCAGGAAACTGCCGGCGAATGCGGCCTGAGCGACCGCCAGGATCGCCAATGTGGCGCTGGTAGCACGGGCGACTACCCGGGGCCAGCGTCGGCCGTCCGAGTTATCCGCCGTCATCGCGGCACACCCGCTCGGTTAAGGGTCACCGCGGCATACAGTTTGGCGGCTGTCATGGTTCTCCTTCGTCATGGCGTCGGACATCCGGGCTCAGGAATGACGACGAGACGACGCTGCGAAAAGTTACGCACGCAGTTGTAACTTTCGGCGCTGCCGAACCGTCCTTGAATTACGAGCTGCGAGTGGGCGTCGGTTGCTACCCCGGCGGTGTCCCGTCACAGCCGATTCCACGCTCACCGCAACGGAATACACCAAGGAGAAATGATGTCCAACCCGACGCCGCCCCGCTGGCTGAAGCCGATGAACAAGTTCATGATCGCGATGCAAAAGCTCGGGGTACCCACGGGACCGCCCATGGTGTTGACGGTGCCCGGCCGCAAAACCGGGAAGGCGCGCAGCACGCCCATGACACCCTTTAGGCTGGATGGACAGCTTTTTGCCGTGGCCGGATTCCCCGGTGCCGATTGGGCACGCAATGCACGCGCAGCCGGCGCCGGGACGCTCCGCAAGGGCCGAAAGGTGCAACGCGTCAGGATAACTGAGCTGGCCGCCGAGCAGGCCCGCCCGGTGTTGCGGGAATACCCGAACGAGGTGCCGGTCGGTGTCGCCTTCTTGAAGCGCTCGGGCCTGGTGCGTCACGGCCATCCCGAAGAGGTCGAGGCGCTGGCCGGCCGGATCGCCGTGTTTCGACTAGACCCCATTCCGGCGAGCTAACGCCGGACGATTCCACTATCGGTCGACCATCCCCGGAAGCCACCAACATGCACACCGCGTACCTTGTCGTGACGATAATCGCCATTGCCCTCGACGGATTTTCGGGCGTGAGCGCGCTGCTCCATTTCGCGCCCATCATTCCGCCGATGAGACGGGCCGGGGTTCCCCTGTCCTGGCTGAGATTTCCCATCGGCACCTTGAAAACCCTAGGCGCGCTTGGGCTTGTGGCCGGACTCTGGATTCCGGCAATCGGCGTCGCGGCGGCGGCCGGGCTAATTATCTTCTTCATCTGCGCGATGTACACACATGTACTCGCCAACGATATTTCCGGTCAGTTCGTCTTCGCGGGGTTCCTGCTCACGCTCAACGCCGCGACCTTCGCACTCACCCTGATCGCCCACCCCGCCGCCGTCTAGGCCTCGGAAACCTCAGAATGATTCAGGCGAAAGGAACGCGCGCATCGCCGCAGAGTAGGTCGCTACGTCGTGGGCGCCCATCAACTCGCGCGCGGAGTGCATCGCGAGCTGTGCGGCGCCGATGTCGACGGTGGGGATACCAGTCCGGGCCGAGGCCAGCGGCCCGATCGTCGACCCACAGGGCAGGTCAGCGCGGTGCTCGTAACGCTGCAGGGCGACCCCGGCCTGGTGACAGGCGAGCGCGAAGGGCGCGGCCGTGCGCCCGTCGGTGGCATAACGCAGGTTTGGGTGCACCTTGAGCACCGGCCCGGCGTTGACCTCGATGAGATGGCCGGGCTCGTGCCGCTCCGGATAGTTGGGGTGGGTGGCGTGCGCCATGTCCGCCGAGGCCAGCAATGACTCGGGCAGCCGACGCAGGAAGTCCTCCCGGGTGCCGCCGGCGGCGAGCACGATCCGCTCGAGGACGGTGCTCAATAGGTTGGACTGCGCACCGTGATCCGAAGACGAACCGACTTCCTCGTGGTCGAAGACCACCAGCACGGGCAGGACGCCACGCGGCTCGGCGGCCAGCAGAGCCTCCATCCCGGCATAACAGCTGGCCTGGTTGTCCAGCCGGGGGGCGCTGAGCAGGTCGCCGTCGGCGCCGATCACCGTCGACGGGGTCACGTCGTGGGTCATGAGGTCGGCCGCCAGCACGCTGGTCGGCGTCACCCCGGCGCGTTCCGCGACGAAGTCGATGAACGACCTAGCTTCGGCGCCAGCGCCCCAGACCGCGTTGACGTGTCGCTGGGGGTCCAACGTCAGCGATTTGCGGTCCTCGGCGAGGTGGATGGCCAGCTGGGGTACCCGCAGGATCGGCTCGTCTATCCGGACCAGCCGGTGCTCGATCCCCGTGCCCTGATTCGAGTGCACCGATAACCGTCCGCTGATGCCCAGGTCGCGGTCCAGCCAGGAGTTGAGCCATGCCCCGCCGTACGGTTCCAGCGCCACGACGCGCCAACCGGCGACCAGCCGATCCGGATGCTGCTTGACCCGCAGGTTAGGGCTGTCGGTGTGTGCGCCGACGATCCGGAACGGGCCGTCGGGCCCGTCGGAATTCCAGGCGACCAGCGAGCCGGCCCGCACGGTGAAGTAGCGACCCGGTTCGTCCGGCCAGCGTTGGGCCTCGCTCAGTTCGGTGTATCCGGCGGCGGTCAGCCGCGCCGCCACCGTGGCACAAACGTGAAACGGCGACGGAGAGGCGTCGATGAAATCGCAGAGGCCTGCGGCGTTGGCCGACATGTCCAACATCATGGCTGTCGACGACAACGGAGTTCACGCTAGGTCCGATTGCGCGGCTCCTTGCTCGCGCACTTCCTGCGCTCGCCGTCGCCACGCTAGGGTCGCCCATGTGCCTCTCGTCCAGCCGCAGCCGATCCTCGAGCCGTTGACGCCTGCGGCGGTCTTCCTGGTAGTGACCATCGACGACGGCGGAGAAGCGGCGGTACACGACGCGCTGCCCGACATTTCCGGCCTGGTGCGCGCGATCGGCTTCCGCGAGCCGCCGAAACGGTTGTCCGCCATCACCTCCATCGGCTCGCGAGCCTGGGATCGCTTGTTCTCCGGTCCGCGTCCCGCCGAGTTGCACCCGTTCGTCGAACTGGAAGGCCCGCGGCACACCGCCCCAGCCACGCCCGGGGATCTGCTGTTCCACATCCGGGCCGAAAGCTTGGACGTGTGTTTCGAATTGGCCGACCGCATCCTGAGGTCGATGGCCGGTGCCGTCACCGTCGTCGACGAGGTACACGGATTCCGCTATTTCGACAACCGCGACCTGTTGGGCTTCGTCGATGGCACCGAAAACCCCGACGGCCCCTTGGCCGTCAGCGCCACTGCCATCGGCGCCGAGGATCCCGAATTCGAGGGCTCGTGCTACGTACACGTGCAGAAGTATCTGCACGAAATGTCATCGTGGAACGCCCTGTCGGTCAGCGAGCAGGAGTTGGTGATCGGCCGGACCAAACTGGAGAACCTCGAACTCGACGACGACCAAAAGCCGGCCAACGCCCACATCGCCCTCAACGTCATCACTGACGACGACGGCACCGAGCTGAAGATCGTCCGGCACAACATGCCGTTCGGCGAACTCGGCAAGGGCGAGTACGGGACCTACTTCATCGGCTATTCCCGCACGCCGCGCGTCACCGAACAGATGCTGAGCAACATGTTTCT
The DNA here is from genome assembly GCF_001667075.1 of Mycobacterium sp. 852014-52450_SCH5900713. GTDB lineage: Bacteria > Actinomycetota > Actinomycetes > Mycobacteriales > Mycobacteriaceae > Mycobacterium. The sequence continues at coordinate 80,224 of NZ_LZIL01000009.1, read as the reverse complement.
CGGTGATCCACCCGGAAACACCGACCACATCCTCGAGTTCTCCACCGCGGTCACCGGTGGCTTGTTCTTCTCCCCCACCGTGGACTTCCTTGATGATCCACCGCCACTGCCGGCAGCGCCGGTGGCGGAAACGTCTGTTGCACAAGACGGCTCACTTTCGATCGGCAGCCTGAAAGGAACCCCTTCATGAACAACCTCTACCGCGACCTGGCACCGGTCACCGAAGCCGCTTGGGACGAAATCGAAACGGAGGCGACCCGGACATTCAAACGCCATGTCGCCGGGCGCCGGGTAGTCGACGTCAGCGGCCCCGGCGGTCCGGTCACCGCGGCGGTCAGCACCGGCCGCCTGATCGACGTGGCGGCACCGTCTGACGGCGTGGAGGCTCACCTGCGGGCGAGCAAACCCCTTGTCCGGCTGCGGGTTCCGTTCACTCTCTCACGTTACGAGATCGACAATGTCGAGCGTGGTGCGCAGGACTCCGACTGGGACCCGGTCAAGGAGGCCGCCAAGAAGTTGGCGTTTGTGGAAGACCGGGCGATCTTCGAGGGTTACGCCGCCGCATCGATCGAGGGCATCCGCTCCGCCAGCTCGAACAAGCCGTTGACCTTGCTGGCCGATCCTCGCGAAATTCCGGATGTCATCACGCAGGCGATCTCCGAATTGCGGCTGGCCGGGGTCGACGGCCCGTACTCGGTGTTGCTGTCCGCCGATGTCTATACGAAGGTCAGCGAGACCACCGAACACGGATATCCGATCCTCGAGCACATCGACCGGCTGGTTCCGGGAGACATCATCTGGGCGCCGGCCATCGACGGTGCTTTCGTGCTTACCACCCGCGGCGGTGACTTCGATCTGCAACTCGGGACCGATGTGTCGATCGGCTACACGAGCCATGATGCGGACACCGTGCGGCTGTATCTGCAGGAGACGCTGACATTCCTGTGCTACACCGCCGAGGCGGCGGTCCCGCTGAGCTCCTAGGAATAAAAGCCGGGATGCGGCTGCTGTCGGTGAGGCAAGTGAACTTCTCACCTGGAGGCAGGATCCGATGGCAGCAACGATGGCCGGCTCCACCGCGCTGGTGACCGGGGCCACGTCCGGTATCGGCAAGGAAATCGCGCTCCAGCTCGCGGAACGCGGGGTTGAGGTCGTGGTACACGGCCGCGACGCCGAACGCGGCGCGAAGACCGTCCGCGAGATCGAAAATGCCGGCGGGAGAGCCCGTTTCGTCGCGGCCGACCTCAACGACCCCGACGACGTGCGCCGCCTGGCGGCCGAGGCGGGGCCGGTCGACATCTTGATCAACAATGCCGGAATCTACAAATTCGGAACCACCGTGGAGACGGATGACGCCGCCTTCGACGAGCACGTGAATGTGAACCTGCGCGCCCCTTACATTTTGGTCCAGCAATTGGCGCCGGGGATGATGGAGCGCGGCGGTGGCGCGGTGGTCAACGTGAGCACCGTCGCGGCGTCGGTGCCGGCCAGCGGCGCGGGCATCTATGGCGCTACCAAGGCCGGCCTGGAGCTGCTGACGCGTGTCTGGGCGGACGAGTTCGGCCGGTCCGGAGTGCGGGTGAACGCGATCGCGCCGGGACCAACCGACACCCCCGGCACCACCGCGACACCCGGCATGCTGGAGGCGGTGGCGGCCAGCACCGCGATCGGCCGGCCCGCCGAGCCGAGTGAAATCGCGAGCGCAATCGTCTTTCTCAGCTCTCCCGACGCCAGTTATGTCAACGGCGCTGTGGTGCCCGTGAGCGGCGGTCAACGCGCGATCACCGCCTGACGCAACGGTTTTCGCTACAGGTCCAGCACCAGCTCGGTCTCCGGGGCCGCCGAGCAGATGAGTATGGTCCCCTGCTCGGGCGGCTCCAGCGGCGGCTGCACGTAACTGGCCCTGCCGGCGACAACTCCGGTGACGCACACATGACACACGCCGCTGCGGCAGGAGAACCGGGTGGGCACGTCGCAAGCTTCGGCCAACTCGAGGATGCTCCCGAACTGGGATGACCAGTTGACCGTTAGGCCGCTGCGCGCGAAGGTGATCGACGGGCCCGTTCCCGCAAGTCCGGCCGGCGGGTGCGGCGGCGTGCGAGGAGCGCCGTCGACGATACCCGGATTGATCGACGGCAGGGCGCCGAATAGCTCGCTGTGGATCCGCTCAGGAGCCAGGCCCTCCGCGGTGAGTGCGTCGCGCATGTCGCTCATGAACTGGGTTGGGCCGCACAGGTATGCCGTGGCATTGGCCGGGATACCTAGCGCCGCGATGGCCGGGCGGTCCAAACGGCCTTGGGTCTGTGTGTAGAACACCGACTGCCGAGCACTCGGCAGAGATTTGATCAAGCTGGCGACTTCGGTTGCGAAAGCTTGCATTTCGCGGTTACGGGTGGTGTGCAGCCACCAGATGTCGCGCCTGCTGCAGGCCTCGGCGAGCGTGTGCAGCATGGCCAAGACGGGTGTGATGCCGATTCCCGCCGACATCAGCAGCACCGGGCCGCCGCCGTCGGCGAGGCAGAACTCTCCGCGCGGGGCGGCGGCCTCGACGACCGAGCCCGGCTGAACGTGCAAGTGCAGCCACGAGCTGACCAGTCCGTGCTCTTCCCGCTTGACGCTGATGCGGTAGTACCCCGCGGCGGGGTCCCCGGAGAGGGAGTAACTACGCAGCGGCGCCGGGGCTCCCGCGCCGGGGATTCGCACCGTCAGATATTGCCCTGGCAGCGGCGCCGGTAGCGCGGAACGGTCCTCGGCTTCCAGTTCGATGGACATCACCTGTGGGCTTTCCCGGCGCACTCCCCTAACCCGTAAGGGCCGAAACCCATCCCACGCCGGTATCACGGTCGGAGGCTCGGACGCCGGTCCCTGCGGTGAGGCGAGCATGTCCCGGAACGACTGCTGCCAGCCCGGGCTGAGCGCGGGGACGTCGACAATCTTGTGGAGTAGCTCGAGGTCGCGGTCCGGCAAGTACAACAGCGCATCGACGTCGGCGACGCTGAGCTCGTGGCGACCACGGCGCGTACGCACGACGTCATCGCCGGCACGCACCTGTCCTTCGGAAATCACCCGAAAGTAAAATCCCGGCCGGCGTTGGGAGACAAGGAGGTTCGGCATCCTTGGTTCGTCGAGGCGCATTCCGACCCGAAAGCAGGTGACGCGGGGCTGGGTGACCTCGAACTCGGCTTCACCGATTTGGTAGCGGTCACCGATGCACACCTCGTCGTCGGGCAGCCCAGTGATGGTGAAGTTCTCCCCGAAGTGGCCCGGCACGAGGTCGTCGCGGCCCAGGTATTTCTTCCAGAAGTCATATGACTCGGTCTGATACACCATGACAGCGCGCTGCTCGCCGCCGTGGCCGCCGAGATCACCCTGACCGTCGCCGTCGATGTTCAGGCGACGCACCATGACCGGCCCCTCGACAGGAGTTTTCCAGATCCCGGTGTAGACGGTCTTGTGATGCCACTGAACGTTCTTGGGGCGGCCGACGTTCACCGAAACCAGCTTGCCCACTATTCACCTCCGGGCTTCGCCAGTGGGACGGCCGGCCCAGAATATGCCGCTCCGTGCCGGAGGGCAACAGGAGGTGGGACTGTTGCGCGGTGCCCGCTCAGGTGCATACTGGGCGACACAACCCAAAACGGCGCGGCAGTGGATTCCTGAACGTGTGCCCGGTGCCGCGTGCTGTTTGAGGGCGAATCCCAGGAGGAAAACAATGCCGGCTGTCCATCATCGTTACGCCACCGTCGACGGTCACCGGCTGTTCTTCCGGCACGCGGGCGACCCGAACCATCCCGCCCTGGTGCTTTTGCACGGGTTTCCCACCAGCTCCTACATGTTCCGCCATCTGATCCCGATGCTCGCCGACCGCTACCACGTCATCGCACCGGATCACCTGGGCTTCGGGCTTTCCGACGCGCCGTCCGTCCAGGAGTTCGACTACACCTTCGACGCGCTGACCGACCTCACTGCCGCATTGCTGCGCGCCGTCGACGTCGACCGGTACGCGATGTACGTCCAGGACTACGGCGCGCCGATCGGCTGGCGGCTGGCGCTGCGCGACCCGTCGGCGATCACCGCGATCATCACCCAGAACGGCAACGGCTACGACGCGGGATTCGTCGACAGCTTCTGGAAGATCGTGCGCGCATACCAACGCGAACAAACGCAGGAGACGGAGGCCGCGGTCCGGCAGTTCCTCACGCTGGACGCCACTCGATGGCAATACGTCACCGGCGTTGCCGACGAGACCCTCGTCGACCCCGAATCGTGGCACCACGATTACGCGCTCATATCGCGGCCGGGCAACGACCTGGTGCAGCTGAAATTGTTGCGGGACTATGCAACCAACGCGCCGCTCTACCCGGTCTTGCACGAATACTTGCGCGCCAGCCAGATACCGCTGCTGGCGGTGTGGGGCCGCGGCGACGAGATCTTTGGTCCCGCCGGCGCCGAGGCGTTCGCCGACGACCTGCCGGATGCCGAGATCCGCCTGCTTGAGGGCGGCCACTTCCTGCTGGAGTCCGCACTGGACGACGTCGCCGCGCTGATTCGCGGCTTCCTAACCAAGGTTGACATGACCGCCTGACCGGTTCCGGGATCAATGGGTTGGATATCCCATAGTTCCCAAGGCTCGCGGGTTAGCCTGACGCAATGGCCCATTCCGATGTTCAAGACGAACAACGGTTGACCGCCAAGGGGCGCGCCACCCGGGACCGCATCGTGGAAGCGGCCGCCCAGCTGATCGTCACCGAGGGCCTGTCCGCGGCGAACATGGAAAACGTCCGCAAGGCGGCATCGGTCAGCGGTTCGCAGCTGGCCCACTACTTCGCCGACAAGAGCGCGCTCATTCGCGCGGTCCTCAGGCGTCAGATCGGCGTGGTGCTCGACTTCCACCGGCAGCCCCAGCTGGGTGGCCTGGCTTCTTTCGGAGACTTCGAGCGGTGGATCGACCTCAACATGCGATACCTCAGGCGCATCGGATATTTCGGCACACCCACCTACCACGCGCTTGCCGCCCAGCTGGCGAAGTCCGACCACGCGACGCGTGAAACGCTGGCGGCGGGCTATTGGCAGTGGGTCGATCTGCTCCAGGCAGCGATCCAGCGGATGAAGGATGGCGGCGCCTTGGTCGCGAACGCCGACCCTCGACGATTGGCGATGGTCATCGTCGCCGCCCATCAGGGCGGAGGCACTTTGGCATTCACCTACCGGGCGGAATGGCCGCACGCCGACGCGGTGCGCTTCGCGATCAACTACCTGCGCACCTTCGCAACCGATCCGGACGAGCGAACCCCGCGACCGGCGCGGCGTACCCGGCGCCGCGCGAGGGCCGCCACGTGAATGCCGAAAGCCCGGGACGATTCACCCGCAAGGGACTGGCGACGCGCGCACGGATCGTTGATGCAGCCGCGCGGCTCACGTTCGAGCGTGGCGTCGCCAACACCAGCATCGACCAGGTACGGCGCGCGGCCGGAGTGGGCGGCTCACAGATCGCGCACTACTTCCGCGACAAACGCGAGCTGACCCGTCAGGTCGTTGCCGCCCGCCGCGAAGACGTGCGGGCATTTCACACCCAGCCACCGCTCGGCGCCCTGGACAGCGTCGACGCCCTGCAGGCCTGGGCCGACGCCTGCGTCGCCGACATAGACGCCGTCTACCGCGTCGGCGGTTGCGTCTACGGCTCCTTGGCGGGCGAGCTGATCGACGCCGACGACGAAATTCACGACGATCTCTCCAGAGGTTATGACCAGTGGATTGAGCTGTTCGAGACCGGTCTTATGGCGATGCGCCGGCGCGGCGACCTGCGCCCCGACGCCGATCCGCGGCACCTGGCGGTGTCGTTGGTTGTCGCCCACCAAGGCGGCGCCATGCTGACGTACGCCACCGGGGATGGGGAACCACTGCGGGCCGCCGTCAACGCCGGCGTCGACTACGTCCGCTCCTTCACAGCGCAGACGCGCGCGAGCCGAGCCACCTCGACGCGGCGCCGCGGCACGTCCCGATCCAAGTAAGCGCACCGCTTCTCTGGACAGAATGGGATAGCTAGCCCATAATAATTGGGTTGGTTGGCCCAGTGAGGTCTGCGGCAGCTCACCGGTTCTGGTGGCGCGCCGATATCCCCACGCCCCCGCTGGATATTTGGGAGGAGCGCCACGTGTCCACCACCAATGCACCTGAGCTACCCTCCGCACCCGCCGTAGTCCGTGAGCGGCCCGGCGGGGAAACCATGCGGGCGATCATCCTGGAGGGATTCGGCGGCCTGGACAGCCTGGTCTACACCGACATCCCAAAGCCGTTGCCCAAGGACGGCGAAGTGGTGATCGAAGTCAAGGCCTTCGGCATCAATCACGCCGAGCTGCACATGCGCCGGGGCGAATGGGCCGAAGCCGCGGAGGTCAGCGGCATCGAATGCGTCGGCATCGTCGACTCGTGCCCGAGCGGTGAGTTCCGCGTGGGCGCAAAGTGGCGGCGCTGATGGGCGGCCTCGGCCGAACCATCAATGGCAGCTACGCGCAGTACACCCGCGTGCGCGCGGCGAACGTCGCCGCCATCGAATCCGAGCTGCCCTGGGCACAGTTGGCCGCGCTGCCCGAAACCTACGCGGTCGCTTGGACATGCCTCTTCCGCAACCTCGGCCTGAGGTCGGGACAGACGCTGGTCCTGCGCGGCGCGACCTCGTCGCTCGGGCAGGCCGCGCTCAAGATGGCCGTCGCCGCCGGCTCGCGCGTCATCGCCACCGCGCGAAGTCACGGCCGGTTTCCCATGCTCGAGGAGCTCGGCGCATCGCGCGTCGAATTGGAAAGGCGCGACCTGGCCGACCATCTCCTGGAGGCCAAACAGGTCGATGTCGTCCTGGACTTGGTCGGCAACAGCACCATCCTGGATTCCCTCGACATGCTGCGCCGCGAGGGAACGGCCTGCCTGGCGGGATGGCTGGGCGGGCTGGACCCGATCGGGAATTTCAACCCGCTGTTGCGCATGCCAAGCGGGGTCAACTGGAACTTCTTCGGCAGCTTCGTGTTCGGGACACCCGGCTTTCCGCTCTCGGATGTCCCCCTGCAAGACATCGCACGCCAGGTCGCCGACGGCACGCTGGAGGCCACGCCGTCCCGCGTCTTCGCCTTCGACGAGATCCGCGAGGCGCACCGCGTGATGGAATCAGGGGAGGCCGGCGGCAAGATGGTCGTGGTGATGCAATAAGAGAAGCCTGTTCCAGCAAAGAAATTCGCGGGGAAGGGACTAGACGATGGGGCTGGCATGGCAGCAAGGTCCGCTTGCGACCGGATCAGCGGGACGATTCCTGACCGAGCAGCCGTTACCACGACGACTGCTGTACGCCGAGCCGCTGCGAAGGCGAATGCGAGTGCAATTCGCGGACAGGTGGATCGCTGACAGCGAGAACGTGGTTCTGTTGCACGAGCCGGGTCGCTATCCGGTCGCCTACTTCCCGCTCGGCGACATCGAGGCGGGCATCGTGTTGGCCGAGGATCGCGTCACAGAGCATCAGGACCTTGGTGGCACGCAGTGGTTCACCATCAAGGTCGCGGAGCGGGAGGCCAGCCACGCAGCTTGGCGGCATACTTGTCTGCCGCCCTATGCATCGGACCTCGACGGGCGTCTCGCGTTTGCCTGGCGCGCCATGGACGCCTTTTACGAAGAGGACGAGCGCATCGTCGGGCATGCCGCGGACGCCTATCATCGCATCGACATCCGTTCCACGGCACGGCATCTGATTGTTCGTGCTGGTGACAGGGTGATCGCCGATACCCAGCACCCGCTGGCGCTTTATGAGTCAGGATTTGCGCCACGCTGGTATGTGCCCCGCGAGGATATTGACGAGTCTGCTCTCGAAATTGTTGAGACGCAAACCTTTTGCCCCTACAAAGGTATCTGCTCCTATTACGATATCGGCGACCGGAAACGCGCGGCGTGGTCCTACCTCAGCGCATGGCGCGAGGTGAGGCGGGTGGCGAACTGGGTTTCCTTCGAGCCGGATAAGATTGATGTCTACCTCGACGGCGAACAGCTTGAACTCGAGCCAGGCCAGACCGTCATTCCCCACGGCATCGACCGCGGATTGGACACAGATGAGGTCTTAGGGAAGACACCAACCGCGGGGATCCCATGAAGGCTTCCCTCGAAGTTGTCGTCGTGCCTGTTACGGATCCCGATCGCTCGCTGCAAGGTCTCTACCTGGTCGTTTGCGACATCGAAGGCTACCGGGCGGAGCTTGTGGGACGCGGGGTGACGGTCAGCGACACCCGGCACAAGGACACGTGCGGTGGCTGGCGCGGCGGGTTTCTTCCTGGCCCAGCTAGCGGCCGCACTGACTATGCGAGCTTTGCGGATTTCCGCGATCCCGACGGTAATGCGTGGGTGTTGCAGGAACGAAACCATCAACGAGCCTGAAGGGGGCGCAGTGGTTGTGCGCAAATCCAGTCCCGACCGGGTGGGAGCGTTCTCCGACGGTGTGTTCGCGGTGCTCATCACGATCTTGGTGCTGGAGCTCAAGCCTCCGACCGCCCACAGCTTCAGCGCCCTAATCCCGCTATGGCCCACCGGCCTGAGCTATGTGGTCAGCTATTTGTTCATCGCGATCGTATGGGTCAACCATCATCACCTGTTCGGCTATGCGGAGCTGGCGACGCCGCGGCTGGTGTGGTCGAACTTCGCGCATTTGTTCTCGGTCTCGCTCATCCCGATAACCACCGAGTGGATCGCCGACAGTAGGTTCGCCGCTGCCCCCGTGGCCTCATATGCGTTCGTGTTCGTGCTCGTAAACATCACGTATCTCGCACTGTGCTGGGAAGTGGTCGACCGGCCCGCTCCTGAAGAAGTCACGGATCGAATGCGCAGGTTGTTGCGGATGAGGTCATTCATCACGATCGGCGTCTTCACAACGGCCGGCGTGGCCGCGCTTTGGTGGCCCTTTGTGGGGATGGCTTTGATTTGTTTGTGTTTGATCGGGTATCTCCGGCCGGATGCTCCAACTCTGAAAAAGGACAAGCCGTGACCATGCGCGTACCGTCAGTCCTGGTTTTCGACGTCAACGAGACACTGGTCGATATCGATTCCCTCGCACCGCTTTTCAGTGATCTTTTCGCTGATCAGCGGGTGCTTCGCGAGTGGTTCGCCCAGCTGATCATGTACTCGATGTCCGCCACGTTGGCGGACAGCTATGTGAACTTCTCCACCCTCGCCCAAGGCGTGCTGCGCATGGTGGGCGTCATCCACCACGTCGACGTCTCCGACGATGACCTGCAGCGCCTGAAGACAGGCTTGCTCACGATGCCCGCCCACCCAGACGCGGCGCCAGGGCTAGCCGCCCTACGTGACAACGGTTTTCGTCTGGTCACCTTGACGAATTCACCGCCCAACCCGGACGGGCCAACGGCGCTGCAGAGTTCCGGGCTGGCCGAATTCTTCGAAGTGCAATTGAGCGTCGACGCCTGCCACGCCTTCAAGCCGGCGCCCGCCGTCTACCGATACGCGTGCGAGACGCTCGAAGTGGCCCCGGCCGACTGCATGATGGTGGCCGCCCACGTGTGGGATACCCTCGGCGCCCAGAAGGTCGGCTTCAGCGGTGCGCTCATCACCCGGCCCGGCAATCCGCCGCTGCCCGTCGACGGGCTGCCCCAACCGGATCTGGTGGCGAAAGACCTGCGCCAGCTGGCCGCGAAGCTCGTCGCCAGCTGACGCATCACGGGGAGGACGACAACGATGGCAGCACACGAAGAAAGCGGCTACGACGTCATTGTGCTCGGGGCCGGGCCGATCGGGCAGAACGCCGCAGAGGGCGCCCGGGCGGCGGGCCTGAGCGTCGCGCTGGTCGAGCGCGAACTCGTCGGCGGCGAGTGTTCCTACTGGGCCTGCGTGCCCAGTAAAGCCCTGCTGCGTCCGGTGATTGCCGTCTCGGAAGCCCGCCACGTCGACGGCGCGCGCGAGGCGGTCAGCGGCCCCATCAATGCCGCCAAAGTTTTCCGCCGCCGTAACCGCTACGTCAGCGACTGGGACGACACCGGCCAGGCCGACTGGGTGGGCGGCATCGGCGCCACCCTGGTGCGCGGCCATGGCCGGTTGGATGGCCCGCGACGAGTCGCGGTCACCGCGTCCGACGGAGCCACGTCCGTGTTGACAGCACGGCACGCCGTCGTGATCTGCACGGGAAGCCGGCCCGTCCTGCCCGACTTGCCCGGCATCGACGAAGCCAGGCCGTGGACCAACCGCCAAGCCACCGACAGCAGCAACGTCCCCGAGCGGCTCGCGGTGGTGGGCGCCGGCGGCGTGGGCGTTGAAATGGCAACTGCATGGCAAGGATTGGGGTCCCAGGTGACCCTCCTCGCGCGAGGTTCGGGCCTTCTGCCGAGGATGGAATCCTTCGTTGGCGAGCTCGTCGGCCGCGGCCTCGCCGATGCCGGCGTGGATGTCCGCATTGGAGTATCGGTCCGCGCGCTGCACCGGCCCAACGGCGGAGTGGTGACCCTCGAGTTGGACGATGGCTCCGAATTGGAAGTCAGCGAAGTGCTTTTCGCGACGGGCCGCGCTCCGCTCACCGACGACATCGGTCTACACACCGTCGGTCTGGCACCCGGCGACTGGCTGGAGGTCGACGACACCTGCCAAGTGCGGGCGATAGAAGATGGCTGGCTCTACGCCGCGGGCGACGTCAATCACCGGGCCTTGCTGACCCATCAGGGCAAGTACCAGGGCCGCGTTGCTGGAGCGGCGATCGGAGCGCGCGCGGCGGGTAGCCCGTTGGACACCGCACCCTGGGGCAGGCATGCAACCACCGCCGACCATTACGCCGTGCCGCAGGCCTTCTTCACCACTCCCGAAGCCGCCGCGGTCGGCCTTACGGCCCGGCAGGCCGAGCGGGCCGGGCACCGGGTACGCACGGTCGACGTGCAGATCGGCGATGTGGTGATGGGGGCCAAGCTTTATGCCGATGGGTACAGCGGCCGGGCGCGGATGGTGGTGGACCTCGATCGCGGGCACTTGCTCGGGGTCACGCTGGTTGGGCCCGGGGTCACCGAGATGCTGCACTCCGCCACCATCGCGGTCGCCGGCCAGGTGCCCATCGAGCGGTTGTGGCACGCCGTGCCCTGCTTCCCAACGGTCAGCGAGCTGTGGCTGCGGCTCCTCGAGGCGTATCGGGATGCATCGGACCATAATTGACGTATGGCCACCGCAGACGGATTCCATCCCGATTTCGACGAGACAACATTGGAAGCCGCCCATAACCGGGTGCATCACGTCAGGGCATCGGACATCACTTCCGACACCGCGCAATCGGAGGGACTCCGTCGGTTCGCAGCGCTCAGCGGCGCGTCGGTCGGAGCCGAGAAGCTCTGGATGGGCGAGACACACGCAATGCCGTCGACCGTGTCGTCCAATCACCATCACGGCGATTCGGAGACCGCCATCTACGTTCGCAGCGGCCACCCGGAATTCGTCTTTCACGACGGCGCCCAAGAGGTGCGCATCTCGACTTCGCCCGGGGACTACGTCTTCATCCCGCCACACTTGCCGCACCGGGAGGAAAACCCTGATCCAGACGCACCGGCGGAGGTCGTCATCGCGCGCAGCACTCAAGAGGCGATCGTGGTGAATCTGCCGACGTTGTATCCCCTTCAGTAGACCGCGATTTCGATGAGATTCCCGTCAACGTCGCGGCAGTAGTGTGAGGTCATCGGTCCCAAGGCTCCGGTTCTGGCGACCGGTCCCGCAACGATCTGAACTCCGCAGTCGGCGAGGTGGGCGCGGACCTCGTCCGGGCCGCTGCGGGTGATGAAGCACAGGTCCTCGGAACCGGCCGCCTCGACCGACCCGGTAATCCACTCGGGGTCGGCGGCCAGCGCCCCGACCGGCCGCAGGTTGAGTTTCTGCTCCCCGAAGCGCAGGGCGATCCGGCCAGCGGGACCAAACGTCTCTCGCCGCATGCCCAGAACCCGCTCGTACCACGCGGCGGTGGCCTCGACGTCTGTGCAGTTCAGCACGACATGATCAATCCGTTCCACTGCGAATGCCACGGTCAGCCTCCTGTGGTGTGCAGCCGAAAATCGCTCGGCGCCAGAGTAATCCGACGGCTGTTGTCGGTTGTGGGCGGCAACGGCGCGGCAAGCGGCCTTTACGCCCCACCCACCAGACGTTTTAATACGTCTTATGACCACCCGGTCGCTCGACCTCGAGTCCGCCGATCTGCGAGTCAGGCGCGGCAGCGTGCCCGCGAGCACTCAGCTCGCCGAAGCGCTCAAGGCCGCGATCATCAAGCAACGCGTGCCCCGCGGCGGACGCCTGCCCAGCGAGCGGGAGCTCATCGATCGATCCGGTCTGAGCCGGGTAACCGTGCGAGCCGCAGTCGGACTGCTCGAGCGCCAGGGCTGGCTGGTGCGGCGCCAGGGTCTGGGCACCTTCGTGACCAACCCGGTCAGACAAGAATTGGGCTCCGGCGTGCGGACGATCACCGAGGTCTTGGCGAGCTCCGGGATCACTCCACACGTCGACGTGCTGTCCCATCGCGTCGATGAGCCCCCGCAACGAATAGCCGAAACGCTCGGCTTGTCCAAAGTCCTTTGCATCCACCGGCGCTTTCGCGACGGGGACGTGCCGTTGGCGCTGATGATCGCCTACTTGCCGCCGGGACTGGGCAAGGCCGTCGAACCGCTGCTGTCGAGCGTGTCGGACACGCAACCCGCACGGGCGATGGAAAGCACCTACACGATGTGGGAGCGGCGACTGGGCATCCCCGTCGCCCGGGCCGGCTATGAGATCCACGCGGCGGGGGCCTCCGTCGAGGTGGCCGGCGCGTTGAATCTGCCGTTGGGCTCCCCAGTGCTCGTGCTTGAACGCATCAGCTACGGCAATGACGACAAGCCCCTGGAGGTCGTGGAGTTCCACTATCGTCCCGAGCGGTACCGGTTCTCGGTAATGCTGCCCCGGACCATGCCGGCGCCCGGTGCGGGGATTGTCGAGCGGCGCTGAACGGCCGCCTCGACTCAGCCAATTCTCAACAGATTCTTCGGTGGCCCATGGCTTGTCTCCCAGCATCCGCAAAGCCACTGGCCGCAGCATGTTTTCATGACGAACGAGCCCACGTGCGCAAACTTGGTCGAACATTACCTGCGCACCCGCGGGCGACGCTATTTCCGTGGCCACCACGACGGTGAATACTTCTTCGTCACCAGCGCCCGCACGTCCGTCGCGAGGCGCCTGCACGTCCACCTCGAGATCTCGCCCGAGCACGGCGACGTGCTGATCATTCGCGTGACTCCGGGGTGCTTCTTCCCCGCCGCCGAGCGCTCCTGGTTGGTGCACTTCTCTGACACCTGGAACCGCCAGGAACGCGAAGTCACCGCGATCGTGCACGGCTCGTCCGACCCACAGCGAATCGGTGTGGTGGCGCGCAGGTCGCACTGGATCCGGCAGAACGTTTCCTTCGACGACTTCGCCGCCTTCGTCGACCGCACGATCGCGGACGCGACCGACCTCTTTTACGACTTGAGCCCGGCCGGCGACCTGCCGACGGCGCATCCACTGCTGCGCGACGCCGGCTGATCCTCGCGCGCCGGTGCCACCCGTTGTCAGCGGGCGAGAGCCACAGGCTTTTCTCGGATACCGTCCGGCGTCGTCAGCGAACGAATATGGCATTCTCTTATACGGAGAGTAGGACATGCCAATCCGGGACTCAGGTTTGAGATCTGCGTCACACCGGCAATCAATACCAAACGGCAAGAACACGACAACGGGGAAGCCATGAAGGGCAGCGGTGTTGAGGCGGCCGAAAACCACGAAACCGCCAAGTGGGATCCGGCCTTTACCGAGCAGGTCGCCAATGCCCTCGGGCCGGTCATCAAGCGGTGGTATCGGGCCGAGGTGCGCAATCTCGACAACGTCCCGCCGTCCGGCGGAGCGTTGGTGGTGTCCAACCACTCGGGAGGCATGCTCACCCCGGACGTGTTGATCTTCTCCCCGGCGTTCTACCAGAAGTTCGGTTACGACCGGCCCGTCTACACCCTGGGCCACTACGGCCTGTTCATGGGCCCCCTGGACGGCTGGCTGCGCCGCCTCGGGGTTATCGAGGCGAGCCGCGAAAACGCTGCCGCGGCACTGCATTCGGGCGCGGTGGTGTTGGTGTTTCCGGGCGGTGACTACGACTCCTACCGGCCTACCTTCAGCGCCAACTCCATCGACTTCAACGGGCGCACCGGCTACGTGCGGACCGCCATCGAGGCCGGGGTGCCGATCGTGCCCACCGTCTCGATAGGAGGCCAGGAGACCCAACTCTTCTTGACCCGCGGCAACTGGCTGGCGCGCAAATTGGGGCTGACGAAGGCGCGCATGGATATCTTCCCGGTGAGCTTCGGGTTCCCGTTCGGGCTGAGCGTGATCTTCCCACCAAACCTGCCGCTACCCGCCAAGATCGTCACCGAGGTGCTCGAACCGATCGACGTCACCGCCCAGTTCGGCGACGACCCCGACATCGACGAGGTCGACGCGCACGTGCGCGCGGTCATGGAATCGGCGCTCAAGCGACTCGCCGGTCAGCGCCGACTCCCCATCCTCGGCTGACGTCCGATGACTGAAGGCGAGACGCCATGCGAAAGTCGCGACAGCACAAGCTGATTCCACGGCGGGGTGGCGGTTGAAGAGGCTCAACGGCATGGACGCCATGCTGCTCTACAGCGAGACGCCCAATCTGCACACCCACACGTTGAAAGTGGCGGTCATCGACCCCGCCGAAGCCGAGTTCGGCTTCGAGGCGTTCCGCCGTCACGTTCGTCGCCGGCTGCACCTGCTGGAACCGTTGCGCTACCAGCTCGTCGACATCCCCTGGCAGCTTCATCACCCGATGTGGCAGGAGAACTGCGAGGTCGACCTCGATTACCACCTGCGGCGCGTGCAGGTGCCCCCGCCGGGCGGCCGGCGAGAGCTCGACCAGGTGATCGGCCAGGTCGCCTCGACGCCGCTGGACCGCAGCCGGCCGCTGTGGGAGTTTCACTTCGCCGAGGGGCTGGCCGGTGGGCGATTCGCCCTCGTCGGCAAGATTCACCACGCGCTGGCCGACGGCGTGGCGTCCGTCAACCTGCTGTCCCGCGCCATGGATCTCGAGGACGGGCCAACCGACGAACGCGACAACGACGAAACGGGCGTCACCGCTTCGACCGCCGACCTGCTGCGCGCCGCGGCCCGCGACCATGCCCGGCAAATCGCCGAACTGCCGGGGCTGGTCAGGGACGCCGCCGTAGGGCTGACGCGAGTGCGCCGCCGGTCCAAACAACGCGGTGACCACCCGGACCTGGCCGATGCGTTCGACGCCCCGCCGACGTTCTTGAACCACGTCGTCTCGCCTCAGCGGCGGTTCGCCAGCACGACGCTGCCGCTGGCCGACGCCAAGGCGACGGCCAAGGCGCTGGGCATCACCATCAACGACCTGATCCTTGCGACCGCCGCCGGCGGCCTGCGCACGCTGCTGTTGGCGTATGACGGCGCGGCCGACCGGCCGATCATCGCGTCCGTACCGACGGCGACCGACAAGTCGGACCGCATCACCGGCAATGAGATCAGCGGCCTGATGATCTCGTTGCCGGTACACGTTGCCGATGCCGCCGACCGGGCGCGGCTGGTGGCATTGGCAACTCGAATTGCCAAGGAAGACCACGAGATCCTCGGCCCGCAGCTCTACGGGCGACTAATGGCCTACCTGCCGACCGCCGCTGCCCCGGCCGCTTTCCGGTGGCTGGGGCGGCGCGACGCGCCGAACAAGCTGATGAACGTCGCTGTCTCCAGCGTGGTGGGCCCGCGTGAGCGCGGGCACTTCGGCGGCGCGGCGGTCAGCGAGATCTACTCAACCGGGGTCTTGTCGCCGGGCGCCCCGGTCAATATCACCGTGTGGAGCTACGTCGACCAGCTCGGCGTCGCCGTGCTCACCGACGATCAGACGTTCGACGACCCACACGAAGCGACCGACGCCATCAGCGCAGCATTCGCCGAATTACGGTCAGCCGCAGGGATTTCCGCCTAGACCGAAAGCACCGCGTCCAGCGCCGAATAGAACAGGCCCAAGCCGTCGTCGGAGGGGCCAGTCAACGCTTCGATGGCGTGCTCGGGGTGCGGCATCAGTCCGACGACACGGCCGTTGGCGGAGCTGACTCCGGCGATGTCGTGCAGGGAGCCGTTGGGGTTGTCGAGGTAGCGGAATACGACCCGGCCCTCCCCTTCCAGCTCGTCGAGCACATCGTCGGGGGCCACGTAGCGGCCCTCGCCGGACTTCAGCGGCACCAGCAGCTCAGCACCCCACTGGAAACGCGACGTCCAGGCCGTCGAGATCGACGCCACCCGCAACCACACATCGCGGCAGACGAAGTGCAGCCCGATGTTGCGGGTCAGCGCCCCGGGAAGCAGCCCGGCCTCGCAGAGCACCTGAAATCCGTTGCAAATGCCCAAGACTGGCATGCCGCGATTCGCGGCGGCCACCACTTCACCCATCACTGGGGCGAACCGGGCGATCGCCCCCGCCCGCAGGTAGTCGCCATAGGAGAACCCTCCCGGCACCACCACGGCGTCGACGCCCTTGAGGTCGGCGTCGGCGTGCCACAGGCTGACCGCCTCGGCCCCGACACTCCGCGCCGCCCGGGCGGCGTCGACGTCGTCCAGGGTCCCCGGAAAGGTGATGATGCCGATTCTTGCCGTCACTTGGTCTCCCGGCTGATCGTCCAGTCCTCGATCACCGTGTTCGCCAACAAAGTCTCCGCTATGTCGGCCAGCACCGAATCGTCGACGGTGTCGTCCACCTCGAGTTCGAATCTCTTGCCCTGTCTGACATCTGAGATTCCCGGATGGCCGAGTCGGCCCAACGCGCCGACGATGGCCTGACCCTGCGGGTCGAGAATCTCCGCTTTGGGCATCACATGAACGACTACCCGGCCCACCGGCGCTCCTCCTCAGATCTGTCTTCGCGCCAACTCTACCGGCGTAGGTGCGGCTCGGCCGTTACGGGCACGAGGCAATGTAGGCCTCGCAGAGGGGCGCGGTCATGGCGTTCAGTACGGGGTCGTCGGCCATTGCCGGCCACGGGACCTGCGGCGGGCCCGACGACCAGAGCGTGAGCTCGCTGATCGTGCTGCTGGCCGGGTGGGCGAGCAGGTAGGTATGCATGACGACCGGACCACTGATCACGGCGGCCATCCGGCTCGTTTCGTCGCTGGTGATCGATGGTGATTGCAACGGCGCACGTTGCTGGCAGGAGCGCAGCGCGGCGACGGCGTTGCTGAACACCGACCCGACGATGGCGCCGCCGCTTGCCGTATCGCCGCGCCAGTGCAGGATCTGCGCCTGCAACTGCCACTGCCCATCCGGGTGGGCGACCGTGGCGCGTGCCACGACCGCCGAGTCGCGGGGGTCACGCGGCACCGGCGGCGTGGAACACACCTCCTCGAACCGGAATCGAGGGCCGGGTGTCGACCCGGTCACCTGCGCCGCCAGGCCAGCCAGCGGGGGCCAGCTGTAAACCGGATCCAGCGGCACCGCTCGGCGCTGGATCCACGCGGAGTCGGGGATCTGGTCACACACGGGCGGACAGGCCTGCGGTTCGGCGTGTGCGGGCACGGCGATGATGAGAGCCACCGCGAGGCCGCCGACCACGACCATGGTCGCCAGGATCACCCGCATCGGCATCACCCCCGTCGGGGCACAATCGTAGTCATGCAGCTGACGCATTTCGGCCATTCCTGTCTACTTGCAGAATTCGACCACACCCGCGTGCTCTTCGATCCTGGAACGTTTGCGCACGGTTTTGAGGGCATAACGGGGTTATCGGCCATCCTGATCACCCATCAGCACCCCGACCACGTCGACGGCACCCGCCTGCCTGCGCTGCTCGAGGGCAACCCGGATGCCGCGCTGTTCGCCGATCCGCAAACCACCGCCCAGCTGGGCGCGCCCTGCCAGGCCGTGCACGTCGGTGACGAGCTGAGCATCGGTGAGCTGACGGTTCGCGCGGTCGGCGGCAGACACGCCGTCATTCACCCCGAAATCCCTGTGATAGAGAACATTTCATTCCTGGTGGGCGACGGCGATCATCGCGCCAGACTGATGCACCCCGGCGATGCGCTGTTCGTGCCCGACGAGCCCGTGGACGTATTGGCGACACCGGCGGCCGCCCCGTGGATGAAGATCTCCGAGGCCGTCGACTACCTGCGCGCGGTGGCACCCGCGCGCGCGGTGCCCATCCACCAAGGGATCATCGCTCCGGACGCGCGGGGCATCTACTATGGCCGGCTCACCGAGATGACCACGACCGATTTTCAGGTGCTGCCCGAGGAGGACGCGGTCACCTTCTGACCGCTACTCACCTCGAGTGTCGCGCCAGAGTGACGCTCGCGTGCCAGGGTTGCGCGCGCGTGACGTTGGGCGATGCGCTACCGCGCTAGGCGATGTCGTCGGCCACGCCGCGGCCGGCGGCCCGGCCGGAGAAGATGCAGCCACCCAGGAAGGTGCCCTCCAGGGCGCGGTAGCCGTGCACGCCACCTCCGCCGAAGCCGGCCACCTCACCGGCGGCGTACAAGCCGTTCAGGGGGGTGCCGTCGGCTTTCAGCACGCGGGCGGCCAAATCGGTTTCGATGCCGCCCAACGTCTTTCGGGTCAGGATGTGCAGCTTCACCGCGATCATCGGCCCCGCCTTCGGATCGGTCAGCCGGTGCGGTGCCACCACCCGGCCGAGCCGGTCGCCGAGATAGCCGCGGGCGGCGCGGATCGCGGTGATCTGGCCGTCCTTGCTGAACTTGTTGGCCACCTCGCGGTCGCGGGCGGTCACCTCGCCCTCCACCGTGGCGTAGTCCAGGGGCGCCACGTCGGGCAACTTGTTCATCCCGGTGACCAATTCCCGCAACGAGTTTGCGCTGACGAAGTCCACTCCCCGGTCGACGAACGCCTGCACCGGCCCCGGGGGGCCGGAGCGTGCCCGGTTACGCAGCAGCTCGCGCAGGCTCTGCCCGGTCAGATCGGGATTCTGCTCCTGACCGGACAGCGCGAATTCCTTCTCGATGACTTTGGCGTTCAACACAAACCACGTGTAGTCGTACCCGGATTTGGTGATGTATTCCAGCGTGCCGAGGGTGTCGAAACCGGGATACAGCGGCACGGGCAACCTCTTGCCGGTCGCGTCGAGCCACAGCGACGACGGCCCGGGGATGATCCGGATGCCGTGCAGTGGCCAGATCGGATCGTAGTTGGTGATGCCCTCGGTGTAGTGCCACATCCGGTCCGGATTGATCACCCGCGCTCCCGCCCGCTGGGAGATGCCGATCATCCTGCCATCAACGTGAGCGGGCACGCCGCTGAGTAACTGCTCGGGTATGCGGCCCATCCGCTTCGGCCAGTTCTTGCGCACCAACTCGTGGTTTGCACCGATTCCACCGCTGGTGACGATCACCGCCGGTGCGCGGAACTCGAATTGCCCCAACGCCGTTCGTGACGACGCCACACCCCTGGGTGCGGCCGAGGGCTCCAGCACCGTGCCCCGCACGCCGGTTACCGCGCCGCCCTCGACGATCAGCTCGTCGACCCGGTGGCGGTGCGCGAAGCGCACCGTCGAGCGGTCCCGCAGCTGACGGGCGAAGATCTCGACCAAAGCGGGCCCGGTGCCCCAGGTGATGTGGAAGCGGGGCACCGAATTGCCGTGGCCCCGTGCGTCATACCCACCACGTTCGGCCCAACCCACCAACGGAAAGAGCTTGAGCCCCCGGTCACGCAGCCAACGGCGCTTCTCCCCGGCGGCGAAATCGACGTAGGCGTGCGCCCATTGGCGTGGCCAGTAGTCCTCCGGCCGATCAAACGCCGCGGTGCCGAGCCAGTCCTGCAAGGCGAGTTCGTGGCTGTCGCGGATTCCCAAACGGCGCTGCTCTGGACTGTCGACGAAGAACAGGCCGCCGAACGACCAGAACGCCTGCCCACCCAGGTTGGCGCTGCTCTCCTGGTCGACGATCAGCACCCGCATGCCGCGGTCCACCAATTCGCAGGCGGCCACCAACCCTGCGAGTCCCGCCCCCACGATGATGGCATCGGCGCCGAACCCCGCGGCCGAAGAATCGCTCATGTCGGACCAGGGTAGTGCCCGCGCCGGGCGGATTGAGGGGACGCTTGGTCAGGCCGCGTCGAGAATCGCCCTGTCGCGCCGCCAGCGGTAGACCGCGGGCGCGCAGCCGTGCATCAGCGACAAATCGACGGCGTCCACCATCGCCTGCAGCGGGCCGGGTTTACGCAGGTGACGAGCTGCGACGGCAACCCGAACCACCCCGCCGCGCCGAGCGATCCGCTCGGCCGACAGCACCACCATCCGGCACCACCACGGTTCGGTGAGGAAGCCTTCCCCGATACCCAATACCCGGGAGCGCACGGTGGTGTGCCGAACCAGGTCGGTGATGCCATGCAGGTCGGCAAGCAGACGAAAACCGTTGTCCGGCAACGCCTTGACGACTCCTGGGGAAACCACCCAGCCGGGTGCCGCGAACAGCCGCGTGCGCAGCCCGAGGTGCTCGAGCACCCGGTCGGCGGCCATCAGCCGCAGGTTTGCCTCGTGCGCCCGAAGGATCGCGAACTCACCGCGGCGCTTCTTGGTGGCCGCATCGTCGTAGCCGTGCAGCACGATGGCGTCGCCGCCGGACCGCCGGTCGGTCAACCATTCGACGGTGCGCGGGTCGTGGTCGAGTCGGTAGTCACCACTGAGCCGCGGTGCCACCAACAGGGACACTGGGACATTTCGGGCATCCATTTGAGCGCAGAACGCCTCGACGTCACTCAGGGTGCGTTCGCCTATCCCCGAGACCGAGACGATCAATTTTCCAGCCACACCCGCAGTTTGACGATCTCAGGTTTCGGAATGGTGAAGGACACGCAGACGGCAGGCGTATATCGATACCGCTGGACCGCAGGTCGGGCGGGCTGCGCGCCAGCCGGAAAGGGTCCCGCGGGCGGACGGCGGGGGAATCGGTTCGATATGCTAAGCAACGCCATGGATCAGGCCCCGTATGTAGCGGCCGACATACCGCTGCCTTACGACCCCGCCCCGCAGCCGGGCGCGGGCGCGGGCGAGCGGGACTATCCCGACAAGCTGGACGCCGGCCTGTTGCGGATTTCCGGCGTGTGCATCCTCGCCACGGTCATGGCGATCGTGGACGTCACCGTCGTCAGCGTTGCGCAGCGCACCTTCATCGACCAATTCGGGTCTTCACAGGCCGTCGTCGCGTGGACGATGACCGGCTACACACTGGCATTGGCGACGGTCATACCGATCACCGGGTGGGCGGCCGACCGGTTCGGCACCAAACGGCTTTTCCTGGGCTCCGTGCTCGCCTTCACGCTAGGCTCCCTCCTGTGCGCGCTGGCCGCAAATATCCTGCAGCTCATTGTCTTTCGGGTGGCCCAAGGGATCGGCGGCGGCATGCTGCTGCCCCTGAGTTTCATGATATTGACACGTGAAGCGGGCCCGCGGCGGCTCGGTCGCCTGATGTCGATCCTGAGCATCCCGATGCTGCTCGCCCCGATCGGTGGCCCAATCCTGGGCGGCTGGCTGATCGACGCTTCGAGCTGGCGGTGGATCTTCCTGATCAACCTGCCGATCGGCCTCGTCACCATCGCGCTAGGGGCGATCATCTTTCCCCGTGACCACCCGTCGCGGTCGGAAACCTTTGACCTCGTCGGCGTGCTGCTGCTGTCACCCGGCCTGGCCATGTTCCTGTTCGCGGTGTCGTCGATCCCGCGATGCGGCACCGTGGCCGACCGCCACGTGCTCATACCGGCCATCGTCGGCCTCACCCTGATCGCGGGGTTCGTCGCCCACGCGTGGCACCGCGCCGATCACCCCCTCATCGATCTGCGGTTGTTCCGTAATCCGGTGCTCACCCACGCCAACGTGACGATGCTGGTATTCGCCGGCGCCTTCTTCGGTGCCGGCCTACTCCTGCCGAGTTACTTCCAGCAGGTGCTGCACCAGACGCCGATGCAGGCGGGCCTGCGCATGATCCCCCAGGGACTTGGCGCAATGCTGACCATGCGCCTGACCGGGCCATTGGTGGACCGACGGGGGCCCGGCAAGATCGTGCTGGTCGGTATCGCGCTGATCACCGCCGGCCTCGGCACGTTCGCCGTTGGCGTGGCCAGGCAGGCGGACTACCTGCCCACGCTGCTGATCGGCCTGGCGATCATGGGCCTCGGCATGGGCTGCACCATGATGCCGCTGTCGGTCGCCGCGGTGCAGGCGCTGGCCCCGCACCAGATAGCCCGGGGCACGACGCTGATGAGCGTCAGCCATCAAGTGGGCGGGTCGGTGGGCACCGCGCTGATGTCGATGATCCTCACCAATCAGTTCAATCGCAGTGAGAACATCGTCGCGGCGAACAAGATTGCGGCGTTACAGCAGAAAGCCGCCGTCAGCGGGGTGCCGGTAGACCAGTCCGCAATACCGCGTCAGACGCTCGACGCCGGTTTTTGGGCCAACGT
Source organism: Mycobacterium sp. 852014-52450_SCH5900713 (assembly GCF_001667075.1). Lineage (GTDB taxonomy): Bacteria > Actinomycetota > Actinomycetes > Mycobacteriales > Mycobacteriaceae > Mycobacterium. Next base: position 57,730 of record NZ_LZIL01000009.1, on the reverse strand, counting down.
CGTACACGACCTTTCTCACGCCTATACGGCGGTATTTGCGATCGCGGTGGTGTTGGTGGTCTCTACGATCATTCCGGCGTCCTTTTTACCGAAAAAGCCGGCGAGCCAAACCGTCGGTAATTAGCGCAATTCGCTATCTCAGCAAATCGCACCTAGGAGAAAGGCCGGCGTCGGCGGCCGTTACGGGTGCCCGCGCGCTCGTTCCGCGGGCTACCTGCTCCGATGGTGGGAGGTCTTACCGGACCGGGTCGATGCGCGCGCGCTGTCGTTGTGGGAACGACAACCGAAACGCCTGCACGCAGCAGGTTAGCGGCGTCGGCCGAGCCAAACGCCTAAAAGCGTCCGCTTGCGGGTACCGATATCGCTATGCTCGGCGACACAATGCAGAAGGCCTCTTCCGGCTTGTCCGACGCTCTGGTGTCCACCGCTGACACCGGAGAGTTAGACGACGACGCCGCACGTGAATACCCCGACAAGCTTGACCCCGCACTACTTCGCATCGCCGGGGTTTGCGGGTTGGCCTGCATCATGGCGATTCTCGACAACACCGTCGTCGCTGTGGCGCAACGCACCTTTATCGACCAATTCGGCTCGACCCAAGCCATCGTCTCGTGGACGATGGCCGGCTACATGTTGGCATTCGCTACTGTAATTCCGATAACCGGGTGGGCAGCCGACCGATTCGGCACCAAACGGCTCTTCATGGGTTCGATTCTGTCGTTCACGGTCGGCTCGCTACTATGCGCGATAGCGCCAAACATATTGCTTCTCATCATTTTCCGCGTCCTGCAAGGTATTGGCGGCGGCATGCTATTGCCGCTGAGCTGGACGATCTTGACTCGCGAGGCCGGCCCGAAGCGGGTCGGTCGCCTGATGGCAATCGGGGGAATTCCGATTCTGCTGGGGCCGATCGGTGGACCGATATTGGGCGGGTGGTTGATCGACTCATACGGGTGGAAGTGGATCTTCCTGGTCAACCTGCCGATAGGCCTGGCCACGTTCGTCCTTGCCGCGATCCTCTTTTCGAAAGACCGCCCGTCCCCGTCGGAAGCACTCGACGTCACCGGGCTGCTGTTGCTGTCTCCCGGGGTGGCGATATTCCTATGCGGGGTGTCGTCCATCCCCGGACGACACACGATTGCCGACCCCTACGTGTGGGTACCGATGGTCATTGGCGTGACGCTCATCACCGCTTTCGTCTTGCACGCCCGGTTCCGCACGGATCATCCGCTCATCGACCTTCGGCTGTTCAAGAACCCGGTGGTCACCGAGGTCAACGTGACGCTGCTGGTATTCGCCGCCGCCTCAGTCGGCGCCACGCTGCTCATACCCAGCTACTTCCAGCTCGTATTGCATGAGACGCCCATGCAGGCGGGCCTGCACCTCGCGCCGGTGGGACTCGGCGCCCTGATAACCCTGCCGATCGCGGGGGTGTACATGGACAGATACGGGGCGGGCAAAATAGTGCTGCTTGGCCTCCCGGTAATGGCCATAGGCCTTGGGATCTTCACGCTGGGCGTGGCGAGGCAGGCTCATTATTCGCCGATCCTGCTCGCCGGTCTGACGATCACAGGCCTGGGTGTGGGTTGCACCACGACGCCGCTCTCTGCAGCCCTCATGCAGTCACTCGCGCCGCATCAGATCGCCCGCGGTACGACGCTGGTAAGCGTCAACCAGCAGCTGGGCGGCTCGATTGGTGCCGCCCTGATGGCGGTGGTCTTGACCAACCAGTTCACCAGCGATGAAACCTTGGCCGCCGCGAGCAAAATGGCCTCGCTGCAGGAGGAGGCCGACAGACGCGGGCTGCCGGTTGATCCGGCGGCAATCCCACGCCAGGCCCTGTCCCCGGATTTCGCCAGCCATGTCACGCATAACCTCTCCCAGGTCTACACCCTGGTGTTCGTGCTGGCCGTCGTCCTGGTGGCGTTCACGATCATCCCGGCCGCATTTCTGCCGCGCAAGCCGGTAACACCCCACGACGTTTCGTGACCGTCGGGCGTTATCCCTCGACGTCGTCTTTCTGTCCGCCGCCATCGCGGTGGCCTTCGGCGACAGCCAATAGCCAGGCGTACTGGAATGCGGTCTCCTGCCACGCCTTGTAGCGGCCACTGACCCCGCCGTGACCGGCGTTCATCTGGGTCTTCAGCAGAATCGGACTGCCGTTGGCGTTGGCGTGCCGCAACGCCGCCACCCACTTGGCCGGCTCGACGTAGTAGACCCTGGTGTCGTTCAGGGAAGTCATCGCCAAAATGGCCGGATACTGCTTGGCCTCGACATTCTCATAAGGCGAATATGACTTCATGTAGGAATAGACGTCTTTGTCCTGCAACGGGTTTCCCCATTCGTCCCATTCCGTGACGGTCAGCGGCAAGGAGGGATCGAGGATGGTGGTCAGCGGGTCGACGAACGGGACCTGCGCCAGGATGCCGGCGAAGAGATCCGGCGCCAGGTTGGCGACCGCCCCCATCAGCAGGCCGCCCGCACTGCCGCCCAGCGCCACCAGCTGATGCGGCCGGGTGACACCCGTGTCGACCAAGTGCCTTGCCACAGCTACGAAGTCGGTGAAGGTGTTCTTCTTCTCCAACAGCTTGCCGTGCTCGTACCACGGCCGGCCCATTTCACCGCCACCGCGGACGTGGGCGATGGCGAAAACCATGCCGCGGTCCAGCAGCGACAACCGAGCGATGGAGAAGCTGGGGTCGGTGCATATCTCGTAGGCGCCATAGCCGTAAAGCAAGGCCGGCGCGGGGAATTCGATCCCGGCGCGGTGCACGATCGATACCGGGATGCGGGTCCCGTCGTCGGCAAGGGCCCAGTCGCGCCGTTCTACGTAGTCGTCGGTGCGGTAACCGCCGAGCACAGGTTGCTCGCGCAGCAAGGTTCTTTCCCCGGTGGCAAAGTCGATGTCGTATACCCGCGCCGGGATGACCAGCGACCCCGCTCTGATTCGCAACTTGGGCGCGTCCCAGTTCGGGTTGCCCGCGAGACCGGCCGACATCAGCTCCGAGTCGAACGTAATCTCCTCGGGCTCATCGTATTTCCCTCCGGAATCGATCCGCCACACCTGGAGCCGGGGCAAAGCCTCCCTCCGGTAGCTGACCACCAGATGGCCGGCAAAGGCGTCCACCCCGTCGAGCCGCACGTCGTCGCGGTGCGGGATCAGGGTGCGCTGCTGGGTCGGTTCGCTCACCGGCGCTTCGGTCAGCGTGAAGTTCACCGCGTCTTCGTTGTGCAGAATCAAGAACCGGTCCTGCCCACCGACCACCGCGTGCTCGACGGCGTACTCGATGCCTTCGCGCCGCGGCAGCACGACGGAGAACGGTGCGCGCGGATCGGCGGCGTCGGCGTACCGGTACTCGGAGGTGATGGAGGAACCCGATGCGATCAATACGTAGGCTTCACTCCGGGTGAGCCCGACGCCGAGCCAAAACCGTTCGTCGGCCTCGTGATACACCAACTCCGCGGTCTCGTCGGAGCCCACCCGGTAGCGCCAGACCTTGTCGGGGCGGTGCGCCTCATCCAGGGTCAGGTAGTACACGGTGCGGTTGTCGGCCGCCCAGGTCGCGCCCGCCCCGATGTCGGCGATCTGGTCCGGATACAGCTCGCCGGTGCGCAGGTCCTTGAAGCGCAGGGTATAACGTTCGTCCCCGACGGTGTCGACGGAATATGCCAGCAGATTCCCGTCCAGGCTGACGGTGGCGGCACCGAGCGCGAAGAATTCGTGGCCGTGCGCCTCGGCGTTCGAGTCGAGCAGGATCTGCTCGCCGGGTATTTCGGTGTCCTCTTCCAAAGTCGGCGGATCCCAGTCATCGGGATCGCCGACCGGACAACGGCACTGGACGCGGTACTGCTTTCCTTCGAAGGTGCGGGCGTAGTACCACCAGTCGCCCTGCCGCGTCGGAACCGACAGGTCGGTCTCCTTGGTACGCGCCTTGATCTCATCGAAGATTTTCTGCCGCAACGGTTCGAGATCAGCCGTCATCCGATCGACGTAATCGTTCTCCGCCTCGAGGTAGGCGATGACTTCGGGGTCGGACTTGTCGCGCAGCCACTCATAGGGGTCGATGAAGACGTCGCCGTGATGCTCGCGTCGGCGCTCCTCGCGCTTGGCGACGGGCGGCGCTGACGCGCCGGCACGTGTTTCCGTCATGCGCCGATCCACTCGTCGAAACTCAGGCCCGAAATGCGTTCGTAGGCATCGATATAACGACCTCGAGTCGCGTCGATGATGTGGTCGGGCAGAGGCGGCGGTGGTTGCGAGCCATGGCGGTCCCAGCCCGACTCGGGGCCGGTTAGCCAGTTCCGGACGAATTGCTTGTCGAAACTCGTCTGCACAACCCCGACCCGGTAATCCTCGGCCGGCCAGTATCGCGAGGAGTCCGGGGTGAAGATCTCGTCGGCCAGCAGCAAGTTGCCGTCGCGGTCGGTGCCGAACTCAAACTTCGTGTCGGCGATGATGATTCCCCTCGTCAAGGCGTGGTCGGCGGCCTGGACATAGATCTGCAGCGTGCGGTCGCGCAGCTGGTTGGCATAAACGCCGCCCACTAACTCGATCACCCGGTCGAACGAGATGTTCTCGTCGTGATCCCCCAGCGCGGCTTTGGTGGCGGGGGTGAACAGGGGTTCGGAGAACTTGCTGGCCTCGACGAGGCCGGGCGGCAGGGTGATGCCGCAGACCTTCCCGGTCGCCTGATAGTCCAGCAATCCAGACCCGGTGAGGTAGCCGCGCGCCACACACTCCACCGGCAGCATCTCCAGCCGCCGCACCACCAGGGCACGACCCAGGACCTCCTCGGGAATCCGAGGGTCATCCGGTGGCCCGGCCAGGTGATTGGGGGCGTCGACCAGACCGAAGAAGAAGACGCTCATCGCGGTGAGGATGCGGCCCTTGTCCGGGATCGTGCTGTCGAGGACATAGTCGTACGCCGAGATCCGGTCGGTCGCGACCAGCAGCAGATGTTCCTCGTCGACGGAAAAGATCTCGCGAACCTTCCCGCTGGCCAGGTGCCGGTAGTCGGACAGTGCAGGGCGCATCGGGTTAGCCTATCGGGCACCCGGGAAGGGGCCGCGTGTCGGGAGCTGTGCTGGGATCGAGACTATGACCCCGCGGTTTTTGCCCTACTCCACCCGACCGGGCCGGCTGCTGGCCCAGCTGCTCAGCGACTTCGCCGTCGTCCTGTGGACCGCCATATGGCTGCTCGTCGGTCTGGCGGTTTACGACGCCGTTTCGACGATCGCCGAGGCCGGCAGGCAAGTCGAGAGCGGCGCGCATGGCATCGCCGGCAACCTTGCGTCGGCCGGCAAGGGCGCCCAGCACATCCCTTTGGTGGGGGACGCGGTCAGCCAGCCGCTGAACTCTGCCAGCCAGGCAGCGCTCGATCTCGCGGGTGCCGGCCACGACCTGGACTCCACGGCCAGCTGGCTTGCGGTCCTGCTGGCGATGGCCATCGCCGCCGTCCCTATCCTCGTCGCGGACGTGCCGTGGCTTCTCCTGCGGCTGCGGTTCTTTCGACGGAAATTGACGGTGACAGCGCTGGCCGCGACCCCGGCCGGCGAGCAACTCCTTGCCTTGCGGGCACTGACGAACAGGCCGCCGGGAAAGCTCGCCGCGGTCAGCGCGGATCCGGTCGGTGGGTGGCGCCGGGAGGATCCGTTGACCATCCGGGCGCTGGCCGCGCTCGAATTACGCGCGGCCGGCATCTCGATCGGCCGGCTGTAGCAGCGCGCGGCCGAGCAGCATTAGCCCAGCGACGACGACAACGAGCCATGCCGCCAACGCGTCCCAAAAGAATACGAGCGAAACCGTTAGCAATGACCGCTCGCCGATTTCGCCTGCCATGGCGTAGCTGGCCGCGGAATACATACCCAGCGGGAACACGAACGCCCACCACACCCCGGCGAAACGCAACATGTTGGGACGCCTGCTGATCCGGTGTAGGCCGAAGTAGATCAGTGGCGGTATCCACAGGGTGGCCGTCACCCACGTCACGACCGTGACGATGCGGACGGCGCAGGTCAGCCACACGGGGGCGAGGGGGTGGATGTTGGCGCCGGCCAGCGTCGCAATCGCCATGCCGCCCATCAGGATCCAGGTATCCGGCTCGAATCCGTCCCGGTCCTGGCGCTCGTTGACGACCCGCCACACGATCAGCCAGGTCACCAGGCCGTAGAAGAGGATCGCCGCCGCCCACACGGCCACGGCTACGGTCAGCCACCAACGGTGACCGGTGTGGTACGCCGCCCGGGCGATGACGATCGCTAGCCCTGAGCTTCCCACGCTACCCAGTTGCCACGCGCCGTGGGCGCGGTCGCGCAGCGCCGACCAGCGGCGCGCCAACATATTCCGTGCGGTGAGGCCGATCAGCACCAACCAGGATGAAAGCCCCACCGCGCCGAGCACCCGCAGCACCCACACATTGGACGACAAACGGGTGTCGATCACCGCGCAGGCGGCAACGAAGGTGAACAACCGAAGGGTGACATCGGGATCCGTCAGATCCCAGCGCAACTTCTCGCGCCTGCCCACGGTCGTCGTGACCACCAGGACCACCAATAACACCAGGCCGACGGTGGCGACGACGCCCAGCGCGTCACTGACCCAGCGGTAGCCGTGGTTGTGCGCAGCGATCGACAGAATCCCTGTCGCCATCACCGCGGCGAAGACGTCCGGCGTCGGCTCGGCCTCGGCGCGTCGGATCGTCACCGTTCCTCGAGGAGTTCCACAACCAGGTGCCGGATGCCGGTATGCCGGTTACTGCGGGCCCATTCGATCGGCCGCACAACGCGCACACCGCCGAACCGGGAGAACAGCTCCTCATAGAGCACGCGCAGTTCCAGCCGGGCCAGGTTGGCGCCCAGGCAATAATGCACACCCTGACCGAACCCTAAGTGCGGGTTGGGCTTTCGGGCGATATCAAAATCGTCGGCGCGCTCGAATACGGCGGCGTCGCGATTCGCCGAGCCCTCCCAGATCTGGATCTTCTGGCCCGCCTCGATCGACTGACCGCCGAGCGTGGCGTCGCGCGTGGCGGTGCGCCGCTTGGACGGCGACGGCGACGTCCACCGCACGATCTCCTCGACGGCGGTCGGCAGCGCGTCGAGATCCGCGCGCAGCGCCCGCAGTTGCTCCGGATGGTTGGCCAGCGCCAGCAGCCCTCCGGCGACCGCATTGCGCGTCGTCTCCGCGCCGGCGCTGAACAACAGGCTGAAGAACAGGTAGAGCTCGAGGTCCGACAGGGACGGCGCGTCCGCGTCGTCGACCATCGCGTTCGCCACGACCGACAACATGTCGTCGGTCGGCTCGGCCCGCTTCGACGCGATCAGCTGTTGGCCGTACTCGTACATCCGTGAGCCGGCCGCCGCGTCTCTTTCCGAGACCGACAGCTGCGATAATGACGCTTTGCGCGAGCCGCCGAAGTCGAACTGCGGCTCGATCGCCTCGAACAGCCAATGCCGTTCGGACTCGGGCACTCCCAACAGGATGCAGATCATCTGCATCGGCAGCTCGGCGGCAATGTCGACCAGGAAGTCGAACGGTTCCCCGGGCACCACCGCGTCGAGCAGCCGACGCGTGCGCGCCCGCAGATCGTCTTCGACCAGCCGGATCATTCGCGGTGTCAGCCCGGAACTGACGAGGCGCCGTATCTGTGAGTGACGCGGGTCGTCCATCATGTTGAGCACTTGCCCGGCGATGGAGAGGTCCTGCAGAAGCGTACCGCCGTACGGCCGGCCGCCGCCCGTGACCGAGGAGTATGTCACCGGATCCTTTAACACCTCAAGCGTTTCCGCATAGGTGGCGACGGACCAGAAGCCCTCGCTGTCGGGGGTGTTGTCGGTCGGTTCGTGCCAGTACACCGGCGCCTCACGACGGTGGATGGCGAACAAGTCGTGCGGAAATCCGTTGGCGAAATTGTCCAGATCGGTGAAGTCGATCCCCGCGAGCGAGCCGGCGAGCGTCACAGGATCGCGCCCGGGGCGTACTTGGCGGCGTCCGGGTAGCGGCTTACCAACGCGTCCACCGTGGCGGTCACTTCGTCCACCTGATCGCCGGCGGCGCCGATGAACGCCTTCTTGTCGGCCAGCGCGGCATCCAGCGCCGCCCGGTCCAGCGGCAGTCGCTCGTCGGCGGCCAACCGCTCCAGCAGGTCGGGCTCCGTGCCCTGTTCCCGCATGGCCAGGGCCGTCGCGACCGCGTGCTCGCGGATCACATGGTGCGCGGCCTCGCGCCCCATCCCCGCGCGGACCGCCGCGATGAGCACCTTGGTCGTGGCCAGGAACGGCAGGTAGCGATCCAGCTCCCGGCTGATCACCGCGGGATAGGCGCCGAACTCGTCGAGTACGGTCAAGAACGTCTCGATCTGCCCGTCTATGGCAAAGAAGCTGTCCGGCAATGCAACTCGGCGCACTACCGAGCAGAACACGTCACCCTCGTTCCACTGCGCGCCCGCGAGCTCGGCGGCCATCGAGGCGTAACCGCGCAGCACCACCTGCAGCCCGTTGACCCGTTCGCAACTGCGGGTGTTCATCTTGTGCGGCATCGCCGACGAGCCGACCTGGCCCGGAGCGAATCCCTCGGTGACGAGCTCGTGCCCTGCCATCAGCCGGATCGTGTGGGCCATCGACGACGGCCCGGCGCCGAGCTGCACCAGCGCGGAGAGCACATCGTGGTCGAGCGATCGCGGATAAACCTGCCCGACGCTGGTCAAAACCGTTGCGAAGCCTAGGAATTGGGCTACGCGACGCTCAAGTTCGGCCAGCTTTGCCGCGTCACCGTCCAGCAGGTCCAACATGTCCTGGGCGGTGCCCATCGGGCCTTTGATACCGCGCAGCGGGTAGCGGTCGATCAACTCGCGCAGCCGGGTCAACGCGATCAGCGTCTCTTGCGCGGCGGACGCGAACCGCTTGCCCAAGGTGGTGGCCTGCGCCGCGACGTTGTGGCTGCGTCCGGCCATCACCAGGTCGCGGTAGCCCACCGCTCGTTCGGCGAGCCGCGCCACCACCGCGATTCCATGGGAGAAGACCAATTCCAGGGACCGCCGGATCTGCAACTGTTCCACGTTCTCGGTCAAGTCGCGGCTGGTCATGCCCTTGTGCACGTGCTCGTGACCGGCCAGCGCGTTGAACTCCTCAATGCGGGCCTTGACATCGTGGCGCAGCGCGCGCTCGCGTTCCGCGATCGAGGCCAGGTCGACGTCCTCGATCACCCGCTCGTAGTCGGCGATCGCGTCCTGCGGAACGTCGACCCCGAGTTCCGCCTGTGCCCGCAGCACCGCCAGCCACAGCCGGCGTTCGGCGACGACCTTGGCCTCCGGCGACCAGATCGCGACCATTTCCGCGCTGGCGTACCGGGCGGCCAGGACGTTCGGAATGCTCACAGACATAGAGCTTACGATCCGGCAGGCCATACCCTGGCCAGGATGTACTTCGCCGGCGTCGATCTGGCCTGGGCCGGGCGCAATCCCACGGGGGTCGCGGTCGTCGACGCCGGGGGCTGCCTCGTGCACATCGACGCCGTCGGCGACGACGCCGCGGTGCTCGCCGCGTTGTCGCCCTACGTGCAGGGGCAGTGCGTGGTCGGATTCGACGCGCCGCTGGTGGTGACCAACCCGACCGGCCAGCGTCCCGCCGAAGCGGCGCTCAACCGCGACTTCCGCAAGTTCGAAGCCGGGGCGCACCCGGCCAACACGGCGAAACCGGAGTTCGCCGACGGCCCGCGCGCGGCGCGTCTGGCGCGGGCGTTGGGACTGGACATGGACCCGCGCTCACCGGCATGCCGGCGCGCCATCGAGGTCTACCCGCATCCGGCAACCGTGGTGCTGTTCCGGCTGGCGCGAACCCTCAAGTACAAGGCCAAGCCCGGCCGCGGCGTCGATCAGCTCAAATCCGAGTTGCTCTTGCTGATGGACGGCATAGAGAAGCTTGCGCACGCCGCGGTACCCCTGCAGGTAGCGGGTAATGAAGAGTGGGCTCGGCTGCGCAAGCGGGTAACCATTGCCGAGCGCAAAAGCGAGCTGCGCCGCGCCGAGGACCCCGTCGACGCCGTGGTCTGTGCCTATGTGGCCCTCTACGCGCAGCGCCGCCCGGCGGACGTGACGATCTACGGCGACTTCGCCACCGGGTACATCGTGACGCCTTCGCTGCCGGCCGACCGCAGGGGCCGCTGATCGATGGGGGCGAGCACTTCGATGAGATCGACCACCGTCCCCAACGCCGCCGCGCGAGGATCGCGGCCCTCGACCAACGCGGACACCACCGAACCGTCGACCGCGCAGATCAGCGTGCACACCAGCTCGATGTGTACCGTGCGGCCCGATCGCTCGACGGCCTCGGCCACGGCCTCGGCGCGCTGCCGCAGGCTGCGACGCATGGTATCGCGCAATGCGGGCAGCCGGGTGCACGCGATGTGTCGCTCGTAGCGCGAGATCAACTGGTCGCTGAGTCCCGGGCTGGACACGTCGCCGACAAGCAGGTCTACCAACACCTCGGCGATGGTCTCCGGTCCGCGGCGCCGACGGGAAAGGGCGGTAACCCGCGACCGCAGCTGTGCCACCTCGATCATCGCGATGTGTTCGACGGCACGCGCGATCAAATCATCAAGGGACGAGAAGTAATACGTAGTAGACGCCAACGGCAGTCCGGCCCGCCGAGCGACCGCGCGGTGACCCACCGCATCGAATCCGCCTTCGGCAAGCAGCTCGGCGGCGGCGCTCACGAGCGCATACCGTCGACGTTCTCCCTTCGGAGTGACTGCTGCCGTCACGAGTAGCCATCGTGCCAGTCAAAGTGGTACTGCATTGCCATTTCGGCCAAACAGTCCGCCAAAACCAACATGGCATGATGGCCCCCATGCCCGACTTGAGCCGCCGTGCCCTGCTGGGTCTCGGCGCCGGCGCCGCCGCGGGAGCAGCGGGCACGTACGCGCTCGACATCCTGTTCAAGCCCCGACCATCTCAGGCCATGCCGCTGTCGCCGGCCGGCACCCAGGCGCCGCTGGCGCCACCGACCCCACCTCTCGAACCGGCCCCCCCGGGTCAGCCGGCGCCCACCATGGTGACGGGTTCCTTCGTCTCGGCGGCGCGCGGCGGGATCAACACCAACTGGGCCATCGCGCGACCGCCAGGCCAAACGAAGGCGCTGCGACCGGTCATCGCGCTGCACGGCAAGGGCAGCGACGCATCCACGGTGATGGCCGGCGGCGTCGAACAGGGCCTGGCCCAAGCCGTCAACGCGGGCCTGCCGCCGTTTGCCGTTATCGCCGTCGACGGTGGCGGCAGTTATTGGCACAAGAGGGCGTCCGGCGAGGACAGCGGGGCGATGGTGCTCGACGAGCTCATCCCGATGTTGAGTGGCCAGGGCCTGGACACCTCGCGGGTGGCGTTCTTGGGCTGGTCGATGGGCGGCTACGGCGCATTGCTGCTGGGGGGTCGGCTGGGTCCGGCGCGCACCGCGGCGATTTGCGCCGTCAGTCCCGCACTGTGGCTCTCCTCCGGCGCTGCTGCGCCTGGTGCCTTCGACGGGCCCGACGACTTCGCGGCGAATTCGGTGTTCGGGATGCCTGCGCTGGGGTCGATTCCCATTCGGGTCGATTGCGGCGACGGCGATCCGTTTTACGCCGCGACCAAACAGTTCATCGCGCAACTGCCCCATCCGCCTGCGGGCGGTTTCTCGCCGGGCGGCCACAACGGGGAGTTCTGGAGTTCGCAGCTGCCCGCCGAGCTGACCTGGATGGCGCCGCTGCTGACGGCGTGAATGCGTTTGGCCATCGAGCGTCACGCTAGGGCGGTGCTGGGCAACGAGCGTCACGCCAGCGCTACGCTCGCGAAGGTGACGGCACCCTTCGATTGGGAGTTTCCTTACGCCTGGCCGCGAAAGCCCATGCTGGCGGACAACGTTGTGTGCACGTCGCAACCGCTGGCAGCCCAAGCGGGCCTTCGGATGCTCGCCGACGGGGGAAGCGCGGTGGATGCGGCCATCGCCACCGCCATCGCGCTTACGGTGGTGGAGCCGGTCTCCAACGGCATCGGCTCGGATGCCTTCGCCATCGTGTGGGACGGCCGGCAGTTGCACGGGCTGAATGCGTCTGGCCGTTCGCCCGCGGCCTGGACGCCGGAATACTTCGGCGGCAACGCGGTTCCGGTGGTCGGCTGGAACGCGGTCACCGTGCCGGGCGCGGTGTCGGCGTGGACCGAGTTGCACGCCAAGTTCGGCAAGCTCCCGTTCGAAAAGCTCTTCGAGCCCGCAATCCGCTACGCCCGCAACGGATTTCTGGTGTCACCGACCGTCGCGGAGCAATGGGCGGCGCAGATCCCGCTGTTCGAGAAGCAGCCCGGCTTCGCCGCCGCCTTCATGCCCGCCGGGCGGGCGCCGAAACCCGGTGAGCGGTTCAGCTTCGCCGAACAGGCCACCACCCTCGAAGAGATCGCCGCAACCAATGGCGACGCGTTCTACCGCGGAGAGCTGGCCGCCCGACTCGAGGCGCACGCGGTGGCCAACGACGGCGCGATGCGCGCCAGCGACCTCGCCGCTCACCGCGCCGACTGGGTGGGCACCATCCGCGGCACCTACCGCGGGTACACCGTCCACGAGATCCCGCCCAACGGTCACGGGATAGTGGCCCTGATCGCCCTGGGAATCCTGCAGCACTTCGACATGGGCTCGTTCCCAGTCGATTCCGCGGACAGCGTGCATCTACAGATCGAGGCGGTGAAGCTGGCCTTTGCCGACGCGCAGGCCTACGTCGCCGACATCGAGCACATGCCGGTGCGCCCGGAACACCTGCTGGACGCCGACTACCTGAGGCAACGCGCGGCCCTGATCGATCGCGCCCGGGCGAGGCCGGCATCCGCGGGCGCTCCGAGCGGGGGAACCGTGTATCTGACCGCCGCCGACGCCGCGGGGATGATGGTGTCGATGATCCAGTCGAACTACATGGGATTCGGGTCCGGTGTCGTGGTGCCGGGCACCGGGATATCGCTTCAGAACCGCGGGACGAATTTCGCTGCGGCCGAAGGACACCCGAACCGCGTGGGGCCGGCCAAACGGCCCTACCACACGATCATCCCTGGCTTTGTCACCAAAGACGGCGCCCCCGTGATGAGCTTCGGCGTGATGGGCGGAACGATGCAGCCTCAGGGTCACACACAGGTGATGGTGCGCATCGCCGACCATGGACAGAATCCGCAGGCCGCGTGTGACGGTCCTCGGTTCCGGTGGGTGCAAGGCATGCAGGTGAGCTGCGAGAAAGGCTTCCCGGCGGCGACGCTCGACGAGCTTCGCCGTCGCGGACATGACCTCGTTGCCGTGGACGACTACAACCAGTTCGGCAGCTGCCAGGCGATCTGGCGGCTCGGTGGCGGCTATTTCGCGGCTAGCGATCCCCGCCGCGACGGCCAGGCCGCGGGTTTCTAGACGCTGATCTTGCCCTCGGCCGCCAACAGCGCGATGTCGCTTCGAAAGTGGCTGCCGGGCAGTCGGATCGACCGCATCAGCTCGTACGCCTGCGACCGCGCGGCGGCGAGGTCGGCGCCGGTGCCCACCACCGACAGCACGCGACCGCCCGAGGAGACCACCTCGCCGTCGTCGCGGCGCGCCGTGCCCGCGTGCAGCACCCCGTCGACTTCCGAGCCTGCGACGACGTCCCCGACCCGAGGGCGCCCGGGATAGTTCTCCGCCGCCAGCACCACCGTGACAGCCGCCCCCTCGTACCAGCGCAACTCGCCGAAGTCGGCCAGCTTGCCGGTGCCCGCCGCGTACAGCAGTTGCCCGAACGGCGATTCCAGCAGCGCCAGCACGGCCTGGGTCTCCGGATCGCCGAACCGGCAGTTGAATTCGACCACGGCCGGCCCGTTGGCGGTGATCGCCAGTCCGACGTACAACAACCCGCAGAACGGGCTGCCGCGCTGAACCATTTCGGCCGCAACGGGTTCGACGATGTTGCCGACGATGTCCCGGTACACCTCGTCGGGAAGCCACGGAACCGGCGCGTAGGCGCCCATGCCGCCGGTGTTGGGTCCGGTATCGCCGTCGCCGACACGCTTGAAGTCCTGCGCCGGCAACAGCGGCACCACGGTCTGGCCGTCGACGACGCAGAACAGCGACACCTCCGGGCCGTCCAGATACGACTCCAGCAGCACCGGGTGGCCCGCCTCGAGCAGGCCGGCGGCGTGCGCCCGGGCGACGCCGCGGTCCGCGGTCACCACTACGCCCTTGCCCGCGGCCAGCCGGTCGTCCTTGACCACCCAGGCGGGGTCGCCCGCCGGAGGCCCGAACCGGTCCAGGGCGGCGTCCAAATGCGCCGGGCTGTCAACGGTTTCGCTGGCCGCGGTACGCACGCCGGCGGCGGCCATGACCTCCTTGGCGAACGCCTTGGAGCCTTCGATGCGGGCGGCGTCCTTGCTGGGCCCGAAGCAGACGATGCCGGCGGCTCGCAGGGCGTCGGCCACCCCCAGCACCAGCGGCACCTCGGGACCGATCACCACCAGGTCGGCACGGAGCTCGCGCGCCAGGGCGACAACGTCGGAACCCGATGTGATGTCGACGTCATGCTGCTCGGCCACGCGGGCGGTACCGGCGTTGCCGGGAGCGACGAATAACCCCGTGACCTGCGGGTCTTTCCGAAGCGCCAGCAATAGCGCATGCTCTCGTGCACCCGAACCGATCACCAGAACTCGCACGACACGTCAGACTAGCTCAGGCGTTCAGACGATTCGCTCCAGCAGGTCTTTGAGCTCTTTTTGCTGCGCGGCAGTGAGGCGTCCGAGACGCTTGTTGAACTCGTCGGACAGCAGCGCCAACCCGTCCGTGGCGGCCTTACGTCCGGCCGGAGTGAGTAGTAGTCGATGGCGCCGCAGATCGGAGGCGTCGATCTCACGACGCACGAATCCCGCGGCCTCAAGTCGTTTGAGGTAGACGGTGACCGTCGCCTTGGGCATGCTCAACGTCGCCGCCAGTTCGGCGGGGTAGGGATGCTCGTCGATCTCGGCGAGCAGGAACAGTTCCTTGGATTCGAGTCCCAGTGCGCAGATGTCGGGCTCGGCGCACGAGATGACCGACAGCAGCACGCGGTAGTTCAACGACCAGATCTTGGCCGCGTCGATCGCAGGCTTCGACTTGCCTGATCGTTCAGACATGAACTAGTTTAGGATTGAACAAACCCATGATCGAACAACTTACCAGAAGGCGGCCCCCATGCCCCTGGATCAGTACGTGACACTCGGACGCTCCGGACTGCGCGTCAGCCCCTTGTGCCTGGGCGCCATGACGTTCGGCGAAGACCTCGGCTGGGGCACCAGTGTTGAAGAGTCTCAACAGATCATCGACCGGTACACGGACCTCGGCGGCAACTTCATCGACACCGCCAACTTCTACACCCGAAGCCATTCCGAGAAGATCATCGGCGACCACGTCGGTCGCAACGCCGCCCGCCGGGATCGATTGGTGATCGCCACCAAATTCAGCGGCAACCTGTATCCCGGCGATCCCAACGGAGGGGGCTCGGGCCGTAAGTCCCTGATCAACGCTTGCGACAACTCTCTGCGGCGTCTGCAAACGGACTACATCGATCTGTACTGGTTGCACATCTGGGACGCGAACACTCCGATAGATGAGACGATGTCGGCGCTCGACGACCTCGTCCGCGCCGGAAAGGTCCGCTACATCGGCGTTTCGGACACCCCGGCGTGGAAGATCGCCGAGGCCAACCTCATCGCCCGGTTCCGTAGCTGGTCGAGCTTCGTCGGCCTGCAGGTCGAGTACTCGCTGTTGGAGCGCTCGATAGAACAGGAACTCGCCCCGATGGCAGCGGAGTTCGGCCTCGGCATCACACCGTGGTCGCCGCTGAAGAGCGGCGTGCTCAGCGGCAAGTACACCCGAGCCAATGCCGGTCGGCACGACGCCGATCGCGGCGCCATGGTCGACGCATTCCTCAACGACAAGACCTACGCGCTGATCGACGAACTCGAAGGCATCGCCAAGGCGCACGAGACGAACGTCGCCAGCGTCGCACTGGCCTGGGTGCATGCGCAGCCCGCCGTCTCCTCGGTCATCATCGGGGCGCGCAGGCTCTCGCAGCTCGAGGACAACGTCCGCGCCGTCGATGTGCGGCTCAGCACCGACGAACTGGGCCGGCTCGACGCGCTGACCAAGCCGAAATTCGGGTTCCCGCACAACATGCTGGAAATGGCGCCGGGCATCATCAACGGTGGAACGTCGGTCAACGGCGGCCTTGCGCCGATCTCCGAGTACGTGATGCCCGAAGGTGGCCGGCCTTACTGATACCGGTCAGTCCTTGTCTCCGGAGTGCATCTTCAGCGCGGTGTCCACGTTGGCCTTCTTGTCCTCTCCGGCGCCCTTCGCCGCGGCCTTCTTCCGCTTCGCGACGACGGCGTCGACGGCGCCGTTGAGCGCCGAACCGAGGGGGAAACCGAGATAGTGGGTGAGGAAGACGGCCATCTCCTTGAGCTCAGTCTCGGTCAGTTCACCGTTGAGCAGCGCGGCGTTGATCTGAATCTCGGCCAGGTCGCGGTTGCCGATCGCGGTCACCGCCGTCAACGTCATGATGCGCTTGTCGCGCATCGACAATCCCGGTCGTGTCCAGATGCTGCCGAACAGGTGATCGACGGTCAGGTCGAAGTACGCATCGCCCTCGATGTTGGGCATCTCCCAGCCGTAGACCTCGTTCATCTTCGCGAGGCCCTTGCGGCGAAGTTCGTCCATCACGCCTCTTTCTCTGTGTGTGGCACCCCGAGGCCGGCCGCCAGCCCCTCGTAGGCCAACCGGGCCAGCGGCAGATCCACCGATACCGCCTCGCCCAGGGCCAGCGCCAGGCTCAGGTCTTTCTCCCCCAGCCCCCGGGTATGCATGAACGGCTGGTACAGGAAGTGTTCCGGCTCAAGGTCTTTCATGTCGTCGCGGACCATGATCGCCCCGGGCCCGCCGGTGAGGGCATCGGTGTGACGCACCACCCGACCCAGCGCCTGCAGATCCAGTCCCGCCGCTTCCGCCAGTTTCATGGCTTCGCACGCCGCGACATACGACGTGAACGTCAACATGTTGCGGGCCAGCTTCATTCGAGTCCCAGCACCGGGCTCACCGGCGTGGATGACCACCGCCGCCCAATGTTTGAACGCCGGCTTGATCCGCTCGTACACCTCCCGATTGGCCCCCACCATGGTGGCAAGCTCGCCCTTCGCGGCGGCCGCGGCGCCACCGCTGACCGGGGCGTCCACGACATGGATGCCCTGCGGCTTGAGGTCACTGGCCAGTTCCGCAGCCGTCGTGTCGCTGATCGTCGAGTGGATCGCGATGACCGTCCCGGGCTTGGCGTGGGCGGCCAGCTCGCCGACGACCTCGCGCACCTGCGCGTCGTCGAGGACGGTGACGTGGATGATGTCGGCGGCAGCGACGTCGGCGACGCTGTCGGCCAGGCCGGCGCCCTTCTCGGCCAGCGGCGTCATCGCCTCGGTTCGGATGTCGTAAACCGTCACCCCGCCGGGCCATTCGGTCATCTTCGTGGCCATCGGCGCACCCATGTTGCCCAGCCCGATGTAGCCCAGCCTCAGATCTTCTGCCATTGGCGCCGCTCCTCCTCATCGCTCCGCTCTGCATCGTCGCCGGCGTTGCTCATGACCGGATTATCTGCCCGCCGTCAACGTTGAAGATCTGCCCCGTGATCCACGACGCCTCATCGGAGAGCAAGAACAGGCACATCCCGACCAGATCCTCGGGAGTCCCCATGCGCGACAAGGGAAGACCCTTGACGATGTCGGCCACCATCTCCTGCGGCGTGGTGGTCCGGTTGGCCTCGGTGTCGATGGGCCCGGGCGCGATCGCGTTGATCCGGATGTTCTGGCCGCCCAACTCGCGGGACAACTGTTGGGTCAGGCCGTTCACCCCGACCTTGGCCAGGCCGTAGTAGTTCGAGTACAGCCACGCCGCCGTGGACGACTGGTTGACGATCGCCCCACCGCCGCGCTTGGCCATCTTGCGATAGACGGCGCGGGTGCACCACAGGGCGCCGTCGAGGTTGACGCTCATGAACTTCTTGTAGTACTCGGGATCGATCGTGAGCAGGAAATCGAGCTTCATGCCCCCGAAGATCGCGGCGTTGTTGACCAGATAATCGATGCCGCCGAACTCGGCCAGCGCGCGGTCGGCCATCGCCTTCGCCGACGCCGGGTCGGACACATCGACGGGCACCGCCAGGGCCGTACCGCCGTCGGCGACGATCTGCTTGGCCACCGCCTCGGCCGCCTCGGACTTGATGTCGGCCACGACAACCGCGGCACCTTCACGGGCTAGCGCCTCGGCATACGCCTGACCGATGCCGCCACCGGAACCGGTGACGATCGCGACCTTGTTCTCAAACCGCATGCTCTCGAGCTCCTCTAGTTAACCGCTGTCGCGATGGTTTTGATTTCGAGGTACTCCTCGAAACCGGCCAGGCCCATCTCTCGGCCGTTGCCGGACTGCTTGTAACCGCCGAACGGGGCGTCGGCCGAATACCACACGCCGCCATTGACATTGATGGTGCCTGCGCGGACCCGCGCGGCGACCCTCGCCGCCCGATCCGGGTCGGCGCCGAAAACGGTGCCCGACAAGCCGTATGGCGAGTCGTTGGCAATGCGCACCGCGTCGTCGTCGCCGTCGTGCGGAATCACCGTCAGGACCGGGCCGAAGATCTCCTCGCGCGCGCAGCGGGCGTCGTTGCCCAGCCCGGCGATGACGGTGGGCTCGATGAAGAAACCGACGTCGCGGCCGGACGGCCGGCCACCCCCGCATGCGAATGCGCCGCCCTCGGCGATCGCCGAGTCGAGGTAGCCCTGGATGCGGTCGCGCTGACGCGCCGAAATCACCGGCCCGCAGATGGTTCCGGGGTCCGTGGGGTCGCCCGCCTTGATGCCGCCCATCGTCGCGGCCGCGATGGCGACGGCTTCGTCATACTTCGCCCGCGGCACCACCAGCCGGGTGGTGATCGCGCATCCCTGCCCGGCGTGCATGCAGACCGAGAACCCTGCCACGCCCACGGCACCGCTCAGGTCGGCGTCGTCGAGGACGATAAACGCCGACTTGCCGCCGAGCTCGAGGAAGACCTTCTTGATGGTGGCGGCACCGTCGGCCATCACGCTGCGGCCGGTGGCGGTCGACCCGGTGAACGAAACCATGTCCACCCGTGGGTCTTTGGCCAACAGCGCACCCACGCCGTGGTCGCTGGAGGTGACGATGTTGATGACACCGGGCGGGAAGTCGGTGTGCTCGGCGATGAGTTCGCCCAGCACCGCGGCGCACCAGGGTGTGTCGGGGGCGGGTTTGAGGACCACGGTGTTTCCAGCCGCCAGTGCGGGTCCGATCTTGGCGAGGTTGATCTGGTGGGGAAAGTTCCACGGCGTGATCGCCCCTACCACGCCGACGGCCTCACGGGCGATGGTGCGCCGGGTACGGATGCCCATCGGCGACGCCTCGCCGAGATCCTGGTTGTAAACGTAGGATTCGGCGGTATCCGCCGCGAACGCCAGGTCGTTGACCGGGACTTCGAGCTGGGCGATGCTGGTGAGCATCCGCGGCGCGCCGACCTCTGCGATGGTCAGGTCCCGCAGTTCTTCAAGGTGCTGCTGCATCGCCTCGCGCAGTTGGCGCACGCACCGCACCCGTAGCTCGGTATCGCGCGACCAGTCGGTGTCGTCGAAGGCGCGCCGCGCGGCGTCGATCGCGCGGCCCATGTCGTCGGCGCCGCCATCGGCCGCGGCTCCCAATACTTCCTCGGTCGCCGGATTGATCGTCGGGAACGTGCCGGCGCTGCCGGGCGACATCTTCCCGTCGATGAAAAGTGCGCTCACGCCGTCGGCCAACAAGGCCATCTCCCGCTCCCGTCTGTGCGACCAATCGAGCACGCGAATTCCAATGGATTTCAGTGGACAGTTGTCCGATATTATCCGATGGAACCATAGCCGCCTCGCCGTTAGCGGTGCAAGGGCCGATCTCGACTGGGGCGGCTACGCGACCGAAAACAGCACATTAACCGCTGTCTTTGCCGATCGGTCTTGCTTCCGGCGGAGTCGGTCCGATAGCTTGGACATGTGTCCAGCGATGCACTGGTGACGATCACGTCTCAGGCCGAGCACCAGACCGGCCCGCCCGCGCGAAACCGCCGCCAGGAGGAGACCTTCCGGAAGGTGCTCGCGGCGGGCATCGAGACGCTGCGCGAAAAGTCCTACGCCGATCTGACGGTGCGCGCGGTCGCGGCTCGCGCCAAAGTCGCCCCGGCCACGGCTTACACCTACTTCTCGTCGAAGAACCACCTGATCGCCGAGGTCTACCTGGACCTGGTCCGGCAGGTCCCCTACTTCACCGACGTCAACGACCCGATGCCCACCCGGGTGGACCAGGTGTTGCGCCACCTGGCCCTGGTGGTCGCCGATGAGCCAGAGGTCAGCGCCGCGTGCACGACGGCCTTGCTCAGCGGAGGCGCCGAGCCCGCGGTGCGGGCCGCCCGCGACCGGATCGGCGCGGAGATCCACCGCCGCATCACGTCCGCGATCGGCCCCGATGCCGACCCCACCGCCGTGTCGGCGCTCGAAATGTCGTTTTTCGGGGCGCTCGTTCAGGCCGGCAGCGGCGAATTCACCTATCGCGAGATCGCCGACCGGCTGGCCTATGTGGTCAGGCTGATCCTCACCGGCGCCGGAGAGACGAGCCAGGAGACAAGCACCGAATGACCATCCATGTTGGCGACCACGAGCTGGTCCTCGATCCATACGACTACGACTTCCACGAGGACCCGTACCCGTACTACAAGCGCCTCCGCGATGAGGCCCCGCTGTATCGCAACGAGGACCTGAAGTTTTGGGCGCTGTCGCGGCACCAGGATGTGCTGCAGGGTTTCCGCAACAGCACCACGCTGTCGAACAAATACGGCGTTTCGCTGGATCCGGCGTCGCGCGGCCCGCACGCGTCCAAGACGATGTCGTTTTTGGCGATGGACGATCCCGCCCATCTGCGTCTGCGGACGCTGGTGTCAAAAGGCTTCACACCGAGGAGGATTCGCGAACTCGAACCCCGCGTCACCGAGATCGCGACACAACACCTCGACACGATGCTGGAAAAGGCTAGGTCGTCAGCGGACGGCACGGTCGACTACGTCGACGAGTTCGCCGGAAAGCTTCCCATGGACGTCATCTCCGAGTTGATGGGTGTCCCCGAACCGGATCGAGTCCAGGTGCGCGCCTGGGCCGACGGGGTGATGCACCGCGACGAGGGCGTCACCGACGTGCCGCCGGAGGCCGTCGAAGCCTCCATCAACCTGATCGTCTACTACCAGGGAATGGTCGCCGAGCGGCGCAAGAAGCTGACGGATGACCTGACCTCGGCGCTGCTGGAAGCCGAGATCGACGGCGACCGGCTCACGGACGAGGAAGTCCTCGGCTTCATGTTCCTGATGGTGATCGCCGGCAACGAGACGACCACCAAACTCCTTGCCAATGCCGCATTTTGGGGCCACAAGAACCCCGGGCAGCTGACTCCGGTCTATGCCGACCTGTCGCTGGTGCCGCTGTGGGTCGAGGAGACCTTGCGCTACGACACGTCCAGCCAGATCCTGGCCCGCACCGTATCCGGGGAACTCACCCTCTACGACACCACCATTCCCGAGGGCGACGTATTGCTGCTGTTGCCCGGTTCCGGCCACCGCGACGAGCGGGTCTTCGACAGGCCCGACGACTATCTGATCGGCCGCGAAATCGGGCCCAAACTATTGAGTTTCGGTAGTGGCGCACATTTCTGCCTGGGCGCGCATCTGGCGCGGATGGAAGCCCGGGTCGCGCTCACCGAGTTGTTCAAGCGAATCCGCGGATATGAGGTGGACGAGGCCAACGCCGTCCGCGTCCACTCCAGCAATGTCCGCGGATTCGCTCACCTACCAATGACCGTGGAGGTCCGCTGAATGCCCCGCTTTGACCCCCTGCCCGAACGCCGGCCGGCCATCGTGGCCGGCGCCTCGTCCGGCATCGGAGAGGCCACCGCCATCGAACTCGCGGCGCACGGCTTCCCGGTCGCGCTCGGCGCGCGCCGAGTCGAGAAGCTCAACGACATCGTCGGCAAGATCAACGCCGAAGGCGGCGAGGCGGTCGGATTCCACCTGGACGTCACGGATCCGAACTCGGTGAAATCCTTTGTCTCGCAGTCGGTCGACGCACTGGGCGACATCGAGGTAATGGTCGCCGGTGCCGGCGACACATACTTCGGCAAACTCGCGGAGATCACCACCGACGAGTTCGAGTCGCAACTGCAAATCCACCTCGTCGGCGCCAACCGGCTGGCCGCCGCCGTGCTGCCGGGCATGCTGGAGCGTCAGCGTGGCGATCTGATCTTCGTCGGCTCCGACGTGGCCCTGCGCCAGCGGCCGCACATGGGTGCCTACGGCGCGGCCAAGGCCGCTCTCGTGGCGATGGTCACCAACTTCCAGATGGAGCTCGAGGGCACCGGCGTGCGGGCCTCGATCGTGCACCCCGGCCCGACGAAGACCTCGATGGGCTGGAGCCTGCCGGCCGAGAAGATCGGCCCCGCACTGGAGGACTGGGCCAAGTGGGGCCAGGCCCGCCATGACTACTTCCTGCGCGCGGCGGACCTGGCGCGCGCCATCACGTTCGTCGCCGAGACACCGCGCGGCGGGTTCATCGCGAACATGGAGCTTCAGCCCGAAGCCCCGTTGGCCGACAAGAAAGATCGACAGAAGCTCGCACTCGGCGAGGAGGGGATGCCGTCATGACAACCACCGCGATTGTGCCGCGGGTTTCCGGCGGCGAGGAAGAGCACGGTCACCTCGAGGAATTCCGCACCGACCCAATCGGTCTGATGAAGCGCGTCCGGGACGAGTGCGGCGACGTCGGCTGGTTCCAGCTGGTCGACAAACACGTCATCCTGCTGTCTGGCGCGGGCGCCAACGAATTCTTCTTCCGCTCCGCGGACGAGGATCTGGACCAGGCCGAGGCCTACCCCTTCATGACGCCGATCTTCGGCAAGGGCGTCGTATTCGACGCCAGCCCCGAGCGGCGCAAGGAGATGCTGCACAACTCGGCGTTGCGCGGCGAGCAGATGAAGGGCCACGCCAGCACCATTGAGGGCGAAGTCAAGAAGATGATCGCCAACTGGGGCGACCAGGGCGAGATCGAGCTGCTCGACTTCTTCGCGGAGCTGACCATCTACACCTCGACCGCCTGCCTGATCGGGCTGAAATTCCGTGAGCAGCTCGACCATCGCTTCGCGGAGTACTACCACGAGCTGGAACGCGGCACCGACCCGCTGTGCTACGTCGATCCCTACCTGCCGATCGAGAGCTTCAAACGACGGGACGAGGCGCGCGTCAAACTCGTTGCGCTGGTGCAGGAGATCATGGACCAGCGGCTGGCCAATCCCCCGAAGGACAAGGCCGACCGCGACATGCTCGACGTGCTGGTCTCGATCAAGGACGAAGACGGCATTCCCCGGTTTTCCGCCGACGAGGTCACCGGAATGTTCATCTCGCTGATGTTCGCGGGGCACCACACCAGTTCGGGGACCTCGGCGTGGACGTTGATCGAGTTAATCCGCCACCCCGATGTGTACGCCGAGGTGCTCGCCGAGCTCGAGGAGCTGTACGCCGATGGCGAAGAGGTGAGTTTCCATGCGCTGCGGTCGATTCCGAAGCTGGATAACGTGGTCAAGGAGACCCTACGGCTGCACCCGCCGCTGATCATCCTGATGCGGGTGGCCCAGGGCGAGTTCGAGGTCGAGGGCTTTCCGATCCACAAGGGCGACTACGTCGCCGCGTCCCCGGCGATCAGCAACCGGATTCCCGAGGACTTCCCCGATCCGGATGCCTTCAAGCCCGACCGCTACAACAAGCCCGAGCAGGCCGACATCGTCAATCGGTGGACCTGGATTCCATTCGGCGCAGGGCGACACCGGTGCGTCGGCGCCGCCTTCGCCCAGATGCAGATCAAGGCGATCTTCTCGGTTCTATTGCGCGAGTACGAATTCGAGATGGCACAGCCGGCCGACAGTTACCACAACGACCACTCCAAAATGGTCGTCCAGCTCGCCCGGCCGGCAAAAGTCCGCTACCGCAAGCGCCAGAAGTAGGTTCTCCCATGGGATTCAGGATCGAAGCCGATCTGGATTTGTGCCAGGGCCATGCCATGTGCGAACTGGAGGCGCCGGACTACTTCCGGGTGCCCAAGCGGGGCAAGGTCGAAATCGTGGACCCCGAGCCGCCCGAAGACGCCCGCGAGGAAGTCGAGCGCGCGGTCGATATGTGCCCAACGCATGCACTGTTCATCAAAGAAGATCCAGGAGACTGATTCATGACATCACAAGCGTCACGCGAGGAACTCGAGGCATGGGTCGACCGCTGGCTGCAGGCCAACAAGGACTGCGAGAAGGCCGGTGACTGGCGGCCATTGGCGGACTTCTACACCCAGGACGCCACCTACGGCTGGAACATCGGCCCCAAGGAAGACGTGATGTGCGTCGGCATCGACGAAATCCGCGACATTGCCCTGGGCCTGGAGATGGAGGGCCTGGAGAACTGGGTGTACGAGTACCAGAAGGTGCTCATCGACGAGAAGCAGGGCGAGATCGTCGGCTTCTGGAAGCAGATCGTCAACAAGTCCGACGGCACCAGGGACGAGATCTACGGCATCGGCGGCAGTTGGTTCCGCCTCAACGCCGACAACCTCATCGAGTGGCAGCGGGACTTCTTCGACTTCGGTCACGTCGCGTACATGTTCGGCAAGCTCATCGAATCCGGCGACCTCAGCTCCGGCATGCAGAAGCGAATCGAGCGCAGCATCGCCGGCGAGAAGCTGCCGGGCTACTACCCGCTCGGCCAGGCACCGGTGCCGATCTGGTGACCGGAGCCAGTGGCGGACCAACCAAGCATTTGATTTGTTGCACGCGCTATGCTGACGCGACAAGGGTGCCTGTGGCGCCCGTCACCAAGTTGTCCGGCATCAAGGGGCCGGCCAGCTCTGATCGATTCAAAGGCGAAATGGGGTCAGGACCATCGTGAAGACAAAAGGCGCACTGATCTGGGAGTTCAACCAGCCCTGGTCCATCGAGGAAATCGAGATCGGCGACCCGCAAGCGCATGAGGTCAAGATCCAGATGGAAGCGGCCGGCATGTGCCACTCCGACCATCACCTCGTTACCGGCGGAATCCCGATGGCCGGTTTCCCGGTGCTCGGCGGGCATGAGGGTGCCGGCATCGTCACCGAGGTCGGTGCGGGCGTCGAAGACATCGCCCCCGGCGACCACGTGGTGCTGTCCTTCATCCCGTCCTGCGGGCAGTGCCCGACGTGTCAGGCCGGCATGCGCAACCTGTGCGACCTGGGGGCCGGACTGCTCGGCGGTGCCGCGGTTTCCGACGGCACGTTCCGCATCCAGTCAAAGGGTCAGAATGTCTTCCCCATGACGCTGCTGGGCACGTTCTCGCCGTACATGGTGGTGCACCGCAGCTCCGTGGTGAAGATCGACCCGTCGGTTCCCTTCGAGGTCGCCGCCTTAGTCGGCTGCGGCGTCACCACCGGGTACGGCTCGGCGGTCCGCACCGCCGACATCCGGCCGGGCCAAGACGTCGCCATCGTCGGTGTCGGCGGGGTCGGCATGGCGGCGCTGCAGGGCGCCGTCAACGCCGGCGCACGCTACATCTTCGCGATCGACCCGGTCGAATGGAAGCGCGACCAGGCGCTGAAATTTGGTGCCACCCACGTCTATCCCGACATCGACGCGGCGCTGATGGGCATCATGGAGGTCACCTACGGGCTGATGGCCCACAAGGTCGTGGTCACGGTTGGCGAGCTGCACGGCGCCGACGTCGACAACTACCTCAACATCACCCAAAAGGGCGGCACCTGCGTGCTGACCGCCATCGGCAGCCTGCTGGACACCAACGTCAACCTCAACCTGGCGATGCTCACCCTGATGCAGAAGAACTTGCAGGGCACCATCTTCGGCGGCGGCAACCCGCAGTACGACATCCCGCAGCTGCTGTCGATGTACAAGGCCGGCAAGCTGAACCTGGACGACATGGTCACCACCCAGTACCGCCTGGAGCAGATCAACGAGGGCTACCAGGACATGCTGGACGGCAAGAACATTCGCGGCGTCATCCGGTACACGGACGCGGACAGGTAACTGCCGCCCCAACCGACTGGGTCCCGAGTGACGGGGTTCGGGCACCTGCTGGCGCCGGGACAGATCGGCGCCATGACAGTGCGCAACCGCATGGTCATGTCTCCGATGGAGACCATGTATGGCACGCCCGATGGGCTGCCGTCCGAGCGCACCCGCGACTACTTCGCCGCACGCGCCAAGGGCGGAGTCGGCCTGATCACGCTGGGCGCCACCGGGATCGACCACCAGCATCCGGAGACTCCAGGCGGGTTGCACCTGGCCACCGACGAATCGGTCGACGCGCATCGGGCGCTCGTGGAGGTGGTGCACGAGCACGGGGCCAAGATCCAACCACAAATCGTGCACGCCGGTCCCGACGGTCTGGGGCCCGAGATCTTCGGTGTCACGTCATTGGGCCCGTCGGTGATTCCCTCCTACCTCACCGGGCGCCCGTCGGTCGAGATCAGCAAGCAACAGCTGTGCGGGGTGTTCGATTTGTTCAAGGCCGCGGCGCGGCGTGCCGTCGAGGCCGGGTACGACGGCATCGAGCTGCACGCCGCGCACGGCTACATGCTGCTGGGCTCATTCCTTGCCCCGCAACGCAATCGCCGCACCGACGACTACCGCGGTGATTCGGTCCGCGGCCGTGCGCGGGTGGTCCTCGATGCGCTGGCCGCAATCCGTTCCGAGATCGGTGACGCCCTGCCGATCACGCTGCGAATCTCGGGCTACGAACGGGTCGCGGGTGGCCGGCCGATCTTCGAGACCGCGCAGCTGGCGCCGGAGTTCGTGGCCGCGGGTGTCAACGCGTTCCACATCAGCGGCGGGGTGATCGACCGGTTGGTGACCGGGATGGTCAACGGTGCCGACGACGGCGAGGGGCTCAACGTCGGGGCCGCGGCCGCGGTCAAGCAGGTGGTCGACGTGCCCGTGATCGCCGTCGGCCGCATCCACGATCCGGCCCGGGCCGAACGGATTCTGGCCGACGGACGCGCCGATTTCATCGCGATGGGCCGTCCGCTGCTGGCCGACCCCGAGCTGCCGCGCAAACTGCGCGACGGGCAGGCACACCGGATTCGCAAGTGCATCTCCTGTGAAAACTGCATCGATGCAATGGAACTGCGTTTCTCTGTCGACTGTGCCGTCAATCCACGCACCGGCAAGGAGCGCGAAATGGCGGCGGCTCCCGCCGCACGCACCAAGCGCGTGGTGGTGATCGGCGGTGGGCCCGCCGGGCTGGAGGCCGCCCGGGTAGCCGCCGAACGGGGACACCGCGTCACGCTTTTCGAACGCAGCGCCGCGCTGGGCGGCGCGCTGCGCTGGGCGGCGGTTCTGCATCCGGAGAATGAGCCTTTTCTGCGCTACCTGCGCCAGGAGATCAAGCTCAGCAGCGTGGAAGTCCGTCTGGGTCAATCGATTTCGTCTCAGGACGTCGTCGATGCCGGCCCGGATGCGGTGGTGGTCGCCACCGGTGGCAGGGTCGCCGTGCCGGCGATCCCCGGATCCGATCTACCGCACGTCCACACCGGTCCCGGGCTGCGCGAATTGCTGGGCGGGCGAGCCGAATCCGGCGCACCGGCTTGGCAACGGCTGGGGGCTTCCGCGCTGGGCGGGTGGCGGCAGCGGCTGGTGCATCCTGCCGCGGTCCGGATGGCCAGCCGCGCCTGGATGCCGGTCGGACGGCGGGTCGCCATCATCGGCGGTGACCTGGTCGCCCTGGAACTGGCCGAATTCCTGGCGAGCCGGGGCCGGCTGGTGTCGGTCCTCGAATCCGGCAAAAACATCGCCCCGGAGGTCGGCAACAAACGCAAGACCGAACACATGGATCGCCTCGACCGGCTGGGCGTCACCGTGCATGTGCGGGCCACCGTGGAACGGATCACCACCGAAGCGGTGGTGTTCACCCCGGCCGGCGGCACCGCCCGGCAGCTGGAGGCCGACAGCGTCGTGCTGGCCGGCACGGTCGAACCCGACACCACGATGTTCGACGCGCTGGCCGCCGCCCTGCCCGGCGCTCAGGTGCACGCCGCCGGCGACTGCACCGGGCTCGGGCTGATCCGCAAGGCCACCGAGGAAGGCGCGCGCGCCGCGTGCGCAATCTAGTGACAGGAGAACAAGAATGACCCGAACCGAAGAATCGCAGGCGACCCCGGCGCTCGCCGCCTCGCAGGCATCATGGCGATGCGTACAAGCGCACGACCGGGAGGGCTGGCTGGCCCTGATGGCCGACGACGTCGTCATCGAGGATCCGATCGGCAAATCCGTGACCAACCCGGACGGCACCGGGGTTCGCGGTAAGGAGGCAGTCGGCGCGTTCTTCGACACGAACATCGCGGCCAACCAGCTGTCCATCACTTGCGAGGAAACGTTCCCGTCGAGTTCCCCCCATGAGATCGCCCACATATTGGTGCTCAACAGCAAGTTCGAGGGCGGCTTCACCAGCTCGGTGCGGGGCGTGTTCACTTACGCGGTCAACGACGCCGGACTGATTACCAACATGAGGGGCTACTGGAACCTCGACGTCATGCAGTTCGGCAAGGAGGAGTGAGCCGGCCGCACGGCGCCGAAGGCACTACCGCCTCCTGAGATTCGATCGCGCGTGCGCTATCGAACCCGGCGCAAGCAGGCGCGGCCCGAGGCGAGAACCATCGCCCCTATGCTGGGGCCATGGCATCGATCTTCACCAAGATCATCAACCGTGAACTTCCCGGCCGCTTCGTCTACGAGGACGACGAGGTCGTCGCGTTCTTGACGATCGAGCCCATGACTCAAGGGCACACGTTGGTGGTGCCGCGGGCCGAAATCGATCAGTGGCAGGACGTCGATGGGGCGACGTTCGCCCGGATCATGAGCGTGAGTCAGCTTGTCGGCAAGGCCGTGTGCAAGGCCTTCAAGACTGAGCGGGCGGGGGTGATCATCGCCGGGCTGGAGGTGCCCCATCTACACGTGCACGTGTTCCCCACCCGCCGCCTGAGCGACTTCGGTTTCGCCAACGTCGACCGCAACCCCTCACCGGAATCCCTGGACGACGCGCAGGCCAAAATCAAGGCGGCCCTGGCTCAATTGGCGTGAACCGGCTCCTGCGCCGGCACTTCGCTGACGCGCGGGAGTGTGACCCGGAAACAACAGCCCTCCCCGGGCGCGGTCGTCACCGTGACGGCGCCGCCGTGCGCGCGCACCAGCGAGTCGACGATCGATAGCCCCAATCCAGTGCCGCCGCTGGCACGCGCCCGCGACGAGTCGGTGCGATAGAAGCGTTCGAACACCCGCGACGCGTCCTGCTCGGTCATGCCGGGACCCTTGTCGGCCACTTCGAGCACGGCGTCGTCCCCCTCGGTGCCGACCCGCACGGTGACGTCGGCGCGCTCCGGGGTGTGCTGCAAGGCATTCGCGACCAGGTTGCTCAGCACCTGTCGGATCCGCGGTTCGTCTCCGAGCACCTCCGGGGTGCCAGGGCCGTCGAGCACTTCCATGGCAATGGTGCGCTTGGGGTCCATCGCCTGCGCGTCGTGCACGGCGTCGCTGGCCAGCGCCAGCAGGTCGACCCGGTTGTGTTCGAGCGGTCGTTGCACATCGAGGCGGGCCAACAGCAGCAGGTCGTCGACCAGCAGCCCCATCCGGCTGGCTTCGCTTTCGATGCGCGACAACAGCATGGCGACGTCGCGCGCGGCGCCCTGCCGATACAACTCCGCGAAGCCGCGGATTGTCGTTAGCGGGGTGCGCAGCTCGTGGCTGGCGTCGGTGATGAACCGCCGCATCCGCTCCTCGGAACCGCGGGCCTTCTCGGCCGACGACTCCGAGGACGCGAGCGCCTCCTGGATCTGCGCAAGCATTCCGTTCAGGGCGAGGGACAGCCGGCCGACCTCGGTACGTGGATCACGTTCCGGGACACGGCGATCCAGCTGGCCGGCGGCTATCGCCGCGGCAGTCTGTTCGACCTCGGAGAGCGGCCGCAGGCTGCGCTGCACGACCGCGAAGCCGGCGATGCCGACCACTACCAGCACCGCCACCCCGATACCGATCTGCAACCAGACCAGGGAGCTGACCGTGTGTTGGACGTCGGACAGGTCGATCGCAACGGTCGTCAGGCCGTGCGGGCCGCGCACCGACACCGCGCGCCACTGGATGTCGGACCCGTTGACCGACGGCAGCGTCGTCGGATTGGGGCCTACGTCGTTGTTGGGCGGCAATGCCGGTTCGGAGTTGCGGTCGTTGATCGCGGTGAACGGGGTGCCGTCGATGCCGATGCCCCGCACGTAGAACTTCGACGGTGGCCGGCCCGGGTCGGGGGCCCCGTAGGGCGGCGGCGACTCGCGCCGCGGGGCCTGCGCCCAGCCCCGCGACGCGTCGAGCAGCGTCTGGTCGATCCGGGTGACCAGGCTGTGCCGCAGGATCGACGTGACCGCGATGCCCGAGACCGCCAGCCCGCACGCCACCAGCGCCAGGGTGGCGGCGACCAGCCCTACCCGGAGCGGCAATCCACGTCGATGCTGTTTGGCCATGTGAATGATTCTTCGCTAACGCTGGCGGCCGAGCGCGGGCTCAGCGTGGTTCCCGCAACACGTAGCCCACTCCCCGCAGGGTATGCAGCAGCCGCTTCTCCCCAGTATCGATCTTGCGGCGTAGGTACGAAACGTAGGACTCGACGACATTGACGTCACCTCCGAAGTCATATCGCCACACGTGGTCGAGGATCTTGGGCTTGCTCAAGACCGTGCCCGCGTTGATCACAAAGTAACGCAGCAGCGTGAACTCGGTCGGCGATAGGGACACCGGTTCGCCGGCCTTCCACACCTCGTGCGTCTCCTCGTCGAGTTCGATGTCGGCGAAGGTCAGCCGGGCGCTGCGGGGCTCCGCTCCGCCCTTGCCGGCGCGCCGAAGGATGACCCGCAGCCGGGCGACGACTTCCTCCAAGCTGAACGGCTTGGTCACGTAGTCGTCGCCGCCCAGGGTCAGGCCGGCGATCTTGTCCTGCAACGAATCACGGGCCGTCAGGAACAGCGCCGGGGCGTCGATGCCGTCGGCGCGCAGGCGCCGCAGCACTCCGAATCCGTCCATCCCGGGCATCATCACGTCCAGGATCACCGCGTCGGGGCGGGCTTCCCGGGCCCGATCCAGGGCCTGGGCGCCATTCGTCGCGGTGTAGACCTCGAAACCCTGGAACTTGAGGCTCACCGAGAGGAGCTCGACGATGTTGGCCTCGTCATCGACTACGAGGACACGAGCCTCCGGTTTCGTTTCGCTTGAGGTTGCCGCGGTCATCAGATTCTTCTGCCTCTTGTTGAACGTTTCCTATGTAAAGGTTGTGTGGTTGCTGAAAGCTCAGTGCCAACACTCTGATAGTAGTCTGCCAGGCCTCATCGCAACCGCTCGGACCTGCGCGGGTCGGCGCAGTCGCGTCGCGAATAGACTCGTGGAATGAACCTCGCCGCACGGATCGTGTTGGCCGCGACCGCCCCGGCACGTGTCGGGCTCGCCGCCGCGGACGCCGGCCTGACCGTGGCAACCGCGGCGGTCGGGGTGGCGAAACGGGCGCTGGGCGAAGGCGGGACCGGCGGAACGAACGCCATGACTTCCATGCTGGGAATCGACGACGCGATCGTTCGTGCCAACCGGCTCGCCCGGCTGCTGGACGACGATGCGCCACTGGGACGGGCCGTGGCACCGGAGGGACCGATCGACCGGCTGCTGCGCCCGGGCGGGTTGGTCGACATGCTGACGTCGGACGGCGGCCTGCTGGACCGCCTTACCGCTGAGGGCGGGGGCCTGCACCGCACCCTGCAGCCCGGCGGCCTGGCCGATCAGCTTGTCTCCGAGGACGGACTGATCGAGCGGCTGCTGGCCGAGGATGGGCTGGCCGACCGGCTGCTGGCCGAGGGTGGTCTGGTCGACAAGCTGACGGCGAAGAACGGGCCGCTGGACCAGCTCGCCGACGTCGCCGACACCCTGGCGCGGCTGACGCCCGGGATGGAAGCGCTGGAGCCCGCGATCGCCACGCTCCAGGACGCGGTCGTCGCGCTCACCATGGTGGTGAACCCGCTGAGCAGCATCGCCGACCGCATTCCGCTCCCCGGCCGGCGTCGTCCTTCGTCCCGGACGGTGCGCTCAACGCGCATCATCGACAGCGGCGAGTGACCGATTAGGCTTGGACCGGTTTGATCCCGCCTCCTTAGCTCAGTGGTAGAGCACTCGCCTTGTAAGCGAGCGGTCGTCAGTTCAATCCTGACAGGGGGCTCCAGGCATCGCCGCCGCTCTGGCGCTCTCAGATTCCGGCGCAGATATGGATGAATGGAATCGGCGCGCAGATGCTGGCCGAGACGTAGGGCCTGGGGCCGTAATAGCCACCCCAAGCGGGCGGCGGAGGCGGTGGAGCCGCCGGAGGTGGTGGCGGTGGGGCCGCCGGTGGCGGCGCTACTGGTTGAGCTGCCTGCGCGAGCACCACACACGTATCGGACGGTGGGTCGTACACGGTGCCTTCGCCACATTCGGCGGCCCTACTTACCGCCGGCGATAGAGACGTCATGGTCACCGCCAGCGCGAATGCGGCTGGGCCGATGACTGCCAAACGGTTAGCTATGCTGCGCATCACATGACTCCGTGCAGGGAGATCGTAGCTCTGACCTCGTTGCTACGGAAGGAGCCGAAGTGGCCTTTTTGGCGCGAACTCAACCAAAGTCCAGTCGGCGAGTTCGGGGACTCCGCACAGCAGCTTTCCGGGCCGGGCGAAGGCGACCACCCCGGTTATGGCGGGCCGGGGACGCCGTCCAGATCTCGGTGGATACCTTGCAGGTCCCCTTGGATCCCTTGCAGCTTCCCCTCGATTGCCTGCAGATCGGAGAGGGCATTCTGGTAGGCCGGCGACAAGTCGGCCGGGGCCGCGGGTTGAGACTGAGGGCAGTACGCAACGATGGCGCCCGCGGTGACTTCGGTGCTTTGGTTGGCGTCCCAAATCGACGATCGCTGCACGAATTCGACCGCATCCGCGAAATTGGGTTGGCGCGCCAGGAAGTCGCAGACCGCGTGACCCTGGGTTATCACGTATTCGTGGTTGGGGACTGGCACCCCTTCGTGCTTCAACGCGGCGATGAACGCCGCGTCGGCGGCCTCGATGCGCGCATTGGGCGCTTGCGGCGCAACAGGTTTGGGCGCGGGCGCGGCCGACGGCGGAGTTTCCGCCCGCTGCGCCGATGAATCCTGGCGGTGGACCGAAAACATCACCACCACCGCGGCGGCGACGGCCACCAGAGATAGCGGCAAGGCCGCGAGCAGGCCCAAGTGCCGCTGCACGCCCTTGCGCCGGCGAAGCGTGGTGCCGATTCCGGCGCCCCTCGACCCGGCGTTGGGGGCAACATCGGTTTCATAGGCTTTCGCCGCAGCGGGGAGAGACGCCCCGGCGCTGTGGGCCAGGAGCTCGTCGAGCAGTTCGTCCACCTCTCGGGACGACGGCTCGCCGCCGTGCTCTCGGACCGCTCGTCGCCCGAGCGCGATGCGCCGCAATTCTGAATCGATGGTCTCGCGGTCGCGCATATCAACCAGTTTGAGCGTGTCAGGACGACGTCACAAGCCCCTAGATACGGGCCGATAACGGCGCGCCCGCACAGCCGCGCTCCCGCTGACCATGCAGCGTTGTTAACGCCGCCACGAACGCCCCGAACGCGCGGAGACTTGCCGGGAGCCGGCCCGCCACACCTGCAGTTCGACCTCGTGCACGCCCCGACGAGCTGGCGCGATCCGCACGCCGGAGACTCCAGATCCGATTCGTCGCCCACGAACCTTTGGACGACATGAAAGCCATTCTGAGGCAGTCGATTACAGTTAATAGCCACCCCACGTGGTACGCTTGCCCGGGATGCCCGTCGGCATCCGTTCAAAATGAGAGAAGTTGAAGGTATGACACAGGGAACTGTGAAATGGTTTAACAGCGAAAAAGGCTTCGGTTTTATCGCTCCGGACGGCGGCGCAGCAGATGTGTTCGTCCACTACTCGGAAATCCAGGGAAACGGCTACAAGTCGCTGGAGGAAAATCAGCGAGTTGAGTTCAATGTCGAGCAAGGGGCCAAGGGTCCGCAGGCAGTCGGAGTAACCGCCGTCTAGCGCGAGTTCGACCGTGTGGGCTGGTGGGGCGTTCCCCACCAGCCCACAGCACGTTAAGGGGTCCCCGGCCCGCTTCCGCCAGGGCGTGCACCGGGGCGCGGTTTTTGGGGTTGATGAATGCCAGGCGCTCGGCGCAACGTCCGTGCGAACTCTGGCGTGTAGATTGGTAGCAGCAGTCCGCGTTCGCGCTGCCGAGTAGCCAAATTCTTGTGGGGATGAGCAGATCCACGAATCGATCGCCCTTCGCCCCCAAGCCAACCACATTTGGGCTGAAGCCAACCTAACTTGAGGACCCGCTCCATGACATCATCCGACTTGTTTTCCCATCGCTACGAGCCCGAGGTCGTGTCACCGGCCAGTCGCGATGCAGAACCGGTGCAACTTCCGACTTTCTCCGACCGCCCCAACAGCGATTCCGCCGCTCCGAAGCCCTGAGCGTCTGAGCGCGATCCCGGCCTGACCGCCGACCCATCGCGCGGCGCTCCGTCGCCTACTGCGCCGGAGGCGGCACGGGGCCGGGCGGCGGTCCGTCCGGCGGGGGCGGTGGAGCCGGTGACCGGTGCGTGCAGTCCGGCACATAAATCAGCACGCCCCCGACCATCGTCCAACCGATCGCGCATCCCGGCGGCAGCAGAGGGCGTGTATCGGGCGCAGCGATCAGCATCGTCACCATTGCGGCAAGCATCGCCGGACGAATGAGACGAGAGACGTGCTTGGGCATTGCCGCCGCAGCTCGGCGAATCCTGTTCCGTCTCTCGGTCGGTTCAGCCGCGGCGTCACACATGTAGCTTGTCCACTCTGCTGGGAAGGTGATTCTCAGTCTGGAATAAGCCGCGGTCACCCGCAACTTGTGGGGAATTCCAGGGCCCCGAGATTTCGCCGGTTTCCGCGCGGCATGAAGCCGGTTGCCGTCAACAAGATTTCGCACTTCGGGGATGCTTTGAGGCCACTACCTGAGGCGATCTGCCCCAGCCGATACGGGCCACGGCATTGATGTCAGGCGGTCAGATGCGAAAGACTATTCCTGGCAAATCGACGGAAGTGACTCCAGTGAGGCGTAACCCGACGGTCGCTGCGACCGCGCCGGTGTTTCTCGGCGCCATCATGTTGCTAGTCGTCGGCTGTTCGTCCCCGACGGTGAAGCCCAATGCAACGGCGATGACTGCTTCAACCGCCGCGACGGCGGGCGCCGCACCGCTCGCTTCGAGAACTGTTGCCGCAGCACCGAATCCGCCCCTTGGCGCCCAGCCACAACTGGCGTCTGACCCGGCTCAGTTGGCCGACGATTTGGTCGCGGACGAGCGCGCGCTTCGTGACCCGTCGACGGCGGAGCCGGCACTGACGGCGGCGGCGCACCGCGAGCAGGCCGCGTACCGCGCCATTGGGCGGCACCCCGATTGGGACTCGATCACCCGGCCGCGCATCCCGCCGGAGCTGAGCGGCGTCTACGACCGTAACCTCGATGCCCGTCGCCAGCTCCAGGCAATGACGCCCGCGAAAGACACGCTGCCCGCGTGGCGGATCGAGCCTCCCGTACCCGCCGACGAACTGATGAATGACTACCACGCGGCGGAATCGGAGACCGGCGTCGGCTGGAACTACCTGGCCGCGATCAACCTCGTCGAGACCCGCTTCGGCAGCATCAACGGCGCGAGCACGGCCGGCGCGCAGGGCCCCATGCAGTTCTTGCCGTCGACGTTCGCCACCTACGGCCAGGGCGGCGATATCAATTCGCCGCGCGACAGCATCATGGCGGCGGGCCGCTTCCTGTCCGCCAACGGCTTCGCCAACGACCCCGACCGCGCCATCTACGGCTACAACCACGCACACGAATACGTCCAGGCGGTCGACCAATACGCCGCGCTGATCGCGGCCGACCCGGCCGCGTTCCCCACCTACTACCGGTGGGACGTCTATTACGTCACCACCGCCGGCGACGTGTTGCTCCCCGTCGGTTACGCGGAGGCAGCCCCGATCGCCGTCGCGGATTACCTCGCGGCTCATCCCCAGTAAGGCAGCTCCGCACGGCGGCGACCAAGCGCGACAAGCTATTTCGTGTGCGGCACCGGGTGGGGGCGACGCTATGTTCGGTCCTGCTTGCGCGCGAGGAACGCCTGCATGTGCTCCTGGGGCTCTCCGGTCAAGAACGCCAGACCGAACTGCTCGATGCTGTCCTATCGCCCCGTGGACCGTCATGTCGAACCACTTGTTGAGCAGGCGCTTTTGCTGCCGGACAGCGTGCGGGCCGAATCCGGCGAGTTTCGCGGCGAGTTCGGCGATGCGAGAGTCGAGCGCGTCGGCGGAAACCACCTCATGCACCAAACCCCAGGAGACGGCCGTGCCCGCGTCGATTGTCTCACCGGTCAGCAGGAGCCACGCCGCGTGCGACGCCCCGATCAGCGCGGGCATCAAGGCCGAGTGGATCACCGAGGGGATTCCGACCGCCACTTCCGGCATGCCGAATGTCGCCCCGGATTCGGCGATCCGCAGATCGCAGCACATCGCGACCTCGAGCCCACCGCCGAGGCAGTACCCGGCCAATCGGGCGATGACGGGAACGGGACATTCGCGGATCGACTCGCACAGGGTTGCGAGCCGACGGATGAACGCCTCGGCGCTCGACCGGTCCAGGTTGACCATCTCGTTGATGTCGGCACCGCCGATGAACGCCGCCTCCCCCGCGCCGCGCAGCACGACCACCCGGACGTCACCATCGCCGTCGACGGCGCGGAATGCCTGTGTCAATTCCTCCACGGCGCGCGTGCCGACGATGTTGAGCCGTTTCGAATTGGTCAGCTCGATGGTGAGTACGCCGCTGTCACCACCGACCCGGACGAACCGCTCCTCCACCGCGTTCACGCACCCCTCATAGGTACTTCAGGGCGATGTCTTGGAGGTGAGCGCGCATCTTTTGGCCAGTCGCCTTCTCCAGCTTGATCCCCAGTTCGCCCGCGAGGTTGACGAAACCCATCAACAGCAGGATTTCTCCGTCCGGCTCATCGATCACGTTCTCGACGAGCCGGTTCCAGGCGAATTCGTTGCCGCTGTCGGACGTCCAAGCCGTCATGACGTCGATGGCTCGGCGGACGTTCTCTCGCACATCCATTCCCGGAGCCTGCCACGACGACCCGATCGCCGCCCACCAATGGCGCGCCGGCTAGACCGGCGGCCCGTCAGTACAGCGGAACCCAGACGCCCATGTACCAGAACCCCCAACCGCCGAACTGCCAGTTGAAGACCGGGATGGCGGTGTAGGAGTCGTACTGGAACGGCCCGAAATCGACCTGCGCGACGGCGACATCACGCTGCGGCCCCGACCACGGACGGTTCCAGCCGCCGGGAGGCGGCGGACCGTCCCAACCCCCTGGAGGCGGCGCGCCGACCCAGTGCGGCGGCGGATGGCCGGGGGCCGGACCGTCGTTCCAGCCGTGGCCCCGCGGCGGGGGTGGCGGCGGCGCACCGTGGTCGACGATGCTGAAGCCCGCCCGCGCATCGCCGGGCCCGCCTACCTGGGCGTTACCGCTGACGTACGTCCCGCGCGGAACGTAAGGCTGATGCGGAGGCTGGGTGCTCGGCGGGTTGAGGGCCTGCCTGCCCTGCGGCGGCGGGTTGTGCTCGCTCGCCGGCGCATTGGGTTGTCCACCCGGCCCGTTCTGATCGTGATCACCCGGCTGGTTGCCCGGCCCGCCCTGCTGCGGGTACTGGTTTGGCGCCGGCGAGTTCTGCCCGCCCTGCGGCGGGTTTTGCCCGTGCTCGTTGGGCGCCGGCGTGTTCTGCTGACCCTGCGGCGGGTTGTTCTGCCCGGTCTGCTGCGGCGGGTTGTTCTGGCCGGTCTGCTGCGGGGGATTGTTCTGCCCGCCGGGGCCGTTCTGACCGCCGGGTCCGCCCTGCTGACCGCCCTGTTGCCCGCCCTGCTGACCGCCGGGACCGTTCTGACCGCCGGGTCCGCCCTGTTGCCCGCCGGGTCCGCCCTGTTGCCCGCCGGGTCCGCCCTGCTGCCCGCCGGGTCCGCCGGGGTTGCCCCCGCCCCCGCCGCCACCGCCACCGCCATGGCAGCCAGGGCACGGCGGCGGGGGGTCGAGCGGAGCCGCGAAGGCCGAACCCGCGTTCAAAGTAACCGCGGACATGCTCAGCCCCGCCGCGATGGCCGCCGCGCTGACGACACGTTTCATAGACATAGCTGCGTCCCCTCTTGGGTCTCGGT
Organism: Mycobacterium sp. 852014-52450_SCH5900713; assembly: GCF_001667075.1. Lineage (GTDB taxonomy): Bacteria > Actinomycetota > Actinomycetes > Mycobacteriales > Mycobacteriaceae > Mycobacterium. The sequence continues at coordinate 19,290 of NZ_LZIL01000009.1, read as the reverse complement.
CGCCTGCACTACGGGCAGGTCACGTCCAACTCGAAAGACTTGGTTACCGGCTGCGGTTGCTGCGGGTTGCTCATGTCGAGCCCGGTCGCGGTGCCCTTGATTGCGTAGGTCTTCCCGTTGACCGCGGCTCCCGCGTTGCCCCCTTGATTGGGAGCCGCGTCGGAGAAGCCGAGCGTGATGCCGTTGACACTGCCGAGTCCGACCGAGTGCACGATGGGCGGGTTGGCGTTGCTGACCACGGCGCCGACCCCCGCCGTCGGGTCACCGACGCCGATGTTGGTGTTGTCGCCCGCCGGCGTGCACGTGACCTGGCCGCTGACGTTCTGCGCCTGACCGTCGACGATGACCTGCGGGCCGGCCGCCGACGGCGACGAGGAACCCGACGATCCCGTGCTTGACTTGTTACTCGAACAGCCGGCGCACGCCGCGACCACTACGGCCACGCCCGCCACGCCGACGACGATCCCACGCTTCACTACTGCTCTCCCTCGTGTCGCTGGTGTCGCACTAACGAACTCATTGGCCTCGTCAACCTAGCGAGTCCCGGCCAGTGCCGCGGCGCGCGGATACCCGTTAGCCGCAAGTTACAAACGCTGTGTTAAAGGCGGGCACGCGCGGTTGGGCGTCAAGGGAGAACGCGTAACCCCCACCTGCCCAGCAGCGGGTCGATGAGCGTGAAGTAGGTCGTGTTGTCGTCGCCGTCGGGCGAGGACATCAACAAGCCCACGGCACTTACGGTGCCGTCCGGGTTCTTCACAAAACCCGGACTGCCGCTGTCGCCATTGAGACTGAACACGCTGGCCTCGACAACGTCACCGTCTACGTGTGTGACGGAACCGCAGGTTTCACCGGTGACCGCGCCCAATTTGCAGAAGGGCATGCCTTCGCGAATTTTGTTAGCGCTCAACACATCCCGAACAGCATACCGCCCGCCGACATCTCCGAGGGGCGCCCCCACGCTCGGGCGGAGGAGGATGATGGCGGCGTCCCTCGTGTCGCCCTCCTTCTCGCTTGCGGTGATCTTTCCGAGCGGGACGTCATTGCCGTATGTCCACTGTGAGCCGTCGTGGGCGTCGCAATGGCCGCTGGTCATCAGGTAATAGCTGCCGTCATTGCCCTGCGCCGCGAAACCCGATGTGCACGAGCTATTTTCGTCTTCGACCTTGATACCCGGCGTGACGCCCGCGTCGGCCCGCGCCGGGTTCGCCAGCGCCGTCGCGGCGACGAGCACAGCACCGACCAAGCCCAAACCTCGCAACCACTGCAATGCCACGCCGCCTCTCTTGATGTGTCGGCCAGCATGCTAACAGCGCCAGCGGGTTTCGGCCGCCTGGGCGCTAAGTCCGGGCGCGCACCTGACCCGACCGAATTGACATGAGCGACAAATCTTTGGGGAATGCCCTGCCGGACAATTGCTTTCACTCTAGGCCGACGAACCGATCAGTCGTCGAGATGCCTGGCGAGGAACCCCAGGACGGCGTCGGCGAAGATGTCGTTGCGGTCGCCGGCGACCATGTGCCCGGCACCGCGCACATCGGTGAACTCGACCTGCGGAAAGCGCGCCAGGAATTCGTCCGCCCGTTCCTGGCTGACGAGGTCGCTCATCTGGCCCCGAATCAATAGCATCGGCACGCCGCCGCGCAAGATGGCGTCGACGGCCGCGTGCATGCGGTCGGGGTCGGTGACCTCGAAAGGGGGAAACGCGGCGGTCCCGCTGATGAACTGGGGATCCCAGTGCCAGTACCAGCGATCGCCGCGTCGGCGCAGATTCGTGGTCAGGCCGTCTAAGTCGGTTGGCCGCGGCCGGTGCGGGTTGTATTCGGCGATCGCGTCAGCGACCTCGTCAAGTGAGGCGAAGCCCGATTCCACCCGATCGGACATGAAGGCGTGTATCCGATTGGCTCCGGACTGGTCCATGTTCGGCACGATGTCGACCAACACGACCGCGCTGGCGATGCCCGGGGAAATCTCACCTGCGAGCAGCATCGAGGTGAACCCGCCAAGTGAGGCACCGACCAGCACCGGCTGCGGGGGCAGCGTGCCCAGCACCTCCTGGACGTCGCCGGCAAAGCTGACGACGCGGTAGTCGCCTTCGTCGGACCAGTCGGATTCGCCGTGGCCGCGTAGGTCGACGGTGACCGCTTGCCAGCCACGCTGGGCGACGGCTGCGGCGGCCCTGCCCCAGGAGCGGCGAGTCTGCCCGCCGCCGTGCAGGAACACCACGGCGCGCGCTCGAGGATCGCCAAGCCGGTCGGCGACGATGCGCACGCCGCCGGGTCCCTGGATCGAAAACGGTTCCACTGCCATGGGCATCAGGTGATACTAAGCCGCTTCTGCGCCGACCCGGGTGGCGAAGCGCCTCCAATACGATGCAGGCGGGGCGTCCAGAGGAGAATCCGATGCAGCTTGACGAGTACATGTCCTTGGACGCGACGGCGTTGGCCGAACTCGTCGACCGCAAGCAGGTGACGCCGGGCGAACTCCTCGCGTTGGCGCGTCAGCGAGCAGACGCAGTGAATCCGCGGTTGAACGCGATCGTCCGCCGCCTCGGCGATGTGGCGGACCGACAGGCCGCCGATCCGGGCCTGCGCGGACCGTTTGCCGGTGTGCCCTTCGTGATCAAAGACCTTGCTCAGGAGTACCGCGGCTTTCCGACCTCGAGCGGTTCCCGTTCGCTGGCCAACGACGTGGCCGACCAACACGCCCTGGTGACTCAGCGGTTCCTGGACGCGGGACTGGTGATCTTCGCAATGACCAACACCCCGGAGTTCGGGGCCAAGGGCGTGACGGAATCGGATTACTGGGGCCCGGCCCGCAACCCGTGGAACACCGAGCACACTCCCGGCGGTTCTTCGGGTGGATCCGGCGCGGCGGTCGCGGCCGGGATCGTCCCGGCGGCCGGAGCCAACGACGGTGGTGGATCGATCCGCATTCCCGCGGCCTGCAACGGGCTGGTCGGACTCAAGTTCAGCCGGGGGCTGTCGCCCTACGGTCCGCAGACCGGTGAGCCGATGTTTGGGATGGTGACCCAGGGCGTCGTATCACGCACCGTGCGCGACAGCGCCGCGCTGTGTGACGCGATCGTCGGCCGCGATCCGCACGCCGCCTACGAAGTTGCCCTTCCGCGAGGCACTTTCGCCGATCACATCAAGCGCAGGCCGGGCGAGCTGCGCATCGGATACTCGTGGTCCTCGGCGATCAACCCGCATCCCGATCGGGAAGCCGTCGCCGCGGTGGAACGGGCGGTGGCGCTCCTCAGCGATCTGGGGCACCGGGTCGAGGAGGTCCCACCCCCCTACGACGACGACGCGCTGGCGCGCGACTTTCTCACCATCTGGTTCGCGCAGCTCTATCAGCACGTTGCCGACGCCAGACAACGCACCGGCGCCCGCGACCGCGATTTCGAGGCCGACACCTTGGCCGTCAGTGAACTCGCCCGGGCCACCGGCGTTCTGGCGCCCATACTTGCGTTGGAGAACAGAAACAATCACATCCGATCCCTGTCGACGTTCCACGAGACCTTCGATTGCTTGTTGACCCCGACCCTGGCCACGCCGCCCCTTCGCGTCGGCGCCACGGCGACGCCGCGCGCGCTGCAACAGGCGGCCCGGGTCGCCAGCAAGCTGCGGGCGGGAAAAGTCATGGCGCACAGCGGAATTCTCGACCAACTGATTCAGGAAAGCCTGGGCTGGGTGCCTTACACGCAACTCGCCAACATCACCGGGCGCCCCGCGATCAGCGTGCCCCTGCACTGGACACAGGCCGGGCTTCCGCTCGGTGTGCAGTTGGTGGGGCGCCTGGGCGCCGACGGCGATCTACTTCAGCTGGCAGCCCAGCTCGAAGAAGCGGCCCCCTGGGTACACCGGTACCCCGCGCCCGCGTGACTATCTCGGGAATCCGGGCTTGTCCCCCGGCCCGTGATCGCCCCGCCATAATCTGGCGAACCGCCGGGCCACGTCGCCAAGCCGATACCCCGCTCGTTGTGAAGCGTTGATCCTGCCGAGGGCCTGTTTGCCCTCTGCTGCGTAGTCCTTGACCGTTTCGTCGCCTTCTTCAGCGCGCATCCTCAACCTCCGGTCCTCATCAAGCTGTTTGTGTCCGCGCCTAACGCTCAGACGGTTCCGACGGCGTCAAACGCTCCGGCGGATCTGCCGGTGCGAGCCGTTCAGGTGTTTCCGTCGGCGCCGGTCGCTCGGGTGTCTCGCTCGGAGTACCCCGCTCCGGCGGCTCGCTTGAGTTCATCATTTAGCCCTCCGATCGGCTCAGAGTTGCCTACCCGCCGACCCGGGGGATCGAAACGCCTACGGGCCGCGCCCCCACCGCGCACGGTCAGGCCACCGGTTGCTTGCTGGCCTTCACCGGCGTGGTGCTCGGCGGCAGCTTGAGCAGGTTGCCGCGCAGGCTGCCCCGCAAGGTGCGCGCGGCAACCAGCAGCCAGGTGAACAACAGGCCGGCGTACGCGATGGTCGCGGCCACCCGGAACGCGGGCAGATGCGTGTGGCCGGCGAGCTGGGAGGTACCCGTGACGAAGGTTCCGACCGGGAAGGTCAGGCTCCACCATGTCAGGGCGAACGGCATGCCGCGCAGCAGTGTGCGCACGGTCAGCGCGGTTGCCAGCGCGATCCACAACACCGCGAAGCCCCACACCGGAACTCCGTACAGGATCGCGAAGGCGTTCATGTCCTCGGCCACTTCGGGGTCAACGGCCAGTCCGGCGCTGGCACCCAAAAGCCCTGCGGCGGTGATGGATTGGCCGAGCGGACCCAGCACGATCCACAGCGTTGGCACCCGCGCGGAACCCGAGGTGCCATACAGGGTCAGGCGCGCCCAGATCATCGCGATGATGTTCAGGGAAGCCAGCAATGACAGCCCGAACATCGCGTAACAGCCGTACAGCAGGGTCTCGCGCCCGGTGCCCGACGACACGTGCGGCAGCAACAGCGCACCGGTCGCCGCGGTCACCATGGGCGGAACCACCGGCATGAGCCAGCCACCGAATGCCGCGTCGGGCTCGACGTTGTGCTGGGTGAACATCAAGAACGGAATGCTCACCGCGGTGAACAGCCCGCCCAGCGTCCCCGCGGTCCACAGCACCCAATCCAGGTCGACGGCGATGCGTTCGCCCAGCAGATCCCTGCCGACCAACACAGCTCCGCCGCCGACCGTCATCAACGCCATCGGGGCGGCGCCGTAGAAGTGCGCCATCTGTGGATTGCGCGCGTGCGTGCGCGCGACGGTGGGGTGGCGCAACCAGTGCCCCCCGACCAGGACGATCAGCACCGCCAGCAGGACGGCGGCCATCACCCAGACCACTTGGGCGAAAGCGCGCAATCCCGCCACGTGCACGGGCAGGGTGGCGCCGGCGATGGCGACGATGCCGGTGCCCATCACCGAGGCGAACCAGTTGGGTCCGATGTTGCCCAGTACCTCGACCCGGGTCTGCGGCGACGGCGCGCCGTCCGGGTTGATGGTGGTCATAGCTGAAAAACCCTACTGCGCCGCGCCGAACCGGGCGGGCATCCCGCTTACACTCCAACGGTGATGCATCCGGCGCCCACGACGAGGCGGGCAGTCACCAGGGTCCCGCTCATGGTCGGGATTGCCGTAGTGGTGGCGCTGGCCATTCTGGCCATCCCCATCAAGCAACGATGCGGGGCGCCGGGCTTGTCCTGCGCGACGGCGGTGGACCCCCGGGGCAATGTTCATTACTACTACGAGGTCGAGCCGCTCGGTATCTACCTCGCCGAGATCTTGGCCGGCTCGAACATCACCGTTTTCTACGAGTCGGGCGAGGACCTCGTCCCAGCCCGATAGCCGCCGTCTCGGCTCGATAACAAGTTCGAGTCGGTCCCGTCGGCAGTGTGACCTTGTCGAAACCACGGTGCGACGCTCGAGCCGGAACGCGCTGGTCAGACCGGGATTGCCGCCGCTAACGCGCGCGCGGGCCGCCGCAAGGGGCCGACCTGGGAAGCCTTCTCGATTGGGGGCTTCACAGCAAGCTAACGCATACTTGACACCATGCTTGAAGCGACATCGCCGCAAACCGCCGCTGCGGTGGCTGGTGATGCGCTGGGCGTGGGCAGAGGTTTGTGATGGCCCGCTCGGGCGGTGCTCATCGCCGCCATCGAGCCGTCCGCCAGCCCTCACGTTTCCGCAAAGGGCTGACGCGCACCCTGGGCGCGCTGATCTCGGTGGCGGCGGTGGGGATGACCGGGGCGGGATACTACGTGGCTCACGGCGCGCTGGGCGGCATCACCGTCTCGAACGCCCTGCAGCCCGACGATCCGCGGTCCAGCGGCGACGACATGAACATCCTGCTGATCGGGCTGGACTCCCGCAAAGACCAGGACGGCAACGACCTGCCCTGGTCGATCCTGAAACATCTGCACGCCGGCGATTCCGACGACGGCGGCTACAACACCAACACACTGATCCTGGTGCACGTCAGCGCCGACAACAAAGTTGTGGCCTTCTCAATCCCGCGCGACGACTGGGTGCCCTTCACCGGGGTCCCCGGATACAACCACATCAAGATCAAGGAGGCGTACGGCCTCACCAAGCAGTACGTCGCGAACAAGCTCGCCAACCAGGGCACCAGCAGCCAGAAAGAACTTGAGACCAAGGGTCGCGAAGCGGGCCGGGCGGCGACCCTGCGCGCGGTGCGCAGCCTGACCGGCGTCCCGATCGACTATTTCGCCGAGGTCAATCTGGCCGGGTTCTTCGACTTGGCGCAGACACTGGGCGGGGTGGAGGTCTGCCTCAACCATCCCGTCTACGACTCGTATTCCGGTGCCGACTTCCCGGCAGGGCGACAGACGCTGGACGCCTCCGAGGCGTTGTCCTTCGTCCGGCAGCGGCACGGGCTGGAAAACGGGGACCTGGACCGGACCCACCGGCAGCAGGCGTTCATTTCGTCGGTCATGCAGGAGCTGCAGGCCGCGGGAACCTTCACCAACTTGGACAAACTCAAAGGCCTGATGGCGGTGGCGCGCAAGGATGTGGTGCTGTCTTCCGGGTGGGATGAGGAGATGATCCAGCGGCTGGGTTCGCTGGCGTCCGGCGGCCACGTCGAGTTCCGGACGCTTCCGGTAGTGCGCTACGACAACATCGACGGCCAGGACGTCAACATCATCGACCCGGCCGCGATCAAGGCGGAGGTGGCCACTGCGATCGGTGCCTCGCCCCAGACCACGACGCCCGCCACCACAGCCGCAAAACCGAGTCCATCAACCATCGTCGACGTCATCAATGCCGGAAGCATGAGCGGACTAGCGACCGAGGTGTCGCACGCCCTGCAAAACCACGGCTACACCACGGGGCAGACCCGGGACCGCAATTCGGGTGAGCCCACGGCGAGCACGGTCGCGTATGGCGCCGGGTCGGAAACCGACGCACGTAACGTGGCCAAACTGCTCGGCCTCGACGCGCCCAGCCAGCCCGATCCCAGCGTCCAGCCCGGACATATCAGGGTGACCGTCGATACCAATTTCTCGGTGTCGATGGTTGACGACGGCACTTCGGACGAAACGGCGAGCACCACAACGTCGACCAAGGCCAAGAGTTACTACTACAACGGCACCACCACGACCTATCCGACGCCGGATCAGGGGAAACCGATCGACGGCGGCGGCGTGCCCTGCGTTAACTAGCGGCTAAGCGTGCGTCCCGCCGTCGATGCGGATCTCGGTCCCGGTGATGAACGCGCCGTCATCGGAGACCAGCATTGCGATCACCCCGGCGACCGCCGACGGGTCGGCCATCCCGGTGCCGCTGGACTCCACCGTGGTCGGCAGGATCGGTATCAACCTCGAAAACAACGACCAGTCAGCGTCTTTCGGGATGTATCCCCCGGTCGCGTCGGTGATTCCGGACTTGATGCTGCCGGGTGCCACGCAGACCGCACGCAGGCCGTCACGAGCGTATTCAAGTGCCAGTGAGTGAGTGAAGGCCTGGATTCCGCCTTTGCTCGCCGCGTACGCCGCCATATACGGGTGGGCGAACGACGCCGAGGTCGAACTGAAGTTGACGATCGCGCTGCGCGGATTCGCCAATAGCATCGGAAGCGCCTCGCGCACAACGAGAAACGTCCCGGTCAGGTTGACGCCGACGATCTGGTTCCACAGTTCCAGGCTGGTCTGGTGGGTGTGCGCGGCGCGCAGGATGCCGGCGGCATTGACCAATGAATCCAGGCCGCCGAGCTTTTCGACGGTCCGGCGCACGCCGTCGATCACCGAATCCTCGTTGCCGACGTCCATCGGCACGGTGGTGAGGCGGCCGGCGGTCGCGGCCTCGTCCGCGCGGGCCCGGGTGGCGTCCAGGCCGGCCTCGGCGACGTCGGAGGCAACCACGGTGGCGCCCTCGTCGAGGAGCCGCAGCGCGGTCGCCTGCCCGATCCCCGACGCGGCGCCCGTCACCAGGATTCGCTTGCCCTCGAGTCGATTCATTGGTCGCTCCCGTGCTCGTCGCGTCACTAGGCGCTCATCATCGCAAAGGACGGCCCCCGGCAAGGCAGAGTGGATGCATGGACATCGGATTTATCGGCTTGGGCAACATGGGCCGGGGCATGGCCGCCAACCTGATCGGGGCGGGCCATCAGGTCACCGTCTACAACCGCTCCCCCGGCAAGGCGGAGGGCCTGGTCGAGCGGGGCGCCACTGCCGCCTCGACCGTCGCCGAGGCGTGCACCGGCGACGTGGTGTTCACGATGCTGGCCGACGACCACGCCGTCGAGGCCGTTGCGTTCGGCGAACACGGGATTCTGGCGGCACTGGCCGCGGGCGCCACGCACGTCTCGTCGAGCACCATCAGCGTTGCCCTCTCGGAGCACCTGGCCACCGCGCACGCCGAAGCGGGTCAGCGGTACGCCGCGGCGCCGGTATTCGGTCGGCCCGAAGCGGCCGCCGCCGCAAAGCTTTTCGTCGTCGCGGCGGGCGAGCCGCAGGTGCTGCAACCGCTGTCCCCGCTGTTCGACACGATCGGCCAGCGGACCTTTGTGGTGTCCGAGCAGCCGCACAGCGCCAACCTGGTGAAGCTGAGCGGCAACTTCCTCATCGCTTCGGTGATCGAGAGCGTCAGTGAGGCCGTCGCGCTGGTCGCCAAGGCGGGGGTCGACAGGCAGCAATACGTCGACATCCTCACTTCGACGCTGTTCGCGGCCCCGGTCTATCAGACCTACGGCGGGCTCATCGCCCGCCGGGAATTCGAGCCGGCCGGCTTCGCCGCCCAGCTGGGCCTCAAAGATGTTCGCCTGGCGCTGGCCGCCGCGGAGCAGTTGCAGGTGCCACTGCCGGTGGCAAGCCTGCTGCGTGACCGCTTCCTCACGTTGGTGGCTACGGGCGGCGGGCACCTAGACTGGTCGGCGCTCGCCACGCTCGCCGATCGAGATGCCGGCCTGGGATCAGACGACTCCGCGTAGCCCGTCGGCGCCGAACGCGGGTTCCAGCATCGCCGAGTAGTCCGGGCCCCGTCGCAGCATGAGCCCACCGTCGACGTTGATGATCTGCCCGGTGATGTAGCACGCGGCATCGCTGAGCAAGAACATCGCCAGGTTGGCGACGTCCTCGACCTCGCCGGGCCGCGGAAGCGGCGTGCACTCGCGGTAGTCGTCGCTCACCTCCGGCAACGCGAAGACCGGGGCGACCAGATCCGTGCGGATCAGGCCCGGCCGGATGCTGTTGACGCGCACCCAGGACGGGCCGAGCTCGTCGGCTGCCAGCTGCATCATGTGGTCGACGGCCGACTTGCTGACGCCATAGGCGCCGAACCACCGGTGGGTGTTGCTGGCGGCGATCGATGAGATGCCCACGAATGAGCCACCGCCGCCGCGGACCAGCTCCCGCGCGGCGTGCTTGAGCACGTACATGGTGCCGTTGACGTTCAGATCGACGGTGCGCCGCCAGCCTTCGGAGTCAATCTGGGTGATCGGCCCGATGGTCTCAGAGCCACCGGCGCAATGCACCACCCCGTGGAGTTGACCGTGCCAGGCCGTGGCGGCGTCCACCGCGCGGGCGGCCTCCTCCTCGTTGGTGACGTCGGTCGGCTCGTAGCGAATGGACCCGCCACTCCCAAGCGCTTCGATCTCGCTGACTGCCCCCGCCAGCCGGTCGGGGTTGCGGCCGACGATCATGACCGAGGCGCCCGCCACGACCAGTCCGGCGGCGACGCCCTTGCCGATCCCGCTGCCACCGCCGGTGACCAGATATGTCCGGTTTTCGAAAGAAAGCTGCACGCCGACGCCCTCTCAAACTGAAACAGGTTCTAGATATCGAACCACGTGGAGAACTCGCGGCGGCAACGGGTGGTCGCGTGCGGCCGGCGAGCGTTACGGCGTATCGCGGCGGGCCACCTGCGTCGGCTTGGCGTTGCGCCAGTCCTCGACGTCGGGCGGCAGTCCGACCGCGTACCTGTTCTCGTTGTGGGCCGCCCAGTGCGCATGCCCGAGCTCGTGGATGTGGAACGCGTGCCGCAGGGCCTCGGTGAATCCCATTGCGTCGGAAGCGGCGTTGACCGAGTCCTTGACGAGCAGCGCCGCCATCGTGGGCCGGTTGGCGATGCGCCGGGCGAATTCCAGTGTCTTGTCGGCCAGCTCGTCGACCGGGAACACCTTGGACACCATGCCAAGCCGATAGGCCTCGTCGGCGTCGAGCGCATCTCCGGTCAGCAGCAGCTCTTTGGCCTTCCGGGGACCGAATTCCCAAGGGTGAGCGTAATATTCGACGCCCGGCATCCCCAAGCGCACCGCGACGACATCGCTGAACTTGGCATTGTCGGCGGCCACGATGAGATCGCACGCCCAAATCAGCATCAGACCCGCGGAGATCGCGTTGCCCTGCACCTGGGCGATGGTGATTTTGCGCAAATCCCGCCAGCGGCAGGTGTTTTGGAAGAAGTAGTGCCACTCCTGCAGGTAGATCTTCTCCGCGATCGGATCGCGGGTCCCGCCGTTGATACGGAAGCTCGGAAGCTGGCTGCGCTCGGCGATCGCCAGCTCTGAGCCCAGGTCGTGGCCCGCGGAGAAGTTGCGGCCGCGCGCCGCCAGGATCACCACGCGCACGGTGTCGTCGGCCTCGGCGCGTAAAAACGCCTCGTCGAGTTGCACCAGCAGGCCGCGGCTTTGCGCGTTGTGGGCGTCCGGCCGGTTGAGCCATATCCGCGCGATGCGGCCCTCGTCGAGGGTTTCGTAGCTCACCAACTCTTCGGCGTTCGCGTCGCCGGTCTGAGCACCGGTTTGCTCGGAGAGTGTCATGCGGCCCACCTCACTTGTTGTCAGGTCCGACGTCGTTACACATTACGGCCAGTGTGTAAGTGGGTCACCGGTGGGTGGGTGAGCCGTCCGGCCTCATGCCAAGCGGCAGGAGGCGGTGATCGCGAGTGAAGGCCAGGCGGACCAGTCCGAGTGCGACGACGACCGTGGTGGCCGCTACCGAGCCCAGGATCAAGAACATCACGACGGCCTGGACCAGCACGGCCTGCACCGGGTGCACGCCGGCGAGGATGAGCCCTGTCATGGCACCCGGGAGGAACACCAGCCCGGTGGCTTTGGTGGTTTCGATCTGCGGCGATATCGCCGACCGCAGCGCGGTCCGCAGGTACGGGGAGGCGGCCTGGCGGGAGGGTTGCCCGAGGGCGAGCCTGGCTTCAACCTCGTCACGCTTGTCGCGGAGCTCGTCGACCAACCGCCGGGCGACCAACACCGTGGCCGTCATCGAGTTGCCGATCATCATCCCGGCGACCGGCACCAATGTCCGCGCCTGTAGGGGGAACACCCGCAGCCCGAAGATCACCCCGAGGGTGATGACGGCCGCGGCGGCGAACGCCGCGATCGTCAGCGGCGCGAGTCGCGGCACCTCAGGCGCCCTACGCCGGGCGAGATCCCCGGCGTAGGCCACCATGCCAGCCACCCACGCCCATGACCACCACAGCGAACGGCCGGGCTCGAACAGCAACGTCAGCGCGCCGCCGACGAGCAGCAACTGCGCCAACGCGCGGGCCGCCGCCCATGCAAGCTGCCCCTGCAGCCCCAACCGCTGCCAGAGCGAAATCGCCGCCGCGAACGCCACCAGAATGAGCGACGCGGCCAGGCCCATCCAGCCAACCTGGCCGTTCATCCCGCCACCGACCCGACCGGGCCGAGCCCCAGGCTTCGGCCCCGCTCGATGTGCAGGACCCGGTCCGCGGCGCGTTCCACCTGCGCCGGATCGTGGGTGACCCACAGCGCGGGAATCCCGTCGACCGCCAGGTCACGCACGGCACGCTCGATCACCCTGGCGGCCTCGGCGTCGACCGCGGAGGTGGGCTCGTCGAGGAGCAACACCTGCGGTTGGGCCATCAGGGTGCGGGCCAGGCACATCCGCTGCGCCTCCCCGCCGGACAAGGCCGTGGCGTCGCGGTCCAGCCACGATCCGGTCAGAGCGACCCGGGACAGGGTGTCCCGCATCCGTTCGTCGGAGGCGTCTGGGTTGGCCGCCCGCAGGTTGTCGGCGACCGTCCCCGGAAACGGCGACGGACGCTGGAAACACATGCCCACCCGGCGCCGCAACCACAGGGGATCGATGCCGGCGACGTCGTCCCCGCAGAACGACACCGTGCCGCTCGTTGGGACCTCGAGCCGGTTGCACAGCCGAAGCAGGGTGGTTTTGCCCGAGCCCGACGGTCCGAACACCGCGGTCACGCCCCGACCCGGGATGGCCGCCGTCAGGCCGTCCAGCGCCCGGACGCCTCGCTGCTCAACGACCACGTCGAGGAACTCGAACATCAAGTCCTCACCCACCTGCTCATCCTGCATCACCTACAGTTATGTCATGGCTACGAAATCTGACCCTGGCGAGATCGACGACGTCGAACCCGTTGCCGACAGCACCGCGAGCCAGGCCAGGCGAGTCGTCGCGGCCTATGCGAACGACGCCGACGAGTGCCGCGTCTTCCTGTCCATGCTCGGTATTGGGCCCGCAAAACAAGACGCGTAAATGGCACCCGGGGACGGGCACGACTCGACGACACCGACCTTCGGGAATTCCGACTTTGTGGTGGTCGCCAACCGGCTGCCGGTAGACCAGGAACGGCTTCCCGACGGCACCACGGCGTGGAAGCGCAGCCCCGGCGGCCTCGTGACGGCCCTGGAGCCGCTGCTGCGCCGCCAGCGGGGCGCGTGGGTCGGCTGGGCGGGCGTCGCCGAGGAAGAGACCGATTTCGACGACGAGCCCATTGTCCAGGAGGACTTGGAGCTGCGCCCGGTGCGACTGAGCGCCGACGACATCGCCGAGTACTACGAGGGATTCTCGAACGCCACGCTGTGGCCGCTGTACCACGACGTCATCGTCAAACCGATCTACCACCGCCAATGGTGGGACCGCTACGTCGAGGTCAACCGGCGCTTCGCCGCGGCCACCTCCCGCGCCGCCGCCCAGGGCGCGACCGTGTGGGTGCAGGACTACCAGCTGCAACTGGTGCCGGCGATGCTGCGAGAACTGCGGCCCGACCTGACCATCGGCTTTTTCCTGCACATCCCCTTCCCGCCGGTGGAATTGTTCATGCAGCTGCCGTGGCGCACCGAGATCATCGAGGGCCTGCTCGGCGCCGACCTGGTGGGCTTCCACCTGACCGGAGGCGCCCAGAACTTCCTGTTCCTGTCCCGGCGATTGATCGGCGTCAACACGTCCCGCGGGTCGGTCGGGGTGCGGACGCGGTACGGCGAGGTCGATCTCGGGTCGCGCGTCGTCCGGGTCGGCGCCTTCCCCATCTCCATCGATTCGGGCTCGCTCGACCAGGCCGCCCGCGACCGCGACGTCAGGCGCCGCGCCCGGGAGATCCGGGCCGAGCTGGGCAACCCTCGCAAGGTGCTGCTCGGCGTCGACCGGCTGGACTACACCAAGGGCATCGATGTGCGGCTGAAGGCCTTCTCGGAGTTGCTCGCGGAGGGACGGGCCAAACGCGACGACACCGTTTTGGTGCAGCTCGCGACGCCGAGCCGCGAACGCGTGGAGAGCTACCAGATTCTGCGCAACGACATCGAGCGCGAGGTGGGCCACATCAACGGCGAATACGCCGAGGTCGGTCATCCGGTGGTGCACTACTTGCACCGTCCGGTCCCCCGCACCGAATTGATCGCGTTCTTCGTGGCCGCCGACGTCATGCTGGTCACCCCGCTGCGCGACGGCATGAACCTGGTCGCCAAGGAGTACGTCGCCTGTCGCAGCGACCTCGGCGGTGCGCTGGTCCTGTCCGAATTCACCGGCGCTGCCGCCGAACTCCGGCAGGCCTATCTGGTCAACCCGCACGACCTCGAGGGCGTCAAGGACGCGATCGAAGCGGCGCTGAACCAGCCCGTCGAAGAGGGTCGGCGCCGGATGCGGTCGATGCGGCGCCAGGTCCTCGCCCACGACGTCGACCGCTGGGCGCGGTCATTCCTGGACGCGTTAGCGGAGCCGCAGGCGCAGGACGCCAAGTAGGCCGCCCGAACCCATGGTGTTGCCGCGCAAACGCTGTGATACTCGGTGGATCGGTGCAGGGGAAGGACCGGAAGGGAGGGCACTGTGAAGCTCCGTCGCGCGTTGGCCGCTGGCGCAGGCATCTTCTCGGCTGTCGCCATCGGAATCGCACTGGACTCCGGTGACCCCGCGCACGCGATCGGACCGCCCCCGGATGGCAACTACAACTTCAACGAGGCGGGGGTCTCCGGGGTGACCTGGACGATCTCGGCGTTGTGCGACCAGCCGTCCGGAACCCGAAACATGAATGACTATTCCGACCCGATCGTCTTCGCGATGAACTGCGCCCTGAACATCGTGAGTTCGACGGCCGAACGGATCACCGCCGCGGACAAATTACAGAACTTCAGCGGCAGGGCCCGAATGTCCAGCATGCTGTGGACGTTCAAAGTCGAGAAACCGGACGGCGTCTCGTGTCCGGGCGGCGGCACCGCACCGTCCACCGAAACCTACGCGTTCAGCGACGAGAACATGAGCGGCACCCACACCAGCCTGCACGGCGCCGTCTGCGGGATGCAGCCGGAGATGAAGAAGCAACCGTTCTCGCTGCAGATGACCGGCCCCCCGCCCAGCCCGGTCGAACGTTATCCGTTGTACTGCAACGGCATTGCGATGTGCTATTAAGACGTGCGCCTAGATCGGCGTGATGTAGGCGATCAGCCATTGCTTGCCGATCTTTTTGAAGTCGACCCGCAACCTGCTGCCGTCGTAGAGCGGCTGGCGTGTTTTGTCGGTCACGGTGCGGTTCATATAGACCATCAGCGATGCCGAATCACGCTTGGCGGACATCACTCCCACGCCCACGACGCTGGCCTGGACGACCACCTCGCGCTTCTTGGCCTCCGGAATGATCTGCGTGTTGGCGCTTTTCCGGAATTCCTGGCGGTAGTCGGGGGTCAACAGCGGGTACGCGTCGCTGAGGCTGCGTTCCACCGTCTGATAGTCATAGGCGAAGACCTGGGGAATCTCCTTGGTAGCCAACGCAGGTAGCACCGCCCGCGCGGCTTCCTCGCCGCGCGTCTGCACCCGCTGCCAGTAGAACCAGCCGGCCGCCGCGGACAACCCGACGAACACCAGAATCAGGAGATAGCCCGCGACGACGAGCAGCCGGCGCCGCCACCGCATCAATTACCCCCGTTGGGATACTTCAGGTCGTAGCCCGTCATCCGCCCCTGCTCGTCCTCGTGCACGATCACTCGCAGGCGATAGGGCATGGAGGGTTTGTTCACGCCGTCGATGTCGGCGACCGTGACCCGCACCGAAACAAGCACGGACGCATTGTCGGTGACCGTGTCGATGCCCTCGAGCGCTGCGCCGTTGATGACCGCTTCAGACGTGGCGTTGGTGGACCGGAAGATGCCCTTGAGGTTCTCGATGTTGTTGTTGGCCCCGAGCATGCCGCGCAGCGGTCCGCTGGTCCCGTTGAAGAAGCGGTTCACGCTCTCGTCGATGTTGTCCTGCTTGTAGCTGAACATGTTGACCACCGTCTGCGTGGCTGTGTCGACGAAACGTTGGTCGCGTGATTGCTGGGCGTTGGCGTGCCGCTGCTGGACGACGAGCACGGCCAGGCAACCGGCCAGCGCGCCGATGGCCAACACCGCGGCCGCGAACGAAATCCATGCCACCAGGGCACGGTGCGGTCGGCGCCGCGGTGGCGGCTTGAGCGACTTGAGCGCCTTGACGGGCTTGGCCGGCCGCGTCGGCGCGGCTTCGACCTGCACGGTGGCGGCTTCGTTCACTTCGCCGTTCGCGGGGCCGGCCGCGCGGGAGGCCCGACGACGGACGCGCTGATTGGTCGTTGGCTCCTCTGCCACTACATCGGCCTCGGATCAAGCATCAGGTCCACCCAATTCTCGGCGCTGGACACGCCGCTAGCACCGGCCGCGAAAATACCAGTGCCACCGGCCGGGTCCTTAAATGCGCCGGTCTTCTCGTCGTAGGTGGCGTACGCAGGCCCGCTGGCCTGCGGTTGGCCGCCGGGCGGCGGACCCCACGGCTTCTCCGGTCCCGGGCCCGCCGGCGGGGGATTGATCCCTTCCGGCGGCGCCGGCGGCGGCAGCCACTTGGGATACGGCAGCTGCGGCGGCACGGGCGGAACCCCGGGCGGCTGCCACGACGTGAACGGCGGTGGCGGCCCGTTGTCGTTGGGCGGTGGCGGGTCGTATGCCGGCTGTTTGTTCGGCAGCGGGCCGGGCCCCGGCACCACCCCGGGCGGGGGTGGCCCGACGATCGGGGTGCCCGGATCGGGTTCCGCACCCGGCGGGATGTAGGGGAACTTGTTGGGCGGCAACACGTTCAGCCCGTTGGTCACCGGGGTGTCGTACGGCACGGGCGGACCGCGCCACGGGTTGCGACCAATGGGGACGTAGCCCTTCGGGTCGCGGCAGAGCTGAACGGTCGGCGCCCGCTTGCCGGGGAATTCCTGGCACGGATAGTTGCGCGCGCCCCGCACGGTGCTCGGATCGTTCTGGGCCACCTTGCAGTACATGTCCCTCGGCAGCTCGCGCACCGTCTCGTCGGCCGGCGTGCGCATCAACGGCGGGGGCAGGAAGCCGACGGCGCACGGCGGCGGGTCGTTCAGGTCCAGCTTGAAGTCCAGCTTGGCGCCTTCGTCCTGCGGCGCACCGCCCGCCGCCGTGGTGATCGCGGCGAACAGCGCCGGCAGCACGACCAGCAGCTGCTCTATCGACTTGTGGTAGATCACCCCCACCCGACCCAGGTTGGCCAGGCTGGCGGCCAACGTCGGGAAGGACGGGCGGATGCCGGAGAACGCGGTGCTGGCCTCGTCGGTCGCGCCCGGGGCGGTGGCCAGCGTGGAGCGCAGCTGCGGGTCGGCCTGGCGCACCTCGGAGGTGAACCGCGCTAGCCCGTCGGACAGCGACTTGATGTCGGCGCCGGCGCGAATCTGCGACTGCAGGAACGGGCCGGCCTGGTCGATCAATTGGGAGACTTCCGGATAGTTGGCGTTGGCCTCGTCCACCAGCAGACGGGCGGACTCGAACAGCCGGGCCAGCTCGGGTCCCGACCCGTTGGCCGCGATGAACGTCTCATGCAACACCTCGCGCAACCGGGTGTCGCCCAGGCTGTTGGTCAGCGCCTCCGCGCGCTTCAACAGGTCGGCGACGTCCTGACCGATCCGGGTGTTCTGCCGATCGATCCGAAACCCGTTGCGCAGCTTGGTCCCCGCCGGTGCGCTCGGTGGCACCAGGTCGATGTATTGCTCACCGACGGCCGATACGCTCTTGACGGTGGCGGTGACGTTTGACGGGATGGCGGTTCCGCTGTTCAACCGCATCCCGGCGGTGACGCCATTGGGATTGAGCCCCACCGATTCCACCCGGCCGACGGCGACGCCACGGTAGGTGACGTTGGCGTTCTTGTACAAGCCGCCGCCGGCTACGAAATCGGCCGTCCCGGCGTAGGTTCCGAGGCCGAACGTCGAGGGCAGCCGGAGGTAGAAGATCGCCATCACGGTCAATGTGATGGCGGTGATCACCGCGAATATCCACAGCTGGATTTTGGTCAGTCTGTCGTGCATCTGCGCCCGCCCCCTACTGTCCCGAAGCCGTGCCGGGCGGAATCTTGAACGGATCGGCCGCCTGTCCGGATAGGTTGGCCATTTCGCCGACCAAAAAGTCGGGCGGATTGAGGATCTCGTTCATGTGGGCCATGTTCGGGTCGAAATACGCCGTGGTGAAGAAGGTTTCACCGAGCCGGCGCAGCGTTAGATCGAACGTGGTGAACACGTTGAGATAGTCACCGCGCACCGCGTTCTTGATGCCGAAGTTGGGGAAGGGGAACGTCAGCAAGAGCTGCAGCGACGTGACGAAGTTCTTCCGGTTGTCGGCGAGCGCCTTGGAGGCGGCGTACAGGTCCTTGAGGTCGGCGGCGAAATCCACCTTCGTTTTTGCCAGCACGTGCGAGGTCACCGTCGCCAGCTTCTTGAGCGCGGCGAACGCCTCGACGATATGGTCGCGGTTCTTGTTGAGCACCCGAATCGCGTCGGGCAGCGTGTCCAGTGCCCGGCCCAGGTTGTCCTTGTCGCGGGCCAGGCTCGCCGAAAATCGGTTCAACCCGTCGACCGCATCGATGATGTCGTTGACCTGCCGGTTGAGTCCGGCGGTCAGTTCCGCCAGCCGGGGGACCAGGTCGACGAATTGGTCTTGCCGACCAGCAACGGCCTGATAGGTCTCGTCGGTGATCTCTTCGAGGGCACCGACATTGCCCTTGTTCACCACGACGCCGAGGGCCGACAGCACCTCCTCGGTGGTGGGATAGCGGCCGGTGTTGGCCTCGGAGATCTTGGACCCATCGGAAAGTTTGCCGACGGCCGGCTTGCCCTTGGGGCGGGCCAGGTCGATGTGCATCGAACCCAGCAGCGATGTCTGGGCGACGGTCGCTGTCGCGTTGGCGGGCAGCGCGACATGGTTGTCCAACGACAATTTCACTGCCGCGTAGAACGATCCATCGGACCGCTGCACGGCCTGGATACCGGAGACACTGCCGACCGTGACGTCGTCAACCATGACCGGAGAGTTTTGCGGCAGGGTCGCCACGTCGGGCAGATCGACAGTGATCGAGTAGGCGCCGCCGCCATGGCCCGCCGTCCCAGGCATCGACAGCGAGTTCAGGCCGTTGAATTGGCAGCCCGCCAGCAGCGCGCTGCCCGCCGCTAAAGCGCTACCGCGCAACCACATCCGGTTCACTTAGCCGCCCCCCTGGTCGGCCGGCGTCGGCGCCTGGCCCGGCGCGGGGCCTGGTAGGGGCCCGAACGCGCTCCCTGGTCCGGGGCTTATACACAACT
>NZ_LZIL01000008.1 GCF_001667075.1 Mycobacterium sp. 852014-52450_SCH5900713 | reverse complement strand
GTGCGGGGATGGGTGCCGGTGCCAGCTCGAGCGCCAAAAGGAAAGCGCCGGAACCCGATAGCGCCGCCGCCGCGGCGGCCGCGACGGCGCGGGGTCAGGCCAGGGCGCGCCGGCGTAGGCGGGCGGTCCGGGACCACCACGGGGACGAGTTCGCGGACATGAACGTCGACGTCGATCCGGATTGGGGCACGCCGGGCGACGAGGTGCCCTCGTTCGCGTCGGACCGCGGGGCCGGGAGGCTGGGGTTTGTCGGGACAGCGCACCGGGGGGCGACCGGTGATGCGACGGGTTTGGCCACGCTTGCCGGTGACGAATTCGGCAGCGGCCCAAGGGTTCCGATGGTTCCCGGCACCTGGGAAACCGACGCCGGCGGCGACACCCGGTAGCGGCGCCGAACGCCTTACTGATTGCCAACCGGTTGGGTGGTGACCGGCCGTCGGCCTTCGAGGCGCATCTCAAACCTTCGTTCCCTTCGGGGCACTGACTTCATAGCTGCCCGTGTCGTCGGTGAAGGTGACCAGGAACTGGTGTTTGAGGTGGTCGATGGTTGCCTGGCAGGTGAAGGTGCCGCCCTTGGTAACGGTGGGATTTTGTCCGTCGTTGCAGGTGACGTCGCTGACATTCTTGGCGCCGTAACCCGCCGGGTCGGACAGGACCTGCGTGACGCCGGACTGCACGGCGGTGACGTCGAGCTGCGTGGTGACGAAGAAGCCCGGCGCCCAGAATCCCGAGATGAGCATGGCCACGGCGCCCACCATGATCGCCGCGCCCAGGTAAAGCGGCCGACGTCTGCCGCGTGCAGCGGGGGCCACCGGCGCCCAGAAGCCCCCACCGGCGGGCCGTTGGTGATGCGGGTAGGGAAGCGGCCCACGCTGGGTCCCCTTCGGAAACGGGTGCGGGCGGGGCAGGGGCTCGGTGGGCGGATCGTAGAAGCGTCCGGGCGGGACCGGTGACATGCCGGGTCGCCGGGGGTATTGCCCTGGCACCGGGGGCGGGTGTGGCTGCATCGGATGCCTCTCTGTTAAGGCTTGGACCGCGTGAGCGACTACTGCTTGAACTGTAACCGAAGCGGCAGTGGTGCGCAACGTTTGTAAACGGTGCGGCAGCAACGGTGCGCCACCGTAGCAGGGGCAGGATGCGAGCCCAAACGGTTCTGAGCTGCGTAAAATTGCCGCACACGGCCAAGACTGCACACGAAGCAGATGTAGCATGATCCGCAATGCATTGGGTCGTACCGCAGCAGCAGTGAGCCCACGGGAGCGAGGAGCGACAATTGACGCCCGGCCAACCGACGACCGCGCTGACCGTACAAGTCGGGCATGCGACGCACACGCTGCACCCTGCGGCCGGCGCCGCCGTCATCGGTAGAGACGCCGGGGCCGCGGTTCGGGTGGACGACGAGAGGGTCTCGCGGTGGCACGTCCG
The DNA here is from genome assembly GCF_001667075.1 of Mycobacterium sp. 852014-52450_SCH5900713. Taxonomy (GTDB): domain Bacteria; phylum Actinomycetota; class Actinomycetes; order Mycobacteriales; family Mycobacteriaceae; genus Mycobacterium. The sequence continues at coordinate 38,146 of NZ_LZIL01000008.1, read as the reverse complement.
GCTCGAACCGCACGGCGACGGCTGGCAGGCCTTCGACACCAGTAGCAACGGGATGTTCGTCGATGGGATCCGCCGCAACTCGGTATTGATCACCGGCGTCACCACCATCTGTCTGGGGGCCCCTGACGGGGCAGCCGTGACCCTGATCCCGCAGCGCCCCTCGGAAGTGACGCTCGAGGAGTCGACCCAGGTGGTGCATCCGTTCGAAGCCGAGGACGAGCAGTGGTGGGACGGCCAGAGCGACCCCGGCGTCGTCCGCGCCGGCAGCGCGGTCGCTGAGCGCCGCCAGCAGCTGGGGATCTCGCAGCGGAGCCTGGACCGCGACGGAATCATCAACGCGGGCGCCCTCATCAACTTCGAGAAGGGCCGCAGCTGGCCGCGTCGTTCGACGCTGGAGAGGCTGGAGAAGGTGCTGGATTGGCCGACGGGCCACATCACGCGCATCCGGCGCGGAGCGGTTCCGGCCCCCACCGGTGGCGCCGGCCAACCCGCCGGACCCACGGGAGCTCGCCGCGACGAGGCCACCGAGGTATTGGCCGACTCGATTCACGCGCCCCTGATGGCCGAGACGGTGGAACTGGCCATGCACACCCTCACCACCGCCGTCTCTGGATTGCCCGAGCCGTCCGATCCCGATTTCACTCCCAGGGCCACCAATATCCTGGCCGATCTGCGCAAGCTCGAGAGGCTGGCGTCGAGCGCTGCGCGCAACGCCAAAGGCAGTCCGGCGGTCATCCTGGCGTTGAGCAGTGTGCGGCGCAGCTACAACGACTTGATGATGCGCGCGGCACGCTCGCCCGCGGCCACTTTGGGCCAGCGACTCTACGGCGCCCGTCACCGGGCGGAACTGAGCCTCGAGGAAGCGGCCAATGGCGCGGGGCTGCCGGCGTCCGTCCTCGAGGATGCCGAAGCGGAGCGCACCATCGCCCCCGAGGCCGCCCGGGCCCTCGAAAACCTCATCGCGCAGCTGTCGATCGGTTGACGCGCTGCAGCACGGATTATCCGTGTGTCGCTGACTGCGTCCAGGGAGCCGGGCGTGTGGCGGCGTAGGCCTGGGCGGCCTGGCGTCGCAGATTCTTTCGCGCGTTGTGGTTTTCGAGCAAGGTGAACCAGTTCCAGCCCAAGATGGAAGCCATACTCCACCAACCGGCGAGCAGATTGTGCAATAGAGCGTCGTGCAGTGCGGCTTCGCATTGGGCGAAAGTTCCTGTGACGGTGTAGGTCTGGTTGAACATCAGGATGATCGCGCCGGTGTGTTTTCTGATCCGTACCTGGAAGAACGGTTGGTTGCCCGTAGGGGGCGGGGGTGGGTAGCCGGCCTGCGGCACGCGGTGTGCCGGTGCGTGTGCGGGTCCGTAAACCGGCCGCGCCGCCGGGGGATAGGCCTGGGGGTACCCGTAGGGCTGTCGGTGCTGGGGGTGTGGCTGAGGCATTATTACTCCGTAAGAGGTTGGGGGATCGGGTTTTTCACGCGTTCTGGTAAGGATGTTGCGACGGGTCGATCAGGCTTGCGAGATCGTGGCGGTGGTTTTGGAGACGATGTCGGTTGCTTGGCTGGTGGTATCGAACCCGCACCAGAGGGTGTCGATGACGACGTTGTTGACCAGCCCCATGGCGCGTTGGCAGATCGGGCCGCGGCCGCCGGGCCGGGTTTGCAGGATGGCCAAGGAGGTGTCGGTCGCCTGCAGCTCGCCGAGGTCCCAGCTGCTGGGGGCGTGACCGGGCGGGGTGATGGTGATGGAGCTGTTGGCGCAGCCGGACCAGCGTGTCTTGGACTTGCTGAAGAATTGCTGGGCCGAATCGGCGTCCCGGAAGCCGACCAGGACCTGCACCAGCGCATGCTCGCGCGCAGCAGGTGTGGCGTCATCGAGTATCTGCCCTTGCAGCGCCGTCCAGTTGCTGCCTTGGTAGGCGGTGGCTTCGGCGGGTGAGTAGGTGTCCACGCAGCCGGGGTTGGTGAGCATCTCCTCGTCGTGCCACATCCGCGTCACCGGCTTGCGTACGGCCATGCCGGTGGTGTGGGCGATCGCATTGACGTCGTCTTCCTTCAGCAGCAGATCGGCGAGGTGCTGGGGCAGGATCGCGGGCGGTTGCCAGCGTCCCAGGTCCGGGGCGGCCGCGGGGTGCCCGGTGTTGGTGGTGGTGCATCCGCTCAGCAACAGGGTCAGGGTGACCGCGGCGAGGATCGCCCAGCGCGCCACGGGAGCGAAGCGGGGTCGGCGTCCGGCGGTGTCCTGACTGGGGGCACCGCTTATCGGTCCACCTTGGTTACGCAGCGAAACAGCGCTCATGTCGGGGTCCTCCTGCCAGCTCGTCCGGGTATGACGCAGACGCTAGCAATAAAAGCGCAGCAGTGCAACGTTTCGAAACGTTGCACAGTGCCGAGCGCTGTGTTTCAATTTGGAGCATGCAGCGCAACCTTGCCGCGCCGGGCGGTACCCCTCACCCCTGGGGGCTGGTCCTCACGGCCCGGCCACGCCGGTCGTTCGCGCTGTCCCCGCAGTTCCTCATCCCCGAAGGACACTCGATGCCCCACCACCCGCACCCGCCTACGCCCACCACGACGCGCCCTGCGCCGGGAAGCGCGCCGGTGCCGCCCGGCGCCTACGGACCTGCCCGGTCGGCGCCGCTCGCCGCCGGGCCCGAGAGGAGGTCACTACCGTCTTGCCCCGCCGGCCGTTCGCGTATGCGGGCCCGCCCGGCGCGCCGCCGGCGCCGCCCGGGATGCCCGTGTGGGGGCCGAGCCCCGGCTACCGACCCTCGTTCGCCCCGGAGCGCCCGCGGCGCCGGCCCACCTGGGCCCGGATCGCCATCGGGGCCGCGGTCGTGGTCGCCATGGTGGGCGCCGGCCTGATGATCAATGCCGCCAGCAGCCCCGATGACAGTTCGACACTGATGCCCGCGCCGGCCACATCCGCGGCGCCGGTCGACCCAGGTCCGGCGCCGCAGGCGCCAACGGTGCCGTTGTCGGCGCTGCCCGGGTTGATGTTGGATGTGGCGACCATCAACAGCATTGAGGGCACAACCGACATCGGTCCTCCACCAGGCGACAACGGCAAGGACGACTACGCGTACAGCGGCGTGAGCACCGACCGCCCCGAGTGCAGCGAGGTCCACACCCCCGCGCTGGATTCAGAGCTCGACAACAGCGGCTGGATCGGGGTGCGAACGCAGTCCCTGCAGGACCGCGACGGCGCTCGGCACCGCAATCACAGTGCCGCGATCTATTTCGCCACGGCCAAGGCGACCAACGACTTCGCGGCCAAACAAGCCCAGGCCTGGCCCAAGTGCAGCGGCGCCACCTTGCACCTCACGGAGCGGGGGCACCCAAGCAGCATTTGGACAGCGGGCACCGTCACCAACCATGACGGCATGCTCAGCATCACCAACACCCAGGAAGGCGGTGGAGGGTGGCAGTGTCAACGGGCCCTGGCCGCGCGCAACAACATCGTGATCGACGTGCGCAGCTGCGGTGAAAACCGCACCGATCAAGCGATCACCATCGCCACCAAAATGGCCGAGCGCGTCACCACCCGCTGAACGCTGCCCGCGAGAGTGAGAAAGGAGGGGGCGATGAGTTGGATACGGTTGGCACCCAACGTCGCATCGTGGACGGCTCCGCCATCCGGGTCAGAACGCGAGTGATGTCGCCAGGGCAATGATGAGCAAAATCAGTGAACGGAGCTGATCCGCTGGTGGCAGCCATTACCATTCTGCTGGTCTGGTCGGCATCGCCACAGGTGGCCGCCAGCGGGCGCCGAAATGAGGGGATGGGGGATGGGGGATGGGCACGCGCCGCGCGACCGCTCCCGACGACGGCCCGTGAGCGGGTGGCCGCGTTGGTGAGCCGACCGGGTGCCCGGCATGTGGATTCCGCCGACGCCGCGACCGGCTGTCCGCACGGGACGGGCCGCTTGGACAACCGAATTGGTGTGCGGCCACGCGTGGCATCGTCGGCCCGGTTGCTGATCGCCACGGCGGCCGCGGTGATCGCTGTGGGCACCGGCTGCTCGACGGTGGTCACCGGTAGCGCCGTCAAGTCCGGCGGCCCGGCGCCCGCGGCGGCCAACGTGGCGCTGCTCGACCCCGGTAACTACCCGCGTCGACCGCGGCCACCGCTGGGCACCGTCGCCGACGACGCAGCCGGTCGCCGCGTCGAAGCCCAGCGGATGGCAGACATGGTGGCGGGCCCCTGGCAGGTCGACGGGACTCTGATCAGTCCGCTGAGCGCCGAAATCGCGCCCACCACCGCGCTTCCCGAGCCGGGGCGGCTCTCGGCGCTGGTGCGTGGTGATTCGATCGCCGCGATCGCCGCCGCGCATCGCTTCGTGGCCGGCTTCGTCAGCGGGCGCGTCACCCCACCCCCGCCACGCGGCCAACCGCCCACCGACAAACCCAGGATCCTGGACAACGGGGTGTTCCGCTTCCCCAGCCCGCAGGACGCCACCGACGCCGCTGCGGCCATGGCCGCCGCCGACATGGCCACCGTCCGGCCCGGCAACATTCCGGCCAGCCGGCTGTCAATCCCGCACTACCCCAACACAGTTGCCAACGTCGCGCCCCTGTCCGGAGGCTTTGAGGCCGAAGCGTTCACCGCTCACGGCCCATACGTCTTCTTCCAGTTCGCGGGCTCTAAAGAGAGCGCCGGCACGGTCGCTGACATGGTTGCCAAGACCCTGGACCTGCAAGGCCCGCTGGCCGACCACTTCCAAGCCACACCGGTAGACCAGCTGGCTGCCCTGCCCGCAGACCCAACCGGACTGCTGGCCCGCACCGTGCCGGCCACCGACCCCAGCGTCAACCAGGCCGCGGTCTATCCACCGCACGGCGCGCTGCATTTCCGGTCTGATCCCGTGGCGACGCAGGCGATGTACAGCGACGCGGGCATCGGCCACGTCGCCGCCGACCGCACCACCGTCTACGAGGCAGTCGATCCCACCGGCGCCCAGCGGGCGGCCGACGGGCTCGCCCGGATTGACGTGCCCTTCCTGAGCTATCACTCCGCCCCCGGAATCAATGGACTGCCATCGGCGCGTTGCTTTGACCGCGGCCTCGACAGCACGGAGCTGGGTGCCGTGCGCTTCCTGTGCATCGCCACCGCCGACCGCTACGCGTTCAAAGCCACTGCCGCCCAAGAAGTTGAGGCCCACCAGATCATCGCCGCCCAATATCTGATGTTGACAGCCGCATGACGCGCCGCGTCCGCCTCTGTGCCCTCTCCGTCGCGGTCGCGGCGGTGACGGTGGCTTGCACTACGACCATCCCGGGGGCTGCTGTTAAAGCGCCCGGGACGGACAGTTCCGACGGCGTCGACCTCGCCCTGCTTGATGCCGGGAACTTTCCCACCGCCCCGCGCCCGCCGCTCGGCGTCGCCGGCGACGCGCTGCGCGGCGGGTGGGTCGAAGGGCGCCGCCTGGCCGGCGCCGTGGTGGGCCCCTGGGAGGTTGACGCCGACCTGATCGACTACGCGCAAATCGATTCCGGCGTGGTCAAAGATGCCGACGCGGTCAGCGCGCTGTTGGGCAGCCCGATGGGTGAGGGGCTGGGCGGCCACAACCTGGTGGCTGGATTTTCCGGTTCGCGTCACACCGAAAAAGGCGCCTACAAAGGGCTGCTCAACATCGTGTTGGAACTGGGCAGCCCGGCCGACGCGACGGCCGCGGTCGCCGACATGGTCACCAAAGGCGCCACCTTGACCATGCCCTTTGAGGCGAAACCCCTTTCCACACAGCCGTTTTCGATTCCGCGTCATCCGGCGACGGCCGCGCTGACCTACCAGTGGACCGCGCAATACCCAGAACCCGGCGGTCCACGGTTCTCGGTGACCGCCCTGACCGCCCACGGCCAGTACGTCCTGGCGCAAACGGCGACATCGGCCGACAGGGCTGATGCTGCGGCTCAATTGATCGCCACCGCACTGGATTTGCAGCAGCCGTTGATCGACGGCTTCAGGCCCACCCCGCCGGATCAGATAGCCCAGCTGCCATTGGATCCCGACGGCCTGATGTCACGCACCGTGGCGCCCCGACAAGAAAACGAGTCGATCAACGACGGCATCTATGACGCGCACGGAGCGCTACTCCTGGAGACCGGTGACCCGGTTCACCTGCAGGCCTTGTTCAAATCGGCCAATGTGCAGCAGGTCGCGTACGTCCTCGAAACCAGGGTCTATCAGACCCCCGACGCCGGGGCGGCGGCGCGCATCGTCGCCGATATGACCGGGCCGCATCAAGTGGGCGGAATCAGTGGCATGCCGAAGGCGAAATGCTTCAACGAAACGTTGGGCTACTGGTGCGTGGCCCGCGCGGATCGCTACGCCTACGAGATGCAAAGCGAGCAAGAGAACGCGCTGCATCAGATGATGGCCGCCCAATATCGCATGCTGACCGGGAAATGAGCCCCTAATGCCTCTCGCTGTCGGAACCATCATCGCCGGATACCGCATCGAAGGCGTGCTGGGCTCCGGCGGCATGGGCACGGTGTATCTGGCCCGTCATCCCACGCTCCCCCGCAATGACGCGCTGAAGATCCTGTCCGCCGAGCTGTCTGTGGACCGCCAATTCAGAGTCCGGTTCACCCGCGAAGCCGACCTGGCCGCCACGCTGAACCACCCCAACATCGTGCGGGTGTACAACCGCGGCGAAACCGACGACGGCCAGCTGTGGATCGCCATGGAGTACGTCGAAGGCACCGCCGCGAACGATTTGGACCGCGCCAACCTCACTCCGGCCCGCATCGTGCGCATCATCACCGACGTCGCCGCCGCACTCGACTACGCCCACTCGCGGCGGGTGTTGCACCGCGACATCAAGCCCGGCAACTTCCTGGTCTTCGCGCCAGGTACCGACCACGAACGGGTGTTGTTGGCCGACTTCGGCATTGCCCGCGCCCTCGACGACGCCACAAACTTGACGGCGACGGGCTCCATGGTCGGCACCGCTGCCTACGCCGCCCCGGAGACCATCGAGGGCCGCCCGGCCGACCACCGCAGTGACATCTACTCGTTGGGTTGCGCTCTGTTTCGGCTGCTGACCAGCCGCACCCCTTACGAGGACAACTCCTTGTCGGCGATGTTGGCCGGACACTTGATGCGGCCCGTTCCGCGCCCCACCGAAATCAATCCCGCCCTGGCGCCCGCGATCGACGACGTGATCGCCCGGGCGCTGGCTAAAGATCCCGACCAGCGCTTCCAGACCGCGGGCGCGCTGGCCGCCGCCACCGCGGCCGCGCTGACCAACAGTCCCGCGCCGGCGCGGCCCACCGGGCCCAGCGGGCTACCGGCAAGCAACCCGACCAATCCCACCGTGACCTATCCACCGACCATACCGCCCACCCCGGCGGCGTTCGGCCCGGCGTGGACCCCGAACCATGCTGCGCCCCAACGGTTTGCAAGCGCTCCCCCCTCGCCACCCCCGGCCGGGGCTCCCGATTCGGTATGGAAAGCCAAGCGCCGCAAACGCGCTCGCCTCGCAGTGGCCGCGACAGCCCTCGTTGCGGTGCTGGTCGCGGCAATTGTGTTCAGAATCCACCTGTTCGGCCGCACCGGCGGGAGCCCGGGTCCTTATCAGCCACAAACCCTCAACACGAAGTTCGGCACCATCAAACTGCAGCACCGGCCGGTGGCTATCGCTGCACTGGGCCCCGGCGATCCCGACGCGGTCCTTTCGCTGGGCGCCCAACCCGTCCTGATGAACGCCGCCAACGCGACCGTGCCGAACTGGTTACAACCGCTGATCCATTCATCCCCACCGGTGTTCGCCGCGGCCGACACCGGCGCCATCACCGCCGCGAAACCGGACCTCATCATCGACACCGGCGATATCGACCAGCCCACCCATGACTCATTGGCCGCCATCGCACCCACCCTCACTCAGCCCGCCGACAACCCCAGAGACTGGACCTGGCAGGCGCAACTGAATTGGATCGCCACCGCCCTCGGTCGCACCGAGGCCGCCAAAGACCTACTCGACAAGGCCCAATCCGAGCAGGACACGATCCGTTCCGAGCACCGCGCCTTTTCCGGCAAATCCGTTGTCGTGGTCGACTACACGGGCACCGGCACGACCGCCGCCGCGGCCCCGTCACCGCCGAGCAGCTACCTGGAAAGCATCGGCTTCAGCTACAACACTCACTACAAGCGCAGCCCGGGTGGCCCCCCACAAGTCCCGTTCGACATCAACGACGTCGACTATGCCGCTCAACGCAGCGACGTCATGCTCTTGCTGCGCACCGACCCCGGGGCCGGCGGCGGGGGATACGCCGGCCTGCCCGCCAAGTACGGCAGCTTCGGCGGCAGCCTCGTCATCGTCGACGACCCCGCCACCATCGCCGCGCTGAACGCCGGTGGCCCCGCGGCCACCAGCTACCTCAACACCGCACTGGTCCCCAAGCTCAGCAACCAAATCCGCTGACGATGCTGTCTAGCGATCGGCACCGGTGTCTCAAGCCCGTGGCCGTAGCTGCGGTTCTCACAGCGGCCGTAGCATCGCTCCCCGCGAGTTTGCAACCACCAAGCGCTCATGCAGACCCTTGGCAACCTGCTCCTCAATTTCCGAATGTCGACTCCTATCCGCGGTCAATCCATCGGACTATGCGTACTTTGGCCCCCACCCGAGCATGTCCGGTTATGTCTTCAAGACACCGGGGGAAGTGACATGGTCGTCAGCATGATCACCGAAAGTGGAGTGACGTGCTCAGGTGCGGCGGTGGGCGCCCCACCCTCGTCCACCGTCTCCGCCTCAACCGTGTCACCCGGCCACTACCACAACGAAGAGCTCACATATGACAACGCCAAGCTGCTGCCCGCCGGTCGAAGACTCGATGCCGGAAACGGAGTCGCTTGCGCAGCGCTCACTTCCGACTCGCTGGCCTGCCGCGCAGGGCCCAACGAGGGAATGACGACCCAGCCTCCGGGCCCGCGGCACGTCCAGTATGGCGTGCACGGCTTCGTCATCCAGCGCAACGGAAACTGGACCTTCTGACTCGCGCCTCGGTGTATGCCCCATGCCCACCCTCGCCGTCACGGATCCACACGCGGTGATGTGCTGTTAGCTGTGCCCTGTCGCCTGTGCCCAGTGCGGGGCTGCGGTGTAAACGAGGGAGTCGAACCCTCTGCACTGCCCTTCGTGCGCCAGGAGAGACCGGACTTGACCCGCCGGTCGGGGCTCGTGCGCGCCTCCGCGACGCCTACCTGCTACACCCGGGTCCATTACTCCAACAGGTCTACCTCCCAGTTCGATCGCTGGATCCGCACGTCGAGCTCACGAAGCTCGCGAGCCACCTGATCGGCTTGAAGACGCACATTCGCAACAGTCAAGGCGGACAACATCTTTAGCTCAGAACGCAGTTGTCGAGAGTAACCCTGCTGGTTGCTCCCGGCGGCTGCGTCCGCTGCGCTCTTGAGAACATGGTGACGCCAGCGCAGCGCGTCCCGCCGGGCCAACGCATCGGTCAGCGTGCCGTCTGTGCCGATCGTCGTCGCTGCGTTCGTGCGATTGATCCGCCGGATCAAGGCTTCGTAATCGACGAGCACGCCCTCGACTTCAGCGAGCAAGGCTGCCGCATCTTCGGCCGGTTCTTCGCCCTCCTGATAGCGGGCATTGCTCACGATGCGTGTGCGCAGCTGTTCAATGCGGCGCAGCGCATCGGCCCGCAGTGACAACGCCTCGGCCAGCTTCATGATGCTCCCTCCGGTGGGTGGCGCAACTGCTTACACAGGATAGGTCCGATAACGGCTCTTCAGCGGCCTCCGGCGACCCCGCGGCATCAGCTGGGCGGCCGCCCGTCGCCGAGCGCCGGTACTGTCGGATTCGTGCGTAGTGAAGGCGATACCTGGGACATCACAACAAGTGTCGGTTCGACGGCGTTATTCGTGGCGACCGCCCGAGCGTTGGAGGCGCAGAAGCCGGACCCCCTGGTCGTCGACCCCTACGCGGAGGTGTTCTGCCGCGCCGTGGGCGGGTGGGCGGCCGATGTCCTGGACGGCAAGCTGCCCGACCACCAACTGAAGACCCCGGACTGGGGCGAGCACTTCGTCAACTTCCAGGGCGCCCGCACCAAATACTTCGACGCGTACTTCCGCCGGGCCGCGGACGCGGGTGTTCGCCAGGTGGTCATCCTGGCGGCGGGGCTGGACTCCCGCGCCTACCGCCTGGACTGGCCCGCCGGGACCACCATCTTCGAACTGGACCAGCCGCAGGTGCTCGATTTCAAGCGTCAGGTGCTCGCTGACCACGGCGCCCAACCGAAGACCCAGCGCCGGGAGATCGCGGTGGACCTGCGGGACGACTGGCCGCAAGCGCTGCGCGACAGCGGATTCGACGCCACCAAGCCGTCGGCCTGGATAGCCGAAGGCCTGCTCATCTACCTACCCGCCACCGCGCAGGAGCAGCTGTTCAACGGCATCGACGGCATGGCCGCGCCGGGCAGCCACGTCGCCGTCGAGGACGGCGCCCCGCTCGACCGGGACGACTTCGAGGCGAAACGCGAGGAGGAACGGGCCGCGATGGCCGCCGGCGCGGAACGGCCCTTCTATCAGCTGGTGTACAACGAGCGGATCGCGCCCGCCACCGAATGGTTCGGCGAGCGGGGGTGGAACGCGGTCGGCACCCCGTTGGCCGACTACCTTCGGGAAAACGGCCGCCCGGTGCCCGGCGCTGACGCCGACGCCGGGTCGATGGTGGCGCGGAACACCCTGGTCAGCGCCGTCAAAGGCTGAGAGCCGGCAGCCCGGAGTCGCCGGGCTTTCAATGACTTTTCCCTGAGTTGAGCGCGCGCCGGAACTTTTGCGCGCCGCGCCCCGACTACTACCGGGCTCATCCGTGCGTCGCCCAACAGCCCGGACGACGTCGCTCTCAGCCCGGCGAGGAGTCCTGGCATGGCGCGACGCACTTTGATCGATAGCTCGGCTGGTAGCCGAGGATGACCGCGCCGGTCTGGATGGCGTTCCCCCCGGAGGTCCATTCAGCTCAGCTGAGCAGCGGTCCCGGCCCGGCGGGACTGCTGGCCGCCTCGGCGGCGTGGAGTTCGCTGAGCACGACCTACGCGTCGGCGGCGGACGAGCTGTCCGCGACCCTGGCCGCGACGCAGGCCGGGGCGTGGGAGGGGCCCACCTCCGAGCAGTACGTCGCCGCCCACGCGCCCTACCTGGCTTGGCTGATGCGGGCCAGCACCAACAGCGCGGCGGCCGCCGCCCGGCACGAGACCGCGGCCACGGCTTACACGGCGGCGCTGGCGGCCATGCCGACGCTGCCCGAGCTGGCCGCCAACCACACGATTCACGGCGCCTTGGTGGCGACGAACTTTTTCGGCGTCAACACCATTCCGATCGCCGTCAACGAGGCGGACTACGCGCGGATGTGGGTCCAGGCGGCCACCACGATGTCCACGTATCAGGCGGTGTCCAGCGCCGCGGTGGCTTCGGCGCCAGAGACGGGGCCCGCGCCACAAATCGTGCAGGCCACCGACAGCGGCCAAGACAGTGACGACGACGGAATCGTCGACAATGACGGCGGTAACCCGTACCAGCTGAGCTGGTGGATCAACCGATTCACGGAGATTTTCCAGACCATAGGAAGAGATTTGGCGGAGTTTCCCACGAACCCGGCCGACGCAATAGAGGATTTGCTACAAGACATTTTCGGGCCCGCCGGTCTGATCGCTGACGAGTTCACCCACGTGGGCGAGGCCCTTCAAGCGTTCCCTCAGCTGGCTGCCGTTCCGTTCATCGTGCCGGGTGCATTTGCGGGGGGCATAGCAGGCTTGAGTCTGATGGCCGGCATCCAGCCGGCCCCAACTCCCGTCGCTGCGCCGGCACCGGTGGCCCCGGCTCCCAATGCGCCTGTCGTCAGCGGCGCTCCGGTAGTCGTGAGCGCCGCCTCGGCCCCGGCCGCGGCGCCGGCACCGTCTCCTACCCCTACGTCGGCGGCACCGGCACCCGCGCCGGCCTCGGTGCCGGCGACCGGAACGCCGCCGCCACCCGCCGGCGCCGGGGGCGCCGCCTTTCCGTACATCGTCGGCGGTCCGACCGTGGGCTCCGGCGCGGGCGCCAGCGGCCGCGCGCAACGCAAGGCACCGGAGCCCGATTCGGCCGCGGCCGCCGCGGCGGCGTCGGCATCGGCACGGGAAGCGCAGCGGGCCCGCCGGCGCCGGCGGGCGGCGATGAAAGATCGCTACCGCGGCTACGAGTATGTCGACCTGGATCCGGATACCGACACCGCGGGCGATCCGCCAGACGAGGCGGGGTGGTCGGTCGCATCGGATCGCGGCGCCGGGCCGCTGGGTTTCGCCGGAACGGCGCGCAAGGGCGGCGCCGCCGCGGCGGGCCTGGCGACGCTGGCCGGCGACGAGTTCGGCGGCGGCCCGGCACTGCCCATGTTGCCGGGCTCCTGGGAGCCGGACTAGCGGGCCCGGATCGGCATGCCCGGGACCGGAACTTTTCTCCTACGGGGTACGACTACTGGCTTGTCCGGCGACCGGCGCGGCGGGGGACCCTCGGATTGATAATGAAAATGATTTTCGATAAGCTCGGCCGCTTAGAAGGCGCTGACAACGGCCTGCGAACCTGCTGCGGCCGCAGATAGACCGAAAATGCGGCTGATTTTGCTGGTTAGCATCCTCATTAGCGGTTTTGAACGGGGAGTGGTGTGGTGAGCCGGACGGGCGCTCGCGCCTCGACACTTAGCTTATGCAATGCTAACTTCAGGCGGGTTAGGTTAGGGGAGGCTACACAAATGGAGAGACGTGGCCGTGGAACTCGGTGACACCGGCGTGCTCGCAGCTCAACCCGTCAGTTCTCGAGCGGACGTCAGGGTTGACGGCGACGTCGTCAGCCGCTTCGCCACCTGCTGCCGCGCGCTCGGCATCTCGGTGTACCAACGCCAGCGCCCGGCCGACCTCACCGCCGCGCGGTCCGGCTTCACCGCGCTGACCCGCATCGCCCACGACCAGTGCGACGCCTGGACCGGACTGGCGGCCGCCGGCGATGTGTCCCTCCGGGTGCTGGAGGCGGTGTCGCAGACCGCGACCACGGCCGGCACGTTGCAGCGCAAAGTTGACCTGGCGCCCGGGGCGCTCGGGTTCCGCTACGACACCGGGCTGTATCTGCAGTTCCGCGCCGCCACCCCCGACGACTTCCACCTCGCCTACGCGGCGGCCCTGGGGACGGCCGGCCGGTTCGCCGAGGCCGACCAGATCGTCACCGGCCTGACGGCGCGCCGCCCCAATTGGCGCGAAGCCCGATGGGTCACCGTCGTCATCAACTACCGCGCCGAGCGGTGGTCGGACGTGGTCAAGTTGTTGACGCCCGTCGTCAATGACGCCGACCTCGACGAAGCCTTCTCCCACGCGGCCAAGATCGCCCTGGGCATCGCGTTGGCTCGGCTGGGCATGTTCGCCCCGGCGCTGTCGTACCTCGAGGAGCCCGACGGTCCCGTCGCGGTCGCGGCGGTCGACGGGGCGCTCGCCAAGGCGCTCGTGCTGCGCGCGCACGTCGACGAGGATTCGGCGAGCGAAGTCCTGCAGGACCTGTACGCGGGCCACCCGGAAAACGAACAGATCGAACAGGCCCTGTCCGACACCAGCTTTGGGATCGTGACCACCACCGCGGCCCGGATCGAGGCGCGCACCGACCCTTGGGATCCGGAAACCGAGCCCAGCGCGGAGGACTTCGTCGACCCGGCGGCCCACGAGCGCAAGTCCGTGTTGCTGCACGAGGCCGAACTCCAGCTCGCCGAATTCATCGGCCTGGACGAGGTCAAGAACCAGGTGTCCCGGCTGAAGAGCTCGGTCGCCATGGAACTCGTGCGCAAGCAGCGTGGGCTGGCCGTCGCGCAGCGCGCCCACCACCTCGTCTTCGCCGGGCCGCCCGGCACCGGTAAGACCACCATCGCCCGTGTGGTCGCCAAGATCTATTGCGGCCTTGGGCTTTTGAAGCGAGAAAACATCCGAGAGGTGCACCGTGCCGACCTGATCGGCCAGCACATCGGTGAGACCGAGGCCAAGACCAACGCGATCATCGACAGCGCGCTGGACGGGGTGCTGTTCCTCGACGAGGCCTACGCCCTGGTGGCCACGGGCGCCAAGAACGACTTCGGGCTGGTCGCCATTGATACCCTGCTGGCGCGGATGGAGAACGACCGCGACCGGCTGGTGGTCATCATCGCCGGATACCGGGCCGACCTCGACAAGTTCCTGGACACCAACGAGGGCTTGCGTTCCCGGTTCACCCGCAACATCGACTTCCCTTCCTACGCACCGTCGGAGCTCGTCGAGATCGCGACCAAGATGGCCGAACAGCGCGACAGCCTCTTCGAACAGGCCGCGCTCGACCACATGGAGGCGTTGTTCACCAGGCTGGCCACCGAGTCGACGCCGGACGCCAACGGAATCTCGCGGCGCAACTTGGACATCGCCGGCAACGGTCGATTCGTCCGCAACATCGTCGAACGCTCCGAGGAAGAACGGGAATTCCGGCTCGACCATTCGGATCACGCCGGGACCGGGGAATTCAGTGACGAGGAGCTGATGACGATAACCGACCAAGACGTCGAGAACTCGGTGGAGCCGTTGTTGCGCGGCCTCGGACTGTCGGTGCCCTCATGACGAATCCTGAAGCGGACGAGCGGCGTTCGTTCGCCTCGCGGACCCCGGTCAACGACAATCCCGACAAGGTCGAGTATCGGCGCGGTTTCGTCACCCGCCACCAGGTCACCGGCTGGCGCTTCGTAATGCGGCGTATCGCTTCCGGCATCGCCTTGCACGACACCAGGATGCTTGTTGACCCGCTGCGCACCCAGTCGCGCGCGGTGCTGATGGGCGTGGTCCTGCTTGCCACCGGCTTGGCGGGCTGCTTCGTGTTCTCGCTCATTCGGCCCAACGGGACCGCGGGGACCAACGCGGTGCTCGCCGATCGATCGACCGCCGCTCTGTACGTACGGGTGGGCGACCAGCTGCACCCGGTGCTCAACCTGACGTCGGCCCGCTTGATTGTCGGGAAGCCGGTGAATCCCGCGACGGTCAAAAGCACTGAGCTGGACCGGTTTCCGCGTGGCAACCTGATCGGCATTCCCGGCGCGCCAGAACGCATGGTGCAAAACACCACTCGCGACGCCAACTGGACCGTGTGCGACGGCATCGGCGGCACGTCGCGCGCCGTGCACAGCACGGGTGTCACGGTGATCGCGGGCCGCCCCGACAGCAGCGGCGCGCGGGCGGCCAAACTCGATGCCAGACAGGCGATCCTGGTGGATAGCGGCAACAGCACCTGGCTGCTCTGGGACGGCAGGCGCAGCCAGATCAACCTGGCCGACCACGCGGTCACCAATGCGCTTGGCTTGGGTCTCAACAACTCCGAAGTGCCGGCCCCGCGGCCCATCGCGCTGGGGCTGTTCAACGCGATCCCCGAAGCGCCGCCACTTGCGGCGCCGGGCATTCCGAACGCCGGTGCGCCCGCCGGCTTCAGCGTGCCGGCGCCGATCGGGGCGGTCGTGGTTTCCTATGCGCTGGACCAGAATTCATCGGGTGCGGCGCGCTACTACGCGGTGTTGCCGGACGGCCTGCAGCCCATCTCCCCGGTGCTCGCGGCGATCCTGCGCAACACCAACTCCTACGGCCTGGACCAACCGCCGCGGCTGGGTGCCGACGCGGTCGCCAAGCTGCCGGTGTCGCGGATGCTGGACACCTCGCGCTACCCCGACCAGCAGGTCACCCTGGTCGACGCGGCCAAGGACCCCGTCACCTGCGCCTACTGGAGCAAGCCTGCCGGTGCCGCCACCAGCTCGCTGAGCCTGCTGTCCGGCTCCGCGCCGCCGGTGCCCGAATCGATCCGCACCGTCGACCTGGTCGGCGCCTCCCCGGCAACCGCCACCCGCGTCGCCCTGGCACCGGGCACCGGCTACTTCGCCCAGACCGTCACCGGCGGCGCAGGCGCGCCCGGCACCGGGTCGCTGTTCTGGGTGTCCGACACCGGGGTCCGCTACGGCATCGACAACGAGGCGGAGAATTCGGCCGCCGGACGCGGCAAAACAGTTGAGGCCCTTGGCCTGACGGAGCCGGCGGTGCCCGTCCCGTGGTCGGTGCTGGCACTGTTCGCCAGCGGCCCGGCGCTGTCGCGCGCCGATGCGCTGCTGGCGCACGACGGGCTGGCACCCGACAACAAGCCCGGCCGCGTGGCATCAGCAGAGGGAGCGCCCCGATGAGCCGACTCATCTTCGAAGCCCGCCGCCGGCTGGCGCCCCCGGTTACCCGCAAGGGCACCATCAACATCGAGGCGCCCCCCGAGCTGCCGCGCGTGATCCCGCCGTCGTTCCTGCGCCGGGCGATGCCCTATGTGCTGGTGATCCTGATCGTGGGCATGGTGGTCGCCCTGTTCGCCACCGGGATGCGGCTGATCTCCCCGCAGACGCTGTTCTTCCCGTTCGTGCTGCTGCTCGCGGCCACCGCGATGTACCGCGGCAACGACAACAAGACGCGCACCGAGGAGGTCGACGCCGAACGCGCCGACTACCTGCGCTACCTGTCGGTGGTTCGCGACAACATCCGCACCCAGGCCGCCCAGCAGCGGGCGGCGGCCGAGTGGTCGCACCCCGAGCCGACCGCCCTGGCGAGCGTGCCCGGATCGCGCCGGCAGTGGGAGCGTGACCCGCACGACCCGGACTTCCTGGTGCTACGGGCCGGCCGCCACCAGGTCCCGCTGAGCACCGCGCTGCGGGTGAACGACACCGCGGACGAAATCGACCTGGAGCCGGTGTCGCACAGCGCATTACGCAGTCTGCTCGACACCCACCGCATCGTGCGGGACTTGCCGACCGGAATCGACCTGACGAAGGTCTCGCGGATCACCGTTCTGGGTGAGGCGGAGGACGCGCGGGCGGCGATGCGCGCCTGGATCGCCCAGGCCGTGACGTGGCACGACCCGACGGTGCTGGGGGTGGCACTGGTCGCCCGCGACCTGGAGAGCCCGGATTGGTCCTGGCTGAAATGGCTTCCGCACACCGATGTTCCGGGCGAGCTCGACGGCGTCGGGCCGGCTCGTTTCCTGACGACCAACCCCGACGAGCTCGTCCTGCTGCTGGGTCCCGCGTTCGTCGATCGCCCGGCGTTCACCGGGGAGCCCGCCGACGCGCTGCGGCATCTGCTCATCGTGGTGGACGACCCCGACTTCGACCTGAACACCTCGACGTTGGCGCTGGGCCGCGCGGGCGTCACCGTCGTGCACCGCTCCGCGACACCGCCGCACCGCGAGCAGTATTCGGATCCGGAGAAGCCCATCCTGCGCGTCATCCGCGAGGGCAGCCGAGCGGGGGCCCTGGAGCGCTGGCAGACCGGCGGCTGGCAGCCCTACATCGACGACGCCGACCGGCTCGGCGCCGACGAGGCAGCCCACCTGGCGCGCCAACTGTCGCGCTGGGACTCCAACCCGACCCACACCGGGTTGCGCTCGGCGGCCACCCGCGGCGCGACCTTCACCACGCTGCTGGGCATCCCGGACGCCTCGCGGCTTGACGTGCCCACACTGTGGGCGCCGCGCCGCCGCGAGGACGAGTTGCGCGTACCCATCGGCGTCACCGCGACGGGCGAGCCGCTGTTCTTCGACCTGAAGGACGAAGCCGAGGGCGGGATGGGCCCGCACGGCCTGATGATCGGTATGACGGGCTCCGGAAAGTCCCAGACCTTGATGTCGATCCTGTTGTCGCTGTTGACAACTCATTCGGCGGATCGGCTGATCGTGATCTACGCGGACTTCAAGGGCGAGGCCGGTGCCGACAGCTTCCGCCACTTCCCCCAGGTCGTCGCGGTGATCTCCAACATGGCCGAGAAGAAGTCGCTGGCCGACCGGTTCGCCGACACGCTGCGCGGGGAGGTGGCCCGCCGCGAAACGCTGCTGCGTGAGGCCGGGCGCCGCGTGCAGGGCAGCGCGTTCAACTCGGTGGTGGAATACGAGGACGCGCAAAATTCGGGTGCGCAGGGCGCCGAGGATCTTCCGCCGATCCCGACGCTGTTCGTGGTCGCCGACGAGTTCACCTTGATGCTGGCCGATCACCCGGAATACGCGGAGTTGTTCGATTACGTGGCCCGCAAGGGCCGCTCGTTCCGCATCCACATCCTGTTCGCGTCGCAGACGCTGGACGTGGGCAAGATCAAGGACATCGACAAGAACACCTCCTACCGGATCGGGTTGAAGGTGGCCAGTCCCAGCGTGTCCCGCCAAATCATCGGCGTGGAGGACGCGTACCACATCGAATCGGGCAAGGAGCACAAGGGCGTGGGCTTCCTGGTGCCCGCCCCGGGCGCGGCCCCGATCAAATTCCGCAGCACCTACGTCGACGGCATCTACGATCCGCCGCAGAAGGCCAAATCCTTTGTGGTGCAGGCAACCCCGGAGCCCAAGCTGTTCACGGCCGGTCGGGTCGAGCCGGATCAGGACACGGTGATCTCGGTGGCCGACGACGAGGAATTCACCGGACCGCCGCGCAAGTTGATCGCCACCATCGGCGACCAGTTGGCGCGCTACGGCCCGCGTGCGCCGCAGCTGTGGCTGCCGCCGCTGGACGAGCCGATCCCGCTGACCGCCGTGCTGGCGCGCGCCGGGGTGGCCCAGCGCCAGTGGCAGTGGCCGCTCGGCGAGATCGACAAACCCTTCGAGATGCGCCGCGACCCGCTGATGTTCGACGCCACCTCGTCGGCGGCAAACGTGGTGATCCACGGCGGCCCCAAGTCCGGGAAATCGACTGCCCTGCAGACGTTCATCCTGTCGGCGGCCAGCCTGCACTCGCCACGCGACGTCACGTTCTACTGCCTGGACTACGGCGGCGGCAAGCTGCGGGCGCTGGAAGACCTGGCGCATGTCGGCAGCGTGGCCTCCGCGCTGGAACCCGAGCGCATCCGGCGCACCTTCGGCGAGCTGGAGCAGTTGCTGCTGTCCCGGCAGCGGCGCGAGGTGTTCCGCGACCGGCACGGCGCCGCCCCCGACGACGGGTACGGCGAGGTGTTCCTGGTCATCGACAACCTGTATGCGTTCGGCCGGGACAACACCGACCAGTTCAACACCCGTAATCCCTTGCTGGCCAAGGTGAGCGAGTTGGTCAACGTCGGGCTCGCCTACGGCATCCACGTCGTGATCACCACCCCGAGCTGGCTCGAGGTGCCGCTGGCGATGCGCGACGGTCTCGGGCTGCGCCTCGAGCTCAAGCTGCACGATCCGCGGGACAGCAACGTCCGACTCGTCGGCGCGCTGCGGCGCCCCGCGGAGTCCGTGCCGCACGACCAGCCGGGCCGCGGCTTGACGATGGCCGCCGAGCACTTCCTGTTCGCCGCGCCGGAGCTGGACCAGATCGCCGCGCTCAACGCCCGCCACCCGGGCGTGGCCGCGCCGCCGGTGCGTCTGTTGCCGACCAACCTCGCCCCCGCGGCGGTCGGCGCGCTCTACCGCGGCCCCGAGCAGGTGGTCATCGGCCAGCGCGAGGACGATCTCGCCCCCGTCGTCGTCAACTTCGCCGACGAGCCGCTGCTGATGGTGTTCGGCGACAGCAAGTCGGGCAAGACCACGTTGCTGCGCCACATCATTCGCACCATCCGCGAGAACTCCACCGCCGACCAGGTGGCCTTCACCGTGCTGGACCGGCGGCTGCACCTGGTCGACGAGCCCTTGTTCGCCGACAACGAGTACACCGCCAACATCGACCGGATCATCCCGGCGATGCTGGGGCTGGCCAACATCATCGAGTCGCGGCGCCCTCCGGCGGGGTTGTCGCCCGGTGAGCTGGCCCGCTGGACGTATTCGGGGCACACCCACTACCTGATCATCGACGATGTCGACCAGATACCGGACTCGCCGGCGATGAGCGGCCCCTACATCGGGCAGCGTCCGTGGTCCCCGCTGATCGGAATCCTCTCGCAGGCGGCCGATTTGGGCCTGCGGGTGATCGTAACGGCGCGGGCGACCGGATCCGGGCACGCGCTGATGACCAATCCGCTGCTGCGCCGCTTCAACGACCTGCAGGCGACGACGCTGATGCTGGCGGGCAATCCGCAGGACAGCGGCAAGATCCGGGGTCAGCGATTCGGCCGGTTGCCGGCCGGGCGGGCGATCTTATTGGGCGACAGCGATAGTCCGACGTACGTCCAGTTGGTCAACCCGTTGGTGGGTGAGGCCGCGATGTTTGGTGAAACGCAACAGTAAGGGGAGAGTCATGACGTTGCGAGTGGTTCCCGAGGGCCTGGCCGCGACCAGCGCCGCGGTGGAGGCGCTGACGGCGCGGCTGGCCGCCGCCCATGCGGCGGCCGCTCCGGCCATCACCGCGGTGGTACCGCCGGCGGTGGATCCGGTGTCGCTGCAGACGGCCGTCGGGTTCAGTGCGCAGGGCCAGGAGCACGCCGCTGTCGCCGCCCAGGGCGTGGAAGAGCTCGGCCGCGCCGGCGTGGGCGTCGGCGAGGCCGGCGTCAGCTATCTCGCCGGAGACACCGCGGCCGCCGCGACGTACGGGTCCGCGGGCGCCTGAGAATGACGTCGCCCGTCGCTTTCGTCTGGATGGCCTCGCCCCCCGAGGTGCATTCGACGTTGCTGAGCGCCGGTCCGGGACCGGGGCCGCTGCTGGCGGCCGCGGGCGCGTGGACCGCGTTGAGCACCGAATACGCAACGGCGGCAGCCGAACTCACCGGGGTGCTGGGGGAGACTCAGGCGGGGGCGTGGGAGGGACCCAGCGCAGAGCAGTACGCGGCCGCGCACGCGCCGTATCTGGCGTGGCTGCAGCAGGCCAGTGCCGACAGCGCCGGCGTGGCCGCGCAGCAAGAGATCGCGGCGGCGGCGTATACGGCCGCCTTGGCGGCGATGCCGACGCTGGGGGAGCTGGCCGCCAACCACGCCGTTCACGGGGTGTTGGTGGCGACGAACTTCTTTGGTGTCAATACGATTCCAATCGCGCTCAACGAGGCCGACTATGCGCGGATGTGGGTCCAGGCCGCCACCGTGATGGGCGCTTATCAGGCCACCTCGGGGGCGGCGCTCGCCGCCGCGCCACGCAGCGCCCCCGCGCCGTCGATCGTGCGTCCGGGCGGTGACGCCAACAGTCTCGCGGCCAACGCCTCGCAGAACACGCCCGGGGATTGGTGGCAGAACCTGATCCAGCAGTTGTCCAAGTTCCTGCAGGACTTCTTCCAGAACATTCAGCAGATGCTGCAGAACTTCTTCTCCAACCTGCCGGCGTTTCTGGCCGCCAACGGTCCACTGCTGTTCTTCGTCGCCTACCAGGTGTTCTTCAACGCCGTCGGCTGGCCGACCTGGGGTGCGATCCTGACCGCACCCTTCCTCATGCCGCTGCTACTCGGAATCGGACTGAGTTCCTTGCTCTCCGCGCCCGCCGAAATCGCGCCGGTGGCGGCCGGCGCCGCCGCGCCACCGCTCGTGACGTCGACCAGGCCGGCGTCGTCGCTGCCGGCGGTTGCGCTGGCCCCGACGGTGGCGAGTCCCGCTGGGGCTCCGGCCACCTCGGTGGCCGCGGGCTCCGGTGCGGCTCCCGCACCCGCCGCGGCGCCGGCACCGAGCACTCTCGCTTACCTGGTCGCCTATGGCGGCGACCCGGACCCCGGCATCGGCCCGACGGTGGGCGGTCGCGGTGGTGCTAAGGCGCCGGCGGCGACCATCCCGGCTGCCGGGGCGGCGGCGGCCAGCCGGGCCGCGGCGCGTGCGAGGCGGCGCCGGCGCGCCGCAATGCGCGACCACAGCGACGAATACCTGGATATGGAGTCCGACATCGGCATACCACCGGACTACGGCGACGAGGAGCGACTGGCCGCGACAATGGCATCCGGCGCGGGGGCCGGAACGCTGGGCTTCGCGGGAACCGCGCGCAAGGAAAACGGCTTCCGCGCGGCCGGATTGACCAAGCTCACCGACGGCGAATTCGGCGGCGGCCCAAGGATACCGATGATGCCCGGCACCTGGGACCACGACGCGGACCGAGACCCGGCGCATCCGACGGAGCCGAGGGAAGGGGGCTAACGCAGTCGGCACCATGCTCGTCAGTCAGCGAAACCCCTTGAGAACGAACGGAAAGGAATCAACATGAGTATGTTGGACGCTCATATTCCACAGTTGGTGGCCGCGCAATCGGCATTCAGCGCCAAGGCGGCCCTGATGCGCAGCACCATCAGCCAGGCCGAGCAGGAAGCGATGTCGGCGCAGGCGTTCCACCAGGGCGAGTCTTCGGCCGCGTTCCAGGCCGCGCACGCCCGCTTCGTCGAAGCCGCCGCCCGGGTCAACACCCTGCTGGACATCGCACAGGCCAACCTCGGCGACGCCGCGGGCACCTACGTGGCCGCCGACGCCGCCGCCGCTTCCGGCTACACCGCCTTCTGATCCAGCCGCTTCAAACGCCATCAACCGCGAAAGGACTTGTCATGTCCCAGATCATGTACAACTACCCGGCGATGCTGAGCCACGCCGCCGACATGTCCGGCTACGCCGGCACGCTGCAGGGGCTCGGTTCGGACATCGCCAGCGAGCAGGCAACGCTGTCGAACGCCTGGCAGGGCGACACCGGTATGACCTACCAGGCGTGGCAGGCCCAGTGGAACCAGGCAATGGAGAGCCTGGTGCGCGCCTACCAGGCGATGGCCAGCACCCACGAATCCAACACCATGTCCATGCTCGCCCGGGACCAGGCTGAAGCCGCCAAATGGGGCGGTTAATTCTTGTTTCATGAACACTGAGCCGAACGCCGTCGAGCTGACGGTCGATCACGCGTGGTTCATAGCGGAAACCATTGGGGCGGGTAGCTTCCCGTGGGTGCTCGCGATCACCTCGCCCTATAGCGATGCCGCGCAACGCCACGCGTTCTTCGAGCGTCAGAAGGCCGAGCTGACCCAGTTGGGTCTGGTATCGGAGGGTGGGGTCGTCCACCCGGCGGTGGCCGACTGGATCAGGGTGGTGTGCTTCCCGGAACGATGGCTCGACCTGCGCTACGTGGGCCCCGCCAAGGACACCGGCACCGGGGACCTGCTGCGCGGCATCGTGGCGCAGCGCTCTGCCACCACCGACAGGACGATCGTGGCGCTGCGCAGCGCGCAGCTGATCACGTTCACCGCCATGGACATCGACGACCCGCGTGCGTTGGTTCCGGTCCTCGGCGTCGGCCTCGCGCAGCAACCGCCGGCCCGGTTCGACGAGTTCAGCATGCCGACGCGGGTCGGAGCGCGGGCCGACGAGCGGCTGCGCTCGGGTGCCTCCCTGGCCGAAGTCGTTGACTACCTGGGTATCCCGCCGTCGGCGCGGCGGGTGGTGGAATCGGTGTTCAACGGACCGCGCAGCTACGTCGAAATCGTAGCCGGCTGCCACCGCGACGGGCGGCACGCCACCACCGAAGTGGGGATGAGCATCGTCGACGCGGCCGCGGGACGGGTCCTGGTCAGTCCGTCCCGCGCATTCGACGGCGAGTGGGTGTCGACGTTCGCCCCCGGCACACCCTTCGCGATCGCCGTCGCGCTCGAACAGCTGACCGCGTTACTGCCGGACTCCGAATGGTTCTCCGGCCACCGGTTGGCCAGAGATTTCACTGCACAACACGCATAACCCCTTAAAGAGAAGAGAGCAACGATGTTTCAGGTAAGGCCCCAGCGTGTTTCGAGGGTCCGGTGACGTCCGGCGCCGTGATGCCGATCGTCCGCGTGGCAATCCTCGCGGACAGCCGGCTGACGGAAATGGCGTTGCCCGCCGAGCTGCCGCTGCGGGAAATCCTGCCCGCCGTCCAGCGTTTGGTGGTTCCCACGACATCGAATGGCGATTCCGACGACACCGCCCGAGGGACGGCCGACCTCGGCGCGGCGACCCAACTGAGTCTCGCCCCGATCGGCGGCGCGCCGTTCAGCCTGGACGCCAGCCTGGAAACCGTCGGGGTCGTGGACGGTGACCTGCTGGCGCTGCAGCCCGTGCCCGTCGGGCAGGCGGCTCCCGGCATCGTCGAGGACATCGCCGACGCCGCCATGATCTTCTCGACCTCGCGACTGAAGCCGTGGGGCGCAACGCATATCCAGCGCGGCGCGCTGGCCGCTCTGCTCGCTGTCGCATTGCTGGCCACCGGGCTCTCGGTCACCTACCGCGTCGCCACCGGCGCGCTGGCCGGGCTGGTCGCGGTCAGCGCGGTCGCGGCGGTGACCGCGATCGTCGGCTTGCTGGTCGCGGCGCGCTCGCCGCGCACCGGGGCGGCGTGCACGATCGCCGCGCTGGTGCCGATCGGTGCCGCGCTGGCATTGGCGGTGCCCGGCCGGTTCGGACCGGCGCACATCATGCTTGCGGCGGCCGGCGTCACCGCGTGGTCGCTGATCGCTTTGATGGTGCCCAGCGCGGAGCGGGAGCGCATCGTCGGATTCTTCACCGCGACCGCGGTGGTGGGAGCGGGGGTGCTGCTGGCCGCCGGCGCCGGGATGCTCTGGCACCTGCGGCCGCTCGCCATCGGCTGCGGGCTGATCGTCGCGGCGCTGCTGGTCACCGTCGAGGCGGCTCAACTCTCGGCGCTGTGGGCGCGCTTCCCGCTGCCGGTCATCCCCGCGCCCGGCGACCCCACCCCCTCGGCCCCCTCGTTGCGGGTGCTCGAGGATCTGCCGCGCCGGGTGCGGATCAGCGATGCCCATCAGAACGGATTCATCGCTGCCGCAGTGCTGCTCAGTGTCCTGGGCTCGGTGGCGATCGCACTGCGCCCCGAAGCGCTGAGCGGCGTCGGCTGGTACATCGTGGGCGCCACGGCGGCAACATCCGTCCTGCGCGCCCGGGTATGGGATTCGGCCGCGTGCAAGGCGTGGCTGCTCGCGCAGCCCTACCTGGCCGGGGGCGTTCTGCTGGTGCTCTACACCGCGACCGGGCGCTTCGGGGCCGCCCTTGGTGCGGCGCTGGTGCTCGTCGTGCTGGCCGTGGTCTGGGTAGTGGTGGCGCTCAACCCGCGCATCGCCGAGCCGGAGAGCTATCCGCTTCCGGTGCGCCGGCTGGTGGGCTTCGTCGCGGCCGGGCTCGACGCGTCACTCATCCCCGTGATGGCCTACCTGGTCGGCATCTTCACCTGGATACTCAATCGATGATCCGGTCCGGATCGGCTTGTCTCGCAGCGGCTGTGGCGGCCGTGCTGTGGACGTGTCCGTCGGCGTTGGCCATCGATCAGCCGAAGGTCGATCCGGGCGTCCCGCCGCCGAACGGGGCCCCCGGCCCCGTGCAGCCGATGGAGCAGCGCGGCCCGTGCAGCGTCTCCGGGGTCATCCCCGGCAGCGATCCCGCGGCCGTCACGCCCAGCCAGGCGACGCTGAATCTTTCTGGGGCATGGCAATTCTCGCGTGGTGATGGCCAGCTGGTGGCGGTGCTCGACACCGGCGTACGGCCGGGTCCGCGGCTGCCCAACGTCGATCCGGGTGGTGACTTCGTCGAGACGACCGACGGCCTGACCGACTGCGACGGCCACGGCACCCTCATCGCCGGCCTCATCGCCGGCCAGCCCGGCGACGACGGTTTCGCCGGTGTGGCGCCCGCGGCGCGCGTGGTCTCGATCAGGACGACGTCGGCCAAGTACTCGCCCCGCACCCCCGGCGGCGACCCGCTGATGGCACGGGCGTCCTCGGACGTCGCCACGCTGAGCCGCGCGATCGTGCACGCGGCCGACCTGGGCGCCCGGGTGATCGACATCTCCACGCTCACTTGCCTGCCCGCCGACCGGTCCGTCGACCAGGCCGCCCTCGGCGCGGCGATTCGCTACGCCGCGGTGGACAAGGATGCGGTGATCGTGGCCGCCGCCGGCAACACCGGGCCGACCGGATCGGTCGCCGGCGGCACGTCCTGCGAGTCCAACCCGCTCACCGACCTGAGCCACCCGGACGATCCGCGCAACTGGGCCGGTGTCACCTCGATCTCCATCCCGTCCGTCTGGCAGCCCTACGTGCTGTCCGTGGCCTCCCTGACACCGGACGGCCAGCCGTCGAAGTTCACCATGGCGGGCCCGTGGGTGGGCATCGCGGCGCCGGGCGAACGGATCGTCTCGGTCGGCAACGCCGACGGCGGCGGCCTGGCCAACGGTTTGCCCGATGAGCATCAGCAGCAGGTGGCCTTGAGCGGCACCAGCTATGCGGCCGGTTATGTGGCCGGCGTCGCGGCGCTGGTCCGCAGCAAATACCCCGACCTCAACGCCACACAGATCGTGCATCGCATCACCGCGACCGCGCACAACGGCGCCCGGGCGCCGTCCAACGTCATCGGTACCGGCAGCGTGGACCCGGTGGCGGCCTTGACCTGGCAACTGCCCGTGGGCAATCAGCCTCCTGCCTCGCCGGTCAAGCCGGTCGCCGTCCCGCCCGCACCCGCGCCCAAGGACACCACCCCGCGGACCGTCGCGCTGGCCGGAACCGCCGCACTGGCTGTGCTTGTCGCAGTCGCGGGCGCGGTCGCCACCACCGCCACCCGCCGACGAAAGGACCCCACCCCGTGAGCCTGCAGCGCTGGACACCCACCCCCGGACCCGGCCGGATCACGCTGGCGTTGCTGGCCGTCGTCCCGGCGGTGATGGCGTACCCGTGGCGGTCACTGCGCGATTACTGGCTGCTCGGCATCGCCGCGGCTGTCGTGCTCATGCTGTTCGGCTGCTGGCGCGGTTTGTATTTCACCACGCTGCTGCGCCGCCGGCTGGCGATCATGGGACGCGGCGAGGTGACCGCACCCGAATTCGCTTCTGCGACCGCGACAACCGCGCTGCTTCGGATCGGGGCGCCGGGTGGCGACGCGGCCGACGCGTTGCCGCTGCCCTTGATCGCCCGCTACCTGGACCGCTACGGCATCCGCGCGGACAAGATCCGGATCACCAGTCGCGACAACGCATCCGATGCGTCCAGACGCGAGACGTGGATCGGGCTCACGATATCGGCCACCGACAACCTGGCCGCGCTGCGCGCCCGCTCCGCGCGCATCCCGTTGCATGAGACCGCGCAGGTGACGGCGCGTCGGCTGGCCGACCACCTGCGGGAGTTCGGCTGGGAAGTCAACAGCGTCGCGCCCGACGACGTCCCACGGTTGCTCACCTCCAACCCCCGCGAGAGGTGGTCCGCGGTGCAGCGCGGCGCATCGGATTACCTTGCGGCATACCAGGTTCAGGTCAACGGTGAGCTGGCCGAGACCCTGGAGTCGATTCGGGCTTATCCGGCGCGGGAGACGTGCATGGCGCTGGAGATCGCCGGCGACGGGACCCACAACACCGTCGCGGCCGCGTGTGCCTTCCTGACCGACACGCCACCGGAGCGGACGGTTCCGCTGCCCGGGCTGATCCCGCAGCACGGCAACCACCGGCCCGCGCTCGAGGCGCTGGATCTGTTGTCCACGCGGCGGCTCGACGGGCACACCGCCGCCCCGGCGGCCCTGCTGGCGGAGCTGGACTGGCCGACCCTGGCGGGCGAGGAGCCGGCCACCGAAGCCGCTAGAACATGACGGTCTGCAGGAACGCGGTCATCCGGCGCAGATAGTCCAGCTGGCTGACGTGCAGCACGTGGCTGCCCGGAAACCAGTGCAGCGCACAACGATCCCAATGCT
This sequence comes from Mycobacterium sp. 852014-52450_SCH5900713, assembly GCF_001667075.1. Lineage (GTDB taxonomy): Bacteria > Actinomycetota > Actinomycetes > Mycobacteriales > Mycobacteriaceae > Mycobacterium. The sequence goes on along the minus strand of NZ_LZIL01000008.1, from coordinate 10,599 downwards.
CCCACAGCTTGACGGCATGGTCCGGCGGCGCCATCCGGTCGCCGAGCCCGGTGATGATCATCCGCCTGTCCTTGTCCAGCAGCGGCCGATAGGTCAGCGGGCAGTGGTAGGACAACCCGTCCCATAATTCCGCGCGGCTGATGTGCGACAACCGCAGCCCCAGCCGCACGAGTCTGTTGGCCGGAAACCATTCGTCGAACAGAGTCGCCGGGGTGACGACGGGACAGTTCGGGATGACGGCCTCGAGCCGGTCGTCGACCGAGGCCACCAGCGCCGAGGTGTAACCACCCAGCGATATGCCGGTCAGCGCGATCCGGTCGACCCCGGTGCCGCGCAGGTAATCGATGACGGACCGGAAGTCGTGCACCGCCTGGGCCATCGCCTCCGCGAAACCGCTGAGGCCGCCGGCGAAATAGCCGAAACCGCTGAACGGCGATAGCCTTTCGGCGCGCTTGCCGTGAAACGGCAGGGTAAACATCAGGACGTCGTAACCGGACCGGTAATACCACGGCAGCGCGAAGAACCGCCCGTTGGCCAGGTACGACGACCCCATGAAACCGTGGATGACACACAGCGTGGGACGCGGCCCGTCGTCGTGGCGCCAGTGCTGCGCGCGCACGGTGTTGTTGGACTTCCACGCCCCCCATTGCTCGCGCATCGCGGGGTTGATGGCCGTGAAACTGCTTTCGAATTCGATGTTTTCCACCGTGCCGCCGGCGACCCACTCGGTCAGCGGGCTGGCCGGCCGTGACGTGACCCGCGGCGGTTTCCTCGGCGCGGGAAACGACTTCACCGGGTCGCGCTGCGCGCCCAGCTCGGCGTAGAAGTTCAGGTTGGCGCGCTCGGCGCCGGCATCGGGGTGCCGCAGGGAGGCGGCGAGTACGGCCGGGGCCACCGTCGCGGTAAGCAGCGACGACACCCAGGTGCGCAGGGCGAGGTCGCCGATGGCGGAGCCCTCGACTACCATGCGCTGGCGGGGGGACAACGCGGAATTCGGGGGCAATCCGCCGACGTCGAGCGGTACGTCAGCACCCTTGAATGCACCGGGAATGTCCGGAACGGGAATGGGCGGATCAATCGAAGTGTCGGGCGCCACGAAAGCCGATGCTAACCGGCGGGCGCCGCTCCCGGGGCCAGTTGGGCGGCGCCGGGGCGCCATGCGGTAATACGGTTGGTCTACTGCCGGCTTGGCGACGGCGCGTTGATCAGGAGGACCGACATGTGGGATCCAGATGTCTACCTGGCCTTTGCGGACCATCGCAGCCGGCCCTTCTACGACCTGCTGTCACGGGTGGGGGCCGAGCGGGCCCGGCGGGTCGTCGATCTCGGTTGCGGGCCCGGCCACCTGACCAAGTACCTGTCGCGGCGCTGGCCGGAGGCGGTGATCGAGGCGATGGATACCTCGCCGGAGATGGTCGCCGCGGCAAAGGAACGCGGCATCGACGCCGTCGTCGGCGACCTGCGGGACTGGAAGCCCAAGCCCGATACCGACGTCGTGGTCAGCAACGCCGCGCTGCATTGGGTGCCCGAGCATGCCGATCTGCTGGTCCGCTGGGTGGACGAGCTGCCCGCCGGTTCGTGGATCGCCGTCCAGATTCCGGGCAACTTCGAGACCCCGTCACACGCCACGGTGCGGACCCTGGCCCGGCGTGAGCCCTACGCAAAAGTGATGCGTGACATACCGTTTCGTGTCGGTGCCGTGGTACAGCCGCCGATTCAGTACGCCAATCTGCTGCTGGACGCCGGATGCAAGGTCGACGTCTGGGAGACCACCTACCTGCACCAGTTGTCCGGTGACAATCCGGTGCTGGAATGGATCACCGGGACGGCGCTGGTTCCGGTGCGCGAGCGGCTGAGCGCCGAAGACTGGGAGCGGTTCCGCGAGGAACTCATCCCGCTGCTCGACGACGCCTACCCGCCCCGGGCCGACGGCACGACGATCTTCCCGTTCCGGCGGGTGTTCATGGTCGCCGAGGTCGGCGGCTCGCGGCGCTCCGCCGGCTAACCGCTCGCTTCCTTCTCGATGCCGCGTTCGGCGGCGATCGCCGACCGGGAGGTCGGCTTCATCCGATGAATCTGCAGGTACGTCTCGGTGTAACGTGCGGAGATGCGGGTGCCGGCGAACTCCGACGGGATGACGTCACCCGTGCGCTGGCGCCAATCATGAAGCTGGACAGCCAAATCCGCCGCGATCTCGTCCGCACCCGCGACGTCACCGGCCAGCAGGTTGGTGGTCTCGCTGGGGTCGGTGCGCAGGTCGTAGAGCTCGCGCTCGGGGCGCGGGCCGGTGACCAACGGCGCCACGGCCATCCCGGACGGGCTCTCCTCGATATCCAACGGCAGGTCGAGCAGCGGCCGGGGCACGTAGTTCTCGATGTAGCTGTATTCCTTGGTGCGAATCGCGCGGATGGGATCGAACGAGTCGTGATAGGTCTTCGTCGTGTACACGCGGTCTCGGACCGGCACGGCGTGCGGGTCCGGGGCGACCAGGGCGCGCGCGTGCGACACCCCGTCGACATCGTCGGGAACGTCGAGACCCAGCAGGCCCAGCAGCGTCGGCAGCAGGTCCACGCCGGAAAACAGTTCGTCGTAGACGCGTGGGGTGATGGCCTGGCTGGTGGGGGGCCGGATGATCATGCCGATGCCGGTTCCCGCGTCGTACAGCGTGGATTTCGCGCGGGGGAACGCCGGGCCGTGATCGGTGAAGAACACCACCCAGGTGGTGGCGTCCAACCCGGTTTCGGCCAGCGTGTCCAGCAGCCGGCCGACCGCGGCGTCGGCCGTCGCGATCGCCCCATAGAAACTGGCGAGGTCGCCCCGCACCTCGGGGATGTCGGGTAGGAAGTCGGGCGGGTCGACCTCCGCAGTGTCCGCCGGCTCGTAGCGGTCCCGCGGATACGGCCGGTGCGTCTCGAAGAAGCCGGCGGTCAACAGGAACGGCTGGCCCCCGAGATCTTCGGTGCCCTCGCGCAGCCATTCGCCCGCCTTGTCCACCACGTACTCGCAGTATGAGTTGGACACGTCGAACTCGTCGAAGCCCAGCCGCTGCGGGTAGGACGTCTCGTGCTGCATGCCGAAAAGCGCCGAGTACCAACCCGCATCGGTCAATATCTGGGGCAGCGTCCGCACGCCGTTGCGGTATTCCCAGCCGTGGTGCGCCAGCCCGATCAGGCCGTTGGTCTGCGGGTAGCGGCCGGTGAACAGCGATCCGCGCGACGGCGAGCACAGCGGCGCCGTGGCGTGCGCCCGGGTGAACAGGATGCCCTCGGCGGCAAGGCGGTCCAGCCGGGGGCTGGAGACGTCCGGGTGGCCGTAGACGCCCAGATAGCGCCCCAGATCGTGCCAGTGCACGATCAGCACGTTGTCCTGTCGGTCGGCTGCTTCGCCCGGCGCCAATTGCGTCACCTCTCCGATTTGCCCGCGACCGGCGACGATACCGCAGCTACTCGGGGGGACCCTGGGCGCGCCGACTCCAGCGGTTCTCGCAGACGAACTCCGAGAGCGGACGGGCGACGGCCCAGCCGTCCAGTTCCAACGCGGGCCGATCGGGGAATTGGGGCACCGGCCCCAGGCACAGAATGGCCACCGGCTCCGCCCCGGCGGGCATCTCGAGCATGGCCGCCAATCGGTGCGGATCGAACAGCGAAACCCAGCCCATGCCAAGGCCTTCGGCGCGCGCTGCCAGCCACAGATTCTGGATCGCGCACGACACCGACGCGAGGTCCATCTGCGGTAGCGTCCGCCGGCCGAATACATGCCGCTCCCGGTCGTCGCCCAGCGCCACCACCAGAAGCTCGGCGCATTCCAGGATGCCTTCGACTTTCAGCGCCAAAAACTCCTCGCCCCGCTCGCCCAGGGCCGCGGCGGTGAGCGGGCGCTCGTCGTCGACGAGCGCGTGGATGCGCCGCCGCAGCCCGTCATCGGTGATGCGGATGAAACGCCACGGCTGCATCAGGCCGACGCTGGGCGCCGCGTGGGCCGCCTGCAGCAGGCGGGCCAGCACGTCCTCGGCCACCACGCCCGGTGAGAACCGGCGCATGTCCCGTCGTTCGGAGATCGCCCGATAGACGGCGCGGCGCTCCTGCGGGCTGAAGCCCTCCTCGCTCACGGGAGTCATCGTAGGAAATCCGCGTTAGCGTGAACCCTGTCCGCAGCACGGACCCGGCGAACATCCGAGAAAGGAGTGTGCCGTGAAGCCCTTGGACGCACTCGACCAGCTGCCCAGCGACCCCGCCGCCGGCCGCGTGTACGGCGAGCCCTATCAGACACCGGACGGCACCACCGTGATCCCCGTCGTCAAACCCCGCGGCGTCTTCGTCATCCGCAACGGCGAGGCGTCCTGGACGCCCGCCGTGGACGGGAATCGAATCGCGCTGATCGGAGTGATGACCGGCCTGCTGGCGGCGGTGATCGCCAGCCTCGCGGTTCTGCGGCAACCGCCCTGGCCGCGGATGACCGTCACGGACTATAGGTAACGCCGACCGCGCGAAAGACGTAGTCGGGCGGCATGTCGAAGGCCAGCGATCGCCGCGGCAGGCCGCTGAGCACGTCGGCCGGAATGGCGACCTTGTAGTGCAGCGACAGTTCGCCGCTGAACTTCGGGTCGACCCGATTGACGTCGACGTCGACCCGCAAACCGGTCGACGATATTTCGACCTGCGCCGATCCGTTGTGCTCCGCGTCCCAGCGGACGTCGACGGTCGGACCGGCCAGCCTGGGCAACATGGACAACGTGGCGAGCACCCGCTCGGAGCTGAACACCAGCGAACCCGTGTAGCTGGCGACGCTGTGCGGCAATCGCACGCCGGGGATGGCGCCGCGGAATCGCCGGGTCACCGGGACGTAGTCGGCAAGGTGGATAAGGCCTTCCGCCTCGACCTGCGCGTACACGTCGTCGGGCAGCTTGCCGATGCCGAACAACCTACGGACAAATACGGCCATGACGCCAGTATGGACCGGCGCCGGCGACCGCGTGGTCAGGCCGCCCGCCGCTGTGCGCGGTGCAGCTGGTATCCGTGGGGGTCATGACCCGATCGCGGATCACTACGGCCGCCTGCATCGCCGTGACCGCTGTGGCGGTGTACGCGCTTATGTGGGTGGGTTACTCGCAGCACTGGCACTGGCAGCAGCGCATGGACTGGTCACTGCTGGACGCCGCGCGCGACAGCGCGGTCAAACACCCGTTCTGGGTGCGGTTCTGGGCGGATGTTTCCTTTGCGCTGGGTCCGGTCCCGTTGCGGGTGCTGGGCACGCTGGCGGCGGTGGCCGCCCTGATCATGCGCCGGGTGCGCGCGGGCTTGCTGCTGTTGGCGTGTGCGCCGCTGAGCGGGTTCGTCACGGTGGCGGCCAAGACGCTGGTGGACCGGCCACGGCCGTCGACCATGCTGGTGGCCGCGGCTGAGACGTCGTTTCCGTCCGGGCACGCGCTGGAGGCGACGGCCGCGCTGCTCGCGGCGCTGTCCCTGGCGTTGCCGGCGATGAACCGGGCGGTGCGCCGCGGTGCGATCGCGCTGGTCGCGCTGAGCGTGCTGGCGGTGGGGGTCTCGCGGGTGGCACTGAACGTGCACTACCCGTCCGATGTGTTGGCGGGCTGGTCGCTGGGCTACCTGTATTTCCTGATGTGTTTCACGGTAATTCGGCCGCCGAGCCGGGCTTCCTTCCGAAAGCCGTGCGACGCGGGGGATTTGGTCACGGCGCGGTGACCTAACCGGGTCTAAAGCTTTACTTGACCCCGCGCCGTTGGGGTTTGACGATAAAGGTCATGCGCCGACTGCTCGCTTCGCTGGCCGCTTCGGCGTGCGCAGTTTTCGTGTCGCTCGCGCTGGCGCCGATCGGTGCCGCGGCGGGTGCCCCCTGGTTCGCGAACGCGGTCGGCAATGCCACGCAGGTGGTTTCGGTGATGAGCACCGGCGGGTCGAACGCGACGATGGACATCTATCAGCGCTCCGCCGCCGGGTGGCAGGCGCTGCGGACGGGGATCCCCACCCATGTCGGTTCGGACGGTATGGCGCCCCAGGCCAAGAGCGGGGTGCCGGCCACTCCGATGGGCGTGTACACCCTGGACTCCGCGTTCGGCACCGCGCCGAATCCCGGTACCGGACTGCCGTATACCCAGGTCGGCGCCAACCACTGGTGGAGCGGCGACGACCACAGCCCCACCTTCAACTCCATGCAGGTGTGCCAGAAGGCGCAGTGCCCGTTCAACACCGCCGAAAGCGAGAATCTGCAAATCCCGCAGTACAAGCACGCGGTCGTGATGGGAGTCAACAAGAACAAGACCCCGGGCGGCGGCTCGGCGTTCTTCTTCCACACCACCGACGGGAAACCCACCGAGGGATGCGTCGCCGTCGACGACGCTCAGCTGGTGTCGATCATGAAATGGCTGCGGCCCGGAGCGGTGATCGCAATCACCAAGTAGCGCGCGTCAGGCGTCGGTGGCCAGCGCGCGACCGGGCTTGAGCGTGAAGTTCATGCCCTCCAACGACATCGTGGCGTCGTAGGTTCGGTCGTAGCCGGTGCCGCTGATCTTCCAGCCGGCGTCGGTGCGTCGGTAGGTGTCGCGGTAGAAGGCCGCACCGATCAGCATGAAGTTCAAGTCGGCGACGATCACCCGGTCCTGCAGATACCAACTGCCCGTTGCCGTATCGCCGTCGACGATGATGTCCGGATGGGTCACCCGGTGCTCGGTGATGACGTTGGCGGGCAGCGACGTACGCATGTACTCGACCAGGTCGTCGCGGTTGGTGAAGTGCAACTCGTTGCCGATCGACGGCCCGTAGTCGGCCTTGATGTCCGCGGCCAGCGTGTCGGCGAAGTCGTCCCAGTGCTTGGTGTCCAGCGCGCGCAGATACCGGTATTTGACGTGCTTGATGGCTTCGATATCGGCCAGTTCGTCGAGGGTGAGGGTGCTCATCCGGTCATTGCAGCACACGGTGATGAGCCGCTTGCGCTCGCATCGAAGAGCTGGCGTCGCCGAGACTTGAGCCACGGTCACATCGCGCGGCGGGTCTTGTGCGTGGTTTACGTGTCGCGGTGGCCCCGACCGTCGGAGAGGTAGCGGGTGACCATGTCGATCAGGGCGCGCCGTTCCAGGCTCCAGTCGATGGCGGTCCCGGTGACCATCTGCGCCAGCACCACGCCTCGCAGCGTGGCCCAGATGACTTCGGCCACACCGGCGTTCGCGGGATCGTCGGTGATCAGCCGCCCGAGCTGCCCGATGGCCGCATTCATTTCCAGCAGATGGCGCCGCGGGGACTCGCCCGGCCCGCCGCGGGTCGCCCGCAGGATTTCGAACGCCGCCGTCGACGTCGGGCTGCTGTAGCAGCTCCACGCGGTGTCGACGACCACCTCGATGCGCTTGCGCAGCGGCAACTCGCTGACATCGGCCGCCGACAGGCTCTCGATCAGCCGGTCCACCCCGTCGTCCACGACGGCCATCAACAGGCCATTGCGATCGCCGAAGTGATACTGGATGACGCCCCACGTCACGCCCGCGCGTTCGGCGACGTGCTTGGCGGTCGCGGCGGCGAACCCCTCCTCCGTGATGCAGCGGACCGTCTCGTCGATGATCTTCGCGCGCGTGTCGTCGCCGCGCTTGCGCGGCGCCGTGGTGCGCCGGGTGGGGCCCACCGAACCCCCGGCCTGACCTGCAGCAATCGACATTGTTGACTTTATAACATAGCCAAGTCTATTTTTGGGCCGTGAGCCGATCCCGTTATGCGCGGTTGACCCGCGAGCAGTTGGCCGTCCTGGTTCCCGAACTGCTCTTGATCGGGCAACTGATCGACCGCTCGGGCATGGCCTGGTGCATCAGCGCGTTCGGTCGCGACGAGATGGTGCAGATCGCCATCGAGGAGTGGGCGGGCGCCAGTCCCATCTACACCCGGCGCATGCAGCGGGCACTCAACTTCGAGGGCAACGACGTGCCGACCATTTTCAAGGGGTTGCAGCTCGACATCGGCGCGCCACCGCAATTCATGGACTTCCGCTACACCGTGCACGACCGCTGGCACGGCGAATTCCAGCTCGACCACTGCGGCGCGCTGCTCGACGTGGAGCCGATGGGTGAGAAGTACGTGTTCGGCATGTGTCACACCATCGAGGACCCGACCTTCGACGCCACCGCGGTGGCGACCAACGCCCGCGCCCAGGTGCGCCCCATCCACCGGCCGCCGCGGACACCGAAGGACCGCCAGCCGCACTGCGCGTGGACCGTCATCATCGACGAGTCCCACCCCGAGGCCAAGAGCATTCCCGCGCTGGACGTCGTGTACCAAACCCGAGCCGCCACATGGGAACTCGACCCGATCGACCGCTCCGACGAAGGCAAGGCGGATTACTCCGGCCCGTTGCTGTCGGACTTCGACTTCACCGGCTTCTCGCATTCGGCGCTGGTCCGGATGGCCGACGAGGTTTGTCTGCAGATGCACCTGCTCTACCTGTCGTTCGCCATCGCGGTCCGGGCCCGCGCCGCCGACGACGCCCAGGCCGTGTCGGTGTGCACGCAAGGCCTGACCGGCATAGCGGGCGTGGCCGCCGAGCGCATTCACCGCGCGCTGGGGCTGCCCGGCGGCATCGAAGGCGTGTTGCAGGTGCTCGAACTGCACCCCCTGCTGAACCCCGCCGGCTACGTCTGCGCGGAAACGGCCAACCGGCTCGTGGTGCACCGCTCGCCGGCCCACGACGACGCCGCATGGATCGCGCTGTGCTCACCCGAATCGGTGCAACCCCTGCAGGCGATCGCCACCGCCGTCGACCCGCACATCGAGGCCCGGGTCAGCGGCACGAACACCGAGTGGACCGCGGAACTGGTCGAAACCGACACCGCGGCCGCCGAACTGCCCGAGGTGTCGGTAACAAAGGTGAGCGGCGGAGCGACATTCCAGTTTGAGCCGAGACGATCACTGCCGCTGACCGTGGTGTGAGCAACCGCGTCAATTTGTCAAGGGGTCAGCGGTACCACTTCGGTGACGAGGTGGCATCGACCGGATACCGATGATGTTGCAGGCCATCGGTTTTGGGCGTGTCCGCGACTATGGTTAACGCTGGCCACCGACCCCTATAGACGAAAGTTTTCGCTCTATGTACGACCCACTTGGGTTGTCGATCGGGACCACGAACCTGGTCGCTGCGCGCAACGAAAGTCCACCGGTTATCCGGCGTTCGGTGCTGGCGCTTTACCCGCACTGCGCGCCGGAAGTCGGTTTGCCCGAAGAGAATTCGTATCTCGCCGAGCCCGGCGTGATGATGAAGGGCTTCGTCGAGCGCATCGGTGAATCGGTGGCGCTGGTGTCCGCTGACGGGTCCGCGCACGACCCGGAACTGCTGACGGTGGAGGCCCTGGACGCGATGGTGCGCGCCGCCGGCGCGGACGCGTCGTGCTCGGAGATCTCCATTGCCGTGCCCGCGTACTGGAAACCCGTTACCGTGCAGGCGTTGCGCGACGGTCTACGGACGCATCTGGGATTCGTCCGCAGCGGCATGGCGCCCCGGCTCGTCTCGGATGCGATCGCGTCGCTGACCGCCGTGAAGTCCGAGCTCGGCCTCCCCGACGAAGGTGTGGTGGGGCTGCTGGACTTCGGTGGCGGCGGTACGTCGGCGACGCTGGTGAACGTAGCGGGTGATTTCGAACTCGTCACCGCGACAATGCGTTACGCGGCTCTGTCCGGCAACGAAATCGATCAGGAGCTGCTGCTGCGGGTCTTCGAGGAGCTGGGTCGCGGCAGCGGGATCGACCCGGGCAGTACGGCCGCCGTCGGGCAACTCGGCGACCTCAGGGAACAGTGCCGGCTGGCCAAGGAGCGGCTGTCCACCGACGTGGTCACCGAAATCGCTGCCCAGCTCGGCGAACGCAGCTGCAGCTTCACGCTCAAGCGCGACGATCTCGAAGATCTGATGGCGGATCGGTTGACCGGCTTCATCTACGCCTTCGACGACATGCTGGTGCGCTACCGCAAGAATTGGGGGGACCTGGCTGCGGTGGTGACGGTGGGCGGGGGCGCACACATTCCGCTTGTCGCTGAACGGCTTTCGGTGCACGGACGCATCCCGGTCCTGACGCCGTCGCAGCCCGCACTCGCGGCGGCCTGCGGCGCGCTGCTGCTGGCGTCCCGCGGTGACGAGCTGAGCCTGCGCACGCGGACGTCGATCGGCCTGCTGGCGTCCGCCAACGCCACCAATGAGGTCGTCGACCTCGGTGCCGGCGACGTGCTGGTGATCGACGACGAGGCGTTGACGGATCGCGAATTGGCGTGGTCGCAGACCGAATACCCCGGCGACGTGCGGTTGCGGTTCGGCGGCGAAACCTACGACGAAGACGGCCCGTCCGGTTGGTCGATGCGCCTGAACGTGATCGACCCGCCCCCGGACCGGCCGTGGCGCCGCCTTCGGTTGTCGCAGTTGATCATCGGCATGTCCGCCCTGGTGGCGATGACGGCGATCGGCGGCGTGGCCTACACGCTGACCGGCCTGGAAAACCGCCAGGCCCCGCCCGCGCCCAGCGTCGCACCGCTGCCGACGCCCCCGGCCAGCCACCTGGTCCCGCGCCCCCTGAGCCACGTCGAGGCGGGGGAGACCAACGGCACCGGGCAGTCCGGTGCC
>NZ_LZIL01000007.1 GCF_001667075.1 Mycobacterium sp. 852014-52450_SCH5900713 | reverse complement strand
CCCCACAGCTGACCACCCCGCCGCCCTCACGATCCACCAAATCGTGACGGCGGCAGTCGTCTCGCCAGTAGCAGCGACGTCCGCGCCGGTCGCCGTCCCCGCGCCACCGCTGCCGCCGGCACCGCACGCCTGAGGTGATCGGGCTGGCCCGCCATGTAAACGTACGTTTACAATTGTAACCGTGCATTCACCACCGCCGGATGACCGGACGGCCAGAGCACGGATCCGGGACGAAGCGCTGCGATTGATCGCCGAGCGTGGCCCCGACGCGGTCACCCTGCGCGACATCGCGACCGCTGCGGGCGTCTCACCGGCCCTGCTCATCAGGCATTATGGCTCGAAAGACGGGCTGATCGAGGCCGTCGACAGCCACGTGGTCACGACCTTCGAAGCATTGCTGACCAGCATGACCGAGCGGACCGCCGTGGTTGGACTGGAGCCCGCCGCAGTGCCGAGCCTGCTCGACGGCCTGGCCACCTACCTGCCGCCGGATTCGGCGATCCCGGCGTACCTGAGCCGGCTGCTGATCACCGGAGGCCGGGCGGGCTCGGCATTGTTCGACCGGCTCTTCCGGCTCAGCCAAGCCACTCTGGACGCGATGGTTGCGGCCGGAACCGCCAGCCCCGGCGCGGACGCCGCGGTGCGCGCGGCGTTTCTACTTGTCAATGACCTCGCGGTGCTGACGCTGCGCCCCCGCCTGACCGAAGCGCTCGGCGTCGATCCGCTCTCGGATGCGGGCATGCGGCGGTGGGCCGGTGAGGTGTTTGCGATCTATCGCGACGGACTTAGCAACGGCTGAACGAGATACGGAGGTAATGGTGTCCAGCACAACCCTTTTCGTCAGCGCCGGCGCACGCGTGCTGCGGTCGCGTCGACTGATGCGCGCACCCATCTGGCTGTATAAGGCCCGCGCCGGCGCGCTGTTCGGCTCACGCCTGCTGATGCTCGAGCACGTTGGCCGCAAATCCGGCGCGGCGCGCTATGTGGTGCTGGAGGTGGTCGGTCACTCCTCGCCGGACACCTACGTCGTCGCCTCCGGCTTCGGCCGAAAGGCGCAGTGGTTCCGCAACATCCACGCCAACCCGCGGGTGCGTGTCTACGCGGGCAGCCACGCTCCCCGGCGCGCCACCGCGCGCATCCTCGGCCAAGAGGAGGCCGACCGCGCACTGGCCGCCTATGTCAGCCGTCATCGCACGGCCTGGGAACAGATGAGGCCGGTGCTGGAGGAAACGCTCGGGGTTCCGATCACCGAAACCGACACACCGCTGCCGCTGGTCGAGTTGCGCCTGGACTAGTTGCGGTCCGGTCCCTTCGCCGTCATCACGGCGAACGTAGCGAGGAACACCGCGGCCGGGAGCGCGTTGACGACCTTGTCGCGTACGCGGATGTGCGCGCCGAGCGCCAAGACGAAATAGACCGTCAGCATCAACGTCGTCACCCGCGCCAGGACCGGGAACCGGGTGACCGACAGCAAGCCCACGGCGGCCGCCCCCTTCACCGCCGGCAGCACCGGCCGAACGTTCTCCGGCAACCCGACGTCATCGAGAACCTTCCTGATCGGGGCGACCTGGACGCCGCATAGCACCGCGTCCACGGCGTGGAAGGCGCCGAGCGCCACGTAGGTCTTTGGCGAAGTGAAAAGGCTCATCCGGCAATCCTATTGGGCCAACTGCGGCGGCGTCCCCGGCGGCGTGCCGTCCACCGGCTGGCGGGCGCTCGCTTCGGCCTTGGCCACCGCCTGGGCGATCGCGGGGTCGGTCTCGGTGGAGAACCAGTCGGCGATGTCCGCATCGTCCGATGCGGCGGCGTGCTGAGGTGTGTCGTCGACCGGGGAGGGCTCGAACCGGAACACTCCGTCCTGGCCCGGGGTGCCCAGCATTCTGGTGAATCCCTGTAACGCCGCGTTGAAGTCGCTCGGCACCACCCACACCTTGTTGGCGTCACCGCGCGCCATTTCCGGCAGGGTCTGCAGGTACTGGTAGGCCAGCATCTCCGGGGTGGGCCTGCCGGCCTTGATCGCGGCGAACGTCTTCTCGATGGCCTTGGCCTGCCCCTGTGCCCGCAGGTAGGCCGCGGCGCGCTCACCCTGCGCGCGCAGCATGCGGGACTGCCGGTCGGCCTCGGCCGCCAGGATCGCGGCCTGCTTGGCGCCCTCGGCGGCCAGGATCTGCGCCTGCTTGGCGCCTTCGGCCTGGGTGATCGCGGCCTGCCGGTTACCTTCGGCGGTCAGGATCATCGCTCGCTTCTCGCGGTCGGCCTTCATCTGCTTTTCCATCGACGCCTGGATGGACGGCGGCGGGTCGATGCTGCGCAGCTCGACCCGGGCGACCCGCAAGCCCCAGCGACCGGTCGCCTCGTCGAGCACCCCGCGCAATTGACCGTTGATCTGGTCGCGTGACGTCAGCGTCTGCTCGAGCGTCATGCCGCCCACCACGTTGCGCAGCGTGGTGGTGGTGAGCTGCTCCACGCCGACGATGTAGTTGCTGATCTCGTAGACGGCCGCCTGCGGCACGGTGACCTGAAAGTAGACCACGGTGTCGATGTTCAGCGTCAGGTTGTCCTCGGTGATCACCGGCTGCGGCGGAAACGACACCACCCGCTCGCGCAGGTCCACCCGCGCACGGACCCGGTCGATGAACGGCACCAACAACGTCAGCTGGCCGCTGACCGTCCGGCTATATCGACCCAGCCGCTCGATCACCGCGGCCTCCGCCTGCGGTATCAGGGCCACCGACTTGGCGACCACCACAATGGCGAATATCACCAAGACGACCAGCAACACCAAACCAGCAACCGCACCTTGCACGGGAGTTCCTTTCTCTACCAGGGTCTCTGGAGGCGTCCTCGCGCAGCCGTTATGGACCGCTCTTGAAGACCACCGCCGTGGCGCCGTCGATCTGCAAGACGGTCACCGACTCCCCCGGTTCGTAAACATCCCCATCGTTGAGCGGACGCGCCGTCCACACCTCCCCGTCGAGCTTCACCTGGCCCCCGTCGCGGGCGATGCGCTCGAGCACCAATGCGTTCTTGCCCTCCAGCGCCTCGATACCCATCTGCGGCACATGCGCGGGCGTCAGTTGCCGCCGCAGCGCCGGGCGGACCAGCACCAGGAGCAGCACGGAAACGACGAGGAACACGATCCCGTCCGCCCAGCCGGGCCAATCCGTCAGCCAGCTTGTGATTGCCGCGGCCAGGGCACCGCCGCCGAGCATCACCAAAAACATATGGCCGGTGAGCGCCTCCGCACCGGCAAGCACCAGCGCGAATATTAGCCAAAGCACCGCGGCGTGCATGCGGCCAGAATACGCGTGATCCGCCTTTGCCGGGCAAAACAACTACACTGCGGAATCGTGTGGTGTCCCAGTGTCTCGCTGTCCCTGTGGGCCAACGCCTGGCTCGCAGGCAAGGCCGCGCCCGACGACGTCTTGGACGCGTTATCGGCATGGGCGCCAAAGCAATCGGTCACCGCGTATGATGCGGTCGCCGCCGGCCACACCGGGCTGCCGTGGCCCGATGTGCACGACGCCGGAACGGTGACGCTGCTGCAGACGCTGCGCGCCGCGGTCGGCCGGTCGGCGCCCACCCCGGATGGCCCGGGCCGGCTGCGCGGGACGATCAATATGCTTTTGCCCGTGCCCGGCGACGTGCGCGGGCTTGCCCCCGGGACGCAGTTCGAGCGTGATGCCCTGTCCGCGGGCGAGGCGATCATCATCGCCAACCCCCACGATCCCGCCACCGCCGTGGGGCTGGTCCCCGAGTTCTCCTACGACGACGAGCCGGAGGACTTCGCCGACCTGTGCGCGCTGTCCTGGACGGTGTACTCGCTGCCGGGCGCGCCGGTCCTCGACCATTACGAGCTCGGCGATGCCGAATACGAGCTGCGCTCGGCAGTCCGGTCGGCCGCCGACGCGCTCGGCGCCATCGGGCTGGGAGCGGCGGCGGCCGACGTCGACGATCCGCGGGGACTCGTCGAGCAACTGCTGGAATCCGCACGGCAGCACCGGGTTCCCGAACATGCGCCGACCCGGGCGCTGCGGGTGCTGGAGAATGCCGCGCACGTCGACGCCATCGTCGCGGTCAGCGCCGGACTCAGTCGGTCACCCGACTCGCCGGAGCGGTTCACCGCTCCCGTCGTCGCCGGCCCGGAGCCGTTTGGCGCCCAATCGTCTTCGGAGGCCCGCATCGCCAGCGACGCGCTGCGGCCGCTGACCGCGGTGGTGCGTTCGGCGCGGATGGCCGCCGTCACCGCGATCCTGCACTCGGCGTGGGCCGACTAGCCCTGCTTCCGAGGCGACCCGCTTCGCCCGGCTATGCCCCCTTATGGCGGCAACCCACTTCGCCCGCTCTGCCGCGCTCGCGATCGCCGCTAGCCCGCTTCCGAGGCGACGCAGTGCGGCGGACGGCACGGCGCGCCGTCGACGCTGGCCAAACAACCGGGCACCGGGTCGGGGCCGGCCACCCGGGCCGGCCGTCGGCCGGTGCGCAGCTCATCGATGAGATCGGCGGCCAGCCGGGCGAATCGGCGATCGGCGTTGGGTGTGGCGGCCCGGGCGAACGCCAGCCCCGCCGCCTCGGCCTGGGCTCGCAACTCTTCGTCAAGGTCCCAGACCACCTCGATGTGGTCCGCGACAAACCCGATCGGGCAGACGATGACGGCCTCGGTGCCCGCCGCGGCCAGCGCGGAGAGATGGTCCTCGACACTGGGTTCCAGCCACGGCACCTGCGGCGGGCCCGAGCGCGACTGCCAGGCCAGATCGAAATCGGAGTATCCCGCCGCGGCCGCGACAAGCCTTGTGGCATAGGCGACTTGACGGCTGTACAGGCTCGGGCCCAGGCGCCGGTCGGCGGCCACCGGAACCGAGTGGGCGGTGAACACCAGCCTCGCGCCATCGGGCACGCTCTGCGCCGCCGCCTCGACGGCGCCGGCGAACATCTCGACGAAGAGCGGGTGGTCGAAATAGGGCCGAAGCTTGACCAGCTCGGGCGCGTCGGGTCCGGCCGCGCCCCGCGCCCGGGCGATGTCTTCGGTGTACTGCGTGCAGCTCGAGTAGCCGCTCCACGCCGACGTGGTGAACACCGCGGCACGCCGGACGCCGTTGTCACGCATGCTCTTTACGGTGTCCTCGACATAGGGATCCCAGTTGCGGTTGCCGAAGTAGACCGGCAGGTCCTGCTCCGCCTGGAGCTCGGTGATCAGGGCGCGGTTGATCCCGTTGATCGGTGACACGCCACCGAAATGCAGGTAGTGCTGTGCGACGTCGTCCAGGCGTTCGGGGGGCACGTTGCGCCCGCGGGTGACGTTCTCCAGGAACGGCCGCACCTGCTCGGGTCCCTCCGGGCCGCCGAAGGACAGCAGCAGGATAGCGTCGAATTCCATTGGAACCTAGAGCAATTGGGTGCTGGCGCCGCCGTCGGCGAAGATGATGGTGCCGGTGGTGGCCGGTAGCCAGTCGGAGAGCAGGGCGCACACCGTCTTGGCGACCGGCGTCGGGTCCTTCATGTTCCAGCCGATCGGTGCGCGCTGGTCCCAGCCCTCCTCCAGCAGCTGCATCTGGGCGCCGGCCTCCTCGCCGAGCGCGCCGCCGACGATCGCGCTCATCGCCAGCGTCCGGATGGGGCCCGCCGCAACGAGATTAGAGCGCACCCCGAACTTGCCCGCCTCGCGGGCAACGAACCGATTGACCGATTCCAGCGCGCTCTTGGCCACCGTCATCCAGTTGTAGGCCGGCATGGCCCGGCTGGGGTCGAAGTCCATGCCGACGATGGACCCGCCGGGGTTCATGATCGGCAGCAGCGCCTTGGCAAGCGACGCATACGAATACGCGGAGATGTGGATGCCCTTGGAGACATCCTCGTAGGGCGCGTCGAAGAACGGGTTGATGCCCATCCCGGTCTGCGGCATGAAGCCGATCGAGTGCACCACCCCGTCCAGCTTGTTGCCCTCACCGATCTCGGCGGTGACCCGCTCGGCGAGGCTGTTGAGGTGCTCCTCGTTCTGCACGTCGAGCTCGATCAGGGGGGCCTTCTCCGGCAGCCGGTCGGCGATGCGCTGGATCAGGCGCAACCGGTCGAACCCGGTCAGCACCAACTGCGCCCCCGCTTCTTGGGCCGCCTTGGCGATGTGAAACGCGATCGACGAGTCGGTGATGATCCCGGAGACCAGAATCCGTTTGCCGTCGAGCAGTCCTGCCATGTCAGTCCTTAATATCCTTGTGTCGTGGGTGAATTCAGTGGCCCATGCCCATGCCGCCGTCGACCGGGATCACCGCGCCGGCGATATAGCCCGCATCTTCGGACGCCAGGAAGCTGACCGCCCCGGCGACGTCCTCGGCGGTGCCGACCCGCTTGGCCGGGATGAATTCCAGTGCGCCCGCCTGGATCCGCTCGTCCAGCGCGCGGGTCATCTCGGTGTCGATGTAGCCGGGGGCGACCACGTTGGCGGTCACCCCGGCCTTGGACAGCTCGCGGGAGATCGAGCGTGCCATGCCGATCAGGCCGGCCTTGGCGGCGGCGTAGTTGGCCTGGTTGCCGATGCCCCACATGCCGGAGACCGATCCGATGAAGATGATGCGGCCGAACCGCTTGCGTTGCATGCTGCGCGATGCCCGCTGTGCCACGCGGAACGCCCCGGTGAGGTTGGCGTTGATGACCTCCGCGAAACGCTCCTCGGTCATCCGGATGAGGAAGGCGTCCTTCGAGATCCCGGCGTTGGACACCAGCACCTCGACCGGACCCTGGTGCTCCTCGACCTCCTTGAACGCGCGGTCGACCGCATCGTTGTCGGTGACGTCACATACGACGCCGAACAGCCCCTCGGGCGCCCCGGATCCGCGGTGCGTGACGGCAACCTTGTGGCCGTCGGCCGCCAGCCGCCGCGCGATCGCCAGACCGATGCCCCGGTTTCCGCCCGTCACCAGGACGGAACGGGAGACGAATGCGGGTTTGCCGCCGTCGGCGGCACTTTCGGTGGTGTTCTCGGTGGCCGTGTCAGTCACCCCGTCAACCTAGCGCCTGGGTCCCGCGTGGTTGAAATGTCCCCCTGGGATGTCGCCCCGGTCACGCTGGCGTGACACTCGACTGCCACAGCCACGCTGGCGTGACGCTCGGGAGCAAAAGGGGAGCAAAAAGGGGCAAAGGCGGCAGCTACGTCGGCAGGCGGCGGTTGATGAGCAGCGCCGCCAGCGCCGCCAACGCCAACACCAGCGCACCCAACCGCACCCAGCCGACGCTGGCGTCGCCCTTGATCGTCTCGTAGCCGATCTGCTGCTGCAGCGTCGCGTACACGTTTTTCAGCTCGGCCAAGCTGCCGGCGCTGTACCAGCTCCCGCCGGAGAGCTCGGCGACCTTCTTCATCGTGGAATCGTCGACGGGCACCGGCTGGCGCTGGTCGTTGATCTCGACGAAGCCATACGGGGTGCCGAACGAAATCGTCGAGATGGGCACACCCTGGTCTTTGGCGGTGCGCGCGGCGGTGAACGCGCCCTTCGGGTTGTCCGGGTTGGTCGGCATCGTCTCCTTGCCGTCGGAGAACAGCACGATGCGCGCCGGCGGCGGCTTGTCGCCGCCCCCGATCACCGCGCCCACGGTCGCGATGGCCTGCAACGCGGTGAAGATGCCCTCGCCCGTGGCGGTGCGGTCGGCGAACTGCAGCTTGTCCAGCCCGTTCTTGGTCGCGTCCCGGTTGGTCGTCGGTTGCACCAGCACGGTGGCGGTCCCCGCATACTCGATCAGCCCCAGGTTGATGCCCGGGGTCAGCTCGTCGGCGAACTGCTTGGCCGCCTCCTGTGCGGCCGCCATCCGGTTGGGCTGCACGTCGGTGGCCCGCATCGATTGCGACACGTCGATCACCAGCATCACGACCGCGCGGTTGCGTGGAATGCGGACGTCGTGCGTCGGCCCGGCCATCGCGATGGTAAACAGCACCAGCGACGCCACCAGCAGGATGGCCGGCACGTGCCGCCAACGCGAAGGCCGTTTGGGCGCAACGCTTTCCAACAGCTCCATGTTGGCGAATCGCAGCATCCGCCGCTGTCGCGCCAGCTGCATGAGGACGTACATCGCGGCGAGCCCGGCGACGACGAGCAGGAACAGGAAGAACCACGAGTGTTCGAAGCCCGACAACGACATCGGACCGAGGAGCGGCAATGTCACTGCCGCCCCGCCAATGCACCGCGCCTGCGGGACTCCACGAAACGGACGATGTCGGCGATCCAATCGCGGTCGGTGCGCAGCGAGAGCACCGGGGCCCCGCAGCTGCGGATGGTGCGCGCCACCTCGGCGCGGTGCGCCGCGGCCGCCTTGGCGAAATCGTCACGCAGCTGCGCATCGATGGTGAATTCGCGGGTCACGCCGGACTCGGCGTCCTGCAGCACGACGTCGCCGATGTCGGGCAGTTCGACGTCGCGGGGGTCGAGCACCTCAATGGCAAGCACCTCGTGCCGAGCCGCGATCGCCCGCAGCGGGCGCATCCAGTTGATCGGCCCCAGGAAGTCGCTGATGATCACCGCCATGCCGCGGCGGCGTTCCGGGCGGCGCAACGCGTCGATGGCCATCGCCAGGTCCCCGCGCACCCCGACCGGCGCCCTGGGGGTGGTGGCGATGGTGCGCAGCAGCGTCTGCTCGTGCTGGCGCCCAGAGCGCGCCGGAACCCGGACCATCGTCTCGCCGTTGGCGATCAGCGCGCCCAGCCGGTTGCCGCCGCCGCTGTTGAGGAACGTGATCGCGGCCGCGGCGGCCACCGCCAGGTCCCGCTTCTCGCACCCGACGGTGCCGAAGTCCAGGCTGGCCGACATGTCGACGACCATCCAGGTCTCCAGCTCGCGGTCGGCGATCATCTGCCGGACGTGGGGGTGCATGGTGCGCGCGGTCACGGCCCAGTCCATCCGCCGGACGTCGTCGCCGGGCTGGTATTCGCGTGACTCCCCCGGCTCCGAGCCCGGCCCGGGGATCAGGCCGAGGTGGTCGCCGTGCAGGACGCCGTCGAGCTTGCGCTTGACCGTCAGCTCGAGCTGCCGCAGCGCCGCCGCCAGCTTCGGGTCGACGATCTGCCCGCGCTGCATCGATGGCGGATGCGGCACCGCCGGCTGCTGGGGGTCGGTCACCGACCGCTAGCCGCGCCGGCGGCCTGCATCACCGGGGGCACCGACTGCCCTTGCTGCGGAACGGCGTTCACCTGAGGCAGGGCGACCGTCTGCAGGATCCGGTTGATGACGATCTCCGGCGAGATCTCGTCGGCGAGCGCGTCATAGGTGAGCACCAAGCGGTGCCGCAGCACGTCGGGAATCACGTCGACGACGTCTTGCGGGATCACGTAGTCGCGGCCGCGCACCAGCGCGAGCGACCGGGACGCGGCGATGATGCCCAGCGAGGCACGCGGGGACGCACCGAACGAGATCCACGTCTTGACGTCGTTCATCCCGAGTTGCTCGGGATAACGGGTGGCCATGACGACGCGCACCACGTAGTCGACCAGCGCGTGGTGCACGAAGCCGTTGGCCGCGATGTCCTGCAGCCGCAACAGGTCGCCGGTGTTCAGGATCTGCTTGGGCTCCGGCGGCCGCACGCCCATGCGGTAGATGATCTCCCGCTCCTCTTCCGGGGACGGGTAGCCGACGTTGATCTTGAACAGGAAGCGGTCCCGCTGGGCCTCGGGGAGCGGGTACACGCCCTCGTGCTCGATCGGGTTCTGGGTGGCCATCACCAGGAACGGGTTGGGCAGCGGGAACCTCTTGCCACCGATGGACACTTGGCGTTCCTGCATGACCTCCAGCAGCGCCGACTGCACCTTGGCCGGCGCGCGGTTGATCTCGTCGGCGAGCAGGAAGTTCACCACCACCGGGCCGAGCTCGGTGTCGAACTCTTCCTTGCCCTGCCGGTAGATGCGGGTACCGATGATGTCGGTGGGCACCAGGTCGGGCGTGAACTGGATGCGGGCGAACGTGCCGCCCACGACCTTGGCGAAGGTCTCGACGGCCAGCGTCTTGGCCACGCCGGGGACACCCTCGAGCAACACGTGGCCCTTGGAGAGCAGACCGACCAGCATGCGCTCGACGAGCTGGTCCTGCCCGACGATGATCCGCTTGACCTCGAAGATGGCGCGCTCCAGGGTGTGGACCTCGGCGGCCAGGCCGTTACCGCCGCCGGACGGCGCTTCCTGGGCCGGCGAGCCGGAAGGACCACCCGGGCCCGAGTAACCGCTGGCGCCCGGAGGCGGCCCACCTGCTGCTGTCATCAATAACCCTCCACAGCTCAATCGGACACGACTGCTTGCACCACGACTGTCGTGGGGCCGCGACGTGCCCGCGTCCAACTATTCCAGGCCCGCCGGATTCCGTCGACGCTGGTGGTTCGCCCCCGGGATCCCGCCGGGCGAACACACCTGGATCAGTACTCGATGATCCTAGTCAGGAACGGCGTCATGCCGGGCTTGCGCACCGGGCTGACGGTCACCTTGCCGGCGAGGCTGGACGCCTCCAGCATCTGGCCGTTGCCCAGATACATGGTGACGTGCTGGCCGCCGTTCGGCCCGTAGAAGATGAGGTCACCGCGCCTGGCCTGGTCCTGTGGGATGTGCCGGCCCGCGTTGTACTGGTCGCCGGAGAACCGCGGGATCAGCACGCCGACCCCGGCGAAGCCGTAGCGCATCAGGCCCGAGCAGTCGAAGCCGTTGATGTCGGCGCCGTCGCCGACGCCCTTGCTGGGACCGTCCAGCGAGCCACCACCCCACGAGTACGGGACGCCCATCTGCGATCCCATCCGCTTGATCACGTACTCGATGGCCTGCCGACCGTAGACCCGCGGGATCTTGCCGCCGGGGTTGGTGGGGCTGGCCGCGGTGGGAGCGGGATCGCCCAGGATGTTGATTCCGAGGCCGCCAAGGAACTGCCTGCCGAGGTCCATCGTCGTTTGGGTGGCCTGCGCGGTGGCCTGCAGCGAGGCGTTGGCGACGGCGAGCGGATCACCCGGGGCGCCGGCGCTGATGGTCGCCGGCAGGGTGGGATCCCACCCGCCGGGGTCGGCGGTGGCGGGGGCGGCCCCGGAAATGGCCGAAGACAACATCAGCCCGGTCACCACGGTGGTGATCCAGGCGAAGTTGATCAGACGAATCCGCTTGCGGCGCATGACTCCCCGTTCAGTTCTCATTCGTTCACCACTCGATGTAGCGGACCACGTAGGGCGTCATACCGCTGGTGCGCACCGGCGCCACGCGGACTTTCAGACCGATGTCCGGAGCCTCGAGCATTTGGCCGTCGCCGAGGTAGATCGTCACGTGCTGGCTGCCGCCGGGGCCGTAGAAGATGACGTCGCCGCGGCGCATCTGCGAGGACGGAATCTTGCGGCCCAGGTTGTACTGCGAGCCCGAGTAGTGCGGCAGCTTGATGCCCACCCCGGCGAACGAGTACAGGACCAGCCCCGAACAGTCGAAGCCGGTGATGCCGGCGCCGGAGTCGATGCCCTTGCTCGGCCCCGCCGCGTTGCCGCCGCCCCAGGAGTACGGGACGCCGATCTGCGACATCCCGCGCCGAATCACGTATTCGCTGGCCTGCCGGCCGTAGACCCGCGGGATCCGCCCGGCCGTCGCACCGGGGGACGCGTTGGTGATGCCGGTGTCGTCGGGCTTGAGGATGCCCATCTGCTGCAGGAAGTTGCGGCCCAGCCCGGCGGTGACCTGCGTGGAGGTCGCCGAGATGCCCAGCACCTGGTTGATGACCGCGATCGGGTCGCCGGGCACGTTGGCGCTGGGGATCATCGGCAGGGTCGGGTCCCACCCACCGTCCCAGCGGCGAGCCCCGGCCTGCGGCGCCGGCGCGCCCGGCGAGCCGGTCTCCCACCGGTCGCCCGACGCTGGAGCCGCGGGGCCGCCCGGGCCGGAAGCCCACTGCCGTTTGGCCGCTTCCAGTTTGGCCTGAGCCTCGTCGCGTTCGGCGGCCAGGCGAGCGATTTGGTCGCGCTGTTCGTCGAACTTGCGCTTGGAGTCGGTCAGCGCCGCCACCGCGGCGTCCTGGCTGCCCTTGGCGTCGGCCGCGGCCTTGTCGGCCTTCTGCTTGGCCAGCCGCGCCCCCGACTCCTTGTTCACCTGTTCGGTCCGCGCCCGCTGCAGCTTGGCTATCACCGTTTGGGAACTCGAAGACAGCGTCTGGGCGGCGGCCTCGGTGGCGATGATGTCGTCGGGGCTGCTGGCGGTCAGGTATCCGCTCGAAGGGCCATTCATATAGGTGGCCGCCGCGAACGTGTCGAACCGCTGCTGCGCCGCGGCGATCGCGGCGTTGGCGTCTTTGACCGACTGCTGGCTGGTCTCGAGGTCGTGTTGGGCGGCGGCGGCGTTGTCCCGGGCGGTCTCGACGTCGACCAGGGCCTTGTTGACGCTCTCCTGTTCCGTCTGAATTTCGGCGCTCAGGTTTTCCAGGCGCTGGTTGGCCTTGGCGACGTTGGCGATCAGCCCGGCCAGGCTGTCGGCGGCGGGATCACCGTGCGCCAGCCCGGGCGTGCAGAGCAGCAGGGCCACGCTCACGACCGACGGCACGACCGGCCGCACCAGCCTTGCGACCGGCTGCGCAGTAGAGCCCCGGCGTGTGCGTCTCATTCGACTCAGGTCTCCTACGGCTCAACGCGACGGGCGGCGCCGGCCACAGAGTTCGTTAAGGGCGCCAAAGACAACACCAGCATCATTTGCACCGTACGTCACACCTTTGGGCGCGCAAACGCTCCACAGAAATCGCACTCTCTACGTGCGTTTAATGTGACCGAACGGTTATCTACCGGGTTTGCCGGGACGACGTCCCAGGGCCCGACCGACGGAGCCGGCCGGGGCGGATGCGGGTGGCTAGGCCGTGTTGGTGGGCGTCACTTCCTGCGCTCCCCCCGAATCCGCCGGCGTTGCTGAGCGCCTGCCGCGCACCTGCAGGATTCGGGTCCCGACGGCCGCCGCGAGCACGGCCAGCAACAGGAAGATGGTCAGGCCCGTCCAGGGAAATTCCGGGGCGCTCAGCTCGTTGACGAAGTGTTGCGCCGAGACCACCGGGTTACCGGTCTTGGCGATGTCCTCGCCCGCCTCCAGCGTGACCCGCGGGAACTGAGTGCTGTAGCTGCCGACGTAGCTCGGGCTCAGCGTCAGGACGGTGGAGTCGTGGTAGTCGGCGCCGACCACCGTGGAGATGTCCCGCAGGGGGGTGTCGTTCGGAGGGTTGTGGTCGAGCAGCACGATCTTGAGGTTGATGCCCTTGGCATGGGCCTCGTCGACGATGTGCAGCAGGCCCGGCATGTCCGCCGCCGGCGCGCTGACGCCGGTCGCGGCGACCTGGGCCTTGACCGCGGTCATGTCGACGTCTTGCGGGATGTAGACGGGTAGGACCGGATGCAAGGTCATGATGTCCCTCCTGCCGTAGCGCTACAGGCACCGTACGCGACTTCATTTCGGGGGGTTTAAACCGTCGACTTACGCGATAAGACTGGACCTACGGGCGCCCCGTCGTAATGCAGGACAAGCGTACTGTTAAAGTAGCACCGCGCCGCCGACACGGCCCGTCGGCGGAAGAACTTAATCCCGGGAGTTGAAGTGACTAAAGAAGATTCTGTGAACTCATACGGAGCACGCGACACCCTGAAGGTCGGCGACAAGAGTTATCAGATCTATCGCCTCGACGCCGTCCCCAACACTGAAAAACTCCCCTACAGCCTCAAAGTCCTCGCCGAGAACCTGCTGCGCAACGAGGACGGCGCCAACATCACCAAGGACCACATCGAGGCCATCGCGAACTGGGATCCCAAGGCGGACCCCAGCATTGAGATCCAGTACACGCCCGCTCGCGTCGTGATGCAGGACTTCACCGGGGTGCCGTGCATCGTCGACTTGGCCACCATGCGCGAGGCAATCGGCGACCTCGGCGGCAAGGCGGAGAAGGTGAACCCGCTGGCGCCGGCCGACCTGGTGATCGACCACTCGGTGATCGCCGACCTGTTCGGCACCGCCGACGCCTTCGAGCGCAACGTCGAAATCGAGTACCAGCGCAACGGGGAGCGCTATCAGTTCTTGCGTTGGGGCCAAGGCGCTTTCCGCGACTTCAAGGTGGTGCCGCCGGGCACCGGCATCGTCCACCAGGTGAACATCGAGTACCTCGCCAGCGTGGTGATGGACCGTGACGGGGTGGCCTACCCGGACACCTGCGTGGGCACCGACTCGCACACCACGATGGTCAACGGCCTGGGTGTGCTGGGCTGGGGCGTCGGCGGCATCGAGGCCGAGGCCGCGATGCTCGGTCAGCCGGTGTCGATGCTGATCCCGCGGGTCGTCGGGTTCAAGCTGACCGGTGAGATCCAGGCGGGCGTCACCGCCACCGACGTCGTGCTCACCGTCACCGAGATGCTGCGCAAGCACGGCGTGGTCGGCAAGTTCGTCGAGTTCTACGGCGAGGGCGTGGCCGAGGTGCCACTGGCCAACCGCGCCACCCTGGGCAACATGAGCCCCGAATTCGGTTCCACCGCAGCGATTTTCCCGATCGACGAGGAGACCATCTCCTACCTGCGGTTCACCGGCCGCTCCGAAGAGCAGCTGTCGCTGGTCGAGGCGTACGCCAAAGAGCAGGGCATGTGGCACGACCCCAAGCACGAGCCGGCCTTCTCCGAATACCTCGAACTCGACCTGTCCGACGTGGTGCCGTCGATCGCCGGACCGAAGCGCCCGCAGGACCGAATCCCATTGTCGGAGGCCAAGTCCACCTTCCGTGGGCAGATCGGCGACTACGTCGGCGACGACCCCGACAAGAAGGAGTACTCCAAGCTCGACGAGTCCGTCGACGAGTCCTTCCCGGCCAGCGACCCCGGCGCGCTGGAGAACGGCCATGCCGACGACGCCCCGAAGTTCGAATCGGCTGCGGCACATGCCAAGGGCCGGGTGAGCAACCCTGTGCGGGTAAAGTCCGACGACCGTGGCGAATTCGAGCTCGACCACGGCGCGGTGGTGATCGCGGCCATCACGTCGTGCACTAACACCTCCAACCCCGAGGTGATGCTGGGCGCGGCGCTGCTGGCGCGCAACGCCGTCGAGAAGGGGCTGGCGTCCAAGCCCTGGGTGAAGACGACGATGGCGCCGGGCTCGCAGGTGGTCCACGACTACTACGACAAGGCCGGCCTGTGGCCCTATCTGGAGAAGCTCGGCTTCTACCTCGTCGGCTACGGCTGCACCACGTGCATCGGGAACTCCGGCCCGCTGCCCGAGGAGATTTCCAAGGCGATCAACGACAACGACCTGTCGGTGTCGGCGGTGCTGTCCGGTAACCGCAACTTCGAGGGCCGGATCAACCCCGACGTGAAGATGAACTACCTGGCGTCCCCGCCGCTGGTGGTGGCCTACGCGTTGGCCGGGACCATGGACTTCGACTTCGATAAGCAGCCGCTGGGCACCGACAAGGACGGCAACGACGTCTTCCTCAAAGACATCTGGCCGTCGCAGAAGGACGTGTCGGACACCATCGCCTCGGCGATCAGCCAGGAGATGTTCACCAAGAACTACGCCGACGTGTTCAAGGGCGACGAGCGCTGGCGCAACCTGCCCACTCCGAGCGGCAATACCTTTGAGTGGAACCAGGATTCGACCTACGTGCGCAAGCCCCCGTACTTCGAGGGGATGTCGGCGGAGCCCGAGCCAGTCAGCGACATCACCGGCGCGCGGGTGCTGGCGCTGCTGGGTGACTCGGTGACCACCGACCACATCTCCCCCGCCGGTGCCATCAAGCCGGGGACGCCCGCGGCGCAGTACCTTGACGAGCACGGCGTCGATCGCAAGGACTACAACTCATTCGGCTCCCGGCGCGGCAACCACGAGGTGATGATCCGCGGCACCTTCGCCAATATCCGGCTCCGCAACCAGTTGCTCGATGACGTTTCCGGCGGCTACACCCGCGACTTCACCCAGGACGGCGCCCCGCAGGCGTTCATCTACGACGCCGCGCAAAACTATGCGGCGCAGGACATTCCGCTGGTGGTGCTGGGCGGTAAGGAATATGGGTCCGGCTCCTCACGCGACTGGGCGGCCAAGGGCACGCTGCTGCTGGGCGTGCGGGCGGTGATCGCCGAGTCGTTCGAGCGCATCCACCGCTCCAACCTGATCGGGATGGGCGTGATCCCGCTGCAGTTCCCGGAGGGCAAGTCCGCCAAGGAATTGGGGCTGGACGGCACGGAGGTGTTCGACATCACCGGCATCGAGGCGCTCAACGACGGCAAGACGCCAAAGACGGTGCGCGTCAAGGCCACCAAGGATGGCGGCGAC
The DNA here is from genome assembly GCF_001667075.1 of Mycobacterium sp. 852014-52450_SCH5900713. GTDB lineage: Bacteria > Actinomycetota > Actinomycetes > Mycobacteriales > Mycobacteriaceae > Mycobacterium. Next base: position 44,614 of record NZ_LZIL01000007.1, on the reverse strand, counting down.
CCGGTCGAGTTCGACGCGGTGGTGCGCATCGACACCCCCGGGGAAGCCGACTACTACCGCAACGGCGGCATCCTGCAGTACGTGCTGCGCAACATGCTTAAGTCCGGCTAGTCCCTAGTCGTGCCCAAGGTAAGCGAGGGCCATCTGGCGGCGCGCCGCCGCCAGATCCTCGACGGAGCTCGCCACTGCTTCGCCGAATACGGCTACGACAAGGCCACGGTTCGGCGGCTGGAACAAGCGATCGGGATGTCGCGCGGTGCGATCTTCCACCACTTCCGCGACAAGGACGCGCTGTTCTTCGCGCTGGCGCACGAGGATGCCGAGCGGATGGCCGACGTGGCGTCGCGCGCGGGCCTCATCCAGGTGATGCGCGACATGCTCGCCGCGCCGGACCAGTTCGACTGGCTGGCGACCAGGTTGGAGATCGCACGCAAGCTGCGCAACGACCCGGAGTTCAGCCGCGGTTGGGCGGAGCGGTCCGCGGAATTGGCGGCGGCGACGACCGATCGGTTGCGCCGGCAGAAGGAGGCGCACCGGGTCCGCGACGACGTTCCCGGCGACGTTTTGCAGTGCTACCTGGAGTTGGTGCTCGACGGCCTGGTGGCCCGGCTGGCGTCAGGCGAAGATCCGCGCCGGTTGTCCGCCGTGCTCGACCTGGTGGAGAATTCGGTACGCCGCAAGGACTCTGGGCCGCAGGCATAGCGTCACTGCGAACAAGGGGACGTGATTTCGCAGTGACGCTATACCCGCGCAGATCGCGAGGTGTGGTTGGGCCCACCACGACCGCGCATCGTTGCGCCGGCCTGCAGCAACATGCTGTGGACCGATCCGTACGACCTGCCGGTGGACGCGGCCAGCGTGCGGATGCTGGCCCCGCCCTCGTAGGCGTTGCGCAGCTCGAACAGCAACTGTTCCCGGGTCTGCTTCGACCTTTGCGGTGTCCTTTTCATGGATGCCCTCCGCGCCCGAACACGATCGACAAGCACCCAGAGTAAGAACCCGCCGTCGGCCGCGGGCGGAATTGGCCGAAAAGCACCCAGAAGTCAGGCGAGCTCGATCAGGTCCCGGTATTCGTCGGACCAGAAATCCTCGGTGCCGTCGGGCAGCAGCACAACGCGCTGCGGGTCGAGGGCTTCGGCGGCACCCGGGTCGTGCGTCACCAGCACCACCGCGCCCTGGTAGCTGCGCAGCGCGTCCAGCACCTGTTCGCGGGAGGCGGGATCGAGGTTGTTCGTCGGCTCGTCGAGCAGCAGGACGTTCGCCGTGGACGCCACCAGGCCCGCGAGCGCGAGCCGGGTTTTCTCACCGCCCGACAGGGTGCCCGCCGGCTGGTCGAGTTGGGGCCCGCTGAACATGAACGCGCCGAGCAGGCCGCGCAGATCCTGCTCACCCGAATCCGGTGCGGCGTGTCGGATGTTCTCCCAGACGCTCGCGTCGTTGTCGAGTGTGTCGTGCTCCTGCGCGAAATAGCCCATGCGCAAACCGTGTCCGGGCTCAAGCCCGCCGGTGTCGGGCTCCTCGGCGCCCGCCAGCAGACGCAGCAGCGTGGTCTTGCCGGCGCCGTTCAGCCCCAGCACCACCACCCGCGAGCCGCGGTCGATGGCAAGATCGACACCGCTGAACACCTCCAGCGACCCGTATGACTTGCTCAGCCCCTTGGCGACCAGCGGCGTGCGCCCGCACGGGGCCGGGGTGGGGAACTTGATCCGGGCCACCTTGTCGGCGACCCGCTCCTCGTCGAGAGCGGCCATCATCCGGTCGGCGCGACGCAACATATTCTGTGCCGCAACGGCTTTGGTGGCCTTGGCGCCCAGCTTGGCGGCCTGCGTGCGCAACGCGGCGGCCTTGCGTTCGGCGTTGGCGCGTTCACGACGGCGCCGCTGTTCGTCGGTGGCCCGGGCGTCCAGGTACTTCTGCCAGCCCATGTTGTAGACGTCGACCTCGCCGCGGACGGCGTCCAGGAACCACACCCGGTTCACCACATCGGCGAGCAGCTCAACGTTGTGGCTGATGATGACCAGACCGCCGGTATGCGACCGCAGGAAATCGCGCAGCCAACCCACCGAATCCGCGTCCAGGTGGTTGGTCGGCTCGTCGAGCAGCAGGGTGGTCGACGAGCCCGCCCCGGTGTCGGACGCGGCGAACAGGATGCGCGCCAGCTCCACCCGGCGGCGCTGCCCGCCGGACAGCGTGCGCAGCTTCTGCGTCAGCACCCGATCCGGCAGGCCGAGGCTGGCGCAGATGCGGCTGGCCTCGCTCTCGGCGCCGTAGCCGCCCAACGCGACGAACCGCTCCTCCAGCTGCCCGTAGCGGCGGATGGCGCGGTCGCGGGCGTCGTCGTCGGCCACCTCGGCCATCAACGCCTGCTGCTTTTCCAGATCGGTGAGCAGAACGTCCAAGCCGCGGGCCGACAGGACGCGGTCGCGAGCCAGCACCTCGAGGTCGCCTTCTTTGGGATCCTGTGGCAGATAACCGATTTCGCCGGCGCGCACGACGGATCCGGCGTACGGCTCGGTCTCCCCCGCCAGGATGCGCAAAGTCGTCGTCTTGCCCGCGCCGTTGCGGCCGACCAGCCCGATGCGGTCGCCGGGCTGAACGCGCAGATCCGGGCCGTCGGGTGAGAGCAGGATGCGCGCACCAGCGCGGACCTCGAGGTCCGTGGCCGTGATCACATCTTCTCCCCTTTTGCTACGGCTACTTGTCGTCGGTGAATACCGGCGGGCGTCGCTCCGCGCGCGCGGCAACCGCTTCTTCGAAGTTGGCGGTGAGCAGACGAACGAACAGCTGACCCAAGCCTTCGGCTTGCATGTGCCCTTCCAGGCTACCGGCGTCCAGTCCACTCCACAGTGTGCGCTTGGTCAACTCGATTCCCGGCCTCGAGAACGCCGCTATCCGCGCGGCGATGGCGTAGCAGGTGTCCAGCAGCTGCTCGTCGGGCACCTGGCACGACACCAGCCCGATGCGCTCGGCCTCCTCGGCGGTGACGTCGCGGCCGGTCAGCATGATGTCGAACGCCCGCGACGAGCCGATGGCCCGGGGCAGCAGGTAGCTCAGCCCCAGTTCGCTGGCGGTCAGGCCGTTGTTGATGCCGGCGGCGCGAAAGTACGCGCTCGTGGCGGCGACCCGGATGTCGGCGGCCAGCGCCAAACACAGGCCGCCGCCGATGGCCGGGCCGTTGACCGCGGCGATCACCGGTTGATGCAGGCGGCGCAGCCCCAGGATGACCTCGTCGAGGATCTCCATGGAACGCAGCGCGTAGGTCGGGCGGGTCAGCCCCTCGACGTGGGGCACAGAGCCCGCGGACTTGTGGTCGGCGCCCGAGGAGAAGCCCCGGCCCGCCCCGGTCAGCACGACCACGCGCACCGAATTGTCGTACCTGACCTTCTCCAAGGCCTCTTTGAGCGGCACCATGACGTCGAAAGCCATGGAGTTCATCCGCTCGGGCCGATTGAGGGTTATCAGCGCGACGCCGGGCCGCGGGTGCTCTACCAGTACCAGACTCACCCAAGCAACCTAGCGCGTAGCCGGGCACCGCCCTGCGCGCGCCGCGGTGTCGGGACTATTCGGCTTGACCGGCCTGGGCCGCGTCGACGTCGAACGCCTTGATTTGCTGCACCAAGTCTTCGAGAGCCGCCGGCGGCAGCGCCCCGGCCTGGTTGAACAGCAGTTTGCCCTTTTTGAAGGCCATCAGCGTGGGGATGGAACGGATCTGGGCGGCCGCGGCCAACTGCTGCTCGGCCTCGGTGTCGACCTTGGCGTGCACGATGTCGGGGTGCTTCTCCGCGGACGCCTGGAAGGTGGGCCCGAACTGGCGGCACGGCCCGCACCAGGACGCCCAGAAATCGACGAGCACGATGTCGTTGCCCTCGATGGTTTCGTTGAACTTCTCAGCGGTGAGATCGAGTGTTGTCACATTTGCCATAACGCCCGAACGCGGCTTGATGTTCCCCGGTTGCCAGGCCGCCGATACCCCACCACGCCGGACCTGCCGGGCCATCCGGACCCCCTTCCCGGGTTTGCCTGCCGCGCAATGGATGCGGGCTCGCGCGCGGTTCGCCGCGTCGACATCGACGCGTAATCGGGCCGCGGCCCGCCGTAGGTTACGGTTGCGTACGTTTTCCCACGTCGGACACACTGATGCGGACGATTCGCCGCCTCAGGGACCAGTGAGGAAATCGCGTTGGGCCATTACATCGCTAACGTCCGTGATCTCGAGTTCAACCTGTTCGAAGTGCTCGGTCTGGGCGCTGCGCTGGGCGCCGGAAGCTATAGCGACCTCGACGTCGAAACGGCGCGAACCATCCTGGCCGAAGCCGCTCGCCTGGCGGAGGGCCCGGTGGCCGAATCCTTCGCGTTCGCCGACCGCAACCCGCCGGTCTTCGACCCCGCCGAGCACACGATCAGCGTGCCGGACGAGTTGGTCAAGACCGTGCAGGTGATCAAGGAGGCCGGCTGGTGGCGGCTGATGCTCGACGAGGAGATCGGCGGCATGGCCGCACCCCCACCGCTGGCGTGGGCGGTCAACGAAATGATCATCTGCGCCAATCCTTCCGCCAACTTCTTCTGCCTCGGCCCGTTGATGGCCCAGGCCCTGTACGTCGAGGGCAACGAGGAGCAGCGGCGCTGGGCGGCGGAGGGCGTGGAGCGCGGCTGGGCGGCCACCATGGTGCTCACCGAGCCCGACGCGGGCTCCGACGTCGGCGCCGGTCGGGCCAAGGCCATCGCACAGCCCGACGGCACCTGGCACATCGAGGGCGTCAAGCGATTCATCTCCGGCGGGGACGTGGGCACCACCGCCGACAACGTCTTTCACCTCGTGCTGGCCCGGCCCGAGGGCGCCGGCCCGGGCACCAAAGGGCTGAGCCTGTTCTACGTCCCGCAATTCCTGTTCGACCCGGAAACGTTCGAACTCGGCGCGCGCAACGGGGTCTTCGCCACCGGCCTGGAACACAAAATGGGGATCAAGTCCTCGCCGACATGCGAATTAACCTTCGGCGCAACGGATTTGCCCGCCGTCGGTTACCTGGTCGGCGACGTGCACAACGGGATCGCGCAGATGTTCACCGTGATCGAGCACGCGCGCATGACGATCGGCGTGAAGGCCGCCGGCACCCTGTCCACGGGCTATCTGAACGCGCTGGCCTTCGCCAAAGAGCGGGTGCAGGGCGCGGACCTGACGCAGATGGCCGACAAGACCGCGCCGCGGGTCACCATCATCCACCACCCCGACGTGCGCCGCAGCCTGATGACGCAGAAGGCCTACGCCGAGGGTTTACGGGCGCTGTACCTCTACGCCGCCGCGCACCAGGATGACGCTGTGGCGCAACATGTTTCGAGGGCAGACCACGGGATGGCGCACCGCGTCGACGACTTGCTGCTGCCGATCGTGAAGGGCGTCAGCTCCGAACGGGCCTACGAAATCCTCACCGAGTCGCTGCAGACGCTGGGCGGTTCGGGCTTCCTGCAGGACTATCCCCTCGAGCAGTACATCCGGGACTCCAAGATCGATTCCCTCTACGAGGGCACCACCGCCATCCAGGCGCTGGACTTCTTCTTCCGCAAGATCGTTCGCGACCGCGGTGAGGCCCTGCAGTTCGTGACGGCTCAGATCAGCGAGACCATCGATGCCTGCGACGAGGCCCTCGAGCCGCAGGCCCAACTGCTGCAGACCGCGCTCGACGAGGTCATGGCGATGACGGGCGCGTTGACCGGTTACCTGATGTCCGCCGCCCAGCACCCAGGCGAGATCTACAAGGTGGGGCTCGGATCGGTGCGTTACCTGCTCGCGGTGGGGGATCTCCTGATCGGCTGGCGATTGCTGGTGCAGGCGGGCGTCGCGCACGCGGCGCTGGCCGACGCGGCCGCGACCGACGCCGCCTTCTATCGGGGCAAGGTGGCGACCGCGGCGTTCTTCGCCAAGAACATGCTTCCGAAGCTCACATCCCTGCGCAAGGTCATCGAGTCCATCGACGGCGAGATCATGCGCGTTCCGGAACAGGCATTCTGACCACCGGCATTACACACAGGTTAGCTACAGCTTCGACGGGTAATACCCATTCCGTTGGGTCCAACCATGATTGGAGAAACGTTGATGTCTGCCAGCTGTCCAACGCCCCGGCGCACCCGGTTCGCAGTCCTCGCGGTCACCGGGGTCGCCGCGCTGTCCGTCGCCGCATGCAGTTCGTCGAACAAAGCAACGCCGACGACGTCGACCTCGACGTCCACCTCGGTGGTGACCTCGACGACCACGTGGCCGGCCCCGGCCAGCGGCGAAGCCCGGGTCAGCGGCATGATCGCATCCGTCGCGGGCAATTCCATCCAGGTCACCAAGGAAGACAAATCGACCGCCGCGGTCAACTTCACCTCGACCACCAAGATCACCGAGACCATCCCCGCCGCACTGACCGACGTCACCTCCGGCAGCTGCGTCACCGTGCGGCCGACTCAGCCGCCCCAGGGCGGGCAACCCGTCACCGCGGCGTCCGTGAAGGTCAGCCCCTCCGTGAACGGCGCCTGCCCGGCCAAGCCGGCGGGGCAGGGTTCGGGACCGAGTTCCACCACCCCGGCGCCCCCAGGCTCGCCCGCGCCGACCCCGAAGCCGGCCCCGGTCCGCGGGTCGGTGGCGTCGGTGTCGGGTAACACCATCAACGTCACCGGCACCGACCCCAGCGGCAACACCACGCAGACCGCGGTGACGGTCGATGACAAGACCAAGTACAGCAAGCAGGCCTCCGCCACCACCGACGCGATTGCGCAGGGTAAGTGCCTCTGGGCGCGCGGAACGATGGACAACGGGGGCGCGCTGCAGGCGACCAGCATCAACGTGCGGCAGGCCACCGACGGCAAATGCGGCAAGCCCAAGCAGCCCGGCCAGGGTGGCTGATCGCGGCTGAGATTACCGTCACTCCAGGCGAGCGCGGCTGTGATAACCGCGCTCGCCTGGGTACTCGCTGGCGAGGGTAACCCGCGCGATCGGAGAAGTGACGATGCCTGCCACCCCGGTGAAACCCCGGCTCGCCCGGCTCGCGCTCGTCGCCGTCATCGCGGTGATCCTGCTGTGCGTCGCCATGTGCCGTTCGAACGACACCAAAACCAGCAGCCCCGCCAACCCGTCGGTGCCGGCGGCCGCCCCGCCCAGCGCGGCGCCGAGCGCGGCCCCCCCCCCGGCACCCCCGCCCGTGCCCAAGGACTATGTGGAAGGGCTGATCGAGTCGGTATCGGGCGGCACGATTGCGCTCAGGACACGAACCGGAAGCGCGACGGTGGATTTCGCGCCGTCGACGCGGGTCGTGCAGGTCGCCCCGGCCAAGCTGACCGACGTCACCCCCGGCAGTTGCGTCAACGTGCGGGCCACCCCCCAGAGCGCGCCGACCGGTGGCGCGATCACCGCGCAGGCGGTGACCATCGCCTCCGCCGTCGACGGCAAGTGCCCGCCGCCGGCGGGCTTCTACGGCACGGTCACGTCGGTCGCGGGTGACACGATCGCGGTCAACGGTATCGGTGCGCAGCCGAAACCGACCACCGTGACGGTCGTCAACTCGACCTCATACCAGCTGCAGACGCCGTCGGACGCCCAGGCGATCGCGAACGGTAAGTGCATGGGGGCTCAGGGAATTCAGGACGCCGGCGTGCTGCACGCGATGACCATCAGCCTGCAGACTTGCCCGCCGATGGGGCACCCGCACCATCACCTGCACCTGCCGCATCTGCCCTTCCACCTCTAGCGGCGAGGACGTGGGTTCGGCGTCAGACGGTGAACCCGAGGGCACGCAGCTGTTCGCGCCCGTCTTCGGTGATCTTGTCGGGCCCCCACGGCGGGTTCCACACCCAGTTGATCCGCAGCTCGTCGACCAGCCCGCTGCTGACGAGCGCGCTGCGTGACTGGTCCTCGATGACGTCGGTCAGCGGGCAGGCCGCCGAGGTCAACGTCATGTCGATCAGGGCGACGGTTCCCTCGTCGCCCTCTTCCACGTTGAGGCCGTAAACCAGTCCGAGATCGACGACGTTGATGCCCAATTCGGGGTCGACGACGTCGCGCATCGCCTCCTCGAGGTCGGCAAGGAATTCGTCATCCGGTGCGGCGGTCTCGCTCATTTTCTTCCTCCTCGAAGTCCGCGCCCCTGTCAGTGCAAGCCTGCGCCAATGCGTCCTTGAACGCCATCCATCCCAGCAGTGCGCATTTCACCCGGGCCGGGTATTTGGCCACCCCGGCAAAGGCGATCCCGTCGCCCAGGATGTCCTCGTCGCCCTCGATGCTGCCGCGCGAGGACACCATTTCGGTGAATGCGGTCACGGTGTGCAGCGCCTCGGGCACGGTCTGGCCGATCACCTGCTGGGTGAGCACCGAGGTGGCCGCCTGGCTGATCGAGCAGCCTTGGCCGTCATAGGAGACGTCCGCGACGCGTCTGCCGTCGTCGGACAGCGCGACCCGCAGCGTCACCTCGTCACCGCAGACCGGATTGACGTGGTGGACCTGCGCCCCGAACGGGTCCCGCAGCCCGCGGTGCTGCGGATGCTTGTAGTGGTCGAGGATCACGTCCTGATACATCTGCTCCAGGCGCACTGTCATTGTCTCCCAAAGAATTCGAGCGCGCGTCGGACTCCGGCCACCAGCCGCTCGACCTCGTCGGGGGTGTTGTAGACGGCGAACGACGCCCGTGCGGTGGCCGCCACGCCGAACCGGCGGTGCAGCGGCATCGCGCAGTGATGCCCCACGCGAACCGCGATGCCGTCGTCGTCGAGCACCTGCCCCACGTCGTGCGCGTGCACGCCGTCGACCACGAAAGAGACGGGCGAGCCACGGTTTTCCATGACGGTCGGCCCGACGATCCGCACTCCGTCGATGCCCGACAGGCCCTCGAGTGCCGCGGCGACCAGCTCGCGCTCGTGCGCCTCGACGGCGTCCATGCCGATGGCGCCCAAATATCTTGCGGCCGCGCCCAACCCGACGACCTGGGAGGTCATCGGCGTGCCGGCCTCGAACCGTTGCGGCGCGGGCGCGTAGGTCGACGCCTCCATCGTCACCGTCTCGATCATCGACCCACCGGTGAGAAACGGCGGCAGCTGCGACAGCACCTCGCGACGGGCGTAAAGCACGCCGACCCCGTTGGGGGCCAACATCTTATGACCGGAGAAGGCGGCGAAGTCGACGCCGAGCGCGTGCAGGTCGACCGGCTGGTGGGGCACCGACTGGCAGGCGTCCAGCACCGTCACCGCGCCCACCGCGTGAGCGCGCCGGACCAGTTCGGCCACCGGCGCCACAGTGCCCGTAACGTTCGAATGATGGCTGAAAGCAACGACTTTCACGCGTTCGTCGAGCTCCAGCGAATCCAGGTCGATGCGCCCGTCGTCGGTAACGCCGTACCAGCGCAGCGTGGCGCCGCTGCGGCGGGCCAGCTCCTGCCACGGGACAATGTTGGCGTGGTGCTCCAGCTCGGTGGTGACGATGACGTCACCGGAGCCCACGGCACGGTCGAACCGCCTGTCGCCCAACACGTATGACGACAGGTTGAGCGCCTCGGTGGCGTTGCGGGTGAACACCAGTTCGTCGGCGTCGGCGCCGACGAACGCGGCGATGTCCGCGCGACCCTGCTCGTAGGCGTCGGTCGCCTCCTCCATCAGCTGGTGCGCACCACGATGCACCGCGCCGTTGGAGGTGATCAGAAACTCGCGCTCGGCGTCGAGCACCTGCAGCGGGCGCTGGGACGTCGCGCCGGAATCCAGGTACGCCAACTGCTTCCCGCCGCGCATCACGCGCTTCAAGATGGGGAAGTCGGCGCGGATCGCGTCGACGTCCAGTGCTGTCCCCGTCATGGTTAAGCCCCCGCGGCCGCCGCTTCGGTGAAGCGCACGTACCCGCTCTCCTCGAGCTCGTCGGCCAGCTCCGGGCCGCCGGATTCGACGATCCGGCCGCCGACGAACACGTGCACGAACTGCGGCCGGATGTAACGCAGGATCCGGGTGTAGTGGGTAATGAGCAGGATGCCGCCGTGCTCCGCCTCGGCGTAGCGATTCACGCCCTCACTGACCACCCGCAGCGCGTCCACGTCCAGGCCGGAGTCGGTCTCGTCGAGGATGGCGATCTTGGGCTTGAGCAAGCCCAGCTGCAGGATCTCGTGGCGCTTCTTCTCGCCGCCGGAAAACCCCTCGTTGACGCTGCGTTCGGCGAACGCCGGGTCGATGTCGAGGTCACCCATGGCGGCCTTGACCTCCTTGACCCAGTGCCGCAGTTTCGGCGGCTCGCCGCGGACGGCGGTCGCGGCGCTGCGCAGGAAGTTCGACATCGACACGCCCGGCACCTCGACCGGGTACTGCATGGCCAGGAACAGTCCGGCGCGGGCGCGCTCGTCGACGCTCATGTCGAGGACGTTCTGGCCGTCCAGCGTGATCGACCCGGACGTCACCCGGTACTTCGGGTGACCGGCGATCGCGTAGGACAGCGTGGACTTGCCCGAGCCGTTGGGCCCCATCACCGCGTGCGTCTCACCTGAATTCACGGTCAGGTTGACGCCGTTGAGGATGGGGATCTCGCGGCTTCCCTCGGGCGCGTTCGGGTCTTCGACGCTGACGTGCAGGTCTTTGATTTCCAATGTCGTCATGACGCTGTTGCCTTCTCCGTGATTTCCAGTTCGTGTTCGATGGCGGCGGTCAGGCGCTCGCGGATCTCGGGTACGGCGATCTTCGAGATGATCTCGCCGAAGAAGCCGCGCACCACCAGCCGGCGCGCCTGATCTTCGGGGATGCCGCGGGCACGCAGGTAGAACAGTTGCTCATCGTCGAATCGCCCGGTGGCACTGGCGTGCCCGGCGCCGACGATTTCGCCCGTCTCGATCTCCAGGTTGGGCACCGAGTCGGCCCGCGCCCCGTCGGTGAGCACCAGGTTGCGGTTCACCTCGAAGGTGTCGGTGTCGGTGGCCTCGGCGCGGATCAGCACGTCGCCCACCCAGACCGTGTGCGCGTCTGGCCGCTGCGATGCCGGATCCCCTTGCAGCGCACCCTTATAGAGCACGTTGGACTTGCAATTGGGCTGCGCATGGTCGACCAGCAGCCGCGACTCCAGGTGCTGCCCGTCGTCGGCGAAGTACAACCCGAGCAGTTCCGCGTCACCGCCCGGGGCGGCGTACCGCACGTTGGCCGACATCCGCACCACTTCGCCGCCCAGGGTGACGGCGACGTGCCGCAGCACCGCGTCCTTGCCCAGCCTGGCGTGCTGCGCGGACACGTGAACCATGTCGTCGGCCCAGTCCGCGATCCACACGACGGTGAGCCGGGCGGCGTCGTCGACGATGAATTCGACGTTGTCGGCGTAGGTTCCGCTGCCCCGATGGTCGATCACCACGACCGCCTCGCCGAGTTCGGCGACGCTGATCTGCAGGTGGCCGTACGCCACCGCGCCGGCGCCGGGGCCCGTCACGGTGATGTTGACCGGCTCGGCGATCTGCGTGTCGCGCCCGATGCTCACCAGCGTCGCGGAGTTGAACGACGAAAACGCTTGCGCCGCAACGCGATCGGTGGGCACACCGCCACGGCCTAGCCGTTCGTCGCCGCGGCGGACGGTCTCGACCCGCACGCCCGGCTGTTCACCGACGCTGATCTGCGCCTTGCCGGTCGCCTGAGCCGAGCCGTCGTGCAGGCCCCGCAGCCGACGCAGCGGGGTGAACCGCCAGAGTTCGTCGCGGCCGCCGGGCACCTCGAACGCGTCCACGTCAAAGGACGCGAACAACTCACCCTTGTTCAGGGCAGCAGCAGCAGAAGCGGTCATCCGACCGCGCCCTCCATCTGCAGCTCGATGAGCCGGTTGAGCTCGAGCGCGTACTCCATGGGCAGTTCCTTGGCGATCGGCTCGACGAAGCCGCGAACCACCATCGCCATCGCCTCGTCCTCGGTCAGTCCGCGGCTCATCAGGTAGAACAGCTGGTTGTCGCTGACCTTGGACACGGTGGCCTCGTGGCCCATCGTGACGTCGTCCTCGCGGATGTCGACGTAGGGGTAGGTGTCGCTTCGGCTGATCGTATCGACCAGCAGCGCATCGCATTTCACGCTGGAGCGCGACCCGTGCGCGCCCTTGTTCACCTGCACCAGGCCGCGGTAGGAGGTGCGGCCACCGCCGCGGGCGACCGACTTGGACACGATGTTGCTCGACGTGTTCGGCGCCAGGTGCAGCATCTTGGCGCCGGCGTCCTGGTGCTGGCCCTCCCCGGCGAAGGCGACCGACAAGACCTCGCCCTTGGCGTGCTCCCCGGTCATCCAGACCGCCGGGTACTTCATGGTCACCTTGGACCCGATGTTGCCGTCGACCCACTCCATGGTGGCGCCGGCCTCGGCGCGGGCCCGCTTGGTGACCAGGTTGTACACGTTGTTCGACCAGTTCTGAATGGTCGTGTAACGGCAACGGCCACCGGGCTTTACGATGATTTCCACCACCGCAGAGTGCAGCGAGTCCGACGTGTAGATGGGGGCGGTGCAGCCCTCCACGTAATGGACATAGGCATTTTCGTCGACGATGATCAGCGTCCGCTCGAACTGGCCCATGTTCTCGGTGTTGATCCGGAAGTAGGCCTGCAGCGGAATGTCGACTTGCACCCCCGGCGGAACGTAGATAAACGAACCGCCACTCCACACCGCGGTGTTGAGCGCGGAGAACTTGTTGTCCCCGGCCGGGATCACGGTGCCGAAGTACTGCTGGAACAGCTCGGGGTGTTCCCGCAACCCGGTGTCGGTGTCGAGGAAGATGACGCCCTGGGCCTCCAGGTCCTCGCGGATCTGGTGATATACCACCTCGGACTCGTACTGGGCGGCCACACCGGCGACCAGGCGCTGCTTCTCGGCCTCCGGGATGCCCAGCCGGTCGTAGGTGTTCCGGATGTCCTCGGGCAGGTCGTCCCAAGAGGCGGCCTGCTTCTCGGTGGAGCGCACGAAGTACTTGATGTTGTCGAAGTCGATGCCGCCGAGGTCCGAACCCCACGTCGGCATCGGCTTGCGCTCGAAGATGCGCAACGCCTTCAGCCGCGTCTGCAGCATCCATTCGGGCTCGTTCTTCTTCGCCGAGATGTCGCGGACCACCGCCTCGGACAGCCCGCGCTGGGCGCTGGACCCCGCGACGTCGGTGTCCGCCCAGCCGTAGCCGTAGCGGCCCAGCGAGGCGATCGCCTGCTCCTGGGTCAACGGCTCAGCTTCTCCCGCTTTAAAGGCCTTTTGGGCCTCTGGCGTGAGGGTCATAACGACGCTCCTTCGATGCTCGTGGTGTCGCGACGCGGGCTGGGCGCCGGGGTCAGTGGTACGTGGGTGGTGCAGGCGCAGTCCCCGTTGACGATGGTCGCCAACCGCTGCACGTGGGTCCCGAGCACCTCGGCCATGGCCTGCTGCTCGGCCTCGCACAGCTCCGGGAATTCCTCGGCGACGTGCGACACCGGGCAGTGGTGCTGGCAGATCTGCACGCCGTGGATCGGGCCGCCGACCCGTGTCGTGGTGGCGACGTAGCCGGCCTTGGTCAGCGCGCCGGCCACCCGTTCGGCGGCCGCCTCGACCTCGGCGTCGTCGTCGCTGTCCGCCGCGGGCACGCCGGACAGGATCGCGTCGATGCGGCGCCGGGCGAACGTGCGGACGGCGTCCTCCCCGCCGATCTCGCGCAGCTGCCGCATGGCGGCCGACGCGAGGTCGTCGTAGGCGTGCTCGAGCTTGGCGCGGCCCGCCGCGGTGAGCCGGAAACGCTTGGCGGGGCGCCCGCGCCCCACCTGCTGCCAGGACGCGGCGGGCACCGCCTCGGCGTCGCCCGCCTCGATCAGGGCGTCGAGATGGCGCCGCACGCCGGCGGCCGTCAACCCGAGCCGCTCGCCGATCTCGCCGGCGGTGATCGATCCAGACTCCACCAGCAGGCCCACGATGGCGCGCCGGGTGTGACCGTCCCGCACCGCGGCGGCCGCTGCACCCACGGCAGCGTCGTCGAGGTCGGTTCGGATTTTCACAACACCAGTGTGACGCAATTCCGGGGATCGGTCCACCAAGGGTGCCCTGAGCGGCCGTTGCGCTGGTCACACCCGCCCACTTTGGGACCTTCGCCCATAGTGGCCGAACCCCCGCGCCGAATAGCGTCGGCGGTGGTATTGAAAACTCCCAAAGAAGGAATTGACATGGCTCAGACGACTGAATCGAAGTCCGTCGCATCGTATTCGACCGACCTGCTCGACGAGGTACGCGAGTCGGCAAAAGCCGGCCAGCACGCCGCGGCGGAGGCGCTTCGGGCGTTCCACAAGACCCTTGACGAGGCAATCCCGGAGGCAGTGCAACCGCTGCGCACCAAGATTGTCGACGCCGCTATCGAACTGGCGGACAAGCTCGTCGCCGCCCAGTATCAGTTCAACCGCAGGCTGGTCTCGACCGCGGACCGGGCGCTGAGCAAGGCCGACGGCGAACGGAAGTAGCCAGGGCGGGGGCCTTTCGCCGGCTCGTGTCAGTGCTGCGGATCAAACGCCTTCATGCGGGCCGTGTTCGTCGACAGCCTGATCCGCGGCACGGGCCAATGCCGCTGTGGCCGAACGCAATTCGTTGGCGGATTCCAGCCTTGCGGGAAACCCGATCCGGGCGTAGGCCACGCCGCGGGGGGTGTGCACCCGCAGGTCCAGGCCGTAGCGGTCGACGCCGGTACACAAAGCGGTCCCGGTGTCGGGGTAGCCGCCGAAGATTCGGGCCATGGCGGCCAGGGAGTCGGCGTGGTCGGCGTTGAGATGCGCGAGGGCCCGGGCCGCCACGGGCGCAACCGGATCCGGGGAGGCGGCCGCGTACTGATCGCCGGTGGCCGAGTCCATCCGACCGTATCCACCTACCCAGCGCACCCGCTGAACCCGTAACACCCACAGGCTGAAGTCGCTGAAGTCCAGGTAGCGCCGGGCGGCGGGGACCGCCGTCAGGAATGCCGCCCGGGCGTCGCCGCGCTCGGAGCGCGTGGGCTCGGCGGCCGTCCCGGCCAGCGTGATTCGGCTGCCGGCCAGCGGGTCGGTGTCGTCGCTCGCCGCCACGATCGACAGGCTGGCCCTCGGGTCTCGCGCGAGGTTGCGGCCGTGCTCGGCCAGGCTCGAGACGCACAGCACGGGCATCCCGTCCAGCAGTCCATAGGCCACCAACGACGCCCACGGGTCGCCGTCAGCGGTCAACGTGGCCAGCGTGGCGGCGTTGGTGGCGGCGGCGATGCTGCGGGCCTGCTCCGCCGCGGACGGGCGGGCGTCGTTAGTCGGCGGGCGCAGGGGTGGCGGCACGGAGGGTGCGTCCCCGGGGTCGCCATGGTCGCGAATCGCCACGAAGGCGAGGCTAGCGCGAAGGGCGTTGCGCTGGTCACACCCGGGTTGGCCGGGGTGCCGGCCCGCCCCGACGGCTACGCTGCTCTGATGGCAGCCCGCCACCACGTGCTGAGCTCGTCGATCGCCAGCTTGCATGGCGACGAGCAGGCGGTGGGCACGCCGCTGAACGACACCGAGCTCACCGCGCTGCAGCGCACCCGGCTGTTCGGGGCCACCGGCACCGTCCTGATGGCGATCGGCGCGCTGGGCGCCGGGGCCCGGCCCGTCGTGCAGGACCCCACCTTCGGGGTGCGGTTGCTCAACCTGCCGTCGCGGATTCAGACGGTGTCGCTGACGATGACGACGACCGGCGCGGTCATGATGGCGCTGGCCTGGCTGATGCTCGGCCGGTTCGCGTTGGGCAACCGGCGAATGTCCCGGGGCGACCTGGACCGCACCCTGCTGCTGTGGACGCTGCCGCTGTTGATCGCGCCGCCGATGTACAGCAAGGACGTCTACTCCTACCTGGCCCAGAGCCAGATCTCCTTGGAAGGACTCGACCCGTACCGGGTGGGGCCGGCGTCCGGGCTCGGCCTGTCGCACGTCTTCACGCTGTCGGTCCCCACGCTGTGGCGGGAGACGCCGGCGCCCTACGGCCCGCTCTTCCTGTGGATCGGGCGCGGCATCTCGGCGGTCACCGGGGAGAACATCGTCGCCGCCGTGCTGTGTCACCGGTTGGTGGAGCTGATCGGGGTGGGGTTGATCGTGTGGGCGACCCCGCGGCTGGCCCGGCGATGCGGCGTCGCCGAGGTCAGCGCGCTGTGGCTGGGCGCGGCCAATCCGCTGCTGATCATGCATCTGGTCGCCGGCGTGCACAACGAGGCGCTGATGCTCGGGCTGATGCTCGCGGGGGCCGAGTTCGCGCTGCGGGGCATCGACTCTCCGCGGCTGTTGCCGGCCTCCTGGCGGCCGGGTCCCGATTGGGAGCCGCTGGGCATGCTGCTGGCCGGCGCCGTCCTGATCACGCTGTCGTCGCAGGTGAAACTGCCGTCGCTGCTGGCGCTCGGGTTCGTCACGATGGCGCTGGCCTACCGCTGCGGGGGCAACCTGCGGGCGCTGCTGCTGGCGGGCGGCGCGATGACGACGCTGTCGCTGGCGGTGATGGCGGCGGTCGGCTGGGCCAGCGGCCTCGGGTTCGGCTGGATCAACACGCTCGGCACGGCGAACGTCGTCCGCAGCTGGATGTCGCCGCCCACCCTGCTCGCCCTGGGCACCGGGCAGGTCGGGATCCTGCTGGGATTCGGCGATCACACCACCGCGGTGCTGGGGCTCACCCGCGCCATCGGCGTGCTGATCATCACGGTGATGGTGGGCTGGCTGCTGGTGGCCGTCTTCCGCGGCCGGTTGCACCCTATCGGCGGCCTCGGCGTGGCGCTGGGCGTCACGGTGCTGCTGTTTCCCGTCGTACAGCCCTGGTACCTGCTGTGGGCGATCATTCCGCTGGCCGCCTGGGCGACCCGCAGCGGCTTCCGGGCGGCGGTCATCGTCATCACCCTCGTCGTCGGCATCTTCGGCCCGACGGCCAACGGGGACCGCTTCGCGCTCTTCCAGATCGTCGACGCCACCTTGGCGAGCACCGTCATCGTCGCGGCGCTCATCGCGCTGACGTACACCCGCTTGCCGTGGCGGCGGCTCCCGACCGAGGGTGCCGAAGCGCCGGAGACGGCCGCCGAAACCGCGCCCGCGCCCGAGAACGCTGCGGCCCCCCTGGCCACCCCTCGTTCCCAGGCGGTGCCCGACGCCTACGCTGATTCCACGTGAGCTCGGACGCTCCTGAAACAGTCGTGCGACTGCGCGGGGTGAGCAAGCACTACGGATCCACCACGGCCGTCGCCGATCTCGACCTCGAGGTGCACGCCGCCGAAGTGCTCGCCCTGCTGGGCCCCAACGGCGCCGGCAAGACCACGACGGTCGAAATGTGCGAAGGCTTCGTGCGCCCGGACGCCGGCACCATCGAGGTGCTCGGGCTGGACCCGATCGCCGACAACGCCCGCCTGCGCACCCGCATCGGGGTGATGTTGCAGGGCGGTGGCGGCTACCCCAGCGCCCGGGCGGGCGAAATGCTCAACCTGGTCGCCTCCTACGCCGCCGACCCGCTGGACCCGGCGTGGCTGCTGGACACCCTGGGCCTCACCGATGCCGCCCGCACCACCTATCGGCGGCTGTCCGGCGGGCAGCAGCAGCGGCTCGCGCTCGCGTGCGCGCTGGTCGGCCGCCCCGAACTGGTCTTCCTCGACGAACCGACCGCGGGCATGGATGCGCACGCCCGGCTGCTGGTGTGGGAACTGATCGACGCGCTGCGCCGCGACGGCGTGACGGTGCTGTTGACCACCCATCAGCTCAAGGAGGCCGAGGAACTCGCCGATCGGCTGGTCATCATCGACCACGGGAAAACGGTGGCCGCCGGCACACCGACGGAGCTGATGCGCACCGGCGCGAAGGACGAGCTGCGGTTCACCGCGCCGCCGCGGCTCGACCTGTCGCTGCTGACCGCCGCCCTGCCGGAGGACTACCGCGCCAGCGAGGTGACGCCCGGCGAGTATCTGGTCGAGGGCCCGGTCGACCCGCAGGTGCTGGCCACCGTGACGGCGTGGTGCGCGCGGATCGACGTGCTGGCCACCGACATGCGCGTCGAGCAGCGCAGCCTCGAGGATGTGTTCCTCGACCTCACCGGCAGGAAGTTGCGGCAGTGACCCAATCGAACGTCTTCCCCGCGGGGACCTTCACCCCCGACCCGCGACCCAGCACGGTTCCGCGGATGCTGGCCGCGCAGTTCGGCCTCGAGCTCAAGCTGCTGCTGCGCAACGGCGAGCAGCTGCTGCTGACCATGTTCATCCCGATCACGCTCCTGATCGGGCTCACGTTGCTGCCGTTCGGCTCCTTCGGGCACAACCGCGCCGCCACCTTCGTCCCGGCCATCATGGCCCTAGCGGTCATCTCGACCGCCTTCACCGGGCAGGCCATCGCGGTCGCCTTCGACCGCCGCTACGGCGCGCTCAAGCGGTTGGGGGCGACCCCCCTGCCGGTCTGGGGCATCATCGCCGGCAAGTCGCTGGCCGTGGTCACCGTGGTGTTCCTGCAGGCAATTCTGTTGGGCGCCATCGGGTTTGCGCTCGGCTGGCGCCCCGCCCTGGCCGCGTTGGCGTTGGGTGCGGCGGTCATCGCGCTGGGCACCGCGGGCTTCACCGCCCTCGGACTGTTGCTGGGCGGGACGCTGCGGGCCGAGATCGTGCTCGCGGTCGCCAACCTGCTGTGGTTCGTCTTCGCCGGGCTCGGCGCGCTGACGGTGGAATCCGGGATGATCCCGACCGGCGTCAAGTGGGCGGCCCGGCTCACCCCGTCGGGCGCGCTGACCGAGGCGCTGTCGCGGGCGATGGTCCTGTCGGTGGACTGGTTCGGCGTCCTCGTCCTGGCGGCGTGGGGTGCGCTCGCGGCGCTGGCGGCGCTGCGCTGGTTCCGGTTCACCTGACCGGGCGGCGAGATTGCCGCCATGGTCGTGGTCGGCGCCGCCAGAACAGCCGTCACGGCAATCTCGACGACGCAAGGGTTTACTACAGGACGTAGTTTTCGTTGGCCTACCATCGGGCCATGCCCGTGGGACGAACGCTGATGCGGTTGGTGGACCTCCTGCCCAATCCGAGCGTGCGTGTCCAGCGCCTCGTCGCCGCGGCCGTCATCCTCACCCAGGGCGGCATCGCCGTCACCGGGGCGATCGTCCGGGTCACCGCGTCGGGGCTGGGTTGTCCTACCTGGCCGCAATGCTTTCCGGGCAGCTTCGTCCCGGTCGCGCACGCAGAGGTGCCGCGCGTGCACCAGGCGGTCGAGTTCGGCAATCGCATGATCACCTTCGCGGTGGTCGTCGCCGCGGCGCTGGCCGTGTTGGCCGTGACCCGGGCCCGCCGACGCCGGGAAGTCCTAGTGTACGCGTGGCTGATGCCGGTGTCGACGGTGGTGCAGGCCGTCATCGGCGGCATCACCGTGCGTACCGGGCTGCTGTGGTGGACGGTGGCCATCCACCTGCTCACCTCGATGACGATGGTGTGGCTGTCGGTGCTGCTCTACGTCAAGATCGGCGAGCCCGATGGGGACGGGGCCGGAGTGGTGCGCCGGCCGGTCCCCCGGCCGTTGCGCGCCCTGACGGCGCTGATCGGCCTGGACCTGGCCGTGGTGCTGGTCACCGGCACGCTGGTGACGGCCGCCGGACCGCACGCGGGCGACCGCAGCCCCACCCGCACCGTGCCGCGGCTGAAGATCGCCGTCGACACCCTGGTCCACGCGCACTCCTCGCTGCTGATCGCCTACCTCGCGCTGCTGGTCGGGCTGGGCTTCGGCCTGCTGGCGGTGCGCGCCGGCCGGCCCATCCTGCGGCGCCTGATCGTGCTGCTGGCCCTGGTGTGCGCGCAGGCCGCGGTCGGCACCGCCCAGTACTTCACCGGGGTGCCCGCCGCGCTGGTCGCCCTGCACGTGGCCGGGGCCGCGGCGTGCACCGCGGCGACCGCCGCGCTATGGGCGTCGATGCGAGAACGGGCCGAGCCCGAGCCGCTCGCAGGCTGACTCCACGGCCAGCGCGAAGTCGCGCTGGGCGCGTTCGCGGGTGGCGGCGTCCAGGTGCCGCCAGCCCAGCGCCGGCGCGACGAGGTCGAGCCGCACCAGCCGATCCCCGGCCACGTCGGCGCGCGCGTAGAGCAGGTCGCGCACGGCGATTCCGGCGCGATCCGCGGCCACCGCGAGCGCGGTGTAGCCGAGGTCCCACGCTTCGAACTCCGGCTCGTCCGGCCAGGCGTGCGACTGCTTGCCGCCCAGGAAGATCAACGCCGACTGCGTTACGGCACGCCGCCCGCCAAGGACAGTCGGCACCCCGGCGTCGTCCAGGTCGCGCAGGTACCGCTCATCGAGGTTCCAAGCGACCGCGTCGGGCGGGTTGAGCAGGTGGCGCACCCGCCGCGTCCAGGCCGAGAATTCGGCGCGCCGGTCCGGATCGTCCGCGGTCGCACGCAGGATGACCAGGTCAGCGCGCGCGACCTCGGGGTCGTCCCAGGACCGCCAGCGGGCGTGCAGCCCACGCGTTCGCAGCGCGGGCACCAGCCCGCTGTCGTCGGGGTCGCCGCCCGCGCGCCCGGGAGGACCCGCCAGCACGATGCGGGGATGGAAGATGTCCGGACGGGCGAGTTTCATGCCCGGGCATGATAAGCACATGCACGCAATCGAAGTCAGCGAAACCGGCGGCCCCGAGGTGTTGCGCTACATCGACGCGCCCCAGCCCACGCCGGGATCCGGCGAGGTGTTGATCAAGGCCGAGGCGATCGGCGTCAACTACATCGACACCTACTTTCGCTCGGGCCAGTACCCGCGCGAGTTGCCGTTCATCCTGGGTTCGGAATTGTGCGGCACCGTCGCCGCGGCGGGTGACGGCGTCGACGGTTTCCGCGTCGGCGACCGGGTGGTCAGCGCGTCGGCGTCGGGCGGTTACGCCGAATTCGCCGCCGCCCCAGCGACTTTGACGGCACATGTGCCGGACGGCGTGAGCTCCGACGTGGCGGCTTCGGTGCTGCTGAAAGGCCTGACCGCGCACTACCTGCTCAAGTCGGTGTATCCGGTGCAGGCCGGCGACACCATCCTGGTGCACGCCGGAGCCGGCGGCGTCGGGTTGATCCTGACGCAGTGGGCCCACCTGCTCGGCGCCCGGGTCATCACCACGGTCTCCACCCCGGAGAAGGCCCGGCTGTCCCGGCAGGCCGGCGCCGACGAGGTGCTGTCCTACCCCGACTACGCGGACGAGTTCGGCCGGCAGATTCGCGGGCTCACCGACGGCGCCGGCGTCGAGGCCGTATACGACGGCGTGGGCGCCACGACGTTCGACGCCAGCCTGGCCAGCCTGGCCGTGCGGGGGACGCTGGCGCTGTTCGGGGCGGCCAGCGGGCCCGTTGCCAAGTTCGACCCGCAGCGCCTCAACGCCGCCGGCTCGGTGTTCCTGACCCGGCCGTCGCTGGCGCACTTCATCCGCACCGGCCAGGAATTCAGCTGGCGGGCCGAGGAATTGTTCGATGCGATCGCCGGCGGGGCCATCACCGTCGAAGTCGGCGGACGCTATCCGCTCGCGGAAGCCACGCGCGCGCATCAGGACCTGCAGGGCCGCAAGACCGCCGGCTCCATCGTGCTGCTGCCCTGAGGCGCGGCGTCAGAACAGGTGCGGCAGCGCGATGACCGAGTCGACCGCCAATGCGCAGAACACCACCGCGAGGTAGTTGTTCGATTGCAGGAACAACCGCAGCGGCTTGACGGGCTCGCCGGCGCGGACCCCGGCGTTCAGCTGGTGCGCCATCGCCAGGAACCACACCCCGGCGACCACGGCGACCGCCGCGTAGAGCCAGCCGGCGGCCAGCGCCAGCGCCAGCGTCGCCGCCACCGTCAGCCAGGTGTAGATCAGGATCTGCTTGGTGACCTGACGCTCGGTCGCGACGGCGGGCAGCATCGGCACGCCGGCCGCCTTGTAATCGTCCTTGTAACGCATCGCCAGCGCCCAGGTGTGCGGCGGCGTCCAGAAGAAGATGATGGCGAACATCACCAGCGCCTGCCAGCCGATGGTGCCGGTGACGGCCGACCAGCCGATCATCACCGGCATGCAGCCGGCAGCGCCGCCCCACACGACGTTCTGCGACGTGCGCCGCTTGAGCAGCAGCGTGTAGACCAGCACGTAGAAGGCGATGGTGGCGCCGGCCAGGTGTGCCGACAGCATGTTCGTCGTCCACCACAGCCAGAAGAACGACGCCACCGACAGCGCCAACCCGAACACCAGCGCGTGGCTGCGCGGGACCGCGGCCCTGGCCAGCGGCCGCCGCGCCGTGCGCTTCATCACCTTGTCGATGTCGGCGTCGGCCACGCAGTTGAGGGTGTTGGCTCCCCCGGCGGCCAGCATCCCGCCGACCAACGTGTTGAGGATCAGCAGCGGGTTCACGGCGCCGCGGTGGGCAAGCAGCATGGCCGGGATGGTGGTGACGAGCAGCAGCTCGATGACCCGCGGCTTGGTCAGTGCCAGATACGCCAGCACCGTGCCCTGTACTCGGCTCGGTACTTCTCGACTCGGGATCACGCGCCCGCGAACGCTCACGCAATAACTCCTTGGGGTCGCAGCCGCGCAGCATCTACTACACACGATGGTAGACCGCGGGCCGATAACGGCCTGCCCGCAGGGTCCAATCACGGGAGACTTCTCCCCGATTTCCGAACTGCATGTTACGGGTCGACGGCCACCGCGTAATTTTCACAACAGCCGGTGGCGGGTACCCAAAACCTGCGCTGCAAGAGCCGGCCCTCCCGCACTAGGGTGGGATTGATCAGCTTGATGACCCCAAGGACTGAGTCTGTGACCACACTCGAAGAGATCTCGACGCTGACCCAACCACACCTCCCCGACGACTGGTCCGAGCTCGACTCGGCCGCCGTCGACACCATTCGGGTGCTGGCCGCCGACGCGGTCCAAAAGGTTGGCAATGGACATCCCGGAACGGCGATGAGCCTGGCTCCCCTGGCGTACACGCTGTTCCAGCGCACGATGAAACACGACCCCACCGACACCTACTGGCTGGGTCGGGACCGGTTCGTGTTGTCCTGCGGGCACAGCAGCCTGACGCTGTACATCCAGCTCTACCTGGGTGGGTTCGGCCTGGAGCTGTCCGACATCGAGTCGTTGCGCACCTGGGGATCCAAGACGCCCGGGCACCCAGAGTTCCGGCACACCAAGGGCGTTGAGATCACCACCGGTCCGCTCGGCCAGGGCCTGGCCTCGGCGGTGGGCATGGCGATGGCGTCGCGCTACGAGCGCGGGCTGTTCGACCCCGACGCCGCGCCGGGCACCAGCCCGTTCGACCACTTCATCTACGTGATCGCCTCCGACGGCGACATCGAGGAAGGCGTCACCTCCGAGGCCTCGTCGCTGGCCGCGGTGCAGCAGCTCGGCAACCTCATCGTGTTCTACGACCACAACGAGATCTCGATCGAGGATGACACCGACATCGCGCTCTGCGAGGACACGGCCGCGCGCTATCGCGCCTACGGCTGGCACGTGCAGGAGATCGAGGGCGGCGAGAACGTCGTCGCGATCGAGGAGGCCATCGCCAACGCCAAGGCGACCACCGACCGCCCGTCGTTCATCTCGATGCGCACCATCATCGGCTTCCCGGCACCGAAGTTGATGAACACCGGCAAGGCGCACGGCGCGGCGCTGGGCGACGAGGAAGTCGCGGCCGTCAAGGAGATCCTGGGCTTCGATCCCGAGAAGAAGTTCGAGGTGCGCGACGAGGTCATCGCCCACACCCGCAAGCTGGTGGACCGGGGCAAGGAAGCGCACGAGAAGTGGCAGGCGGATTTCGACGCCTGGGCGGAGCGCGAACCCGACCGCAAGGCACTGCTGGACCGGTTGACCGCCGAGGAATTGCCCGACGGCTGGGACGCCGACATCCCCCGCTGGGAACCCGGCGACAAGGCGCTGGCGACCCGCGCGGCGTCCGGCAAGGTGCTCAACGCCGTGGGCCCGAAGCTTCCCGAATTGTGGGGCGGCTCGGCCGACCTGGCGGGCAGCAACAACACCACCATGGACAACGTCAAATCCTTTGGTCCGCCGTCGATTTCGACCAAGGACTACACGGCGGACTGGTACGGGCGCACACTGCACTTCGGTGTGCGCGAGCACGCGATGGGCGCCATCCTGTCCGGCATCGTGCTGCACGGCCCGACGAGGGCCTACGGCGGCACGTTCCTGCAGTTCTCGGACTACATGCGCCCGGCGGTGCGGCTGGCCGCGCTGATGGACATCGACACCATCTACGTGTGGACGCACGACTCGATCGGTCTCGGCGAGGACGGACCGACCCACCAGCCGATCGAGCACCTCGCTGCGCTGCGCGCCATCCCCAAGCTGTCGGTGGTGCGTCCGGCCGACGCCAACGAAACGGCATACGCCTGGCGCACCATCCTGGCCCGCGGCAACGGCAGCGGTCCGGTCGGGCTGATCCTGACCCGCCAGGGCGTGCCGATCCTCGAAGGCACCAACGTCGAGGGAGTGGCCAAGGGCGGGTACGTCCTCGGTGATCCGGGCGGTGACGAGCCGGACGTCGTCCTGATCGCCACCGGCTCGGAGGTTCAGCTCGCGGTGGGGGCCCAGAAGCTGTTGGCGGACAAGGACATTGTCGCGCGGGTGGTGTCCATGCCGTGCGTGGAATGGTTCGAATCTCAGCCCGAGGACTACCGCGACAGCGTGCTGCCCCCGTCGGTGTCGGCCCGGGTGGCCGTCGAGGCGGGCGTCGCGCAGCCCTGGCACAAGCTCGTCGGCGACACCGGCAAGATCGTGTCGATCGAGCACTACGGCGAATCCGCCGACTACGAGACTTTGTTCCGTGAATTCGGTTTCACCGCAGAAGCCGTCGCGGCCGCCGCGGAACAGGTAGTGGATAACTGAGAAAGGGTGATTCACATGACTCAGAACCCAAACCTTGCGGCGCTGTCCGCCGCGGGCGTTTCCGTTTGGCTGGATGACCTGTCGCGCCAGCGGCTGCAGTCGGGCAATCTGCAGGAGCTGATCGACACCAAAAGCGTTGTCGGGGTGACCACGAACCCGTCGATCTTCCAGAAGGCCCTCGCCGACAGCGATACCTACAACGACCAGATCGCCGAGCTCGCCGAGCGCGGCGCCGATGTCGACGCCACCATCCGCACGGTCACCACCGACGATGTCCGCAACGCGTGCGACGTGCTGCGGCCGCAGTGGGAAGCCTCCGACGGAGTCGACGGTCGGGTATCCATCGAGGTGGACCCGCGACTGGCCGCCGAGACCGACAAGACCACGGCGCAGGCCGTGGAGCTGTGGAAGATCGTCGACCGGCCGAACCTGTTCATCAAGATCCCGGCCACCAAGGCCGGCATTCCGGCCATCACGGCGGTTCTGGCGGAAGGGATTTCGGTCAATGTCACGCTCATCTTCTCGGTCGAGCGGCACCGTCAGGTGATGGACGCCTACCTGGCCGGCCTGGAGAAGGCGCGCGAGGCGGGACACGACTTGTCCAAGATCCATTCCGTGGCATCGTTTTTCGTGTCCCGGGTGGACACCGAGGTCGACAAGCGGCTGGAGAAGATCGGTTCCGAGGAGGCGCTGGCGTTGCGCGGCCAGGCCGGGGTCGCCAACGCCCGGCTGGCCTACGCCGCCTACCAGGAGGTGTTCGAGGGCGGCGATCGCTACGAGGCGCTCAAGGGCAACGGCGCCCGCGTACAGCGTCCGCTGTGGGCATCGACCGGGGTGAAGAACCCCGACTACTCCGACACCCTCTACGTCACCGAGCTGGTCGCGCCGAACACGGTGAACACCATGCCGGAGAAGACGATTGACGCGGTGGCCGAGCACGGCGAGATCAAGGGAGACACCGTCACCGGCACGGCTTCGGGCGCCCAGGAGGTGTTCGACAAGCTGGCCGGGATCGGGATCGACCTGACCGACGTGTTCGTGGTGCTGGAGAACGAGGGCGTGGAGAAGTTCGTGGACTCGTGGAGCGAGCTGCTGGAGGAGACGCAGAAACAGCTGGGTTCCGCCTCGAAATGAGCCCGGCTCGTACCGCTGCACAATGGCATAACCCGTTACGGGACAAGCGCGACAAGCGGCTGCCGAGGATCGCCGGCCCCTGCGGCATGGTGATCTTCGGCGTCACCGGCGACCTCGCCCGCAAGAAGGTGATGCCGGCCATCTACGACCTGGCCAACCGCGGGCTGCTGCCGCCGAGCTTCTCCCTGGTGGGCTTCGCCCGTCGGGACTGGGAGACCCAGGATTTCCGCAAGGTCGTCTATCAGGCCGTCAAGGATCACTGCCGGACGCCCTTCCGGGAGGAGAACTGGGAGCGGCTGGCCGAGGGATTCCGTTTCGTGCCAGGTTCTTTCGATGACGACGCGTCGTTCGCCCGGCTGGCCGAAACCCTGGACAAACTCGACGCCGAGCGCGGCACCGGCGGTAACCACGCCTTCTACCTGGCCATCCCGCCGAAGTCCTTCCCGGTGGTGTGTGAACAGCTGCACAAGTCCGGATTGGCCCGTCCGCAGGGTGATCGCTGGAGCCGGGTGGTCATCGAGAAGCCGTTCGGGCACGACCTGGAGAGCGCGCAGGCCCTCAACCACTCGGTCAACGCCGTCTTCCCCGAGGAAGCGGTGTTCCGCATCGACCACTATCTGGGCAAGGAGACGGTACGCAACATCTTGGCGCTGCGGTTCGCCAATCAGTTGTTCGACCCGATCTGGAACGCACACTATGTCGATCACGTGCAGATCACCATGGCCGAGGACATCGGATTGGGCGGGCGCGCAGGCTATTACGACGGTATCGGTGCCGCCCGCGATGTCATCCAGAACCACCTGATGCAGCTGCTGGCGCTCACCGCGATGGAAGAACCGGTCAGCTTCAATCCCGCGGCGTTGCAGACCGAGAAGATCAAGGTGCTCTCGGCGACCCAGCTGGCCGAGCCGCTCGACGAGACCACCAGCCGCGGCCAGTACACCGGCGGCTGGCAGGGCGGCGAGAAGGTCGTCGGGCTGCTCGACGAGGAGGGGTTCGCCAAGGACTCGACCACCGAGACGTTCGCCGCCATCACGCTGGAGGTCGACACCCGCCGCTGGGCCGGTGTGCCGTTCTATCTGCGGACCGGAAAACGTCTGGGCCGCAGGGTGACCGAGATCGCGCTCGTCTTCAAGCGCGCTCCGCATCTGCCGTTCGACGCCACCATGACCGACGAGCTGGGCACCAACGCGATGGTCATCCGGGTGCAGCCCGACGAGGGCATCACGCTGCGGTTCGGCTCCAAGGTGCCGGGGACCGCGATGGAGGTCCGCGATGTCAACATGGACTTCTCCTACGGCTCGGCATTCGCCGAGGAGTCGCCGGAGGCCTACGAACAGCTGATCCTCGACGTGCTGCTCGGCGAGCCGTCCCTGTTTCCGGTCAACGAAGAGGTCGAATTGGCTTGGGAGATATTGGATCCCGTCCTGGATAACTGGGCGGCCGACGGCAAGCCCGAGCCGTACGAGGCGGGCACCTGGGGTCCGGAGTCGGCGTTCGAGATGCTGCGCCGCACCGGCCGGGAATGGCGGCGGCCGTGATTCGCGCCGGCGACGATGCAGAACGAAGTGATGCTGTGGGGGCACCACCCGCTAGCGGGGGAGGGCGGCGCACTTGATTATCGACATGCCGGACACCACCACCACCGCGGTCAACAAGAAACTCGAGGAACTGCGGGAGAAGGTCGGCGCCGTGACGATGGGCCGGGTGCTGACGCTGATCATCGCGCCCGACAGCGACGCCATCCTCGAAGAGTCGCTCGAGGCGGCCAACAACGCCAGCCACGAGCACCCCAGCCGGGTCATCGTCACGATGCGGGGTGACGCGTACGCCGACCAGCCACGCCTGGACGCGCAGCTGCGCGCGGGCGGAGACACCGGGGCCACCGAGGTGGTGATCCTGAATCTGTCCGGGGCGCTCGCCGGGCATGCCGCCAGCGTGGTCACCCCGTTCCTGCTCCCCGACATCCCCGTGGTGGCATGGTGGCCCGACGTCGCGCCGGCCGTTCCGGCGCAGGATCCGTTGGGCAAGTTGGCGATTCGGCGCATCACCGATGCCACCAACGGAACCGATCCGCTGTCGGCCATCAAGAGTCGACTGCCCGGGTACACGGCCGGCGACACCGATCTGGCCTGGGCCCGCATCACCTACTGGCGGGCGCTGTTGACATCCGCGGTCGACCTGGCGCCCCACGAACCGATCGAGTCGGCCCTGGTGTCCGGTTTGAAAACCGAACCGGCCCTTGACATCCTGGCGGGTTGGCTGGCCAATTGCATCGACGGCCCGGTGCGCCGCGCGGTCGGCGAGCTCAAGGTGGAACTCGTACGCAAAAGCGAGACCATCGTCTTGAGCCGGCCCCAAGAGGGCAGGACGGCGACACTGAGCCGCACCGCCAAGCCGGAGGCTCTGCTTCCCTTGGCCCGCAGGGAAACCGGCGAGTGCCTCGCCGAAGACCTGCGGCGGCTGGATCCCGATGAGATTTACCAGTTAGCGCTAGAGGGCATTGAGAAAGTGCAGTACGTGTGAGCACCATCATCGAAGTTTTCCCGGAGACACAGGCGCTGGTCGAGGCCGCGGCCCACCGACTGGCCGACAACATCCGCACCGCCGTGGCGGCCCGGGACCGGGCGCTCGTCGTCCTGACCGGCGGTGGCAACGGCATCGGGTTGCTCAAGTCCCTGGCGGGGCACGAGATCGCCTGGCCCAAGGTGCACCTGTTCTGGGGCGACGAGCGCTACGTCCCCGAGGACGACGACGAGCGCAATGACAAGCAGGCTCGGGAGGCGTTGCTGGACCGGATCGACATTCCGTCCAGCCATGTGCACACGATGCCGGCCAGCGACGGCGAATTCGGCACCGATCTCGCCGCCGCCGCGCTGGCCTACGAACAGCTGCTGGCGGCCAACGCCGAACCCGGCCAGCCCGTCCCGAATTTCGACGTGCACCTGTTGGGCATGGGGCCGGAGGGCCATATCAACTCGCTGTTCCCCGACACCCCCGCCGTGCTGGAAACGAGCCGCATGGTGGTCCCGGTTGAGGACTCCCCCAAACCGCCTCCCCAGCGAATCACCCTGACGCTGCCCGCGATCCAGCGTTCGCGCGAGGTTTGGCTGATGGTGTCCGGGGCATCCAAGGCCGACGCGGTGGCCGCGGCGATCGGCGGCGCCCCACCCGTCTCGGTGCCGGCCGCCGGTGCGATCGGGCAGGAAAGCACGCTGTGGCTGCTCGACGAGGAGGCCGCGGCCAAGCTCCCCTCGCGCCCGGGTCAGCCAAGCTAGTCCCGCACCCGGTGAGATCCGGGTCATAATGACGGGCATGGCAGACAGAACCGTGCGCGGTGGGCAAGAGCGAAGCCGGATCAAGACCCTCACCCAGGCTGCGTTGAACGCCGACAAGACGGTGGAGCAGGTCGAAGACGTCCTCGACGGCCTGAGCACGACCATGAAAGAGCTCAACACTTCCCTTTCCAACCTCAACGCCACGGTCGAGCGCATGGAAAGCGGCCTGGACCACCTCGACGGCACCTTGTCGCGACTGGACGATCTCGCCAGGCGACTGATCGTCCTGGTCGAGCCCGTGGAGGCGATCGTCGGGCGGATCGACGGCATGGTGAAAGTGGGCGAAACGGTGATGACGCCGCTCGCGATGACGGAGCACGCCGTGCGCGGAGCTCTGGACCGACTGCGGAACCGCTGAGACCTCGCAGGCCTACATCTTCGTCGACCGGGCCATCACGAAGCTGTACAGCCCGTAGGTGATGAGTCCCAGGCCGGCCGCGATCAACAGCGCCGCCCCATAGTGCTGGGACCCGAGTGTTTTCAGGGCCCCGTCGAGCCCCGTGGCCTTCTTCGGTTCCGAGCGACACGCGGCGATGATCACCAGCGCGCCCGTCAGGGTGATCACGGCGCCCTTGCCGATATACCCGGCCACCCCTAGCCGTCGCACCCAGTCACCCGACTTACCCCGGAGATCGTCGACGAAGTTGCGGGTGGCGCCCTTGTAGATGTGGTAGCACCCGACCACGACGATGACCAGCCCGCCCGCGACGAGCGCGATGGTGCCGCCGGTCGTTTCCAAGAGGCGCGCGCTGATGCCCGAATTCTGTTGATCCGCCGCCTTCCCGGCACCACGCGCGAAACCGAACGCGGAGTAGGCAAAAGCCAGGTAGACAGCCGCCAGCCCAAGGGCCTTCGCCCGCGAGGACGCATCCGACGACGGGCCCTCCGACTTCCGGTCGCATGATCGGCCGAGGGCGGTTTCGACGAGCCGCCACAGGCCCATCGCCAGCAGGGCGGCCGTGGCGATCCAGAGTGCGAGTGGGCCACCCGGCTTGGCCGCCAGCGTCGCCAGGGCGCCGGTCTGGTCCGCGGTGCCGCCGTCGCCAAGCGCAACCCGGATCGCGAGATAGCCGACGATCAGGTGCAGCACCCCGTTGACGACGAACCCGACGCGCGCGAGTCGTTCGAAGACGCCGTTCTGGGCCAACTCAGCCGCGGGGACGGGCGAGGCGATGTCAGGCATGGCTTACGGATGCCCATCACCCACTGTTACGTAACGCGCTGGCCAATCCGTTCATCGTCAGCAGGATGCCGCGCTGCACCAGTTCGTCGTCGTCACCGGAGCGGTAGCGGCGCAGCAACTCCACCTGCAGGTGGTTCAGCGGCTCCAGGTAGGGGAAGCGGTTGAACACCGAGCGGGCCAGGGCGGGGTTGTCGGCGAGCAGGTCGTCATGACCGGTGATCAGCTTGTGCATCGCGATGGTCCGCCGGTGCTCGTCCACGATCTTGTCGAACACCCGGTCCCGCAGTTCCTCGTCCTCGACCAGCTCCGAGTAGTGCGCCGCCAGGCCGAGGTCGCTCTTGGCGAGCACCTGGGCCATGTTGGAGAGCACGCCGCGGAAGAACGGCCACCGCTCGTATAGCTCGTGCAGGATCGCCACCCGCTCGGTCTCGCTTTCGGGCCCGGCCGCGATCCACTGCTCGAACGCCGACCCGGTGCCGTACCAGCCGGGAAGCATCACCCGGGACTGGCTCCACGCCAGCACCCAGGGGATGGCGCGCAGGTCCGATATCGACGACGTGGGTTTGCGTGACGTCGGGCGGCTGCCGATGTTCAGCGAACCGATCTCGCTGACCGGCGTCGAGGCCATGAAGTAGTCGACGAAACCCGGTGTTTCATGCACCAATTCGGCATAGGCGCGCTGCGCCAGGGTGGCCACTTCGTCGAGCACCGCGTAGGCCGGCTCCGCGGCATCCCCCAGGCCCTCCACATCGAGCAGCGTCGACTCCAGCGTCGCCGCCACCAAGCTCTCCAAGTTGCGCCGGGCCGCCTGCGGCTCGGCGTACTTGGCGGCGATCACCTCGCCCTGCTCGGTGAGCCGCAGCGAGCCGTTCACCGCGCCCGGGGGTTGCGCCAGGATGGCCTGATAGCTCGGTCCGCCCCCCCGGCCGACGGTACCGCCGCGACCGTGGAAGAGCCGCAAGCGAATTCCGGCGTTGCGGGCCACCTCGACCAGCGCCAGCTCGGCTCGGTAGACCGCCCAGCTGGAGGCGAGGTAACCGCCGTCCTTGTTCGAGTCGGAGTAGCCGAGCATCACCTCCTGACGCCCGTCCTGCGCGTCGACGACCGCCCGGTACAGCGGAAGCTCCAGCATCGCGTCCAGGATGGTCGCGCCGTTGTGCAGATCGTCGATCGTCTCGAAGAGCGGTGAGATGGCAACCGGGCAATACGGTTCCGGCCCGGACGCATCCAGCAGCCCGCCCTCTTTCAGCAGGATCGCCACCTCCAAGACGTCGGACACCGAGCGGCACATGGAGATGACGTAGTTGGGTACCGCGGCCGGGCCGTAGCGCCCGACGGCATAGGCCGCCGCGCCGACGACGTCGAGCTCCTTGCGGGCCAGGTCGGACAGGCCCCCGCGGTCGCCGACCAGCGGGCGGCGGGTAGCCAGCTCGCCGGCCAGCAGCTCGACCCGCTCGTCCTCGGGCAGCGAAGCGTAGTCGGGGTGCACCCCGGCCCACGCCAACAGCTCCCCCACCACCTCTTCGTGGACGTCGGAGTTTTGCCGCATGTCCAGCCCGGACAAGTGAAACCCGAAGACGCTCACGCCCTCTCGTAGCAGGGCGAGGCGGTCGTCGGCCAGCAACGCACTGCCGTGTGCGCGCAGCGACTCGTCGATGATGTCCAAGTCCGCCTGCAGCTCGGCCGGCGCGGAATACGGTGTCAGGCCGAGGTCCAGCTCGTGCTGCGGTCGGCTGTCCAGGATCTCGGCGCCCGTCGCGGTGAGCCGGGCGCGAATCACCCGCACCGCCCGCCGGTACGGCTCGTCGGCGCGGGCCTCCTCCCCGCAGCCCTCGGCCAGTTCCGCCAGCCCCGGGGTGACGGGGACGAGTCGCGCCGACATCGACAGATCCTGCTCGAGGGCGGTGAGCTCGGCCAGGTAATGCGACAGCGCGGTGAACGCGGCGCTGGCGGTGGCCTGGCGTACCACGTCGCCGGTCACGTTCGGGTTGCCGTCGCGGTCGCCACCGATCCATGAGCCGGGCCGCAGGATCGGCGCGGCGAGCAGGTCGCTGTCGGGCCACCGGGCCCGCAACGCGTCCCGGACCTCGGCGTTGACCTGCGGAATGACCTGGAAGAACGCCGCGGCGTAATAACGCAGCCCGACCTCGATCTCGTCGGTGATCTGCAAGCGGGACAACCGGATCAGCGCGGTCTGCCACAGGGTGAGGACCTGGCGGCGCAACTCGCGCTCGATGTTGCGCCCGTCATCGGTTTCGGTGTGCCCCTCGGCGTGCAATCGCATCAGCTGGGTGATCCGGTGCTGGGTGACGAAGACGGTGCGCCGCCGGGTCTCGGTCGGGTGGGCGGTGATCACCGGGGAGATCAGGGCGCCCCGCAGGGCGTCGGTCACCGTGGCCGAATCAAG
Organism: Mycobacterium sp. 852014-52450_SCH5900713; assembly: GCF_001667075.1. GTDB lineage: Bacteria > Actinomycetota > Actinomycetes > Mycobacteriales > Mycobacteriaceae > Mycobacterium. Next base: position 11,766 of record NZ_LZIL01000007.1, on the reverse strand, counting down.
TTCGGCCCCATCGAGTTTCGCGTAGGTCGCGGCTAGGCTGCTGTCCTGCGGCGGCTCGCCGGCGGAGACGTGGATGGCGCGGCGACGTTCCCGGTGGATGTCCTCGGCCACGTTGGCCAGCAGCGCGAAGTGGCTGAACGCCCGGATGACCGGGATCGCTTGGTGAATGTCGATGCCGTCGAACATGCGCGCCACGTCGACCCGCTCGATCTCGGAGCGGCGCACCCGAAACGACTCCACCCGGGCGCGCTCCACCAGGTCGAAAACCTCGTCCCCGCTCTGCTCGCGCACGGTGTCGCCGAGGATGGCGCCCAGCATCCGGATGTCGGCGCGCATCGGCTCTGTCGCCTCGCGACCGACGAGCGTGCGTTGCACGGCGCCGATGGGTTCGAGCGCGATGTCGGAAACGTCAACCATGCGTCCCAGTATCGGTGCGGATCACGCGCTCCGCCCGCCGACGGGTCACCGGTACTTGATCAGCAGGGCCACCCCGATGATGGACACCAGCCAGATGCCGGTGATGAACAGCGTCAAGCGGTCCAGGTTCTTCTCCACCACGGTCGAGCCGGAGAGGCTGGACTGCACACCGCCGCCGAACAGCGTCGACAGGCCGCCACCCTTGGCGCGGTGCAGCAGCACCAGCAACACCACGAGCACGCTTGTGACCACCAGGGTGATCTGCAGGGCCAGCTCCATGACGCTGAATCTTACCGGCGGGGCCGCGGCGTCACGGCAGGGGCCCGCCGGCGGCGATCGCCGCCAGCGTCGCGAACTGCTCACCGTCCAGGGACGCGCCGCCGACCAGGGCCCCGTCGATGTCGTCGCGGGCGATGATGTCGCCGATGTTCTTGGCATTCACCGAGCCGCCGTAGAGCACCCGCACGGTGTCGGCGACCTTGGACGAGGCGAGGGTCGTCAACGTCGCCCGGATCGCGGCGCACACCTCCTGGGCGTCGGCGGCACTGGCCACCCGGCCGGTGCCGATGGCCCACACGGGCTCGTAGGCGACCACGACCTTGTCGATCTGCTCAGCGGACAACCCGGCCAGCGAGCCGCGCAGCTGCTCCTCGCAGTGGCTGACGTGCCCGCCGGCCTCGCGGACGTCCAGGTGCTCGCCGATGCACACGATGGGGGTCAGCTCGTGCTTGAGGGCCGCGGCGGCCTTGGCGGCCACCAGCGCGTCGTCCTCGTTGTGGTAGGTGCGCCGTTCGGAGTGGCCGACCACGACGAAGCTGCAGCCCAGCTTGGCCAGGAAGGCCCCGCTGATGTCACCGGTGTAGGCGCCCGAGTCGTGCTGAGACAGATCCTGGCCGCCGTAGGTCAGCCGCAGCTTGTCGCCGTCGACCAGGGTTTGCACGCTGCGCAGGTCGGTGAACGGCGGCAACACCGTGACGTCGACCTTGTCGTAGTACTTGTCCGGCAGCGCGAACGCGATCTTCTGCACCAGCGCGATCGCCTCGAAGTGGTTGAGATTCATCTTCCAGTTGCCGGCGATCAGCGGCTTGCGGCTCACGCGTCTCCTCCACTTGGTTGCGGCCGCCCGAGAACTTCGATGCCCGGCAGCGTCTTGCCCTCAAGGTATTCCAGCGACGCGCCACCGCCGGTGGAAATGTGCGAGAAGTCGCCCTCCGGGATGCCCAGCGCGCGCACCGCGGCCGCGGAGTCGCCGCCGCCCACCACACTGAACGCGCCCTTGCCGGTCGCCGCGGCGACGGCCTCGGCGACGCCCCTGGTGCCCGTGGCGAACGCCGGGAACTCGAACACGCCCATGGGACCGTTCCAGAAGACCGTCCGGGCGTTGGACAGCAAGGCCGCGAAGCGCTTCACCGATTCCGGGCCGATGTCCAGCCCGATCATGTCGTCCGGGATGGCATCGGCGGCCACCGTCTGCGGCGGCGAGTCGGCGGCGAACTGCTGGGCCACCACGATGTCCCTGGGCAGCCGCAGCACGTCGACGTAGGTGTCCAGCAGCCGGCGGCAGGTGTCGACCATCTCCTCTTCCAGCAGCGACTTCCCCACCGGAAAGCCTTGTGCGGCAAGGAACGTGAAGCACATACCGCCGCCGATCACGATGCTGTCGGCCTTGGTCGCCAGCGACTCGATGACGCCGAGCTTGTCGGACACCTTCGACCCGCCGAGCACCACCGCGTAGGGCCGGGTAGTGGAGCTGGTCAACTGCTCCAGCACCCGGATCTCGTCGGCCACCAGCGTGCCGGCGTAGTGCGGCAGCAGCGTGGCCACGTCGTACACCGAGGCCTGCTTGCGGTGCACCACGCCGAACCCGTCGGAGACGAAAGCCCCTCCGGGCGAGACCAATTCGGCGAGTTCGCGGGCGAGCGCGAGCCGCTCGCCGTCGTCCTTGCTGGTTTCGCGCGAATCGAAGCGGATGTTCTCCAGCAGCAGGACGTCGCCGTCGGTGAGTCCCTCGGCCCGGGCCAGCGCGTCCCCGCCGACGACATCACCGGCGAGCTGCACGTGCCGCCCGAGCTGCTCGCCGAGCGCCGCTACCACCGGCGCCAGCGACAACTTCGGGTCGGACCCGTTTTTCGGCCGCCCCAGGTGCGCGGTGACCACCACCTTGGCGCCGGCGTCGACGAGCTCTTTCAACGTCGGCACCGACGCGGTGATCCGGCCCGGGTCGGTGATGGCGCCATCGTCGTCGAGCGGGACGTTCAGGTCGGAACGCACCAGCACGCCCCGACCCGAAACACCTTCGGCCAGTAGGTCTTTCAGAGTAGGAACGGCCATGCTTACAGTGACTTGCCGACCAGTACGACGAGGTCGATGAGGCGGTTGGAGTAGCCCCACTCGTTGTCGTACCAGGACACCACCTTGGCTTGGTTGCCGATCACCTTGGTCAGGCCGGAGTCGAAGATCGAGCTGTGCGGGTCGGTGACGATGTCGCTGGAGACGATCGGGGCGTCGTAGTACTTCAGGATGCCCTTCAGCTTGCCTTCCGCTGCGGCCTTGAAGGCGGCGTTGATGTCTTCGGCGCTGGCGGATTTCGACAGCTCGGCGGTGAGGTCGGTCACCGAGCCGGTGGGGATCGGCACCCGCAACGCGTACCCGTCGAGCTTGCCCTTCAGCTCCGGCAGCACCAGCCCGATGGCCTTGGCCGCGCCGGTGGAGGTCGGCACGATGTTCAGCGCGGCGGCGCGCGCCCGGCGCAGGTCCTTGTGCGGCCCGTCCTGCAGGTTCTGGTCCTGGGTGTAGGCGTGGATGGTGGTCATCAGCCCCTTGACGATGCCGAACTCGTCGTTGAGGACCTTGGCCAGCGGCCCGAGGCAGTTCGTGGTGCACGACGCGTTGGAGATGATGTTCTGGCTGCCGTCGTACTTCTCGTCGTTGACGCCCAGGACGATGGTGATGTCCTCGTCGGTGGCGGGCGCCGAGATGATCACCTTCTTGGCGCCGGCGTCCAGGTGGCCCTTGGCCTTGGCGGCGTTGGTGAACAGGCCGGTGGATTCCACGACGACGTCGACGCCCAGGTCGCCCCACGGCAACGCTGCCGGACCCTCCCTGACCTCGAGGGCCTTGATCTTGTGCGGGCCCACCACGATGGTGTCCTGGCCTTCCAGGCTGACGTCGTAGGGCAGCCGGCCCAGGATCGAGTCGAATTTGAGCAGATGCGCCAGTGTGTGGTTGTCGGTGACGTCGTTGACCGCCACCACCTCGATGTCGGCGGTGCCCTGCTCCTGTTGGGCCAGTAGGGCCCGGTAGAAATTGCGTCCGATTCGACCGAAGCCGTTGATGCCTACTCGGACCGTCACTTGATCTCTCCCTGTCTTGGCGATGTCTTTACTGAGTCCGCTGAATACGCGCTCGTGGTCAGCCTAGATGAGCAACATGCGCGGTTGCCGCCCCGGTTCCCGCGGACAATGTGACCTCAGTCGCGGCGGGTCTTTTTCAGCCACTTCAGCGCCGACTCGGCGGCGTGGTAACCGCACAGGCCATGGATGCCGGCCCCCGGCGGCGTGGACTGTGAGCACAGGTAGACGCCTGGCACCCCGGTGGCGTAGGGATCGACGGCGATGCGGGGGCGGAAGATCACCTGCAGCCCGTCGTTGGCGCCGCCGATGATGTCGCCGCCGATGAAGTTCGCGTTGTAGGCCTGCAACTCGGCGGGCCCCTTACTGACCGTCGCCAGGACGCGGTCGGAGAACCCCGGCGCGAACCGCTCGATCTGGCCGACGACGGCGGCGGTGGCGTCGCCGTCGTAGCCGAACGGCACGTGCGCGTACGCCCAGATCGGGTTGACGTTGCCCGCCGAGCGGGACGGATCGGCAAGGTACTGCTGCCCGAGGAGCACAAAGGGCCGGTCGGCCATCTTGCCCTGCGCGCGTTGACGTTCGGTGTCCGCCATCTCGGCGAACGTGCCGCCCAGGTGCACGGTGCCGGCCCGGGCGCAATCGGGGTTGGTCCATGGGATGTCGCCCTCGATGGCGAAGTCGACCTTGAACGCCGACGAGCCCTCGCGGTACCGCCGATACGACCGCCTGATCCGGCCCGGCATCACGTCGCCGTAGATGGCGAGCGCCGCGGCCGGGCTGAGGTCGAGCATGACGATGTCGGCGTCCGGGATGTCTTTGCGACTGCTGACGGTCACCCCGGTAGCCACCGAGCCGCCGTACTCCTGCAGGGCCGCGGAAAGCGCTTGGCTGATCGACCCGGAGCCCCCTTGCGCGACGGGCCAGCCGTAGCGGTGCCCACTGGCCAGGATCATCAACCCCAGGGACGCGGTGAGCGGCCGGTCGAGCCGGGTGTAGACGTGCGCGGCCGCGCCGCCGAACAGCGCGCGCGCCTGCTCGGTGCGGAACCAGCAGGCCATGGTGGTGGCCGGCAGCAGCGCCCGCGGCCCGAAACCGGCCAGGCGGAGCGGGTGACGCGGGATGCCCAGCACCGGCCCCATGAGATCCTCGGCCAGTTCATCGAATCCCGCCGCCAGGTCCCCTATCGCCCGCCGCCACCGGGCGCCGTCGGCCCCCATCCGGGCCACGGTCTCATCCAGCGACTGATAGAGCACGCCGGCGGTACCGTCGTCGAGCGGGTGCGCGCAGTCGACCTCCGGCCACTTCCACCGGAGCCCGTAGCGCTGCAGGTCGATCTCCTTCCAGAACGGCGAACCGACGCCCAGCGGGTGGAACGCCGAGCAGTGGTCGTGGATGACGCCGGCCATCGTCAGTTCGCCGGAGCGGGCTCCCCCGCCGACGGTGTCGCACGCCTCGAGCACCTGCACGTCGACGCCGTGACGAGTGAGTTGGATCGCCGCCGCCAGGCCGTTGGGGCCGGCGCCGACCACGACGGCGGTGGTCATCGAGCGCTGCGTTGCGTGGTCCGCGGCGATCGCGAGCGCGGCGGAGCCGGGCGCGGCGGGTCGCCGCCATCGATCACATGCACGGGCAACTCGTCACCGGGCTCCGGCCACGGCTGGCGGGCGAGCATGTCCTCGACGTTGACATAGCCTTCCTCGATCAGTCCGGCCTTGGCGTCGAAGATGCGGTACCACTGCTTCTGGATGTGGATGGGCTGTCCCTCGAGGACGATCACCCGCACGTCGCCGTCCTCGAAGTGGCAACGGCGCTGCACGGCTTCGAGCAGCTGCTCGTTGTGCAGATGGCCCTCGCCGAAGTTCCAGCCGACGAGCGGCCCGGCGACGATTTCGCCCTCGCGGATCTTGTAATTGGCTTCGTCGGCCTCTCCCCCCAGGGCGCGAGGCACCAGGGCGTTGAGCGCGCGGCCGTGCACGTGCATGGCCCGGAAGGCGGCCGTCTTGTCCGCCATGATCTCCGCGGTCTCGGGGTCGTAAAGCCGGGCCAGCTGGTTGACGACGAGGGCGGAGCTCTTGACGATCTCGGCGTCGACCGTCTCCTCCGCGCCGGTGCGGAAGCACCACACGCTGGACGCCCAGTTGCCGGCGTAATACCTCATCGCGGGGAGGAACGAAATCTTCTTGGGGAACATGTTTCCCGCGATCACGAGTGCCACCGTGGCGATGACGAGGGCCCACAGCAGCGGCGAACGCAGGTCGGTGGCACGGATCGAGGCGTAGTGCCCGAACAGATAGAAGAGCGAGAAGATGAAGAAGACGTTCCACTCCAACGGAACTCCCATCGGGAGGTTGGAAATGATGTTGAGGTGGAAGATCACCATGAATCCGATCAGGAACCACCGCCACGGGTGATCGCCGGCGAAGAAGACCAGCACCGTCGGAACCACGAATTCGGCTGTGGTGCCACCGACGTGGGCCATCATCTTCGGCAACCAGGTGGGACGCAGATCGTTGATGTGGTCGCGGTACAGCATGTGCTTGATCGGGTTGAACAGTTTGGGCCGCAACAGCGCGTTATTGCTCGTCATGACCGACACCACATACGGGAAGTGGTGGTTGAGCTTGGATGTTGCGGCGCCCCACCACAACAACAGCATGATGAGCTTGTATGCCGCGATCTGATCGGTGAACGGGAAGAAGAACACGAACAGCTTTAGCCAGTAGTGCTCGCCCCGCGCGGCCAGGAAAATGGTCTTGTCGCGCAGGCCCAGGACCGCTAGCGCGACGATCGTCGGGATGACGCGGACGGGGTCGATCAGACCAACGTCGCCGGCAGCGGTGACCGGCCCGCCGTGGCCGGGCGACAGCAGCGCCCACACCCCGCCGGCCAAAACGATTGCGTACAGCGCAACGTCGACGACGGTACGGCTGTCACCGGCGGTGAACGGCACCTTCCCAGGCCACGCCGGCAGCCGAATCGTGTTGGGCCGCAGCCAGTACAAGATTCCGCCGATGGGCGGCATGAACCGTCCAGTGAGCGGGCCGGACCCACAACCCAGGCCCGTCACCTCGAACAGCAGCGTGAAGACGATGACCTTCTGGTAGACGATCGGCTGCGTCCACCAGTCGGCGATGCGGCCGAGGCCGCCGAGGCCCGGGGTCAGCGAGATGATCGCGGCGGGGACGGCGATGTACAGGGCGATCTTGATCAGGTACAGCAGATACACGGCATACGGTGTCCCGAAGCCGTGTTCCGCCCAGTGCCGCGTCACGACCTGCAGCCGGGTGGCCCGGGGCAGTGTGGGCCAGGTCTTGCGATCGACGTCGGGAAGGTCCGGTGTCATGAATCCCATGGGCGGCCTCGCTCGGTGTCGGAAGAAACCAGTTGGCCCGTCAAATGTATCGGCACCGCCGCTCGGCTGGGGCTGAATCGGCGCGACGCGCCCCGTCGTCGGTCACCCAAGCAACGAAAATTGCTGCGCGATAAGCGAATTGCTACCGGACCGCGGAGCGTGGCCGTGCAGAGAGGGCGGCGGGGTCCCCCGGCGTCCGGCGAACAAACCGGCGGCGCAACTTCTCGAGCATGCCGTCGAGATTGTCCCGGTCCTGTTCCTCGATTCGCGCCATCCGGCGAAGGTTGCAGACGGCGTCGACGTCGCCGCTGGCTTGCGCGGCGACGATCGCCTTCCGGTAGTCGTCGAGCCGCTGTTCGATGAGCCTGCGGTTCTGCGAGAGCAGCCGCACGAAGTAGTCGGCCTGGCGGTGGTCCGCCGCGTCCGGGGTGGTCGGATCGACGTCACCGGCCGGGCGGTCGGTGGCCGGTGCGGACGGCGCGGGTCCCTGACTGCGACGGGCCGGTTCGGTGCGAACCACGCTGGCATGGGGCCGCCGGGAGCGCCGGTCGCTGGGGGCACTCCTGCGCGCGCCTCCCGAGCGGGCGTTGCGCTCGGGGGACAAACCGGCAACGTCCATCGGGTCCCGTTTCTCGAGATTTCACTGAGGGCGTCGTAACAATAGCGCCGGGAACCGGCGGGCACCATATCCGCGGACGCGGAAAGAGATAAACACCATGACGGCCGCCGCGCGCCGGTCGCTACCATCGAGGAACTCGACGCGGCCCCTCATACCTAGGGCGGCCTCGCGGGAGCGTCAAGGGAGGAACGTGACCGACAACGATCACTCCGATGTCGGCGACATCGGCAAATTCGACCCCGTCTTGACCCAGCGCCTGATGAGCGTGATGCGCCCGGCCATGAAGACATACTTCCGGTCGGAGGTGCACGGCCTGGGTTCGTTCCCGCCCGGCGGGGCGCTGGTCGTCGGCAACCACTCCGGCGGCATGTTCCCGATGGACGTTCCCATCTTCAGCGTCCACTTCTACGAGAAGTTCGGCTACGACCGGCCGATCTACACGCTGAGCCACGACATCCTCATGACCGGCCCCACCGGCGAGTTCTTCCGCCGCACCGGATACATCCGGGCCAGCCGGGAGAACGCGGCCAAGGCCTTGCGGTCCGGCGGGGTGGTCATCGTCTTCCCGGGCGGCGACTACGACGCATACCGGCCCACGCTCTCGGAGAACGTCATCGACTTCGACGGCCGGAAGGGATACGTCAGGACGGCCATCGAGGCCGGCGTCCCGATCGTGCCCGCGGTATCCATCGGCGGACAGGAGACGCAGCTCTACCTGTCGCGCGGCACCTGGCTGGCCGAGCGGTTGGGGGTGAAACGCTTGCTGCGCAGCGCCATCCTGCCGCTGTCGTTCGGCTTCCCCTTCGGCTTCAGTGCGGTGATCCCGCCCAATCTGCCGCTGCCCACCAAGATCGTCACGCAGGTGCTGAAGCCGATCGACATCACCGCGCAATTCGGTGACGCCCCGGACGTCGACGAGGTCGACGAGCATGTGCGATCGGTGATGCAGCAGGCCCTCAAGGACCTCGCCGCCAAGCGACGTTTCCCGATTCTGGGCTGAACCGTGGCCTCTCCGATCAACCAAGCCCTCGGCCTCCTCACCACCCTGCGGCGCGCCGGCATGATCGCCCCGATGCGGCCCGACCGCTACCTGAAGATCGCCGCCGCCATGCGCCGCGAGGGCATGGGGATGACCGTGGGCTTCGCCAGCGCTGCGCAACGCTGCCCCGACCGGCCGGGCCTGGTCGACGAGCTCGGCACGCTGACCTGGCGCCAGCTCGACGAGCGGATCAACGCGCTCGCCGCGGCGCTGCAGGATCTGCCGTCAGGGCAACCCAAGGTCGTCGGGATCATGTGCCGCAACCACCGCGGCTTCGTCGAGGCGGTGGTGGCCACCAACCGGATCGGCTCCGACGTCGTGCTGCTCAACACGTCGTTCGCCGGCCCGGCCCTCGCCGAGGTGGTCAACCGCGAAGGCGTCGACGCCGTCATCTACGACGAGGAGTTCACCGAGACGGTCGACCGCGCGCTGGCCGACAAGCCGGACGCCACCCGCATCGTGGCCTGGACCGACGGGCAGCACGAGCTGACCGTCGAGAAGCTCATCACCGAGCACAGCGGCCAACAGCCCGAGCGCACCGGCCGCAAGGGCAGGATGATCCTGCTGACCTCCGGCACCACCGGAACTCCCAAGGGCGCCAATCAAACCGGAGGCAACGCCGGCATCGGCACCCTCAAGGCCATCCTGGACCGGACGCCGTGGCGAGCCGAGGAGACGGTGGTGGTCGTGGCGTCGATGTTCCACGCGTGGGGCTTTTCGCAGTTGATCTTCGCGGCGTCGATGGCGTGCACGGTGGTCACCCGGCGCAAGTTCGACCCGGAGGCGACGCTGGACCTCATCGACCGGAACCAGGCGACCGGGTTGGCGGTGGTGCCGGTGATGTTCGACCGCATCATGGAGCTGCCGCCCGACGTGCGAAAGCGGTACAGCTGCAAGTCATTGCGATTCGCGGCGGCATCCGGCTCGCGGATGCGACCCGACGTCGTGACTGCGTTCATGGACGAGTTCGGCGACGTGATCTACAACAACTACAACGCCACCGAGGCCGGCATGATCGCCACCGCCACCCCGCAGGACCTGCGGGCGGCACCCGACACCGCGGGCCGCCCGGCAGGCGGGACCGAAATCTGGATCCTGGACAGCGATTTCAACGAACTGCCCGCCGGTGAGGTCGGCACCATCTACGTGCGCAACGACACCCAGTTCGAGGGATACACCTCGGGCACCACCAAGGATTTTCACGCGGGGTTCATGTCGTCGGGCGATGTCGGCTACCTCGACGAGGCCGGCCGGTTATTCGTGGTCGGCCGCGACGACGAGATGATCGTCTCCGGCGGCGAGAACGTCTATCCGATCGAGGTCGAGAAGACGCTGGCGGCGCACCCCGACGTGGCCGAGGCCGCGGTCATCGGCGTCGACGATGAGCAGTACGGCCAGCGTTTGGCGGCATTCGTCGTTTTGAGCGCGGGCGCCCAGGCCACGCCCGAGACGCTCAAGCAGCATGTCCGGGAAAACCTGGCCAACTACAAAGTGCCCCGCGAGATCGCCGTCCTCGACGAACTCCCGCGGGGCAGCACCGGCAAGATCCAGCGCAACGAACTGCAATCTCGGGTCAACGGCTGATGCGCCGCCGCCTCTCGGACCTGCGGCGCCCCCGGCCGCTGGCACGCGCCGCACTGGAACTGGCCAACGCCGCCAACGGATTACGGCCGCTGGCGCGCAAGGGTTACAGCACCGTGCTGGTCTTCTGGTTCGGTTGGCCGACGTCGGAGGTGCCTGGCATCTACTTCTCCGTCTCGCTGCTGGACGCGCTGCGACGCGCGCGGCGCGGCCACTTCGCGGGGCGGCGCGGCAAGGCGGCGCTGGCCATGACGGCCGCGTCGTGGGCGATCCTGGGGGTGATCCGTTACCGCGCCATCACCACCCCCGGCCCGGTGCTCGAGGCGGGCCTGCGCGAGCAGCTCGGTCACGACTACGAAGAGGCGCTGGGCAAGCTGCCGCACGCCAAGCCCACGCGCAGCGGGCGGCGCAGCCTCCCGCTGGGCAACACCGTGGCGCGCCGGCGGTACGTCGAGAAGACGAACGTGGTGTCCTACGGCCCGAACGGCCGCGCCAACCTCGCCGACATCTGGCGCCGCCGCGACCTGCCGCGGGACGCCAAGGCTCCCGTGCTGCTGCAAGTGCCGGGCGGGGCCTGGATGATCGGGATGCGCCGGCCGCAGGCCTACCCGCTGATGAGCCACCTGGCCGCCCGCGGCTGGGTGTGCGTGTCGATCGGGTATCGCGTCTCCCCCCGCCATACCTGGCCGGACCACATCGTCGACGTCAAACGCGCGCTGGCGTGGGTCAAGGAGAACATCGCCGACTACGGCGGTGACCCCGACTTCGTCGCGGTCACCGGCGGCTCCGCGGGCGGACACCTGTGCGCATTGGCGGCGTTGACCCCCAACGACCCGCAATTCCAGCCGGGCTTCGAAGAAGCCGACACCTCGGTGGCGGCCGCCGTCCCGATCTACGGCCGCTACGACTGGTTTTCCACCGAGGGCGAAGGCCGCCCCGAATTCGTTTCCCTGCTCGAAAAGTTCGTGGTGAAGCGGGAATACGATGCGCACCGCGACGTCTACGTCGACGCCTCGCCGATCCGGCGGCTGCGGGCCGACGCGCCGCCGTTCTTCGTCCTGCACGGCTGCGACGATTCGCTGATCCCCGTCGGCGAGGCCCAGGAGTTTATCGAGGAGCTGCGCGCGGTGTCGAAGTCCCCTGTCGCGTACGCCGAATTACCAAGCGCGCAGCACGCTTTCGACATCTTCAGTTCGCCCAGGGCGCATCGATCCGCCGAGGCCGTCGCGCGGTTCCTGTCCTGGGTGTACGCGACGAACCCACCCGACCGCGACTAGCCGAGCATCCCGCACTTTCTCGCAAATCCCTTGTGTCACTTTGGCTTCAGAGGTCACAATGTGGTCTTTTTTGTCGGTGGGTGTTCGTAGGGTTTGAGGGGTGGGTGTCAGTAGTCGTGAGGAGATCG
>NZ_LZIL01000006.1 GCF_001667075.1 Mycobacterium sp. 852014-52450_SCH5900713 | reverse complement strand
ATGGCCGGCGTCAGCTCGTCGGCGAATTGCTTGCCGGCCTCCTTGGCGGCGGTCAGCCGGTCGGGCGGGACGTCGGTGGAGGCCATGGACTCCGACACGTCGATGACCAGCATGACGACCGCGCGGTTGAGCGGGATCCGGACGTCGGAGGTCGGCCCGGCCATCGCGGTGGTCAGCAGCACCAGCGACACGGCCAGCAGGATGGTCGGCACGTGCCGCCACCGGCTGGGGTGCGCCGGTGCGACCCGCTCGAGCACCTCCATGTTCGCGAACCGCAGCACCCTCCGGCGGCGGGCGAACTGCAGCACGACGTAGAGGCCGAGGACCAACAGAACGAGCAGCAGGAACAGGAAGAACCACGCGTTCTGGAAGCCGGTGACCGAGACGGGGCCCAGCAGGGGCAGCTTCATGTGCAGCCACACTATGCGCGAACTGTGGACCGCGCACGGCCCGCCGGGTCAGCCGGCGACGAGGTCGCGGCGCTGCGTGAACTTGATGTCGAGGCTGCGCAGGTGGGTCTGCAGCCCGGCGTCCTGGATCGGGATCAGGTGTGCGGGCTGGTCGGTCTCGTTGTAGTGGGCGTGCCACATGCCCGGCGGGGTGGTGAACGCGCAGCCGGCCCGCCAGTCCACCCGGGTCGGGTCGACGATGTCGCCGTGCTCGTCGAGGCGGGTGCCCAGCAACGTGTAGCAGCCGCTGGCCGGCGCGTCGAGGATGAGGTCGAGGGCCACCGACTGGTGCCGGTGCGGGCGCTGCACCTGGTTCGGGGGCAGCACGCCGAACATGGCCCACAGGACGTGGGTGATGGTCAGCGTCTGTTCCTGGTTGGCGTTGGCCAGCAGCACGCTGACCCGGCTCTTCTCGTTGGCGCCAGGGCGCGACGCGATCTCCTCCAGCTTGGCCACCGCATCCGAGCGGCGGAACTTGGTCGCCCGGAACCGCGGCTGCGTCGCTTCGGCGCCGAGGTATCGCATCAGCGGCTCGTCGTGCACCCAGTACATGGCGGTGTCGGCAGCGGCGTAGAAGACCGAGCGGGTGCCCGCGGGAAGGGTGAGGAAGTCGCCCTTCTCCCACTGCACCAGGTGGCCGTCGACCGCGGCGAAGCCGCGCCCGTAGAGCACGTAGTACAGCTGCGAGGTGGCGTTGGGGCTGGTGTCGACCTGCTCGCCCGGCCGGATGCGCACGAAGTTGGCCAGCAGCGCGGGGCTGGTCGCCGCGCCGGTCTCGATCTGCAGTTCCTTGGACAGATCCAGCGGAATCACCCCGGTGGGCTGGTCGGTGTAGACATCCGCATCGAACCGGGTAACCGGAACCTGCGGGACGTGTCCCGAGCCGATGGGGTTGGCGGCCTTGGAGTATTCGAAATACTCGGCGTCGGAGGCCCAGTCCTGGAAGCGACCTTCGAAGCCGTACTCGGCCACGTTGATCATCGGCGCGGGAATTGTCGGATCCAGGTTCGGGGTCAGGGCGGTTTCGGTGACGGACATTTCGCGTCTCCTTCGGACTGCTCGCGGGCTTCGTCGCTGCATCTCATGTTTCTTTCGTATCTATCTTGTATCTCAGTTGTCGCCCTGTCAAGGGTGGCGGTGGTGTACGGTCACGACACTGCTGGGATACGACTTAGCTACCGGAAGGCTGGATGGCAACGAGTGACCCGCGGCCGGGCACGGCCAAGGACCGCGCGCTGGATTACGTCAAGACGCAGGTCCTCACCGGCGCGTTCCCGGGCGGGGAGCTGATCAGCGAGGGTGACGTGGCCACCGCCCTTGGGATGTCGCGCACCCCCGTGCGCGAGGCGTTCCTGCGGCTGGAGGCCGAGGGGTTGCTGCGTCTGTACCCGCAGCGCGGCGCCCTGGTGGTCCCCGTTTCGCCCGACGAGGTTCGCTCGGTGATGGAGGCGCGGCTGCTGCTGGAGCAGTTCGCCGCCACCAAGGTGGTGGGCCGCGGGCCCGCGGCGTGCGCCGCGGTTTTCGAGCGACTGTCGGGCGAGCTGCTACGGCAGGGTGCCGCCGTCGACCGGTCCGACTGGGCCGAGTTTCTCGACGCCGACCGTGCCTTCCACGCCGTCACGCTGGCCGAGTCGGGGAACGCCATCTTGTCGGGTTTCTATGGGTCCCTGCGGGATCGGCAGATGAGGATGATCGGCGAATCGGCGCTGCGCGAGCCCGACCGGGTGACGACGATCCTCGACGAGCACCGCGAAATCGCCGAGGCGCTGCGCGACGGCGACGCCCAGCGCGCGCTGCGCGCGGTGCAGACGCACCTGGCCGGCACGGTGCGCGCGATCGGGCTCGCGGCCGACCTGAACTGACTTCCACACGAATTGTGTTAGAAGTCCGTATTTTCGGGGAAATCCTTCTCGCAGATGGCGCCCACCCCGGGTGCCGTTACGACAGGAGCTGAAATGGTCGGATCCATCATCCTCGCCATCATCGTGGGCGCGATCGTCGGTGTGGTCGCTCGCCTGGTGATGCCGGGGAAGCAGAACGTCGGCATGATCATGACCGTCGTGATCGGCGCCGTAGGCGGTTTGATCGGCTCGGCGGTCGCCAGCCAGTTCGGATACCACAACGCCAACGGTGGCATCGCGTGGGTTCCGTTCTTCATCGGAGTCGGCGCCGCGATCGTCCTGATCGCGCTCTACGAAGCGCTGACGGGACGTCGCACCGGCACGCGCCTCACCCGCTGAGCCGAAAGCTGCGCCGCTCGCCCGCTTTTCGGGCGAGCGGTGTCAGCCTGCGATGAGCACGGCGTAACGCGGTTTGATCACATCGTCGATGATCGCCAGCCGCTCGTCGAACGGGAGGAACGCCGACTTCATCGCATTGATGGTGAACCGCTCGAGGTCGCTCCAGCCGTAACCGAAAGCCTCGACCAGTCGGCACATTTCAAGGCTCATCGTGGTATCGCTCATCAGCCGGTTGTCGGTGTTCACGGTGACCCGGAACCGGGTGCGGGCCAACAGGTCGAATGGGTGGTCCGCAATGCTCTTCACCGCGCCGGTCTGCACGTTGGAGCTCGGGCACAGCTCCAACGGAATTCGCTTGTCCCGCAAAATCGATGCCAGCCGGCCGAGCCGAACCCGGCCGTCGCCGAGGACTTCGATATCGTCGACGATGCGCACGCCGTGGCCCAAGCGGTCGGCGCCGCAGAACGCGATCGCCTCGTGGATGGACGGCAGACCGAACGCCTCCCCCGCGTGAATGGTGAAGCGCGCGTTGTGGTCTCGCATGTACTCGAAGGCGTCCAAGTGCCGCGTCGGCGGGTTCCCCGCCTCGGCGCCGGCGATGTCGAATCCGACAACCCCCTTGTCCCGGAACCGGATTGCCAGCGCGGCGATCTCCCGGGACACTGCTGCGTGCCGCATGGCCGTGACCAGCAGCCGCACCACGATCGGCCGGCCCGCGGCGGCGCAGGCCTTCTCGCCGTCGGCGAAGCCGGCCAGCACGGCGTCGACGATCGCGTCGAAGGACAGCCCACGGTCGATGTGCAGCTCGGGCGCGAATCGGATCTCGGCGTAGACGACCGAGTCGGCGGCCAGGTCCTCCACGCATTCGTAGGCGACGCGATGCAGAGCGTCGGACGTCTGCATCACCGCAACGGTGTGCGAGAACGGCTCCAGGTAGCGCTCCAGCGAGCCGCTGTGCGACTGGGTGCGAAACCAGGTGGCCAGCTCGTCGACGTCGGTGGTGGGCAGCCCGTCGTAGCCGGTCTGGCCGGCGATCTCGACCACGGTCGACGGGCGAAGCCCCCCGTCGAGGTGATCGTGCAGCAGCGCCTTGGGCGCCTTCTTGATCTGCTCGAGTCCCAGGGGTGTGGTCACTTGACGATCCGATCGATGATCAGCGGCCGCGAGACCGGTGGCGTGTCGCCGATGCTGTAGCCGCCGTCCAGTTCGGCCAGCGCCGCGGCGAAGCGCTCCGGGGTGTCGGTGTAGAGGGTGAACAGCGGCGCGCCCGCCGCGACCGGTTCGCCGGGGCGGCGGTGGATCCGGATGCCGGCGCCGGCCTGCACCCGTTCGCCCGGACGGGACCTGCCCGCGCCGAGCCGCCAAGCCGCCAGCCCCACTGCCATCGCGTCGATATCGCCCATTGTGCCGCCCCGGGCGGCGGTCACGGTGTCGGAATGCGCACCGATCGGCAACGGAACCGACAAATCGCCGCCCTGCGCGGCGATGAGCCGGCGGAACCGGTCCATCGCGGTGCCGTCGCGCAGCGTCTCGGCGGGGTCGCGACCGTCGACTCCGGCCAGCTCGAGCATCTCGGCGGCCAGCCGCAACGTCAGCTCGACCACGTCGGGCGGGCCGCCGCCGGCCAGCACATCCAGCGACTCGGCGACCTCGACGGCGTTGCCCACGGTCGCGCCCAGCGGGCCGTTCATGTCGGTCAACAGCGCGCGGGTGGGCACCCCGTGCGCCGCACCCAGCTCGACCATGGTGTGGGCCAGCTCGCGGCACCGGTCCGCGGAGCGCAGCAGCGCCCCCGCACCGACCTTCACGTCGAGCACCAGCGCGCCGGTCCCCTCGGCCAGCTTCTTGCTCATCACCGAGCTGGCGATCAGCGGCAGCGACTCGACGGTGGCGGTGACGTCGCGCAGGGCGTACAGCTTGGCGTCGGCCGGCGCCAGCTCTCCGGCCGCGAAGATGGCGGCGCCCACATCGCGGAGTTGGTCGCGCACCCGCCGGTTGGACAGGGCGGCGGTGAACCCGGCGATGGACTCGAGCTTGTCCAGGGTGCCGCCGGTGTGCCCCAGGCCCCGCCCCGACGCCTGCGGCACCGCGGCGCCACAGGCGGCCACGACGGCCACCAGGGGCAGGGTGATCTTGTCCCCCACGCCACCCGTGGAGTGCTTGTCCACGGTGGGCTTACCCAGGTCGTGGAAGTCAAGCCGTTCGCCGGACGCCAGCATCGCCGCGGTCCAGCTGGCGGTCTCGCCGCGGTCCATGCCGCGCAGGAAGATCGCCATCAGCAGCGCCGACATCTGTTCCTCGGCCACCCGGCCGCGGGTGTAGGCGTCGACGACCCATTCGATGGCGGCGTCGGACAACCGGCCGCCGTCGCGCTTGGTTCGGATCACCGTCGGCGCGTCGTATGCCGGCCGAGTCACGGGGTCGCCTGCGGTCTCAGGGCGCGGTCACGTTCTCTTTGACGAACGACGCCAGCGCGCCGACCAGCTGGCCGGAGAACGGCAGCGGCTTCGTATAGCCGGTCGCGGCTCCGCTCGGGTCCTCCTTGAGGACATGATTGACGCCGGTCAGGTGGACGTAGTCGGTCTTGGTGGCCGCCCCGGCCAGCCCGGAGGCCAGGTGGTCGACGTCCTGGCAGGTGATCTGGCGGTCAGCGTCGCTGCAGGTGAGCAAGACCGGCATGCCCCGGGGCAGCTTGGCCGCCAGGGCCACCGGGTCGAGCGCGTCCTCCTCCAACAGGGCCCGCGCGTTGGCGGCGTTGATGATCGGCCGCAGCCCCGGGGGCTCGTTCGGCGGGACCTGCCCGGTGTCGCGAAATTCTTGGATGGCGCCATCGACCGCCGCGGTGCTTTCGGCGGCCTGCGCGGCGGTGAGGCGCCCGGCCTGCACCGCCGCGTCGGCCTGGGCGTGGGCCTGCTCGGATACGAGGTCAAGCAGGCGCCGGCTCGCCGGTTCCACCAAACCGAGGGCGCGCACCGGGGGGACGATCCCGGGCGCGGCG
Organism: Mycobacterium sp. 852014-52450_SCH5900713; assembly: GCF_001667075.1. Taxonomy (GTDB): domain Bacteria; phylum Actinomycetota; class Actinomycetes; order Mycobacteriales; family Mycobacteriaceae; genus Mycobacterium. The sequence continues at coordinate 100,412 of NZ_LZIL01000006.1, read as the reverse complement.
GTGGCCAACGTCAACGCGTACAGGGCGCCCTCGCTGTGCCCCACCACCATCAGGCGCGACCGGTCGATGCCGGGTTGCCCGGCGAGAAACTGCAGCGCCGCGGTCGCCTCGCCCTGGAACGCGCCGATGTTGACCTTCCCCGGGTCCGCCGCGTAGGGGCCCAGGCCGGTCTGACCGGTGCCGAGCTTGTCGTAGCGCAACGTGGCGACGCCGTCGTCCGAGAGCGCCTGCGCCAGGTTGCGCAGCGTGTCGACCTGACCCGGCATCAAAGCCGAGTCGCCGTTGCGGTCCGTCGGCCCGCTGCCGGCGATCAACAGCGCCGCCGGCACCGTGGCCCGCCCCGCCGGGTGACGGAACGTGCCGTACACCGTCATGTCCGCCACCGAGAACGAGACCGCGTCGTCCACCCACCCCGCCTGCCCCGCCGAAGCAGTCGGCGACGGCGGCCTCGCGGCGGGCGGTTCCGACGCGCAGCCCGCCAAACACGGGCCGGCCGCGATAAGCGCGGCGCCCAGCACCACGGGCGCGATGCGGCGCCCCGTGCTGAGGCCGATCATCGGCGCCCCCGCTCCACGTCGGCGGCGCCGAAGGCGTCGGGCAGCAGCTCGCCAAGGCGGCGGGGCCCGGCCGGATCATCGATCAGCAACTCGGGGCCGCCGTGCTCGAGAAGTACCTGGCGGCACCGCCCGCACGGCGTCAGCGGGAACCCCCGCCCGTCGACGCAGGCCAGTGCGATCAGCCGGCCGCCGCCGGTCGTGTGCAGGGCGCACACCACGCCGCATTCGGCACAGAGACCAAGGCCATATGAGACGTTCTCCACATTGCAGCCGGTGACCACGCGACCGTCGTCGACCAGGGCGGCCGCCCCCACCGGGAACCGCGAGTAGGGCGCGTATGCCGCCGCCGCGGCGCCGATTGCCTTGTGGCGCAGCGTGTTCCAATCGACATCCGGCATACCTGACCCCGCTTCGCTCATGCCACGTGAGACTGCCACCCTAACCCTGACACGCGACTTCGCTTGGCGGACTGCTCGGCACGGGGCGTCGCCGCGCCGGGTTAGGCTGAACTGCGTCGATGTCAGAAGGTGGTGAGGACTGGGTGACCACACAGGCGACAACCGCGGATCCGGCAAAAGAATCTGCACCCTCGCGCAGGCGGCGTCCACCCCGGACCCTGTATCGGGGCGACCCGGGCATGTGGTCGTGGGTGTTGCATCGCATCAGCGGCGCGACCATCTTCTTCTTCCTGTTCGTCCACGTGCTGGACGCCGCGATGCTGCGGGTCAGCCCGCAGACCTACAACGCGGTGATCCACGACTATCAGACCCCGGTGGTCGGCCTGATGGAGTACGGGCTGGTGGCCGCGGTGCTCTTCCACGGGCTGAACGGCATCCGCGTCATCCTCATCGACTTCTGGTCCGAGGGCACCCGCTACCAGAAGCTGATGTTCTGGATCGTCGGCGTCGTGTTCCTGCTGCTCATGGTTCCGGCCGGGGTCGTCACCGGCATCCATATCTGGGAGCACCTCCGATGAGCGCCCCCGACCTGCAGCTGGGCCGGGGCCAGGTGGCCCCGGTGCACCAGCGCAGCCACGACCGGCCGGCCAGCCTCGACAACCCGCGTTCGCCGCGCCGCCGGGCGGGCATCCCGAACTTCGAGAAGTTCGCGTGGCTGTTCATGCGGTTCTCCGGCGTCGCGCTGATCATCCTGGCCGTCGGCCACCTGTTCATCATGCTGATGTGGGACAACGGCGTTTACCGCATCGACTTCAACTACGTGGCGCAGCGCTGGGCCTCGCCGTTCTGGCAATTCTGGGATCTGGCGCTGTTGTGGCTGGCGCAACTGCACGGCGGCAACGGCCTGCGCACCATCATCGACGACTACAGCCGCAAGGACAGCACCCGGTTCTGGCTCAACAGCCTGCTGCTGCTGTCGATGGGATTCACGTTGGTGCTCGGCACCTATGTGCTGGTGACATTCGACCCGAATATCGGAGGCTGACCGGTGATCCAGCAACACCGCTACGACGTGGTGATCGTCGGCGCCGGCGGCGCGGGCATGCGCGCGGCGGTGGAAGCCGGCCCACGCGTGCGGACCGCGGTGCTGACCAAGCTCTACCCCACCCGCAGCCACACCGGCGCCGCCCAGGGCGGGATGTGCGCGGCGCTGGCCAACGTCGAGGACGACAACTGGGAATGGCACACCTTCGACACCGTCAAGGGCGGCGACTACCTCGCCGACCAGGACGCGGTGGAGATCATGTGCAAGGAAGCCATCGACGCGGTGCTCGACCTCGAGAAGATGGGGATGCCGTTCAACCGCACCCCCGAGGGCCGCATCGACCAGCGCCGGTTCGGCGGGCACACCCGCGAACACGGTAAGGCCCCGGTGCGCCGGGCGTGTTACGCAGCCGACCGCACCGGACACATGATCCTGCAGACCCTCTACCAGAACTGCGTCAAGCACGACGTGCAGTTCTTCAACGAGTTCTATGCGCTGGACCTGGTTTTGACGGAGACGCCGAGGGGCCCTGTGGCCACCGGCGTGGTGGCCTACGAGTTGGCCACCGGCGAGATCCACGTCTTTCACGCCAAGGCCGTGGTCCTCGCGACCGGCGGGTCGGGCCGGATGTACAAGACCACCTCCAACGCACACACGCTCACCGGTGACGGCATCGGGATCGTGTTCCGCAAGGGACTCCCGTTGGAGGACATGGAGTTTCACCAGTTCCACCCGACCGGTCTAGCGGGGCTGGGCATCCTGATCTCCGAAGCGGTGCGCGGCGAGGGCGGCCGGCTACTCAACGGCGAGGGCGAGCGGTTCATGGAACGCTACGCGCCGACGATCGTCGACCTGGCGCCGCGCGACATCGTCGCCCGCTCGATGGTGTTGGAGGTACTGGAGGGCCGCGGCGCCGGCCCGCACAAGGACTACGTCTACATCGACGTCCGCCACCTCGGCGAGGACGTGCTCGAGGCCAAGCTGCCCGACATCACCGAGTTCGCCCGCACCTATCTGGGCGTAGACCCCGTGCACGAGCTGGTCCCGGTCTACCCAACCTGTCACTACGTGATGGGCGGCATCCCCACCACTGTCACCGGACAGGTGTTGCGGGACAACACTTCTACGGTGCCGGGCCTGTATGCGGCCGGCGAATGCGCGTGCGTGTCGGTGCACGGGGCCAACCGGCTGGGCACCAACTCGCTGCTGGACATCAACGTCTTTGGCCGCCGCGCCGGCATCGCCGCCGCTGACTACGCCGATGGGCACGACTTCGTCGACATGCCGCCCAATCCGGAGGCGATGGTGGTCGGCTGGGTCGGCGACATCCTGAACGAGCACGGCAACGAACGGGTGGCCGACATCCGCGGCGCGCTGCAGCAGTCGATGGACAACAACGCCGCCGTGTTCCGCACCGAGGAGACGCTGAAGCAGGCGCTGACCGACATCCACGCACTCAAGGAGCGCTACTCCCGAATCACCGTGCACGACAAGGGAAAGCGCTTCAACAGCGACCTGCTGGAGGCCATCGAACTGGGCTTCCTGCTGGAGCTCGCCGAGGTCACCGTGGTGGGCGCGCTGAACCGCAAGGAATCCCGGGGCGGGCATGCCCGGGAGGACTACCCGAACCGCGACGACGTCAACTACATGCGCCACACCATGGCCTACAAGCAGGGCACCGATCTGCTGAGCGACATCGCGCTGGACTTCAAACCCGTCGTGCAGACCCGCTACGAACCGAAGGAACGGAAGTACTGATGACTGCAGGCGAGTCCGCCGAACCCCGCGTGGAGCCGCCACTTCCGCCCATCCCCGAGGGGGCGGTGATGGTGACGTTGAAGATCGCGCGATTCAACCCCGACAATCCCGACGCCTTCGCGGAAACCGGTGGCTGGCAAAGCTTTCGGGTGCCGTGCCTGCCGAGCGACCGGCTGCTCAACCTGCTGATCTACATCAAGAGCTACCTGGACGGCACGCTGACCTTCCGGCGCTCCTGCGCCCATGGGGTGTGCGGCTCGGACGCCATGCGCATCAACGGCGTGAATCGGCTGGCCTGCAAGGTGCTGATGCGCGACCTGCTGCCAGGAGAGCGGCGCAAGGCCAAGAAAGGTGGGCTGACCATCACGGTCGAACCGATCCGCGGCCTGCCGGTGGAGAAGGACCTGATCGTCGACATGGAGCCGTTCTTCGACGCCTACCGCGCGGTCAAGCCGTACCTGGTCACCAGCGGGAATCCGCCGACGCGGGAACGCATTCAAAGCCCCACCGACCGCGCCCGCTACGACGACACCACCAAGTGCATCCTGTGCGCGGCCTGCACCACCAGCTGCCCGATCTTCTGGCACGAGGGCAGCTACTACGGCCCCGCCGCGATCGTCAACGCGCACCGCTTCATCTTCGACAGCCGCGACGAGGCGGCGGCCGAACGCCTCGACATCCTCAACGAGGTGGACGGGGTATGGCGGTGCCGCACCACCTTCAACTGCACCGAGGCCTGCCCGCGCGGGATCCAGATCACCAAGGCGATCCAGGAGGTCAAGCGCGCGCTGATGTTCACCCGCTGACCAGCCCGGCGCGTCAACAAAGTTCGTGATGACTAGTTCGGTTGCCCCCCAACCGTTTTGCCTGATACATCGCCGCATCGGCGGCGGTGATCAGCTCGCGTAGAAGAGCTTGCGGTTCGACCGCGGTGTCGTCGAGGCGGGCGCACGCGGTGCCGATGCTGGCGGTGACTCCCGCGGTCGAGGCCGCGATCGCCCGGCACATCCGCGCGGACAACGACTCGGCGTTGCAGCCGGCCGAAGTGCCGGCCAACAGGAATTCCTCACCGCCGCTGCGCGCCGCCACCGCCTGATCGTCGGCGGCGGCCAACAGCGCCTGGGCGACTTGGACCAGAGCGTGGTCGCCGGCGGCGTGGCCGCACCTGTCGTTGAGGGCCTTGAAACTGTCGAGATCGATCAGCATGACCACGAGGTGCGAGTCGATGCCCCGGCGCGCCAGGATCATCCCGAGCGCCTCGTGCTGGAATGCACGCCTGTTGAGCAGGCCCGTCAACGGATCGCGGTCCGCGGTCAGCAGGTCTCCCGACAGGGCGCGCACCAGGACTCGGATCGCCAACGGCAGCGCGATGTTGACCTCGATCACCAGCCACAAATCCACCCCGGCCAGGCTTGGGTGCCCGGATCGCGCCAGCGACAACGCCTCCCAGGATCCGACGGCGGCGGCGACCGCGAAGTTGTACAGCACGAATCCCGTCGTGTGGAAGAAGGCCATGTAGGCGCCGAAGGTCGCGAAAGCGATGCACCCAATCAGGGCGGCCAGCGGGTTCGGGTGCGCCAGACACGCCAGGGCGACCGCGATGTTGCACGTGACGGCGAAGGCGACCGACTGCCGGCGGGTGGGCCAGCGCCACACCCACAACAGCACTCCCGCGACCCCGCCGGCGACGGCAACCCACATCATCGCCACCGGGACCTGCCCGCGCGGGCCATCCGAGCCGGCCAGCAGCGCGAGCAGGCACAGCACCATCGACGCGGCGATGGACGCCATCACGGCCCGGGTTGCTCCGCTGAGGCGCCGCGAAGCGAGGTAACCCGAGAGCCAGTCATACTGGTCGGCCCGCCACCATGGGGTGAACAGCGCGGTCATCGTCGGCTCCCCATCGCTACCACTGATCCTCGATGTCGAGTGGCTAGCGGCATGCTACGACGCTCGCGCGGTCGACGAGGCGGATTGCCGCCTCTTAGCGGGGACGCCTACCGCGCGGTGGCCTTCGTCATCGCGGTCGGTTTCGGGCATCTCGGTCGCGGGTTGCTCGTCGGCCGGGGACTGGCTGGCACCGCCGGGCGTGCTCGACGGGCTGGGCGACCTGAAGCCGGTGTCCGTCTGGGGGCCGGTCGCGCCGCCCGTGCCTTACGCGCCGCCGGCCGCACCCTGTTGGCGTCCCTCGTATGGCGGCACCGCGCTTCCCGTGTCCTGCGGAGGCAACTCGCCCGTTCCGCCGTAGGTGTCCGACGCCGTCGAATCGCTCATGGGCGGATTGGCGTCTTCGTCGACCGTTCCGACGGGACGGTCCGCGCGGCCCGGCTCGGGCGTGTCCGAACCGGTGTCGCGCGCGCCGCCGCCAACCTCGGGATCATCGAAGTGTTCCAGCCGCGGATTCTCGGACTGCTGATCGTTTTGAGAGGTCATTCCAGTCTCCTCACCCTCTCATCGCGCCGCACCAGATCGCGGCGCCGATGGGAGACGGGTTACCCGAGGCGACCATGGGGAAACGCTCGCGGGCGCGCCCGTCACACTTGTCCGACCCGTCTCGTCTTCAGGGGTATGACACAGAAAACCCGCATCGAGCCCCTGTCCCCCAAGCGCGCCGGGCTGCTGACCCGCGCCATGTACCGGATCGCCAAACGGCGCTACGGCCAGGTACCCGAGCCCTTCACCGTGACCGCCCACCATCGCAAGCTGATGATCGCCGGCGCCGTGCACGAGACGATGATCGACCGGGCGTCCAAGGTGCTGCCGGTCAGCGTGCGCGAGCTCGCCGTCCTGTGGACCGCGCGCAGCGTCGGTTGTTCCTGGTGCGTCGACTTCGGGTCGATGCTGCAGCGCCTGGACGGCCTCGACATCGAGCGGCTCAAAGAGATCGACAATTACGTCACCTCAACGGCGTTCACCGACGACGAGCGCGCCGCGATTCGCTACGCCGACGCGATGACGACCGATCCGCACACCGTCACCGACGAGCAGGTCGCCGACCTGAGGGCCCGGTTCGGCGATGCCGGCGTCATCGAATTGACCTATCAGATCGGCGTGGAGAACATGCGGGCCCGGATGAACACCGCGCTGGGCATCACCGAGCAGGGCTTCAACTCCGGGGATGCCTGCCGCGTGCCCTGGGCTAGCGAGACCGCAGCGGAGAGCCGGTGAACTTGTCCGGGTTGGCGATATCCCAAAGCGCGCAGACCTTTCCGTCACGCACCGTGAACACCATGATCCGCGGCAGCATCTCCCGGTAGCCGTCCGACGCGGGGCAGCCGGCCGTGTAGACGCCCAGTTCGCCGTTGACCAGCCCCAGCTCATACGAGCTGAACATCGCCGATCCGTAGCGCTGCGCGAGGCCCAGCATGAACCGGACCACCTTGTCCGGGCCGCGGATGGTCTGAACGGCCGTGGGGGCCTTGCCATTCGAATCGCCGGTAAAGGTGACGTCGGGATGCAGCAACGAGACCACAGTGTGCAGGTCGCCGGCGGCCATGGCGGCCAGCAACCGGCCGACGACCTCGTCGTGCGACGGGTCGGGCTTTGGCGGCGGTTCCGCCGTGACGGCCTTGCGGGCCCGCGACGCCAGCTGCCGGGCGCCGGCCTCGCTGGTGCCCAGCACGTCGGCCACTTCAGCGAAGGGCACCGCGAACCCGTCGTGCAGCACGAAGGCGACCCGCTGGTCGGGCGACAGGCGTTCGAGCACCACCATCGCCGCGAACCGGGCGTCCTCGCGGGCCACCACGGCGGCCAGCGGATCAGCGGGGTCGAGCCCGGTCACCACCGGCTCCGGCAGCCAGTTGCCGGTATAGGTCTCGCGCCGGTGTGCGGCCGAGCGCAGCTTGTCCAGGCCCAGCCGGCTCACCACCGTGGTCAGCCACGCCCGCGGATCGGTAATGGTGGCTTCCCGCCCGTCGAAGCGCAGCCAGGCTTCCTGAACGATGTCCTCGGCGTCGGCCACCGTGCCGGTGAGCCGGTAGGCGACTGCCATGAGGTGCGGCCGCAGCGCTTCGAAGAGTGAGACCTGTTCGGTCCCGGTCATATCCCGAGCCTAGCGTGAAGACGGCGAGCGCCGGAACGGCGCGAGTAACGAACCGCGCCATAAAGCCGAGCGCTACGCTCACGGTCACCATGACAGAACACTTGTGGCTGCACTTCGCCCGGCACGGCGCCGGCATCGCGCCGCCGGTCATCGTCCGCGGCGACGGCGTGACCATCTTCGACGACCGCGGCAAGAGCTACCTCGACGCGCTGTCCGGGCTGTTCACCGTGCAGGTCGGCCACGGGCGCACCGAACTCGCCGAGGTCGCCGCGCGACAGGCGAGCACGCTGGCGTACTTCCCGCTGTGGGGTTACGCCCACCCGACCGCTATCGAGCTCGCCGAGCGCCTTGCCCACTACGCCCCGGGTGATTTGAACCGGGTGTTCTTCACCACCGGCGGCACCGAGGCCGTCGAGACCGCGTGGAAGCTGGCCAAGCAGTACTTCAAGCTGACCGGAAAACCCGGTAAGCACAAGGTGATTTCGCGGTCGATCGCCTACCACGGCACCACCCAGGGCGCCCTCGCGATCACCGGCCTGCCTTCCTACAAGGCGCCGTTCGAACCGGTGACGCCCGGCGGATTCCGGGTGCCCAACACGAACTTCTACCGCGCGCCCGACCCGTTTGCCAACGACCCCAAGGCGTTTGGGCAATGGGCCGCCGACCGGATCGCCGAGGCGATCGAGTTCGAGGGCCCGGCGACCGTCGCCGCGGTGTTCCTGGAACCGGTGCAGAACGCGGGCGGCGCCATTCCCCCTCCGCCGGGCTATTTCGAAAGGGTGCGGCGGATCTGCGACGAGTACGACGTGCTGATGGTCTCCGACGAGGTGATCTGCGCGTTCGGCCGCATCGGGTCGATGTTCGCCTGTGACGACTTCGGCTACGTGCCCGACATGATCACCTGTGCCAAGGGGCTGACGTCCGGCTACTCTCCCCTGGGCGCGATGATCGCCAGCGAGCGACTGTTCGAGCCGTTCAACGACGGCAAGACCACGTTCCCGCACGGCTATACCTTTGGCGGACACCCGGTTTCGACGGCCGTGGGGCTGGCCAACCTCGACATCTTCGAGCGCGAGGGCCTCAACGACCGCGTCAAGCAACACGCGTCCGGTTTCCGCGCCATCCTGGAGAAGCTGTACGACCTGCCCATCGTCGGCGACGTGCGCGGCGAGGGCTACTTCTACGGCATCGAGCTGGTCAAGGACAAGGCGACCAAGGAAACGTTCAGCGCGGAAGAATGCGAGCGCGTGCTGCACGGGTATGTGTCGCCAGCACTCTTCGAAGCGGGCCTGTATTGCCGCGCCGACGACCGCGGCGATCCCGTCGTCCAGGTGGCGCCGCCGCTCATCAGCGGCCAGGCCGAGTTCGACACCATCGAATCGGTATTGCGCGGCGTGCTCGCGGAGGCGTCCAACAAGATTTAGCGGCGCTTCACCGCGTCGGCCGCAACCAGAACCTCCCGGGAATGCGCCGCCGTCGGGTTGCTCACCATCCGGGTCACCGCGTTGCACAGCCAGGTGAGCGCTTCCCGCAGGCCGGCGTCGGACGTGGCGTCACGATGTTGCTGCAGTTCGGTCAGCACGCCTTCCAGGCCGGAGCGCCGTACCTGCGTCGCCTTCTCGACTTCCTTGACCAGCTGTTGCAGCGACCGCGGAGCATCGCGGTTCCGCCGCAACCGGGACCAGAGACGATCGGTGTGAATGGCGGGCCCTCGGTCTCGGCGGGAAGATTCGTTGCTGTCACGCTGACGGCATGCCCAGCGTAATGGCTCGGCGGCGTTCCCGCGCGATCCGGCGGCTTCGCAACTTCCGTACCACCAGTCACAGCGCGGCTCCCTCGAATCGAGCCTGTGATCGCCTAGTCTGCACAAGCAATGAACTTCCTACGCCCCGCATCGTGCCTGGCAGCGGCCGTTTTCCTGATCGCTGCCCCGGTGACGCTGGCCGCCCCCGCCGCCCATGCCGAGCCCGGCGCCGGACCCAACGCCGCACCCGCGAACTGCCCCTTCAAGGTGAACACCCCACCCGCAGTGGATTCGTCGGAGGTTCCGCAGGCCGGTGACGCGCCGATCCCGCTGGCGGTGCCCCCCAAGCCGGTCGGCGGCGAGGCGCTGGCCGGCTGCGGCATCGTCGCCGCCCCCGATACACCGGCGCTGCCCACCGACGTCTCCGCCGACGCCTGGCTGGTGGCGGACCTGGACAGCGGCGCGGTGATCGCGGCCAGGGACCCGCACGGGCGGCACCGCCCCGCCAGCATCATCAAGGTGCTGGTCGCGATGGCATCCATCAATGCGCTCAACCTGAACAAGTCGGTGCCCGGCACCGCCGACGACGCGGCCGCCGAGGGCACCAAGGTCGGCGTCGAAGAGGGCGGGGTGTTCACCGTCAACCAGCTGCTGCACGGCCTGCTGATGCACTCCGGCAACGACGCCGCGCACGCGCTGGCCATGCAGCTCGGCGGCATGCAGCAGGCCGTGGAGAAGATCAACGTGCTGGCCGCCAAGCTCGGCGGCAAGGACACCCGGGTGGCGACACCGTCCGGGCTGGACGGCCCCGGCATGAGCACGTCGGCCTACGACATCGGCCTGTTCTACCGCTACGCCTGGCAGAACCCGACGTTCGCCGACATCGTCGCGACGCGGACGTTCGACTTCCCCGGTCACGGCGACCACCCCGGCTACGAGCTGGAAAACGACAACCAGCTGCTCTACAAGTACCCGGGCGCGCTGGGCGGCAAGACCGGCTACACCGACGACGCCGGCCAGACCTTCGTTGGCGCGGCGAACCACAACGGGCGCCGCCTGATGGCCGTCCTGCTGCACGGGACGCGGCAGCCGATCGCCCCGTGGGAGCAGGCGGCGCACCTGCTGGACTACGGATTCAGCACGCCGCAGGGCACCCAGGTCGGCAACCTGATCGAACCCGACCCCTCGCTGGCACCCGCCAAACGCGACAGCGCGGCCGACCGGCAAGGCAACGGCGCGCAGGCCGCGGGGCTCATCCCGTCGGCGGACGCGCTGCCGATCCGGGTGGGCGTCGCCGTCATCGGAACCATCATCGTGTTTAGTTTGATCATGGTCGCACGCTCGATGAACCGCCGACCGCAACACCGGTGAGATCGCGGCCCACCCGATCGCCGCGGGGATTGCTGGTCGGGCTGACCGCCGCCAGCATCGGCATCATCTACGGCTACGACCTGTCCATCATCGCCGGCGCGCAGCTGTACGTCACCGAGGACTTCGGCCTGTCCACCCGGCAACAGGAGCTGCTGACGACCATGGTGGTGATCGGCCAGATCGCCGGGGCGCTCGGGGCGGGTGTGCTGGCCAACGCGATCGGGCGCAAGAAATCGGTGGTGCTGCTGCTGGTCGCCTACGCGGCGTTCGCGCTGCTCGGTGCGCTCTCGGTCTCGCTGCCGATGCTGTTGGCGGCGCGGGTCCTGCTGGGCCTGACCCTCGGCGTGGCGGTGGTGGTCGTGCCGGTCTACGTCGCGGAATCGGCCCCGACGGCGGTGCGCGGGTCGCTGCTGACCGCCTATCAGCTGGCCATCGTCAGCGGGCTCATCATCGGCTACCTGACCGGATATCTGCTGGCCGGGACCCACAGCTGGCGCTGGATGCTGGGGCTGGCCACGGTGCCGGCAATGTTGTTGCTGCCGTTGCTCATTCGCGCGCCCGACACGGCCCGGTGGTACGTGCTGAAGGGCCGGCCCGACGAGGCCCGCGCGGCGTTGCTGCGCGTGGAACCCGACGCCCGGGTCGACGAGGAGCTCGCCGAGATCGGCCGCGCGCTGAGCGAAGGGAGCGGCGGCTGGTCCGAGATGCTGCGCCCGCCGTATTCGCGGGCCACCGCCTTCGTGGTCACGCTCGGTTTCCTGATCCAGATCACCGGTATCAACGCGATCATCTATTACAGCCCACGGATATTCCAGGCGATGGGCTTCACCGGCAACTTCGCGCTGCTGGCGCTGCCGGCCGTGGTCCAGGTCGCCGGGTTGGCCGCGGTGGGGGCGTCGCTGCTGCTCGTCGACAGGGTGGGCCGGCGCCCAATCCTGTTGTCCGGCATCGCCATGATGATCGCCGCCGACGTCGTGCTGATGGGCGTGTTCGGGCGGGGCATCGGCGGCGCGGCACTCGGGTTCGCCGGCATACTGCTGTTCATCATCGGCTACACCATGGGGTTCGGCTCCCTGGGCTGGGTGTACGCCAGCGAGAGCTTCCCGTCCCGGTTGCGGTCCATCGGGTCGAGCACGATGCTCACCTCCAACCTGGTGGCCAACGCGATCATCGCCGCCGTCTTCCTCACCATGCTGCATTCCCTCGGTGGCGCAGGCACTTTCGCGGTGTTCGCCGGCCTGGCGGTGGTCGCGTTCGTCGTCGTCTACCGGTTTGCGCCCGAGACCAAGGGCCGCCAGCTGGAGGAAGTCCGGCACTTCTGGGAGAACGGCGGCCGATGGTAGTGATCGCCGCGGGCACCATGGTGCTCGACGGGCAGGTCCGCCGGCCGGGCTGGCTGCAGACGGACGGCGGGCGAATCGTGGCCTGCGGCGCGGGCGTCCCGCCCAGCCCGGCCGACGCGCACTTCCCCGACGCCACCGTGGTGCCCGGGTTCATCGACATGCACGTGCACGGCGGCGGCGGCGCCTCCTACACCGAGCGCGACGGTATCACCGGGGCGGCGGAATTCCATCTGCGGCACGGCACCACGACGACGCTCGCCAGCCTGGTGACCGCCTCGCCCGCGGAGTTGCTCGCCGGCGTGCGTGCGCTGGCCGAAGCCGCCCGGCACGGCACGGTCGCGGGCATCCACCTCGAGGGGCCGTGGCTCTCCCGGGCCCGCTGTGGGGCGCACGACCCGGCCCAGCTGCGCGACCCGGACCCGGCCGAGATCGACGCCGTGCTCGACGCGGGCGGCGGCGCGATCCGGATGGTCACCCTGGCGCCCGAGTTGCCGGGGGCCGACGAGGCGATCCGGCGCTTTCTCGGCGCCGGAGTGATTGTGGCGGTTGGGCATACGGACGCCACCTACGAGCAGACCGAACACGCCATCGCGCTGGGTGCCACGGTGGGCACCCACCTGTGCAACGCGATGCCGCCGCTGCACCATCGCGAGCCGGGGCCGGTACTCGCCCTGCTGCGCAACCCGGGAGTCACGGTCGAACTGATCGCCGACGGCGTGCACGTGCATCCGGCCGTCGTGCGCGCGGTGATCGGGGCGGCGGGGCCCGAACGGGTCGCTGTCGTCACCGACGCCATCGCCGCGGCCGGCCGCGACGACGGGGCGTTCCGCCTCGGCGCGGTGGCCGTCGACGTGGTGTCCGGTGTGGCGCGGGTGCGCGGGACGTCGACGATCGCGGGCAGCACCGCCACCATGGACCGGCTGTTCCGCGCCGTGCATGCCGATGCGGGACTGGCCGTCGCGGCGCAGACGACTTCGGCGACGCCGGCGGGGGCGCTCGGCCTCGAGCGGGTGGGCAGCCTGCGCGCCGGCTACGACGCCGATCTCGTTGTGCTGGACCGCGATCTGCGGGTCAGCGCGGTCATGATTCGGGGCGACTGGCGGGTGACTGCCTAATCGGTGTCACGTCATGCGGCCCTGCCGCGTCATAGAGGTGAACAGCCATCGACGTGGGAGGTCATGATGAATTTGTTGCTATGGACGTTGCAGGTGGCGCTCGCCGCGCTCTTTGCCGCGTCGGGCCTGGCCAAGATCAGTCAACCGAAAGATCGGCTGATCGCCAGCGGACAAACGGGCGTCACGCCGTTCCCCTTACCGGTGATCCGTGTCACCGCGTTCTGTGAACTGCTGGGCGCCATCGGCATTGTGTTGCCCCGGCTGGTCGGTATCGCGGCGTTCCTCACCCCGCTGGCGGCTTTCGGGTTCGCGATCGTCATGGTGGGCGCCATCGGCTCGCACGCATACCTTCGCGAACCACGCAACGTCGCCGCGACCGTCACGATCTTCGCCGCCGCCGTCACGGTGGCCGTCGGCAGGGCGCTCGGCCTGTGAGCGGCCACCCGTTCCGTCGCGCCGTGGAAGCCGGCGAATTCAACCGCATCGGAAGCCTATTCGCGCCCGACGCGGTGCTGCACAGCCCCATCGCGCACCGGCCCTATCGGGGGCCGGACGTGATCGCAACCATCGTCTCCGCTGTCGCCCACGTGCTGACGGGCTTTCGCTTCGAAAAGGAGCTCTCCGGTGTGGGCACCGGCGATCACGCGCTCATGTTCAGGGCCGCCGTTGCGGACCTGGAATCCAGGGCTGCGACTTCGTGCACACGCGCGCGGACGGCCTCATCGACGAGATCACCGTGATGGTCCGCCCGCTGAGGGCGGCGACGGTGTTCGCCGAACGGATGCGCACGGCCCTGGGCGGCTAGCGCAGCCGCCGGGTGACGCGGGAGAGGGCCAGCGCCCCAACGGCTCCCATCGCCATCGCGGTCAGCGTCTGCCGCGTGCTGATCCCCTCATCGGGTTGCACGCGCGGGGCGATGATCGCCGGGGCGGGCGGTGCGACGTGGCGGGTGCGCGGGTGATCGGATGCCGTCGCCGCCCACGCCGTGCAGAAGAGCACGAGATACGAGGTGATATATGCGAACACCATCAGACCCAGCACCGGGCCGAACGTGGCGCCCGCGGGGCTGCGCAATACCACCCGCAGATAGATGGAACCCACCTGCTTGAACGCTTCGAACCCGACGGCCGCCATCAGCGCGCCGCGCGCCGAGTCGGCCAGGCTGACCTTCTCGCGCGGCAGCCGGGCGATCATCCAGGTGAACAGCATCCACGAGATGGCCGTGGAGATCACGATCGACAACAGCCAAAACAGCCAATCCAACACCGAAAGCTGCGGCACCCCAAGCCATTTCAACAGTGCAGCAAGGGGCGCGTCATGGCCCACGGTGGTCAGCCCGACGGTGGCCACGATCACCGCGAATGTTCCCAGCATGGCCAACAGATCGGAAAGCTTGTTGCGCACGAAGCCCGGCGACTCGATGCGCTCGTCCCACCACATCTCCGTCAACGCCTGGCGCAGATGCGATATCCAGCCCAGACCCGCCCACACCGCGGTGGCCAGGCCGATGACACCCACCGACGCCCGCGCATTGATCGCCGAGTTCATCAAGTCGAGCAGCTGATCGCCCAGGGCGCCGGTCACCTGGGACCGGATGTGGTCGTCGATCGTTTTCAGCAGTTCGGGCCGCCTGGCCAGGATGAACCCGAAGGCCGCGAAACCGACCATCAACAAAGGGAATAGCGCGAAGATCGTGTAATAGGTGAGGCCGGCCGCGAAGAACCCGCCGTTGCGGTCGTCGAAGCGCTGGTAGGCACGCAGGACGTGGTCGAGCCAGCCGTACCGGGCCCGCAGCCGGTCGAGGGCACCCGCCTTGGCCGGCTCGCTCATGGTGAACTCATCCTCGCTGCGGAAGGAAACCTAACCGATCGTAGACCCGCCGAACGGTTTGGCCGGCCACATCCTCGGCCCGCTGGGCCCCGGCCGCCAGGATCCCCTCCAATTCGGCTGGGTCAGCCAGCAATTCGTCGACGCGGGCCTTGATCGGGCTGACGAACTCGACGACCGCTTCGGCGGTCTCCTTCTTCAGGTCGCCGTAACCCCGTCCGGCGTAACCTTCCACGAGCTTGTCGATGCCGACGCCGGTGACCGCGGACTGGATGGTCAGCAGGTTGGACACGCCCGGCTTGGCGTCGGTGTCGAAGCGGATCTCGCGCTCGCTGTCGGTGACCGCCGAGCGAATCTTCTTCGCGGACGCGGCGGGATCGTCGAGCAGGTTGATCAAGCCGGCATCGGTGGCCGCCGACTTGCTCATCTTCGATGTCGGGTCCTGCAGGTCATAGATCTTGGCGGTGGCCTTGGGGATCAGCAGGTCGGGAACCACGAACGTGTCGGGGAACCGGCTGTTGAACCGCTGCGCCACGTCGCGCGCCAGCTCGAGGTGCTGGCGCTGGTCCTCGCCCACGGGCACCAGCTCGGCGTCGTAGGCCAGGACGTCGGCGGCCTGCAACACCGGATAGGTGAACAGGCCCACGGTGGTGGAGTCGCCGCCCTGGCGGGCCGACTTGTCTTTGAACTGCGTCATCCGCGAGGCCTGCCCGAAGCCGGTGAAGCAGCCCAGCACCCAAGCCAGCTGGGAGTGCGCGGGCACGTGGCTCTGCACGAAGATCGTGCTGCGGGCGGGGTCGATGCCGAGCGCCAGGTATTGGGCGGCCGTGGCCAAGGTCCGGCGGCGCAGCGCGTCGGGATCCTGGGGGATGGTGATGGCGTGCAGGTCGACCACGCAAAAGAACGGCTCGTGATCGTCCTGCAGCGTGACCCACTGGGTGATGGCACCCAAGGCGTTCCCCAGGTGAAGCGAATCGGAGGTGGGCTGCACGCCGGAGAAAATCCGGCGGGATCCGGTAGCGGTGCTCATGATGCACCGATCTTTTCACGCGGGCCTTTCCGGGGACCCGCCACCGCCGAGTGTGCGGCTAGCTTCACACTCGCCGCCGAGTGTGCGGACAGCTTCACGCTCGCGAGCCGGGCGGTGCCCCGACCTCGCGGAGCTCCGCTCGCTTGCGGTACCGGCGGTACCGCCTTTAATGTCGGCGGTATGGGGAGCAAGAGGACGAACAGCAACACGGGGACGCGGCCACCGATCCACCTCGGTTCGGGAGAGCCGGTTCTGTTGCTGCACCCGTTCCTGCTGTCCCAGGCGGTCTGGGAGGACGTCGCCCGGCGGTTGGCCGACACCGGGCGGTATGAGGTCTTCGCCCCCACGATGGCCGGCCACAACGGCGGGCCGCCCGCGGGGACCTGGTTCCTGTCCTCGGCGGTGCTGGCCGACCACGTGGAGCACCAGATGGACGAGCTGGGCTGGGATACCGCCCACATCGTCGGCAACTCGCTGGGCGGCTGGGTCGCGTTCGAACTCGAGCGGCGCGGGCGGGCGCGCAGCGTGATGGGCATCGCCCCGGCCGGCGGGTGGACGCGCTGGAGCCCGGCTAAGTTCGAGGTGATCGCCAAGTTCATCCTGGGCATTCCGCTGCTGGTGCTGGCCTGGCTGTTCGGCCCGAAAGTAATGCGACTGCCGTTCAGCCACCGGCTGGCCACGTACGCGATCAGCGCAACGCCGGAGGGGGTCAGCGACTCTCAACTGCTCGGCTGCATCGACGACGTCGCCCACTGCCCGGCCTACTTCCAGCTGCTGGTCAAGTCGCTGCTGCTGCACGGGCTGCAGGAGCTGGCGGAAAACGCCGTCCCGGCGCACCTGGTGATCTGCGAGAAGGACCGGATTGTGCCCGCACCCAGGTTCAGCCGGCATTTCACCACCCATTTGCCCGACGACCACCAGGTCACCGAGCTCGACGGCGTGGGGCACATCCCGATGTTCGAGGCGCCCGAGCGCGTGGCCGAACTGATCACCGAGTTCCTCGACGAGTGCACCACCGCCAGCCGGGGCGCCAACCCGTCGGCTAGTTAGCCAGCGTTTTTTCCAGGTTCTCGGCGATCGAGTTGAGGAACTCCTCGCTCTGCTGCCATTCCTGGTCGGGGCCGATGAGGATGGCCAGGTCCTTGGTCATCTTGCCGCTCTCCACCGTCTCGACCACCACGTTTTCCAGCGTCTGGGCGAACTCGATCACCTCCGGGGTGTCGTCGAGCTTGCCGCGGTGCTGCAGCCCACGCGTCCAGGCGAAGATCGAGGCGATCGGGTTCGTCGACGTCGGCTTGCCGGCCTGATACTGCCGGAAGTGCCGGGTGACGGTGCCGTGCGCGGCCTCGGCCTCGACCGTCTTGCCGTCGGCGGTCATCAGCACCGACGTCATCAGACCCAACGATCCGTAGCCCTGCGCGACCAGGTCGGACTGGACGTCGCCGTCGTAGTTCTTGCAGGCCCACACGTAGCCGCCCTCCCACTTGAGGCAGGCGGCCACCATGTCGTCGATCAGCCGGTGCTCGTAGGTCAGCCCCTCGGCCTCGAACTTGTCCTTGAACTCCTCGTCGTAGATGCGCTGGAACTCGTCCTTGAACATGCCGTCGTAGGCCTTGAGGATGGTGTTCTTGGTGGACAGGTACACCGGCCACTTGGCGTTCAGGCCGTAGGCCAGCGAGGCGCGCGCGAAATCCCGGACGGATTCCTTGAAGTTGTACATCCCCATCACGACACCGCCGTCGTCGGGGATGGAGACCACTTCGTGCACCATCGGCTTGCTGCCGTCCGACGGTGTGAACGTGATCGAGACGGTGCCCGGCTTGTCGACCTTGAAGTTCGTCGCCCGGTACTGGTCACCGAAGGCGTGCCGGCCGATGACGATCGGCTTGGTCCAGCCCGGCACCAGGCGCGGCACGTTGGAGATCACGATCGGCTCGCGGAAGATGGTGCCGCCCAGGATGTTCCGGATCGTGCCGTTAGGCGACAGCCACATCTTCTTCAGGTTGAATTCGGAGACGCGGGCCTCGTCGGGTGTGATGGTGGCGCACTTGACGCCCACCCCGTGCTTCTTGATGGCGTACGCGGCGTCGATCGTCACCTGGTCGTTGGTGCGGTCGCGGTTTTCGATGCCGAGGTCGTAGTAGTCCAGGTGGATGTCGAGATGCGGCAGGATCAGCATGTCCTTGATGAACTTCCAGATGACGCGGGTCATCTCGTCACCGTCGAGCTCGACTATGGGCCCCTTGACTTTGATCTTGTGTTCGCCTGACATATCGAGCCCGACTTTCTCTTGGCGGCCCCTTGACCTTACGAGCCTTGCGAAGCGGCTAGCGCCTCATTGAACGTCTTGCTCGGCCGCATCACCGCAGTCGTCTTCTCGCTGTCCGGGTAGTAATAGCCACCGATGTCGACCGACTCGCCCTGCGCCTCGGCGAGCTCGGCCACGATGGTGTCCTCGTTGTCGCCCAACGACTTGGCCAGCGCGGCGAAATGCTCGCGCAGCTCTTCGTCGTCGGATTGCGCGAGTTCGGCTGCCCAGTACAGCGCCAAATAGAACTGGCTGCCACGGTTGTCGAGTTCGCCGGCCTTGCGCGACGGACTCTTGTTGTTCTCCAGCAGCTTGCCGATCGCCGCGTCCAGCGTCTTGCCCAGTATCTTGGCGCGCTCGTTGTCGGTCTTGATCCCGATGTCTTCGAAACACGCTCCGAGCGCGAGGAATTCACCGAGGGAATCCCAGCGCAGATGGTTCTCCTCGAGGAGCTGGTGCACGTGCTTGGGCGCCGAACCGCCCGCCCCGGTTTCGTACATCCCGCCGCCGGACATCAGTGGCACGATAGACAGCATCTTGGCGCTGGTGCCCAGCTCGAGGATCGGGAACAGGTCGGTGAGGTAGTCGCGCAGGATGTTTCCGGTCGCGGCGATGGTGTCCTGGCCGCGCATCGCGCGCTCCAGCGTGTACCGCATGGCCCACACCTGCGGCATGATGTTGATGTCCAGGCCCTCGGTGTCGTGTTCCTTCAGGTAGGCCTTGACCTTCTTGCGCAGCTCGACCTCGTGCGGCCGTTCGGTGTCCAGCCAGAACACCACCGTCATGCCCGAGTTCCGCGCCCGGGTGACGGCCAGCTTGACCCAGTCGCGGATCGCCTCGTCGGTGACGATGGGCATCCGCCAGATGTCGCCCTCTTCCACGTTCTGGGTGAGCAGGACTTCCCCGGTGTCGAGGTCGACGATGTCGGCGACACCGTCCTCGGGGATTTCGAACGTCTTGTCGTGCGAGCCATACTCCTCGGCCTGCTGCGCCATCAGGCCGACGTTGGGCACGGTGCCCATCGTCGTCGGGTCGAACTGCCCGTGGGTTTTGCAGAAGTTGATGATCTCCTGGTAGATCCGCGAAAAGGTCGACTCGGGGTTGACGGCCTTGGTGTCCTTCTGCCGACCGTCGGCGCCCCACATCTTGCCGCCCGCGCGGATCATCGCCGGCATCGACGCGTCCACGATCACGTCGCTGGGCGAATGAAAGTTGGTGATGCCCTTGGCCGAATCGACCATGGCCAGCTCGGGGCGGTGTTCGTGGCAGGCGTGCAGGTCGCGGATGATCTCCTCGTGCAGCGAGGCGGGCAGCGACTCGATCTTGTTGTAGAGGTCGACCAGTCCGTTGTTGACGTCGACGCCGAGCTCGTCGAACAGCTCCTGGTGCTTGGCGAAGGCGTCCTTATAGAAGACCTTGACGGCGTGGCCGAAGACGATGGGATGCGACACCTTCATCATGGTCGCCTTGACGTGCAGCGAGAACATCACGCCGGTCTCGTAGGCGTCCTCCATCTGCTCTTCGTAGAACTCGACCAGGGCCTTCTTGCTCATGAACATGCTGTCGATGACGTCGCCCTCGCGCAGCTCGACCTTCGGCTTGAGCTCGAGGGTCTTGCCGCCCTTGGTCTGAAGCACCATCTTCACGTTGCGCGCGCGGTCCAGCGTCATCGACTTCTCGCCGTGGTAGAAGTCGCCCTTGCGCATGGTCGCGACGTGGGTGCGCGAGGCAGGCGACCACTCCCCCATGCTGTGCGGGTGCTTGCGCGCGTACTCCTTGACAGCCTTTGGCGCGCGCCGGTCCGAGTTGCCTTCTCGCAGAACCGGGTTGACCGCGCTGCCCAGGCATTTGCCGTAGCGGGCGCGGATTTCCCTCTCCTCGTCGGTCTTCGGACTCTGCGGGAAGTCCGGAATCTTGAAGCCTTTGCCCTGCAGCTCCTTGACGGCGGCGATCAGCTGGGGCACCGAGGCGCTGATGTTCGGCAGCTTGATGATGTTGGTGTCGGCGAGCTTGGTCAGCTTGCCCAGCTCGCCCAGGTTGTCCGGAACCCGCTGCTCTTCGGTCAGGTCTTCTCCGAACTCGGCAAGGATCCGGGCGGCGACGGAGATGTCGCTGGTCTTGATCTGGATGCCCGCCGGCTCGGCGAAGGCGCGCACGATCGGGAGGAACGCGTAGGTCGCCAGCAACGGCGCCTCGTCGGTCAGTGTGTAGATGACGGTCGGCTGTTCGGCGCTCACGGTCCCTCTCCCGGCGTGGCAAATCTTCGAATATCGGTCAGATCTCTGGGGGGCTCAGCGTTCTTCCCGCCACGTTATCAAGGGCGTTTGGCCAGGTGTCGACCCGCCATTGGCACGAAGTCGGCACAGTAAGCTAATCTTCGTATTGGTCATGAGTGCCAGCATCAAGCCCCGGCTTGCTGGCCGGCAACCCTCCAACCGCGGTGGGGTGCCCCGGGTGATGACCAGGTCTAGTAGCCACAGGCTGCGCGGCAAGCGCGGGTCCGCCATAACGGACCCCTGACTAGAGGGGAAGACGTGATGTGCACATATCCAACTCCTTCGGATCGGCCGATGTGTCGAATCGTGTCGCGCTGCTAACCCGCAACCCCGATACCCGATTCGCCAATCTCGAAGCAGAAAGCAAACCCACGTGAGCCCCGACAACAGCAGCACCAGCAACGACGACACCGACCCGACCGCCCGCTGGTCGTTCGAGACCAAGCAGGTGCACGCCGGTCAGCAACCGGACCCGGCGACCAACGCCCGCGCCCTGCCGATCTACCAGACCACGTCCTACACGTTCGATGACACCACCCACGCCGCCGCGCTGTTCGGGCTGGAGGTTCCGGGCAACATCTACACCCGGATCGGCAACCCGACCACCGACGTCGTCGAGCAACGCATCGCCGCGCTCGAGGGCGGTGTGGCCGCGCTCTTCCTGAGCTCGGGGCAGGCCGCTGAGACCTTCGCCATACTGAACCTCGCGTGTGCCGGGGATCACATCGTCTCCAGCCCGCGGCTCTACGGCGGCACGTACAACCTGTTCCACTATTCGCTGGCCAAGCTCGGCATCGAGGTCAGCTTCGTCGACGACCCCGACGACCTGGACTCCTGGCAGGCCGCCGTGCGACCGAACACCAAGGCGTTCTTCGGCGAGACCATCTCGAATCCGCAGATCGACGTGCTGGACATCCCCGGGGTGGCCGGCGTCGCCCACGCAAACGGGATACCGCTGATCGTCGACAACACCATCGCCACGCCCTACCTGATCCAGCCGTTTTCGCACGGCGCCGACATCGTGGTGCACTCGGCCACCAAGTACCTCGGCGGGCACGGCTCGGCGATCGCCGGTGTCATCGTCGACGGCGGCACCTTCGACTGGACGCAGGGCCGCTTCCCCGGATTCACCACGCCCGATCCGAGCTACCACGGCGTGGTGTTCGCCGAGCTCGGCCCGCCGGCGTATGCGCTTAAGGCGCGCGTGCAACTGCTGCGTGACCTTGGCTCCGCCGCTTCGCCGTTCAACGCGTTCCTGGTGGCCCAGGGCATCGAAACGCTGAGCTTGCGCATGGAGCGCCACGTCGCCAACGCGCAGCGCGTGGCCGAGTACCTGGCCGGCCACGACGGCGTGTTGTCGGTCAACTACGCCGGCCTGCCCGCCTCGCCGTGGCACGAGCGCGCAAAGAAGCTGGCGCCCAAGGGAACCGGTGCGGTGCTGGCGTTCGAGCTGGCCGGCGGGGTCGAGGCCGGCAAGGCGTTCGTGAACGCCCTGAAGCTGCACAGCCACGTCGCCAACATCGGCGATGTGCGCTCGCTGGTGATCCACCCGGCGTCCACCACCCACGCGCAGCTGAGCCCGGCCGAGCAGCTGAGCACCGGGGTCAGCCCGGGACTGGTGCGGCTGGCCGTCGGCATCGAGGGCATCGACGACATCCTGGCCGACCTGGAGCTCGGGTTCGCCGCGGCGCGCAAGTACGGTGCGGACGCGCAAACCTCGGGCGCCGACCCGCAAGCCGTGGCGGCGTTCTAAGGGCCCCGGCGATGACGATCTCCGACGTCCCCACCCAGACGCTGCCCGCCGAAGGCGAGATCGGCCTGGTGCACATCGGCTCGCTGACCACCGAGAGCGGCGCGGTGATCGAGGATGTCTGCATCGCCGTTCAGCGCTGGGGTGAGCTGTCGCCCAACCGCGACAACGTGGTGGTCGTGCTGCACGCGCTGACCGGCGACTCGCACATCACCGGCCCCGCCGGACCCGGGCATCCCACCGGCGGCTGGTGGGACGGCGTGGCCGGCCCTGGCGCGCCGATAGACACGGACCGCTGGTGCGCCGTGGCCACCAACGTGCTGGGCGGTTGCCGCGGTTCGACCGGACCGAGCTCGCTAGCCCGCGACGGAAAGCCTTGGGGCTCACGGTTTCCGATGATCTCGGTGCGCGACCAGGTGGAGGCCGACATCGCCGCGCTGGCAGCACTCGGGATCGACGAGGTGGCCGCCGTGGTCGGCGGATCCATGGGCGGCGCAAGGGCTTTGGAGTGGATGGTCGGTCACCCCAGCCGCGTCCGGGCCGGCCTGCTGCTGGCGGTCGGTGCGCGGGCGACCGCGGACCAGATCGGCACACAGACCACGCAGATCGCGGCCATCAAGGCCGACCCGAATTGGCAGGGCGGCGACTACCACGGCACCGGCCGCACACCGGACACCGGCCTGACCATCGCCCGCCGCTTCGCCCACCTGACCTACCGCGGGGAAGCTGAGCTCGACACCCGGTTCAGCAACGACAAGCAGAGCGTCGAAGACAGCCGGTATGCCGTGCAGAGCTACCTGGAGCATCAGGGCGACAAGCTGCTGGCCCGCTTTGACGCGGGCAGCTACGTGACGCTGACCGAGGCGCTCAATAGCCACGACGTCGGTCGCGGCCGCGGCGGTGTGCGCAAGGCCCTGAGCGGTTGCCCGGTGCCGGCCGTGGTCGGCGGCATTACCTCCGACCGGCTCTACCCGCTGCGATTGCAGGAGGAGCTCGCCGAGCTGCTGCCGGGTTGCAGCGGCCTGCATGTTGTCGAATCCATCTGCGGGCACGACGGTTTCCTGGTGGAATCCGATGCGGTCGGCGAGCTGATCCGCAAGACGTTGGATTTGGCCGACGCGGAGGACGGCGAAGGCGCGTGCCGGCGGTGACCCGCTCTCGCCACGACCGCTCCCTGTCGTTCGGTTCGGCGGCCGCGGCCTACGAGCGGGGCCGCCCGTCCTATCCCCCGGAGGCCATCGACTGGCTGTTGCCACGCGGCGCGCGACAGGTGCTGGACCTGGGTGCGGGTACCGGCAAGCTGACCACCCGGCTGGTGGAGCGCGGGCTGGACGTGGTGGCCGTCGACCCGATTCCCGACATGCTGGAAGTGCTGCGCACCTCCCTGCCGGAGACCCGGGCGCTGTTGGGCACCGCGGAGGGAATCCCGTTGCCGGACAACAGCGTCGACGTCGTGCTGGTCGCGCAGGCGTGGCATTGGGTGGACCCCGAGCGCGCCATTCCCGAGATAGCCCGCGTGCTGCGCCCGGGCGGTCGGCTGGGCCTGGTGTGGAACACCCGCGACGAGCGGCTGGGCTGGGTGCGGGAGTTGGGCGACATCATCGGTTCCGACGGCGACCGGGGCCGCTTCGACGTCACGCTGTCCGAGTCGTTCACCGAGCCGGAGCGTCACCAGGTCGAGTGGACGAACTACCTTACGCCGCAAGCCTTGATCGACCTGGTCGCATCGCGCAGCTACTGCATCACCTCGCCGACCGAGGTCCGCACCAGGACACTGGAGCAGGTGCGCGAGTTGCTCGCCACCCATCCGGCGCTGGCGAATTCGACCGGGCTGGCGCTGCCCTACGTCACCGTCTGCATCAGGGCGACGCTGTCCGAGTAGCCCGAACTAAGGCCCATCGTCATCATCCTCATCCCGTAGCAGCTTCTCGGGGTGGTGAAGTCCACCCTCAGAAATCGCCATAGATGCACACTCGCGCAAATGATTTCGGATCAGTCGTCGACCAGGCTGAGTATCGGCGCCGGCACGGGACCAACCACTTCGGGGGCGCGAGCGTCAACGCCGGCGGGTGCGACCCGCGCGATCCGTGACTCGATGTCGTAGGGCACGATGATTGCCGTCGCACCGCGGACGCGGCTGACAACACGCGCCATTTTGTCCGCCGTGCGGTCGTGCAGTA
This sequence comes from Mycobacterium sp. 852014-52450_SCH5900713, assembly GCF_001667075.1. Classification (GTDB taxonomy): domain Bacteria; phylum Actinomycetota; class Actinomycetes; order Mycobacteriales; family Mycobacteriaceae; genus Mycobacterium. The sequence goes on along the minus strand of NZ_LZIL01000006.1, from coordinate 75,668 downwards.
GCCGGCCCAAGAGCGGCGAATAGGTGCGCCGCGGCAACAGCACCGTCACCCTGGTGTCCGGATGGTCCTTGAGGACGCGCACCACCAATTCGTGTGCGGCGCGGCTCAGATGGCGATCCGGACAGTTGATCAGCCACAGCGGGGTGTGGTGCTCAAAGCGATCCCAACGCTCGCGCAGCCGCACGGCATGGTCGACGTCGATCACGAAGTGCACCGCGGTGAGCTCGTCGGCATGCAGCCCATAGCCGAGACGCACCGCCTCGATCTCGGCCAGGTCGATCGTGTCCACGAACACCAGCACCTGCAGCCGCGGGTGCCGCCCGAGGTCAAGGTCTTCCGTGCGCGACATCTCCAGCACGGACGCCTCGTCGCGGTATTTCCGGTTCAGCCGCATCAAGGCCAGCACCAGCAACGGGAAGATGACGACGATGAGCCACGCGCCCTCGGTGAACTTGGCCACCACGAAGATTCCCACCACGAGCGTCGACATGATTCCCGCCGACAGATTCACCACCAACTTGAATCGCCACCCCTGCCCGCGCCGGGTCAGATGGTGCTTGGCCATGCCGTAGCCGGCCATCGCGAATGCGGTGAATACGCCGATCGCGAAGAACGGCACCAACGCACTCACCTTGGCTTCGGTGACGATGAGCAACACCATCGCCAGCGCGGTCAGCACGAAGATGCCGTTCGAGAACACCAGGCGATGGCCGCGTTTGGTCAAGGGGCGAGGCAAGAAGCGGTCCTCGGCAACGAAACTCGCCAGCGCGGGAAAGCCGTTGAAGCTGGTGTTGCAACCCGTGAACAGGATCGCCGCGGTCGACGCCTGCACCAGGAAGTAGAGCACATTCCCGATCACGCCGTGGCCGAAGACCGCCCGGGCGATCTCGGACAACATCGACGGGTATTCATCGCGATAGGGTGCGGCGTGGGTGACGTGCGTCAGCCACGCCACGCCCGCGAGCAGGAAGCCGAGGATGCAGGCCATCCACGTCAGCACCCGACGGGCGTTGACGCCCTGGGGTTTCTGAAAGACGTTGACGGTGTTCGACACCGCCTCGACGCCGGTCAGTGAGGTACCGCCGTTGGCGAAGGCGCGCAATACGATCAGGAGACTCGCCCCCATGACCAGGCCGCCACCCTGATGAACCGGCACTGCGCCCACGATGTGCTGCGGATCGTATCTCGGTAATCCCCAGAATATTTCACGAACAAAGCCGGTCAGGATCGTCACCGTGATCATGCCGACGAAGGCATAGGTCGTCATCGCGAACGTGCGCCCCGATCGTCGTAGCCCGCGCAGGTTGGCCAGGCAGATCAGGACCACCGCCGCGAGCGTGATCTCCAGGTGGTAGGGCCGTAGCTGCGGGATCGCCGACACCACCGCCACCGTCGCGGCCGCGGGCTGCACCGCCACGGTGACCACGTAATCGATGAGCAGCGCGGCCGCCGCGACCTGCGCCACCCGCGGTCCGAAGTTCTCCCGTGCGACCGTGTAGGACCCGCCGGCCCGCGTGTAGACCATGACCACCTGCCGGTACGACGCGGCCACCAACGCGAGGACCACCAGAATGACTCCGGTAATCGGAAGCACCAACGCGAAAGCCGCCATCCCGGCGGCCGGCAGCAGTTCGATCATGATCTGCTCGGTGCCGTACGCGGTCGAGGAGATCGCGTCGGGTGACAGTGCGCCGAGTGCAACGGGATTCGACAATCTCTCGCCGTCCAGCTGGTCGGTGGTCAACGGCTGGCCGAGGAAAAGCCGCTTGCACTTATCGGTAAAGGAGAGCGGTATCCCGCCACTCGGTTGCGTCACAGCATCCCTTCCTCGAAGGCTTTCCAAACGATTTAGATCCAGTGCCGGCCCGACTCGTGGCCGGATGACGTCATCCCGCGCGGGTGACCTCGGCGATGCGGGACTCGATGTCATAGGGCACGATCTGCGCGACCGCACCGGGAATGCGGCTGACGGCGCGGGCGATCTTGTCCGCCGTGCGGTCGTGCAACAGCCGGCCGACGAGCGGCGAATAGGTTCGGCGCGGCAGCAGCACGGTCGCCTTGGTGTCCGGATGGTCCTTGAGCACCTGCAGCACCAACTCGTGGGCGGCGCGCCCCAGGTGCCGATCGGCACAGTCCACCAAACGAAGGGAGGTGTCGTGTTCGAATATCTCCCAACGCTTCTGCAGCCGGGCGGCATGATCGGCGTCGATCACGAAATGCACCACGGTCAGCTCGTCGGCGTGCAGACCGTTGCCATATCGCAGCGCTTCCACCTCCGCGAGGTCGATGGAATCCACGAAGACGAAGACCCGGTGCCGGGTGTAGCGGGCCAGGACCGGCTTTTCCGTGCGTGACATCTCCAGCACGGACGCCTCCGCGCGGTACTGCCGGTTCAGTCGCATCAGCGCGAGCACCAGCAGCGGGAAGACAACGACGATGAGCCAGGCGCCCTCGCTGAATTTGGCGACCGCGAAAATCCCCACTACGACGGTCGACAGGATCCCCGCGGAGAAATTGACCACCGCCTTGCGCCGCCAGCCTGGGCCGCGCTTGCTCAGGTAGTGCTTCGTCATCCCATAGCCGGCCATGGAGAATCCGGTGAACACACCGATCGCGTAGAAGGGCACCAGCGCATCAACCGAGCCCCCGGTGATGAGGAGCAACGCGATCGACAGGGCGGTCAGGGCGATGATGCCGTTGGAGAAGACCAGGCGATGGCCGCGTTTCATCAGCGGACGCGGCAAAAACCGGTCCCCGGCAACGAAACTCGCCAGCGCGGGAAAGCCGTTGAAGCTGGTGTTGCCGCCGGTGTAGAGGATCGCCGCGGTCGACGCCTGCACCAAGATGTAGAGGACACTGCCGATTGCGCCGTGACCGAAGACGGCCCGGGCGATCTCGGACAACATGGACGGGTAGCCGTCCGTGTAAGGGACGGCGTGGGTCACGTGCGTCAGCCACGCCACGCCTGCCAGCAGGAACGCGAGGATGCAGGCCATGATCGTCATGACTCGCCGGGCGTTGATGCCCTCCGGCTTGCGGAAAGTGGTGACCGTGTTCGATATGGCTTCGACTCCGGTCAGTGATGAGCCACCGTTGGCGAACGCGCGCAACACAATCAGAACGGTCGCGCCCATCACCAATCCGCTGCCCTGGTGGACCGGCACCGCTCCGGTGATGTGCTGGGGATCGTATGTCGGCAGGCTTCCGCTCAGCTCGCGAATGACTCCGACAACGATGGTCAGCGACACCATGGCCACGAACGCGTAGGTAGGCAACGCGAAACGGGCTCCCGCTTCGCGCAGACCGCGCAGGTTCGCAAAGCACATCAACAACACCATGCCGACGGTGATCTCGAGGCTGTAGGGGCCCAGCACCGGTAACGCCGAAGCCACCGCAACGGTCCCCGCGGCGCATTGCACGGCGACCGTGACCACGTAGTCGATCAGCAGTGCCGCCGCGGCGACCTGCGCCACCCGAGGGCCAAAATTCTCCCGCGCGACCACGTACGATCCGCCGGACCGCGTATAGACCATGACAACTTGGCGATACGACGCCGCCACCAGCACCAGGATCAGGAGAATGACGCCGGTGATGGGAAGCAGCAGGGCGAACGCCGCCATCCCGGCCGCAGGCAGCAGTTCGATCATGATCTGCTCGGAGCCGTAAGCGGTCGAGGAGATTGCGTCGGGCGACAGCACCCCGAGCGCGACCGGGTTCGACAACTTTTCGTGTTCGAGCTGCGAGTTGATCAGGGGCCTGCCGAGAAGGCCCCGCTTGCACACGTCGGACAGCGATGACCATGCCCTGTGCTCGCCGGGCCGCCCGTCAGCCAAAGATGTTGGCACCGCGCATATTCCTTCCCCCACCTGTTTGAAACGTCTTCCCCGAGCCATGATGCTCGCCGAAAGCGTATCTGCCGCAATTGTTTTTGTCGTCCTACCTCTATCGGCCAGCAACGATAAACACAGGAAATTGTCAGAAGAATTGCCAGCACACTCTCAGCGCGTGACTTGGATGTAACAAAGACGGCGCCATTGGTAATAAACGCTCATACTTCGCGTTGATTGGTGTGCCGCGCCAAGGGTGTTGTGAGGTAAGGCACTTCGTCTCAAAACAGATTTCGCACGCGTCGTCCGATATGGACAGTAAACGCACAGGCAGGTTAAAGGTGTTGTACAGCAGCCCTTCTGGACGCCATCGCGACGCTTCCTTTATATCATTTGACACAATCCACACTTGTAAAAATTGAGTTTTACTGCGCTCCAGTCTATTCAGAGCGCGAATCGCCAGCGGCGCGGTGCGCTTGATTGGAGGACAGACGCGTTCGTGCCCGCCGCATCCTGAATCTGTCTGTTAGCATCGAATTCGATCTTCATTTCCTTGGAGTAGCGCGCGATACCCGCCTCAGCAAAGTAAGTGCTTGTGCCACATGGGTTTCGCGCCACTGCTCGTGATCAATGTCGAATGAGGGGTAGCCGTGATTCGCGGAGGAGTGGAACGTCATGACCCAGTGCATCATCGTCAGCGGTGATGACGCGCTGGCGTCGACCATCGTCGACGAGTTGAAGAGGGCTGGCGCGAGCGTCGCGCGGCTCCTCGATTCGGAACTCGCCGGCGCCCGCGTCAAGACCGAACTCGCCAGGGCGGGAGTCGCCACGGCGTCGGCTGTGGTGTGCGCCGGAGATGACGACGCGACGAATTTGGAGATTGCGCTGCTGGCGCGGAAGGCCAACCCGAACATCCGCGTGGTGGCCCGGGTGGCCAATGACGTACTGCGCGAGGCCGTCGCCGCGGACGAGGGCCCGAGCGCGATCCTCGGCGTTGCCGACCTCGCCGGCGCCGCGGTGGTCGAGGCTTGCCTGGCGCGCACCACGCACCCGTTCGAGGTGGCAGGGATCGACTTCGTCGCCTTCGGCGCCGAGGCTCCGTTCGATGCGTCGCTGCGGGAGATCTACGGCGACCTGGCCCCGGTGGCGATGGTCCACAACGAAGACGCCGCCAACGCCGGTGAGGTCGTCGTATGCCCGGGACGGGATCTGCGGGTGGGCGCCGGCGACTGGACGGCGATGATCGGCACCACCGAGGAGGTCGCCGCCTGCGGAATCAAGGTTCCACGTCAGGCGCGAAGGCGCGCACGCCAGTCACGCTTGCGCCGAATCTTGTACGCCGCGCGCGCCCTGCCCGACGAGGTCAACCCCGCGTTCTATCCCGTGATCGTCGCGCTCATGTTTCTGGTCGTCGGCTCGACGACGCTGCTGCATTACTCCTACACCCACCCGGGGATGTCCTGGACCGACGCGTTCTACTTCACCAACGAGACGATCACGACGACGGGCTACGGCGACTTCAGCTTCGCCAAACAGCCCACCTGGCTGCGGCTCTACGCCGCCGTGCTGATGCTGGCCGGCGTGACCACCACCGCCCTGCTTGTCGCGTTTATCGCCGACGTGCTGCTATCGCGACGCTTTCTCACGTTGTCCGCACGCCCACGGGCACGCCACCTGCGCAACCACATCATCGTGGTCGGGTTGAGCGCGCTCGGGGTCCGGGTCGTCACCGACCTGACCGAGGCCGGTTACGACGTGGCGGTGATCGAGCGCGACCAGGGCAATCCCTTCCTGTCGACGACGGCCGAGCTCGACGTGCCGGTCATCTTCGGGGACGCGACATTACGCCCGACCCTGGAAGCGGCCCGGGTCGACAGTGCCCGCGCGGTCGCGGTGCTGACCCGAGACGACATGGTCAACATCGAGACCGGGATCGTGGTTCGCGAAATGTTGGGCTCCGCGCCGGCCCCACTGGGCAATCGATGGAGCAAGGTCCCGCTGGTCCTGCGGGTGTACGACCATGACCTGGGATCCGCGGTCGCCCAGCGGTTCGGCTTCGAAAACGTCCGGTCGACAGTCGAACTGGCCGCACCGTGGTTCATCGGCGCAGCGATGGGCCTGGAGGTGCTGGGCACGTTTTCGGTCGGCAACCGATCGTTCCTGATAGGCGGAATGTACGTGCAGGCCGGCAGCGAACTCGACGGGCTGCAGATGTTCGAAGTTTCCACCCAAACGCGTGTTATCGCAATCACTCGGGAGGACGCCCCGGTTCGGCTGCACCCGCGTCGCGACTCCCGGCTCAGCGCCGGTGACACCGTTTACCTGGTCGGTCCATACCGAGAACTCATCGCCACCCTGCGCAAGGGGCAGCCCCTGCGGCGGCCGGCCGCCGACGGATCAAGCACCGAAGGTGATTGTCGTTGCGCCGAAACTGAAATGGACGCCGATGTGTCGAATGAAGACAACGTTCGACGCCTCCAGCCGGTCAGAGAGGGGCGCGGCGTAGCGAGCCATTGACCGCAAAACCCACTGATCCGAAACGTCGCGGCGCAGGCTGAGCCGCGCCGTGCCAAAAATTCATTGAGGGGGAGACCTTTGTCGTCCATCGCTGGGGGGATTGCCGCTTACCCGGTCAACCCGGACTCGTTCAAATAGGCCGGCGGTGCAATGGATTTCGCGACGCTTCCGCCGGAAGTCAACTCGGGCCTGATGTATGCCGGTCCGGGTTCGGGACCAATGCTTGCCGCCGCCCAGGCATGGGAATCGGTTGCAGCAGAGCTGTATACCGCCGCCGGCTCGTACGAATCGGTGGTCTCCGCTCTCATCGCCGGACCATGGCTGGGTCCCTCATCGGCCATGATGGCCGCCGCCGCCAACTCCTACGTGTCGTGGTTGAACGCGACCGCCGCGCAGGCGGAGCAGACCGCTACGCAGGCCATTTCGGCCGCCGCGGCCTATGAGGCAGCGTTCGCGGCAACCGTGCCGCCGCCGGAGGTCGCGGCCAACCGGAGCCAGCTTGCGATGTTGGTCGCCACGAATCTGTTGGGGCAGAACACGCCTGCGATCGCCGCGACCGAGGCTCAGTACGGCGAGATGTGGGCGCAAGACGCCGTCGCGATGTACGGCTACGCGGGATCCTCGGCCGCGGCCACGCAGATGACGCCGTTCACGCCACCGCAGCAGAACACCGATTCGGGGGCGCAGGCCAATGCGCTCAGCCAAGCCGCCCAGCTGCCCGCCGGGTCCACCCAGAGCGTGGTCTCGAGCGCCGCGGGGTCGGTGAGCTCGGCGACTGGGGCGGCGTCCGCGCTCGGCGTGAACTCGCCGTTGGACCTGATCAACGTCGGCGCCGACGCCATTGCGTACGGAGTCGACGCCCCATTGGCCCCGCTGGGGGCGGTATCCATGCCCATCGACCTGGTCGGTGCTGAAACCGGTTTGCACACCGATGACATCGTCAGTGATTGGGATGCGAATGGCGCGCCCGTCTCGATAGTGCGGGGGGTGACGCCGGCCGTTCCGGCGACAACCCCGAACGTGTTGTCAACGACGACGTCGGCGGGGCTGGGCGAGGCGGACTCGATCGGGCGGCTCTCGGTGCCGCCGACCTGGGCGGCAGGCACGCCGGCGGTACGCCCGATCGCGCTCGCGTTGCCCGCCGCGCCCGCCGGTGCCGCCGCCACGGCGGTGGTACCCGGTTTCGAGAGCACGTTCGGCGAGATGGCCCTGGCCGGCACGGCCGGACGCGCCATTCGCGACGCCGTCGGCCGGCGTGACCATAATCAGCGGATCGCGGAACCCGTTGGCAGGCAGGCGATCAGCGAGCGGCCTTCCGATGCGGATGAGGACGTGCCCGCGGAGAGCGAGCCGCGCACCGTGGTGACGGGGATCGCCGCCGAGATACGCGAGTTCGCCCGGTTGCGCGACGAGGGACTGATATCCGACGAGGAATACGTCGAACAACGGAATCGTCTGCTCGGCCGCTGAGAACTCAGAAGTTCAGCCCGGAGAACATGACTCGATTCGGGTCGTACTTCTGCCGCACGGTCGTCAGCCGCGACAGGTTCGAGCCGAAGTAGCGCGCCGGCGCGCCATTGGCCTCCAGGTAGTTCACATATCCGCCGACCGAAATCTGTTGCACCGCTTGGTGCGCTGAGCTCAGCCAGCTGTTCGCGGCGCTGACCTGGCTACTGGAGGGTTCGACGTACCACTGCAGGACGGCGGCCTGATTGCGCCACGGAAAGGCGGTGTCACCCGCGGCCACGTCCGCGACGGCGCCACCGAGCGGATCGACGAGGACCGACGCCTGTCCGGCGCCTGCCGGCCATTGCCCTATCGCGGTGGCAATGGCATGGGCCGCAGCGGAATCCACCCGCCCGACGACGTCGGATCCGGCCACGAAGGAGCGCGCCGGAGGGTCGGCGCTGCCGCCGGCCAGGAACATCACCAGATCCGTGCGGTTCATCGTCTTGTTCGAAACAGAGGTGGGCGCCACCCCGACCGCGGACTTGATCGCATCGACCACTCCCGACCCCGTGCCGGCCGGGCACGTTGCGAGCACATGGCAATTCGGGGCGGAGCCGACCATGAGATCGACGATGCCCCAGGTGTTTCGGTCGGCGGCGTTGAGCCAGGACTGCCAGCCGACGAGCACCTGGGTGGCCGACGCGGGCGGGAAGTCGAGCCGCACGACGTCGCTGTCGGCCGTCGCGAGGGTGGAGAACGTCATCGACGTCGTCACCCCGAAATTGCCGCCGCCACCGCCGCGAAGCGCCCAGAACAGATCGGGGTTGTCGTTGGCGGAGGCGGTCACCACGTCGCCGCTGGGCAGCACGACCGTCGCCGACTGCAGCGCGTCACAGGTCAGGCCCGCGCGCCGGGTGTCGGGCCCGATCCCACCGCCGAGCGCGAGACCGGCGACGCCGACGGTCGGGCACGTACCGCTGGGTATCGCGCGACCGGCGCCGGTCAAAGCCTGGTGGATCGCGTACAGGGTGGTCGCCGGGGTGACGGTGACGTTGTTGCCGTCGAAGTTGGCGCCGCCCGGAAGCCCACGCAGGTCCAGGACCAACGTGCCGTTGGCGCTCGAGGCACCGACGTACGAATGCCCACCGCCGCGCGGCGCGACCTTGAGGTTGTTCGCCGCCGCGAATGCGACCGCCTTCTGCACGTCGGCCTGCGACGAAACCGTCACGACCGCAGCGGGACTGGAGTTGTCATAGAACGAGTTGAAAACCTTTTTGCTGGTGGAGAATTGAGCGGCATTGGTCGGCAGGACAACAGTGCCGCCGATGGAGGAGGCCAGACCGCCCCATCCGGCGACGGGATCCGCCGCGGCCCGCGCGGTGCCCAGAACCGCACCGGTTGCCAGCATTCCGACGGCGCCGCGGAGAAAGGCCTGGCGCGAGATGTCCCTCTGCAACCAGGGGTCCAGCGGACGGCTGCGATTCGTCGTCATGTGCGGAGATTCTTAAACATTTCTCACCGAAAAGCCCGGAGCTTACGGCCGTGTCAGATCACAGTGTGGCCTCGATCCGCCGCGGGTCTTGACGCCACACGGCGCCCTAATAATCGACGCTGCGGCCGCGGTGACCGCGCAAAACGCTTATTGTGCGAAGCTTTATCCCACCGTGTCGCAAACGTGACAGTGATAGCTCAGAGTTCGTAACGTGATTCGAGTGCTTCCGGCGCACTCCACGAATGAGGGGGAGGCTGCATGAAGGCACGTTCACGAACGCAACACTGGATCTGGGTGTTTCGGAACCAGCCCCTGACCGTTCGCCTGCTGGCGGTGGCCGCCGGCCTGCTCACCGCGGCGTCGGCGTTCGCGGCTCCAGCCGGCGCGGACAACCCCGACGACAATTTCATCGACGCGCTCAACCACGCCGGCATCGACTTCGGCGAACCCGGGAACGCGATGTCGGTCGGTCAGTCCATCTGCCCGATGCTCGCCCAGCCGGGCGGCAACTTCGCCGCGGCCGCGTCCAGCGTGTCCGGCCGGGGCATGTCCCCCATGATGGCGCGCATGTTCACCACCATCGCGATACAGACTTACTGTCCCGAACAGATGGCAAACCTGGCCAGCGGCAATCTGTCCGGCGCGGTGCCGCAGATGCCCGGCATGGCCGGGCAGATCCCCGGCATGCCCGGGATGGCGGGGCAGATCCCCGGAATGGCGGGGCAGATCCCCGGGATGGCCGGGCAGATCCCGGGTATCTAACGGGTGCCGAGCGGATCGATGGTCCACGCGATGTAGACCATCGCTCCCGCGACCGTCGCGGTGGTGATGAAGTCAATTCCCTTGCTGCGCACCGCCAAAAGACCGGACCGATCATCGGACAGCACCAATCGCAACGCCGCCGCCAGACCGACCCCGATACCGATCAGCAGCGAACCGCGACGCCAGAAGCTGGCCCCCACCAGCGCGAGCGCCGTGGCGAAGGTCAAGCCGACCAGCAGGATCGGCCACTGGGCCCTGACGACGGACCTCGCGTTCATTGCCGCTCGGCCAGCTCGACGACGTTGCTCAGCAGGAACGCCCGGGTCAAGGGACCGACTCCGCCGGGATTCGGCGACACGTGGCCGGCGACCTCCCACACGTCGGGGTGCACGTCGCCGACCAACCCGTTGTCGGTCCGGCTGACGCCCACGTCGACGACCGCGGCGCCCGGACGCACCATGTCGGCGGTCAGCATGTGCGGCACCCCGACGGCGGCCACGACGATGTCCGCCTGCCGGGTGTGCGCGGCCAGATCGCGAGTTCCGGTGTGGCACAACGTCACCGTGGCGTTCTCGGAACGGCGGGTGAGCAGCAGCCCCAACGGGCGGCCGACCGTCACCCCGCGGCCGATGATGACCACATGCGCCCCCGCGATCTCGACGTCGTAGCGCCGCAGCAGGTGCACGATCCCCCGCGCGGTACACGGCAGCGGTGCCGGAACGCTGAGCACCAGCCGGCCCAGGTTCGTCGGGTGCAGTCCGTCCGCGTCCTTGTTCGGGTCGACACGCTCCAGCGCCGCGTTCTCGTCCAGCTGCTTGGGCAGCGGCAACTGCACGATGTAGCCGGTGCAGTCGGGGTTGGCGTTCAGCTCGTCGATCGTGTCTTCCAGCGTCGCGGTGCTGATGTCGGCGGGCAGGTCGCGGCGGATCGACGTGATGCCGACCTTGGCGCAATCCGCGTGCTTGCCGCGCACGTAGGCCTGCGAGCCGGGATCGTCACCGACCAGGATGGTGCCCAGTCCGGGGGTGCGACCCGACGCGGTCAGCGCGGCCACCCGTTGTTTGAGGTCGACGAAGATCTCGTCGCGGGTGGCCTTGCCGTCCAGTGTGATTGCGCCCACGCCTGACAGTCTGGCAGACAGCGGGGATGGCGACCCGCCACGCCCGGCTTCGCCGCGCTTGCGACCACCATTAAGCTCCCGATATGTCAACCCCTCCGGACGTGTTCAGCCCGGCCAAGCTCGGCCCGATCACGCTGCGCAACCGCACCATCAAATCGGCGACCTTCGAGGCCCGCACGCCCGACACCTTGGTGACCGACGACCTGATCGAATACCACCGCCTGCCCGCGGCGGGCGGCGTCGGCATGACGACCGTCGCCTACTGCGCCGTCTCCCCCGGCGGCCGCACCGAGGGCAACGGCATCTGGATGCGCCCGGAGGCGGTGCCTGGATTCCGGCGGCTCACCGACGCGATCCACGCCGAGGGCGCGGCGGTCAGCGCGCAGATCGGCCACGCCGGTCCGGTCGCCAACGCCAAATCCAACAAGGCCAGGGCGCTGGCGCCGGTGCGGTTCTTCAATCCGATCGGGATGCGGTTCGCCAAGAAGGCGACCCGCGACGACATCAACGATGTCATCGAGGGGCACGCCAACGCGGTCCGGCTGGCCATCGAAGCCGGCTTCGACGCGGTCGAAATCCACTTGGGCCACAACTACTTCGCCAGCTCGTTCCTGTCCCCGCTGATCAACCGCCGCGACGACGAGTTCGGCGGATCGCTGGAAAACCGGGCGAAGGTGGCCCGCGGCATGGTCATGGCCGTGCGCCGGGCGGTGGAAAAGGAGGGCACGCCGATCGCGGTCACCGCCAAGCTCAACATGACCGACGGCGTCCGCGGCGGCATCTCCATCGAGGAATCGCTGACCACCGCCAAGTGGCTGCAGGACGACGGCGGGCTGGACGCGATCGAACTCACCGCGGGCAGCTCGCTGGTCAACCCGATGTACCTGTTCCACGGTGACGCGCCGCTCAAGGAATTCGCCGGGGCGTTCAAGCCGCCGCTGAGCTGGGGCATGCGCATGACGGGCAAGAAGTTCCTTCGCGAATACCCCTACCGCGAGGCCTATTTGTTGCGGCACGCCAAGCTGTTCCGCGCCGAGCTGACCATGCCGCTGATCCTGCTCGGCGGCATCACCAATCGGGAAACGATGGACCTGGCGATGGCCGAGGGATTCCAATTCGTCGCGATGGGCCGGGCGCTGCTGGCCGAGCCGGACCTGATCAATCGGATCGCGGCAGACGGCGCCGCGCACAGCGTGCGTTCGGCCTGCACGCACTGCAACAAGTGCATGGCCACCATCTACACCCGCACCCAGTGCGTGGTCACAGGCGCGCCCGATCTGCTAGCCCGCTGACGATCGCGGGCCGCCAACGCACATTTGGGCCTCAGGTTGGCCTCGGGTCCACGAGTTACAGTTGGTGCGATGAGCTCAGCAGCCCCGCCCGTCTTGACGGTTCGTTTTGACGGGTCAGAACGCACCTTTGCCGCCGGTCACGACGTGGTGGTGGGGCGCGATCTGCGCGCCGACATGCGCATCACGCACCCGTTGATCTCGCGCGCGCATCTGTTGCTGCGCTTCGACCAGGGCCGGTGGCTGGCGATCGACAACGGTTCGCTCAACGGCACTTTCGTGAACGGTCGGCGGGTGCCGGTGGTCGAGATCCACGACGGTCAGTGCCTCAACATCGGAAACCCGGACGGGCCTCAGCTGCTGTTCGAGGTTGGGCGGCACCAGGGAATGGCCGGGCGCCCACCGCAAACCGAATCGATGGGCATTCCGGCCGCCGCTCACCCCGGCGGGACGGCCTGGTCCGCCGCGCCGGGTGGCCCGCCCGTCGCCGCGCCACCCGGTCCCCCACCCGGACCGGCGGGCCGCCCGCCCAACTGGGCGTCGCCGCCGCGGCGCCCGCACCCGGGCGCGGCCGGGCAGCGCCCCGCCCCGCCGGGGCAACCGATGTACCCAGGCGGCGGCCGCGCGCCGGCTCCTCCGCCCGTCGTACCAGCGCCACCTTCCACCTTCCAGCCGCACCCGCCGATGCCGGCGCCGGAAACCCGGATGTCACCCACCAACGCCAAGCCGCCCGAGGTGGCGAACCTGGCGACGAAGATGTTCCAGGCGCTCAGGCCCTCGCGATCCGGGGCCATCCAGAAGCCTTCCGGCGCGCTGACCATCGGCCGTGCCACCGACAACGACGTCGTCATCCAGGACGTCCTCGCGTCACGCCATCACGCGTTTCTGACCCAGACGCCGCTGGGCACCGAGATCCGCGACGCCCACAGCGTCAACGGGACCTTCGTCAACGGTGTGCGGGTGGGGTCCGCGGTGCTGACCGAGGGCGACGTGGTCACCATCGGAAACGTCGACCTGGTCTTCACCCGCGGTGAGCTGCTCCGCCGCACCGAGGCGGCGACGCGCACCGGCGGCCTGGAAGTGAACTCCGTGTGCTACACCGTCGACCACGGAAAGCAGCTGCTCGACCACATCTCGCTGACCGCCCGGCCCGGCACGCTGACGGCCATCATCGGTGGTTCGGGTGCCGGCAAGACCACGCTGTCGCGACTGATCGTGGGCTACACCAGCCCCACTTCGGGCACCGTGACCTTCGAGGGTCATGACATCCACGCCGAGTACGCGTCGATGCGCAGCAGGATCGGGATGGTCCCGCAGGACGACGTCGTGCACCGCCAGCTGACCGTCAACCAGGCCCTGAACTACGCCGCCGAGTTGCGGCTGCCCCCCGACACCAGCAAAGCCGAGCGGGCTCAGATCGTCGCCCAGGTGCTCGAAGAACTCGACATGACCAAGCACGCCGAAACCCGGGTCGACAAGCTGTCGGGCGGCCAGCGCAAGCGCGCCTCGGTGGCCCTCGAGCTGCTCACCCAGCCCTCCCTGCTGCTGCTCGACGAGCCGACCTCCGGCCTGGACCCCGCGCTGGACCGTCAGGTCATGCTGATGCTGCGCCAGCTCGCCGACGCCGGCCGCACGGTGTTGGTGGTGACCCACTCGGTGTCCTACCTGGACGTCTGCGATCAGATCCTGCTGGTCGCGCCGGGCGGCAAGACCGCGTTCTGCGGGCCACCCGACCAGGTCGAGGCGGCCATGGGCACCCGCAACTGGGCCGACATCTTCGCCAAGGTGGGCGCCGACCCCGACGAGGCCAACCGCCGGTTCAAGGAGCGCAATCAGCAGCAGTCCCAGGCGCCGTCCCCGCAGAGCCCGGCCGACCTGGGCGAACCCCCGAAGTCGGACCTATGGCGGCAGCTGTCCACGATCGCCCGCCGCCAGGTGCGCCTCGTCGTGTCCGACCGCGGTTACACGATCTTCCTGGCGATCCTGCCGTTCCTCATCGGCGCGCTGTCGCTGACGGTGAAAGGCCCCCACCCCGGCCTCGGCCCGGCCGATCCGCTGGGCGTCGCCCCCACGCAGCCGCAGTACATCATGGTGCTGCTGAACATCGGCGCCGTCTTCATGGGCACCGCGCTGACCATCCGCGACCTGATCGGCGAGCGCGCCATCTTCCGGCGGGAGCAGGCCGTCGGGCTGTCCACGACCGCCTACCTGCTGGCAAAGATCGCGGTGTTCTGCATCTTCGCGACGATGCAGGCGGCCGTCGCGACGATGATCGTGCGGCTGGGCAAGGGTGCGCCGACGGCCCACCCGCCGTTCTTCGGCAACTCCACCTTCTCGCTGTTCGTCACCGTCGCCGGCACCTGTGTGGCGTCGGCGATGCTCGGCCTGCTGCTGTCGGCCGTGGCGCAGTCCAACGAACAGATCATGCCGCTGCTGGTGGTGTCGATCATGTCGCAGCTGGTGTTCTCCAGCGGCATGATCCCGGTCTATCAGCGCTTCGGCCTCGAGGAGCTCGCGTGGCTGACACCGGCCCGCTGGGGCTACGCCGCGGGCGCGTCGTCGATCGACTTTCCGTCGCTGGTGAAGGTCAAACAGATCCCGACCAACGACCCGATCTGGCAGCACTCGAAACACATCTTCGTGTTCGACATGGCGATGCTCGCGTTCCTGTCCATCGCCTACACCGGCTTCGTCCGATGGCACATCCGGCTGAAACGCTGAGATGACTCAAGGCGCGGCGCCCGTCCTGACTGTTCGATCCGACCGATCGAAGGGCAGCTTCTCGGCTGGCCGCGACGTCGTCGTCGGAAGCGACCTGCGCGCGGACCTGCGGGTGGCGCACCCACTGGTCGCCCGCTCGCACCTGCTGCTGCGCTTCGATCGCGGCAAGTGGATTGCGCTGGACAACAATTCGCTGAACGGGGTGTACGTGAACGGCCAGCGGGCGCCGCTGGTCGACATCGAGGACGGCCAGACCGTCAACATCGGCAAGCCCGACGGCCCCCGGATCACTTTCGAAATCGGCCACCACACCGGGGCCGTGGGCATGCTCCCGCCGACCACGGAGTCGATCCCGGTCATCTCGCCGCCCAGCGACGCCCAGCCCGCGCGTGCGCAGCCTGCCGGTCAGCGTCCGCCGGCGCCGCCGCGGCAACCACCGGCGCAGCCGCCGCGCCCGTGGGAGGGTCCGCACCGCACCACCGCCGTACCGATCGTCCGGCCGGACGCCGCAACCCGCTCGGTATCGCAGACGGGCGGGCTGCCGGAGCTCAATCAGCCGACCCAGATCGGCGTGAGCGGCCAGGTCGCGGAGTTCCCGACCACGCGGGTGAAGAACCTGGGTCCCGGTTCCGAGCGGGCGACCGACCGGCCCGGACGCGCGGCCTGGATCGGCCGCGCCCTTGACAACGACATCGTCATCCACGACGTGCTGGCGTCCCGCCATCACGCGTTTTTGACCCCGACGCCGGCGGGCCCCGAGATCCGCGACGCCAACAGCAGCAACGGCACCTTCGTCAACGGGGTCAAGGCCGCGTCGGCGGTGCTGTCCGAGGGCGACGTGGTGACCATCGGCAACGTCGACCTGGTGTTCTCCGGCGGCATCCTGGTCCGCCGCCAGGAGGCGGCCGCGCGCACCGGCGGCCTGGAGGTGCGGGGCGTCGACTTCAGCGTCAGCGGCAAGAACCTGCTCGAAAAGATCTCCCTGACGGCCCGGCCGGGCACGCTGACCGCGCTCATCGGCGGGTCCGGCGCGGGCAAGACCACGCTGTCGCGGCTGATCGCCGGGTACGCCACCCCGACCTCCGGGCTGGTCACGTTCGAGGGCCACAACATCCACACCGAGTACGCGTCGTTGCGGACCAGGATCGGGATGGTCCCCCAGGACGACGTGGTGCACCGCCAGCTCACGGTCAACCAGGCCCTGGGCTACGCCGCCGAGCTGCGGCTGCCGCCCGACACCACCAAGGCCGACCGGGAAGAGGTCGTCGCGCAGGTGCTCGACGAACTGGGGCTCACCCAGCACGGCGACACCCGGGTCGACAAGCTCTCCGGCGGGCAGCGAAAGCGTGCCTCGGTGGCCCTCGAACTGCTCACCGGGCCGTCGCTGCTGATCCTCGACGAGCCGACCTCCGGCCTGGACCCGGCGCTGGACCTGCAGGTCATGACGATGCTGCGCCAGTTGGCCGACGCCGGCCGGGTGGTGTTGGTCGTCACCCACTCGCTGACCTACCTCGACGTCTGCGACCAGGTGCTGCTGATGGCGCCCGGCGGCAAGACCGCCTTCTTGGGGGCGCCCGACCAGATCGGGACGGTCATGGGGACCACCAACTGGGCGCAGATCTTCGCCAAGGTGGGCGCCGACCCGGACGAGGCCAACCGCCGCTTCCTGGCGCAGAACAAACCCCCGCCGCCGGTTGAGGCGGAGGCACCGGCCGATCTGGGCGTCGTGCCTAGCACCAGCATGCGGCGCCAGTTCTCCACCGTTGCCCGCCGCCAGGTTCGCCTGGTCGTCTCCGACCGCGCCTATTTCGTGTTCCTGGCGCTGCTGCCGTTCGTGATGGGTGCGCTGTCGCTGACCGTTCCCGGCCACACCGGTTTCGGCTACGCCGACCCGACGAGTGATTCGGCCGGCGAGGCCGGCACCATCCTGACGCTGCTCACCATGGCGGCGGCGTTCATGGGCACAGCGCTAACGATCCGCGACCTCATCGGCGAGCGCCCGATCTTCCGGCGGGAGCAGGCGGTCGGGCTGTCGACGACGGCCTACCTGCTGGCGAAGATCGCGGTGTTCTGCGTGTTCGCCGTCATCCAGGCGGCCATCGCGACCGCCATCGTGGTGGCCGGCAAGGGCACCCCGAAGCGGCCGGCCGTGCTGCTCGGCAACGCCACCCTCGAGCTGTTCGTCGCCGTCGCGGCGACGTGTGTGGCCGCCGCGATGCTGGGCCTGCTGCTGTCGGCGCTGGCGCGCTCCAACGAGCAGATCATGCCGCTGCTGGTGGTGTCGCTCATGGGGCAGATGGTGCTGTCCGGCGGGATGGTGCCGGTCACCAACCGGATCTTCCTCGACCAGTTGTCCTGGGCTGTGCCCTCGCGGTGGGGGTACGCCGCGCAGGCGTCGACGGTCGACCTGTGGACCGTGTCGCCCGGCCCGCAAAGCCCGCGGGACAGCCACTTCCAGCACACGCCGGGCGCCTGGCTGTTCGACATGGGCATGCTGGCGGCGTTATCGGTCGGCTACGCCGTTCTGGTGCGGTGGCGCATCCGGCTCAAGCACTGAGCCGATCAGCCGTCGAGGCGCAGCCCCTGAGCCGCCGCGAAGGCCACCGCCTGGCCGACGTCGACGCGGGCGCCCGCCAGCGACGCGGTTCTCCACAACGAGGGATCCACGGTCGCGCCGCGCAGGTCGGCGTCGTCCAGCCGGGCGCCCGTCGTCCGCGCGCCGGACAGGTCGGCGCCGCGCAACACCGCCTTGCGCAGGTCCGCTTCCACCAGGCTGGCCTCGCGCAGCCGGCAGCCGCTCAGGTCGACGCCGCGCAGGTCGTTACCACCGAGCACCGCGAGCGTGAAGTCGACCTCGTCGAAGGCGATCGGCCGCATCCGGCACTGCACGAAGACCGAGCCCAGCATACTGCACTGCGCGAAATCGCTGTGCCACAACGAAGTTCGCTTGAACGTGCAATTGCGGAACGCCGACCCGCGGTGCTGCGACTCGGCCAGGTTGGCGCCGCTGAAGTTGCACTCGTCGAACACGACCCGTTCGGTCTGCCACCGGCTGAGGTCCTCGTCGGTGAAGTCGTGGCCGTCGAAGTGACGATCAACCCACCGGGTGCTCAACTGGCAGTCAGGCTGGCCAGAGCGTATTCGCTGACCGCGATCAGCGCATCGGTCGCCGACCGGCGATCCCGGGCGTCGACCGAGATCATCGGGATGTGCGCGGGCAAGGTGAGCGCCTCGCGCACCTCCGCAACGGGATAGCGCGGCGCGCCATCGAACTCGTTGACCGCGACCAGGAACGGCAGGTTGCGGTGCTCGAAGAAGTCGACCGCGGCGAAGCTGTCCTCCAGGCGCCGGCAGTCCACCAGCACGATCGCCCCGATGGCGCCCCGAACCAGGTCGTCCCACATGAACCAGAACCGGCGCTGCCCCGGCGTGCCGAACAGGTAGAGCACGAGGTCCTCGTCCAGCGTGATCCGGCCGAAGTCCATCGCGACGGTGGTGGTCCGCTTATCCGGGGTGGCCTCCAGCGCGTCGACGGCCGTCGAGGCGTCGGTGAGCATCGCCTCGGTGCGCAACGGCATGATCTCCGACACCGCCCCGACGAACGTCGTCTTGCCGGCACCGAACCCGCCCGCGATGACGATCTTCGTGGAAGCGTGGGCGGAGTCGGAGTACATCTCGGAGTGCGCCTCAGAGTGCCTTAAGGCCACGCAGCGTCCTTCCTATCAGTTCGTGGCGCTCATCGGAGGTCGAACGCTCGGACAACGTCCTATGCACCCGAAGGTAGCCGGACAAAACCAGATCGCCGACCAGGACGCGCGTGACACCGAGCGGCAAATCCAGCCGGGCGGAGATCTCCGCGACCGACGGACTGCCCACGCAGAGTTGGATGATCTTGCCTTTCGCGTCGTCGGCTGGCCACCGGTAAGCCAGGCCGGCCTGCAACGTCTGTATCGGCGCTTCCACCGGAAGGTCGACGTCGGTGCCGGTCCGTCCGGAGGTCAGGGTGTACGGGCGGACCAGATTCCCTCTACCTGCGCCCGGCCGGGGTTCGCGTTCGTCCATCGCGGCTCACGAGACGCCAGACCGGCGGGTGGACTGCACCACGCCCCCGACCCGCTCGACCAGGATGGCCATCTCGTAGCCGATTTGACCGATGTCACACGACGTGGCGGCGAGCGTGGCCAGATGCGAGCCGTCACCGACGCGCATCAACAGCAGGTAGCCGTGTTGCATCTCGACCACCGACTGCAGCACCTGGCCGCCCTCGAACAGCTGCGCGGCGCCGGTCGCGAGGCTGGCCAGACCGGAGGCCACCGCGGCCAACTGGTCGGCGCGCTCACGTGGGAGATGCTCGCTGGCGGCGAGGGGCAGTCCGTCGACGGAGACCAGCAAGGCGTGCGCCACGCCGGGAACCTCGCGGGCGAACCGCGTCACCAGCCAGTCCAGTGAATTGTCAGGTGAATTCATTCCTGATCGGGCCCTTGAGTCGTGTCGCGGGCGTGCGACCGGCCGGGGCGCACGCCGCCGAAGTGATTACTGAAGGAGGCGCGAACCGCCTCGGGATCGCGCGCCGCCGCGGCGTGCTGCGGCTCGCGGGCGGAGTGGCTGCCACCGTTGGTTCCCTGGTCTTCCTCGGCCGGCTGGTCCTCCTCGGGCAGGCCCGTCCCGTTGGCCGTCCCCGGCACCAGCCGGGCGCCGGGCGTGCGCACCGGAAGGCCGTGCTCGGCGGTGCGTGATTCGACGGGCTTCTCCTCCGCCGCCGCCGCCAGCGTCCAACCGCGGTCCCACACCGACTGCCAGTCCAGGTCGGGGCTGTTGACCAGGTCGTGCGGGTCGCCGAGCATCTCCGACAGCATCCGCCGGTAGATCACGTCGTCGTCGGCCGGGGCGCTGTCGCTCTTGGGGGCGGCCGGAATCGACGGGCCGGGCGCGCTCGGGGCGGGGGCCGCCGGCTTGTCGGCCTCCCGCGACCGCGCGGCGAAGAACGCCGACGTGTCCGACGCCGTCCGCGCCGACGCGGGTTTGGGGTCCGGCTCCGCCGGGGTGCCGCTCTCCCACCACGGGGTGGGGAGTTCGCGCCGGTGCCGCTGGGGCTGCCGCTCTTCGGCGGGCACCTCGGTGATGCCGCTGGAACCGGGGTTGCGCCGCGGCAGCAGCGTGACCGGCGGTACGGGATCCTCGGCGGCGTGCTGGAGCGCCGGCTCGGGCCTGCGTTCCTCGGCCGGCGCGGCGAGTTGTGCGCTGGGGGACGAAACGGCCCGGATCCGCGTGGCTCGGACGGGCCGGGCCGCGCCCTCGAGGATGGTCGGCGGCAGGTAGATCTCCGCGGTGGTGCCGGAGCCCGTCTCGTTCGCCGCCGGGCCGCGCAGCCCCACCCGGATGCCGTGCCCCGCCGCGATCCGGCCGACCACGAAAAGCCCCATGTGGCGCGCGTTGTCGGGGCTGACCTCGCCCCCGGCCTGCAGCCGCATGTTCGCCATGCGGCGATCGGTGTCGTTCATGCCCAGGCCGGAGTCGGCGATCCGCACCACGACTCCCCCGTCCCCGCCGCGGCCCGCCGAGACCCGCACGGGAGTCGACGGCGGTGAGTAACGCAGGGCGTTGTCGATCAGCTCGGCGAACAGATGAATGGCGCCGCCGGCGGCCGCGCCGATCAGCGTGCTGTTGTCGGGCAGTCCGGCGATTTCGACGCGGCGGTAATCCTCGACCTCGGACACCGCGGCGTTGAGCACCGTCGACAGCGGCACCGGGTCACGCTGGTCGCGGGCCAGCTGCGCGCCCGCGAGCACCAGCAGGTTGGCGCTGTTGCGGCGCAGCCGGGCGGCGAGGTGGTCCAGCCGGAACAGGCTGTCCAGGCGTTCGGGGTCCTCCTCGTTGCGCTCCAGCCGATCGATGAGCGACAGCTGCTGGTCGACCAGCGACCGGCTGCGGCGCGACATGGTCTCGAACATGTCGTTGACCAGCAGTCGCAACCGCGCCTCGTCGCCGGCCAGCAGCAGGGCCTGGGTGTGCAGTTCGTCCACCGCGTGGGCGACCTGGCCGATCTCCTCGGTGGTGTACACCGGCAGCGGTTGCGGCGTCGGCTCGGCGCCGCCCGCCTTGACCCGGGCGATCTCCTCCTCGAGGTCGGTGTGGGCCACCTTGAGGGCGCCGTCACGCAGGATGCGCAGCGGCCGCACCAGCGCGCGCGCCACCAGCAACACGACGACCAGCGCGATGACGATGGCGCCCAGCACCAGGATGGTGTCCAGGATCGCGGCGTTGCGCTTGTCCGCGGCCTGCGCGTGCACCGACTTGGTTACCGACGCGGTGGCGTCCTTGATGACCTGTTCGGCGATGTCGTCGGTGGTCTGTATCGAGCGCAGCAGGTCGGCGTTGTCGACGAGCACGCTGGCCGGATCGGACATGATCGCCATCCGGGCCACCAGCTGCTGCTGCAGCGTCTTGGCTTCCGGCGATCCGGCGCCGAGCACTTCGCTCATCCCGAACAGGGTCGACGGCTCGGTCCCGGCCAGGGTGATCATCGAGGTCCGCAGTTGCGGCTCGGGCAGCTCGGCGCCGCGGGTGACGAGGATCTTCTGCATCGTCATCTGCCCGCGCGCCCCGACCGCCCGGCTCAGCCCCTCGGTCTGCGCGCGAATCTTCTCGTCGTCGACGCGCACCGACGCATTGATGACGTCCTCCGCGGTCAGCAGGATCGGGGCATACAGGGTCACCCGCTCCCGTAAACCTAGGCCGTTGTCGGACGCCTTGTTCACCAGCATCTGACCACCGTCCAGCAGGTTGTTCACGCCCGAGCGCACTTCGGCGCTCACGTCGGTGTCGTGCAGCCGCGTGTCCAACTCGTACTTGCGCGCCTCGAAGTTCTTCTTGGCCCCCTCCACGTCACGCCCGGTGCTGCCCGCCATCAGGGCGACGTCCAGGGCGGACATGTATTTGGTGACCACCGGGACCACGTCGGCGCGGGCGGCCGCGAGCCGCAGACCGCCCGCGTTCGCCATCGCGCCCTCGATGCGCAGCACCCCGAACACCGTCGCCAACACCAGCGGGACCAGCACAATCGCCAGCACTTTCCACCGGACCGGCCAGTTGCTCAGCGACCAGGTCGGCGGGCGTTTATCCGGCGCCGGGTCGGTGCCGTGCGGCTGCGGGGACTCGGAGGCGGCCGCCTCGGCCGGGTTGGCCGGGCGGGCGAACATGGTCACGTCGCCACGGCCGTGCGACCGGCCGCCGCGCTGATGGTCAGCGCTCGAGAAATCGAGAGGCTCATGAGACTTCCTGCTTTATCCACCCGTACCACGCCAGATGGGCGCGAGCGCGTCAACGTGGCAATCCGACGAGTATGACAGCCCGCGGCCCAGGTCACCAGAATCGTTACTGAGCAGACAGGTCCCTCCAAGGTGGACCCGCGCACGGGCGGACGATTCTGGCAAACGGTTCCTACACCGGCCGGAGGACCGCGACGAGGAAATCCGAGCCATCGGCGAACGGTCGCAGGTCCCAGGTGGAGAGCAGCAGATCCGGCGCGAAGCCGGCCGCCGCCGCGTCGTCGAGGAAAGCGGCGAACGCGTAATCGCGGCCGGCGCCGAAGCCGATCGCCGCCCGGCCGTCGCCCTTGAGGTGGGCGCGCAGCCGGCCCAGCACCCGCCCCCGCGTGCTGGGGGCGAGGAAAGTCATGACGTTCCCGGCGGACACGATCACGTCGAACGGCTCGGCGATGCCGCGGGCGGGCAGGTCCAGTTCGGCGAGGTCGCCGACGAGCCAGCGCGGGCCGGGATGATCCTGCTCGGCCGCTTCGATGAGCGCCGGGTCGACGTCGACGCCAACGACGTCGTGACCGGCGGCGGCCAGGTACCCGCCCAGCCGGCCGGGGCCGCAACCCGCGTCGAGGATCCGGGCGCCCCGGGGCGCCATCGCGTCCACGAAGCGGGCCTCGCCGGCAAGGTCATCACCGGCGCGGGCCATCGCGCGGAACCGCTCGATGTACCACTGCGAATGTCCGGGATCGGCAGTGACTTTCTGCATCCAGATGCTCTGCTCGACCATGCGACCATTATCGCGTTGTGTTCAAGCTGATGTTCTACTCCCCGCGCATCGCCCCCAACACGGGCAACGCGATCCGGACGGCGGCGGCGACGGGCTGCGAATTGCATCTCGTCGAGCCGATGGGCTTCGACCTGTCCGAACCGAAGGTGCGGCGGGCCGGGCTGGACTATCACGACCTCGCGTCGGTGACCGTCCATGCCTCACTCGAGGCCGCCTGGGAGGCGCTCGCGCCGGCCCGGGTGATCGCGTTCACCTCGCACGCGCCCACCTCCTTCGCCGATGTCCGCTACCGGGCGGGCGACGTGTTGATGTTCGGGCCCGAACCCACCGGGCTGGACGCGGCGACGCTGGCCGACGCGCACATCACCGAGCAGGTGCGGATCCCGATGCTGGCCGGCCGCCGCTCGCTGAACCTGTCCAACGCGGCGGCCGTCGCCGTGTATGAGGCCTGGAGGCAGCACGGCTATCACGGGGCGCTCTGAGCGATGAGTTCCGGGCGCGGCGCGAGTCAGCAGTGACATGGCAACCTTCATCACGATCGGTTACGGCGACGAGGCCGGATACCACCAGTTGAGCGACGACCGCAGACAGGCCGCACACGCCCGCGACGACGAACTCAGCGCGTCCGGCGCGCTCGTCGCCCGAGCCGGAGACCCCGTGCAGGTGCGCAACCCGGACGGCACGGGGGTGCGGATCGAGCAGGGCCCCTTCCTCCGATCGGCGATGCCGATCGCGGGGTTCGCGGTGTTGGAGGCCGACGATCTTGACGCGGCGATCGAGCGGGTGAGTCAGACGCCCTGCGCGGTCGCGCACGGGGTGGTCGAGGTGTGGCCGCTTCAGACCTGATTACCAAGCGTCCCAATGGGTGACCTGCTCGGCGGGCAACCGCTTGGCGGGGCGGAAGTCGGTGCCCTTGGTGTAGGCGATCGGGAACAGCCCGCCCTGGCTGTACTTGTCGTAGGGAATGCCCAGCACGTCGGCCACCTGCTGCTCGCCGTCGCGCAGTAGGTGCAGCGTCGTCCAGCACGAGCCCAGCCCGCGGGAGCGCAGAGCCAGGCAGAAGCTCCAGACCGCCGGGAACAGCGACGCCCAGAACGACACGCCGCCCAGTGGCGTCTTGTCCTCGCGGCCTTCGATGCAGGGGATCAACAACACCGGCGCCTCGTGCATGTGCTCGGCGAGGTAGGTCGCGGAATCGCGGACCTTGTCCATCCGCTCGCCGCGGGTGTCCCCCTCGCCGTATTGCGCCGCCGGCGCGCTGAGGTAGCCGCGGGCGTTGGACAGATAGACGTCGCCGATCGCCTTCTTCTTCTCCGCGTCCTCGACGAACACCCATTGCCAGCCCTGTGAATTGGACCCTGTGGGCGCCTGCAGCGCCAGGTCGAGGCATTCCATCAGCACCTCGCGGCCGACCGGCTTGTCGAAGTCGAGACGTTTGCGGACCGAGCGGGTGGTGGTGAGGACTTCGTCGACGGACAAGTTGAGGGTCATGCTTGGAGACTACCGATGCCGCAATCAGGGAGGTCGTTTCGGGACCGATGGCCGAAGCGTCTGTGACCAACGGCCCTACGTCGGGCCGCGGATATGCGGCGATAGTCGTCCCGAACAGCAGTTTCTTGCATGACAGACATGAGGGGGCGATTGGCGATGCCGGCAGGCAACCAATCCGTGGATGCTCGCGTTCACGCGCATTCCGGGCGCTCACCACGGAACCAATTGGGCCGCAACGCTACTGCCGCTGAGCGCATCGGTGTCCTCGCGCTGGCCGTGTTCATCGTGGTGGCCGTGGGGTGGGCGTCCAGGACGCCGAGCCACGCGATGCCCACCGGCGACAAGGGCCTGCCCGGGAAGTGGCTCGGAGATGCGCAGTGCTACGACGGCTCCAAGGGCACCGCGGCCCTGGAGGTCACCAGCGTCGTCTTCAACGAGTTCCACGGCAAGATGAGCTACTCACCGTGGGGCTTTTGCGAACAGTATCACGATGAATACCTCTGGGGCAGTGTGAATCCGGACGGCAGTCTGCAGGGCAATGTGTTCGCCGGAACCTATTTCTACAGCCGTGCCAATGACTGGACGCTGCAATACAACTGGGACCAACGGTGGGGCGGCGTGGACAAATGGATCCACGGGCGGCTGGTCAAGCAGACCGGCGAACCCATGCCCGTACCGGCACAGCCCGCCAACTAGCTGGGAAGGATGAAGCAGATGAAAATTCTTGGTCGTGCGGCAATTTGGGCCGCAGTGGTGACGGTAGGACTCGGTATGACATCCGGGGTGCGTGCCAGTGCCGAAGACTATCTGTATGTGCATACCCAGACCGGAAGGACGCGGTGTTCCATCGGAACGCACGACGTTCTATGCGTGAGCCAAACCCTGGAATTGCCAGTAGGATTCGGCAACAACGCGGCACAGGTCGATGACACGGGCAAGTTGCAATACCTGGGCGTGGGTATGGTCGGCGACCCTGATCGCGATATCGTGCTGCATTACGGCGAGACGTATCACCTGCAGGGCTGGACGGTGCTGCCAACGGATCATGGCACCCGGTTCACCAACGACCGCACCGGCCACGGCATGTTCGTGAGCGTTCACGGGATCTATTCGTTCTGAGGCGCGAACGCAAGAGCCTCACCGGAAGTCGCGGGACTTCGAGCCTACGGCCAGGGTGATGCTGCCCAGCCGCTCGGCGACGACGGTGACTGCCCCGCTGGCGTTTTGGACCTGACCGCGCACCAGCATCGCCGGCGCGGCGTTGGCCAGCTTGCGGTGCCGCGCCCACACCGCCGGCGTACAGAGCACGTTGACCATGCCCGTCTCGTCCTCGAGGTTGAGGAACGTCACCCCCTGGGCCGTCCCGGGCCGCTGCCGGTGGGTCACCGCGCCGGCGATCAGCACCCGGTCGCCGTCGGGCACGCTGAGCAGCTGCGCGGCGGGAACCACGCCCAGCGCGTCCAGGTCCGCCCGCAGGAACTGCGTCGGATAGCTGTCCGGGGAGACGCCGGTGGCCCACACGTCCGCGGCGGCCAGTTCCAGCTCACTCATCCCGGGCAACGCCGGGACGTGCGACGACGAGCCCACACCCGGTAAGCGGTCCGGCCGTTGCGTGGCGGCCGCCCCGGCCGCCCACAGCGCCTCCCGCCGCGACATGGAAAAGCAGCCCAGCGCCCCGGCCGTCGCCAGCGCCTCGGTCTGCGGCACCGAGAGCTGCAGCCGGGTGGTCAGGTCCAGCAGGGATACGAAGGGGCCGTTGGCCTTTCGCTCCTGCACCAGCCGCTCGGCGAGGTCGTCACCGATGTGGCGGACGGCGCCCAGGCCGAGGCGGACCTCCGCCCCTTCGTTCTCGAGCGTGGCGTGCGCCAGGCTGGCGTTGACGTCGGGCCCGTGCACCGTCACGCCGTGCCGGCGGGCGTCGGCCACCAGCGACTGCG
Organism: Mycobacterium sp. 852014-52450_SCH5900713; assembly: GCF_001667075.1. Lineage (GTDB taxonomy): Bacteria > Actinomycetota > Actinomycetes > Mycobacteriales > Mycobacteriaceae > Mycobacterium. Next base: position 49,017 of record NZ_LZIL01000006.1, on the reverse strand, counting down.
GCGAATAGAAGCCCATCGGCTGGGCGCGCAACAGCGCCGCGCAGAACGCCGCCGGGTGATGCAGCTTGAACCACGACGAGTAGAACACCAGCGACGCGAAGGACAGCGCGTGGCTTTCCGGGAAGCCGAAATTGGCGAAGGCCTCCAGCTTTTCGTAGGTCCGGTCGATGACATCGTCGGGGGCGCCGTGCAGCGCGCGCATGCCGTCGTAGAACCGGCCGCGCAGCCGTCGCATGCGTTCGGTCGAACGCTTGGAACCCATCGCGCGGCGCAGCTGGTCGGCCTCGGCGGCGGAAAAGCCGGCGCAGTCGACCGCCAGTTGCATCAGCTGCTCCTGAAACAGCGGCACCCCCAGCGTCTTTCGCAGCGCCGCCTCCATGGACGGGTGGTCGTAGGTGACCGGGTCGAGGCCGTTGCGCCGCCGGATGTAGGGGTGCACCGACCCGCCTTGGATGGGTCCTGGGCGGATCAGCGCCACCTCCACCACCAGGTCGTAGAAGATCCGCGGCCGCAGCCGGGGCAGGGTGGCCATCTGCGCCCGGGACTCCACCTGAAACACACCGACGGAATCGGCGCGGGCCAGCATCTCGTAAACCGCCGGCTCGGAGAGGTCGAGTTTGGCCAGGTCCACCTCGATCCCCTTGTGCTCTGCCACCAGGTCGATGGCGTAGTGCAGCGCCGAGAGCATGCCCAGCCCGAGCAGGTCGAACTTCACCAAACCGATTGCCGCACAGTCGTCTTTGTCCCACTGCAGAACGCTGCGGTTCTCCATGCGCGCCCACTCCACCGGGCACACGTCGGCGATCGGGCGGTCGCAGATCACCATGCCGCCGGAATGAATGCCCATGTGCCGCGGCAGGTTCCGGATCTGGTTCGCCAGATCGACCACCTGCTCGGGGATGCCTTCTATGTCGGGCGAGTCCGCCAGGCCGTTCCAGTGGCTGATCTGCTTGCTCCACGCGTCCTGCTGCCCCTGCGAGAAGCCGAGGGCGCGGGCCATGTCGCGCACGGCGATCCGGCCCCGGTAGGTGATGACGTTGGCGACCTGGGCGGCGTAGTCGCGGCCGTATTTGTCGTAGACGTACTGGATGACCTTTTCGCGCTCGTCCGACTCGATGTCCATGTCGATGTCGGGCGGCCCGTCCCGGGCGGGCGACAGAAACCGCTCGAACAACAGCTCGTTGGCCACCGGATCCACCGCGGTGACGCCCAAGGCATAACAGACCGCGGAATTGGCCGCCGATCCCCTGCCCTGACACAGGATGTTGTTCTCCCGGCAGAACCGGGCGATGTCGTGCACCACCAGGAAGTAACCCGGAAATGTCAGCTGCGCAATAACTTTCAGTTCGTGCTCGATCTGGGAGTAGGCGCGCGGCGCGGCATCGGCCGGTCCGTAGCGGTCCCGCGCCCCGGCCATGGTCAGCTGCCGCAGCCAGCTGTCCTCGGTGTGCCCGGCGGGCACGTCGAACGGCGGCAGCTGCGGCGCGATCAACGCCAGCCCGAACGCGCACTGTTCGCCGAGCTCGGCGGCGGCGGTCACCGCTTCGGGCCGCTGCCCGAACAGCCGGGCCATCTCCTCGCCGGACCGCAGGTGCGAGCCGCCCAGCGGGGCCAGCCACCCGGCGGCGGCGTCCAGGGACTGCCGCGCCCGGATCGCGCCCATCGCCATGGCCAGCCGCCGCCGCGACGGCCCCGCGAAATGCGCCCCGGTGGTGGCGACGACGCCGACGCCGAAGCGTGGTGCCAGCGCGGCCAGCGCCGCGTTGCGTTCGTCGTCGAGCGGGTGGCCGTGGTGGGTCAACTCGATGCTGACCCGGTCCGCACCGAACCGGTCCACCAGGTCGGCCAGCGCCCGCCCCGCCGCGTCCGGACCTTGTGACAGGGCTTGGCGCACATGGCCTTTCCGGCAGCCGGTCAGGATGTGCCAGTGCCCGCCGGCGGCCTCGGTCAGCGCGTCCAAGTCGTAGCGCGGCTTGCCTTTCTCCCCGCCGGCCAGGTGCGCCGCGGCCAGCTGCCGCGACAGCCGCCGGTAGCCCTCCGGGCCGCGGGCCAGCACCAGCAGGTGCGGGCCGGGCGGGTCCGGCGTCTCGGTGCGGGCCCCCGGCCCCAGGGACAGCTCGGCGCCGAACACGGTACGCAGCTCGAGTTCGGCGGCCGCTTCGGCGAATCGCACCGCCCCGTACAGGCCGTCGTGGTCGGTCAGCGCCAGCGCACGCAACCCCAGCCGGGCGGCCTCCTCGACCAGCTCCTCCGGCGTGCTGGCCCCGTCGAGGAAGCTGAACGCCGAATGCGCGTGCAGCTCGGCATAGGGAACGGACGAGCGGGCCCCCCGGGTGTCGTCCGGCGGTCGGTAGGTTCCGCGCTTAGGCGACAGGGGGGCGTCCTCCCCGGGTACCACCGGCACGCCGGCATGGCGCGGCTTGCCGTCGAGCACCCGCTCCATTTCCGCCCAGCTCGGCGGGCCGTTAAACCAACCCATACCAGCCCACAACCGCAGTCTATCGAATGTTTGTTCGAATTGCCTCCGACCCAGGACAACCGTTGTTAAACCGATCTTCAACTCCTAAACAAGGTCTTAACGCCGAGGGCCTAGCCCGGGCACCAACCCGGGCAGACACTGGTACCAGGGCAAAAAGTCGACCGCGGGGGCGAGCATGGCGCAGGTGAGGGCACTGGATGCGGCGTTCCTGACGGCTCAAGACCCCGATCAGCACGCCGGCCTCGCAACCGGCGCGGTGGCCATCGTCGACGGCGGCGCACCCGACTTTCAGCGCCTCAAAAGTATTCTGGCGGAACGCATTCGGGTCGACTGCCCGGAATTCGACCTCGCCCGCCACGTGCGCCGAATGGCGATTCCCCGACCGGGCGACGACGCCGAGCTGTCCCGGGCCATCGCGCACGCCCTCGAGCGCCCCCTGGGCTCGGATCGTCCGCCATGGGAATGCTGGGTGATCGAGGGCCTCAAGGGCAACCGGTGGGCGATCCTGATGAAAACGCATCACCGCCTCCTGGACGGCGACTCGCCCGCCCAGCTGCTCACCAGGCTGTGCGACGACGCCGATGTCGCTACCTTTGCCAATGACCCCGCATCCCAACAGGTCCCGCGGCAGCCGGTGCGGCGACAGGGCTGGTCCGATGTGCTGTGGCGGGCGTCCTGGACTGCAACCGGCGCCGCCCTCGGCGCGGTATGGCCCGTGCTGCAGGCGCACGACCGGGTCGCCACTGGGCGGCGTTATGCCACAGTGCGGGTCCCGATCGCCGACGTCGACCGCGTCTGCCGCAAGTTCGCCGTGGCCGTCAACGACGTCGCGCTGGCCGCCACCAGCGAGGGCTTCCGGATGGTGCTGCTCGGGCGCGGCGAGGAGCCGCGGGCGGACTCGCTGCGTGCCCTGGTGCCGACGCCGATCCGTTCGCCGTATCTGCCGGTCGAAGGCGACGACCCGGTGCAGCGCTTGCGGACCGTGCAGACCAGGTGGAACGACAAGGAAACGGGCCCTCCGCCATCCGGGGGCATCGTCGGGTGGGTGCTCAATTCCTTGCCAACGGTGCTGCGGGACAGCGTCATCCAGTTGGTGACGCGGCTGCCGCAGCGCGCCATCGTCACGCTGGTGACCCATGCGCCCGGGCCCCGCCATCGGCTGCGCCTCATGGGCCAGACCATGGAGCGCTTGCTCCCCATTCCCCCGACCGACGTCCAGTTGAGCACCGGGGTCGCGGTGCTGAGCTACGGCGACGAACTCGTATTCGGCATCACCGCCGAGCCCGGTGCCACGTTTGACGTCAAGCAGTTGGCCGCCGGCATCGAACTGGGCATGGCGCGCCTCGTGGCGCTCAGCCAGGACTCGGTGCTGCTGTTCGGCGATCGCCGCCGCAAGCGGTCGCCGCGCGCGTTTCCCGGTCGCGCGCCGGGGGCGCGCCCACCCGCGCCGGGGCACGCGCGGCACTGACCCGCTCCCGGCCGGGCTGACCACCGTGAGAAGGTTGGGTCATGCCAGAGTCGGGGTCGGTCGTCATCGACCCGCGCCGCCATGACGCGGTGCTGTTCGACGCGCTCGACCCCACCCTGGACGGGCAACTGCGCGGGATCGGGGTCGGCACCGCGATCTTTGCCGACGACCCGGTGGAAGCGGCCCGCCGGCTGCGGGTGTTTCCCGGCCGGTGCGTGGTCGTCACCGCCGACGAAGCGGGCGTCGAGGCGGCGCGCGCCGGCGGATTCGCGCTGGTCATCGGTGTCGACCGAGGGCAGGGCGGCGCGCTGCGGGACGCCGGCGCCGACGCGGTCGTCGCCGACCTCCGCGAGGTGACCGTGCGCACCGGGGACCGCCGGATGTCACAGCTGCCCGACGCGCTGACGGCCCTCGACGACCTGGCCGCGCGGCGGCCGGCGGTGTTCTTCGACTTCGACGGCACGCTGTCCGAGATCGTCAACGATCCGGATGCGGCCATCCCGGTCGACGGCGCCACCGAGGCGCTGCGGCAGCTGGCCGAACAGTGCCCGGTCGCGGTGCTGTCCGGCCGCGATCTGGCCGATGTGTCGAGACGGGTTGGCGTGCAAGGCATTTGGTATGCCGGCAGCCACGGATTCGAGCTGACCGCACCCGACGGCACGCACCACCAGAACGACGCCGCCGCCGCGGCCATACCGGTGCTGGAGCGTGCGGCCGGCGAATTGCGCGAGCGACTGGGCTCCATCCCGGGTGTGATGGTGGAGCACAAGCGATTTGGGGTCGCGGTGCACTACCGCAACGCCGGGCGCGACCGCGTCGGCGAGGTGGCGGCCGCGGTGCGCGCGGCGGGCCGGCGCGACGAGCTGCGGGTGACCACCGGCCGCGAGGTCATCGAGCTGCGGCCGGACCTGGACTGGGATAAGGGGAAAACGCTGCGCTGGGTGCTCGACCACCTGACCGGGGCGGAGTCGGGTCCGCTCACGCCCGTCTATCTAGGCGACGACATCACCGACGAGGACGCGTTCGACGCGATCCACGACGGCGGCGTGCCCATCCTGGTGCGGCACGACGACGACGGCGACCGCGCCACCGCGGCAGAGTTCGCGCTGGACAGCCCCGCGCGCGCCAGCGAGTTCACCGCCCGGCTGGCGCGCGAGCTGTCCCGTTAGGCCTGCACGTACTCCACCGCACCGTCGTCGAGCACCACCCGCGTCCCGACGCCCTCGGCGCCGGACGCCTCGGTGCGGAACACCGCCTTGCCCGGCTCGGTGCGCCAGATCAGCGTGGTCAGCGTCTCGCCGGGAAACACCGGCGAGGTGAATCGCGCCGCAATCGAGGTGATGTTGGCTGCGACCCCGCCACCCAGCTCGGCGAGCAGCGCGCGACCCGTCACCCCGTAACTGCACAGCCCGTGCAGGATCGGCTTGGGGAAGCCGGCCATCTCGCGAGCGAACCACGGGTCGCTGTGCAGCGGGTTGCGGTCACCCGAGAGCCGGTAGATCAGCGCCTGGTCCTCCCGGGTGGGCAGCGCGACCCGGGCGTCGGGCTCGCGGTCGGGGATCTCCGGGGCCACCGGCCGCTGACCCGGCATGCCACCGAACCCGCCCTCGCCCCGGATCACCAGGGTGGTGAGCGTCTCGGCGATCAGCTTCTCCGAGTCGGGGTCCGTGCCCCGGCCGCGCAACACCAGGATCGCGTTCTTGCCCTCGCCCTTGTCCTGGATGTCGGCGACCTCGGTGACCACCGACAGCTTCCCCGCGGGTGGCAGCGGCGCGTGCAGCCGGATTTCCTGCGAGCCGTGTAACAGCATGGCCCAGTTGAACGTTCCGACCTTGCCGGCCGCCCCGAACGCCGGGCAGCAGATCACCGCATAGGTGGGCAGCACCTGCTGGTCGATGCCGTGGCTGTTCTCGGTGGTGAACGACAGGTCGTCGAGGCCGGCGCCGACGCCGAGCGCGTACAGCAGGGTGTCCCGGTCGGTCCATTCGAACAGCATCGGTTCGGTCACCGCGCCGACGGCACTCGGGTCAATCGCCATCTGAGTCTCCTTCGCCTCTATTTTCTCCACCTAACCATCGCAAACCCTTCCCACCGATGCCGTCGGCAGGGCAGGCTATCGACATGCCGAAGCGCAGCTTGGTCCGGAATGTCTCGAAGGCGGTCGCGGCGCTGACCGCAGTCCTCATCGTCGGTGCCTGCGGCGGATCGCCCCAGGCGCGCAGCATCACGGTGACGTTCATCCGGCACGCCCAGTCGGAATCCAACGCCAGCGGGATCATCGACACCTCGGTGCCGGGCCCCGGCCTGACGCCCGAGGGGCAGGGGCAGGCCCAACAGATCGCGCACCAAGCGGGCCGCAAGGACTACGACGGCATCTACGCCTCCACCATGGTCAGAACCCAGCAGACCGCAGCGCCGCTGGCCTCCGAGCTGGGCAAGCAAGTCGAGGTGCTGCAAGGCATCCAGGAGATCAACGCCGGTTGGTTCGAGGGCAAGCCGATCGCGCAAGAGAACGCGACGTACCTGTTGGCGCCGGCGGACTGGCTCAGGGGCGACATGCAAGACAGCATCCCGGGGTCGGTCAGCGGTAAGCAGTTCAACGAGGGTTTCACCGCCGCCATGCAGAAGGTCTACAACAGCGGCCAACACAATCCGGTGGTGTTCTCGCACAAATTCGCCATCGAGTACTGGACGCTGATGAACACGAAGAACGCCAAGGACACCCTGCTGACCAGCCACCCGCTGCCCAACACCGGGCGCGTGGTTATCACGGGGAACCCGATGACCGGCTGGACCCTGGTGGAGTGGGACGGCATCCGGGACTTCCACAGCTGACTGGATCAGTGGGTTGACGTGGGCGGTCGCCAGCCGCCACGATGGCTCCATGCGTTATGTCGTTACCGGCGGTACCGGGTTTATTGGTCGCCGCGTCGTCGACCGTCTGCTGGAGACGCGGCCCGATGCGCAGGTGTGGGTGCTGGTCCGGCGGCAGTCGCTGGGCCGCTTCGAACGGCTCGCCGCCGAGTGGGGTGAGCGGGCGAAACCACTGGTCGGGGTGCTACCGGAGCTGGAGCTGACCGACGAGACCCTCGCCGAGCTGGGCCGCATCGATCACGTGGTGCACTGCGCGGCCATCTACGACATCACCGCGGGCGAAGCCGAGCAGCGGGCCACCAACGTCGAAGGCACCCGCGCTGTCATCGAGCTGGCGCAGCGGCTGGGGGCGACGCTGCACCACGTGTCCTCGATCGCCGTGGCCGGCGACTTCCGCGGCGAGTACACCGAGGACGACTTCGACGTCGGCCAGCAACTCTCGACCCCGTATCACCAGACCAAGTTCGAGGCCGAGCTGCTGGTGCGGTCGGCACCCGGACTGCGCTATCGGATCTACCGCCCGGCGGTGGTGGTGGGCGACTCGCGCACCGGCGAGATGGACAAGGTCGACGGGCCGTACTACTTCTTCGGCGTCCTGGCCAAGCTGGCGCTGTTGCCGTCGTTGACGCCCATCCTGCTGCCCGACACCGGGCGCACCAACATCGTGCCGGTCGACTACGTCGTCGACTCGCTCGTCGCGCTGATGCACTCCGAGGGTTCCGACGGCCGCACCTTCCACCTGACCGCCCCGAAAACCGTTGGGCTGCGCGGCATCTACCGCGGCGTCGCCAAGGCGGCCGGGCTCCCGCCGGCGCGCGGGTCGCTGCCCGGCTCGGTCGCCGCCCCGGTGCTCAAGGTGCGCGGGCGGGCCCGGGTGCTGCGCAACATGGCGGCCACCCAGCTGGGGATCCCGGCCGAGGTTTTCGACCTCGTCGACCTCAAACCCACCTTCGTCAGCGACCAGACCCGGAAAGCGTTGCGCGGCACCGGCATCGACGTGCCCGAATTCTCCAGCTACGCGCCCCAGCTGTGGCGGTACTGGGCCGAGCACCTCGACCCGGACCGGGCGCGCCGCGACGATCCGAAGGGACCGCTGCGCGGCCGGCACGTCATCATCACCGGCGCGTCCAGCGGCATCGGCCGGGCGGCGGCGATCGCGGTCGCGGAGCGCGGGGCGACGGTGTTCGCCCTGGCCCGCAACGCCGAAGCGCTGGACGAGCTGGTCGCCGAGATCCGCGCCAGCGGCGGTGACGCCCACGCTTTCAGCTGCGACGTCACCGACTCCACCTCGGTCGAGCACACCATCAAGGACATCCTGGGACGGTTCGACCACGTCGACTACCTGGTCAACAACGCCGGCCGGTCGATCCGCCGCTCGGTGGTGAACTCGACCGACCGGCTGCACGACTACGAACGGGTGATGGCGGTCAACTACTTCGGCGCGGTGCGGATGGTGCTGGCGCTGCTGCCGCACTGGCGCGAGCGCCGCTTCGGTCACGTGGTCAACGTCTCCAGCGCCGGCGTGCAGGCACGCAACCCCAAGTACAGCTCGTACCTGCCCACCAAGGCGGCGCTGGACGCGTTCGCCGACGTGGTCGGCTCGGAGACGCTGTCCGACCACATCACCTTCACCAATATCCATATGCCACTGGTTCGTACGCCGATGATCGCGCCGTCGCACCGGCTCAACCCGGTGCCCGCGATCAGCCCGGAACGCGCGGCCGCCATGGTGGTGCGCGGCCTGGTGGAGAAGCCGACGCGCATCGACACCCCGCTGGGCACGCTGGCCGAAGTCGGCAATTACTTCGCGCCGCGGACGTCGCGGCGCATCCTGCACCAGCTCTATCTGGGTTATCCCGACTCGGCCGCCGCCCGCGGCTTGGCCACTGAACCGGCGGCGGCTCCACCGCGCAAACCGAGGCGCCCGGCGCGGGGCGTCACCCGCGGCATCCGGACACCGCGACCGGTCAAGCGCTTGGTGCGCCTGGTGCCCGGGGTGCACTGGTAGGTCAGCGCGTTTCGGGCGCGTCCGATTGCGGTATTCCGGCGCGATGACGCGGACTCTTTCGGGGAAGCGGGCCGACGCCGATCCGGTGGCCGCCGCGGCCCGCCAGGTCGCCACGACGGGCGCCGCGGTGGTGTCCTCGTTCGACATGACCCGAAGCCTGGGCGCGGGCCGCGAAGAATGGACCCGGTTCGCCCGGCACTGGCCGCATCTGGCCCCCGACCCCTACGCGGCGGAGCTTGGCGTGCAGCGGCTGCGCCGCTACGGGCAGTACTCGTTTCGCGATGGCCGGCTGCGCCCGATGCCTAGGCGCGCGTTCGTGCAGCCGGAGGACTCCAACCCGCTCTACATCGGCAGGGGCCGCGACTTCGAGCCGCTGACCGACGCGTTCGCCCGGGACCCTTTGTTGCACAAGGTGATAGGACTGCTGGCCCGGGTCGCCTCGGCGCTCGACGATGTGGCGGACTGGAACGTCAAGGTGCATCCGTTCCGCACCCGGTCGTCGACGGACGAGGGCGCGCATCCGACGCCAGAGGGCATGCACCGCGACGGCGTCACGCTGGTCACCTCGCTGCTGGTCGGACGGCGCAACGCCATCGGCGGCGAAAGCACGGTGTGCGACCTGGACGGCAGGCAGCTGCTGGCGACGACGCTGGCCGAACCCGGCACGCTGATGCTGGGCGACGACCGCCGCACCCTGCACGGCGTCTCCCCGATCCGGCCCATCGACGGCTCGGGCCCGGCGCAGCGCGACGTCCTGGTGATCACCTTCGCCTCGGGCTGGCGGTAAGCGTCGGTATCGTTGCGGCGGTGGCCCCAGTTTTCGTCGACGTCGACACCGGCGTCGACGACGCGCTTGCGTTGATGTATCTGTTCGCCAGCCCGGACGCTGATGTGGTCGGCATCGCCTCCACCGGGGGAAACGTTGGGGTGCAGCAGGTTTGCCAGAACAACCTGGGCCTGCTCGAGCTGTGCGGCGTCACCGGCGTGCCGGTCTCCAAGGGCTCCAAGGAGACCCTGACCGGGCCGATGCGCCTGCCGTCAAAGGTCCACGGCCCCAGGGGATTGGGTTATGCCGACCTGCCGTCCACGGATCGTCGCCTCACCGACCACGACTCGGCGACCGCCTGGGTGCGCGCCGCGCGCGCCTTTCCCGGTGAGCTCATCGGCGTGGCGACCGGCCCGCTGACCAATCTGGCGCTGGCGCTGCGCGCCGAACCGGCATTGCCGACGCTGCTGCGCCGCCTGGTCATCATGGGCGGTTCCTACGATCACCGAGGCAATACCACCGCGGTGGCCGAATGGAACATCAGCGTGGACCCCGAGGCCGCGGCCGAGGTACTGGCGGCCTGGGACCCCGAAACCGTTGGCCAAGAGCGTCTTCCGGTCCTATGCGGCCTGGACCTGACCCGCAAGGTGGCGATGACGCCCGATCACCTCGCCAGGTTGGCGGATGCCGCGGGGTCGACGGCCACGCCGATGAGCGCGGACGACGAGCCCGGCACCCGGTCGACGGCGTCCAACCCGTTGATCCGGGTGATCGAGGACGCGATGCGGTTCTACCTGGAGGCCTACCACGACATCGGCCACGGATACCAGGCACATCTGCACGATCCGCTGGCCGCCGCCGTGGCGCTGGACCCCGGGCTGGTCACCACCCGGCCCGCGACGGTCGACATCGAGCTGACGGGGACCCTGACCCGCGCCATGACGGTGACCGACTGGTCGGGGCGGCGGGAACCGAATGCGCTGATCGGGATCGACGTGGACGCGGCGGCCTTCTTCGACCGTTTCATCGAGCGGGTTGGACCGTTTGCGCGCCGGTTACCCTGTACGCCATGAAGATTCGTTTCATCGAGGTTCTGCGCGCGGGATGGGGCACCGTGCTGCTGGCCGCCCCGTCGGAGGTGCTGAACCACATCCACGGGGTGCAGGTCGACGGCAAGGCGCTCGTCGTCACCCGGATCCTGGGCGCGCGTCACCTCGCCCAGGCGCTGCTGTCGGGCATCAACCCCGGCCCGGAGGTGCTGGCCGCCGGCGTCTGGGTCGACACGGTGCACTCGATCACCGCTCTCGGCCTGGCGGTGGTCGATCGGCGCCGGGCGCGCGGCGGGGTGACCGACGCCGCCGTCGCGGCGTCGTGGGCGGGCCTGGGCTGGCGCCACCTGCGGGCGGGCAAGGCCAGGACGGACGGCGTTCGCGGGCGCGATCGGTTGGCCCGCACGGTCGTGGGTGCGCTGCCCGGCGGTGGCCCGCTGATGGCGCAGGCGCAGGCGGTCCGCGCCGAGCCGTCCTAGGGCGCGAGTCGTTCGCACCGGTGGGTGTGGGTGACGGCCACGGTCATGGCACCGGCGGCCGGTCCGCCTGGGCGCCCGCCGTGCATGAACGTCATTTCTGCAACGTGAACTGATTGACGTCGATGTATCCGATACGGAACATCTCGGCGCAGCCGGTCAGGTATTTCATGTACCGCTCGTAGACTTCCTCGGATTGCAGCGCGATGGCCTGGTCCTTGTGGGCTTGCAGTGCGGCAGACCAGATGTCGAGCGTCTTCGCGTAGTGCGGTTGCAGCGACTGGACGCGACTTACCGTGAAGCCATTCGCGGTGGCGCGTTCTTGCACCATCGGTATCGAGGGAAGCCGCCCGCCCGGGAAGATCTCGGTGACAATAAATTTGACGAATCGGGCGAATGCGAACGACATGGGCATGCCGCGTTCGACCATCTCCGTCGGATGCAGCCCGGTGATGGTGTGCAGCAGCATGATCCCGTCTGCGGGCAGCAGGTCATGCGCCAGGGTGAAGAACGCGTCGTAGCGGTCGTGCCCGAAGTGTTCAAAGGCGCCGATGCTGACAATCCGGTCGACGGGCTCGTCGAACTGCTCCCAGCCTCGCAGCAGAATCCTCGCGGAACGTGGGCTATCGGATTGGGCGATCAGCTGCTCGACGTGATTGGCCTGGTTGCGGCTCAGGGTGAGGCCGACGACGTTGACGTCGTACTTTTCGAGGGCGCGCATCATGGTGGCGCCCCAACCGCAGCCGACGTCGAGCAACGTCATGCCCGGTTGCAACCCAAGTTTGCCGAGGGCGAGGTCGATCTTGGCGATCTGCGCCTCTTCCAGCGTCATGTCGTCGCGCTCGAAGTAGGCGCAGCTGTACGTCTGGGTCGGGTCGAGGAAAAGCCTGAAGAATTCGTCCGACAAATCGTAGTGGGCCTGCACATCGTCGAAGTGCGGCGTTAAATCAGTACCCTCGGGGGGCTCCGACGTCGTAGGCATTGTGACAGCCTAGTCGCCGATTTGAGCATCCCGGAAACAGTGAAGTCTCCCGTTTGCTTCGGCATCGATACCGGCGAGGACGATGCAGTGACTAGGGATAAGCATCATTACTCGTAGCTGCCCTCGAGGTACCAGCGCCGCTGGCGATAGCACAGCAGAAACGCCCGCTCGCCCTCCAGCAGGACCTGCGCGCGGGCGGTTCGGCCCTTTCCGACGTCGGGATCCCACCACCGCTCGTCGACCGGCCACGGCCCGGCCCACCAGTCCAGCCGCTCGTCCCGGCCGTGCACGGTCAGCCGCGCCGGGTCGGCGGAGAACAGCCCCCGACTCGTCACCCGTACCGGGTTCCCTTGGGCGTCAAGCATTTCCACCGGATCGTCGAGCAGTACCGCCGGTGCCGGCTCGGGCAGCCGGCCGGGCCACGGCAGACCCGGGTCCGCCCGCGGAACCGGTTCGTCACCCAGCGGGGTCAACGTGATGCGTTCGGCCGGCCCGCGCCCGCCGGACAGCACCGGCACCCGCACCGCCTCCGGGCCGAGCAGGCCCTGCACCCGCACCAGGGCCCGGCGGGCCCGCAGCCGGTCCTCCTCGCCCAGCCCGCCCCACAGCGGCAACTGCAGCGCCCCCGCCGACACCACCTCGACGGCCTGCAGCCGCAACAGCGTCACCGCGGCCGTCGGGCGGGGGTTGCGCGCGGTCCGGCTGCTCAACCAGCCGTCCAGTTGCCAACGCACCCGGTCGGCGGTGGCGTCCTCGGTCAACGGCTCGGCGCACCGCCACACCCGTTGCAGTTCTTCGCCGTTGGCGGTGACGGCGTGAATGGCCAGCCGGGTGCAGCCCACCCCGGCGGCCATCAGCGTCCGGTGCAGCGCGGCGGCCAGCGAGCGCCCGGCGAAGGCTGCGGCGTCGACCCGGTCGATCGGCGGGTCGCAGTCCAGCACGGCCTCCAGCTCCTCCGGCGGCTCCCGGCCGGACGGCCCCCGTTCGGGTTCGCCGCGGGCCAACCGGTGCGCGGTCACCCCGTCGGCGCCGAACCGGGACGCCACGTCGGTGGCCGACAGCGCGGCGAACTGCCCGACGGTGCGAATTCCCATCCGCCACAACAGGTCCGTCAACTCTTCCCGCCCCGGGCCGCACAGGCTGGGCTCGGTGGCGAGCTGGCGGATCGAGAGCACCGACAGAAACTTCGCGTCGCCGCCCGGCGGGACAATCCGGCCCGCCCGCGCGGCGAAGACCGCGGTGGACAACTGGTCGGCGATCCCGACCTGGCACTCGGCGCCGGCCGCTGAACTCACAGCCACCGCGTCGATCAGCCGCTCGGCGGCATCAGCCTCGGAGCCGAAATAGCGGGCCGCCCCGCGTACCGGCAACACCAAGAGCCCGGGCCGCAGCACCTCGGCGCGCGGCACCAGGTCGTCCACCGCCGCAACGACCCCCTCGAAGAAGCGGGCGTCGCGGTCCGCGTCGGCGGCGCCAACGTGCAGCTGCGGGCACCGGGCCGCCGCCTCCCGGCGCCGCAGCCCCCGGCGCACTCCCGCCGCACGGGCGGCCGCCGAGCAGGCGATCACCCGGTTGGCCAGTGTGACCGCCACCGGGGCGGTCGCGGGCAGACCCACGGCCGCGGCCGCCGCGACCGCGGGCCAGTCCATGCACCAGATGGCCAGCACCCGGGAAGCCACTTTAAAACTCACCCGGCTCGCGCTCGGGCGGTCACCCGTCGTCCCGCACACACCCCGCTGACCTGCAGCCGCACCCGGCTGATCCGCCCGAATCCAGGGCGACTTCCCGAAGTGAGCTCGTAGCCGCAGACCCGGGCCTCCAGCCGCGTGGGCGCGCCCTGCCAGTCGCCGTCGGTGACCAACACCGTGCACCCCTTGCTGCGGGCCCGCGCCACCACCGCCCGTGCCCGGGTCTGCGGCACCCGGCGCCCGCCCAGGCCGAGGACCACCAGATCCATACCGTCGACGAGCACCGCGGCCACCTCCACCGGATCGGTTCCGGGATCCGGTATCACCGCAACCCGGCTCAGATCCGCCCCCATCTCCGCGGCGGCCAGCAGCCCGATGTCCGGCTGGCCGACGATTGCCACGTTGCCGCCCGCCGCCGTCACCGCGGCCACCATGGCAAGCAGCAGCGACCGGGCGCCCGAGAGCACCGCCACCGTCCCGCGCGGCAGGGGCGCCGGCAGCGACTCCGCCAGCCACGGCGGCAACGCCAGCCGGGATTCCGATTCCGGCAGCAGGTCGTCGGCACAAGAGGCGTGGCCGGGTGCGGTCCCCGGCGCCTTCCCGGTGATCACGGCCATCCGCCGGCGCAACGATTCGAGCTGCTCAGCCCGGTTTTCCTGAGGGCGATCGGGGGCGAAAGCCGCAGTCATGACCGCCTCCTACCACCACTCCCGCACGACTATTTTCGAAAGTATGTTCGACTGATTGAGAGTAAACACCCGCCCTCCGACAACCGTCAAGAAACGGGAGGGGCGGCTTTATGCGATCGATACCGGTGGGGCGGATGGGTGTGATGTGGCGGCGCTTACCCGCCCACCGGTCACTCCCACTCGATCGTGCCGGGGGGTTTGCTGGTGATGTCCAGCACCACGCGGTTGACCTCGGCCACCTCGTTGGTGATGCGGGTCGAGATGCGCTCGAGCACCTCGTAGGGCACCCGGGTCCAGTCGGCGGTCATGGCGTCCTCGCTGGACACCGGCCGCAGCACGATCGGGTGCCCGTAGGTGCGGTTGTCGCCCTGCACGCCGACCGAGCGGACGTCGGCCAGCAGCACCACCGGGCACTGCCAGATCAGGTTGTCCAGGCCGGCGGCGGTGAGTTCCTCGCGCGCGATGGAGTCGGCGCGGCGCAGCGTCTCCAACCGCTTCGCGGTGACCTCGCCGACGATCCGGATGCCCAGACCGGGCCCCGGGAAGGGTTGGCGCGCAACGATTTCCTCCGGCAGGCCAAGCTCACGCCCGACCGCGCGCACCTCGTCCTTGAACAGCAGCCGCAGCGGCTCGACGAGCTTGAACTTCAGGTCGTCGGGCAATCCGCCGACGTTGTGGTGGCTCTTGATGTTGGCGGTCCCGCTCCCCCCGCCGGATTCCACCACGTCCGGATACAGCGTGCCCTGCACCAGGAAATCAACCTCAGACCCGGTGTCGCTCAAGATATCCCGCACCGCGCCCTCGAAGGCGCGAATGAACTGGCGACCGATGATCTTGCGCTTGCCCTCGGGGCTGGTCACTCCCGACAGCGCCTGCAGGAAGGTGTCGGCCGCGTCGACGGTGACCAGGTTGGCGCCGGTGGCGGCGACGAAATCGCGCTGCACCTGCGCGCGTTCGCCGGCGCGCAACAGCCCGTGGTCAACGAAGACGCACGTCAGCCGGTCACCGATGGCGCGTTGCACCAGTGCGGCGGCCACCGCCGAGTCCACGCCGCCGGAGAGTCCGCATATCGCGTGGCCGTCACCGATCTGTTCGCGCACCTGCTCCACCAGCGCGCTGGCGATGTTGGCCGGCGTCCACTCGGCGCCGAGCCCGGCGAAGTCGTGCAGGAAGCGACTGAGCACCTGCTGGCCGTGCGGGGTGTGCATGACCTCGGGGTGATATTGCACACCGGCCAGGCGGCGCGCCCGGTTCTCGAAGGCCGCCACCGCCGCGCCCGCGCTGCTGGCGACCACGTCGAATCCGTCCGGTGCGGCGGTGACCGCATCACCGTGGCTCATCCAGACAGGCTGGGAGTTCGGCAATCCCGAATGAAGTTCGCCGCCAACCACTTTCAGCTCGGTACGGCCGTACTCGCTGGTGCCGGTGTGGGCGACCGTCCCGCCCAGGGCCTGCGCCATGGCCTGGAATCCGTAGCAGATGCCGAACACGGGCACGCCGAGGTCGAACACCGCGGGATCGAGTTGCGGGGCGCCCGGCTCGTAAACGCTGGACGGCCCCCCGGAGAGCACCAGCGCCGCGGGCTGGCGGGCCTTGATCTCGTCGATCGAGGCGGTGTGCGGGATGACCTCGGAGAAGACCCGCGCCTCCCGGACGCGCCGGGCGATCAACTGCGCATACTGTGCGCCGAAATCGACGACCAACACGGGCCGCGGCGAGGGTGCTTCCACGGCAGCCAGCTTAGTGGCCGCGCCCTCACATCAGATGAGTCGGCTGGGTAATGCCGAAGCGGGTCCCGGCGTACCGCTTCAGGGCGGACGGGCTGAAGTACACGTGCTGACCGGCGGTGTGTAGATCCCGGAAGCAGCGTTGCAGCGGATGGCTCGCGTGCACCGCGCCCGCTCCGGTCAGGCCGAACGTCGCGTCGACCACTTGACGAGCCGCACGCATCGCCTGTTGGGCGGCCAGCTGGAAGCCGGCGCGCTGCTGCAGCGACGGCGGGTCACCGGCAAGGGCGGTTTCCCACAAGCCACCCGCCTCGTCGAGAACGAACGCCCGCGCCGACCTTAAACCGGCTTCGGCACGGGCGAACTCGACTTGGGCGGCGGGGTCCCCAGCGAGCGGCTCGAAGGTGCCGGCCCGCGTCTTGGTCGTCGCGAGGTCGGTGAATTCGTCGAGTGCGCGTCGCGCGATCCCGAGCGGAACGCCGACCAGGCCCACTCCCACCAGCGTGAAGAAGGGCAGTCTCCACAACGGCCCGTCCTGGCGCGCCGAGGCGAAGAACGGACTGATGGTGTGCTCTTCGGCAATGTGCAGATCCCGCGCGACCACGTCGTTGCTGCCGGTGGCGCGCAGCCCCAGGACGTCCCAGTTGTCGACGATCTCGGCGTCGGCGCGCGGAAAGAAACCGAGCCGCCAGTCCGGGCCCTGGTCGGCGATCATGCGCGGGGCCCGACCGTCCGCACCCTCGAAGACGAACATCCCGGCCAGCATCCATTCGGCGTGGCGACAACCGCTGGCAAAGGGCCACCGGCCGTCGACGCCGAACCGCCCGCGGCCATCCGGGACGGCACGCCCGGTGGGGGCGAAGACCGTGGCCGCCAAGAAGTCGGATTCCGAGCCGAAAAGCGCTGTGGCGACGGCGGGTTCGAGCCATGCGGTGAACGCGGGCGCGCCGGCACCGATGGCCGCGACCCAGCCCGTCGAACCGTCGGCACGCGCCAGTTCCTCGATCATGCGAATGAAGTCGATCGGGGGCAGTTCGAATCCGCCGAGCGAGCGCGGTTGAAGGGCACGGAAGATGCCGGCCTCGCGCAGCCGTTCGACCAGATCGAGCGGCAAGGTGCCGAGCGCCTCGGCGTCGTCGGCGCGCCGACTGATCTCGGGTGCCAAAGCCTGTGCTACGGCCGCCGGATGGTCGCCGGCCGACAGGGCGGCGGCGGGGCGTGTTGCGGATGTCATGCCACGCTCCCTTTCTTTTGATACAGTTGACTGTAATAGATATAGGAGCATGTATTCAAATCATGGCAGCTGTCAAGGATCAATCTCCGCGCCGCTACGACTCGACCCGTCGCCGCCAACAGGCCCAGCACAACCGCCATGCGGTGCTCGTGGCCGCCCGGCGGCGGTTTCTCGCCCAGGGCTATGCGGTGACGACCATCGCCGAGATCGCGCGGGACGCCGGCGTATCGGTCGAAACGGTGTACAAGGCGTTCACGACCAAGGCCGGCCTACTGAAGGCGCTTTTCGATGTGTCCGTGGCCGGCGACGACCAACCGATTCCGATGGTCGAGCGAGACGTCATCCAGAACGTGGCCAACGCGGCCGAGGCCGCCGACAAGCTGAGGCTCTACGCCAAGCACCTGGCCTCCAGCATGCCGCGCAGCGCACCGGTCCAGCTGCTCGCGCGCGACGGCGCCGCCTCGTCCCCGGACGCCGCGGAGGTGTGGAAGCAGATCAGGGGCGAGACCCTGACCGGCATGACGATGTTCGCCTCCGATCTCACCCGGACCGGACAGCTGCGGGTCAGCCCGAGAGAGGCGCGCGATGTTCTGTGGACGTACCACGCACCCGAGCTGTACGAGCTCCTCGTCCTCGAACGCGGCTGGTCGGCAACCCGCTACGGCAAGTTCATCGCCCAGGCGCTGACCGACGCCCTGCTCGACCGCCCGGGTTGAGGCCTACAGCGAGAAGGCCGCCCGCACCGCGTCGACGGATGCCGGGTCGCCCGTCACGGTGATTCGCCGCAGCGCCGCCGCGCGCTTGGCCTCGCTCGCGCCCAGGCGGGCGGTCACCAGATCCGCCGCACCGGCGGTGATCGTCACCGAAGGTTCACCGTGACCACCGGCTAGGCGGCCTTGGGTCACCGCGAAGTCGAATCGCCGGCCGTCGATCTCGGCCCGGCACGTCGCCTCCAACCCCGCCGCCTTGCCCGAGTCGAAGCCGAGCAGGATGCCGGCCAAAAACCCGTTGAGCGGTGACACCGCGCCGCCGCCAACCGGGTCCAACCGGTCCAGGCCGAACAACGCGACGCTTCTCAAGACGGGCAACGCCCGCTGCCAGCCCATGTCACTGAGGGTGTAGACGGTCCGGCCGATCGGGGCCGGCAGGTCGGCGCGGTCGACGACTCCCGCGTCCTGCAATTCTTTGAGCCGCTCGGCCAGCAGATTCGTTGCGATGCCGGGCAACTCGGCGCGCAGGTCCCCGTAGCGTCGGGGGCCGCCGACCAGCTCGCGCAGGATCAGCAGCGTCCAGCGCTCGCCCAACACGTCGAGCCCGAGGGCTATCGGGCAGTTCTGGTTGTAGGTCCTGCGGGTCGCCACCAGGCCAGACTACCAGCGGTAGACGTGATTTTCTATCAGTTACTTGATTTCTTTGTCTATTAGCTTTAGCGTCTTGTTCATGCGAACCGAACCCCTCCTACGGAACCGCCCCATCCCGGCGCTGGCCGTCATCTGCCTCGGGGTCTTCGTCATCAGCGTCGACGCCACCATCGTCAACGTCGCGCTGCCGACCCTGTCTCGCGAACTTGGCGCCGACACCGCCCAGCTGCAATGGATCGTCGACGCCTACACCCTGGTGATGTCCGGACTGCTGCTCTCCGCGGGCAGCCTCAGTGACCGCTTCGGCCGACGGGGTTGGCTGAACTCCGGGCTGGCGCTGTTCGCCGTAACCTCCGCCGTTGCGGCGCATACCGATTCGGCTACCCAGTTGATAGCGGCGCGCGCCGCCATGGGGGTGGGAGCGGCGGTGATCTTCCCGACCACCCTGGGCCTGATCACCAACATCTTCACGGATGCGGCGGCTCGGGCCAAGGCGATCGGCCTGTGGGCGGCGATGGTCGGCGTCGGGGTGGCCGTGGGGCCGATCAGCGGCGGCTGGCTGCTCGAACACTTCTGGTGGGGCTCGATCTTCATGGTCAACATCCCGATCGCGGCGCTGGCCATCGCCGGCGGCATCCTGTTCGTGCCGACCTCGCGCGACCCGGCCGCACCGCGCGTCGACGTCGGTGGCCTGCTCTTGTCGGCGGCCGGGATCACCGCGTTGGTCTATACGGTCATCGAGGCGCCCACCTGGGGATGGACCAACGGCCGGACCGCGATCGGGTTCGCCTCGGCCGCAGCGGTTCTGGCCGGGTTCGCGCTGTGGGAGTGGCGCAGCGACCACCCCATGCTGGACGTGTCGGTGTTCGTCGACCGCCGGTTCTCCGGCGGTAGCCTGGCCGTGACCGCCGGCTTCCTCACGTTGTTCGGCTTCATCTTCGTCATCACCCAGTACTTCCAATTCATCAAGGACTACACCGCATTTCAGAGCGGGGTGCGGCTGCTACCGGTCGCCGCCTCCATCGCGCTGGCCAGCATCGCGGGACCCCGGCTGGTGGAACGGGCGGGCACCACCGCCGTCGTCGCCACCGGCCTCACCGTCTTCGCGACCGGGCTGGCGTGGGCGTCCACCGCCGACGCCGCCACGCCGTACACCCAGATCGCCATGCAGATGCTGCTGCTCGGCAGCGGCCTCGGCCTGACCGTTTCGCCGGCCACCGAGGCGATCATGGGGTCGTTGTCCGCCGACAAGGCCGGGGTGGGCTCGGCCGTGAACGACACCACGCGCGAACTCGGGGGCACGCTCGGCGTCGCCATCGCCGGCAGCATCTTCGCGTCGGTGTACTCGGGACATCTCGGGACGGAGGCGCTGACCGGGCTGCCCGCGGACGCCATGCGCCACTCAATGGCACTCGCGCACAGGGTGATCGAGCAGTTGCCGGCGCAGCGGGCCGGTGGCGTCCGCGCCGCGGTCGACCGCGCGTTCCTGGACGGCCTGCAGGTGAGCTCGCTGGTCTGCGCGGGCATCGCGCTCGGCGCCGCGATCGTCGTGGGCTGGTTATTGCCGGCACGTCAAACCGAAAGGACAATCCCATGAACGCGAGCACATATGTCCTCGGCCACGCCGACGTGGAGGTGCGGCGGCTCATCCTGCAGGGCCGGCTGTACAACGACCACACCGAGCATGCGCTGCGGCTCGCAGGACTGCGCCCCGGCATGCGGGTGCTCGACATCGGTTGCGGGCCCGGCGACGTGTCGTTTGTCGCGGCTCGGCTGGTGGGTCCGACGGGAAGTGTCCTCGGCGTGGACGCCGCACCCGCGATGGTCGAGCTCGCACGCAACCGCGCCGCCGAACAGGGTCTGCGCACAGTGCAATTCACGCAGACCGCCGTCGATGCGATCGTGCTGGACGAACCGGTGGACGCGGTCATCGGCCGGCTGATCCTGATGCACCTGCCCGACCCGGCCGGCACACTGCGGCGGCTGGGCTCCTTCGTGCGCCCCGGCGGCGTTGTCGCCTTCTCCGAGAACGACATCACCGCGACGCGCAGCATCCCGGACCTGCCGCTGTTCGGACAGGTCACGGCGGGCATCGTCCGCGCCTTCGAGGCGATGGGCCTGTCCGCGCGGTTCGGCACCACGCTGCACACCGTCTTCGCCGAGGCCGGCTTGGGCGCCCCGCGCCTGACCCAGGGGACGCCCATCGGAACCGCCGCCGACGCCGACATCCTGGCCTACGCCGCCGAAGTCTGGCGGTTGGTCTCCCCGATCGCGGAGCAGGGCGGCTTCGCCATCGACGAGCTCGCCGACGTCGAGGACTTTGTGCCGCTATTTCGCCGGGAGGTGCTCGCGGCCGGCGCGCTGGTCATGATGCCCCCGCTCATCACGGCCTGGACGGAGGTCCACAGATGAACGAGACAGTCCAGAGCCAGTACTCGACCGGCCTGTCCCGACCCAACATCGAGCGCGCGCTGATGTCCGCCGGCAAAGACCTCGACCGGCTCGAACCCGCCGACCTGGGCATGCTGGAGGACTTTCACACGATGGGCCGCTTCGCCACCACTCAACTGGTGGATCTCGCGAGCATCACCAGCCAAAGTCGGGTGCTCGACGCGGGCAGCGGGATCGGCGGCACCGCCCGCTACGTAGCCGATCGGTGCGGTTGCACGGTGGCGGCCGTGGATCTCACCGACGAGTACTGCGAAACGAGCCGTTGGCTCAATCGCCTGGTCGGTCTCGACGACCGGATATCCGTCCGGCAGGCGGACGTCACCGACCTTCTCTTTGCCGACGGCAGTTTTGACGTCGTCATCAGCCAGCACGTTCAGATGAACGTCGCCGACAAGGCGAGCCTCTACTCCGAAGCGCACCGGGTACTGGCAACCGGGGGCCGGATTATTCTGTGGGACATCACGATTGGAAACCACGGCAAGCTGGAGTATCCGCTGCCGTGGGCCGATGAACCCGACCGCAGCCACCTGGTCACCCCCGACGAGTTACGCGCCGTCGTCGAGTCCGCCGGGTTCGCCGTCGAGCACTGGAACGACCTGACCGGGCAGGCGACCGAGTTCATGAACGCGCTGCTAGCCCAGCCCCCGACCCCGCTGGGTTTGCACGCCTTCGTCGACGACTTCGAGCTGAAGGTCGGCAATCTGACCCGCGCGCTGGCCGACGGACGGCTTCGGACCATCCAAGCAGTGTGTAGAAGGTGAAGGCCCTGGGCGCGGGCCGCTTCTCGGCCCTCGAGCGCCCAAAGGAAATGGTCGGGTCATCCGGGAAAGCCGTCGGCGTAGGTAACGAGCACCAGCGCCTGGTGGGCCGAGGTAGCGCTCGGATTGCTCCGCATGGTGGAGTGGGTATCGCTTAGCTAGTCCTCCCAAGGCCAGGAAGCGAGGTCCACCCGTGCTCGGTCTGCCCGAAAAGGTGCATGCCTGTCTGTTCGACCTCGACGGTGTGCTCACCGATACCGCGAGCGTGCACACCAAGGCCTGGAAGGCCATGTTCGACGACTACCTGTCCGAACGGGCCGAACGCACCGGCGAAGAATTCGTGCCGTTCGATGCGGCCGACGACTACCGGAAATACGTGGACGGCAAGAAGCGTGAGGACGGGGTCCGGTCCTTCTTGGAGAGCCGCGGTATCGAGCTGCCCGACGGCAGCCCCGACGACGCGGGAGACGCCGAGACGGTGTACGGCCTTGGCAACCGCAAGAACGACATGTTCCAACGGGTGCTGCGCGAGGACGGCGTCGAGGTCTTCGAGGGCTCGCGGCGATATCTGGAGGCGGTCTCGGCGGCCGGCCTGGGAATTGCCGTGGTGTCTTCGAGCGCCAACACCCGTGACGTCCTCGAGATCACCGGCCTGGACCAGTTCATCCAGAAGCGGGTGGACGGCGTCACGCTGCGCGACGAGCACATCGCCGGTAAGCCGGCGCCAGACTCCTATCTGCGTGGGGCGGAGTTGCTCGGCGTCGAGGCCGGGGCCGCGGCCGTGTTCGAGGACGCGATTTCGGGTGTGCAGGCCGGCCATGCCGGTAACTTCGGCTACGTGGTGGGAGTCGACCGAGTGGGCCAGGCCGACGATCTACGACGCAACGGCGCCGATGTGGTGGTCACCGACCTCGCCGAGCTGCTGCAGTCATGATCGACGACGAAGCATTTCCCGTTGATCCATGGCACGTCTGCGAAACGAAGCTCGACCTGAACCTGCTGGCCCAGTCCGAATCCCTGTTCACCCTGTCCAACGGGCACATCGGGCTGCGCGGCAACCTCGACGAGGGTGAACCCTACGGGCTGCCCGGCACCTACCTGAACTCCTTCTACGAAATCCGGCCGCTGCCCTACGCCGAGGCCGGCTACGGCTATCCGGAGGCCGGCCAGACCATCGTCGACGTCACCAACGGCAAGATCATCCGACTGCTGGTCGAGGACGAGCCGTTCGACGTCCGCTATGGCGAATTGCTTTCGCACGAGCGGGTTCTCGATATGCGCGCCGGGACGATGACCCGGGGCGCGCATTGGCGCTCCCCCGCGGGCAAGGAGATCAAGCTGGTGTCCACCCGGCTGGTGTCGCTGGCCCAGCGCGGCGTCGCCGCCGTCGAATACGTCGTGGAAGCGGTCGGCGATTTCGTTCGCGTGACGGTGCAGTCCGAACTGGTCACCAACGAGGACCAACCCCAGACCTCGGGTGACCCGCGGGTGTCGGCCATTCTGGAGAACCCCCTGGTGGCCGTCGATCACGAAAACACCGAGACCGGGGCGCTTCTCATGCACCGCACCCGCAGCAGCGCCCTGATGATGTCGGCCGCGATGGACCATGAGATCGACGTTCCCGGCCGCGTCGAGTTCAGCACCGACGCGCGCGACGATCTGGCGCGGACCACCGTGATCTGTGGGCTGCGCGCCGGGCAGAAGCTGCGCATCGTCAAGTACCTGGCGTATGGCTGGTCGAGCATGCGCTCGCGCCCGGCCCTGCGCGACCAGGCCGCCGCCGCCATCCACAGCGCCCGCTACACCGGGTGGCAGGGGCTGCTGGATTCGCAGCGGGCCTACCTGGACGACTTTTGGGACAGCGCGGACGTCGAGGTCGAGGGCGACCCGGAATCCCAGCAAGCGGTGCGGTTCGGGCTTTTCCATCTGCTGCAGGCCAGCGTGCGCGCCGAGCGCCGCGCGATTCCGGCCAAGGGGCTCACCGGAACCGGCTACGACGGCCACGCCTTCTGGGACACCGAAAGTTACGTGCTGCCGGTGCTCACCTACACCGCACCGCGCGCGGTGGCCGACGCCCTGCGGTGGCGGGCGTCGACCCTGGACCTCGCCAAGGAGCGGGCATCCGAGCTGGGCCTGCAGGGCGCCGCTTTCCCCTGGCGGACCATTCGCGGGCAGGAGTGCTCGGCCTACTGGCCGGCCGGCACGGCGGCCTGGCACATCAACGCCGACATCGCCATGGCCTTCGAGCGGTACCGCATCGTCACCGGCGACGAGGAACTGGAGAAGAATTGCGGCCTCGGCGTGCTCGTCGAGACCGCCCGGCTCTGGCTCTCCCTCGGCCACCACGACCGGCACGGCGTCTGGCACCTCGATGGCGTCACCGGCCCCGACGAATACACCGCGATCGTGCGCGACAACGTCTTCACCAACCTGATGGCCGCGCACAACCTGCGCACCGCTGCGGAGGCCTGCCTCCGCCACCCCGAGGCGGCGGAGGCGATGGGCGTCACCACCGAGGAGACGGCTTCCTGGCGCGACGCCGCCGATGCCGCGAACATTCCCTACGACGCCGGCCTGGGGGTGCACCAGCAGTGCGAGGGGTTCACCACCCTGGCGGAGTGGGACTTCCAGGAGAACCACGCCTATCCGTTGCTGCTGCACGACCCGTACGTGCGGCTCTATCCGGCGCAGGTGATCAAGCAGGCCGACCTGGTGCTGGCGATGCAGTGGCGGAGCCACTTCTTCACGCCGGAAGAAAAGGCGCGCAACGTCGATTACTACGAGCGACGCATGGTGCGCGACTCGTCGCTGTCCGCCTGTACCCAGGCGGTGCTGTGCGCCGAGGTCGGGCACCTGGAATTGGCGCACGACTACGCCTACGAGGCCGGGCTGATCGACCTGCGCGACCTGCACCACAACACCCGCGACGGCTTGCACATGGCGTCGCTTGCCGGCGCCTGGACGGCGCTGGTTGGCGGCTTCGGCGGCTTGCGCGACGACGAGGGCATTCTGTCGCTGAATCCCGCTCTGCCCGACGGTATTTCGCGACTAAGGTTCAGACTGCGGTGGCGCGATTTCCGGCTCACCGTCGACGTGAACCATTCAGACGTCACCTACACGGTGCGCGACGGGCCCGGCGGCCAACTCACCATCCGGCATGCGGGCGAGGAGATCACCCTGAGCACCGATGCGCCGAAAACCGTTGCGGTGCACGCCCGCAAGCCGCTGATGCCGCCACCGCAGCAGCCTCCAGGCCGCGAGCCACTGCACCGGCGGGCGCTGGCGCGGAACAAGTGAGCGTCAGCCGGATTTGAGGATCCGCCCCACCTCTGCGCCCACCGCCTGCCGTATCTCGTCGTCCGCCAGCTCGTCGATCCCGGTCGCCGAGCGCAGGATCGGCGCAAACAGCCGCCAACCGAATTGCAGCGCAAGGGCATTGGCGACGGCCAGGCGCGCTTCGACCTCGTTGTCGTGAAGGGGCCGCACCCAGCCGAGTAGCGTCGCGATGTTGGGAAAGCGCTTCTGCAGCTGCCCCGCCGGATACCCGTCGAGCACAGTGCGGGCCATGACCCGCATCTGCCGGTCGAGTGCCCGGTCCAGGACGTCGGCCGGCGCCTCCTCAGTGAGCAGGGCGCTCAAGTTGGCGCCCAGGTGATCGAGCACGGCGCCGACCAGATTCTCCTTGGTGCCGAAGTGGCGAAACACCAGCCCGTGGTTGACGTTGGATCGCGCGGCGATGTCGCGGATCGACGTCGCGGCCGGACCCCGTTCGGCGAACAGGTCGGTGGCGGCCTCCAGGATCGCCGCGGCGACCTCGGCCCGCCCGGTGGGCATGTTCGCGCGGCCACTTGCGGAACGTGTAGTCATGTGACTACAGTACTCGATGTAGTCAGTTGACTACACCCCTTTTCACACGAGGATTGATGAAAATGATCGGTCAGATAACCGTCACCAAGCTGGGTAGCCGCATCGGCGCGCGGGTCGACGGGGTGCGCCTCGGGGGCGACCTCGACCCGGACGCGATCGAGAAGATCCGCCAGGCGCTGCTGGCCCACAAGGTGATCTTCTTTCGCCACCAGCACCACCTCGATGACCAGGAGCAACTCGCGTTCGCCGCACAGCTGGGCACGCCCGTCGGCCATCCGGCCGCCGAGGTGCTCGCAGCCAAGAACGCGCCGGTCATCACGCCGATCAACTCCGAATACGGCAAGGCGACCCGCTGGCACACCGACGTCACGTTCGTGGCGAACTACCCGGCCGCGTCGATCCTGCGGGCGGTCACCCTGCCCCGGTATGGCGGCTCGACGCTGTGGGCCAACACCGCCGCCGCGTACGAGTACCTGCCGGAACCGCTCGCCTGGCTCGTCGACGATCTGTGGGCGGTGCACACCAACCGGTACGACTACATCACCCCTGAAGCAATGACCGACGCGCAGCGCGCGTTCCGGCAGGCCTTCGAGAAGCCGGATTTCCGCACCGAGCATCCCGTCGTGCGGGTGCACCCGGAGACCGGTGAACGCACGCTGCTACTGGGGGATTTCGTGCGCGGGTTCGTTGGCCTGGACAATTACGAATCGACGGTGCTCTTCGATTTGCTGCAACGGCGAATCACCGTCCCCGAGAACACCATTCGTTGGAACTGGGCGCCGGGTGACGTGGCAATCTGGGACAATCGGGCCACCCAGCACCGCGCCATCGACGACTACGACGACCAGCCTCGGCTGATGCACCGCGTCACCCTGATGGGCGACGTGCCCTTCAACGTGCACCGGCAACGCAGCCGGGTGGTCAGCGGCGCCCCGCTCGAGGCGATCGCGAGCTAGGCGCAGCCGAGCGCTGCGGGTCGCCGACCGACCAACCAGCGAGGCGATCGCGAGCTAGCCGGCCGAGGGCACCGGGGTGATCGGCAACCAGCGCAGCGCACCCGGCGCGGTGGCCGGCACCACCGGATGCCCCGGGGCGATCGGGTCCAGCCGGCGGTAAGCCTCGCCCTGCGCCGGGCGCTGATCGTTCTCGCCCTTGTTCGGCCACAGCGAGGCGGCCCGTTCGGCCTGTGCGGTGATGGACAGCGACGGGTTGACGCCCAGGTTCGCCGAGATCGCGGCGCCGTCCACCACGAACATCGTGGGATAGCCGTAAACCCGGTGATACGGGTCGATCACGCCGTGTTCGGCGCTGTCGCCGATCGCCGCGCCGCCGAGGAAGTGGGCGGTCAGCGGGATGTTGAACAACTCACCCCAGGTGCCGCCGGCCACGCCGTCGACCTTTTCGGCGATGCGCCGGGTGACCTTGTTCCCGACGGGGTTCCAGGCCGGGTTGGGATCTCCGTGCCCCTGCTTGCTGGTGTACCAGCGGATGCCCAACTTCCCGCGTTTCGTGTAGGTGGTGATCGAGTTGTCCAGGTGCTGCATGACCAGGGCGATCAGTGTGCGCTCGCTCCACTGGCGGACGTTGAGCATCCGCATCATGCGACGCGGATCCTCGCGGGCCTGGTCCAGCAGCTGCTTCCAGCGCGGCACGTCGGTGCCCTCCGGACCGGTGCCGTCGGTCATCAGTGTCTGCAGGAGCCCCATCGCGTTGGACCCCTTGCCGTAGCGGCAGGGTTCGACGTGGGTGTCGGCGGTGGGGTGGATCGACGACGTGATGGCCACCCCATGGGTCAGATCCAGTTTGGGGTCGACCTCGAGCTTCCCGGCCCCGACGATGGACTCGGAGTTGGTGCGGGTCAGCACGCCGAGCCGCTCGGAGAGGCGCGGCAGCTTCCCCTTGTCGCGCATCTTGAACAGCAGATGCTGGGTTCCCCAGGTGCCCGCGGCCAGGATCAGGTGCGTCGCGGTGTAGGTGCGCCGGTCCCTGCGCAGCAGGCTGCCCGTGCGCACCGTGCGGACCTCCCAAACCCCGTCGGAGCGCTGCTGGAAGCCCTTGACCGTCGTCATCGGAATGACTTGCGCCCCAGCCGATTCGGCGAGGCCGAGGTAGTTCTTCAGCAGCGTGTTTTTGGCGCCGTAGCGACAGCCCGTCATGCAGCAGCCGCATTCCAGGCAGCCGGTGCGCTCGGGTCCCGCGCCGCCGAAATACGGGTCCGGCACGGTCTTGCCGGGGGTCTTGGCGCCGTCGGGGCCGAAGAACACACCGACCGGGGTGGGCACGAAGGTATCGCCGCAGCCCATCTCGTCGGCGACTTCCTTGAGGACGCGGTCGGCGTCGGTGAAGGTCGGGTTCGTCACCACCCCGAGCATCCGTTTCGCCTGCTCGTAATGCGGCATCAACTCGTCGCGCCAGTCGGTGATGTGCGACCACTGCCGGTCTTTGAAGAACGGCTCCGGCGGCACGTAGAGCGTGTTGGCGTAGTTCAGCGAGCCCCCGCCCACCCCGGCGCCGGCCAGGATCAGCACGTTCTTCAGCGGGTGGATCCGCTGAATGCCATAGCAACCCAGCCCGGGCGCCCACAAGAACTTGCGCAGGTCCCAGGAGGTCTCGGCGAAGTCCTCGTCGGCGAAGCGCCGCCCGGCCTCCAATACGCCGACGCGATAGCCCTTTTCGGTCAGCCGCAGCGCGCTGACGCTGCCTCCGAAACCCGAACCGATAATCAGAACGTCGTAATCCGGCCTCATCGCACCAGTATGGCCTTACTCACGGGTAACGAGCCAGTGGCCCCGGGGTGCCGTCAGCTCCCGACGGTCAGCCCGACCTTCTGGAACTCCTTGAGATCGCAATAGCCGGCCTTGGCCATCGACCGGCGCAGGCCGCCGACCAGATTCAGGGACCCGAACGGGTCGTCGGAAGGCCCGTTGAGCACCCGCTCCAGCGGCGGGCGCTCGCCCAGCGCGATCTGCAGCAATGCCCCGCGGGGCAACGAGGGGTGCGCGGCCGCGGCCGGCCAGAACCAGCCCTCGCCGAGCGCTTCGGCGGATTCGGCGAGCGGGGTGCCGAGCACCACCGCGTCGGCGCCACAGGCGATCGCCTTGGCCAGCTCGCCGGAGGTGTGGATGTCGCCGTCGGCCAGCACGTGCACGTAACGGCCGCCGGTCTCGTCGAGGTATTCGCGCCGCGCGGCGGCGGCGTCGGCGATGGCGGTGGCCATCGGCACGCTGATGCCCAACACCTCGTCGCTGGTCGTCACGCCCCGGGTAGAGCCGTAGCCGACGATCACGCCGGCGGCGCCGGTGCGCATCAGGTGCAGCGCGGTGCGGTGGTCGAGCACCCCGCCGGCCACCACCGGGACGTCGAGTTCGGCGATGAAGGTCTTGAGGTTCAGCGGTTCCCCGTCGCTGGCCACCCGCTCGGCGGACACGATGGTGCCCTGGATGACCAGCAGGTCGATGCCGGCCTGCAGCAGCACCGGGGTCAGGGCCTGGGCGTTCTGTGGGCTGACCCGCACGGCCGTGGTGACCCCGGCCTCCCGGATGCGCGCCACCGCGGCTCCCAGCAGGTCGGGGTTCAGCGGGGCGGCGTGCAATTCCTGCAGCAACCGGATCGACGCCGACGGTTCGGGCTCCTTGGTGGCGGCCTCGACGAGCTCGGCGATCTTGCCCTGCACGTCGGCGTGCCTGCCGATCAGGCCTTCGCCGTTGAGCACGCCCAGCCCGCCGAGGCGGCCGAGCTCGATCGCGAACTCGGGCGACACCAGTGCGTCGGTCGGATGGGCCACCACCGGGATCTCGAAGCGGTAGGCGTCCAGCTGCCAGGTGGTCGACACGTCCTGCGACGACCGGGTGCGCCGCGACGGCACGATGCTGACTTCGCTCAGTTCATAGGTGCGACGGGCGTTGCGGCCCATCCCGATTTCGACCATCCCGGCCTCAGCGCGCAAAGTAGTTGGGCGCTTCGACGGTCATGGCGACGTCGTGCGGATGGCTTTCGCGCAGCCCGGCCGAAGTGATCCGGACGAACTGCGCCTGCTGCAGCGCCTCGATGGTGGGCGATCCGGTGTAGCCCATCGCGGCGCGCAGACCGCCGGTCAGCTGGTGGATCACCGACGACAGCGGTCCGCGGAACGGCACTCGGCCCTCGATTCCCTCGGGGACCAGCTTGTCCTCGCTCAACGCGTCGTCGGCGAAGTAGCGGTCCTTGGAGTACGACTTCGCGCCTCCCCGGCCCTGCATGGCGCCCAGCGACCCCATGCCGCGGTAGCTCTTGAACTGCTTCCCGTTGACGAAGATCAGCTCGCCGGGGGCCTCGGCGGTGCCGGCCAGCAGCGAGCCCAGCATGGCCGTCGAGGCGCCCGCGGCCAGGGCCTTGGCGATGTCGCCGGAATACTGCAGTCCGCCGTCCGCGATCACCGGCACGCCCACCGGTCCGCAGACCGCGACGGCCTCCAGGATCGCCGTGATTTGTGGCGCGCCGACCCCGGCCACCACCCGGGTGGTGCAGATCGAGCCCGGTCCAACGCCGACCTTGACCGCGTCGGCTCCGGCGTCGACCAGCGCCAGGGCCGCGGACCGGGTGGCGACGTTCCCGCCGATCACCTCGACCTTGTCGCCCACCTCGGCCTTCAGCTTGCCGACCATGTCGAGCACCAGCCGGTTGTGCGCGTGCGCGGTGTCGACGATCAGAACGTCGGCCCCGGCGTCGACCAGCATCATCGCGCGCACCCACGCGTCGCCGCCGACGCCCACGGCGGCGCCCACCAGCAGCCGGCCGTCGCTGTCCTTGGTGGCCAGCGGATGCTGTTCGGTCTTGACGAAGTCCTTGACGGTGATCAGCCCGGTGAGCCGGCCGTGGCCGTCGACGACGGGCAGCTTCTCGATCTTGTTGCGGCGCAACAGGCCCAGCGCCGCATCGGCGCTGACGCCCTCCTGGGCGGTGATCAGCGGGGCCTTGGTCATCACCTCGGCGACCTTGCGGGTCTGGTCCACCTCGAACCGCATGTCGCGGTTGGTGATGATGCCGACCAGCGCGCCGACGTCGTCGACCACCGGCAGGCCCGAGATCCGGAACCGGGCGCACAACGCGTCCACCTGCGCCAGGGTGTTGTCCGGGCGGCAGGTGACCGGGTCGGTGACCATGCCGGCCTCCGAGCGCTTGACCATCTCGACCTGGCCGGCCTGCTCGGCGACGGGCAGGTTGCGGTGCAGCACACCCATGCCGCCGGCCCGGGCCATGGCGATGGCCATCCGCGACTCGGTGACCGTGTCCATCGCCGAACTGACGAGCGGCACTTTGAGCCTGATCTTCTTGGTGAGCTGGCTGGAGGTGTCCGCCGTGGCGGGAACCACATCGGAAGCGGCGGGCAGCAGCAGGACGTCGTCGAACGTGAGGCCGAGCATCGCGATCTTGTGCGGGTTGTCACCCCCGGTCGGCACGGGGTCGTCGATCAGTCCTCCAATATGGGGGTCACGCACGTAGGGGCTGCCGACGAGGTCGGAGCTGTCTTCCAGGTGGGACATGCCACGGGTCATCGGTGGGGCCCTCCATACGATGCGGCGCGAGACTCCCATCCTATCGGCTCGCCCGTCGCCCCGACCCGCTTGTCGGGGCGCGCCGCGAACGGCAAAGGGCCCGGAAACGACGGGCGGCCTGGCTGCTGGCGTTATCCCGGCCCGGCTGCGTAGGCTAGTGTGCGTGCGCGATCACCTCCCACCGGGTTTGCCGCCCGACCCCTTCGCCGACGACCCCTGCGATCCGTCGGCTGCGCTGGAAGCCGTAGAGCCGGGGCAACCCCTGGACGCCCAAGAGCGGATGGCGGTCGAGGCGGACCTTGCCGACCTGGCGGTTTACGAGGCACTGTTGGCGCACAAGGGCATTCGCGGGCTGGTGGTGTGCTGCGACGAATGTCAGCAGGATCACTACCACGACTGGGACATGCTGCGCGCGAACCTGTTGCAGCTGCTGATCGACGGCACCGTCCGCCCGCACGAGCCTGCCTACGACCCCGAGCCGGACGCCTACGTCACGTGGGATTACTGCCGGGGATATGCCGACGCCTCACTCAACGAGGCCACCTCGGACGCCGACGGATACCGGCGCTAGACCGCTAGGGGTTGTTCGGGGCCACCGTCGGCGGCGTCGAAGTCTGCCCGTGGTGCCGGTGCTTGCTCCACGATTGACTCGGCGATGGCGTTGCCGACGGACTCGGCGAAGCTTCCGAGGGCGTGGTGGCCGCGGTCGGCGCGGCGGTGGTCGGAGTCGACCATGCCGACGGCGTGTTCGCCGGGGGCGGCAGCGTCGCATTCGGGTTGCGCGATTGAACCCTGAGATTCAACAGCTTCAGCTGGTTCGTCAGCTCCTGTTTGCTGGCCGGGTCGTCGATCGACTGGACCAGGCTGCTCACCTCGGTGAGCTGGTTCTGGGCCTGGTCCCATTGACCCCGGTCGATCGATTCCTGCACCTTGGCCAGGTCGGCTCTGGCCGACAGCATGACCTGATTCTTCTCGTTGACGCGCGGCTGGTCGAAGAACATCGCGTGCAGCCCGTGCAGCGGGGTCCCGGGACGCGCCTCGACCACCATCGCGCCGAAGCCGCTCATCACCAACAGCGCCGCGGCGACCGATCCGATCGTCGCCAGCCCGCGCCGGCCGCTGCGACGGTCGGCCAGGCCGGTGCGCAGGGCGGCGACGGCTTCCTCGGCCGAGACCAGCGCACTCGCCGGTGGCCACCGCAGGTTGTCGCGCCAGTCCTCCAGCAGCGTGGCCATCGCGTCCATGTCGGGGTCACCGACGTGCACCGGCCGCCGCTCGGCGAGCGCGTCGAGAAGCAGGTCGCTTTGGGCGAATTCGTCCAGGGATTCAGGCACAGTCACCTGCCGCGATCATTTCGGACTTCAGCCGGGACAGCGCACGGTGCTGGGCCACCCGGACCGCTCCCGTGGTGCTGCCGACGGCGGATGCGGTCTCCTCGGCGGACAAGCCGACGACGACACGCAGGATCAGGATCTCGCGCTGCTTGGCGGGCAGGATTTCGAGCAGTTCGCTCATCCGGCTGACCGAGTCGGCTTCGATGGCTCGCTGTTCGGGGCCCGCGTCGGACGACCAACGCTCGGGGATGACCTCGGTCGGATAGGAGAGATCACGGCCGGCGGCCCGATGGGCGTCCGCGACCTTGTGCGCCGCGATGCCATACAGGAAGGCGAGAAATGGACGCCCTCGGTCCCGGTAGCGCGGCAGCGCCGTGATAGTCGCCAAGCACACCTCCTGTGCCACGTCATCCGCTGACAGCCCACCCCGCTCGACTGTCCCGACTCGCGCGCGGCAATATCGCACGACAATCGGACGGATCGTCTCCAGCACCTCCCGTAGTGCGTTACTGTCCCCCGCCACGGCCTTGGCCACGACAGCGTCGAGACGATCCCCTTGAATTGTCATCGACGGCGGTATCTCCAACGTTACGAACCGGACACATCGCGGGCTAACCGGGCTAACTAACGAATTGACAATAACGGCCCGGAGGCCATTTCAAGCGGAACGCCACGTCGCACCGGCGCGCCGCACTTGGCCTGCGGAGACATCGCGAATTTCGCGTAGCTTTTGTGTCGAAACGGTGACGCTGCCGAGATCAATCAGCAAGCACGCCAACGCCCACCGAAGCGGGACCAGTCCGAGCCGGCCGGTGGCGTCCAGCGCCGCCTCCGCCACCGCCCGCGCGCGCTCGACGGCCCCGGCGCTGCACAGGGCGGCCGCCAGCACCACCTCGCTCTTGACCGCGTGCCGCGCCGACGGGAGGGCCATGGCGCCCGCCAGCTCCACCGCTTCGTTCGCATGGCGGACGGCGGTTTCGCCGTCGCCACGGGCCATCGCCAATTCGGCGGCCACCCACCCTCGGCGCACCGGCTGCCGCTCGGGCACCGGCCCCGCACCCAGCTCGGAGTCCGCGCGGCCCAACAACGTCGCCGCCGCCGCGAAGCGGCCGACACCCAGCGCGTCGGCCGCCAGCCCGATCAAGGCGTCGGCACGCGACTCGCGGTCCACACCGGCCAGCGCGAGGGCGCGCCCGTCCCACCCCCGCGCCAGCGTGTGCCAACCGAGTTGGCGCAGAAAGGATCCCTGCGTGCTGTGAGCCAGGGACGCCCACCGACCGGCGGGGGCGTCGCGCCGCAGCGCGGCCAGATCGCGGTAGGCGCTGCCGTAGCGGCCCTGCCCGCCCGCTGCGACGGCGCGCAGCCACAAGTCCTCCGGCGTGACCGCCGTCGGCAGCGGCCAGCTACCGGCCCGGTCGCCGAAAGCGGCGGCAGCCAACTCCGCGCCAATCACAGAAGTGTGACGAGTTTCAATCACGGCGATGGTAGTAAACAGTTTGTGCTGTTCGCGTTACCGAACTGTTAATCACAATAGATCCTGTACTAATCCCGGTCGCCCCTCCCCCGGCCCCTGAGCTGGGAAATCTCGATTCGGTCAAGTGCCTGGTAGCACGGTGCGTGTTTCGCCATTGGGCGGCAGATGAACGCGACGTTAATTCTTTTATAACCATTACATACTTTGTCGGGCTAAGTGGCTATTGACGCAAATTCACCGCCCGCCCTAACGTACGCATCACGGGTAGTCATCGGTGACGCCGCTTCAATTCAGTGCACCATCGCTTCGTCGAACCTGACCTTACTGGGCGTGCCGTGCAGAGAGGGAGACACCAATGCCACAGCCGGAGCAGCTACCCGGACCCAACGCCGACATCTGGAACTGGCAATTGCAGGGCTTGTGCCGCGGCGTTGACTCGTCGATGTTCTTTCACCCCGACGGTGAGCGCGGCCGCGCCCGCATGCAGCGCGAGCAACGCGCCAAGGAAATGTGCCGGCAGTGCCCGGTAATTCAGGAGTGCCGTTCCCACGCGCTCGAAGTCGGTGAGCCCTATGGGGTTTGGGGCGGCTTGTCCGAATCGGAGCGCGACATGTTGCTGAAGGGCGACATCGGCCGTAACCGCGGCATCCGCCGCTCGGCCTAGCGGTTCATCGATCGTCCGCAAGGGCGGCACTTTTTTCGCACGACGCGGTTGAACGATTCGCCGTCTCGGTCCGTGTATCCGTCATGGGCTCGGCCGCGGCCGGCTGAATCCAGTTTCGGGCGTTCCGTCGTGCAGAGGAGCCCGCGTCGGTTCGCTCACGCGCACAGGAGGTGCCGTGAAGCAACGACCACTTGCAGTAGTGACCACCCTGGGAAGGCAGGAATGGCTGGACCGGCCGAGCTACCGCCTCGAGCACGGCCTGACATTCCTCTTCGCGGCCATGGGCCGATATCGGGACCGGGTCAGCAATGCGCTGCACGGCACCTGGCTCGGCCATCCGCTGCATCCCGCGTTGACGTCGGTGCCGACGGGAGCGGTCACGACGACGGTCGCGATGGATGCGGCGTCCATGCTCTCGGGAAGCGGCGCGCAATGGCGCGACGCGTCGAGGTTCGCGTTGGGTGTCGGACTCGCCGGGAGCGTCGGCGCGGCCGCTACCGGTCTAACGGACTGGCAACACACACATGAGGAATCGCGACGGGTCGGCGTTGTCCATGGCTTGCTGAACGGGGTCGCGACGAGCCTGTACGTGTTGTCGTGGCGGGACCGCCGCAACGGTCGGCAGCGGCGCGGGATGGCCTGCAGTGCGCTTGGCTACGCCATCACCCTGAGTAGCGGCTATCTGGGCGGCGCTCTGGTATACGGATCGGGAGCAGGGGTGGACCGCTCGGGCGCTCGGCTCCGTGGCGCCCACTGGACGCCGGTGTTGCCGGTAACGGCCTTGGACGGGCAACCGCGGCGGGTCGAGGTGGACGGCGTCGGCGTGGTTCTCTACCGCACCGACGACCGGGTCTTGGCCGTCGGCGCGCGCTGCCCCCACCTCGGTGCGCCGATGGACGACGGCTGGATCGATCGCGGTCGCATCGTTTGTCCGTGGCATGGCTCCCGGTTCGCCTGCGAATCGGGGGACGTGCTGCGCGGACCGGCGACGGCCGCGCTGCCGCACTACCCGGCACGCGTCCGCCATGGATACGTCGAGGTGCGCGGAGACGCGAAATGAACGCCTACGATGTGCTCTTTGAACACCACAGGGTCTTACGCAGGCTTTGCGAGAAAATCACCGCGCTACCCGCGGATACCGGCGAGCGGCAAGACGCCCTCGATGAATTGTTGATCGAACTCGACATTCATATGCGGATCGAGGACGACCTGTTCTATCCGGCGGTGTCGGAGGCAAGCACGCTCGTAGCGATCGCCCACGCGGAGCACCGGCAAGTCTGGGATCAGCTGGCGGTGCTACTTCGGACCTCCCCGACTGCGCCGCAATACGAGGGCGAGTGGCGCTCGTTCGTCACGGTCCTGGATGCACACGCCAGCGAAGAGGAGCGCGACTTATGCCCGGCGCCAATAGATTTGAGCGCCGAGATGCTCGATGCACTCGGAGATCGAATGCTCGTGCGGATCACCCGTCTGCGCCGATCCACCATCAACAGGCTTCGCGTCCGAGGCCGCGCCGCCCTATTGAGTTCGCTTTAGTCGTTTGGACCGCGACCAATCGGGGTACGACCCGCCCATGAATAAGGGCGTATCGTTCGCGGCCGTGGCGCTTGCCGCCACCATCGCACCGTTGGCAGCATGCGCAAACCAGCAGGGTGGCCAATCCGCCACCTCAACGTCCTCCAGCGCGCCCCCCGGCACGGAGCGGATGACCACGCAGTTGAAGAGCGCCGACGGAAACCAGGTCGGCACCGCCACCATTGATTTCGCGAACGGGTACGCGACCGTGACCGTGGAGGCTGGACCCAACCAAGTCCTGAGCCCGGGTTTCCACGCGCTGATGATCCACGCTGTGGGCAAATGCGAGGGGGACTTCGATTCGGCCGGAAGCGTCTATCAGGCACCGAATCACACCGGTTTTCCGGCCAGCGGCGACCTGACCGCGTTGCAGGTGCGCAACGACGGCTCGGCGAAGCTCGTCACCACCACCAGCTTGCTCACCGCCTCGGACCTGAGAAGCAGCTCTGGGACCGCGCTGATCGTCCATCAGAACGCGGACAACCTGAGCGGGGGTTCCACCGGTGAGTCGGGCAAGCGGGTGGCCTGCGGTGTGCTCGCCGCGGCGTCCGCGACGACGACGTCATCCACCTCGACGACGACCAGCGTCACGACGATCACGACGACGACCGAGGTGCCACCGCCGTCGACCAGCACGAGCACCGTCACCGTCACCAGCAGCCCGACGTACACTTCCACGCCGATTACGACTGTGACGACGACTCCGCCGAGCCTTCCGCCCGGAACCCGCTGACGCGCCGTCGGCGCGGATCACGATGACGGCAGACGCGCGTCGCCCCGCGCCCTAGTGTGCTGACATGCAGAAGGTGCTTTTCACGCTCGGGCTGGTGCTTTTCCTGATCGGCCTGCTCACCGGATTCGCCGTCGCAGCGCTGAAGAACCCGCGCATGGCGCTGTCGAGCCATCTCGAGGCCGTCCTCAACGGGATGTTCCTCGTGCTGATCGGTCTGCTCTGGCCTTACCTCCACCTGACTCACGCCTGGGGGGTTACGGCCGTCGCGCTGATCGTGTACGCCGCCTACGCGAACTGGCTCGCGACTCTGCTCGCGGCGGCGTGGGGCGCCGGCCGCAGGCTCGCGCCGATCGCGGCGGCCGACCATGAGGCCTCGGCGGCCAAGGAGTGGGTAGTCAGCTTCCTGTTGCTGTCGCTGGCCGTTGCGGTCATAGCGGGCGTGATCATCGTCATCGTCGGGCTCTAACGTGAACGCCTCAACCGATCTGCTTCATCAGCGCATCCATGTCGACGAGGTCCCACACCTTCGCGAAATTCTTGGGCGCCATCGCGATTCATGTGCTCACCCGTCGGCAGAAGCGGTGAATCGCGTGAGCAGATCCGTCAAGTATTCGGCCTCCCCGGGCTTCATCGCCGCGACAAGGCGGTCCGCCAGTGGCTCCGCGGCGACGTGAGCCGCGTCGAAAACCTTTAGTCCCTTGGGAGTGATCTCCACCGCCCGCACGCGCCGGTCCCCCGGAACAGGTTTACGGACGGCGAGCCCGTTGCGCTCCAAATCGTCCACGACACGCATGATTCCCGCCTTGTCCGAACCGGTCGCCTCGACCAAGGCCCGCTGCTCCGTGGGCCCGCGGTTGACGAGGACAAGCAGCACGGCGAAATGCCGCAATTCGATGCCCAACGGCCGAAGCGCTTCCGACATCACCGCGGCGGCGCGCCAATGCGCCTTGCGCAGCAACAAACCGAGAGCGAAAGGCGAGGGATCTCCAGGGCGGTCGGTCGCACGCCGGGCGGTGGCATCGCTGGACGCGTCGCGGGTCATCGAACTGGCACCTTTTCATCCGGCTTGAACACCGGACTAAGACCGGATGGCATGTTCCAGCCGGGCCGACTCGTCGTCGACGAACGTGACCGTCTCCTCGAGCGGTGCCCGACCTGTGCGAGCGTACTTCACCGTGGGGTCCTCGTACCCAATTGACATGCCGCAGAAGAGGATTAGTCCGTCAGGTGGTGACAAGACGTCCGCAACCGTTTGGCGAACCTGCGACCACGCCATCTGAGGGCAGCTGTCTAGCCCTTCGGCTCGGAGTAGCAGCATGACGGTCTGTAGATACATCCCAACGTCGGCCCACTGTGCCACGCCGAGGTCGCGGTCGATGTAGCAGAACAGCGCGACGGGCGCACCAAAACAATTCCAGTTCGCGATGGCCGCCCGCTGACGCGCCTCCCAGTCCTCGCGCGCAATACCGAGTGCGCTGTAACGCTCCTTGCCGAAGGCGGATCGTCGGTCGCCGTACGGCGACTTCAATCCCGGCGGGTACATCTCGTACTCCCGCGCGTCCCAGGGGTCACCGTGGGCCACGCGCTCGACGGCGCGCGTCTTGAGCTCGTCGAGCAGCGCGCCAGTCACGACGTAGGTGTTCCACGGCTGGATGTTCGATCCGGACGGCGACCACGCCGCGGCGGAGAGCACCCGCTCCAACACCTCTCTCGGCACCGCCTGGTCGGTGAATCCGCGCACTGCACGCCGGGTTGTGACCGCCTCGTATACGTCCATGATCGCCTACCTAAGGGTCAGTATATCTGTTTCAAATAACACTGTATCAATTGATACTATTTCTGGGTCGGCGAAGTCTCAAGCTGCGCATGGCGGCAGCCCGACGGGCGGGAACCGGCTTTCCTCACGCCCCGGCCCGCTCATCAGTTACCTGTGCGCGAATTCCGCGAGCTTGGCATCGACCGCCGCAGGGTCGGGTCCCGCGTACATCTTCGGATCGCGCTTCTTGACCCAGGAGAAGAACGGGCAGCTGGTCGCGGGACCGTCCACCGCTCCGAGTTGGTCGATGTGCTTGCCGGTCCTCGCCTCGCGCAGTTCGATGTTGTACTGCACCGCGTAGTAGTCGACGGCGACGTGTTCGCCCGCGTCAGTGTGGAAGTCGCAGGTGCGTGACTTCACCTCGGTTCCGGGTTTGCGGGTAAGGCAGGCAACGACATTCGTCGACCGGAAGTCGTCGGGGTTCGCCCGGTAGTCGGCGCGGGAATCGAGCGTGACCTGGCTCCAGTGCGTCGATGCCACTTCGCGCATCGGGTCGGGCTCGTCGTACGGGGCGAACGCAACGATCTTGTCCGGCTTCTGGTACCAGGCGGCGTTAATGATCGACCCGCGATCGCACACCACGTCGAATTCCGAGAGGGAGGTGGCCTTCTTGGCGCCACCGCGCCCGTCCAGGCCCTCGCGGGCCATGCCCTGGACGAGATAGAACCCGACCAGCGCCACCGGGATGAGGACGACGATCGCCGCCAGGGCAAGCACGATGATCAGCCCGATATTGGTCTTGCGCAACGCGGGCGCCGGCGGCGGATAAGACCCGGGCGGCGGGTACGGCGGGGGCCATTGCTGGGGGTGCTGCGGTAGTTGCGGTGGCCACTGCTGCGGATAACTCACGCTCGTGCCCCCCACGTCATGGTGCGGCCAGCTTAGCAATCGGCGCCGACCCCGGACTCCCAGCCGATCGGCAGGCTAGGGGCACATGAAGCTGATCGGCGGGCAATGCCTGATGGTGATCGCCTCGATCGGCGGGTTGTCGCCGTCCCAGATCGAGGTCGGCCGGCCCTGCATGGTGACGTTGCCCATCCCGTATTGGGTCGGATACCAGGTGTGGCAGACGTTCCAGTCCCAGTCGATGTACTGGTTCACGACGTAGGGCATCTGCTTCGGGTTGCCCGGGCACCAGCGGTGCGGTTCCATCGTGTCCGCGTGAGCGATGCCCACGGCCCACCCGCTTAGCGCGGTGCCACCCGCCAGCAGTGCGGCCGCGACAAGCCTCTTCGTCATGTGGGCAGGCGGCATGATGGTCGTCCTCTCCGGTGCGTTCGTGGCAACCAGTGCACGAGCCTCACGTCGCTACCGATCCCAACAAACCGAATCTAAAGGAATCAACAGCCCATCGAGAAGTGCTGCAACCGACGAAACCGGACGCAACTCCGCTCGACGAGAACACCCCCGGCCCATGTGGACCGGGGGTGTTGTCTTCGCAACTACTTAGTGCGCGTGGCCGTGATGGCCGTGGCCGGCGTGGGCGTCTTCCTCGGCCGGCTTGTCCACGATGGCGGTCTCCGTGGTCAGCACCATCCGTGCCACCGACGCCGCGTTGAGCACCGCGGACCGCGTGACCTTGACCGGGTCGATGACGCCGTCGGCAATCAGGTCGCCGTACTCCAGCGTCGCGGCGTTCAGGCCGTGCCCGGCCGGCAACTCGCCGACCTTGTTGACCGCGACCGCACCGTCCAAGCCGGCGTTGGTGGCGATCCAGTACAGCGGTGCCGCAAGCGCCTCGGCGAACACGTCGACGCCCGTCGCCTGGTCGCCGGACAGCGACCCGCGCAACTCTTTCAGCGCGCTGCGCGCCCCGATGAGCGCCGACCCGCCGCCCGCGACGATGCCCTCCTCAACGGCGGCCTTGGCGGCCGCGACAGCGTCCTCGACGCTTTCCTTGCGTTCCTTGAGCGCGGTCTCGGTGGCGGCACCGACCTTGAGCACCGCCACGCCCCCGGCCAGCTTGGCCAGCCGCTCCTGCAGCTTCTCGCGGTCCCAGTCGGAATCGCTCTTCTCAATCTCGGCGCGCAGCTGCTTGATCCGGTCGGCAACCGCATCCTTCGAGCCGCCCCCGTCGACGATGATGGTGTCGTCCTTGCTGACCACCACGCGGCGGGCCGAGCCCAGCACATCGGTGCCGACCTCCCGCAGCAGCAGGCCCGCGTCGGGGTTGATCACCTGGCCGCCGGTAACCACCGCCAGGTCCTCAAGGAACGCCTTGCGCCGGTCGCCGAAGAACGGCGCCTTCACCGCAACCGCTCTGAGAGTCTTGCGAATCGAGTTGACCACCAGCGTCGCCAGGGCCTCGCCCTCGACGTCCTCGGCGATGATCAGCAGCGGCTTCCCCGACTCGGCGACCTTCTCCAGCATGGGCAGCAGGTCGGGCAGCGAGCTGATCTTCTCCTGGTGCAGCAGGATGACCGGGTCGTCCAGCACGGCTTCCTGCGAATCGAAATCGGTGACGAAATACGCCGACAGGAAACCCTTGTCGAAACCGACGCCCTCGGTGAACTCCAGCTCGGTGCTCAGCGTGGAGGATTCTTCGACGCTGACCACGCCGTCGGTGCCGACCTTGGTCATCGCCTCGCCGACCAGCTCGCCGAGCTGTTGGTCGCGCGACGACACCGTCGCCACCTGAGCGATAGCTTCCTTGCCGGACACCGGGGTGGCCGCCGCCAGCAGCGCCTCGGACGCCGCGTCGGCCGCCTTGGAGATTCCCACGCCGAGTTCAATGGGGTTGGCGCCGGCCGCAACCAGGCGCAGGCCACCCTTGACCAGCGCCTGCGCCAGCACGGTCGCGGTCGTGGTGCCGTCACCCGCCACGTCGTTGGTCTTGGTGGCCACCGACTTCACCAGTTGCGCACCCAAATTCTCGAACGGGTCTTCCAGGTCGATCTCGCGCGCGACGGTCACGCCGTCGTTGGTGACCGCGGGCCCACCAAATGCCTTGGCCAGCACCACATGCCGGCCGCGCGGCCCCAGCGTCACCCGGACCGCGTCGGCCAGCGCGTTGACACCGGCCTCGATCGCGCGGCGCGCGGTCTCGTCGTACTCAATAACCTTGCTCATCAGGCTCCTCACTAACGCATGCCGCCCCGGAAATCACCCGCGGCCATGCGCGGGGATCGCCGGGGCGGGACACGGTGCTTACTTCGATACGACGGCCAGCACGTCACGCGCCGACAGGATCAGGTACTCCTCGCCGTTGTACTTGATCTCGGTGCCGCCGTACTTGCTGTAGATGACGGTGTCACCCTCCGAGACGTCGAGCGGGATTCGCTTCTCGCCGTCCTCGTCCCAGCGGCCGGGACCGACGGCGACGACGGTGCCTTCCTGCGGCTTCTCCTTGGCGGTGTCAGGAATGACCAGACCGGACGCGGTCGTGGTCTCGGCCTCGTTGGCCTGCACGAGAATCTTGTCCTCGAGTGGCTTGATGTTCACCTTCGCCACGATTGGAGCCTCCACTAGTTAGATCGGGTCCGGGGCGGGTGCCCCGGAATTATCAAGGGATTCGGCAGTCGTCCGAGCCCGAGCGCCGTCGTCGCGGGTGCCGGCACAGGGTTTGGCCGATTGCCACCTAGCACTCTATACACGAGAGTGCTAGCACTCAAGGGCGCCCCGGTGCGTCCGCGATGTTCGTTCGCTACGGGCGATCACCTCACCTGGGCTTTTACCACCGGGAGCCCGGGGTCGGTGGGCGCGTCCAGCGGAGACTGCGGCGCCCCGGCGGCCACCAGGTGCGCGGCGAAGGAAGCGATCATCGCCCCGTTGTCGGTGCAAAGCCGGGGCTTGGGGACCCGCAGCGTCAGCCCGGCCGCCGCGCACCGCTGCTCCGCGAGCTCCCGCAGCCGCGAATTGGCGGCCACTCCCCCGGCGATCAGCAAGGTCGAGACGCCGAGTCCGGTCGCCGCGCGCACCGCCTTCATGGTCAGCACGTCGGCGACGGCCTCCTGAAAGCCAGCGGCGACATCGGCGTTTACCGCGTCCGGGTGGCTCTCCAGATAGCGCGCCACGGCCGTCTTCAGGCCGGAGAAGCTGAAGGCGTACGGGTCATCGGCGGGGCCGGTCATGCCGCGCGGGAAGGCGATGGCGTCGCTCTCACCGGTGCGGGCCAGGTCGTCGAGCACCTTGCCGCCGGGGTAGCCCAGCCCCAGCAGCCGCGCCACCTTGTCGTAGGCCTCGCCGGCGGCGTCGTCGACGGTGCTGCCCAGCTCGACGATCGGTTCGCCAAGGGTGCGCACATGCAACAGGTGGGTGTGGCCGCCCGACACCAGCAGCGCCACGCACTCGGGGAGCGGTCCGTGTTCGTAGACGTCGGCGGCCAAGTGCCCGCCCAGGTGGTTGACGGCGTAGAACGGCACCCCCCACGCGGCCGAATATGCTTTGGCCGCAGCCACTCCCACCAGCAGGGCGCCGGCCAGACCCGGCCCGATCGTGGCCGCGACGATGTCGGGCTTCTGCAGCCCCGCCGTCGTCAGCGCGCGGCGCATCGTGGGGCCGAGCGCCTCCAGGTGCGCCCGCGACGCGATCTCGGGGACCACGCCGCCGAAGCGGACGTGTTCGTCGACGCTGGACGCCACCTCGTCCGCCAACAGCGTCACGTTGCCGTCGGCGTCGAGCCGCGCGATGCCGACTCCCGTTTCGTCGCAGGAGGTTTCGATGGCCAGGATGATCGTCATCGTGCTGACCGCCGCATGGTGTAGGCGTCGGCGCCGCTTGCGCGGTAGTAGCGCCGGCGCAGGCCGATCTGCTCGAATCCCACGCTGCGGTACAGCGCGATGGCCGCCTCGTTGTCGGTGCGCACCTCCAAGAAGACGGCGCCGCCGTCGGCGAAGACCAGCAGCTCGTCGAGCAACCGGCGGCCGATCCCCTTGCCCTGATAGGCGGTGTCCACGCCGATGGTGTGGACCTCGTACTCGAACGGCGGGGT
Organism: Mycobacterium sp. 852014-52450_SCH5900713; assembly: GCF_001667075.1. Classification (GTDB taxonomy): domain Bacteria; phylum Actinomycetota; class Actinomycetes; order Mycobacteriales; family Mycobacteriaceae; genus Mycobacterium. The sequence continues at coordinate 5,080 of NZ_LZIL01000006.1, read as the reverse complement.
GCGGCCCAGCCGCGAGATACCGGCATAGCCGACGAGCGTGCCGCCCGCCCGAGCGCCGACGTAATGGTTGTGCGGGCTGGCCAATTCCCGGTTGAACGCCGCGGCGGGCCAGGGGTCGTCGCCGTCGAACAGTTGGCGTTCGAGCTCGGCGCAGCGCGCCGCGTCGGCGGGGACCAAGTCGCCGAGCGTCACGGGCTCGCCCAGGGCGGTCATCCGCGCGCCGCCATCGGTTTGGCGTCGGGGCGGCGCAGATACAGCGCCACCAAGGGCAACGGGCGCTGCGACCAATCGGGCACCGCGGCGACAAGCCCGGCCGCTGTGGGATAGGTCGGCCCGCGGTGGGGCAGGTCGAACAACGCGGCATGCTCCTTCGAGCCGGCCACGGCCTGTGCTGCACCCGGGTCGACGTCGGCGGGGGCATTGACGCCCGGCCCGTCCATCCGAAACCCGTCACGGTAACGGGCCCAATAGATTTCGCGCCGGCGCGCGTCGGTGACCACCAACGTCTCACCGGTGGTGCGCACACCGATGGCGTCCAGGCTGCACACCCCGTGCACCGGGATGCCCAGCGCATGCCCATAGGCGGCCGCGGTGGCCATTCCGGCCCGCAGGCCGGTGAACGGGCCGGGTCCACAACCCACCACGACGGCATCGAGGTCGCCCATCGTCAGCCCGGCGTCGGCGAGGGCGTCCAGCACGTTCGGGGTGAGCCGTTCGGCGTGCGCACGGGCGTCGACGGTGACCCGTTCGGCCAGCACGATCAGATCGTCGCGGCGCACGATCCCGGCGGTGACCGCCGGGGTGGAGGTGTCGAGGGCAAGCAGGACACTCATGAACGCACCCACTGCCACGACGCGATCCGCACGTCGGATCCGCTGAGGCGTTCCAGACGAATGTCGAGGTGCCGCTCGGCGAGGCGTTCGACGAGGCCCTCGCCCCACTCCACGACCACCACCGCGCCATCGAGATCCGTGTCGAGGTCCAGCGAGTCGAGCTCGCCCAGCAGGTCGGCGCCGTTCTGGTCCAAAAGCCGATACATGTCGACGTGGATCATCGCCGGTGCGCCTGCCCGCCGCGAGGGGTGCACGCGCGCCAGCACGTACGACGGTGACGTGACCGGGCCATCGACGTCCATCGCCGCGGCAATACCCTTGGCCAGCACGGTCTTTCCCGCGCCGAGCGGACCGGTGAGCACCACCACGTCGCCGGCCCGCAGCCCCTCACCGAGCCGCGAGCCCAGTGCGATGGTGTCCTCGACGCGTTGCAGCGTGGCAGTCCCCTCATCCACGGTGCCGCAGCCGTTCCCGCATCCACCGGGTTGCCAGCGCGGCGCGACCCGGAGTGGCCCGTTTGACCAGCCGGACCAGCCCGTCGTTGATCGCCTCCGGCTTGTCCAGCAGCGCAAGGTGGCTGGCGCCCCGAACGATGACCAGCTCGGACTGCGGCAGCGACGCCGCCATCTTGCGGGAGTACTCGTCGGGGGTCAGCAGGTCGTGGTCGCCGCAGGCGATCAGGGTGGGGATGCGCAGCAGGGTCCACAGCCCGGCGGTCTCGTCGTGGTGCTCCAAGGCATCAAGGAACTCCACCATGGTCGGGATCGGGGTGCCGTTCATCATTCGCTGCGAGAAGGCGTCCAGGCTCCGGCTGACCTGCAAGTCACTGAAGGAGGCCGCCCGCAGGACGGGGCCGATCAGCGAGCGCGACACGTTGCGGCCGCGGTGCATCAACTTCGGCGCCGACCGCGCGGTGAACCGGAACGCTTCCAGCGCAGGGTTTTTCAGGATTTCGCCCAGCGGCGACCTGGCGACGCCTTCCGCCGCAGAGGAAATCAACGCGGCGCCGACGATTCGGCGCCCATACTGGCCGGGGAACTGGCGAGCATGCGACAACACCGTCATGCCGCCCATGGAGTGGCCGACCAGCACCACCATCCCGCGCGGCGCGACCACCTGAAGCACACTCTCCAGGTCCTGACCGAGCTGAGTCAGCGTGTACGTTTCGGGCGCGGCCTCGCCGGACTGCCCGTGCCCGCGCTGGTCGTAGAAGACCATCCGGACGCTCGGGCCCACCTGCTCGGGCAGCCGCGTCCGCTGAAAATGAAAGGCACCCATACGCAGACAGAACCCGTGAACGAACACCATGGTCAGCGGGGCGTCCGCCGGACCGGCTTCCCGGATCGCCAACGACACGCCGTCGGGGGTGGTTACCACGGAGCGGCGATCGTCGTCGATCCTGTCGAAATCCTCGTCGGCGTAAGGATCTTCGATGCCGCGGGTGCGCTGGATCATCGAGCGGCGGGCCGACGCTCCGACGATGGTGGCCAGGGCGGTCACCCCCGCCCCTCCCGCAAGCCAAGCCCCTCTCTGGCGCCTGCGGGCTCTCTCAGGGCTCAATGGTTCGCGCCTCGCGATAGGTTCTGGTGATGCGCCCGCGGGGGCTGGTCACCACTTCGTAGTGGATGGTGTCGAGCAGGTCGGCCCAGTCCTGCGCGGTGGGTTCCCCGCTGCTGCCCGGGCCGAACAGGATCGCCTCGTCGCCCTCGGCCACGTCGATCGGGCCGGGGCCCAGGTCGACGACGAACTGGTCCATGCAGATCCGCCCGACCCCGGGGCGCCGCTTGCCGTTGATCAGCACGTCCAATCGTCCTCCCAGCGACCGGAAGACGCCGTCGGCGTAGCCGATCGGCAGCAGGGCCAAATTCGTGTCGCGCTCCGCGGTCCAGGTGTGCCCATACGACACGCTCTCGCCCGCACGAATCGATTTTACTAGCGCCACAGGGCATTTCACCGTCATCGCCGGCACCAGCCCCATGTCCCCGAGCTCGGGCACGGGGCTCAGGCCGTACACCGCCACGCCGGGCCGCACCAGGTCGAAGGCCAGATCGGGACGCGACATGGTGGCCGACGAGTTCGCCAGGTGCGCGACCTCGAACCGAACCCCCTGATCGCTCGCCTGGGTCAGCATGTCGCTAAAGCGTTGGGCCTGAACGTCGTTGATGGGGTTGCCCGGTTGATCGGCGAACACCATGTGCGACATCAGGCCGCGCAGCCGGACGGCCTCCTCGGCGACGGCCCGGCGCAGCGCGGCCAGCATCGAGGGGTATCGGGCGGGGTGGACGCCGTTGCGGTTCAGGCCGGTGTCGACCTTGAGCGTGACGGTCGCGGTCCGGCCCGTCCGGCGCGCCGCGTCCAGCAGCTCGTCCAGCTGACGTTCCGAAGAGATGGCGATCTCCACGTCGGCCAGCAGCGCGGGCCCGAAGTCGATGCCGGGCGGGTGCAACCAGGCCAGCACCGGCGCGGTGATCCCATCGGCGCGCAGGGCCAGCGCTTCGGCGACGGTGGCGACGCCCAGCTCGCTCGCACCGCCGGCCAGCGCCGCCCGCGCGGACGGGGTGGCCCCGTGGCCGTAGCCGTCGGCCTTGACGACGGCCATCACCTGTGCGCGGCCGGCGTGCTCGCACAGCAACCGCACGTTGTGCTCAATGGCGCGCAGGTCCACCACGGCCTCCGCGAGGAGGCCGGGCGTCAGCGATATCGGCGTAACAGCCACGGCCGCCATTGTCCCAGAACCGGTCGGGCAAGCCGACCGTTGAGCCACGAAACTCACATCCGCCCAGGCCGTCACCTCAGACGCTGTGGTGGCCGACACACCTTTTGCCGCCCGCGCCTGCATCGGTCGTCATGCGACTGCGCTTACCCGGCGGTAAGGCCGCGAAACCGGCCTAGTGCGCGAAGTGCTGGGCGTCGTAGTGGCCGCCGGGCTTGATCTTGTCCAGCGAGGACAGCGCCGAGACGGCGTCGTCGTGCAGCGCGCGGGCGAGGTCGGCCGAGAGCCCTTCTCGCACCACGATGCGCAGCACCGAGACGTTGGTGGCGTTGTCGGGCATGGTGTACGCGGGCACCTGCCAGCCGTAGGTGCGCAGCTCGTGCGAGACGTCGAACTCGGTGTAGCCGCGGTCCCCGGCGAGCCGGAAGGCGACCACCGGGATCGCCGAGCCGTCCGAGATGAGCTCGCAATGGTCGCTGACGCGCAGCTGCTCGCCCAGCCACCGCGCCGTCCCCGACAGCGTCTGCATCACCTTGGTGTAGCCGTCGCGGCCCAGCCGCAGGAAGTTGTAGTACTGGCCGACCACTTGGTTTCCGGGGCGGGAGAAGTTCAGCGTGAAGGTCGGCATGTCGCCGCCGAGGTAGTTCACCCGGAACACCAGCTCCTCGGGCAGGTATTCCTTGCTGCGCCACACCACGAAGCCCACACCCGGGTACGTGAGCCCGTACTTGTGGCCGCTGACGTTGATCGACACCACCCGGGGCAGCCGGAAGTCCCACTTCAGTTCGGGGTGCAGGAAGGGCACCACGAACCCGCCGCTGGCGGCGTCGACGTGCACGGGTACGTCCACACCGCCGCCCTCCGCCAGCTTGTCCAGCGCGCCGCAGATCTCGGCGACGGGTTCCAGCTCACCGGTGTAGGTGGTGCCCAGGATCGCCACCACGCCGATGGTGTCCTCGTCGACGGCGTCGACGACCTGCTCCGGGGTGATGACGTAGCGCCCCTCCTCCATGGGCAGGTAGCGGGGTTCGACGTCGAAGTAGCGGCAGAACTTCTCCCACACCACCTGGACGTTGGAGCCCATCACCATGTTGGGGGTGCGGCCCTTCCAATCCTTGCCGACCTTCTGCCGCCACCGCCACTTCATGGCCAGCCCGCCGAGCATGACCGCCTCGCTGGAGCCGATCGTGGACACCCCGCACGCGCTGTAGGGGTCAGCGTCGTTCAGGCCTTCGGCGTGGAACAGGTCGGCCACCATCGACACACAGCGCTGCTCGATGGCCGCGGTCGCCGGGTACTCGTCCTTGTCGATCATGTTCTTGTCGAACGTCTCGGCCATCAGCCGGCCCGCCTCCGGGTCCATCCACGTGGTGACGAACGTGGCCAGGTTCAGCCGCGAACTGCCGTCGAGCATCAGCTCGTCGTGGATGAAGCGGTAGGCGGCCTCGGGGTCCATCGATTCGTCGGGCAGCCGCAGCGCGGGCACCGGGGCGGTGAACAGGCGGCCGGTGTAGGCGGGGGCGATGGCGTGGGC
>NZ_LZIL01000005.1 GCF_001667075.1 Mycobacterium sp. 852014-52450_SCH5900713 | reverse complement strand
GTTCGCGGCGGGCCCGGCGCCCCCCCCACCTGGCCGCCGGCCCCCCCCATCACCCGGGGGGGGCCGCGGGCGGCCCCGGGGCGCCTGGGGCACGCCTTCGGGATGTAGACCCAGTCGCCGTCGGAGTAGCGCAGTGGCCCGAACTCCGTTTCGATCAGGCCGGCGCCCTGGTGGACGAAGCACAGCAGGTCGCCGTCGACATGGCGGGTGTAGAACGGCATCGGCTCGTGGCGGCGGCTCAACAGGATTCGGCAGTCGGCGTTGCTGAACATCAGCAGGGGACCGCCGCCGGCGTCGGTGGCGTCGCTGGGCTTGAGCTGGCCGGCCAGCACGTCGACGGGGCGCAGCGGGCCGACCGACCGGTAGGCGGTGGGGTCGTGGCGGCGGTAGAGGTTCGCCGTGCGTCCGGTGAATCCGCCCCGGCCCAGCTCGTCGTCCTTGAGCCCGTCGAGGTCTGCGTGCAGGCGGCGCGGTGTCTTCCCTTTTCGCAAGTGGACGAAGGATTCCATGGCTGACCTCCGGCTCGGACGACGGATAAAACTGAAAGTGACATTACTTTTTGTTTCCGTGCCGCACAAGGGCCGGCGCCGTCCGCGAGACATAATCCGTTGCGACCCGATTCGGCGTGTCTTCGCCGACGTTTATGTGTCGCCGATCAACGGCCCATCGCGTCAGTCGCGGACGCGCACCACGACCTTGCCCTTGGCGGTGCGGTTCTCCAGGGACGCGACCGCCGCGGCGGCGTCGTCCAGGGGATAGACCTCAGGGTTGGGCGGAGCCAACTGACCCGAGGCGAGCAACTTCTCCAGTCCGGCCCACTGCTCGGCCAGCGCGTTCGGATGCGTCGCCGTCCAGGCGCCCCAGCCCACGCCGACCACGTCAATGTTGTTGAGCAGCAACCGGTTCACCTTCACGGTGGGGATGTCGCCGCCGGTGAAACCCACGACCAGCAGCCGGCCGCCCGGGGCGAGCGAGCGTAGCGAGTCGGTGAACCGGTCGCCGCCGACCGGGTCGAGCACGACGTCGACGCCGCGGCCGCCGGTGAGCTCCTTGACCGCGTCCTTGAACCCGTCGGCCAGCACCACATCGGTGGCCCCGGCGGCGGTCGCGACGTCCGCCTTCTGTTCGGTGCTGACGACCGCGATGGTGCGCGACGCCCCGAGCAACGATGCCAGCCGCAGCGTCGAGGTCCCGATGCCGCCGGCGGCGCCGTGCACCAGCACCGTCTCGCCCTGGGCCAGCCGGCCGCGCACGGTCAGGGCGAAGTACACCGTGAGGTCGTTGAACAGCAGGCCGGCGCCCGCCTCGAAACTGACGTTGTCGGGGAGCTTGAACACCCGGTCGGGTTGCAGGATCGCGACCTCGGCCATGCCGCCGGACAGCATCGTCAGTCCGACGACCCGGTCGCCGGCCCGCACGTGTGCGCCATCCGGCGCCGAACGCACGACACCGGCGATCTCGGCTCCCAGCACGAACGGCGGCTCGGGGCGGTACTGGTACAGGCCCCGGGTCAGTAGGGCGTCGGGGAAGGCGGCACCGGCGGCGTACACATCGACGACCACGCCGTCACCCGACGGTTCGTCGATCTCCGCCACCTCGACCGCGTCCGGACCGTCCAGCCGAATCACCCGTGCAGCTCGCATGGTCGGTCAGCCTACTGCCGGCTCAGAATCCGCCCGCGACCCGCACCACCGCCCGCCCGGTGAACTTGCCGGCCCGCACCTGGTCCAGCACATCGACCACATCTTTGATGTCAACGTCGCTGGTGAGTGCGTCGAGATGACGCGGCCGCAATGAATCGCCCAGCAGCGCCCACAGTTTGCGGCGCGGGCCGATCGGCATCTGCACCGAATCCATCCCGAGCAGAGCGATGCCGCGCAGGATGAACGGCATCACCGTGGTCTTCAATCCCGGGCCACCCGTGAGGCCGCTACAGGCCACCGCACCGCCGTAGTCGACGGTGCTCAGCACGTCGGCCAGGGTCGCCCCGCCGACGCAGTCCACCGCGGCCGCCCAGCGCGCCTTGGCCAACGGCCGAGGTTTGGCGTCGGGGTCTTCCGGCAGCCGGCCGATAACCTCCGCGGCGCCAAGCTCTTTCAGCAGCTCGGCCGCCCCCTCCTTGCCGGTCGAGGCGACCACCCGATACCCCTTGGCGGCCAACAGGTCCACGCTGACGGAGCCGACACCGCCGGAGGCGCCGGTGACGACCACCGAACCGGCGCCGGGTTCGATGCCCCAGTCGATCAGCGCCTGCACGCTCATCGCGGCGGTGAAGCCGGCGGTGCCGATCGCGGCGCCCTCGTGCGGGCTCAATGCGCCGAGGGCAACGACCTGGTCGGCCGGCAGTCTCGCGTATTCGGCGTAGCCGCCGTGGTGGCCGGTGCCGATCTGGTACCCGTGGGCCAAAACCTTCTCGCCGACGCTGAAGTCGGGTGACTGCGACTCGACGACCTCGCCGGTCAGGTCGATACCCGGCACCACGGGGTAGCTGCGCACCACGCCGCCGCCGGGGGTCAGCGCGAGCGCGTCCTTGTAGTTGACGCTTGAATAGAGCACCCGGATCGTCACCTCACCCGCCGGCAGGTCCGACTGACTCAAAGTCTCGACCGACGCGGTTATCCGGTCACCATCTTCGCGAGCGACGAGCGCTTGAAACGTGTCCATGCCTCGACGCTAACCTCACGGTATGGATTCCTTTCCACTCGGTCGCTTTTCGGTCTCCCGGGTGGGCTTCGGCGCCATGCAGTTGCCGGGCCCGAACGCGTTCGGGCCGCCCCGGGACCGCGACGAGGCGCTGGCCGTGCTGCGGCGGGCGGTCGAACTCGGCGTCGACCACATCGACACCGCCCAGTTCTACGGTCCCGACGTGGCTAACGAGCTGATCCGCGAGGCGTTGCATCCCTATCCGGAGAACCTGGCACTGGTGAGCAAGGTGGGCGGCCGTCGCGACGACAGCGGCGGCTGGCTGCCGGTCGACGCGCCGTCCGACTTGCGCCGCGACATCGAGACGAACCTGCGTGCCCTCGGTGTCGACCAGCTGGCCGCGGTCAACCTGCGCGTGTTCGAAAGCGACGGGCCGGATCAGCTGTTCGACGACCAGCTTTCGGTCATGATCGAAGCCCGCGACCAGGGCCTGATCGGCGGCATCGGGCTGAGCAACGTCAACCGCGAACACCTACGGCATGCGTGCGAGCGCACCGAAATCGCCTGTGTGCAAAACGCGTTCAATTTGGTTGAGCGCGAGGCGGCGCCGGTTCTTGCCGAGTGCGCGGCGCGCGGGATCGCGTTCGTTCCGTTCTTCCCCCTGGGGGCCGCCTTCATGCGGCCCAACCCGGTGCTCACCCACCAACTCGTGGTCGACGCCGCCGAGCGGCTGGGACGCACGCCGGCGCAGGTCGCGTTGGCGTGGACGCTGAGCCTGGCGCCCAACGTGCTGCTGATCCCGGGAACGTCGTCGGTGCGACACCTCGAGGAGAACCTGGACGTCGCGTCCATCGAACTCGACGGCGACGTGCGCGAGCAGCTGAACGCGGTCGCTATTTGAGCTCGGCCGACGACAGCCCGAGCAGGCGGCGGGCGACCACCAACTGCTGGATCTGCTGGGTGCCCTCGAAGATGTCCAGGATCTTGGAGTCGCGCGCCCACTTCTCCAGCATCGATTGCTCGGAATAGCCTGTCGTACCAGCCAATTCGACGGACTTGAGGGTCACGTCGCTGGCCATCCGGCCGGCCTTGGCCTTGCTCATCGACGCCTCTTTGGAGTTGGGGATCTTGTTGTCGGCCTGCCACGCCGCCCGCAGCGCCAGCAGGTAAGCGGCCTCCCAGTCGGCCTCCATCCGCAGGAACTCGGCAGCAGCGGCGCTCTGCGCGTGCGACGGTTTGTCGTAGGAGATCTCCACGCCGGCCTCGGTGAGGATCTTGCGAATTTCCTCGAGGGCGGCCCGGGCGACGCCGATCGCCATGGCCGCGACGATGGGCCGGGTGTTGTCGAAGGTCTCCATCACGCCCGAAAAGCCCTTGCCGACCTCAATTTCGGGGTTTCCCAGCAGGTTTTCCTTGGGGATGCGGACGTGGTCGAACCGGATCGCCGCGGTGTCGGAGCCCTTGATGCCAAGCTTGCGTTCGAGTCGCTCGACGGTGACGCCGGGGTGCTCGCGCGGGACGATGAACGACTTGATCGCCGCGCGCCCCTGCGACTTGTCCAGCGTGGCCCACACCACGATGTGCGTGGCGCGCGAACCGGCGGTGACATAGATCTTCTCGCCGTTGATCACGTATTCGTCGCCGTCCAGCTTGGCGGTGGTCGACACCGCCGCCGAGTCGGAGCCGAAACCCGGCTCGGTGATGGCCATCGCCGCCCACACCTTGCCCAGGCGTTCCAGCTGTTCTTCGGTGGCCACCGCGGAGATGGCGGCGTTGCCCAAGCCCTGGTAGGGGACCGAGAGCATCATCGCGACGTCGCCCCAGCAGGCCTCCAGGGTCTGCAGCAGCGCAGCCATGTTGGCGCCGTTGTGGTTTTGGTCCCGGTCTTTGTTTTCATCGCCCAGGTTGTCGGCCCCGGCGAATTCGATTGATTCCGAGGCGCCAGCGAACAGGTTGTACAGCGTGTCGAGTTCGACCGGGTAGGCGTGCTCCTTGAGGTCGTACTTGCGCGCGATCGGTCGCATCAGCTCCGCGGCGCCCTGATGTGTCTTGACGACGACCGCCTGCAGCTTGCGGGGCAGTTCCAGATTGATTGCCATGGTTGAACTTTCAGCTCGTGTTAGATAACTACGACGCCCTCGGCGACGCCGATGGCCCGCAGGTCGCGGTACCAGCGCTCGACCGGGTGTTCTTTGGTAAAGCCGTGGCCGCCGAGCAGCTGCACGCCGTCCAGGCCGATCTGCATACCCTTGTCGGCGCCCAGCCGCTTGGCCAGCGCCGCCTCGCGGACGAAGGGCAGGCCCTGCTCGGCGCGGGCGGCGCCACGCCAGGTGATCAGCCGGAGTCCGTCCAGCTCGATCGCGATGTTGGCGCACATGAACGCGACGGCCTGACGATGCGCGATCGGCTCGCCGAAAGCCTCGCGCTCCTTCACGTAGGGCACGACGTAGTCGAGCACCGCGTGCGAGGTGCCCACCGCCAGCGCCGCCCAGCCCAACCGGGACAGCGCAATGGCCTCCGAGTAGTCGTCATCGGTCGCCTCGTCCTCGCCCAGCCGGGCGCTCAGCGGGACCGTGACGCCGGACAGCTCGACGTGGCCCAGGGCGGCCGCGCGGATACCCATGCTCGGATCCGCCCTGACGGTAAGGCCTTTCGTCGACGACTCGACGATGAACAGGGCGGGCCTGCCGTCGAGCTGCGCTCCGACGATGAACAACTCGGCGTCGGCCGCCGCCGGGACCAACGACTTCACGCCATCGATGCGGTAGCCGCTCGGTGTGCGCGCCGCGGTGGTCGTCAGACGGGTGGGGTCGAACAGCGGTTGCGGCTCGGCGATCGTGACGCAGGCCTGGGGAACATTCTCGCCGGCGAACTCGTGCAGATAGGTGGCCTGCTGGTCCGCGCTGCCCCAGTGGGTCAGCGCGGCGGCCACGCCGCCGGGGGCCAGGATCGGCAGCGCGAGACCCATGTCGCCGTAGGCGAGCGCCTCGGCCACCAGCACGTTGGTCACGCTGGAGCGGTGCGCGGCGATGCCGTCGAAGTCCTCCGGGATGTTGATCGCGGTGATGCCCAACTCGGCGGCCTTGGCGATCAGGTCGGGCGGGTAGGTCGCCGCCTCGTCGGCGTCGTGCGCCGCCGGCCGCAACACCTCCTCGGCGAATTCGCTGAGGGTCTCGACGATCATCTTCTGGTCGTCGTCGGGCGTCAGGTCGAAGTAGTCCTTGCCGCTCGACTTCAGCCGGGTCGGTCCGCCGCGCAGATTCTGCAGCCGCTTGAACTGGCGGGAGGCAGTGGCGGCGGTGGAGAAGACGGTCTTGGTGCCGTACTGCAGCCCCCGGTTGACCGGATCGCGCAGGCGGTACTTGTCCAGGAATTCCTGGCCCATCAGCGGAGTGAGCAGCGCGATGGCGATGTCGACGCCGGTGCGCTTGTGGGGTTGCAGCCCGATCCCGCTCTGCTGGTCTTTTCGTTTGCGACGCGAGCGGGCGGATTTCGAAGTCTGTGTTGAACCGGAGCCAGTGTCGGTCATGTCGGCAGCCTGTAGTAGTCGGGGCAGTGCGGATAAACCTATCTTACTCCGGAGTAAGATCACAGAGAACAGTTGTTAACTAATTCACAGACCGCCGGCATCGAGGCCGCGAAGCACGAGTTCGTGCAGCGGCCCGTTGGTCGCCACCGCGCTGCCGCGGTGCGGTCCCGCGACGCCGTCCAGGCCGGTGAACGTCCCGCCCGCCTCGCGCACCAGGATGTCGAGGGCCGCGAGGTCCCAGACGGACACCTCGGGTTCGGTGGCGATGTCGATCGCCCCCTCGGCCACCAGGCAATAGGAGAGAAAGTCGCCGAAGGCGCGCACCCGCCACACCGCGTCGGTCAGCGAGATGAAGCGTTCCCGTAGGCCGCGCTGCGCCCAGCCGGACAAGCTGGAAAACGACAAGCTCGCCGAATCGAGTTGTGCCACAGCGGAAACCGAGAGCCGACGGGGCGGTGCGCCGTCGACCGCGACGAAGGCGCCGTCGCCGCCCGCCGCCCACCACCGACGCTGCAGAGCGGGGGCGCTGACGACGCCGACCGTGGGCACACCGTCTTCGAGCAGCGCGATGAGACTGGCCCAGACCGGCACGCCGCGCACGAAGTTCTTGGTGCCGTCGATGGGGTCGATGATCCACTGGCGTCCGGTGAAGGTGGTGGTTCCGCCGAACTCCTCGCCGACAATGCTGTCGTGCGGCCGCTCGCGGTCCAGCGCCTCGCGCAGCTCGGTCTCCACCGCGCGATCGGCGTCGGTGACCGGGGTCAGGTCCGGCTTGGTGTCAACGCGCAGGTCGAGTGCCCCGAACCGCGCCGCCGTCAGCGCGTCGGCGCGGTCGGCCAGCGTCAGCGCCAACGTCAGATCGTCCCGGCTCATGACGCAGTCCTATCACGGCCCTACCATGGCGGCGTGTGGGAATTCGGTGTGCTGTTCCTGTTGGCGGCCGTCTTGGCGGTCGCTCTTGCCCAGCGGTTCCTGCCACGCGGCCCGCGCGGCGAGGTGCTGAACGGTACGTTGCTGGTCACCGGCGTGAGTCCACGCCCGGAGGCCACCGGTGAACAGTTCGTCACCATCGCCGGTGTGATCAACGGGCCCACCGTCAGCGAGCACGCCGTGTATCAGCGCATGGCCGTCGACGTCGACCAATGGCCGACCATGGGCCAGTTGATTCCGGTGGTGTACTCGCCGAAGAATCCGGACAACTGGAGGTTCGCACCCTCCGAGGCGCCCCCGGTGTAGCCCGGTCAGCCGGCCGCGGGCGGGTGCGCCATTACCGCGATGCGAACGCCATAGCTGGGGACCAGATGTGGCGCTTACCTGTCACCCGCGATTGTTGAAGTTGTCGACGATGCCCCGCAGCGCCTCCGGATGCCGCAAGAACGGCGTGATGATGTCTACCGGCAGCGGGAAGACGACGGTTGAATTCTGGTCCGCGCCCAATTCCAACAGCGTTTGCAGGTAACGCAATTGCAGCGAGGCGGGGCTCTTCGAGAGTGTCTCCGCCGCTTCACGCAGCTCCTCGGAGGCCTGCAGCTCCCCGCGGGCGTTGATGACTTTCGCGCGGCGTTCCCGTTCGGCCTCGGCCTCGCGCGCCATCGCCCGCTGCATCGACTCGGGAATCTCGACGTCTTTGATCTCCACGACCCGGACCTGCACGCCCCAGGGCTCGGTCTGCTTTTCGATGATCGTGCGCAGATCGCTGTTGAGGTCCTCCCGGTGTGCCAGCAGGGTGTCCAAATCGACCCGGCCGAGCAGCGAACGCAGCGTGGTCTGGGCGATCTGGGAGGTGGCCACCGCGTAGTTCTCCACCGCCAGAATCGCTTTCAGCGGCTCCATCACCTGGAACATGACCACCGCGTTGACCCGGGCCGGCACGTTGTCGCGGGTGATCACCTCCTGAGGGGGGATGGTCAGCGTCACCAGCCGCTGGTCGACGCGGATCATCTTGTCCAGAAAGGGGATAAGGAGACGAAGCCCGGCACCGTAGAGCGGGCGCACATGCCCCATCCGGAAGACGACTCCGCGTTCGTACTCGCGCAGCACTGCCAGGGACCACTGCGCGAGCACGGCAAGCGCGACAATCCCGGCGACAACGACGATCACAACGGTGGTCATGTTGGCTTGCCCTCCTTGCTTTCCCAGCCGCCCCAGCGGGTGGAATACCTGTCTATCGCCGCGGCCGCCTGGTCCTCGAGCGCGGTGCGGTGCGGAAGGTGCTCCGGCGCATTGGACGGGGTGTTCCACAAGTGGCGGACCAGCGGCTGGCCGAGCAGCGCGACAACCCCGATGGTGCCGGTCAAGACCAACACGTCGGCACCCGAGTGGTTGGCGACCAACATGGCCAGCGGCAACACGATGCCGAAGGCGGCCACGCAGCAGGCGATCCCGCGGTGGAACCGCCCAGCATCCGAGTGCGGCCACGGGTCCACCTCGCGGCTGATCTCCCGGCCGTGATCGGACGTCGTACAGCTGGACTTGACGGGACAGCTGTTGCACACCACCGGTTGGGCGCGATATCGCATGACCCGGTGCCGCGGATCGAACGAAGTCGGCCACAGCCAGTGGTCCTGTGGACACACCCAGGCGTCATGGTCGGGGCGGTAGGTGAATTGGCCTGTGCGCCAACGGGCCGCGCGCGCCGACGCCCGTCGGGCCATCGAGTCGAAACTCCACCCGATGGCCAGCAGGCCAAGGGAATACCCGGCGATCAGCCATACGGAGGCGGCCGGCTGAGTCACCGGTCAGTCCCTCGCCGACACCGCGGCACCGGTCTCCGGCTCGGTCGGGGCTTCGACGTACAGCGGATGTTCGGGCAACTCCTGCACCGTTGAACCCGTCCGGAAGTTCCGCAAGGCCGTCCATGCGATCCAGACGAACGGCAGCACACCGCCGACGATCAGGATGACGTCGCCGGGCAGCCGGAGCCATTCCAGGACGGCGTTGCCGGGCCTGGTGATGTAGCCCAGGGAGCGCGCCTCGAAGTAGCCGTCGTTGACCGAGTGGTAGAGCTGCAGGACGCCCAGCGGCAGCAGAGTCACGAACACCATCCACGCGAGACCAATGTTCATGCACCAGAAGGAGGTTCGCGCCAGCTTCTCCGGCCACTTGTCGGCCGGGATCACGTAGCGGAACGCGAACATGGCCAGGCCGACGGCGAGCATGCCGTAGACGCCCATCATCGCGCCGTGGGCATGGTTGGCGGTCAGCGCGGTGCCGATCTGGTAGTAGGACACGATCGGCAGGTTGATCAGGAAGCCGAAAATGCCGGCCCCCAAGAAGTTCCAGAATCCGACGGCGACCAGAAACATGACCGCCCAGCGATGCGGGAAGGGCTTGCTGTCGCCGGACTGCTGCCGCGAACCCAGCTGCAGGAATGCCCACGCCTCGACGGTGAGAAAGGTCAACGGAATGACCTCGGCCGCCGAGAAGAACGCGCCCAGCGCCATGTGTTCCACCGGCGTGCCCGAGAAGTACAGGTGGTGCATGGTGCCGATGACCCCGCCCGCGGAGTACAGAATGACGTCAAGGAAGATCACGCCCAGCGCGATTCGCTCGCGCACCACGCCGAGCAACACGAACATGTAGGCCACCATCACCGTGGTGAACAACTCGAGGAAGTCCTCGACCCACAGGTGCACCACCCAGAACCGCCAGAATTCGGCGACGGTGTAATGCGTGCCGCTGCTTGCCAATAGCCCGACGGTGTAGAACGCCGGGATCGCCAGCCCGGAGAAGAAGAACAACCACGGCATGTTCATCTTCGATTCGCCTTTGAGCCGGGCACGCATGCCCCGGAAGATGATCGCAATCCACACGAACAGGCCGATGATCAGCAGGATCTGAAACAGCCGCGGCAGATCGAGATACTCCCACTGCTGGGACAGCAGCCCATGCGGGATCACTCCGTAGATGGAGAGTGCCTCGCAGATCAGCGATCCGAACACCACCACCGCGACCGCGCCCAGCAACACGTAGGCCAGCAAGCCCTGACGGCGCGGCTCGCGGCGCGCGATGAACGGCACCAGGAAGATGCCCCCGGCCAGGAAAGCCGCCGCGGTCCAGAACAGTGACAGTTGCACATGCCAGGTGCGGGCCAGGTTGTACGGCAGCACCCGGGCCAGATCCAGCCCGAAAAAGTTCGACAAGTCGGCCCGGTAATGCTCGGCCGCCGCGCCGAGCAGCGTCTGCGCCAAGAACAACACGGACACGATCGCGAAGAACCAGATCGTGGCACGCTGCGCGGGCGTCAGGCTCACCTCACCCGGCTGGCGGAAGGAAAGCGTGGACGACTCTGCGCCGTGCCAGCCGACCTTCTGGCTCCAGCGCCCGTAGACCGCGAACATGACGCCGATTCCGCCCAGCAACGCAATCAGCGACAGCGCCGACCACACGATCACCGCCGCGGTGGGCCCGTTGTCGACGCGGGATTCCGCCGGCCAGTTGTTGGTGTAGCTGTACTTGTGGCCGGGGCGTTCGGCCGCGCCCGCCCAGGCCGTCCACGCGAAGAACGCGGTCAGGTCGTGGATCTGCGCCTTATCTGTGATCATCTGGGGGAGCAGCCCGTATTTGGTCGAGTTCTCGCCGAAGAAGGCGGCGTAGTGGCGCTGCATGTGGTCGAACGCCGCGGCCTGCCGGTCGGTGAACACCAACGTTTTGGTGGTGCCGTTGTAGCGGTTGGTGCGAAATTCGGTGACCACCCGGTCACGCGGATCGGCCACCCCCTGCGCCCGCAGCTGATCGCCGACGTCCTGCGTCGCCATCCGCAGGTATTCCGCGGTGTAGTCGGGCCCCAGGTAGGCGCCATGCCCCAGCACCGAGCCGTATTCCATGAGGCCGCGCGTCTGGTAGAGCTCCTGCCCACGGGTGATGTCGTCGCCGGTGAACAGCAGCTGGCCCGACTCGTTGACGACCTTGTCCGGCATCGGCATCGACGCCGAGTACGTGCGGTAGGCCAGGATGCCCATGACCAGGAAGCCGAAAATCATCACCAGGGCGACGCCCTGGATCCAGCCTTTGCCGACCAGGGGCTGCGAGGATGCTTGTCGAGCGGCCTGTTGAGCGGCCATCTGCGAGTCTCCCGTCTTCAAGCCTGAATTCGGTTGTCGTGCCGGGGCAAAGCCAACATCGCCCTCGCCGCTCCCTAGGGGCCAATGGCCTCGATTTCGGGACCAATGCCCCTGGGACAGAGGCATTCCCGGTCATACGGTCGTGGCTGAGCGACGTGAATGTTCCCCGCGTACAGCTCAGCAGAGGAGACCGTGATGAGCAATAGCTATCCGGGTCCGGCAATCGTCGTAGGGGTGGACGGGTCGAGGGCGGCGAGGCAGGCGGCTCTGTGGGCGGTCGATGAGGCGGCCGGCCGGGATATCCCGATGCGGTTGGTGTGCGTCGTCGATCCGCAGGACGCCCCCACCGCACAGGCCTGCGAGACGCGCCTGGCCGGCGCGCGGACGGCGCTGGCCGACGCCCATCGGTCCGTCGACGCCACCGGCGTTCGCGTCAAGGTCGAAACCGAGATTGTTTGCGGGAGGCCGCTGACCAAGCTGACCGAGGAGTCTAGGTCGGCGGCCATGATGTGTATCGGTTCGATTGGCCTCAACCATGCCTGTCACGGCGAAACCTCCGTCGCAACCTCCTTGGCCCGCTCGGCACAGTGCCCGGTGGCCGTGATCCATCAGCCGGCGAGACGGTCGGCGCCTCCGAAGGTCGCCAGCGTCGTGGTCGACGCCGGCAACGGCATGGTGCTGCGGTACGCGTTCGAAGAGGCGAGGCTGCGCGGGGCGACACTGCGCGCGCTCTGGGTATGCCAGGGTGCGGACGCGCACGATGCCGGCGACGGAACGCGTTCGGCGCAAGCGCAATTGAGTCGACGGCTCGCGCGATGGACGCGGCTGTATCCCGACATCCGGGTGGAGTCCGCGATCGTGCGGGGCAGTGCGGAGCAGTACATCGGCGCCCACCCCGAAGCGGGCCAGTTGTTGGTCACCGACTGTCATACCGCTGAGCCGGCCTGCAACGCGACGCATTCCGTGCTGGCGATCCGGTGCAGCAACCTGTGACGAATCCAGGAGCTGGCGATGGTTGAAACGGGGGCGGATCTGAGCGACCGCGCCGACGTGGAGGCGTTGCTGCGCCGCTTTTATGGAAGGGCGCTCAACGACGAGGTGTTGGCGGAGCCGTTTGCCGAACTGCGGGCCGTCGGCTTGGACTCACACATTCCGACGATGTGCGATTTCTGGGAGACGGTGCTCTTTCGCGCGGGACGCTACCGGGGTAGTGCGCTGCAGGCGCACCGGGACATTCACCGGCGGACCCCGCTGTCCAACCGCCACTTCCTGCGGTGGCTCACCATCTGGCACGGCACGGTCGACGACATGTACCGCGGACCGGCCGCGGACCGGGCGAAGGTTCAGGCCGCCAGGATTGCCTGGGCCATGCACCGGCGGCTGACCGGGCTCGACGCGCCCGAGCTGCTCGCCACCGTCACCTCCTGATCAACCGTGGCTGATCCGCAGCATCTCCGCCAGGTTGGGCAGCTTGACGCGGGGGCGCCCATGCGGCTCGCCGGCCGCACGCTCATGGCGGTCGATGATCTCCCAGTGCGCCGAGGTCACCAGCTTGGGCTGGCGCGAAGCGAGCCATTCTGCCAACTTGTCGGCGTGGTCCTCGGGGAACTCGGCCAGACCTCCGTCTTTCGCGCGGTCCAGATCGGCGAGCAGGGTGTCGACGGTGTCCTGGGAATCCTTTTTGTTGGTGCCGATGACACCGGTCGGACCGCGCTTGATCCAACCGACGACGTATTCGTTGCGGCTGCCGTCCACCCGGCCCGCGGTATTGGGGATCGTGGCGCTCTTCTCGTCGAACGGCAGCCCCGGGGTCGGCACACCGCGGTAGCCGACCGACCGCACCACCAGCTGAACCGGCAGTTCCTCGCGGTCGCCGGTGTCCTTGGCTGATACCCGCCCGTTCTCGTCGGTCACCAGTTCGTTGCGGCCCAGCACGATGCGTTCCACCCTGTCCTCGCCCTTGATCTCGATCGGCGAGGTCATGAATCGCAGCACGATCCGGCGGTGCCCGGGGCGCGGGTCGCGCTGTGCATAACCCCGGAGCACGTTGATGTTCTGCTTGGCCGTTTTGCCGGCCGCGGCGGCCTCCTCGTCGGTGATGCCCTCCAGCTGGGCGGGGTCGACGATGACGTCAACCCCTTCGAGGTCTCCCAGCTCACGCAGCTCGAGCGTGGTGAAGGCGGTCTGCAGGGGCCCGCGCCGCCCGAGGACCACCACTTCCTCGACGCCGCACGGCCGCAGCGACTCGAGCGCGTGATTGGCAATGTCGGTGACGCCCAGCACGTCGGGATCGGTGACCAGGATGCGCGCCACGTCGAGCGCCACATTGCCGTTGCCGACGACCACGGCGCGGGCGCCCGAGAGGTCGGGCGTCGCCTCCTCGAAGTTGGGATGCGCGTTGTACCAACCGACGAAGTCGACGGCGGCGACACTGCCCGGCAGGTCCTCACCAGGGATGTTGAGCGCGCGGTCGGACTGCGCCCCGACGGCATAGACGACGGCGTCGTAGCGTTCGGCCAGCTCACTGGATTGCACGTGCTCACCGACCACCACGTTGCCGAAGAACCGGAAGCGGGGATCTTCGGCGGTCTTCTCGAACTGCTTGCTGATCGACTTGATCTTCGGGTGGTCGGGAGCCACGCCGGAGCGCACCAGCCCCCACGGGGTGGGCAGCATTTCCAGCATGTCGACGGCTACCTCGACGTCCTCGGACCCATCGGCCGCCTTCAGCAAGGATGACGCGGCGAAGAATCCCGACGGTCCGGAGCCGACGATTGCAACGTGGTATGGGCGCATACTCGACCTTCTATTCGTGCCCGGTTAGCGCGCGGTGGACTGTCGGCGCGCAGCGCGGGGCGCACATGATCGTGACTCGATGCTAAACGCATGACCGCTGGTCGTGGCCTGAGCACTCGCCGGGAGCCGAGGCGCTCGGCGGCTCCCGGTAACGTTGTCCGCTGTGGAACCCGACCGTCAAGCCGATATCGCCGCCCTTGACTCCACCCTGACCACGGTGGAGCGGGTGCTCGATGTGGCCGGTCTGCGCAGCCGGATCGAGAAGCTCGAGCACGAGGCGTCCGATCCCCAATTGTGGGATGACCAGGCCCGTGCGCAGCGGGTGACCAGTGAGTTGTCACACACCCAGGGGGAGCTGCGGCGCATCGAGGAGTTACGGGGACGCCTCGACGACCTGCCGGTGCTCTACGAGCTGGCGACCGAGGAGGGCGCGGCGGACGCGCTCGCCGAGGCGGACGCCGAGCTCAAGGCGCTGCGCGCCGATATAGAGGCCACCGAGGTGCGCACCCTGCTCTCGGGGGAGTACGACGAGCGCGAGGCGCTGGTCACCATCCGATCGGGCGCCGGCGGGGTGGACGCCGCCGACTGGGCCGAGATGCTGATGCGGATGTACATCCGGTGGGCCGAGCAGCACAAGTACCCCGTCGAAGTGTTCGACACCTCTTATGCCGAGGAGGCGGGCATCAAGAGCGCGACCTTCGCGGTGCACGCTCCGTTTGCCTACGGCACGTTGTCCGTCGAGCAGGGCACCCACCGGTTGGTGCGGATCAGCCCGTTTGACAACCAAAGTCGACGTCAGACGTCATTCGCCGAAGTCGAGGTTCTTCCCGTGGTGGATACCACCGACCACATCGACATTCCGGAAGGCGATGTGCGCGTGGATGTTTACCGCTCCAGCGGTCCCGGCGGCCAATCCGTGAACACCACCGACTCGGCGGTTCGTTTAACCCACATCCCAACGGGTATCGTCGTGACTTGCCAGAACGAAAAATCGCAACTGCAGAACAAGATCTCGGCGATGCGCGTGCTGCAGGCAAAGTTGTTGGAGCGCAAGCGTTCCGAAGAACGCGCGGAGCTGGACGCATTGAAAGGCGAAGGCGGCAGTTCGTGGGGCAACCAGATGCGCTCCTACGTCCTGCACCCGTATCAGATGGTCAAGGATCTGCGGACCGAGTACGAGGTCGGCAATCCGGCGGCCGTCCTGGACGGAGACATCGACGGATTCCTGGAAGCGGGAATCCGGTGGCGCAATCGAAAAGATGACGACTAACACAACTCTTCTCGCCTCGACCGCGTCGATAAAGGCGCTGGGCTGGCACGACTTCTGGCGCGGTGACGTCGGGCAATGGATCATCACCCGCGGTCTGCGGATCGTGATGGTGCTGATCGTGGCGGTGTTGGCCGCCCGGTTCGTCAACTGGGTCGCGCAGCAGGTGACCCGTCAGCTCAACCTGGGCTTCGCCGAGAGCGACGCGCTGGTTCGGTCGGAAGCCTCGAAACACCGCCAGGCTATGGCGTCGGTGATCTCCTGGGTGTCGGTGGTGCTCATCGGCATCTGGGTGATGATGCAGATCGCCGACGTGCTGCAGTTCTCGGTGGGGGGACTGGTCGCGCCGGCCACCGTCGTCGGCGCCGCGCTGGGTTTCGGTGCGCAGCAGCTGGTGAGAGACCTGCTGTCCGGGTTCTTCATCCTGGCCGAAAGGCAGTACGGATTCGGAGACCTGGTCACGCTTACCGTCGTTTCCGCGACGGAGGCCAGCGGCACCGTCGAGAACGTGACGCTGCGGGTGACCCGACTGCGCTCGCCGGACGGCGAAGTGTTGACCATCCCGAACGGGCAGATCGTCAAGGTGGTCAACCTGTCCAAGGACTGGGCGCGCGCGGTGGTGGACATCCCGGTGTCCACGAGCGCCGACCTGAACCGGGTCAACGAGGTGTTGCACCAGGAATGCGATCGCGCCATGGACAACCCGGTGTTGGGGGACTTGCTGTTGGACGCCCCCACCGTGATGGGCGTGGAGAGCATCGAAGTCGACACCGTCACCCTGCGATTGGTGGCCCGGACCCTGCCCGGCAAGCAGTTCGAGGCGGGCCGGCAACTGCGTGTCCTGGTCATTCGGGCGCTGGCCCGTGTCGGCATCGTGACTGCGGCGGACGCGACGGTGGGCCTGGTGGATGACCCGTCGGTCCCGGCCGCTCAGGCCGCCGAAGAGCGAATCGACAATGACGTGCAAGGTGCGGTGCAGAAGCGTTGAAGTTCACCCTGAGCATCTTCGAGAAGCGCAGCGACGACTCGGATGCGGACCGTCGCTGGCCGCAATACATGTTCGGCGGGCGAGTTCGCACGTCGACCTTGGTGTTGATCGTCGCTTTTTTCGTCGTGTGGTGGGTCTACGACACCTACCGTCCGGAGCCGGCGCCCAAGCCACCGGCGCAGCAAGTGGTGCCGCCGGGTTTCGTGCCCGACCCCAACTACACCTGGGTGCCGCGCAGCCGCGTGCAGCAGCCGCCGCCCACCGCCACCTACACGCCGACCCCGACGAGCACACCGCCGCCGCCACCGCCCCCGCCCCCGGTGACGACGACCACGACGCCGCCGCCGGTGCAGCTGCCGCAGCTGCCTTGCCTGCTGCCGCCGCCCTTCTGCCCACCCAGTACGAGCGCCACCACATCGCCGCCTCAGCTACCGCAGCCGGGGCCCGGGCCGGCGCCTAGTTCACCGCTGCCAGCCAGTTGACTTGGCTCGCCAGCGAAATTCACGGCTACACTGGCGTGCCGTGATGATCACCCTGGACCATGTCAGTAAGAAGTACAAAGCGTCGGCGCGTCCGGCGTTGGAGGACGTCAACGTCAAAATCGACAAGGGTGAATTCGTCTTCCTGATCGGTCCGTCGGGCTCCGGCAAGTCGACGTTCATGCGGCTGCTGCTCGGCGAGGAGAACCCGACCACCGGCGACATCCGGGTGTCGAAGTTCCACGTCAACAAGCTGCGCGGTCGTCACGTGCCGAAGCTGCGTCAGGTGATCGGAACCGTCTTCCAGGACTTTCGCCTGTTGCAGCAGAAGACCGTCTACGAGAACGTCGCCTTCGCGCTGGAAGTGATCGGCAAACGGACCGACGCGATCAACCGTGTGGTGCCCGAGGTGCTCGAAACCGTCGGCCTGTCCGGCAAAGCCAACCGACTGCCACACGAGTTGTCTGGTGGCGAGCAGCAACGCGTCGCGATCGCGCGCGCCTACGTCAACCGGCCCCTGGTTCTGCTGGCCGACGAGCCGACCGGCAATCTGGACCCGGATACCAGTAAGGACATCATGGATTTGTTGGAGCGGATCAACCGCACGGGGACGACGGTGCTGATGGCCACCCACGACCACCACATCGTCGACTCGATGCGTCAGCGTGTCGTGGAGCTGTCTCTGGGACGGCTGGTCCGCGACGAGCAGCGCGGCATCTACGGGATGGACCGCTAAGTGCGCTTTGGCTTCCTATTCAACGAGGTCCTGACCGGGCTGCGCCGCAACGTCACGATGACGGCCGCCATGATCCTTACGACGGCCATCTCCATCGGCTTGTTCGGCGGCGGTCTGCTGGTGGTCCGGTTGGCCGACAACTCGCGGGAGATCTATCTCGACCGGGTCGAGACACAGGTGTTTCTCACCGACGACATCTCCGCCAACGACGCGACGTGCGCGTCCGGTCCGTGTAAAGCGCTGCGGGACAAGATCGATGCTCGGCAAGACGTCAAGTCGGTGCGCTTTGTCAACCGGCCGGACGCCTACAACGACGCGATCAAGAAGTTCCCGGAGTTCAAGGACGTGGCCGGCAAGGAATCGTTTCCGGCGTCGTTCATCGTCAAGCTCAACAACCCCGAACAACATTCGGAGTTCGATGCCGCGATGCAGGGTCAGCCCGGCGTGCGCAGCATCCTCAACGAAAAGGATTTGATCGACCGGTTGTTCGCCGTTCTGGACGGTTTGCGGAACGCCGCGTTCGCCGTCGCCCTGGTGCAGGCAGTCGGGGCAATCCTGCTGATTGCCAACATGGTCCAAGTCGCCGCGTACACCCGACGCACCGAAATCGGGATCATGCGGCTGGTCGGCGCCAGCCGCTGGTACACGCAGTTGCCCTTCTTGGTGGAGGCGATGCTGGCCGCGGCGATCGGTGTGGCCATCGCGGTCGTCGGCTTGGTCCTGGTGCGGGCGTGGTTCCTGGACAACGCGCTAAGTCAGTTCTACCAAGCTCATTTGATCGCGAAGGTCGATTATGCCGACATCCTCTACATCTCGCCGTGGTTGTTCCTGCTCGGCGTGTCGATGGCCGGCCTGACTTCCTACGCGACGCTGCGCCTCTACATCCGGCGGTAGCTGTGGCCAAAGATCCCGGCCGGGCCAAGGCGGCGGGCGGCAAGCGCGGCAGCAAACAGATCATTGCTACCAATCGCAAAGCGCGGCATAACTATTCGATCCTCGAGGAGTTCGAGGCCGGAGTGGCTTTGCAGGGCACAGAGGTGAAAAGCCTGCGCGAGGGCCATGCTTCCCTGGCCGACGCGTTCGCAACCGTCGACGACGGCGAAGTGTGGTTGCGCAACTTGCACATTCCGGAGTATCAGCACGGTAGCTGGACCAACCATGAGCCCCGTCGCAATCGAAAGTTGTTGTTACATAGGGCACAAATTGACCGCCTGGTCGGCAAGATACGAGATGGTAACCTCGCCCTCGTGCCGATGTCTCTGTATTTCTCCGAAGGAAAGGTCAAGGTCGAGCTCGCGTTAGCGCGCGGCAAGCGAGCACACGACAAACGTCAGGACATGGCCCGCCGCGATGCCCAGCGCGAAGTGGTCCGTGAATTGGGTCGCCGAGCCAAGGGCATGAACTGATCGGGGCCGCTTACGCCCAGCTGTCGGCCGTTACGTACGGCGTCAGCGACTTCGTGGGCGGTGTAGCCGCTCGACGGGTAGCCGCGCTGCGCGTGATGCTGGTGGTCTATCCGATCGAGACAATCTTGCTGGGCGCGCTGGCGCTCGCCGTGGGCGGGCCGATTTCGACCGGCGCCGTCTTCTGGGGCTGCCTCTACGGCGTCGGAATGGCCGTCGGCATGTGGGCGTTCTTCGCCGCGCTGGGCGCCGGCCCCATCTCGGTCGTCTCACCGTTGGCGGCGGTCCTCAACGCCGCCGTGCCGGTGGCGGTCGGTGTGGCGCTGGGGGAGCGGCCGGGCCCGGGGGCCTCGGTGGGCGTCGTGCTGGCTCTCATCGCGGTCATGCTGGTGAGCCGGGAGGCCACCGCCCAAGGTGTCACTCCGTATCGGTTCACCCCGAAGGTGGCATGGCTCACGCTGCTGGCCGGCTCGGCGATGGGGCTGAACCTGGTCTTTCTCCATCAGGCGCCGCATGCCTGCAAACTTTGGCCGCTGGTATTCGCCCGGCTGTCGGCCACCGTCGTGATCTTCGTGATGGCCGCGGCCAGCAAGAACCTGCGGGCGCCGCGCGGGAAGCCGCTGAAGCTGGCTTGGGCCGTCGCGGTGCTGGACATCTGCGCCAACGTGACCATGCTGCTGGCGCTGCACACCTGGTTGCTGTCGCTGGCCAGCATCATGATCTCGCTTTACCCGGCGGCCACGGTCGTGCTGGCCATGGTCGTGCTGCGCGAGCGACTGACCCGCTGGCAGGGGTTCGGCATGGTGATGGCCATGGGATCCGTGGCCATGATCGCCGCCAGCTGACGGTTGCGCCTGTCTTGAGCTAACCCATCGGCCTACTATCCGACCATGGCCGATCGCCCCGTCACCAAGCTCGACAAGTCCGAAGTGCTCGCCGGTTTGTTCGCGGTGTGGGACGACATCACCGCGATGCTGGACGGGCTGCCGGAAGAGCAATGGCAGGCCGCCAGCCCGCTGCCCGGTTGGGACGTCAAGGCGTTGGTGGCGCACATGATCGGCACCGAGTCGTTCCTTGCCGGCGTGCCCGCGCCCCACCCCGACATCGACGTCTCGGCGCTCGAGCATGTCCACAACGACATCGGCGTGATGAACGAGTGCTGGGTGCGTCACCTCGCCGCCGAATCCGGCGAGGACGTGCTCAAACGGTTCAAGGACATCACCGATGACCGGCGCAAGGTGCTGACGGGCATGTCGGCCGAGGAGTGGGACGCCGTGACGCTGACGCCGGTAGGTCCGGAGAGCTACGGGCGGTTCATGCGGGTCCGGGTGTTCGACTGCTGGATGCACGAGCAGGACATCCGCGAGGCGCTGCGGCGGCCAGCGTCGGACGACCAGCTTGTCGGGGCCGCATCGGAGCTCTCCCTCGACGAGATCGCCGGGACGATGGGCTACGTGGTGGGCAAGCGGGCCAAGGCGCCAGAGGGTTCGCGGGTCCTGTTCGAGCTGACCGGTCCGCTTTCCCGCAGCATCCGTATCGGCGTCGATGGCCGGGCCCAGCTGGTCGACGACTTCGGCGGCCACGAGCCGACGGTGACGATTCGGCTGGACGGGGTGCAGTTCACCCGGCTCGCCGGCGGGCGGCCGATGTGCCCCTCCCGGTCACAGGACATCGAGCTCGGCGGCGACGAGGACGTGGCCGCGCAAATCGTCGAGCGGCTGAACTTCGTGATCTGATCGCTGCGCCGGACCGGAACACAACTCCGTTGCCGCGCGTTGATAGCGGCGTACCATAGATTGTCCTGCCGAAAATCGGTGGGGGTGCGAGGGGCTGAACGGTTTCGACTTCGCGCATCGAATCAAGGGAAGCGTGCCGGTGCAGGCAAGAGACCACCGTAAGCGTCGTTGCAACCATATAAGCGCCGATTCACATCAGCGCGACTACGCTCTCGCTGCCTAAGCGACAGCTAGTCCGTCAGACCGGGAAAGCCCTCGACCCGGACCCTGGCGTCAGCTAGAGGGATCAACCGATGAGTTCGGTCGCGGGACTCATCGGGACACCAACAGCGACTGGGATCGTCATCCTGGCTGGTTCGCGTGACCAGGAGATCCGAGCAGAGGCATAGCGAACTGCGCACGGAGAAGTCTTGAGGGAATGCCGTAGGACCCGGGTTCGATTCCCGGCAGCTCCACCGAGAAATTAGCTGGTCAGCGCCGCAAGGCCTGGCCAGCTTCTTTTTCATCAACATCGATCGTCCGAGCTCACCCTGTGGTGTCGGTTCGGCGTGTCACGCGCACGAATGGGAGCACCTACGTGCTGTTGCGGTATGGGCCTGGACGACAAGAAATCTTCGACGTCCGACGTAGGCGGCGGAAAAAGTGTCCCCTAGGAGCGGCGTCGTTGCTCCTAAGTGTGAGAGCTGCCAACCGAGCGGCGACTACACCAAGGGCAACCACCATGAGCTTTCATCGTCGGACCGCGCGCCCGGGCTGTCACGGCGGCCCACAGGGTCGTTCCGAAGCGACAACATGACATGCAAGCCGTGACCGCACGTCCGACTTCTGGTCTGCTCGGCGCGGCTGTCGTTGCAGCGTGGGCGTCGCTGACCGCCGCCTCGTCCCTGCCATCTGCCACCGCGGCTCCCTGCTCCGACGTCGACGTGGTGTTCGCCCGGGGCACCACCGAGCCCCCTGGCGTCGGGGGGGTCGGACAGTCATTTGTTGATTCGCTGCGTTCGCGAGTAGGACGCAGGACTGTCAGCGTCTATCCGGTCAACTACCCCGCCACCAACAATTTCCGTAGCTCCATCGCTGCCGGTGCCAATGACGCGAGCGCTCATGTCCAGTCCATGGCGGCAAACTGTCCCAACACCAGGGTGGTCCTCGGTGGATACTCCCAAGGTGCGGCCGTGGTCGACGTCATCACCACGCAGATGCCACCCGATGTCGCCAATCATGTCGCCGCCGTCGCTGTCTTCGGAAATCCGTCGGCATCGGGCACATTCGCGCGGACGCTGGCGGCCGGCTCGCTTCCCACCATTGGCCCGCTATACGCCGCGAAAACGATTGACATGTGTATGCCCGGGGATCCGATTTGCACGCGCGGTGTGAGCATGGCACCGCATGGTCAGTACATTCAGTCGGGAATGACAAACCAGGCGGCGACGTTCGCCGCGGGCCGGTTGTAGCGTCAGACGACGGCGATCTCACGTTGTGCACGCCCGACACCGGATCACCAGAACGTGTATCAGGTGAGCGAGTAAGGAGCTCTCATGACATACCGCCGTCTTGCTTGGGCGCTCGGCGCGGTGGTGGCGGCCGCCACCATCCCCGTCCAGGCCCACGGTGAGCCGCCGACGAAGTGTCTGACCAACACTCCCAAGGGCAAGCAGGTCTACGTGCCCTGCGATCTGCTCAATGCCGGCGCCAACTTCCCGCCGGGGCAGCGTTGTCCTCCACCGCTCGAGCAGTACCCGAAAGATGTGGCGGACTGGTGTGGCGAAGGCCCAGGCCTTGCGAGTACAACGCCTACGACTCCTACGACTCCTACGACTCCTACGACTCCGACAAGTCCCACGAGCCCGACCAGCCCGACCAGCCCGACGAGCCCGACGAAGCCCACGAGTTCTACCAGCCCGACGAGCACTACGAGCCCCGTGAGCCCGACGAGTTCCGCGACCCCGATGAAGACGGCGGGCCCGGCTCCGGGCAATACCGAGTGACGAGGCGTTAGCCCGCCGGCGCGGTGACGACGATCGATTCCTGCCCGATTTTCCAGGCCGTCATGAACGTGGCGATGCTGACCTTCGTGTCGGCGTGATCGGCGTAGGGATCGTTGAGGTGGACGACTTCCTTGTTGGTATCAATCCCGGTGACCACCAGCAAATGATCGGCCGACGTGCGCTGGTCGTTGGAGTTCAGGATGGTTCCGGAGTTGACCCATGCGATGACCTTGCGGTTCGCGCTCAGGTACTGCTCCAGCGAGGACAGGCCCACCTCTTCGGGGTGCTTGTCATAGGTCATGTGCGATTTGATGCCGTAGTGGTCGAGCAGCACCACCGTGTCGGCCATGTCGATGCCACCGTTCGGGCCGTCGTGAGCCGGGTCGCCGGTGGGCGCGTAAATCGGGCCGTTGCGGGTGGACGAGGGCGTGTGCTGTGCCAGCTTGATGATTTGCTGCTCGGTCGGGGAGTGACCGGTGACTTCCCCGACCACGTCGGCCACGGAAGCCAGCCCGCAGTTGTCCTCGTAGGACTGCTGCTGCCAGAACTCGGCTGCCGCGTCCGGGTCGCCATACACGCCACTAGCAATCGTTTTGACCGGTGCTGCTGTCGGCCGTCGGTCGTCGGCCCTGCTGGCGCCTACGGTAGCTGAGGTCACCGCCGCACGCATCGGCGGTGACGCCGCGCTGCACCCAGATAGTGTCCATATGCTGGCTATACCGAGGCAGGCGACCGCTAGAGCGGTGGGCAGAGCGGCCGCTTTCCGAAAGTCGACCATGTTGCCTCGCAAATACCAGTCGGGCTATCGATTGATCAGCAACGTAGCATGCCCAGCAAACACGCGTAGGCCAATTGGGCGCAATCCCAGTAGGCGTGACCGGCGGTTGCCGCGCAGGCCTACCCGGCGCCGATCAGTTGCCCGCCTCGATTGCGGCGACGCGTGCGGCCGCGTCGGATCCGCAGAAGCGCTGGAGGTCCACTCCGCCCGCGGCCAGCAGATCGTCGATGCGGCGTTTCAGGTCGCCCGAGGAGAGGTGGGCGTACAGGTTTCCACCCGGGCAAGACGTCTGGGCCAGGTCCCGATGGCCCGCCAACGTGGCGCTCGCTACACGAAAATTCTGGGCGGCCCATGCGAACGCGCGAGCCGCTCCCTGAAGCTGGGCCTCTGGGACGGGCTCTTGATCGAAGTCTCCTTCGCAGAGGACCAGGAAGTGGCCCGTTGTGTCGTAGTCCGTCGCGGTGTCGCCCGCGATCTCGGTGCTCCGGAGTTCGTAGATGTTGCCGTTGCGGTCGACGCCGACGTGGTAGGCGATGTCGATCCACCCGTGCTGATCCTGGTGGTACCGCTGATCCTGCCGGAGGTGCGCTGGGGCATTGCGGTTGTCGCCAAGGACGACAGCCTCGTGGTGCAGGGTCATCCGCGTGATGGTGTGGCGCTTCCCTCCAGAGCGCGCCGGTCGAGCGCCCCAGGCGTCTCGGCATAGCAACAATGCCGAAGTGGTCGCGGTCAGGCTGACGCTGGTCGTCGACGTCGCGGAAGGAGGTGGGGCCGAAGGTCGCTTGCCGCCGACCAGGGACCCCAGCCCCACGCTGCCGGCCACCCCCAAAAGCTGGCGACGGCTGACAACGGCCGGCGATTCCTGGGGCCGGCCGGGCGCAGGCTCGCACACCGCCCTCACGATACGGGCGTGATGCGGGGGCGCGGGACGCGTTTCGTCGTCCTCTCTTGACGCCGCCGAGATCCGAAAACAAGATCGCAGGTAACGAGATGAGCTCCACCATGAATCGACCGGCCGCCGCGGGCTTCCGCGGTGCGATGCGAACCGCCGTCGCCGCCGGAGCCGCCTTCCTCGCGATAGCCACGGCTTGCTCGAGGGGCGATCCGGGACGCCCGGTGTTGGGCGCCAGCACGCCCGCCCCCAGACCGGACGTCGCCACGGTCGTCAAACCGCCCGACCCGGTTCCCGCAGTTGATTTCGCGAAGGTCTCCAAGCTGATCAACGATGCGATTGCGGCGAACAAGCTGCCGGGCGCGGTGGTTGTCATTGGGCACGGTGGCAAGGTCGCGTTCCACCATGCCTACGGTTCGCGCAAGCTTGCCGGCGAACCCGGGCTGGACGGCTTGCCTGCCCCCGCGGAGCCGATGACCGAGGACACGATCTTCGACCTCGCGTCGTTAACGAAGAGCCTCGCAACGGCGACAGCCGTCATGCAGCTCTACGAGCAGGGCAAGGTTGCATTCGACGATCTGGTGCAGCAGTACCTCCCCGAGTTCAACACCGCAAACGATCCGCGCCGCGCGGCAGTGACCGTCCGGATGCTGCTTACGCACACCTCCGGCGAAACGGGGGACGTCAACCTCGGAGACCCGTGGGGACTGGACCACGCCGACAAACGCGAGGGGATTCATCGTGCGCTCGCCACGCCGCTGGAGTCCGCTCCCGGTGGCGGATTCCGCTACTCCGATATCAACTTCATCCTGCTTGGCGCGCTGATCGAAAAGGTTACCGGTGAGGCCCTGGACGCATACGTTCAGCGGCACGTGTTCGAGCCGCTTGGCATGGAAGACACCCACTACCTTCCCCCGGCGCAAGCGTGCGGTTCGCACACGACGTTGGGAGCCGCGACCGCCTGGGCTCCTGCGCCGCAAGGCCGCACGCCGGACGCCTGCCCCGCGGGTACATGGAGCACCGGTCTCTTGCCGCGCATCGCACCGACAGCACGTGACGAAGAGGGCCGAGCCGACCCGGTTAAGAATCCCGATCTCGATCACCTGCTTCGGGGCACCGTGCAGGACACGACGGCTCGTCGCATGGGCGGAGTGGCCGGGCACGCCGGCGTGTTCTCGACCGCCCACGATGTCAGCATGTTTTCGCAGGCATTACTGGACCGGCTCGCGGGCCGTCCCAGCCAATTCCCCTTGGCGCAAACAACTCTCGAGCTGATGACGAGTCCGCAGCAGCCGGGCCATACGCCTGCGCAACTCAAGGCGGCCAACGATGCGGCCCAAGAAGCCGTCGCAAAGCGGCCGAACAAAACAGATCCGCTGCTCGCTCCGCGCTATCCCGCGATCGCGGGCCAGAACCTGCGCGGCTTTGGCTGGGACATAGATACGGGCCAGTCCACGCCGCGAGGCGCGATCTTCCCCATCGGTAGCTTCGGCCACACCGGCTTCACCGGTACCTCGGTCTGGATGGACCCGCGCTCAGATACGTACGTCGTTCTGCTCTCGAACTCGATTCACACCCGGGGCAGTCCACCGATGTCGAATCTGCGAGGTGAGGTCGCAACCGCGACGGCACAGGCGCTGCGTCTTTAGGGCCGCTCGAAGTGTTGATAGTCGAGGGGGCCGGTCCACTCGCCACCCCACCGCCAGCCACGATCTGTGAAGGCGCGCACGGCTGGGTCGCCGTTGTGTAAGAGTCCCGGGTCGCTGCGGCTGCGGTCCAGGTAGGCGGCCGCGTTTCGCGGTTCGAAATACCCGCTCGCGTAAAGGCAGGGGTTGATGAGCGGATTGAGGTCGATAGCCCGACCGTAGGCGTGCGGAGACCACTCGTTGGTTCCAGGGATGCGTCGGCAGTTGAACGCCGAAGTGTTGTTGTCCTCCATGGATGACTCGTCGTCGGCACCCGGGTAGTGGTCGACCGTGCGGATCTTCTCGACCGGGTAACCAAGCCGGTGTAGCCGCTCGAAGATCGCGATGACCGCCGGCGCCAGGTCTTGCTGCACGATCAGCTCACCGCGGTGCACCTGGCCGTCGAAACCGATGTGGTCGACGTTGACCCGTCGCAGCTGCTCCGGCTCGACTGGACAACCCGGCCGCCAGCTTTCGCCGAGTTCGGCGGCGGTGACCGGCTCCACGCTGTCACCTGGAGGTGCCGGCGGCGCACTGGGCGACGCGGCCGATGGCGACGGTGTCGCAGGCCCTGAGGGTGTCGCCGCCGGCGGTGGCTGCGCCGCGGTGCACTGCACCAGCACAAGACACCCGGCGAGCATTCCGGCCACCGCGGCACGCCGCCGCTCGAAGGGCGTCAACTGGGATGAGTCCTCACCGCTCGCTCCACTGAGAATGGTTGGTCAGACTGCCAGTGTCTATCGCGCCACGATCACCGGAATCTTGGCCCGGTTGACCACCGACGCACCGACCGAGCCCAGCACCCTGCCGGCTAATGCGCCCCGGCCGTGGCTGCCGACCACCAGCAGTTGCGCCTTTTCGGATGCCTCGAGCAGCCAGCGCACCGGCTCGCCAATCTCGATCCTGCGATGGACCTCCACGTCGGGATAGAGGTCATGCCAACCCGCCAGCCGTTCGGCCAGCACCTCTTCCTCCTCGGACAGCTGGGCGTCCCAACTGGCGTCCTGGTACACCGTTCTGGACGTGGACGCCCGGGGATCAGCCCAGGCGTGTAAAGCCGTTAGGCCTACCTGCCGTCGTGATGCTTGCTCGAACGCGATCGCGGTCGCTGCTTCCGAGGCCGGCGAGCCGTCGATGCCGACCAGCACCGGCGCCTCCGCCTTGCCGACCTGCGCTTGCTCGTCGGGGATCACGGCGACTGGGCAGTGCGCGTGGTAAACCAATCCCGAACTCACCGAGCCAAGCGAGCTGCGGGCCAAGGCACCGCCATGTCCCCGATCGCCCACCACGACCATCTCCAGCTCTTTGGAGAGGGCGACCAGCGTCGGGACGGCGGTTGAACAAAGCACCTTGCTGTCGATCTTCACCGGGCCGCGCTCACCAGCGCTCTCCTCGGCGACCTTGATCGCCGATTTGATGAGTCCGCGTGCCCGCTGCCCGTGCCGTGGCCTGAAGTGCGTCCGCGCGGTGACCTGGAACCACCCCGGCAAGGGGGCGTCGACGACATGCACCAGGGTCAGCGGCGCTTTCCGCAGCGCGGCATCACGGGCCGCCCACCGGACGGCGCCCAGTGCCGCTGCCGAGCCGTCAACGCCTACCAAGATCGCGCCACGTGGTGGCTCCCACATTTCAGCTCGTTTCTGATCGGTGCCCCCCGGCAGGATCATTCATGGCGGCCGGGATTGTCAGGGCCGAAGCGATGCAAGCCGAAGGACCAAAGGCACCGATGAAGCGCGGGTTGATACCCTTCAAACGCAGGCCGCCACACATTCGGGCAGTACCTCTCTGGAGGCTTTGATGCGCAGGAGCGCGCCATGACCGATGCCGCCTGGACCCTCTATGCCGAGCAGATGGACGACGTCGACGGCTGGTTCTTTGAGGCCGATGTCTCACTATTCAGCAAGCTGCTCGCTTGCCAGACGGCCGAAGGCATCAAGGGCGACATGTTGGAGATCGGCACCTATCAAGGCAAGTCCGCAATCCTGATGGGTTACGGCCTCCGCGACGATGAAGAACTGGTGATCTGCGACTTGTTCGACGCCGTAATGGATCACGCGGACATGTCGCGGATCCCACGCCAGCAGTATTCGGGCCTGGACCAGAAGCAGTTCTTGGCCAACTGGGACCGTTTCCACCCTCGCCGGCCAACGCTCGAAGTCTGCGAATCATCAGAGCTCAATCTTGGCGAACGGGTACTCCGCTTCATCCACGTCGACGGTTGTCACAGCTACCGGTGCGTCGCCAACGACATCAATCTTGCCGTGACTCACACGGCCAAGCGAGGCGTGATTGCGATCGACGACTATCGCGGCGTCGAAACTCCCGGGGTAGCCGCGGCTGTTTGGCAGGCTGTCGGCAATGGCTTCTTGTTCCCCTTCGCGGCGACGTTCATGAAGATCTACGCCTGCACATCGGCCGCTGATCAGAGTTACTGGTTGGAGCGGGTCCGGGATTGTGCTGACATCTGCGCCTTGCCCGACTTTGACTTGCCGTCGTATCGCAGCGTCTCGGCTACGCAACTCGCCGCTCGATCGCCAAGGGATGACAGGCATTCCGCCGAATAGTCCAACCATGCTCTGCGCATAGCGGAGCAGTCGGGTCAATGCCTACGAGCTAGTCAGAACCGTTGGGCTGACCGACTTCTCATCGAGGTGCCTGAGTAGTGGGCACCGGTCGGTTCGCGGTCCGCGGCATTTGCCGATCAGCCAACGTGCCGACACGGACGGCATCTTCCAAGAGATCGGCCGCGGTGGCGGCGCTTTCCGCGGGCGTCGCCATCTGGGCGGCGACCTCACGGGTTCGAGTGACGCAGCGCGGAGTGAGGATGGACCGCAAATCCGCAATCAGCGAATCGAGGGTGGTTTCGATGAAGCGCCGTCCGATGCCGACTTCGAGTTGGTTGACCGCGGCTGCCCACATCGGTTGATCGACCGATACGGCAAGGGCCAGCGTGGGGATTCCGGCCCGGATGCCTGCGAACGTGGTGCCCGGGCCACCGTGGTGGACGACCGCGCGGCAAGCGGGAAACACGGTTGCGTGGTTCACCGCGTTCACAATCTTTACCTGGTCGGAATCCGGAAGGCCGGCTAGGTCACTCACGCCGCTGCAAATCAATGCCCGTTCGCCTAGCTGTGCACAAGCCGCAGTGATCATGGCGATCACATCGCGGGGCGATGCGACTCGTGCGCTGCTGCCAAATCCGAAATAGATCGGCGGCGTTCCGGCGGTAATCCACGACGAGACGTCGTCGTCGACGTCCGTTGGCAGCTCCAGGGTCAGCCCGCCAACGAAAGGCCGCCGGAAGCCGTGATCCGCCCATGCGGCTGCCATTCCGGGAAAGAAGAGTTCGTCGTAGGCCTGGATTTCCAGCGGTTGTCGCGTCGGCGGTCCCGTTTCCTCTGGCAGGCCCAATTCACGGCGCAGGGCGTCTTCAGCGTCTTTGGTTATCTGCGAATGCGCATTATCTGTGATCGGGTAGATGTGCACGGCAGCTTGCGGAATGTCGTAGTAATCCGCAACATTGGCGGCCAGCCCCTGCTGGCTTGCGTCCGTCAATAGCAGATCGGCCCCGTCGGCCAGTGACGTGAGCGCCGTACCCAGCTCCGGCCAGAGTTTGGTGATTCCCTGGAAAATCTCCCACGCCATGAGCATAGGACTCGGCGTCGTGCCGTATTTGAGTTCGATTTCGGCGTTCTGCCGGTCCTGGTCGGGACCGTGTGCGACCGCGGCAAGACCCGCCGACTCGATGAAGCCAATGTAGTTCGGTGGAACCGCCATTTGGACGTCGTGGCCCCTAAGCTGCAGTTCCCGACCGATGGCGGCGCATGGCTCGATATCACCCCGAGTTCCCAAGGTTGCCAATACAAATCTCATCGCCGGAGCCCATCGCCGTGCGCCCAGGGACACCGGAAACGAACGGCGGCAACGGGATAACGGCGGCTGTCATGGGCTTGATCAGCCATCACCCTCCCCTTCGTTGATCGTGGTCGGCGGGGGTGGTCCGTTGCGCGTGGGGCTCCCTGATGCTAACGCCATCGACCCAGCAGCCTGAACGGCCATGAGGTTGGTGATAGACAAGACCGCTGGCGTCAATGATCACGGCGCTCCCCAGGAGCTACCTCCACGATTCCCCTGAAGTATTCGATAGTTCGCGCGACGCCATCTCCAAAAGGGACTCGTGGACGCCAGGCGAGCCTGGATTCGGCAAGACTGATATCCGGTTGGCGCCTCTTGGGGTCGTCCGGCGGCAGGGGCCTGAACACGGTTTCCGACGCCGACCCGGTCATCTCGCCGATAATGCTCGCTGTTTCGAGGACGGTGAGTTCGGTCGGACTGCCGAGATTGACGGGCCCCGTAAACGAGGGTTCGCTCGCGGCCATCCTCACAAGACCCTCGATGAGATCGTCGACATAGCAGAAAGAGCGGGTCTGGCTGCCATCCCCGAAGACGGTGATCGGTTCTCCCCGCAGCGCCTGGACGATGAACGAGGGGATGATTCGGCCGTCCTCCACGTCCATCCTCGGGCCGTAGGTATTGAAGATGCGGACGACTTTTATCCGCACGCCGTAGCGGCGGGCGTACTCGAGCATCAGCGTCTCCGAGACCCGCTTGCCTTCTTCGTAACAGCTCCGCGTGCCGAAGCAGTTGACGTTGCCCCAGTAGCTCTCGACTTGAGGATGGATGACGGGATCGCCGTAGACCTCGCTGGTGGAAGCTTGGAGAATCGTCGCCCGCTCCTCGCGTGCCAGTTCCAGAAGGTTCCTCGTACCGAGGTAGTTGGTCTCCAGGGTGAACAGGGGATCCCGCTGGTAGGCGCGCGGCGACCCGGGGCAGGCCATGTTGAAGATGAGATCCAGCGGGCGAGCGGCAGCCGGGTCTACCGGTCGGGTTATGTCGTGCTCGAAAAAAGAAAAGCCCGGGTCTCCCTCGAACTGCCTGATGTTGTCGCGCCCACCGGTGCAGAAGTTGTCGAGCCCGACAACCTCGATGCCGTCGCGGCGAAGACGGTCGCAGAGATGAGACCCCAAGAACCCGGCGGCGCCCGCAACGAGGGCTCTCACTTTTCGTTCTCCTAGTTTCGGCCAGTAGCTCAGACGGATCGCATGACCCGTTTGACGCGTCGGGAGACGGCCGTCGTCGGCTTACCGTATTGCCTGATCGAACGTCGGGTTCCCGGCAATCGTAGGGCGAGACCTAGTCAGATCGCACATCTCGATCGGCCAACGACGCCGAGGCCCTACCATTGGTGGGTGGGGTCATTGCTTTTTCGGCCTCCTGGTCATCGAGGCGCCTAATCCGAGGAGAAGTGTCCGTGCAGCAGTCGCTTTCACCCCTGTCCGTCACCAGAAAGCTGCTTCTCGGCCTGGCGTTCGTCATCGCGTTGATCGCTCCGGCTGCCCTGCCGGGCGCGTTCGCGACGGCGAACGCCGACCCGATCGGCTTCCCGCCGGATTGGCCCTTCTACGAGATGCAAACCGAACAGACCATGTGCAATGCCATGGCGCAGGGCTGGTCGCGCGCGCAGATCGTCGGCGCGATGCAACAGGCGAACAACCAGAGTGTGACCGGGCTGAACCCCGATCAAGCCGCCAAGCGCGCCAACATGTGGGTCGACCTGGGACGAATCAAGTACTGCCCCGGCGCGGTCGCCAACTGATCCCTAGCCGTCGTCCAGCGGTCGAACGCGGCGCGCCCATGATCTGGCCCGTTTGCGCGGAGGCGTAGCCATTTCCCGCAACGGCGGGGTAAAAGATCATGGGTGACTCTTAGGGGTGTCAAACCCGTTGGCATCCGGAGGTTTTCGAGCGCCGCGCCGACCTTCCTTGCCGGCGGTGCAACCCCTAGCAGAGGGCGGCGGAAAACCACCCGCCCGCCACCAGGGCGATGACGAGCGCGGCGGTGGTGTGCCCCGTCGACGCGGCGACGACGATGCCTGTGATCGCCGCGATGAGGGCCATGACCACGAATACGGCCAGCAGTATCCGGTGCGAATGGATCGCTCCGCTGGGACGCGGCGCGACGACAACGTGCTTGCTCGAGCCATGGGCTGCGGCCATTCAAGCTCCTACCGAGTTGTGACCTGGAATACACCGTCAGCATAAATGTGCGGTGAGTCACAAACAAATTCCCGCGCTGCGCCGCTGCACGCGTTCGCGCGGAGCCCAGTTAGCCATGCGGACGTCCCGGGTATCCGCACGGTCATGGGGTGGGTGGAATCGCACGCGGTCGCAATCTTTTCGGCATTGCTCTCGGCGTTCTGGGCCGCGGTGGGCATCGTCGTTCGGCAGCGAGCCGCCCAGGACGTTCCGGCCGATGAGGGCATGTCGGGAACGATGGTGACGACCCTGGCGACGCGACCGCTGTGGTGGGCGGGCACCGTCGCCGCCGTCGCCGGCTACGTGTTTCAGGCCGTGGCGCTGGCGCACGGATCCCTGCTGCTCATCCAGCCGCTGCTGGTCTCGTCGCTGTTGTTCGCGTTGCCCTTGAGCGCGCGGCTCTGCCACCAGCGCATCAGTGCAGTCCAGTGGGGCTGGGCGACGCTGTTGACGGGCGCACTGACGGTCTTCGTGCTTGTCGGCCAGCCGCGCGAAGGCCGTGTCCGCCCTGCGGTCCCGGCGTGGACACTGGCGTTGTTGGTGATGGTGCCGTTGCTGGTGGTGTGTGTGACGGCGGCCGGCCGCGCCGCTGGTCGTGTGCGCGCCATGCTGCTGGGCGTGGCCGTGGCGGTCCTGCTCGGCATGATCGCCGTCCTGACGAAGATCTGCACGCACCGCTACGCCGCCGGCGGCTGGCACGCGCTCCTCACCGTCCCCGCTCCGTACCTGTTGGTCGGCCTGGCGGTCGCGGTGACGCTGGTGCAGAACTCGGCCTTTCATGCCGGCGCGTTGCAGGCGTCGGTCCCGATCATGTTGGTCGGCGAGCCGGTTGTCGCGGTCGTGCTCGGCGTTGGCGTGCTGGGTGAGCACCTGGCCGTGGGCCGCTCGGCGGCGCTGGCGTTGGCAGTGGCCGTATGGGGCATGGTGGCCGCCGCTGTCGCGCTGAGCCGCAGCCAGGCGATCGAAGTGGGCAGCCCGCAACAGCCCACGCCCGGTCGACGCCGCGCGGTTGGCGGGTGTCAGCGGAAGACGCGAGTAGGACCTACGAATCGGCTTCCAACAGCCGGAGCGGGTGCAGGCCGTCGACCGCGCCGACGAACGGCGGGTGGATGCTGTAGCCGAGCATGCGGCGAATGTCGTCGGATACCGAGCGGGCGATGTCGCGCGATATCGACAACGTGAAGGCTTCCATCGGCCGCAGCCACGGTTGGCAGTACTGGGCGGTGACGGCAAGGCGGTCGTGGCCGGTGTTGTTGGCGCCCCCGCCGTGCCACAGGGTGCCCACGAAGAAGACGCACGAGCCGGCGGGCATGACGACCGGCATGGCCTGATCGTCGGGACCCGGCCGGCGCTTGCCCCAGCGGTGGCTGCCGGGGTAGAGGACGGTGGCCCCATTGTCGGCGGTGAAGTCGTCGATGGCCCAGATCGTCGCCGCCGCCAAGGGTTCTCGCGGCCGCGGGACCGGGTAGAACCCGTCGTCGTGGTGAGCCAGCTGGGCGGCCTCTCCGGGCTGAATGTTGATGGCCTGCAACGCCGAAAGCAGGTAGTTGGGCATCAGCAGCCGATCGAGCACCGCAAGTACCCGAGGATGGTCGACGACGCCGTCGCATACCCGCGTCCGGCTCAGCAGGCTGTAGATGCGCTGGGTGCGCCGCCCCTCGAACGAGTTGCGTCCGGTGTGCCCGAGCCACGGGCGTACGACCTCGCGGATCTGCTGGCACTGCTCCGGTGTGAGCAGGTCCTTCCAAATGACGTAGCCGTCGCGGTCGAGGGCCGCCATGTCGGCGTTGACGACCGCGCTGTCGACGGAGCTTCCACCGCTCGCCGTTCGCTTGTACCGCTGCGCCAGATCGCCCCTGAGGTCTTCCAGCGTCGTGACGGACTCTTCGTCGATGTTCATTGGCACTTGTCCTTCATCCCGCCAACCACACTAAGCCGAGTTCGCGGGGGCCGACAGGACAATTCGCGTCATCTGTACAAGGATGAAGCGGTGCGGATGCTTCTCGTGCTTGCGAGCTTCGCCGCCGCCATTGGCGCGGCCGCGCCCGCGCACGCCGACCCGGCCGGCAACCCCGATGCGAATTTCTTGTCGGCCCTCGATCAGGCCGGCGTTCCCTACAAGAACGGGGCCGTTGCCATTCAGGTCGGCAAGAAGGCCTGCGAGCTGATGGACCAGGGTCACTCCAAAGCCGCGGTCATCCAGAGTGTGTCCTCGGAAAACGCGGGATTCACCGTGTCGGAAGCTACGAGTTTCGCGACCAGTGCGGTGAATGCCTTCTGCCCCCAACACATTGGGGAACCAAACACCGAGCCACCGCCACGTCCGACCGACACCGGGATGATCCCCTGGATTCCGTTCCCGCCGCCGGGGGCCGCTTAGAAAACCCGCCGGCGCTGGCGTGCCTGCGCCCCACCAACCAAGATGTACCTGATGTGGCCCGACTGGTGGATGGTTGCGTTGGGCATCCTGGTTGCGTTCGCGGTGATCTGGCTGATCCTCGCTGTCACCTTCTGGCTGATGCGACCCGAGGCCAAAATGCAGGACCTCGTGCGCCTCCTGCCCGACGTGCTCCGCCTGCTGAAACGGCTCGCCGCCGATACCGAGCTGCCGCGGCGGATCCGGGTTGCGTTGGTCGCACTGATCGCCTTTGTCGTGTCGCCCATCGACCTGATACCCGACGCCATCCCGGTCATCGGATTCGCCGACGACGTGATCATCGTCGGTCTGGTGCTGCGCTGGATCAGCCGCACGGCGGGACCCGGTGTGCTTGCCAGGCACTGGCCGGGGACGCCCGACGGCCTCGCCACCCTGTGCAAGCTGTGCGGGCTGCCCGACCCCGCGCTGGACTGACCGGACCGGAACCTAGGAGCGTGCGGTGATGGACGTAATTCGGCGCACCATGCGCTACCAGGTCAGGGTCGGCGCACTGATCGAGCTGGCGTTGTGGCTGGCGATCCCATACCTGTGTATCGGGTTCGTGTGGACCCTTTTTCACGCCGACGAGGCTCGACTGATCCAGACTCGGGTGGAGGCCGTCTTCCCCACCGGAGCCGACGCCGTGGCATTCGGCCTGACCACGGCGTTGTGGCCGGCCTCCATACAAATCGCCCACGCGTGCCCCGCGCCTTGACGGGCTTCTGGGGCGAAGCCGTGCGCGGGAGCGCGTTTTGCTCCTAGGCTGCCGAGCATGTCAATCGACCGAGCGGCACTTCTCGCGGGCAGCATCCGACTCACCTCCGGCGTCTGGTTCCTCGTCGACCCCTTGACCGCGAACCGGTTCTGGGGAGATCCCGGCGAGCCGGCGCCGACGGCGCGACTGTTGTTGCGATCCATGGGATATCGCGACGCCTTGATCGGTGGCATGCTCGCGATGGCGGCGTCGCGCGGCAAGAACACCCGCGGCTGGTTCCTGGCATCCGGCGGTGCCGACGCGGCCGACCTGCTCGGCGGCATCAGCGTCCATGACGAGCTGAAGCCCTCGCAACGGATCATCGGCTTGGGCGGCGCCGTCATCGGCATCGGTGTGGGGCTCTGGGGCGCGGCCCGACCGCAGTCACGCGTTCGCCGGAACGCGCCCGATGCGGTTGACTGAGACCATGGGCGTAGGCGTACTGACATTCGTAACCGATGAGGGCATTGGCCCGATGGAGCTGGGGCAGGCGCTCGAGCAGCGTGGATTCGAGTCGCTGTTCCTCGCCGAGCACACCCACATTCCGGCGGGCGACGTAACCCCGTACCCGGCCGGCGGTCCCATCCCGCCGAAGTACTACCGCACCCTGGATCCGTTTGTGGCGTTGACCGCCGCGGCCGCCGTCACCGAGCGGCTGGTCCTGGGCACCGGCATCGCGCTGGTGCCCCAGCGCGATCCGATTCACACGGCCAAAGAAGTGGCGTCGCTGGATCTGGTGTCGCGAGGACGGTTCCGATTCGGTGTCGGTGTGGGCTGGTTGCGCGAAGAGATCGCCAACCACGGCGTCGATCCCGGGGTCCGAGGACGAGTGGTTGACGAACGACTGGACGCGATGGTCGAGATTTGGACGCACGAAAAAGCGGAATTTCACGGCGAATTCGTAAACTTCGACCCGATCTACAGTTGGCCCAAGCCGGTGCAGAAGCCCTACCCGCCGCTGTACTTCGGCGGCGGACCCGCGGGGTTCAAACGCATCGCCAGGCTGCATGCCGGCTGGCTGTCGATGACACCATCGGCGCAGGTTTTGGCGCCGCAATTGGAGCAACTGCGCGACATGGCCGGTCGGGACGTGCCGGTGATCAGCTTTCACGGCGGCGCGCCGACGGCGGAAGAGCTTGAGGGCTACCGCGCTCTCGGGTTGCAGCACCTGCTGGTTGAACTGCCCACCGAGCCTCGCGACGAAACCCTTCTCCGCCTCGATGAGCTGCAGGCTGAATTCGCGAAACTCACGTAACGCTAAGTGCCGCAGAACGTTTGATACTTACCGAAGTCCTCGGGGGCCGGATTGGCGTAACGTTCCAGCCCCACTCGCTCTTCATAGGGTGCGGTGACCGCGGTGAGGAGCTGGTCAAGTGGACCGAGGTCGCCCGCCGTGGCGGCCGCCAGGGCTTCCTCGACCAGATGGTTGCGCGGAATGTAGATCGGGTTGACCCGATCCATGGCGTCGGCGTCGGGGCGCAGGGTGTGCCACCGCGACAGCCACGCGTCGAACCCGGCGAGGTCGATGAACAAGCCGCGCGCGGGTTCGGCATCGCCTCGTGCCGCGCGGCCGAGGTGGCGGAAGAACGAGGTGTAGTCGACGTGGCTGGCCTTGAGCAGGGCGAGCAACTCGTCGCAAAGCGCCTTCAGCTCTTGGGCGTCGACGTCCGCGGACAAACCCAATTTGGCACGCATTCCGGACGACCACACGGCGTCGTATTCGCGCTGGAAGACCCCGAACGAATTCTCCACGAGCGCGACCCCCTCCTCGACATCGTCGGACACCAGCGGGAGCAGCGTCTCGGCGAATCGGGCGAGATTCCAGCCGGCGACGAGGGGCTGGTTGCCGTACGCGTAGCGCCCCCAGAAGTCGATCGAGCTGAAGACGGTGTCGGGGTCGTAGGCGTCCATGAAGGCGCACGGTCCGTAGTCGATCGTTTCGCCGGAGATCGTCATGTTGTCGGTATTCATCACCCCGTGGACGAATCCGGCCAGCATCCAGCGCGCGATGAGCGCTGCCTGCACGGCGACCACCCCTTCGAACAACGCGAGGTAGGGGCGTTCGGCGTCCGCGGCGCCGGGGTAGTGGCGGGCGATCGCATGGTCGGCGAGGCGGCGCAGCAGGTCGGCGTCACCGGTGGACGCGGCGAACTGAAAGCTGCCCACCCGCAGGTGGCTGCTGGCCACGCGGGCCAGCACGGCCCCGGGCAGCTCCGCCTCACGCAGCACCGGGCGGCCGGTCCCCACGACGGCCAGCGATCGCGTCGTCGGCACCCCGAGCGCATGCATCGCCTCGCTGACGATGTACTCGCGCAGCATGGGCCCAACGGCCGCCAGGCCGTCCCCGCCGCGGGCGAACGGCGTCGGCCCCGAGCCTTTCAGGTGGATGTCGCGCAGCCGCCCGTCGCCGTCGACGAGCTCGCCGAGCAGCAGCGCGCGTCCGTCACCAAGCCGGGGGACGAAGCCGCCGAACTGATGCCCTGCATAGGCCTGGGCCACCGGAACGGCGGTGCTGGGGACCAGGTCGCCCACCAAGA
This sequence comes from Mycobacterium sp. 852014-52450_SCH5900713, assembly GCF_001667075.1. GTDB lineage: Bacteria > Actinomycetota > Actinomycetes > Mycobacteriales > Mycobacteriaceae > Mycobacterium. The sequence continues at coordinate 117,500 of NZ_LZIL01000005.1, read as the reverse complement.
AGCGCATCCCATCCGGACTTCGCAGCCAGCCGGCGTCCAGGCCGAGTTCGGCGGCAAGCCGCTCGTTGAGGGCAAGCAGCCGCAAGTCGGCGGGCGCCTCAGCTTTCCAGCGGACGGCCATCTCCGGCAATTCGCGGAAAAACCGGTCCTGTAGAGCGACGGTCATATCCGGGGCGACACTCACCTCAACAAGCCTACGGAAGTCCTACGAGCCCAGGGCCTGTCCGATGAGGTCGCGGGCGCGGTCGAGCATCGACGCGAACGGGCCCAGAGCGAAGTTCAGCTTGGCCGATTCCACGCCGGGATGCGGGTGGGTAGGCGCGATGGCCTGGGCCGCCCGCACCGCCGCACCCATCCGCTTGAGGTCGGCGTCGTCGACCTCGCGTTGCAGCACGGGGAACTCTTCGCTCTCCTCCTGCTTGGCGTGGTCGAGCACGGCCTCCCGGAGCTTGGTGACCTCGTCGATGAACTCCTTCGAGGTGACGTCGAGCTTCTCGATGCTCGACAGCAGCTCTTTGGCGTCGTGCTCCTCCTTGAGCCGGGCGTCGACGATCTCGTCACCGGCGTCGGCCTCGCGGCGCACGCGCGGGTGCACCACCATTTCTTCGGCTGTCTCGTGGACGGCCAGCAGCTGACGCAGCGTCGAGAACGGCTTCTCGCGCGCCTGCGGATCTGACGCGTGCAGCACCTCGTCGAACATGTCCTCGATGAGGTTGTGCTGCGCTTTCAGAAATGCGACGACTTCGTCGGGCGATTGGACAATCATGTCGGCCATCGCCATACCTCGCTGTTCTCTCGGGGAATTGGGACTCGCACTATGGGCTGTGTGCGGCTTGACGAGGCATACCCGCTGTACAAACCCCTAAACGAGGCCTCGCGGGCGCGGGCGGAATCGTTTGAAGCACAAGCAATTTCTGTTCGGGCGCCGAGCCAGATCCCCGCCAGGCGCGGCGCCTGACGGGGATCTGAAGCCGAGCGGAGGAACTAGACGCGACGGTCGCCGGTGGCGGCTGGTCCGACGCCGGTGCCGGTGACGGCGTCCTTGCGGCGCTTCAGTCCGGCGAGTCCGCCCAAGCCGAGGAGGCCGAGCAGGCCCCACAGCCCGGTGTTGTCGTTGTGTTGGCCGTTGTTGTTGTTGTCGTTGTCCGCCAACGTCGTTGTGGTGGACGTCGGTGCGGGAGTGGTTGAGCTGGCGGCGTTGGCGACGCCTGCCCCACCGAACAACAGCGCCCCGGTGGCCGAAACGATCGCAATGGTCCTACGCATGTGTACTCCTAGCGGGTTTGCCTCGGTCGAAGCCCTGAAGGGTGCCGAGACACATTTGAAGGACCAGGGTGCTCTAGTCCTCGCGGAAAGCGACGCTCCACCGAAGCGGCGGCGTGGCAAAGCATGGCTACCCCGGAGGGCAGGCGTGAAACTCTCGCAGGGGCATCGACTTGTTTGCTCCGCCGGGATGCCCTCGCCGTAAAAGCGATCTGGATCACATGGCGGAGGCCATGTTATTTGCCGCCGCCGGAATGGGTAGCCCCAACAGAGGCGCTTTCGTGCCGATCCAACAATCAACGCAGGAGGCGAATTTTTGATGACTTCATCGGACAAGACGACGGTGCTGGCGCAGTTGCGTGCGCTTCACCAGCTGACCAACACGGAGATCCAGGTCGCCGAAACGCGCATCGCACAAGCGCGTACCGAGGCGGTCGAGCGCGAGCTGACGCAGAACGCGTCGAACGGGCGCGAGCGCTCCGAGGCCATAGAGAAGGCGATCCGTGAGCTCGGCGGTGTCCCGGACATCGTCGGCCCCTTCCTGGGCCGCGCCGCCGCTGCGGTCAAAGCACTGACCGAACAGGCCCAGCCGTTCGACGAGGCGCTTCTGGGTGACCTGGCGCTGGAGGACCAGTTGCTGGACCGCGCCCGCTACCTCAAAGCCCTGGCCGTCGCGGCGCAGCTTCCCGAAATCGAGAGCCTGGCGACGCGGCTGATCACGGCGCATTCGGCGACCGTCGATTGGCTGACGACCGTGCTTGCCGAGGATGCGCTTGGTGGCCCCGCCGCGTTGCGCCGGACACCGCTGCAGGCGGCGGCCGGTACGGCGGTCAAACTGGTGAACCTGCCGGTCGAGTGGTCGGTCCGGGGTGTGGACAGGGCCGCGGACGCGCTGCGTTCGGCCAGGCCGACCTTCAACGAGCTGGTGAGCCGGGGCGCCTACGCCGGTGACGTGGCGACCCGCGCCCTCGCGGCGTCGCGGAACGCCGCTCTCGAGGCGGCCGAAAGGGTCACCCGCAACGAGGGGGCCCGGCAGACGGCCGATGCGCTGCACGCGGCACGCGCCGCAGTAGGGGTGCTCGACGCCGACGAGCTGCCCATCGCCAACTACGACGAGCTCAACGTCAGCGAGGCCGTCGCCGAGGTGAAGGACCTCACCAACCCGAGCGACGTGCGGGCGATCATCGCCTACGAAGAGGCGAACAAGAACCGCCAGCGGGTCGTGTCGGCCGCACAGACGCGTGTCGCCGCGATCGCGCAAGAGGTCGTCGGCATCAACTAGTCGATCAGGCGAATCTGCAAGGCCGCCCGGGCGAGTTCCCTCCGCCCGGGCGGCCTTCGTCGGTCGAGGCGAAGATGCAGTAAAGCAAAGGGTTCCCCGCCGCGGGGCGTCGTCGGGCGTGCCGCGCGCCCCGGGCGTCTTGGCTTTCCCGGGGCATGCCCGACCGCCCGTTTGGAGATATCGCTACGGTTAAGGCACTAACCCCACGTTGGCGATTACGAAAGACGGCTGATCAGCTAAAGATGTACGACCAGGTCAATAGCAGCGCGACGGAGCCCGACGACGTCATCGGCTACCGCATCGATCCCGTGTTGGCCCGGAGTTGGCTCCTGGTGAACGGTGCCCACGCCGACCGGTTCCAGTCCGCGGCACATTCCCGGGCCGACATCGTCGTACTCGACATCGAGGACGCCGTCGCGCCGAAAGACAAGCACACCGCCCGCGACAACGTGGTGAGTTGGCTGGGCGCCGGCAACACCGACTGGGTCCGCGTCAACGGCTTCGGCACCCCGTGGTGGGCGGACGACCTCGCCGCGCTGGCCGGCACTCCGGTGGGCGGGGTGATGCTGGCGATGGTCGAATCGGTGGACCACGTCACCGAGACCGCGCAACGGCTGCCGAACGTGCCGATCGTGGCGCTGGTGGAAACGGCCCGCGGGCTGGAACGCATCACCGAAATAGCCGCGGCGAAGGGCACCTTCCGGCTCGCCTTCGGCATCGGCGATTTCCGCCGCGATACCGGTTTCGGGGAAGACCCGAGCACGCTGGCCTACGCCCGGTCGCGCTTCACCATCGCCGCCAAGGCGGCCAGCCTGCCGAGCGCAATCGACGGACCCACGATCGGCTCCAACGCTTTGAAACTCATCGAAGCCACCGCCGTCTCCGTGGAGTTCGGGATGACGGGCAAAATCTGCCTGACCCCGGATCAATGCGCCGTGGTGAACGAGGGCCTGTCGCCGTCGCAGGACGAAATCTCTTGGGCCAAGGAGTTTTTCGCCGAATTCGAACGCGATGGGGGAGAGATCCGCAACGGCTCCGACCTGCCGCGGATTGCCAGGGCCACCAAGATCCTCGAGCTGGCTCGCGCCTACGACATAGAATCGTCGGAATTCGACGACGAAGAACGGGATCATTCCCCCGCGCCGTCGGACACCTATCACTACTGAGCGGCGGAACGGGTCCGAGATGAGCATTGTGGTGGACTTCCATTTCGACCCGATGTGCCCTTTCGCCTACCAGACCTCGTTGTGGATCCGCGACGTTCGCGAGCAACTGGGCATCACCGTCGACTGGCGATTCTTCAGCCTCGAGGAGGTCAACCGGTCAGAGGGCCAGAAGCACCCGTGGGAGCGGGAGTGGTCGTATGGATGGTCTTTGATGCGCATCGGGGCGCTACTGCGCCGAACGGACATGTCGCTGCTGGATCGCTGGTACGCCGCCATCGGACATGAACTGCACACGCTAGGCGGCAAGCCGCACGATCCCGCGGTTGCCCGGCGCTTGCTGAGTGACATCGGCGCCGAGGCGTCGGTTTTCGATGCGGCGTTGAGCGATCCGACAACCCACGACGAGATACACCGCGACCATCAACGGGTGATCGATGCCGGCGGCTACGGGGTGCCGACCCTGTTCCTGTTGGGACAGTGCCTCTTTGGTCCGGTCCTGGTGGATCCGCCAACCGGGCCGAAAGCCCTGACGCTGTGGAATGTCGTCACCGGCATGGCCGAGTTGCCCCACGTCTACGAGCTGCAGCGGCCCAAGTCCGCGGCCGATGTCGACCTGATCGGTCGAAGTCTGCGTCCCTACCTCGATGGGCGCGACTGGGTCAGCATCAATCGCGGTGAAGTCGTCGACGTCTCGCGGTTCACCGACCAAGGGACCTAGGCCGCATGCCGCGCGAGTGACACTCCGATGCGGATTTCCACCTTGCTGACCGTGATCGCGGGGGCGCGCGGCGGGGCCGTCGATCGGTAGCTCTTGCCGGTCGGCGTCGTGAATAGTGCTCTATGGGTGTGGTTTTCGTCGACACCGGTGCTGACCCGCCAGCCCGCGGCTTCCTTTGTGTAGTTGCAGCTTTCGCACAGACCCAGACCGTTGTCCGCGGTGGTCGGGCCGCCGTCGGCCCACGGCTGTGCGTGGTCGCGGTGCCTGATCGGCGCGCCGCAGTACGGTGTGCGGCAACGCTGATCGCGCAGCCCGATGAAAGTGGCCAGCCCGCGGGGAAAGATGCGTGCCCGCGACTCCATCGCCACCAGCGCTCCGGCCCGGGGGTGCGTATAAAGCCTGCGCAGCGTCGCGCGCGAACGTCGGTCGGTGACAGCGCTGCTGACCATCGCGCGCGCGACCGCCGCGGGGATGGGACCGTAGCCGGAGATGTCGGCCGGCGCATCGTCACCGCCGAGCAGCGTCTCGTCCGATAGCACCAAGTTGACCGCGATCGGAGTCGGGACCGTGGCGCTGCGGCCGGTGACCCTTTCGACCAAGGTGTCTGCCATCACCTGTCCGCGTGAGCGCCCATCACCGCGGGCATCCGCTTCGCGCCGCAGCGCGGCGTACACCGAAACGCCCTGGGCCACAGGGAGTAACGCGGTGAGGTACGTCATCGTGTCGGGCGCCGGCCGAATGATGACCGTGCGTTCCTGCTCGGCCTTGGCCGCCCGCTCGACGACGGCGTGGGGATCCAGCCGGTAGGCGATTGCTTTCGCGGCCGCGGCCACTCGCGCGTCGCCCATGCCGGCCAGGCTCGCCGGGTCGGCGCACAACTCCGCGTCCAATGCGCGGCGGTCGTCGACGTCCAGGCAGGCGCTCTCTCGCACGATCAGCGTCGCGCGCCACTCCGACAGCGCCCCGCATTCCAGCGCCGCCAGGGTGTGCGGCATCTCGTAGACGAGGGCCTTGGCGAAGCCGAGATGCCGGCCGCCCCGCGCGGGGGAATCGCGCCGCGCCAGTGCGACCTCACCGGCCACGCCGCGTCCTCGCCGCGCGGCGGGCACCCCTGCCGCCGCTTCGGAGGCACGACGGGCCGCGTCCAGGGCGGCAGCCGCTCGGGCCTGTTCCGCGGCGGCCGCGCATTTGACCGTCTCCAGCTCCGCGATGCGCTCTATCAGCGCCGATTCGTCGGCCGGCGGGTCACCTTCCGCCAATTCTTCGAACATAAGTTCGATAATAAATGGGGTCACTGACAACGCGTGCGTGGCTACGCTGGCGAGTATGAGCGCCAAGAGTCGGATCCGGGTGGCGCGAGTCTACGAAGACGTCACCCCAGACGAGGGTCAGCGCGTGCTGGTCGACAGAGTCTGGCCGCGCGGAGTGCGCAAGGAGGACCCGCGGGTGGGTATCTGGTGCAAGGAGGTCGCACCTTCGAAGGACCTGCGCGAGTGGTATCAGCACCGGCCCGAACGATTCGACGAATTCGCCTCGCGGTACAGGGCGGAACTGCGGGGTAACGCGGCGCTGGAGGAGCTGCGGAGGCTTACCGGGCGCGGTGTTCTCACCCTGGTGACCGCGACCCGCGATACGGACATCAGCCAGGCGGCCGTTCTCGCGGAGCTGCTGAAAAGCCGCTGAACGCGTGAGACGATCGGGCGATGCGGCTGGGATTGCACGCCCTGGGAATCGGTGCCGGCGCCGACCGCGCGGTGATCGATGCCGTCGCGTCAGCGGCGGACGACTGCGGCTTCGCCACGCTGTGGGTCGGCGAACACGTCGTCATGGTCGACCGGCCCGCCTCTCGCTATCCCTATTCGGATGACGGCGTCATCGCTGTTCCCGCACAAGCGGACTGGCTTGATCCGATGATCGCGCTGAGCTTCGCCGCCGCCGCCTCGTCTCGGATCGGACTGGCGACGGGCGTGCTCCTGCTGCCCGAACACAATCCGGTGGTGGTGGCCAAGCAGGCCGCCAGCCTGGATCGGCTCAGCGGCGGACGGTTGGCATTGGGCATCGGTGTCGGGTGGTCGAAGGAGGAATTCGCCGCGCTTTCAGTGCCTTTCGCCCATCGCGGAGCGCGGACCGCCGAATACGTTGCGGCGATGCGCGCGTTATGGCGTGACGACGTCGCTTCGTTCGACGGTGATTTCGTCTGCTTCGATGCCATTCGTGTCAACCCCAAGCCGGTGCACGATCGTCGGATCCCGATCGTGGTTGGGGGCAATAGCGATTCGGCGCTGCGCCGGGTGGCGACGTGGGGAGACGGCTGGTACGGGTTCAACATCGACGGCGTCGGGGCCGTCCGGGACCGCATCGCCAAACTGGAGCAGCTGTGTGCCGAGGCGGGGCGGGATCATGGGCAGCTGCGGCTGGCGGTGGCGCTGCGCGATCCGGGCGTTGCTGATATCGGCGCCCTCGCCGAGTTGGGCGTTGACGAATTGGTTCTCGTCGCAGCGCCGCCGGACCGGCCCGATGCGGCTGCCGAATGGGTCTCGGAGCTGGCAGAGCAGTGGACGATGGCGGCACCGGCATGAGCGAGGCGGATCCCCTACTGCCGCGGGAATTGACCGACATCCCCGACGAGGTGCGCGCCGTCCCGCCGCCGCCGATACCCACATTGCCCGAGCCGTACGGTTTGCGTCTCGTCGACCCGGACGCCGACGCCGAGATGATCGCCGAGTGGATGAACCGGCCGCACCTGGTGGAAGCGTGGGAGTCCGCGTGGCCGATGACGCGCTGGCGTAATTATCTGCGGGCGCAGCTCCGAGGCGGCTTCTCCCGCCCACTCATCGCGACGCTCGATGGAACGGACCGCGCTTACATCGAATTGTACCGAGCGGCAAAGGATTCCATCGCCACTCGGTACGATTACGATGCGCACGATCTGGGTCTGCATGTCGCGGTGGCCGATTTGGATTACATCAAGCGGGGACACGTCAGTTACCTGCTGCCGCATTTGGTGGGCAGCATCTTGGGCCTTGATCCGCGATGTCGGCGCATCATGTTCGATCCCGACCACCGCAATGTCTTGGCGCGCAAATTCTGCGAGCGGGGCGGCTGCGCATTCCTCGGCGAGCACGACATGTCGAACCGGCGGATGGCGCTCTATGTGCTGCCCCGGACGCCCGACGACGTTCCCCAGGGGTGACTCAAAGCCGCTCGGCAATCGACTGCGCGAGGAGCGCCGCCGCCTCACCGAGCACGACGCTGACGACGATGTTGGCGAACGCCGCGCGCACCTGTCGCTCCTCGCCGAGCCGCTGAGTTTCCAGCATCCAGGTGGAAAACGTGGTGTAGGCGCCGACGAAGGCGGTGCCGGCCAACAGGGCCGCCTCCTTGCTCAGCACCAGGCCGCCGAGAAATCCGAGCAGCGCGGCGCCGCTGATGTTCACGACCAGCGTGCCGAACGGAAAGGATTGGGCGACCCGGCGGGCCACCGCGCGGTCGACCACAAAGCGCAGCACCGACCCGACGCCGCCGATCAGCGCGACCCCAGCCCATACCGCAGCCGTCGTGACCGCGCCCGCCGTCATCCGCGGATCCGTACCCGGCGCACCAATTTGGTGGCCAAGTGCACCGCCAGCAAGCCCAAGGTGATGCTGGTGAGGGTGTAGCCCGCGGCCAGCGTCCAATGGCCGTGCTCGATCATCCTCAGCGTCTCGACCTGCATCGTGGAGAACGTGGTGAGCCCGCCGCACAATCCGGTGCCCAGCAGGGGGCGCCGGTAACTCGACAGCGGCAATCGCTCGAGCAGTCGGGTGGTGAAGTACCCCAGCAGGAAGGCGCCAACGATGTTCACCGTGAACGTCGGCCACGGCCATTTCGCTGGATCACCCGCGGCGAGCGTGCCCAGGCCGGCCCGGGCGAGGGAACCCAGCGCCCCGCCGGCGAAAACCGCGGCCAACTCGCGATAGTCGTGTGCCACGCGCGATCCCTTCCCCTTGCCAGGACTTACCGGTAAGTGAATCCGGGACGTCAGAAAAGTACCTGACAAGTCAGCGAGGTGCGCCACGGGCAGAATTGAGAACCATGGCCCACCCCCGCGCCGGTCAGCCGGCCCAGCCCGAAGACCTTGTCGATTTGCCTCACCTGGTGACGGCCTACTACTCGATCCAGCCCGATGCCGACGACGTCGCACAGCAGGTGGTGTTCGGCACGTCAGGCCACCGCGGGTCCGCGCTCAACGGGGCGTTCAACGAGGCCCACATCCTCGCCATTACCCAAGCCATCGTCGAATACCGCACCGCCCACGGCACCACCGGACCGTTGTTCATCGGCCGTGACACGCATGGCCTTTCCGAGCCGGCCTGGGTGTCGGCGCTGGAGGTCCTCGCGGCCAATGATGTAGCGGCCGTCATCGACTCCCGCGATCGCTACACCCCGACACCGGCGATCAGCCACGCGATCCTCACCTACAACCGTGGCCGCAGCGAAGCGCTGGCCGACGGGATCGTCGTGACGCCGTCGCACAACCCGCCGTCGGACGGCGGCTTCAAGTACAACCCGCCCAACGGCGGCCCCGCGGATACCGACGCGACGAACGCAATTGCCAAGCGCGCCAACGAAATTCTCCGTGACGGCTCCGGGGTGAGGCGGGTGCCATTCGCGCGAGCGCTGCAGTCCGTCCAGCGGCACGACTACCTGGGCAACTACGTCGACGACCTGCCCAACGTGGTCGACATCGATGCGATCCGCGCGGCCGGCGTGCGGATCGGGGCGGATCCGCTCGGCGGGGCGAGCGTCGACTACTGGGGTGAGATCGCGCAGCGGCACCGTCTGGACCTGACCGTGGTCAACCCGCTGGTCGACGCGACGTGGCGGTTCATGACGCTCGATCACGACGGCAAGATCCGGATGGACTGCAGTTCGCCCGACGCGATGGCCGGGCTCATCGCCAACCGCGACCGCTACCAGATCGCCACCGGCAACGACGCGGACTCCGACCGGCACGGCATCGTCACCCCGGACGCCGGCCTGATGAACCCGAACCACTACCTGGCGGTGGCCATCGACTATCTGTACACGCACCGGCCGTCGTGGCCGGAGGGCATCGCCGTCGGCAAGACGGCGGTCAGTTCGTCGATCATCGACCGGGTGGTCGCCGGCATCGGCCGCAAGCTCGTCGAGGTGCCCGTCGGGTTCAAGTGGTTTGTCGACGGCCTGATCGGCGGCACCATCGGGTTCGGCGGCGAGGAATCCGCGGGCGCGTCGTTCCTGCGGCGCGACGGCTCGGTGTGGACCACCGACAAGGACGGCATCATCCTCGCGCTGCTGGCCTCCGAGATCCTGGCCGTCACCGGGTCCACGCCGTCGCAGCGGTACCAGCAGCTGACCGCCGAATACGGCACACCCTTCTACGCGCGGGTCGACGCACCCGCAGACCGCGACCAAAAAGCCCGGCTGGCCAAGCTCTCGCCCGAGCAGGTGACCGCGACCGAGGTGGCCGGCGAGCCGATCACCGCGAAACTCACCGCCGCGCCCGGCAACGGCGCGGCGCTGGGCGGATTGAAGGTGACGACCGCCAACGCATGGTTTGCCGCGCGGCCGTCCGGCACCGAGGACGTGTACAAAATCTACGCGGAATCCTTCAATGGCCCCGAGCATTTGGCGGAGGTGCAGGAAGCCGCGCGCGAGGTGGTTAATAAAGTCATTGGGTGACTCTTTCCCCCAGGCTTACCCGTTCGCGAGAATGTGGTTCCCGTTCTCCGCGGCTGCCGCGCGAAGTCTGGATCCTGAGCTGGGCGAATGTCATGGTCGCGCTGGGCTATGGCGTCATCTCGCCGGCGATGCCCGCTTTCGCCCATACCTTCGGGGTCAGCATCAAGGCGGTGACTTTCTTGGTCACCGTCTTTTCGTTGAGCCGGTTGTGTTTTGCCCCGGTGAGCGGGGTGCTGGTGCAGCGGTTGGGCGAGCGCCGGATTTACATCGGTGGTTTGCTGATCGTGGCGTTGTCCACCATCGCGTGCGCGTATTCGCAGGCCTATTGGCAACTACTGGCTTTCCGGGCCATCAGCGGCATCGGCTCGACGATGTTTTACGTCTCGGCGTTGGGGCTGATGATCCACATCAGCCCGCCCGATGCGCGCGGACGGATCGCCGGGTTGTTCACCACGTCGTTCATGGTGGGCGCGGTCGGCGGCCCGGCCGTCGGCGGCCTGACCGCGGGGTGGGGGTTGACCGCGCCATTCATCGTGTACGGCATCGCGATGCTGGGGGTTGCGGCGGTGTTGTTTTATGGCCTGCGGCATTCGGAGCTCGCCGCGCCCCGTCCGCCGACACGGTCCACGGTGACGATGCGCCAGGCGCTGCGATTCCGCGCCTATTGGGCAGCGCTGTTGGCCAATTTCGCGACCGGCTGGGCGGCGTTTGGGCTGCGCGTCGCGCTGGTGCCGCTGTTTCTCTCCGACGTCATGGGCGAAAGCGTCGGAATGATCGGGGTGGCACTGGCGGCCTTCGCGGCCGGCAACGCCGTGGCCGTCGTTCCCAGCGGCTACCTGTCCGACCGAATGGGACGGCGCACGTTGTTGATCATCGGCCTGGCGACGTCCGGCGTGGCGACCGCCGCACTGGGAGTCGTGTCGTCGTTGCCGGCGTTCATGGTCGCCGCGGCGGTATCCGGTGCGACCACAGGCGTTTTCATGTCGCCGATGCAGGCCGCGGTGGCGGACATTCTCGGCAGCGAGGCGCGCGCTGGAATGCCGGTGGCGGCGGTGCAGATGCTGTCCGATCTGGGTGCCATCGTCGGCTCCGTGACGGTCGGTTGGGCCGCCGAGGAATTGAGCTTCGGTTGGGGCTTCGGCATCAGCGGGATTGTCCTGGTGATCGCCGCAGCCGGTTGGATTCTGGCGCCGGAGACGCGGACGCTGATCCATCCGGAGCACGGCTTGGCGGAGCCCCAAGCGGACGGCGAGGCGGCCTGAACAGCAACTTTGAACCAGGGTGGCGGTTGGTGTAGCTTCGATTGGCACGACTTGGGGCTATGGCGCAGCTGGTAGCGCACCACACTGGCAGTGTGGGGGTCAGGGGTTCGAGTCCCCTTAGCTCCACTTGACATAGAACGGCTCTGACCTCTGATCAGGGCCGTTCGGTCATTTTGCGGTCGGTCTCGGTTTGTCGCCGAATGTCCTAACTCTGTCCTATCGCTTTCGAGAGCACCGCCGACGCGGCGAACAGCGGGGAGTTGGCGCGAAGTACGGTCCGATGCTGGATCTAGCTTCCGAGTGGCACATAGAGGTTGCCAACGAAGTGGTCCGAGATCCTGGCGTTGGCCCGCAACCTGTTGAACCCGATTGGGGAGGTGGGGATGCCGCGCCTTGGTTCGGGTTGATCCCGACCCATTGGCGAAGGCCAGGTTGGACGCTCGGCGGAACCGTAGTATCCGGAACGTGGATATCCTCTCGGAAGAGCAATACGCGGTGCTGGGCTTCATCGCGGCATGTAACCGCAGCGGGTACAGCCCGAAGGCCGCAGAGGTGACGTTGTGGCGGAAGCGGCCTATCCCTGCCCCGGCTGAGTACCGCACCTTCCAGCGTGGCCCCATCAGCTCGTTGGGGGCACTGGGACAGGTGAGTGCCCTTACCCGGATGATCGACACGACCTATTCTCAGTACGTCAGGTCGTTCGCAAAGCTGGCGGGCGTGTTCTACGACGAGGGCACGTCACGGGAACTGATTAAGGCTGCCGAGTCTGTCATCGACCACCTGGTGTATCTGGGATGGCTCGAGAAAGTGACTGATTCGGGCGAGGATTCTCGGTTGCGGCTTACCGACATTGGAAACGCGCTGCTACGGGATCGTGAGAGAGAAGCCGCGACCGAAGACGATGTGAGTGTTGTGGTTTTGGGCAACGGCGATCCCCTGGCTTACCCGCTGATGGTGGGGCAACTCGCCAACGCAGGAGCCGGGTATCTGGTCGACCCGTATTTGAAACTAGACGTTCTGCACATGGTCGTGATGAACACGCACCTAACGCGGGTGCTCGTGTCGCCGAAAACTGGTAAGGGCGTACTTCCGGCGATGCGGACTTATCTCGACAGCCCGAGTCTGGCGCGCCGGGTGGAGCTGAGAGAGTCCGGCGGCCTGCATGACCGGTATGTGTTCGCAGAAGACAAGAGTGCGTTCATGCTTGGTACTTCCCTGAACGGTGTTGGGAAGACGACTACGGTCCTAGTGCCGATTCCGTCGCCTGCGCGCGAAACTCTGCGGGATACCTACGAGCGGCTTTGGGAGGAAGCAACGCTCATAGGGCCGCGGCCTGTATCCGACGAGGAAGAGGAGAGCGACGCGGATGACGGCGGCAGCGAGGAGCGGCAAGAACCCCAATAGCTTTTCAGAGCCGTTGTGGCGCGCTTGTGGTGTGTTTTGTTTGGGTCATCAGGTGGTGAAAAGTCGTCAGCAAGCCCCTGGGTCGGGCTGTTTCCCCTAACTCTGTCCTATCGCTGTCGAGAGCACCGCCGACGCGGCGGTGAGCCGGTCGTCGGTTACGCGCCCGTAGACGGCCTGCGTCATGCGCTCGGTGTGGCCGTGCCAGGCGGCGACCACATCGGCGGCGATGCCCGCCGCGCGCATCCGAGAGATGTTGGAGTGCCGCAGCTTTCCGAGTGGGATCGCCTTGAGCCCCGCAGCTTTGCGCTGAGCGGTGAACTCGCGGCTGTAGTCGCGCACCGGCAACGGTGTGCCGTCGGCTCGCGACAGTAACAGGTCGCCGTCAGCGAGCGGCGCGCCCACGGCTAGGCGCTCGCGCAGGTGGGCCGTGCGCATGGCCTTGAGCATTGCCAGCTCGCGCGGCGGCAGCGGCAGATCACGGGCACTGCGGTCGGTCTTGGTCGGCACGATCGTGTCGCGCCCGTTGACGTCGACCCGAGCCTGTCGGATGCGCAGCGCGCCGGCATCGAGGTCGAGGTCCGACCACCGCAGCCCGCCGACCTCTTCGCGCCGCAGCCCGAGCAGCGTGAGCGCGAAGCACCCGGCGAGGCGGTGGGGCGCGACGTGATCGAGAAACTTGCCCATCTGCGCCGGCGTCCAGATGTCTTCGGCGGCGGTGGCGGTGACCGACTTCTGCTCGGGCGAGTCGAGATCCGCCGAGGGATCATAGGTCAACCAGCGCATCCGTTTCGCGTGTGCCATCACCGATTTGAGCCGGACGATCGCGCGGCGCTTGGTGGCCGGTGCTAGCGCCTTGCCACCCCTACCGGTCAGCGCGGCCGACCAATCCGCCAGCGCGGCCGGCGTGAGCTTCTGGACCGGCACCGCACCGAACGCCCGGCGCGCGTAGGCCAGCGACTCGCGATCTGCGCGAACGGTGTTCGGCCCGATCGACGGGTCAGCCGCGCGCAGCTTGAGCCAGTGGTCGGCGACCTCATCGAACGTCTGGACCGACTTCGGTGCCCACGTCGCCGACGCCCACTGCTGGCGCTGCTCGGTCACCCACTGCTGAGCCTCGCCCTTGGTGCGAAACACCTTGGTAGGCCGGACCTGCTTGCCGGTCACCGGATCGGTGCCTAGCGTCGGCCGCGCCCGCCATCCCTTGCCGTTCGATAGGCGCTTGATCGAGCTGTCGGTGCGGTCGCCGCGCTGCTTGGGCTGTGTGTTGTCGGTGGTCATCGGTCGGTCTCCTGGTCGGTGGTGGCGGTGGTGTCGCGCTGCTGTGGTTGTGGTCGTTTCGGTAGTGGCTCGTCGTTAAACCAGCCCTCGGCGCGGGCTCTCTTGAGTAGCCGGTCAACTGTCGTCTTGCTGATGTTGAGCTTTTCGGCCACGGTCGGGCGCACCGGCAGGCCGAGCGCGATGGCGTTATTGGCGATCTGGGCCGCTTCGTACACCTTGGGGGCGGGGTTGTCTGGCTGGCTGTGCGTTTCGGCGATGTCGTCAACGAATCCGAACAGACCGCCGGCGCGGTCGATCCATTGCGCGGCGCTGTAGGCCAATCTTCGCGTCGGCACTGCGCGCACCACCGCATAGTCGACCGTCGCGCCGTCATCGGCGGTGATCGTCAGCTCAGTGAGGCGCGGGCCTGACCGGCTGGTCGAGATCCGCACGGCGTAGGTAAACGGGTGTCCTACCAGGCGAATTGCCACGCGCTCGTCAGGCTCCGGCACCCGTTGAAACGGGCCGGAGCGTTTGCCCGCAAGCGGGTCGGGGTCGGCGTAGTCGACCCGCTCGACGTCGCCGCGCTGCGGGTCTGGCGGTGAGTCACCACTTCGTTTGACCATGTTGGTGACTCTACAGTCTGGACATTCACCGCACAAACACCGACTCTGGGGGAATGGAGTCAACCGCTACCACCAAGACCGTGCCCACGCTGGATGAATTGCGCAGCGGGCCACCGACTATCAGCATCGAGCAGGCCGCGCGCTACCTCGGCGTCAGTTGCGCATACGGCTATTCGATGGCCCGCGAGGGCCGGCTGCCCACGATTCAGCTCGGCTCCCGCCGGGTACGGGTGCCCGCGCTGGCGCTGCTCAAGATGCTTGGCGGCTCCGAGTGAGCCGATGACCACCACCGAGACCGCCGGCGGCCCGCGACACCACGAAGCCGATCATCTGCGGGCTGCCGGCGGTCGGTCCCTTGGCAGGTACGCGCTGATCTGCCATGACCCCGAGGGCCGAGGCGCCGCGACGTACTGGGATAGCCGCGAAGAGGCGCGCCAGGCCGAGGCTGAGCTGGCTCCATGCGGGCCGCGCTGCGGCGGAGTGCACACCGTGGTCGACCGCGATCCACCGCCGCACCACCCGGCAGTGCTCGGCTTGCCGCGAAGCCTGCCGGCCGCGAATCACTAACGGCGACAACGCCTACCAAGGTCGGCGTTGTCGAGTCGGGTCAGCCGGCGCGTGCACCCCCATGTGATCCGATCACCCCAGCCGCACCGACCACCACGACACCCCTGAGAGGAGGTACACCATGACCGCCACGACCACCGAGGGCGACCGGCTGATCGGCCTGTCCGAGGCCGGCAAGCGGATCGGCGTGAGCCGTTGGACAATTCGCCAACGAATCGTCGCGGGCCTGCTGCCGGGATACCGGACCAGTCCGACCTCGGAGCTACGGGTGAAGGCCAGCGACGTCGATGCGCTGCTGATCCGCGTCACGCCGGAATCCGTTGCCGCACAGCTTGACAGACCCTAGAGGCGGCGACGCCGCCCGGTACTTGGCCTCGACCGAGCGGCATCTCCCCGAACCACCTACTCACCCGACAGGAAAAGCAGTGACCCACAGGCAGAATACCTCTAAGGTCGGCAACCGCGCCGGATCACTGAGCGTCAACGGCCGCAACGGGCGCGACCCGTTTAGCGACGGATTGGACGACACCAGCACCGTGCGCGAGATCCTGACTGACGAGTCGGGCAGGAGTGACCCCGCGCCGGCGATCCCGGTTCTCATGGTCGCCGACCGGCTGGGCGCGGAGCCTGGCGATGAGATCGCCCCGTACCTGTCTCCGACGCAGTGGGAGGCCTTGCGGCGGTTCGGACGCCGCTATGGCGTCGCCATCGTCGCCCCCAGCGCAATCACCGAACGCGAAGGCACTCGCTTTGAGGAGCTGGACGCGATCCCGCCGGGCCTCGCGGTGGCGATCTGCCCCGAGCTGGAAGGCGTCACTCGCGTCGAAGTCGCCGAGTTCGTCGGCGAGTCGGTGTTGTATGACATCGCCGACCCCGAGGCCGCGCTGGCGGCGCTGACCGAACAGGCCGACGCCCGCCGGCGCGAGCGCGGCCAGGAGCAGCAGCGGCTCAAAAAGGTCAGCGTCGCGGCGCACACCGCTTACAGCCTGGCCGAGGTCGAACGCGGCTGCGGACCAGAGTTCGCCGATGCCGCCCGGCAGATGATCGAGCGGCACAACCGCGACACCTGGAACATGGGCAACGCCGCCCGCAAGCTGCGCCGCGAGGAGCACAACTACCTGGTGACCGCCGGCGAGCTGGTCAAGCTAGCGCCGGGCATGCCGGTCGAGACAATCAAGGCGCTGACGGCGGCGAGCGCCGAGGACCACAGCGCGGCGTGGGCGGAGCTGGCCGACGCGCGGGCACTGCACAAGGCCGGCGGTGCCACCGCCCGCGAGCCAGTGGGCAAGCGGTGGCGCACCCTCGATGAGCTGGACAACCTGCCTGGCACCGAGTGGCTGGTGGGCAAGCTGTTGCCCGCCGCGTCGCTGGCGCATTTGATCGGTATGTCTCAGTCGCTCAAGAGCTTTGTCGCTCTGGACATGGCGCTGTCGCTGGCGACCGGCACTCCGTTCGTCGGATCGGCCCGCTTCGGCGTCAGCGCGCCGGTGCCGGTGATCTACGTCGTCGGCGAGGGTGTTCGCGGGGTATCCAAGCGGGTGCGGGCCTGGTGCCAGCAGCGCGGCATCGACCGCCGGCGCGCGCTCGCCAACCTGACCGTGTTGGAAGGCGCGGCGCAGCTCGGCTCGCAGCGCGACATGGATGACGTGACCGCGAAGGTGATGGAGACCGGCGCGGCGCTGGTGGTGTTCGATACCCAGGCGCGCTGCACCGTTGGACTGGAAGAGAACTCGGCCACCGACCAGGGGCGGGCCGTCGCGCGGATCGACGCACTTATGCGCCGCACGGGCGCGGCGGTGCTGGTGCTGCACCACACCACCAAGGCCGATCCGCGCAACGCGCGCGGCTCGGTGGCGTGGCTGAACGCGGTTGACGTTCAACTGATCGCGCTACGTGATGATCCGACCGCGATGGCCGTGACGATCGAGGTCGGCAAGATGAAAGACGAAGCGGTCGAAGGGCCTTACCCGCTGAGCGCGGTCAAGGTCACGCTGCCCGCCGGCGGTGAGTCCCTGGTGCTCGCGCCTGGCGCTGATCCGCACGCCGGCGAGTTCGACCCCGACCTGCCGATGGAGAAGTGGACCGGCAAGGGGGCGGCGCACGTCAAGGCGATATACGAACTGGCCCAGGAGCATTGCATCCCGGGCGAGGGACTGACCCAGACGCGGCTGGCCAAGGCCGCCGCCGAGGTCATCCGCGAGGAGCCCACCGCCAGCGGCAAGCCCCGCAAGGTGCGACGGGTATGCAGCTTCAACACCGCCGAGGCCGCGATCAAGCTGCTATGCGACCACGGCAAGCTGATCGTTGCGCGGCGTGATCCGCTCGGGCACACCTACCACGAACCGGACGCCTATCCAGCGCCGGACCCCACCGCCATGAACGCGCTGACCGAAGGCGACGGCGGCACCTCCTCGCCGGCCCCGTGACCCAACGACACGGGCCGGAAACATGCTCTGAGCTGCGAATACCCATCCGTACCCAAGGCATACCCACCCTGACGGGCGTCCAAGTTGGGTACGCCCCGACCCTTCCGGCGCGAACGCGCAGGTCAAGGAGTTTTTCAGTCGAGCGGGTCAGGGTGGGTACGCGGTGGGTACGGGTACCCATCGGGCAGGGGAGTACCCACCCATACCCAACCGCGTACCCACCCGGCCTGACCTGCGAATACCCACCCGTACCCAAGGGGCGACCCACTTCACGCCCACCCATACCCACGTTGTTCTCCCCCCTATTTATAGGGGGAACGGGGGTAGGGAACCGACCCAACGAAATTGACCGCCCGCCTCCGCCGGCGGATTGGTAGGGCGGTGTCTGCGGGCCGCGTCGCCCGACGCACAGCCCACCCGCCGACCATCAGCGGACACCCGATCGGATAGAGGGCTGTGGATACGCCTGCCGAGCCCAAACCGCCTCCGGTGCAAGCACATTGCCGACCTGTGTCGGTGTTGTGACCTGTCGACACCCGACCAACCCCGCGCCCGCCCGCCACCCGACGCGGCTCCGAAACCGTTGCACCCTAATGCGGTACGAATGCGGTATGGCACCAACAATGTCGAGGTACGCGAGCCGCGAACGCGCCGCAGAGGCATTCCAGCTCCGCGCCAGCCGGCACTCCTGGCGCGAGGTCTGCGACCGTCTCGGCTACCGCTCTATCGGCGCAGCGCAGACCGCCGTCAACCGTCACGTCGAGCGGCTGCGGCGCGAACCGGCGATTACCTCATTCGAGGCTCACAAGTTCGCCATCCAGACGCGCACCCGCGCGCTGACCCAGCGGTTCACGGCGGCGTACCGGGCTGGCGACGACGACACGCTGGTGACCCTCAACCGCGAGATCATCCGCAACGAGGCCGAGCTAGCCAAGCTTGACGGGCTGTACGAACCGGAGACCGTCAACGTCAACGTGACTCAGACGCCGGCCGCGATCATCGCTGACACCCGCGAACGGTTGCGGGCGGTGGTCGACGCCGAAGTGGTCGAGATGCCTACGACGAAAGAGATCGAGCAGTGAGCGCACTAACCAAACGCGATGTCATCGACGCCGCGATGTCAGTGGCCGAGGACGTGGCCGAAAGTCGGCTTGACCCAACGCAGTTAAACCAGGCCGTTGCCGACGAGTGCAAGGCACTGTTCGGCACTGTTGTCGGCGACGATGATCCGCTGTGGCCGTTGCACATCGACGTCGCACGCCAGGTGCTCGCCGTCGGTGGCCTGTCGGCCGATGAGCTGAGCGAGTGGTTGGCCGTTGCAAGTTCACGGGCCGAAGAGCCGATCAGCAGCCCGCAGCCACCCATTGACCCGCCGGCCGGCACTTCGGCCGCGAGTAGGCCGCGCAGCCCCGAAATCGACCTAGCGGAAAGCGATCTCAGCACCGCTGTCGTCGGTGTCGTGACGCCACCTGGCGCGGAGACCGGCCCGGTAGCCGATCCGCCGGCCGCCGACACCAACGCATCGCCAATGGTCGAGCTGCCTGATGGCCGCCGCATCCCCCGCCGGCACATCATCGCGCGCGGCCGTGAGCTGCCGACCGACAACGGCCTGCGCGAATGCTGAAGGCATTGCCGTGTCGTCTTGGCGTCGGCGGTCATACAGCGACTCGTCGAAGGCGTCCCAGGTCGTGCTTAGTTGTCGGGTTTGGACTGTCCTGATTTCTTCGCGCAGTCGGGACAAAGCGTCGCGCTCCACGTACCTGTGTGGTGTGCGCCGCACCTGGTGCAAGTTAGTTGCCTGGATCCCATGACTTTCCCCTCCTGAAGAGCCGATGCAGGCAATCATCGCAGCTACGCAGAAAGTTGTAAGCGGTTTACCATTGCTACTCGTCTCAAATCTTTAGTTTTAAGACGGAGTGAGCGACGTACCCGACAGCACAGCAATACCGAGGTCGTGAATCTCAAAAGTTGTCGCGTATCGAAATAGCGGCATACAGACTTTTGAGATAGGCTTGCGGCATGACCGCCGCCGCCATCACCGCATCCACTCCCGCGCCGACCGGCGCACTGCTCGGCTACGCCCGTGTCAGCACCGGCCACCAATCGCTCGACGCGCAGGCCGACGCGCTCACCGCCGCCGAGGTCGACCCCCAACGCATTTATTCCGACAAGCTGACCGGCACGTCGACCCGCGAGCAGCGGCCCGGTCTGGCTGCGGTGCTCGACTACGCGCGGCCAGGCGACACCATCGTGGTCGTCGGTATCGACCGGCTCGGCCGCAACGCCGCCGAGGTCATGACCACGATCCGCGAGCTTGGCGAGCGCCAGATCATCCTCCGGTCACTGCGCGAGGGCATCGACACGTCAAACGCGACCGGCCGCATGGTCGCCGGCGTGCTCGCGTCTCTGGCTGAGCTTGAGCTTGAGCTGGGACGTGAGCGCCGGGCAGCGTCGCGCGCCGCGCGCAAGGCCCGCGACATGCCCATCGGCCGGCCGTCGAAGCTCACTGCCGCTCAGATCAGACAGGCCGAGGCGCTGCGTGCCAGCGGTGAGCCGGTGCCGGTGATCGCCGAGACGTTGGGCGTCAGCCGCGCAACGCTGTACCGCGCGCTGGCGAGCTGACTGAGCCCGACGCAAGATCGGCGTAGCTTTGACTGCATGGTTAAACCTGTTGAGCGGAAGTCGATCACCGTCAAGTCGGGCGGGATGGTCCAGACGTTCACGGGCGACCCGCAGCTCCACCTCCTGTCAATCGGCGTCTACTTCATCTCGATTCATGATCCGAGTGCTCCCTCCGGCCGACGGACTGCCTGGCAGCAGCGGGTGGAGAACGGCAGGGCAGAAGGTTTCGAGATCACGATGGAAGGCTTCGACATGGGGCTCAAGGTTGGCGACCGTGTGCGTAATCGGTCGGGCTGGGAAGGCGTCGTTTCAGAAGTCACCGACACCGATGCGAAAGTGGAGTTTGATAACGGCCAGTCTGGCTGGTTCGGTCTCTACGAACACCTCGTTTCCGGCGGGGTCCTGGAATTGATTTAGCACGGCGTACGGGCGCAGCTGACCTGGCCGAAAAGCGTTGGCAAGTAACTAGTTAAACCACCGACCCCGCTAGGCATTGTCGACTCACCGGCCGCGCTCACGTACCGAGCGAGTGCACGCCGTTGGTGCATGCTCAAGGCGTGACTAGCTCAATCGCTTCACTGACCGTTGACCCGCGCAGCCGACCGATGGAATCGTGGCGTGCCCGCAAGGGCGTGCTGGCCAGCCGTGGCGAGACCGACGGGCCGCGTGTCGAGGAATGCAACGCCGCACTGAGCTTTTGGCGGTTGCGCATGTTCCTGGTTCGTGAGTTCGGCATGACGGTCGAGCACGTCGATGCCGTGGTTGATCAGATGCTGGCCGACCGGGAGGCGGCGTCGTGATCGTCGCGCAGCAAGCCACAGACCGCGCAGGGGACCGTATGAGGCTGTCCCCTGCGCTTAAACCCCTGCGCCAGCGGCGTAGCGGGGCAGCCCCTCGCTCGCCGGCCCTCCCTCGGCCGCCGCTGCGGCGCAACCCCTCGGCCAGGAGGCGTGACGTGATGATCCCCGTTCTGCAAACGGCTTACATGGCCCCGCTTTTGGTGGGCGCGGTGGCCGGCGGCGGCGCTTGGGCGATCGCGGCCCCTCCCTCGGTCGCCGCTGCGGCGCAACCCCTCGGCGGCAGCCGGTTCGGCCGCAAAAGGGCGGTGTGCCGGCGACACCGCAGCCGATCAAGCGGCCGGCGAAGCTGGCCCCTCCCAAACCCTCCAAGCGCGGATGAAAGGACGGCACCCGATGCGTGACCACAAGCATTCCCGCCCGGTCGACCAGATCGAACAGCGTCGCCGCCGGCGCGCGAGCATGCCCCTGGCTTATGACGGCGATTTCGACCTGGCCGCCGAGGTCGCCGCGATCGCGGATCCGTTGGCCGCCCGCGTCGCCGACGCCGCGCAGCCCCTTGCTTTCCGGCCTCCTGTGATCGAGCTGGCCGACGCGGTGCATGAGCTGGTGTCGGCCGTGGTCGGCTGGTTGGCCGAGACCGACGCCCTCGCGAAGACGAAGCACCTGGCCGGCGAGCCCAGCAGCCGACGCAAAGCGGTGCGGACGCTGTGCGACCTGGCTCAGCGGCCGGCGCTGCCGGAGATCACCGACGACGCGCTGACTTCGGGCACGTGGGCGGCGGCGCTGGTGTCGATGGCCGCCCCCTCTACTGAGCCGCTGGCCGAGCTGCTGAGCCGGGCATGGCCGCCGGACCATGAGGCGCTGCGCGGCCTGCCCTCACGCTCAGAGCGGTTAAACGAGCTGCTGCGCAACACGATTGACCGGGCCGCCCTAGCACTGGAACGCCGCCTCGATTGGGTCGAGTCGGCCCCGCCGGCACCAGCCCGGCTGACCGAGACCGCCCGCACCGAACAGGCCCGCGCCGAGCTGGCCGCGATGGGAGTTGAACTATGACCGCGCCGACTATGCCGACCACGCGCGAGGCCGCGCCGCCGGGAGTGCTGCCCGCGATTCCGTTCATGGCTCCGCTGGTCAACCCGGCCTCGATCGGGCTGTACCCGCTGGTCGATTGGACCGACGTCCCGATTGATCAGCCCTCGCGGTTTCTCGGCGAAGGCGTCTGGGTGCGCCATTACAACTACGGCGGTGCCGGCGCTTTTGGTGTCTGGGATGCCCCGTGGTGCGGTGAAGTCGAACGGATCACCGTCAGCGGTACCGGCGGCACCTGGGATTACACCTGGGGCGGCCAGACCGCGACCGGGCTGGCGTTCAACGTGCCCGTGGCCGACCTACAGGCAGCGATCGACGGCCTTCCCAACGTCGAGCCGGGCGGCGCGCACGTCAGCTCGCCGAGCCCCGGTGTCTACCTGGTCAGCCACACCAGCCGGCAGCGGTCCTCGGTCGATGGCTCGGCGCTGACCGGGCCGGCCGCCGGCGCGAAGACGCAGCCGGTGCGCAAAGAGGGCGATCGCCCACCCGACACCGATCCGTTCCCGCCGGTCACCGTGTGGGCGTCGGGCACCTGTGACATGACCGAATACGGCCAGTCCGAGGCGATTACGCGGGCGCAGCAGAATCTCCGGCTACTCGAACAGGTCGCCGTCGAGCGTGATCTGTCGATTCGGCTGCTCGCCGACAGCGCCGGCGTCACCGTCGAGCGCACCACGTTGCCCTCGGCGATCAGCTACCTAGAGGGTCTGCTGGCCGAGACCAACACGCTGGGCATCATCCACGCCGGCGCGCAATGGGCCTCAATCGGTGTCGCGCAAGGCGGGCCGGGTGGGCTGTGGCAGCGCAGCGGTTCGGCGATCAAAACGCAGCTCGGGCACAGCCTGGCATTCGGCGGCGGGTATGTCGACGGGCTGGGAACCACGCTGGTCGCGACCAGCGCGCCGGTCTACGGCTGGCGTGATGAGCCGGCGCTGCGCACCACCGCGCACTACCAGACGAATGAGTTCATCGCGATTGCCGAGCGCAGCGTGGCGCTGGCCTACGAAGAGGTCATCGGCGCGGTGACCGTGACCACGGCCCCCTGACCGCCCGGCCCCCTGATCAGAACGGATGAGCAGCAGCGATGACGACGGCACGACCGCCTTGACGAGGACGCCAAGATCGGCGTCGAAGCCGCTGGCCTGCGCTATGTGCCGCAGTGAGCTTCGGACGCCGATCGTGACGGCATGAGGCTCCGACTAGCACGATTTCGCCGACGTGAAGGGACATCGACACCATGACCAAGGCCAAGAAACGCCGGCTCACGCTGGCCGATCTCACCGCCGCCGAGCGTGAGCGCGCGGCGCTGGCGTTCCACGAGGCCGGCCATGCGATCGCGGCGACGCTGCTCGGTGGCCGTATTCGGGCGGCGGTGATCTCCGAGGGCCGCGCCTTCGGCATGCTCGGCAAGGCCGTCCACGACCAGGTTCCCGGCGGCGGCTGGCCGTCCATCCTCTACGCCGGCCCGTGGGCCGAGGCCCGCTTTCGCGCCGGGCGACGACCGACCCAACGTGAACTTTTCACCGCGCTGGAGCACAACGGCTGTGACGATCGCGAGCTGTCGCGCGCCGGCGGATCGGTGACCGGGGCCGGCGTCGTGCCGCTGCTGGAACGCTGCTGGCCGTCGGTGGCCAAACTCGCCGCTCAACTGTGGAGCAACAGCGACGTGCGGCACGGCGACGTCTGCGCGGCGCTGCAGATTCCCGAGCGGGACAACGGATTTCATTTGTCGCTGATCCGCAGCGGCACCGCGCCGGGAAACCTGAAAGTCACGCGCTCGACGGCTGCGACCGCATCGACCGGCTGACCCGGCCAGCCCCACTACGACAACCACGACGGCCTCATGACCCATCACCCCGAATGATCGAGAGAGGCCCAACATGACTGCCGCGACCACCGCGACCATTGCCACCAGACCGGCCGCCAGCACTACCGCCAAGGTCACCGCCGACGAGATTGACACCGCGATACTGGCCGCGCTCGCCGATGCCGGCGGGGCGCAGCGGTCGGTGCGCTGGACGACGATCGAGCGGCGGATACCGGGCACCGTGTGGCAGCAAGAGTGCGCACTGGTGCGGCTGTGGAACGCCGAGCGCATCTATGCGGTGAAAGTTGGCCGGCATCTGTTGCTTGAACTCAGCAGCCCGATCGACGCGATGATCGCGGCCAAGCGCGGGCGCACCGCTCGCGTGATGCCGGTCGTGCCGTGACCGCGAAGGCGATCAAGACGACCAAGGCCACACCGCCGGCGGCCGACGCTGATCGGGTCGCCGCGCTGGTCGCTGCCAGGGCCGGGCAGGCTGTGCGTGCGCGTCGGCGACCAGCGACCCCGGCCGAACTGGCGGCGCGGATCATGCCGGGCTACCGGATCACTCCGACCATTGCGCTGATTTCCGACGCGCTGGCCGAAGCGGTCGGCGAGCCAGGGCGGCGGCTCATCGTGAGCGTCCCTCCCCGCGAAGGCAAGTCGACGCTGGTCAGCCAGGTCGGGCCGCCTTACGCGCTGATGACCGACCCCAACAATCAAGTTGTGCTGGTCTCGTACGCCGACGCACTGGCGCAGGAACACTCCGGTGAAGCCCGCGCCCGCATCACCGAGCATGCCGACCTGTTGGGCTATCAGCTGCGCGCCGACAAGCAGGCTGTGGGCCGTTGGAAAGTCGACGGACACGATGGCGGTCTGCTCGCGGCCGGAATCCTGTCCGGTATCACGGGCTTCGGTGCCGACCTGTTGATCGTGGACGATCCGGTGAAGAACGCGCAGGAGGCCGACTCACCCGCCTACCGCCGCCGCGTGATCCATGAATTTCGCTCGACGCTGCTCACCCGACTACACCCCAACGCCAGCGTCGTGCTGATCATGACCCGCTGGCATCCCGAGGATCTGGCCGGCGTGCTGTTGGCCGAAGAACCGGATCGGTGGCGGCACATCAACATTCCCGCGATCGCCGAGGCCGGCATTCCCGACGCGCTCGGCCGAACGCCTGGCGTGGCGATGACCTCGGCGCTCGGCCGCACGGCCGAGCAGTTCGATGATCTGCGGCGCGGTGTGGGACAACGAACCTGGTACAGCCTCTATGAGGGCGTGCCAGCCGCACCCGAAGGTGGCTTGATCAAGCGGCAGTGGTTGGACGATTGGCGGTTGCCGGCCGCCCCACAGCGCCCGCTGCTGACCGTGGTCGGCGTCGACCCCAGCGATAGCGGCTCCGGTGATAGCTGTGGTTTGGTGGCCGCGTCGATGACGGCCGAGGGCGTCATCGCCGTGATCGCTGACCAATCGGCACCGATGACGTCTGATCAGTGGGCGCGCGCTGCGGTCGAGCTGGCCGCCGGCGTCGGCGCATCTGAGATCGCCGTCGAGGGCTTCGCAGCCCGCGAGACCTACACGCGCGTGGTCAACGACGCCTTGAAGCGGTACCGGATCGAGCGGCCGGTGAAGGTGACGAGCTGGCCGCCGAAGGGGTCCGGTCGTGGCGGCGGTGATGCGCTGGCCCGGTCGGCGGCGCTGCTGCAAGGGCTAGAAGTCGGCACTTGTCGGCTGGCCGGCCACTTCCCGGCCTTTGAAGAGGCCGCGGTGACCTGGCAGGCCGGGCAGCACCAGCCTGACGGGCTGGCGGCGCTGGTCGTGGCCCACGACGTGCTGGTGCACGCTGCTGGCCGGCAATGGTCGTTCGCGTCGCCGTTGGAGACTGAGCGCCGCCTTGCCGATCGCCGGCAGGCGGCGGCGTCGGGCCTGGCGCGGCGAGTCACCGATCGCCCGGCCATCACGCCGATCGGCGGTTATCTGCGCCGGCGAATCAGCGGGTAGCCGATCGTTGGCGACCTGGGCTGAAAGGCCGCGCGGTGTCGGTGTCTTACTGCATACTCCGGTCCGTGACGATCGTGACAGAGACGGAAGAAGAACGACCCTACGACAATTGGGCGAAGTACCGCTCGCAGTGGTGGACGCGCTACTTCACCGGCGAGCTGGCCCACTTCTGGCCGTCTCAGCTTGATCAATCCGAAGTGGACGCGGGCGGCTATCGCTGGATTTCGCGCAGTGGTGTGTTTGACCTCGCGGGTACCGAGTCCGAACACCGCGAGTTGCATACCGCCGTTGCCGCCTACGTGTGGGGTGTTGGCTTCAACTCGCGCATGTCCATTGGCCGACTGGTCCGCGCTTTCACGACTAATGCCGACACCGTAGAGGCCAACCTTCGGCAAGCCGCCGCGATCCTTGCGAAAGACGGCCCGGTCGCGGCGTATGAGTCGATGCTGGCGGGCGGATCCGCGCAGACGAAATACATGGGTCCGGCGTACTTCACCAAGTTCCTGTTTTTCACCGGCTACCCCGACACCACCGCCGACCTGCGTCCGTTGATCCTCGACAAGCGCGTAGCCACCGCGCTACGGGAACGTGGGGTGTTCGGTCCTCGCGCGGGCAATGCCGACTGGCCCAGCGACCTTTACCGGCGGTACCTCACCTATTGCCACGAGCAAAACCCCACCGATCCCGCCGCAGCAGAAGCCGACCTCTTTAATGAGGGTCGCGCGGCTGACTAAGGGACTCGCCGGACCACGCCAACCGCGTGGATGACCCGCCGCATCGGCGGCGGGCAAATCACACCCCTCCGAGTGTCCTCTCCAACAGGGCGGCGAAACCGAAGTACAGATGGCTCAGCCCCACAATCGACAAGAGCGCGGCGTACTTGTAATAGGCCTCGTGGAAGGGATCAGCGAGCAGATCATCGAGCTGTTCCCTAGCGTCGCCGAAGTGTAACGAGTCGCCGTAGTTGAACGTCCGAATGAGGTTGTCTGGGTTGACATTCCCGTAGCTCACCGGGTCGTCAAGAGTGGCGTTGGCCGCTTTGACTCCCGTCAGGGTTTGCAGCGTGTGGTTCATCAGCTTGCCGCGTGCGGCCCGCCATTGGAGCACCGTGTCTTTGATTGCTGCCTGCTGGTCGTCGGGCAAGGTTTTCATTGCCTTGAACAACGCGTTGTAGGCGTTCGTGAAACACGCAGGCTCACCATCATTGTGTAGCTGCCGGAATGCGGCGGACGCGCCCAGGAAGCTCTCGTCGTTCGGGTAGTCCGACACCCGGAGATGCCACTCGCCGTCGGTGGTCTCCTTGTCCATGTGAGCCGACAGCTTGGTGTCGTCGTTGATGATGCTGAACCTGGCTAGGCGTCGGCACATCTCTATAAATCGCAGCACGCTGTCACGGTCACCGGCTTGAATGTTGATTTGCGGTAAGGCGTAGGGGTCGGGGAGCTCAAAAACGTAGTCCAGCTTCTCCCAATAGTGGCGGAACCCCTTGGCTCCGTCCTTTCCGTACTGCTGTAGCGGTGGATCGAAGCTCAATGGGCGCGGGTGAATCGTGTCGTATACCGGCTTCATGTCGAACGTCAGCGTGTCATTGCTGATATTGACCGTGCGTTTGGTGATCTTGAACAGGAACTGGATCGACGGGGCACCGGCGGGTGCGTCCGGTTCTGGCGGCCACTCCATAGATATGTACTGGCCTTCCGACACCTTGCGCGCCGTCAGCGGGCCGTCGGGGCCTTCTGGGTCGGGCGGTTCCGGCGGACCCATCCATTTGGGCCGCGCGCCCGAGGCGGTGCCGCTTTGACGCTTGGCCGCAGGTTCTGGCCTCGGCTTGGGCACCCTCTCGGCTGGACGGTCCGTTGGACGGCGGCGCTGCGACTCGGCGAGCCGCTTGTCCCGTTGTTTGGCGCGCTTCTTGTCGCCCCTGTTTCCCACAGGCCGAAAAGTACTCCAAACCTCCGACACATACGTCGAGGGCAGTGGGCACACGAGCTGCCGCTTCCGTAGATGTCCACGGTGGCCTGTTCGATGCGCTCCCGACCGCACCGACCTTCATTGAGCCGGGCGGCACACCGAACACCCGTTCGGTGTGTCCTAGCCGTGTCCTAAGACTCTCGATCACGGGCAAATACATGCTGGACACATCAATACAGACCAGCCGCTCCGACCTGGACGAATCGGCACGCCGTAGACGCTCGGATACGGGCCAGCACACCCGGTTTCACACTGGCAGTGTGGGGGTCAGGGGTTCGAGTCCCCTTAGCTCCACAGATATTCGGACTCAGCGATGTAGGTTCCACTGGCCGAAATCGCCGGCAAGGACGTCATTGACGTCGACTTCTAGTCCCCCGACTACTGGGCCCGGATTCGACGCCGTACTCACCACGCGTTGGTAGAGAACCGCGGCAGGGTCGACCTGCCCGTGGGACCAGGCCTTCGTCTGCCAGGCCCACCGATGTCCGGGCGTTCGCGAATTGCCAATGACGCCGTCGGCGGCGGCCCACTGGCACACATCGAGACCGCCCTAGACGCCGGTGCGCTGCACGCCCAGCACCGAATTGATGCCGCGAAACCACTTGAGCGCCAGGTTGTTCCAGGTGTCGTGGCTGATGTCTTCGTCAACGCTGAAGAAGATCGGGGCGCTCTGACCGCCACCCGCGGCGGTGTGCAGATCCCAGGCGGTGCGCGCGTCGGCCACGCCGCCCTCGAACCCGCGCCTGAAGTCCGATGGTGCCGTCCCGCCCGGCTTGCCGTATTGGTAATTGCTGACGATCATCAGCCCGGCAGCGGTCAGCTGCTCGGCGTAAGACCGCGTGATCGGCTTGGCGCCCATGGACGAGCCGGGACGCGATAGCGAGACGTAGTTGATCACCCCGGAGTACCCCGCAGCCCGGATGTGGTCGGCTGGAATCTGGCGCGTGGCGAAGTCGATCAGCCGGAGGGGGGCGGCAGCCCGCGCAGGGACGGCGACACTGGTCGACGCCGCGTACAACCCTGGCAGTGCCGCCATCGTGATGGCGTAGAGCAACACGTCGCGCCGGGGGAGAGGGCGTGACCGCTGCGCACTCGCCGACAAGTCCTGCATCGCGTGATGTTAAATTTGTGACTTTTGTCACCATAAGTGGCGCTTCGCAGTCGATCCGAATCGGTTTCTACGGTCCACCGTGTCGAGTCAATGGCGCCCGGGCAAGCCGACATCCGGCTCGGCAGCGAACTCTCAGAAACCTCGTACCGCCGGTACGCATAACCCGCCGCGCGCGTGGGTACGCGGCCGAGTGAACGGTTGTTCGCAGAGAATCGACGCCCGCATGGCCTGTAGGCGGGAGGGAGCTTCTGAATGCCCGAGGTCCAACTTCACCACGAGGGACACCCCATGTATCGCCGGATGGTCCGGTTCGATTGGTCGGAGACGCCGCTGCACTGGGTGCCCGACGATCCGTTCTCGACGCACATGATCAACGTCCTGCACCTGCTGCTGCCCGAGGGCGAGCGCCACTTCATCAAGGCCGTCCTCGAGGCGTCGTCGCTGGTCGATGACCCGGAGTTGGAGGCGGCGATCAAGCCGTTCATCCAGCAGGAGTCCTGGCATGCGTGGGCGCACCAGGTGGTGCTCGACCACCTCGCCGAGCAGGGCATCGACACCAAGCCGTACACCGATCGGCTCGGGAGGGTGTTGTCGATGACGCTGGGCGACCCGCCGAAGTGGTTTCCGCCGGCGATGAAGCGGTGGTGGCTGTATCGGCGGCTGGCCGACGTGGCCGCGCTGGAACATTACACCGCGATGTTGGGCCAGTGGGTGCTGTCGAACCGGGGTCTGGACTACGCGAAGGCCGACCCGATGATGCTTGACCTGCTGCGTTGGCATGGCGCCGAGGAGGTCGAGCACCGCTCGCTGGTCTTCGACGTCTACCAGCACGTCTCCGGGAGCTACTTGATCAGGGCGTTCTCGATGTTGTTCGTCTCGCCGCTGTTCATCGGCTGGTGGGTCGCGGGGGCTCGTTACCTGATGGCCCAAGACCCCACCATCGACCGCAAGTGGCGCTTGCGGGACTGGCTCTGGGCCGCTCGCGAGTACCGGTTGCCTGGCCCCTGGAAGCTGATGGTGACGACGCCCATGAGGTACATGCGGCCCAGCCATCATCCGAACGACGAGGCGTCCACGCAGATGGCGATCGACTACCTGGCGTATTCGCCGGTGGCCAAGGCCGCCCGGGAGCGGGCGCGATCCCAAGGAAAGTCGCCGGATCAAACTGACGGGATCGAGACGTCCGGCAACGGAGCGCGAAAGGCGAAGGTGCGATGAAGGTTTCGGTGGATCTCGACACCTGCGATGGCAACGGCGTGTGCATGAGCATCTGCCACGAGGTGTTCGACGTGCGCGAGGACGGTCTGCACGTGCTGCAGGACGAGCCGCCGGAGGAGCTGCGCCAGCAGTTGATCGGCGCCGAGGTGTCTTGTCCGACGCAGGCGATCACGGTGAAGGGCTGAGCAATGCCGAGTCGCCAGCTGAAAGAAGTTGTCGTTGTCGGTGCCGGCGTCGCGGGCACGAGTGCGGCCGAGACGCTGCGGCAGGAAGGCTATGACGGTGCCCTGACGATCGTTGGTGCTGAGCGGCACGCCCCCTACCATCGCCCGCCGTTGTCGAAGAAGTTGTTGACCGGCAAGGTGCACCGGGCCGGCGTCGATCTGGCGCCGCAATTCGACATGGAAGCGCGGGTCTTGCGTGGCGCATCGGCCCTTAAGTTGGACATGTCCTCGCGCACCATTCACGTGCGCGACGACGGCGAAGAACTTGCCTTGCCGTTCGATGGGCTGGTGATCGCCAGCGGTGCGGTGCCACGCGAATGGCCGGGCGGTTCGGTTCCCGACGGGGTGCTGCTGCTGCGCACGGTGGAGGACTGCCTGGCAATCCGGGACCGGCTGGGTTCGCGGCCGCGGGTGGTGGTCGTCGGCGGCGGGTTCATCGGTGCCGAGGTCGCCGCGAGTTGCCGGTCAATGGATTTGGACGTGGTGCTGATCGAAAAGGCTAGCAGCCCAATGGTTTCCGCGCTGGGTGAGGAGCTGGCGTCGCGCTGGGCCGACCTGCACCGGCAACGCGGCGTGGACCTGCGGGTGGGCGTGGGCGTCGACGGATTCGTGGGCGACGGTCGGGTGGAGGGTGTTCGGCTCACCGACGGCTCGCAGGTTGCGGCCGACCTCGTCATCGTCGGACTCGGCGTCACCCCGGCCACCGACTGGCTGGACGGCTCCGGATTGCGCGTCGACGACGGGGTGATCTGTGACGCCTGCGGTGTCGCCGACGGCAGCACTGCGGACGTCCCGGTTGTTGCGGCCGGTGACGTCGCGCGCTGGTGGCACCCGCTGTACGAGCGGCACCTGCGTACCGAGCACTGGGAGGACGCCGGCCGCCAGGGTGCGGCCGCCGCCCGGACCCTGCTGGCCGGGCCGCAGGACGCTGAACCCAATGACGAGGCGCCGTACTTCTGGTCCGATCAATATGATGTCAAGCTGCAGATGCTGGGCGTGCCAACCGATTACGACTCCGTCGAAATCATCGAAGGCGATCCCCGCTCGTGGGAGTTCGTCGCCGCGTACGGGCGCGGCGGTCACACCATCGCGGTGCTCGGGACCGTCGCCGGCCGGGTTTATGCCTACCGCGATGCCATCGAGAAGCGAGCCGAGTTTCCGCCGAGCCGAGCGGGATAGCGAGGGCGGACATTCGCTATCGCGCCCGATCGGCCGAACCTCACAGCCCAGGAACCAGGATCGTCTTTCCCGGCAGGCGATTGGCGTCGGAGTCATCGTGCACGGCTGCCGCGTCGGTCAGCGAGCGGCGGTCGGCGACGTCGATCACCAGTTGTCCGGCATCGACCCGGCTGACGAGTTCTCCCTGCTGCGCGGCGTCGCTGCGGACGAAAACGCGCTGCGCCCGCACCCGCCGCGCCGGGTCCTCCTCTCCCGACGTCATGGTGCCGAGATAAAACCCACCGTCGGCGACCAGACCGACGAGGGCCGCGGTCTGCTCCGGTGCGGTACTGACCAGATTCAGCACCACGTCGAAGGGCTGCCCGGCGACGGCGAGCGGGGTGGCCGCGTAGTCGATGTAGTCGATGATTTGGTCGGCCCCGTGGCGCCGCAGGCGGTTCTCGCTGCGGGCCGAGGCGGTCGCGGTGACGACGGCTCCGGCCTGCTTGGCCAGTTGAACCGCGTAGCCGCCGACCGCTCCACCCGCCCCGTTGACCAGCACCGACTGGCCCGCCCGGAGTTCGGCGATTTCGAGCAACGCCTGCCACGCGGTCAAGCCGACGGTCGGCAGCGCGGAGGCATCGGCCAGCGGCACCGACTTCGGCGCGGCGGTCAGCACCTCGGCCGGTGCGAGCGCGTACTCGGCGGCAGCGCCGGGGGCATCCAGCGGAAGCATCCCGACGACGGCGTCGCCAACCTTCCAGCCGGTCACCCCCTCGCCGAGCCCGGCGATGGTGCCGGCAACGTCGACGCCCGGGGTGTGCGGGAAGGAGATGGCGTACACCTCGGACAGGTAGCCGCCGCGGATGCCGGCATCGACGGGGTTGAACGAGGTGGCGGCCACCTGCACCAGGACCTGGCCCGGGCCGGGCACCGGCCGCTGAACCTCCTCATACCGCAGAACGTCGCTTCCGCCGTAACGGTGATACTGCACAGCCTTCATGATCTCCTCCATTCGTAGGTGCTTCGAGATCGAAGCAGTTGCAGTCGGCATAACTTGTTTCGAAGTCAAAGCGATTCCGGACGGAGGAGTGACAACGGCCACATTGCTTCAAAGTCGAAGCATTATGATCGCGGCATGACGGAGTCGCTCAAGCCCCAGCAGATGCGCACGTACTTCGCCCTTATGGAGGGAGTCAGCCTGCTGCAATACGCCGTGCAACGACAGTTACGGGCCGAGGGCGATCTCAGCTATGTGCAGTTCGAGATCTTGGCGAAACTCGCCGATGCCCAGCGCCGGTTGACCATGACCGAGCTGGCCGACGGCGTGGTCTACAGCCGCAGCGGTCTGACCCATCAGGCGGGTCTGTTGGAGGATGCGGGCCTCATCGATCGCGGAGCCAGCGACGCTGACCAGCGCGCCACGGTCGTCCGCATCACGGAGGCCGGCCACGCGCGGCTCGCCAAAGTCCTACCGGGCCATATCGACGTTGTTCGCGACCTGCTATTCGATGCGCTTTCCGGCGAGGACGTGCGCGCGCTCGGCGACATCATGGGTCGCGCCCGGGATCACATGCGTGCTCGACCCGCGCGCTCGGCCGCCTCGCGCAAACGCCGGCGCTGATCTCATCCGACCTTCGTCCACGGTGTGCAGCCGTGGGTAATGAACTTCGCCACCGCGGGGTGCCGAGAGGTCCGCTGTGACCGGGGTAGTTTGGATCCCGCTGTCGGAGTTGATCAGTCTTCCATCGCTGGTCCACGTGGTGAAGACACAGGCCGCTCGGTAGTCGCCGGGTTCGGCGTGGGCGACGTAGGTGCCATAGGGGAGTTGGGCGGGTACCGCGTAGGAGCCGGGCCCATAGCCGCCGTCCGCATGCGCCGACGGGGCGGCAAGACTGCCGATTATCAACGCGGACACGGCACTCGCCGCGAGTTCAGGCGCCTGGACCAGTCGCATAAGCACAAACATTAAGTGCCGGCGACGGCTTGGTGGAGAGTGCGCATCGGTTGCGTGCCAGTCTGACTGGCCGATTAGGTTTTCGTCTGAATGCGCATTACTCTTGCCCGCGGTTCTGATTGCGACTCTCCGAAAGCAGCCATGCCCATTCAGCCCACCCTGCTGCGCCGACAGTCACTGCGCAGCGCCCGTGCACATCGGGCCGCTCCCCGTGTGAAGTGCCCCATGGTCGGCCAGTGCTTCGATATCGAAATCACGCGTGACGCTGACGGGTGGATTATCCGGATTCCCGAGATCAGCAGGATCACGCGGACCGGCCGCCGGGGTGCGGTGGAACTGGCGGCGCGCGAATGCATTGCGACCTGGACCGGCATCCCCATCGGCTATGTCGCCGTTCATGTCATCAGCGAGACCGAATAGCGGCGGACCCGGCCCTGGCCTCATCTTGGCCAAGGTGTATCCCGCGCGTGATCGCGCCGCGACGGTGACGCACAACGCTCATCATCATGACGGTGCTCGCGGCAGTCGCCGCGTTGACGGTGGCGATGTGTGTCGGCTATTACTTCGGCCGACGCGCGGGGGCGAGGCCGCCAAGCTGGAGAAGGCGAACGAGCAGGGTGGCCCTGGGGCGGCTCGCGATCAGTCTGCTCGTGTTGTTAACCGCGCGCCGGGCAATGACCTTGTGGGGGCCAAGATTTGTTGCTCCCCTCGGGCTGCTGCGGGGTGGCGTTGCTCGGATGCGGTATTGAGCGAGACGGACTGATATGTCAACGCTGGAGGGCAAGGTCGCCCTGGTGACCGGAGCGTCGTCGGGCCTCGGCGCCGAGACGGCTCGGCTGTTCTCCCGCGAGGGCGCAACGGTTTTCGGTATTGGCCGCGATACCGCACGTTTGGCCGAGGTATTCGCCGACGGCCAAGATGGTTCCTACGCGTCAGTCGACGTTTCCTCTGCGCAGGCCTGCCGCGATGCGGTCGAGCAGTGCGTGCGCGAGTTGGGCGGACTCGACGTCCTGGTCAACGTCGCCGGCCACCACCAGATGCGTCGGACGGAGTCAATGGCCGATGAGGACTGGGCGCACGATCTTGCGGTGAATCTGAACGGGCCGTTCTACCTGTGCCGGGCCGCGCTGCCGCACCTGCTGGAGCGGGGCGGCAACATCGTCAACGTCGGCTCCATCGCCGGTGTCGAGGGCCAGGCGTACTCGGCGGGCTACTGCGCGGCCAAGCACGGCCTGATCGGACTTACCCGCGCCCTGGCGGTGGAGTACACCGCGGATCGCTTACGCGTCAACGCAATATGTCCGGGTGGGATGCTCACACCGCAGATCGAACATTTCAGTGCGCCGGACAATCCCAACTACGACCTGATCATGCGCACCGCCTCGCCACGCGGCATGATGCAGCCCCTCGATGTCGCGAACGTGATCGCCTTCCTGGCCAGCGATGCCGCCGCCGCCGTGCACGGCGCCGTCTATCGGGTCGACAACGGCAAGGGCGCCGGCTAAATGCTCTCTGCCAAGAGTTACTACGCGCACTGCGTCAAAGCCATTGAGCGACGCCCCCATGCCCTGAACATGTTCCCGTCCGGTGCTGACTAAATGACCAAGAACCATCGCGACACTTTGCCGTCGCGTTGCCCGGAGGTGTCTGCGGCTGCGATGGGTCCGGTTGCACCGGGCGTGGCACGCAGATCCCGCTGGAGTTCTCGTATGTCTCTGGGGGGCATTGCGGCAAGGGGAGGTTGGGCGACAGTGGCCGCCCCACTGTATTTGCCTCTTCCCGAAGCAGCGTATCTGCGTATACGGGTACCGCTGTGCCGGTGGCCGATATAACTAGCAATGCACCGGTGGCAAATCTCAGCAAATGCTTTGCTGCTATTGATCTTCCGAACATGCTTTTGGGCCGGTTCTCATGCGTTGAGCGGGCGGCAATGGCCGGGATGCTACTGTTCATGACTCGTCCTTGCTTGTGTCGCCGTTGGTAACGGTCGTGCGATGTTGGCGAAGCGGATTCGAGCGAATGCTCATGCTTTCGCCCTGGATTGGGTGGCCCCGGCAGAACCCCCATCAGCCGGGGCCAGGCCCTCAGGCGTTTTGGACGCCGGTCGATGGGGCGCCCCCGAGGTAGGCGGCCTCTGCCGCGGCAACCAAGATGAAGGCGTCTTTTCGAGTGACGGTGATGCCGGTGTGGGCGTATAGGTAATCGCTCTCCGCCTGCGGGGAGACGCCGCTAATCAGGTCTTGTGCAATAGCCCGGCCGGCGGTCGCCTCGGCGACAGGGCCACCAGTGCTGTAGATGCCGTCGTTGTCGCACAACCTTATGAAGGTGATGTCCTGATCGGTTGTCCACATACCGCCGCTGTCGGCGTGTCCTTGCGCCGGGGTTACGGCCGCGACGCCGAGTGCTGCGGAGAATGCGGCGAGGCTGCCGAGAAACTTCTTCTTCATTGTGGTTTCCTTTCCGGCTTGAGGCCCCGGCTGGGGGGTTGCGGTCTTCTATGCCGCTTGCGAGTGCCTCACTGAAATGTCATCAGGCGCAGCAAGAACCGGCCAGGGAGCAGACACCACAGCTGGAGGTGGTGTGTACACCAGTTCAGAGGTGAGGCCGGTGCGGTGGTCAGCTCGACCTGCCAAAAGCGGCCCCACGCGGCTGGGACGGCGTTTACAGTCATACGAGCCAATAAACATGTCACTGTGAGACCGAGATGCGGTGGTAGTCATGGCAGACGCAAAGATTTCGATAGTGGTCGCTGAAGACTCTTTGCTGATCCGAGACAGTGTCTGCCGAGCCCTGTCAACGAATCCCGACGTGGTCGTGGTCGGTGAGGGCGTGGATTACGACTCCGCGATCGAACTCCTCAATCGACACCAGCCGGCATTGTTGGTGACCGACGTGCGCATGCCGCCCACGTCGACTGATGAGGGAATTCGCCTCGCCCACTGGTTGCGGACCGCACACCCGGACACAGGGGTGATCGTGTTGTCGCAATACGCCCAACCCGAGTACGCGGCCGGATTACTGGAGGGGGGCACTGGCGCCCGCGGATACCTCCTGAAGGAACGCATCGCAAACTTCGATCAGCTAAGCGATGCCGTCCGTGAGGTCGCATCAGGCGGGACGGTCCTGGATCCGATTGTGGTCGAGGCGTTGTTGGCAAAGCCAAGCTCAGCTTCAGTGGTCAACCGGTTGACGCCTCGGGAACGCCAGGTTCTTGCCGAACTCGCTAGTGGCAGCAGCAACCGTGCGGTGGCAGAACGGCTCGTGTTGTCTCAGCGCGCGGTGGAAAAGCACATCAACGCGATTTTTGCCAAGCTCGGCTTGACCGGAGACGACACGGTGGATCGGCGCGTGAAGGCGGTGCTTTTGTTTCTTGGGGACGCCGGTGACGCCGCGTCCGCTTAGGGCAGGTTGTGGACAAAAGTGGTGTGTACACCCTGGTGACAGGCGGACAATGCATTCCACAATGTCGAGCATGACCGCTGAGCAGGTCCCGGTTTGGGTTGTCGACGATCAGGCCAGCTTCCGGCGCGCTGCTACGGAAATGCTCTCAGCGACAGACGGATTCGTGCTAGCCGGCGATTATGAGACTGGTGAGTCTGCGATCGAGGTCCTGCGCGGTGAATGCCACGGCATTGTGCTGATGGACATTCACATGCCCGGAATGGGAGGAATCGAGGCCGCCCGGCGAATCCACGAGGCGAATCCCCACCTAACCGTCCTGTTGATGTCTACTTATGACGTCCGCGACCTTCCTGCGGAGGCCGCGAATTGTGGTGCGTCGGCCTACTTCCGCAAGGAAGAGTTGAGCCCAGATATCCTGAACCGCTTTTGGCGGGCGGTCGAGTAGGCAAAGGATATGTGGCGTCGCATTCTCAGCTGGGGTCTCACCGAGACATTGCTGTTCTTTATAGCGCTCGAACTGATGGTTTTCAGCGGAAGCGCGTTCCTCGCGCTCGCGCTGTATTTCTCGCTCTTGCCATCCCATTGGATGCTGGTCCTTGCCCTCATTTGTCTCGGACAAGACGTCGTACTGCTGGCCGCACTACGCCTGGCGCGACAACGCAGTCACGTGCAGTCGGTGACGCTGATATGTGTCGCCAGTTGGGGCAGCGCCCTGCTGGTCACCTTCGTTGCGCCGATCCTGATGCCGTGGGTCGCGCTCGCCGCGCTGCTGCCCGTTATCTTCGCCGAGAGATGCGTTCGCGGAAAGCAGTTGCTGGCATTCAACTTGATCACCGCCGCCTGCTTGATGGTCTTAGGAGGGCTGGCGGGCTTGCATGAAAATGCGGGACTCTCCGACGAGAGGTCAAGGTCCGTTGGCAACGCTGTCCTCGCTGTTGCGCTGCCTGTAATGGTAATCGGCACGTTGTTGGTCGTCTCCGGCAACGCCGCCACTCTGCGGAATACAGCGAAGGTCGCCAACCGCAACGCGGCTGCGTTGCACACATCCGAAAAGTTGCTGGCCGAGCATGCAACCGAGCTCGCGGCATCACGCGCCCGGCTGATCGCCGCGGCCGACAGCGAGCGGCGCCGCCTCGAACGCGACTTGCATGACGGCGCCCAACAGGACTTGGTGGCGCTGGCAGTGCTATTGCAGCTTGCCCGCACCGCCGATAGGGACCGCTGCGAAACCCTGCTGGTAGAGGCATCCCAACTGCTGCAAACAGCGATCGCCGAGATCCGCAGGATCGCACACGGTATCTACCCCCCACTGTTGGTCAGCGGTGGGCTGGCGCAAGCCCTGCCCGCCGCGGCCGCCCACGCTCCGATACCCGTGGATGTTTACCTGCAGGGCCTAGGCCGTTACTCGACGTCAATCGAGGGTGCGCTCTATTACTGCACCACCGAAGCGCTGCAGAATTCTGCCAAACATGGCGGCCCCGACACCAAGGCCACCATCGCCGCCAACGCTGGCGACCGGACGCTAACCCTGACGATCAGTGACACTGGGTTTGGATTCGACCCGGCGACTACCGGGACCGGGCTCACTAACATGACTGACCGGCTGGCCGCTATCGGAGGTGACCTAGAGATCGATACCGCACCTGGCCGTGGCACACGAATCACCGCCACCGTGGCTGCTACGCCGCTGTCGACTGGCGCCGCGACGCCGCAGCCGACCGGGCAGCAATCGTCATCAACATGAAGTAGCGGTCGATATTGCCTCGACGAATCCGGGCTTTGGACGCATGAAGAGCCTTACGCCTGCCGCAGCGGACGGCTGCGGACCAGGGTTGGCCACCAGAACCACGGCCCAAGGATCCGCAGAATGCACGGCACGACGAACGAACGCACAATCAGCGTGTCGAGCAGCAGGCCGATGCACACGGTCGAACCCACCTGGCCGATCGTCCTGAGGTCGCTGGTGAGCATCGCCAGCATGGTGAAGGCGAAGACCAGACCCGCGGATGTCACCACCCCGCCCGTGCTGCCGAGCGCGCGGATCAGACCGGTGTGGATTCCGCCGTGCAGCTCCTCTTTGACCCTGTTGATCAGCAGCAGGTTGTAGTCCGACCCGACTGCCACCAGGATGATGAACGTCAGCGGTAGGACGAGCCAGTGCAGGTGCAGGCCGATCAGGTGCTGCCAGACAAGTATGGACAGGCCGAACGCGCCGGCGTAGGAGAAGGCCACGGTGCCCGGAATCACCAAGGCCGCCACCAGACTTCGCGTGATGAACATCATGATCAAGAAGATCAGCACGAAGGCGGCGATCGCCGCGATCATCAGGTCGGACATCGCGTATTCCTTGATGTCCTTGTCGTTGGCCCCCGAACCGCCGATGTAGATCCGCGCGCCGGCCAACGAGGTCTCTTTGAGGATCGTCTTTATCGCGTCGGGGAACTGTTCGACGTGCTCCACGCCTTCCGGGCCCATGGCGTCGCCCTCGTGGGTGACGATGAACCGGGCCGCCTTGCCATCCGGCGACATCATCAACTTCATCCCCGTCTTGACATCGTCGTTGTCGAAGCCCTCATGCGGGATGTAGAAGAAGTCGTCGCTGCGGGACTTGTCGAAGTCGTTGCCGACGTTGATCAGATCATCGAATGTCTGCTCGGTCTGGGTGGTCTGCAGATCGGCGGATCCGTAACTGTTGACCAACTTCGACTGCAGTGCCTCGGTATCGTCCGCGGTGGCTTTCAGTTGGGCGATGATCTGCGGGAAAGTCTTGTCCACCTCCTGCAGAGACACTTTCGCGTCCGCGATGTCGTCGGCCAACTTGTCGATTTGATCGATGGTCTCGAACAGGGAGCGGAACGTCCAGCAGATGGGGATGTCGAAACAGTGTCTCTCCCAATAGAAGTAGCTCTTGATCGGCCGGAAGAAATCGTCGACGTTCGAGACTTCGTCCCTGATGTCGTCGCTGACCCTTTGGAGGTCTTCGACGGTGAGTACCGTCTGGTGCAGTTCGTCGGACACCTTTTGGAAGAAGCCGACCTCTTTGCGTAAGACCGCGACGGAGTGCGCCTGAATCTCGGCTTGCGCGTCGGTGTTGGCGTTTTGCTCCCTGTTGAACGGGAGTTGTTGGCCGTTGCCGCTGCCCTGCGTGGTGAATAGGTACGGAATGCTGGCGTGCTCGAGCGCTCGGCCCAAGGGCCGCGTCATGCCTTGCACCATCGCCACACCGTGCAGGCGAATCAGGGCCCGCGCGACGCGGTCCAGCGAGATGAAGTCGGCCGAGTTGCGCATGTCGTGATCGGTTTCGACCATCAGCATCTCGGAGAACAGCTTGCTTTTGGGGAAGTGCCGATCCGCCGCTTGGAAGCCGAGATTGGCGGGTGCACTGGCCGGCTGGTATTGCCGATCGTCGTAGTTCTGCCGGTACGTCGGCACGAAGATCGCCCCGAGCATGACGACCGCGGAACTGGCCACCAGGATCGGCACCGGCCACCGCACCACGCTCGCCCCGATCCGCCTATACAGATATCCCTTGGCGTTGGTCCTCGGGTCGAACATCCCGAACAGGCTGCCGACGGTCAGCGCCGCCGGGCCCAGCGTCATCGCCGCCGCGATGGTGAACAGCATGGTGATCGCGACGGCCGGCCCCATGGTGTGGAAGTAGTTAAGGCGCGCGAACGTCAAGCAATAACATGCGCCCGCGATCGTCAGGCCGGAGCCGATGATGATGGGCGCGACACCCTTGTACGCGATGTAGAAACTGTCCTCCCGGCTTTCGCCCGCCTGTCGCGCTTCGTGATACCGGCCCATCAAGAAGATGCCGTAATCGGTTCCCGCTCCCAGAGTTAGCGCGATGACGATGTTCACCGCGAACGACGAGAGTTCGATGTACCCGAGGTGACCGAGCGTGGACACGATGCCCTTCGCGACGAGCATTTCGATGAGCACCCCGAGCAGCGGCACCAACAGGGTTGAAGGAGCGCGATACACCAGCAGCAGCATCACCACGATGAGGCAGATCGTCACGATCGTGACGTTGTTGAGGCTGGCATTTGCGATGGCCAGCGTGTCCGAGGCCAGCGGAGCCGCGCCGCTGACGTAGACCTTGAGGCCGGGCGGCGGCGGGTCATTCTTGATGATGTCGCGGACGGCGTCCACGGATTGGTTGGCTTGAATCTGGCCGATGTCGCCTGCGAGACGCAACAGCACGTAAGTGCACTTGCCGTCGACGCTCTGTGCTCCGGCAGCGGTGAACGGCTTGCCCCACAGGTCCATCACGTATTGCACGTGCCGGGTGTCGTGCTGGAGGCGGCGCATCAGATCGTCGTAGTACCGGTGGTCGGCGTCTCCCAGCTGTCGGTTCGCCTCGAACACCACCATGGTCAAGTTGGTCGAGTTGGATTCGTGAAATTTTTCGCCGATGTGCAGCAGCGCCCGTTGTGAGGGCGCGTAATGCGGGACCATCGGTCCGGCGAGTTCTTCAGCGACCCGTTCCACTTGGGGCATAAAGGTGTTCGTGCTGACCGCGAGCAGGCCCCAAAACAAGATGATCGGTATCGCGAAAGCCCGGACCATCCTGGGGATGAACGGGCGCTTGACCCGGGGCTCGTCGAAACGGTGCTCGCTCATGCCGACTTGACCCTGCACTCAACGTCGGCGTCCTGATGGTCGTCCGTCTGTTCATCACGGACCACGCCGTCCACGAGCATTCGGCAACCCACCTGACCGCCGCGGACATGCACCGAGATGCTGCCGGACGCTACCGAGAGCGTGGTCGTCTCCGTGTGGGACCACGGCAGAGTTGTGATTTCAACCTGATGCGGATGGCCGTCGATGTCGATGTAGACGAGTTTCCCGCCCTGCGCGGCGGAGCCGAACACCTCATAGGTGATCCGTTTGAGGTTGAACTGCTCGGGAGCCTGCGGGCCATTGACCGTGATGACCGGTTCGGGTTCCGAGAACTGGTGCACCTTGTGCATGCAGAGCAGACCGACACCGACCGCGACCACGGTGACCAACGGCATCCAGGCTCGCTGCAAGACAGTCCTGCTGACTGAACGAGGACTCACTCGTTCATCTCCCCGAACCCCTCCTGACCTTGTGTTCGTTCCGTCCCCGACCGCCGTGCGCATGCGGCAAGACCAGGTGATATATCAATCTGGTTGATATGCCACGGTAAAGAGACTACTGCAAGCGGACCGCGGGCGCGATCTCGGTGTGCCGGACCTCGTCATGCGGGGCCCTTACGACGCGGTGGGCG
Source organism: Mycobacterium sp. 852014-52450_SCH5900713 (assembly GCF_001667075.1). GTDB lineage: Bacteria > Actinomycetota > Actinomycetes > Mycobacteriales > Mycobacteriaceae > Mycobacterium. The sequence continues at coordinate 75,209 of NZ_LZIL01000005.1, read as the reverse complement.
CGCTGCGCAGGCGCCTCTTCAACCGTGCGCTACCGAGCAGGCGAAGGGCCAGGTTCGTGGAGGTCAACATGGGGATCACCCCGAGAAATGTCCGCTCGGACGGCGTCGCTCCGTGTAGGTGGTAAAGGCTGCCGAATACGTAAAAGCAACCAAGCATGAACAACGCGCCGGGGATGCAGAGCGCCATGAAGGAACTGCGATCGGCGACGATTTGCTTCGCGTAATCCAATTCTTCCGCCGACATCGGTTCGCCTTTGCGCAGTTTGCGCACGACCTCTTTGGCGCTCCCGATTTCCTCGCTTATCGGGGTGGTTGGTCGCCTCTCAATCCGCCGGACGAACACGGTGGCGATGGCGGCCAGCGTCAACGCCAGCCCTAAAGCGACGACGGTCAGCAGACCGAACAAGCCCTCAGTCACCATCGAACTCCTTCTGTGTCACCGCTTCCGGGTGTTGACGACGTCGCGGACGATCAGGCCCAACAGGACGGCCAGACCGAGCGGCACCAGAACCTTGAAGACGATTGAGGCGTGCGAGTAGAGCAACGCGTAAGCGATTGCCCCGATCGCCGCCATGACGAGCAGGATGCCGCGGTTGATCTTGTCGGTACTCATCGGTGAAAACCTTACTTCTGGGGCATCAGAACCCGAAGTCGCCGCCGCTGGAGTCCGAACCGCCGCCGCCGAAATCGGAGCCGCCGAAGTCGGATCCGCCGCCGGAGTCCCAGCCGCCGCCGAAGTCCACGTCGCCACCGCCGGAGTACGAGCCGTCGTTGCCCGCGAAGCTGGTGTCGCCGCCGGAATCATAGCCCCCACCGAACCCGACGTCGCCTTGCTGACTGTCGTAGCCGGTGCTTTGGCCGCCGTCGTAGTTGGCGTCCGCATACGCCGAGTCGCGGCCGGCCTCGAAGCCGCGGTCGTAGCTGCCGCCCCAATGGTCGTCCAGCAGCGCATCCATCAGCAGGACGTCGGTGAGCGCCCAACCCCAACCCGCGCCCCAGAATGCGTACGGGTAATAGCCGGGGTAGAAGAACATTCCGTTGTAGTAGCCACCCCCGTAGTAGTGCGGATAGCCGGGCTGCGGGGTGGTGCTGTAGTTGTTGTTGTTGATCGTCACGTACTCGCCGGTGTCGGGATTCTTCGCCCGTACCGAGGCCTGCTTGCGCTCGTCCCCGGGCACCGAGTCGACAGCGCCAACATTGGGCGCGGGGCGTCCGAGCTTCTGGTATGCCCTGGCCACCGTGGACTCCACTACTCGCAGGTGCGCCCTCGCCGCGCCGTAGTCGCCTGTCTCGTAGGCCTTTCGGGCGTCGTAGAGGCTGGCGTTGGCCTTCGTCGACTCTGCGCTGACGTCCGTTTCGCTGTTGGTGAGCACCGCGTTGTCGATGTCGGCGACACCGGATTCGGCGGTGATCAATTCCTGTTTGATCTGCTCGCGCTCGTCTGCATCCTTGCGGCGCTTGCGATTTCGGCTGACAGCGAACGAGACCAAGGCGACCACGCTCAACGCGACGGCAATGAAGACAAGCATGGTCCACAACCACGCCCAGCGGTCGGGGTTCTTGTGCACGACGGGGGAGGTGGTGGCCGCCGGTCCTCCGGAGGACACGTCCAGCCTGGTCAATTTGCTGACGAATTCACTCGTCGCGCCCTGCGGGTCGTTGCGGTGGCCCCTGGCTGACTGGCTCATGAACGGGTCGACGCTGTCTGCGATCGCCTTGGGCACGTTGTAGGCCCGCACGTGGTAGCCCTTGGAGTCGATGACGAGAATGATCCCGCTGAATGCCGGATTGCGTCCCAGGATGACGTTGTGGATGGCGTCCGGGGTGGTCACCCCGGTCTGACTGGGCGCGACGGCCGCCACCCAGATCGGTGGCGTGGAGCTCCACGTCCAGCGGCTGGTGAGGATCTGGTCGTTCAGCCTGTCCGGGTCCCGCAACGGCGGATTCGCCCCCGGGTCGGCCACCACGTGGGTCTGGGCGTTGAACTTGCCCACCAGCTGATCTGTGTAGGTGTCCGCCGAGGCGGACGGCGCGAGCAGCACCGCCAGCATCGCGGTCAGTGGGGCCAGTAAAAGCCCACGGAATCGTCGGGTCACTTTCCTCCTGCCAGGGGTCACGGTGTCGATCCTTGCGGTGGACCTTGAAAACGTCCACTGTCGACCCCGGTGCACCCGTTTCGGGCCGATTCGCTGCCGGTGGCGCCACCGGTTGGTTGTCGACGGCGCGGACGGTTGACGGCCAGCGGAGTGCCGGATCTTCCCAGCTGTGACTAGGTCTGGCTTTGGTCGATGTACCCGCGGGGGAGCACCGAGAAGTCAACGCACGCCGCTGCCAGGACGTCGCCCAGGTGTGGACCGGCCGGCGCGGCGAGGGTGAGCATCGCACCCGCCGATGGTGCCTTCAGGGTCGCCACGTTGCGGTTGAACAGCAACTGGATGGCTTCGGATTCGATGTCGCTCCAACCGGTGTGAACGGTCATCAGGGTGAGGACGCCGAGCGCCTCGCCGGACGGCGACAATAAGCGATGATGCCAGGCGCCGTCGGCCTTGTGCCCGGTGTGCGGCCGCACCTCCGCCAGCACGGTGCCGCCACCATCTTCCAGTCGTGCCGCGCCGTCGGCGGGGACGATTTTTCCCACCGGGGTGCCGCGGTTGGTGATGGTGGTCGTTCCGGCCACCGCGATTCTGAGTTCATCACCGCTGGCAGCGGACAGTGTGTACTCGCCCTTGCCCCCGTTCTTAAAACCGAAGAGCACTGCGGCACCGCCCTTTTGCTGGGCGCGCGCCAGTTCGGTGCCATCGGGGGTCGCGAGCTCGACGCGCAACGCGTTAGATGTCGACCTCGTCAGCCGCGCGAGGACCACCGTTGCATCGCCCAGAATCGGCATGGCGAGATCGTAGGCCCGGGCGCGGCGATTATCAGCCGCTTTCTCACATCTTGACGGTGAGCGGCCACACGTTCCAGATGTCGTCGCAGTACTCGGTGATCGCGCGGTCGGATGAGAACTTGCCGCTACGGGCGGTATTCAGGATGGACATCTTTGTCCACGACTCCCTGTCCTGCCACGCGGCGCTCACCTGTTCCTGGCAGTTCACGTAGGCCGCATAGTCGGCGCACACCAGGAAGGGGTCGTCATGGCGCAGGTTGTCCACCAGGGGCCGGAACACCTCGGTGTCGCCGCGCGAGAACGTGCCGCCGGCAATCAGGTCGAGCACCGCACGCAGCTCGTCATTGCCCTCTATGTAGTCGCCAGGGCGGTATCCGCCCGCCTTAACCGACTCGACCTCCTGCTCGGTGAGCCCGAACAGGAAGAAATTCTCCGGGCCCACCTCGTCGCGCATCTCCACGTTCGCGCCGTCGAGCGTGCCGACGGTAAGGGCGCCGTTGATCATGAACTTCATGTTCCCGGTGCCGGACGCTTCCTTGCCCGCCGTGGAGATCTGCTCGGACAGGTCGGCGGCCGGGTAAATCATGTGGGCGTTCTGCACGTTGAAGTTCGGCACGAACGCCACCTTCAGGAACCGGTTGACGTCCGGGTCGGCGTTGACGGTTTCCCCAACGGCGTTGATCAACTTGATGATCCGCTTGGCCATGAAGTATCCGGGCGCGGCCTTGCCGCCGAAGATGAAGGCCCGCTGCGGAATCGACAGCCCCGGGTCCTGCTTGAGCCGGTGATACAGCGCCACGACGTGCAGCACGTTGAGATGCTGACGCTTGTACTCGTGGATGCGCTTGACCTGGACGTCGAACATCCAGTCGGGATTGAGCTCGACGCCGGCCACCGAGCGGATGTATTTGGCGAGGCGCGCTTTGTTGTTGCGTTTGATGTCGCGCCATTCGCGACGGAAAGCGGCGTCGTCGACGAATGGCTCGAGACCGCGCAGGCGCCCGAGATCGGTCAGCCAGCCGTCCCCGACGGTGCGGTCCAGCAGTTCGCGGAGCCCGGGATTGGCCAGCGCCAGGAAGCGGCGCGGCGTCACGCCGTTGGTCTTGTTGCTGAACCGCTCCGGCCACAGCTCGTAGAAGTCTTTGAGCACACTGCTTTTGAGCAACTCGGAGTGCAACGCGGCGACACCGTTGATGGCGTGGCTGCCGACGGTGGCCAGGTGCGCCATCCGGACGTTCTTGCCGCCGTTCTCGCCGATGAGCGACATCCGGCTGACCCGCGCCTCGTCGCCCGGGAAGCGCGCACGCACCTCGTCGAGGAATCGGCGGTTGATCTCGTAGATGATCTCGAGGTGGCGCGGCAGCGACTCGGCGAACAAATCCAGCGGCCAGGTCTCCAATGCCTCGGGCAGCAGGGTGTGGTTGGTGTAACCGAACGTCGCCACCGTGATTTCCCACGCCTCATCCCAGTCCAGCTGGCGTTCGTCGACCAGCAACCGCATGAGCTCGGCCACGCCGATCGATGGATGGGTGTCGTTGAGCTGCAAGGCAAACCGCTGGGGGAGCTCCTTGACGGAAACGTCGGCGAGATCGTCCATGATGTGCAGCACATGCTGCAGCGAGCAGGACACGAAGAAGTACTGCTGCAACAGGCGCAGCTGTTTACCCGCCTCCGGCTCGTCGTTCGGGTAGAGCACCTTGGTAACGGTCTCCGACATGACCTCGTCCTCGACCGCCCCGTAGTAATCGCCGGTGTTGAAGGCCTCCAAAGCGAACGACTTGACGGCCCGCGCGCTCCACAACGTCAGCACGTTGCACGTGTTGACGCCGTAACCCTGGATGGGCGTGTCATAGGCCACCCCTTTCAGCACCCGCCCCGGCACCCATTGGACGCGGTCGTGGCCGGCGTCATCCGTGTCGTGAGCGGCGTAGCCGCCCCACTTGACCACGTAGTTCACGTCGGGTTTCGCTATCTCCCAAGGGTTTCCGTGGTCCAGCCAGTTGTCGGTCTGCTCAACCTGCCAGCCGTCGTGGATCTCCTAATCGAAAATGCCGAACTCGTAACGGATTCCGTAGCCGATCGCCGGCCGCTCCAGGGTGGCCAGCGAGTCCAGGTAGCACGCGGCGAGCCGGCCGAGGCCGCCGTTGCCCAAGCCCGGCTCCTCTTCGCAGGCCAGGACCGTGTCCAGGTTCTGGCCCATCGCCGACAGTGCGTCACGGGCGGCCCGCTCCATGCCCAGATTCAGCAGGTTGTTGCCCAGCTGCGGGCCCATCAGGAATTCCGCCGACAGGTAGCAGGTCACCTTCCGGCCGAGATCGAGTGAGGTCTGCGTCGAGACCACGCGTCGGTCCTGCATCCGGTCGCGCACGGCCAGAGCGAGCGCCCGGTAGTAATGCTCGGGCCGCCGGGCCGCGGCCGGGCGGCCGATCGAGTAGCGCAGGTGGTCGTTGATGGCGCGCTGCAGCGCGGCCGCGCTCATCCCGGTGCGGGAGTGCTCAATCAGATCCGCCCGGGCGGGGCTGGTGGGGGAGAGCCCATCGGAAGGTGTCTGCTCGACATCGGTCATGGTGGGTCCTATCCCTCGAGGTTGCCGCAATCAACCTGTCCGCCCCGGGGCGGCAGACCGTCAGTCTGGCAGCGATGTTTGCACACCAGGCGCGCAGTTGAAGGCTGTTACGTAAACACCAGCTCACGGGCCGGCGACGGTATGGCGTTGAGGTCAGAAGAGCATAGCGGTGGCGGGAATGGAGCGCCGTGTGTCTCAAAGCGAGGGGCAGCGCGACCACGAATCCGAATATGTTTCGACCATGTGGAACGTCGACGGATGCAACGTGTTCGGCGAGGCTGCCGGCACCGGCGAGCCGGTCCTGCTGCTGCACGGCTATCCCCAGAGCGCGTCCTGCTGGCGCCACCAGATCAAGGCGCTGGCCGACAGCCATCATGTCGTGGCGCCGGACTGGCCCGGCTTCGGCCGGTCCGCTCCACCGGCGACCGCACCCACCTACGACGAAGAGGTAGAGCGGATCGAACGATTCGTGGCGGAGTTGGGATGGCAACGGTTCAACCTGTGCGCCCACGATTACGGTGGCTTCATCGGACTCGGCTATGCCATCCGCCATCCCGAGCGGGTGCTGCGACTCGCTCTGTTGAACACCCGCGCACATGGCATCTTTCGCCCGTGGTTCTACCGCTTCTCGCGAGGCCAACACTGGATCGCTACCCACCCGCCAGCGTCTCGTGCCGCACAACATCTTCCGCTGGCCACGCTGCACCATTTAGCGCTGGCCCGCTACCGAAGGCTCGGCTGTTTCGACACCGTGCTGGAAGCCGAGTACCTGGGCTGGATGAATTCGCCGGAGGGAAAGCGCACGTTCTGGAACTTCTTCGCGCACTATCCGGTGCCCATCGTCCCGTGGCTCGCGGAGCGACTCGGGACGATACGGTGCCCGGTCGCCGTAATCTGGGGTGACCGCGATCCCTATATCCCGTTCAGCGCCGCGCGCGAATTGGCCGAGTCCATTCCGCACGCCACGCTGGTTCGGCTGCGCGGCGCCGACCACTACGTCATGGAGGAACGCCCCGACGAGGTGACCAGCGCGCTGGTCAGTCTGCTGGGTGCACCGTTGACGGCCCACACCTAGCGTCAGTGTGCGCCGGACAGGTTCAGCGTCAGCACGCCAGCGATGATCAGCCCGACCCCGACGATCTTGGCGACCGAGATCGTCGAGCCGAGAAACAGCACGGCGATCAGCACGATCAGGGCCGTACCGATTGCCGACCACAGCGCGTAGGCGACGTCCGTTTGCATGCCGCGCGAGATCGACAGCGCCAGGAGCGCAAATGAGATCGCGTAACCCGTTAGGCAGACGACCGTCGGCCACAATCGGGTGAAGCCTTCCGTGCTCTTGAGCAGGCTGGTCGCGGCTACTTCCGCAAGAATGGCGCAGAGAAGTAAAACGTATGTCACGAAATCTCCTTGGGCGGGCGACGGGCGGACGGCAGATGGAAGCTAACCCGATGACGATTCATTGGGGTTGTGGGCCTTAGCTTCGTCTGCAACTCGGCCCTTCGGTGGCTGAGTTCCTTCACCCGCTGCTTGACCTGCGCGGCTCGTCCCGAAGGATTCGATTGCCCACGGGGAAAGTTCGGCCATCACCAATCCATTCCACGAGCCAACGTCTTAACCGCCCGATATAAGCGATTATGACGCTAGGCCGGTACAAATGGCGCCACCGCGAAGACACTGCGTGGTGGCCCGTTCGGCTCTGCCACCCAGAGGAGGATAACGACATGGGCGTCCGATGAACCCTTCCGCGCGGCCGTTGAAGTTTGATGTCGGCGATGTGATCGGTGAGGAAGCGTCGCTGGCCGCGACGTACTATCCCGCGCGCACCGGTGCGCAGACGCCGGCACTATTGGTCTGTCTGCCTGGAGGTACCTACAGCCGCGACTACTGGGACCTGCGCATCCCCGGTCAACACGGGTACAGCTTCGCCGACTTCGCCACCGGGAACGGCTACGCCGTCGTCACCATCGACCCCCTGGGCACCGGCGAAAGCTCCCAACCCGCACGTGATTTCGGCTTCACCGACATCGCCGCCGCGCTCGCTCATGCGGTCTCCGCGTTGCCTGACGTAACGGGAATCCAAGCACCCCCCGTGGCAATGGCCCATTCCCTCGGCGGCTACCTCGCGATCACGCAACAAGCACTGTTCTCCAGCTTCGCCGCACTGGCCTTGCTCGGGTGCACCAATCAACACGTGGCGCCGCTGAACCTCGATCCGGAATTCATCGCCCGGTCGGCAACCGCGCAGGGACGCGCCGAGCTCGCCCGGGAGATACTGTCCGCTCTGCCGCAGCCCTATTTCGAGGGTCCGCGCGAGCACTTGCAGAGTTGGTTCCACCTTGCCGATGTTCCCGCCGACGTCGTGGCCGCGGACTGCGTCGTCGCAAAATCAATGGTGCCGCGCGTGTTCGGCACCGCCATGATCCCCGGGGTCGTCGCTGAACACGCCGCGCTGATCGATGTCCCGGTGTTGATCGGGTACGGCGTCGTCGACGTCTCACCGGACCCACGCGCCGAGGCCGGTGTCTATCGCAGCTGCCCGGACATCACCACCCTGGTGCTGGGCGACAGCGCGCACTGCCACAACATGGCGGCGGGCCGGCATCGCCTTTGGCGGCGTCTGCTCGACTGGGCTGCGACCGTAACCTTTCGATCGTGACAAAGGATTTCGAACGGCGGCTCGGTCGCCACACGCCGGCGGTGCTGAGTGTGTTTCGGGCCGTATACGGATTGCTGTTCGCGGCCTACGGCTCGAGGAGCCTCTTTGACTGGCCCGTCCCTTCGCCCGTTCGCGTCGAGTTCGGTTCCTGGCCCGGCTGGTACGCCGGGTTGATCGAAGTCGTCGCGGGTCTGCTGATCGCGACCGGCCTGTTCACCCGGGCCGTCGCGTTCGTGGCCTCGGGGGAGATGGCGGTCGCCTATTTCTGGATCCATCAGCCGCAAGCGCTCTGGCCCGTCGCCGATCCGCCGGCGGGCAACGGCGGCGGGCTGGCGATCCTCTTCTGCTTCGCGTTCCTGCTGCTGGTGTTCACGGGCGGCGGGAACTACTCGATCGATGCCTTGCGCAGGACGGCACTTCCCCTCGGCGGATGATAATGGCATTCTCTGATACGGAGAAGCCATTTCCGTAGGAGGCCGATGATGAGCGCTGACCGACGGTGCGAAGGGATGGTGGCCCTCGTCACCGGCAGCAGCCGGGGGCTGGGCAAGGCGATCGCCGCACGGCTCGCCTCGCGAGGTGCCACGGTCGCGCTGACCGCCCGCACGATGGACCCCGACCCCAAATACCAAGGGTCGCTGAGTCAAACCCTGGACGAGGTTGTGGCCGCCGACGGGAAGGCCGTCGCGGTCCAAGCCGATCTGTCCCAGTCCGCGGAACGCGAACGGCTTTTCGCGGAGGTGGTCGGCGCCGTCGGCCCCCCGGACATCCTGGTCAACAATGCGGCGGTGACCTTCCTGCGGCCCCTGGACGCGTTTCCCGAACGGCGGGCCCGCCTGATGATGGAGATGCATGTTCTGGGCCCACTGCAGTTGAGCCAACTGGCGATCCCGGCGATGCGCGAACGCGGGCGGGGCTGGATCCTGAACGTGACCTCGGTGGGCGGCGATCTGCCGCCGGGACCGCCGTTCTCGGAATTCGACCGCACCGCGGGCTTCGGGATCTACGGGACGGTCAAGGCCGCGCTCAACCGGCTGACGAAAAGCCTTGCGGCCGAGCTGTACGACGACGGCATCGCCGTCAACGCCGCCGCTCCCAGCAATCCCGTGGCCACGCCCGGGGCCGGCACCCTCGACCTGGCCAAGACCGACACCGAGGACATCGAACTGATCACCGAGACGGCCTATCGGCTGTGTACCGGTGACCCGAAGACCCTGACCGGGCGCATCGCGCACACCCAGCCCTTCCTCGCCGAGGTCGGCTGGACCAAGCCCGCCGGCTGAATGGCCGAGCTCGAGCCGGACCAGTTGCGGCGACGACTGGACGGCGCCGGCGTGACCGGAGTCGCGCCGCTGTCCGGGGGGGCCTCCAGTCTCACGTTCGGGGGCGCCATGGATGACCGGCCGGTGGTGATCAAGGTTGCTCCGCCCGGTGTCGAGCCCGTCGCGCATCGCGACGTGCTCCGGCAGGCACGCATCATCAAAGCCCTTGCCGGAACACGGGTTCCGGTGCCCGAAGTGCTCTGGGAGGACCGGGGAGAACCGCCGCACACGCCGCCCTTGTTCGTGATGTCACGCCGCGAGGGCGACTGCGTCGAACCGCTTTTCGACGGCGGTCCCGGATCTCCCGATCTTCCCGATCGGTACCGCAATGCGGGCCGCGTCATGGCCGCGCTGCACGGTCTGTCGCTGGGCGAGCTTGGCCTGGGCGGTGAATCGATTGTCGACGCGGTCGCCGAGGTCCGGCGGTGGTCCGAAACGCTGGGGACCGTCGACGCGGCGCTGGTGCCCGATTGGCCGGGGGTGCGCGACGCGCTGTTGGGTTGCGCGCCAACGGCTATCAGACCGAGCGTGGTACATGGCGATTTCCGGCTGGGCAACCTGATGGCCGCCGGCTCCCGCATCAACGCGGTAATCGATTGGGAAATCTGGTCGGTGGGCGATCCCCGTATCGACGCCGGCTGGTTTCTCATCAATTGCGACCCGGACACGTACCGGCGCGTTACCGGCTCAGCGGGGATAGTGCCGCCCGTCGGTGAGCTCGCCGAGATCTACCAGGAAGAGCTGGGCCGCGAGGTCACCGACTTGGCCTGGTTCAGCGCGCTGGCGTGCTTCAAGTCGGCGGCGACGTGGTCGCTGATCGTCAAGCACAATCGGCGGAGGCGCACACCACGAAAGGAATTGGAAGACATGGCGGCAACACTCCCGAGGCTGCTGGATCGGGCGCGGTCACTGCTGGATTAACGGGTCACCCGATCAGCTGCAGTTGGCGTGGAGATTTTGGCACCACATTCCGACGCCACCCCAGTCACCCGACGAGCCGACTGAATCTTCGTATGGGTTCGTCATTGTGGTCGGGTACTGGATCTGCCATTCGTCGATCGTCGGGATGTCGTCCACCTGGCCCGGGTCCGGAGACGCGAGCGCTATTCCCACCGCCATTCCGGTGCCGCCCGTCAAAGCTGCAAGGGCCGTCAAACCCACGACGAGTAGAGCAGCAAATCTAGGTTTCATCGTCGCGGCCTTCCGTCGTCTGCCTGAACCGCCGGCTAACAGGCTCAATCCTACCTTCGGCGCCCATATCGCATAAGAGTCACAAAGACACAACAACTCTGATCGGCCGCCCGGCAAATTTCGCGACTCGAAACGGCACGTGCGTACGTTGGCGTGCGTGAGGCCGGTTGCCGTGGTCGTTCGTCGCGCGCTGGTGGTGGCCGTTTGCCTCGTCATGTCTGTGGTCACGGCGCCGGCGGCGGCCGCTGATCCTGAGGGCGGTCCCGAGGTCGAGCCTGCCGCTGCAGTTTCGGCACCGGCCGAGGGGGCGGTGCCCTCGAATCCCCCCGTCATCCTCAACACCCCGGACGGCTGGACCCTGGGGCTGGGCGCGAAGGACGAGTCGCAGGTTCCGGTGGCACCGCTGACCACGTCCGTCGCGTCGCGCGAATACATGGCCAGCGGCATCTTCGTCGGCTCGCTGAGAGGATCCGAAGAGCCCCACGGCGTCCTGGAAGTGGGCTATCAGATCGGCTGCGGGATCGACATGAGCACCTCCAACGGCGTGATCATGGAGGGCGGTGTCGGCATCATCCCCGGCGTCAGCCCCACCTTCGACACCACCGGTACATTGCCGCCCCTGCTGCCGTTCGTTTCGACTCCGATGAACGGCGTGATGAGCATCGGAATGAAACCCGGCCTCGTCCTCACGGTGCCGGTGATCAAGAAACAATTCAAGGGTGCCAATCCCTGGGTCATGATCAGCAACTTCCACATCAAGATCGACGGGTGCGTGGGCCAGTCGTTCATCCGCTCCTATGCGGTGCTGACCCGGATGACCGACCTGTCCGACGTGGTGCTGTCGTACGTCGGCGTCACCAAATCGGTTTAACCGCGGGGGATGCCGGCCAGCCTGTCGGCGAACTTCGCCTCCGCGGCCGCGCGCAACCGCAGTAGGTGCTCGGACGGAAACAGGTCGGGTGCCGGCTCGCGGTCCTTCAACAGCAAGCGGGCCAGCGTCACCTTGTGCACCTCGGTCGGTCCGTCGGCAAGCCCCAGCACGAACGACTCCACCAAGTACTGCACGAACGGCATCTCGTGCGTGGTGCCCAGTGATCCGTGCAGTTGCAGCGCCCGCGACGACACGTCGTGCAGCACCTTCTGCATCATCGCCTTGACCGCCGAGATGTCCGCCCGCACCGCCTTGTAATCGTTGAATTGGTCGATTTTCCAAGCGGTTTGCAGCGTCAGCAGCCGGAAGGCCTCGATCTCCATCCACGAGTCGGCGATAATCTCCTGAACGAGCTGCTTGTTGGACAGCACCTCGCCCTGGGTGTACCGCGACACCGCCCGCTCGCAGAGCATGTCGAAGATCCGGCGGACCAGCCCGACGGTGCGCATCGCGTGGTGAATCCGCCCGCCGCCCAAGCGGGTTTGCGCGACCACGAAGGCCCCGCCCCGCGGACCCAGCATGTGATCGGCCGGCACGCGCACGTTCTCGTAGCGGACATAGCCCTCGCGCCCGCCGCCGACCGGCTGGTAGCCCAGGCCGACGTCGCGCAGCACGTTGATGCCCGGGGTATCGCCGGGAACGACGAACATCGAATAACGCTGATACGGCGGCGCGTCGGGATCGGTCATGGCCATCACGATGATGAAAGATGCCATCGACGCGAATGACGAAAACCACTTCTCGCCGTTGATGACCCAGTGGTTCCCGTCGGGTACAGCGGTGGTGCGGAAGACCTTAGGGTCGGCACCGCCCTGCGGCTCGGTCATCGAAAAGCAGGACACGATCCGATTGTCGAGCAGTGGCTCGAGGTAGCGGGCCTTGAGTTCCGGGGTGCCGTAGTGCGCCAGGATTTCGCTGTTGCCCGAGTCGGGAGCCTGGGAGCCGAAGACGATCGGCGCGCATTCCGACCGACCCAGAATCTCGTTGAGCAGCGCCAGTTTCACCTGGCCGTAGCCCGGGCCGCCCAGATGCGGACCGAGGTGGGTGGCCCAAAGGCCGCGGTCCTTGACGATCTCTTGCAGCGGCGGGATCAGGGCCTGGCGGACCGGATCGTTGAGGTCGTGCGACTCCTTGACGATCAGGTCGATCGGTTCGCACTCCTCGCGCACGAAGTCCTCGACCCACTTGAGTTGCTGTGCCCACTCGGGATCGGTGGAGAAGTCCCACGCCATGCGGCGTCCTTTCTAGGTTGCTGACTCCGTCACGACGTCCATTTCTTGCGGCGCTCGGCCGCCTCGTCGGTGGCGTGCGAAATCACCTGGTTGCGGTTCTCCAGCTCGAGCGCCGCGGAGAGACTCGCGGCGTCGGTGTTGACCTGGAGGGCGCGCTTGGTCAGTTGCGCGCCCAGCGGGGCATGGCCGGCTATCAGCGACGCCAACTCGACGGCCCGCTCCGCTAACCGATTCGGTTCGAGCACCTCGCTGACCAGGCCGCGCCGATCGGCTTCGGCGGCCGGCACGGTGCGGCCGGTGAGCATCCAGTCGGCGGCCACGCTGGTGCCGACGATGCGCGGCAGGTGGTAGCTCATGCCCATCTCGGCCGCGGAGAGCCCGAGCAGGATGGCGGCGTTGCCGAATGATGCGCTCTGCGAACAGATTCGGATGTCGGCCGCCAGGCATAGCGCGAGGCCGGCTCCCACGCAGGGTCCGTTGACCGCGGCGATCACGGGTTGCGGCAGCGCACGGACGGCTTCCACCAGGCCCGCCATCCGCTCCTGGAAGCGCATCCGCTCCAGCGCGGGTGCGGTGGCCTCCAGCATCGATGGGCCGAAGTCCCGCACGTCGATGCCGGCGCAAAAGCCTCGCCCCGCGCCGGTCAGCACCACCGCACGCACTGAGCGGTCGGTGGCCAAATCGGCCAGCGTCTCCCGCAATTCGGTTTGCATCGCCTCGTTGATGGCGTTGAGCTGCTTCGGGCGGTTCAGGCGCAGCACGACGACACCGTCGCACGGCCGATCGCGCTCCAGCGCGCCCGGCGCGCTCACACCGGCTCGATGACGGTCGCCGTGCTGGAGCCCGTCCGCTCGGCCGGCGCGGTGAGGCGGCGGACAGACACGGCCCGCCAACGTGAGGCGAGCGGCCCTCCGTCGGGGCGGCCTCGGCCGCGCGGCGCGCGTAGCGCATCGAGGATCGAGGCGTCGATGACGACTCCCATCGTTCGGGCGCGGTACCTGACAGGACACGGTCATAGTAATCCGTCTCTCGATCTTGGAGAACTCTATTCTCCGAGCCGGCGAAGCGATTCTCCCGCGCCCCCGCATAGGCTTGGTGACCATGCAGGGGTGGGGTGAAATAGGCCGATGAGGTTAGCGGGCAAGCGGCATGCGGTGTCGATCCTGGTGCTGTCCGCGCTGACAGCGGGATGCACCGTGACCACCGACGGGAGGGTGGTTGCGGCTCCGACGTTGGGTCATGCCCCGCAACCGCTGCCGACCGGCGCGCTGTCCGGATTGCTGCTCGATACCGGTGATGTGGGCTCCATCATGGATGCTCACATGGAAGTCGTGGCTTCCGCCGACACGATGTACACCAACCGTCCCCTCGAGGATGGATGCTTGGTTTGGGCCGAAGCACAGGATTACTCCTACCAAGGCAGCGGCTGGACAGCTGTGCGCGTTCAGGAGCTGAAGGACCACCGCGATCGTGCGGACCACATCGCCTACCAGGCGGTGGTGGCGTTTCCTGGGGCTATGGCCGCCCATGACTTCTATGCAAGCCAGGTGACCGGCTGGGCCAACTGCGATAACCGGCGTGTCGATCTGCATGACCCGAGCGACCCGAACCCTCATTACTGGTCGCTGACTAAGGCCAGCGTCGAGGACGGCGTCTTGGCGATAACTCGGGTTCAAGAAGAGGGTGGGGAGGGCTGGGCGTGCCAGCGGGCGTTGACGACCGCGAATAACGTTGTCGTCGACGTGAGCGCCTGCGCCGATCACATCGGCGATCGGGGTGCTCAGATCGCCAAACGGATCGCAAAAAAGATCCCGTAGAAGCGAGCCCTGCCGAGGGGAATCCGGCGTCGAGCACATCGGTGCGTCCAATCCGTCCCGGCTCGGCGGCGAAAGCGTTTGCAACATATTGGTTTTGGGGAGACCCGGCGGTTGGGTGCGCGAGGATGCGGTTGGCCCCAAGCCGCCTCGGTCGCGAATCGGGGCGTAGCTGTGCGCTCTGCGAAACAACCAGTCCGACAGGGACATTGGGCTGGGTGGTCGCGCTGCGGCGCCGGGCGCGCGAGCGGACGGGTCCCCGCGGTGTACAGCGGATCAACAGCGAAGACGGTGCATAACCGGGCGCGCAGCGGGGTAGCCCGCACGGCATGACGAAGATCGGATACTTTCTGTCCTGCGAGCAATACAGCCCCAAGGAACTCGTGGACCAGGCCAAGCGTGCGGAGGCGGCCGGGTTTGACGCGCTGTGGATCTCCGACCACTTTCACCCTTGGAACGACGAGCAGGGCCAGAGCCCCTTCGTGTGGGGCGTCATCGGGGCGCTCTCCGAGGTGACGTCGCTGCCCGTCAGCACCGCCGTCACGTGCCCGACGATCCGGACGCACCCGGCGATCATCGCGCAGGCGTCCGCCACCGCCGCCGTCCAACTCGACGGCCGCTTCGTGCTCGGGGTGGGCAGCGGCGAAGCGCTGAACGAACACATCCTCGGCGACCCGTGGCCGTCGGTGGGCGTGCGCCAGGAAATGCTGGAGGAGGCGGTCGACGTGATCCGCCTGCTGCACCGCGGCGACGAGGTGAGCCACCACGGCAAGCACTACGAGGTGCAGGAGGCCCGCATCTACACGCGACCCGACCAGCCGGTGCCGATCTACGTCTCCGGCTTCGGCCCGCAGGGCGCGGAGCTGGCCGGACGCATCGGGGACGGCTTCGTTCTGGTGATGCCGGATGCCGGCCTCGTCAAGACATTCCGTGAGTCCGGCGGCGGCGACAAGCCCGTGCAGGGCGGCGCCAAAGTCAGCTGGGACAAGGACGCCGACACCGCGCTGAAGGCGGCGCACCGGCTGTGGGGTAACGACGCGCTGCCCGGGCAATCGGCGCAGACGCTGCCGCGCCCCAAGGACTTCGCCGCCCTGATGTCTCTCGTCACGCCGGACCAGGTTGCCGAAGCGGTCACCTGCGGGCCGGACCCCGACACGCATGTCGCGAAGGTGCGGGAGTACCTCGACGCCGACATCGACGAGGTGTATGTCCAGCAGGTCGGCCCGGACATGGACGGGTTCTTCGCCGCGTACGAGCGTGACGTGCTGCCTCAGCTGCGCGGCTGAGGTTGTGCTTCGGCATCGCCGTAGAAGGCCACCCGAAGCAGCGTGGAGATCTCGCTGACCAAGGGCATCCGAGGATTCGTGCGGTTGCTGAGGTCCTCGAAAGCCGTCATCGCCAATGCCGGTAGCGCCTCCAGGTACTGCTTCTCGTCGACGCCGCACTCGCGCACCGATCGAGGCATGTTCAGTCGGTTCAGCAGATCATCGACCCCATGAAACAACCGGCCGCGGGATTCGTCTGGTTCATGGCCGCCGAAGATCAGCTGACCGAGCTGTGCGTATTTGTCCGGGGCCACGTAGGCGGAATAACCCGGCGCGGGCATGAACTTGCTGGGCAGACTTGCGTTGTAGCGCAGCACGTGCGGCAGGAAAATACCGTTCGCCCGGCCATGCGGGATCTCGAATCTCGCCCCGACCGCATGGGCGAGCGCATGATTCGTCCCGACAAAAGCATTCGAAAAGGCAAGCCCGGCAAGGGTTGCCGCATTGGACATGTCAGTGCGCGCCGATAGGTCGTCGGGGTCGTCGTATGCCCTCGGCAACGCATCGAAGATCAGTCGCGCCGCCTGGGCGCACAACGCATCCGTATACGGCGACGCGAAGATCGAGACGGCCGCCTCCAGCGCATGGGTCAGCGCGTCGATGCCGGTGTCGGCGGTCAGTGTCTGCGGCATCGACGAGGTGAGGACCGGGTCGACGACCGCGAGGTCAGGCACCAGGCTGTAGTCGACGAGCGTCTCCTTCTTTCCGCGCACGGTCAGCACCGCGGCCGGTGAGACTTCCGATCCGGTACCCGATGTGGTTGGGACAGCCACCAATTGGACGCGATGGCGGTCGACCGGATAGTCGGCCACGCGCTTGCGCGGGTCGAGGAACGGCATCGTCAACTCGTCGAGACTCTTCTCCGGGTGTTCGTAGAACAGGCGGATCGCCTTGCCGGCGTCCAGCACCGAGCCGCCGCCCACGGCGACCAGCAGATCGGGTTGGACCCGCTGCAGCATCGCGACACCACGGCGGATGGTCCTCTCGTCGGGCTCCGGTGTCACCTCGTTGAACACCTGCACGTGTGGGGCGCGCAACTTGCCGCGCAGCGCCTCGACCACACCGCGCTCTTCGGTCTGGACGTCGGTGATCACCACGACGGTTTCGCATTCGAGCTCGCGCAAGTTGTCCAGTGCGCCTTCGTTGAAGTAGGTATTGGACGGGACACGGAACCACTGGGGCGGGGTACGGCGCCGCGAGACGGTCTTGATGTTCAGCAGCTGCCGATAGTTGACGTTCTCCGTCGTGCTGGAGCCGCCCCAGGTGCCGCAACCCAGCGAGAACGTCGGTGTCAGGTTGTTGTAGACCCCGCCGAGGGCTCCGACCGCAGTGGGCGCGTTCACCAGGATGCGGCCCGTGCGAACCGCCAGACCGTATGCCTCGATGACGTCCTCGTCGTTGGCGTACACCGCCGACGTGTGACCCAGCCCCCCATGCTCGGTGACCAGGACGGCCACGTCGATGGCGTGCTGTACGCCGCGTGCGCGCACCACGCCGAGCACCGGCATCAGCTTCTCCTGCAACAGGGGATGCGAAGCGAGCTCGTCCAGGTCGGCAGGTAGCTGTGCCAGCAGCACCTTCACGGTCGGCGACACGTTGAAGCCGGCTCGGGCGGCCAGCTCCGACGCCTTCTGCCCAACGGCCTCGTGCGAGATCTTGTCGCCGCAGCCAAAGGCGAACTCCGCCACCGCCGTGGCCTCGCCGGGGGTGAGCACTCGGGCGCCCATCCGCTCGAACTCGGCGATCACCTCGTCGTATACCTCGTCGTCGATGATGCAGGTTTGCTCGGCCGGGCAAATGACCGAGGAGTCAAAGGTTTTCGAGATCAAGATGTCGACGACCGCGCCTTTCAGGTCGGCCGTCTTGTGAACGTAGATGGGCGCGTTGCCGGGACCGACCGACAGCCCCGGCTTTCCGGCCGAATTCGCCAGCGCGACGATCTTCGGTCCGCCGGTCACCCAGATGAAATCGACCTTGGGATGCATGAACAGGTAGTGCGTCACCTCGTGCGCGGCGTCGGGAATGACCTGCAGCGCCCCGGGCGGCATCCCGGCCGCTTCGGCCGCGGTGCGGAGGATTTCGAGGCTGCGTTCGCAGCAGCGCACCGCATACGGTGACGGCCGGAAGAGGATCGCGTTGCGGGTCTTGGCGGCGACGATCGCCTTGAACAGCACCGTCGAGGTCGGGTTGGTCACCGGGGTGATGCCCAGCACCACCCCGATCGGCTCGGCCACGTACGCAATGTTGTGCTCGACGTCCTCCTCGACGACTCCCACCGATTTCTTGTCGCGCAAATAGTCGTGCAGGAACTCGGTGGCCACATAGTTCTTGACGACCTTGTCCTCGAAGACGCCGAAGCCCGTCTCCTCGATCGCCACGCTGGCCAGTTCGCCGGCCGCGCGGACTCCGGCACGCACCATCGCCTCGACGATCGCATCGACCTGCTGCTGATCGAGCTTGCGGAAGTCTCGGGCCGCCTCGGCCGCCGCGTCGACGATCGCATCGACTTCGCGGATGCGCTGTTCTGTGACGGCGGGCGCTTCGAGGGGCGAGGCGGTCTGAGTTCGGGTAGTGGTCATGATCGGGTTTTCGGCTCAGGAAGGGAACGCTAAGGGTCTCCAGAATGAGCAGATGCTGCGTCGTCCGCCTAGGGCTGAAAGGCCCTGGACTAGCTGGCCCGGCCAGGCCACATCTGGCGCGGGCGGACCGTCCGCGGTGCCCCGGAGGGGCCGATACTGCGATCATGCGCATCACCGTCGACTACGACCTCTGCGAGGGGCACGGGCAATGCCTGCTGGCGGCTCCCGACGTGTTCGACATTCCCGACGGTGCCGAACAGGTGGTGGTGCTCGAGCCGGACCCGCCCGAAGCCGACCGCGAACGGGTGATTCGGGCGGCCGCGATGTGCCCCGCGCAAGCGATCCGGATCCTCAACTGATCCGACCGGTTTCGGCAACGTCATCGAGCAACCGGTAGCGCCCCGCCAACGCGGCAGCGGCGATGCGGTTGTTGACTCCGAGTTTGTGCAGCAGCCCGGCGACCATGCGTTTGGCGGTGCGCTCCGACACCAGCATCCGCTGGGCGATGTCACCGGTCTCCATGCCGGTCGCGAGCAGCGTCCACAGTTGGAAATCCTGCGCGCTGAGGCTGTCCAGCAGCTCGGACGGCGGCTTGCGGGTGTTGCTAAGCAGCCCATCGAGCAGGGCGCCGTCGACGACCCGCAACCCCTCGGCGATCGTCCATAGTGGCCCCGCCAGCGCCTCCGGCCTGGCGGTTTTGGGCAGAAAACCGTCGGCTCCGGCCCGCAACGCCTCTTCGGCCAGCCCCAGGTCGTCGGTCCCCGAAAGCGCCAGGATCCGGGTCTTCGGGTGGCGCGCCTTGATGTGCCGGATGGCGGCGACCCCGCCCAGGGGAGGCATCGACAGGTCGATGATCGCGACATCGGCGTCGCAGCGAGCCACCAGGTCGGCGGCCTCTTCCACGTACGTCGTCTGGCCGCCGACGGTGAACAGTTCGCCCCATTCGCGGGTGAGCAACAGGGCCAGGCCCTGCGCGAACAGCTCATGGTCGTCGACGATCACCACGACAAACGGCGAACGAGTCATTGCCGCGATGCTAGCCCGAACCCTATGGTCAGCTGGGTGAGACCGCTCGATCGAACGGACTTCGACGGCGAGGACTACGGGCTGGCCCGCATCGTCGTCGCGGTGCGGGTCGCCGTGGTCATCTCAATCGGGGTGCTACTGGCGATCGGACCCCAGTGGGTCCGGCAGCACACCGCGGCCACGGTCGCGGTGTTGGGCGCCGCGATGCTCTACGCGGCCGTCGTGATGGCCTATCCGCAGCTGGAGGTGCGGCGCACCAGGTACGCGTGGCTGGTCACCGGCTTCGATTCGGCGTTCACGCTGGCGCTCATCGCCTTGAGCGGCGGCGTCTACAGTCCGGTGGTAGCGGTGCTGGCGCTGGCGGTCATCGCCTCGGCGGCGCGGCTGTCGTTCGGTGAAACCTTGTTGGTCGCAATCCTTTTGGGCGCCGCCTATGTTCCGGTGGCGCTGACTTCGTCGCCCGGACTTCCGGTCGCCGCGGCTCCGGCCCTACTGGCGGGGTGGTCGGCGGTGTATCTGATCTTCGTCGCGATCATCACCGCGGGGCTCTCCGCGCTCGCCGAACGCGAACACCGTTCCCGGGTGCGGGCGCTGGTAGAGGCCGAGACCGAACACGCTGCCGCCGAAGAGGAACGCGACCTGCGGGCCCGCCTGCTGCGCTCATACCAGTCGCAACAGGACGGACTTCAGGTGCTGGTGCACGAATTCCGCACTCCCGTCACGTCTTTGGAGGCGCTGACCGAGGCACTGACTTCGCAGCGGGCAATGTCGCAGGCCGACCGGGAAACCAGTCTGCAGCTGGTGGCCCGCCACGTCCACCACCTGGCCGACATGCTCGACGCGCTCTCCGACGTCGCGCTGAGTCGCCGGCCGACATTCTCGACTGGGCGGGTCCGTCGCGTCGACGTGGCCGACCTCATCGTTGCCGCCGCCGACGCCGTCGGTCTGGCGGCGCCGCGGTTGCGGCTGAGCGTCAGTGGCGACGTTGGCGCCGTGGCCGTGAACGCCCAAGGGCTGCGCCGGCTGCTGACCAACCTCCTGGAGAACGCCTCCCGGCACGGCCGGCGTGAACCGGTCGACGTCACGTGCTCGCGGGAAGGCGACGAATTGGTCTGCGCGGTGGCCGACCGGGGGCCTGGGATCCCGGCCGACAGCCTGGGCGAGCTGACCACCAAGTACGTCAGCGTCGGCGGCCAACGTGGCACCGCCGGACTCGGCCTGTGGATTGTGCAGCAGATCGCCGAAGCGATGGGCGGACGGGTCGACTTCGCCGCGCGCGACGGCGGGGGCCTGGTGGCCACCTTCCGGGCACCGGTCGCCTGATCGCCGGTTCCGTGGGCTGGCCCGCGCAGGCCAGTGTTTGGCACTCGCGCCTGTGCCGCGCCGCCACCGCGCTGACCAGCATGGGTGCTAACCGCGGTGACGTGCACCACTGCCCACCGCCAGAAAGGGCCCCCGATGACCACCGCACCCACGACCGCGCCTACCCATAAAGACATCGATCTGAGCGCCCGCGAGTTCTGGGCGAAACCCCCGGAACAGCGGGACGCCGCCTTCGCCGTCCTGCGCGCGGAGGACCCCGTGCCCTGGAGCCGCCCCGCGGAGTCGGATCTGCTGCCTCCCGAGCTCAACACCAGGGGCTTCTGGTCCCTGACCAAACAAGAGGACATCCGGATGGCCAGCCGCCACCCGGAGATCTTCTCCTCGGCGCAGGGCATCACCATGGAGGACTTCGCCCCCGAGGCGGTGGAGATCGCCCAGTCGTTCATCGCCATGGACGCCCCGCGGCACACCCAGCTGCGCGGAATCACGACGGAGGCCTTCAAGCCCAAAAACGTGCGCCGCTTGGAAGGCTGGATCCGTGGCCACGCCCACGACCTGGTCAGCGAGATGGCGCACCTGGGTGAGGGTGACTTCGTCCAACTCGTCTCGGTCAAGCTGCCCGGCCGCATTTTCGGCAGCTTCTTCGGCCTGCCCGAAGGTGAACTGCGTGACCAGGCCGTCAGCGCCGCGCAGCGGCTCGTGGGCTGGACAGACCCGAACATTCGCGGCGAGCAGAGCGAACTCGAACTGTTCATGGGCGCCGTGATGGATCTGCACGCGGTGGCTACGGTCTTGATCCCCGAGCGGCGGGCCAACCCCGGCGACGACCTGATGACCTGGATGGTGCAGGCCGAGTTCGACGGCAAGAAGATGACCGACGACGAGCTGAAGGCCTTCTTCGTTTTGATGGGTGTCGCGTCCAACGACACCACGCGGCACGCCTCGGCCCACGCCATCGCCGCCCTCTCGAAATTCCCCGACCAGCGCGCCCTGCTCGTCGAGGACGTCGAGGGCCGGGTCGGCACCGCCGTCGAGGAGGTGTTGCGCTGGGGGTCGCCGCTGCTGCACATGCGCCGCACCGCCACCCAGGACATCACCGTGCGCGGCTCGGAGATCAAGGCCGGCGACAAGGTGGTGCTGTGGTACTACTCCGGCAACCGCGACGAGGAAGTCTTCGAAGACCCGCACTTGTTCAACATCTTGCGAAACCCGAACCCGCACATCGCCTTCGGCGGCGGCGGTCCGCACTTCTGCCTGGGCGCGGCGCTGGCGCGCACCATGCTCAAGGCGTTGCTGACCGAGGTCTACACGCGCATCCCGGACATCTCGGCACCGCGGCCCAATTACGCCCTGGCCAACTTCATCAACGGTGTCAACAGCCTGCCGGCAACCTGGACACCCGAGAAGCGCTGATCCCAAGGAGTTTTCGATGAAAACGAAAGCAGCGGTGCTGTGGGGGCTGCACCAGAAGTGGGAGGTCGAAGAGGTCGATCTCGACGGGCCCAAGGAGAACGAGGTCCTGGTCAAGATGGCCGCCGCCGGGCTGTGCCACTCCGATGACCACCTGATCACCGGCGACATGCCGATGCAGCTACCGGTCGTCGGTGGGCATGAGGGCGCCGGCGTCGTCGTCGATGTCGGCCCGGGCGTCACCGAAGTCGCCGAAGGCGATTCGGTTGCGCTCAGCTTCATCCCCGCCTGCGGCCGCTGCGAACCGTGTTCGCGCGGCATGAGCAACCTGTGCGTGCTCGGCGCCGCCATCATCGCGGGACCGCAACTCGACGGCACTTTCCGATTCCACGCGAAAGGCCAAGCGCTGGGCCAAATGTGCGTGCTGGGAACGTTCTCCGAATACACGGTGGTCCCACTGGCATCGGTGATCAAGGTCGATCCATCCACCGCGCTCGACACCGCCGCCCTGGTGGGATGCGGAGTCACCACCGGCTACGGCAGCATGGTGCGCACCGGCGAAGCGCGTGACGGCGACACGGTGGTGGTCATGGGCGTGGGCGGGATCGGCATGAACGCGGTGCAAGGCGCGCGGATCGCGGGGGCACGCGTGATCGTCGCGCTGGATCCCGTGGAGTACAAGCGGGGCCGTTCACTGGAGTTCGGCGCCACCCACACCGCGGCGACGGTCGACGAGGCGCAAGCCCTGATCACCGACCTGACGCGCGGCCAGAGAGCCGACGTCTGCGTGGTCAGCACCGACTCGGCCGAAGGCGCGTATGTGGCTCAGGCGCTGAGCCTGGTCGGCAAGCGCGGCAGGGTGGTGATGACCGCGATCCCGCATCCGACCGACACGTCCGTCGCCATGTCGCTCTTCGATTTGACCCTGTACGAAAAGCAGGTTCGCGGTTCGCTTTTCGGGTCATCCAATCCCCGGCACGACATACCCAGGATGCTCGACCTGTACCGCGCCGGACGGCTGAAGCTCGACGAGCTCGTCACCCGGGAATACACCCTCGACGAGATCAACACCGGCTACGCCGACTTGCACGCCGGGGTCAATCTCCGCGGCCTGATCCGGTTCTGAAGCGGCCATGACCCTCATCACCATCGTCGTCATTATCGCTGCCCCGCTGGGCATCCCGGCCGGCGTCAGCGCCGCGCACCACGCCGCCGGCCGATGGAGGAGCTTCGCACGTTGGCGCCGCCGGATTACGGCCCGAAGTTAGTGCCGCTCGTCAGCCCTTCCCACTTCGCGATCTCAACCGCGCGCGCCTCCGCGACATAGCGATAAAGACCAAGAGCGTCCGGACCGAGAAGCAGGAAGCCGGGCGGCTCGTCGGATTCGACCGCCGCGATGATCGCGGTGGCCGCTTTGGCGGGGTCGCCCGCCTGGTTCCCGTGCATGGTGTCGTTCTCCTTACGGCGCTGCCCGGCGGTCGCGGCGTAGTCGTCGATGACGGTGGACGACTGCACGAGCGAGCGTCCGGCGAAATCGGTGCGGAACGCGCCCGGCTCGACGACGGTCACCGAAATGCCCAGCGGGGCAAGCTCACCGCGCAGAGCGCCGCTCATGCCTTCGATGGCCGCCTTGGCCGCCGCGTAGTAGCCGGAGCCCACCGGAGTCGCCGTTGCGCCGATCGAGGAGATGTTGACGATCGCGCCGCTGCGGCGTGCCCGCATGCCGGGCAGGACGGCCTTGGTCATGGCGACCGTGCCGAAGAAGTGCGTCTCGAACAGCGTGCGCACATCGGCGTCGTCGCCCTCCTCGACCGCGGCGCGGTACCCGTAGCCGGCATTGTTGACCAGTACGTCCGGGACGCCGAACCGGGCGTGGGCCTCGCGTACCGCCGAGGCGACCTGTGCGGGGGCGGTGACGTCGAGGGCGACGGCGAGCACCCGCTCGGGCGCGGCCGAGGCCAGGTCGGCGACCTTCGCGACGTCGCGCGCGGTGACGACGGCGTTGTGACCGGCCCCGATGACGGCCTCGGCAAGCGCGCGACCGAGTCCGGTCGAGCAGCCGGTGATGAACCAGGTGGACATTCGGATGGCTCCTTATCGCCGAGACGCAAGGCAGGGCTATGCCGTGGTAATTCTTCTCTTCGATCGCCGAACGTTGGCCTTCATCATCAACTATCGTCCGTCTTAAGGATTGATCGGCACCGGTGAAGGAAACAGGCAGTGCGGACGCTAGAGGGCGTTCTAGCCAGACACCCGTTCTTCCGCGGGATGGACCCGCGCTATGTGCAGTTGGCGGTCGGGTGTGCGGCAAACCTGCGCTTCACCGCGGGTGAGTTGATCTTCCGCGAGGGCCAGCCCGCCGATCACTTCTACCTCATCCGCGCCGGCAGGATCGCGCTGGAAACCCCCGCGCTGGGCCGTGGCAGCTTGACGGTGCAGACACTCGGAGACGGAGACATCCTTGGCTGGTCGTGGTTGGTGCCACCGTACAACTGGCGGTTCGACGCGCGGGCGGTCGAGACGACGCGCGCCATCGGTTTCGACGGCAAGTGCCTGCGCGGCAAGTGCGAAGAGGACCACGAACTGGGGTACGAGCTGCAGAAGCGTGTGATCGCGGTTCTCGGAGAGCATCTCGATGCGACAAGGTTCCGCCTGCTGGACATCTACGCCGATGTCATCGAATAGGGACGGACAGCCCCTCAGCCCTCGAACGCCGGACCATCGAAACGGTCGCGAGTGATGAATTCCCCGACCGGGCGGCGGCGCAGCTTGGTCGGCTGGCGCACCGGTTTGCCAAGGGGCACAACCGCGGCGAGCGCGTGCAGGTCGGGGATTCCCAGCAGCCGGCGGACCCGGTCCTCGGCCGCGATGGCCATGGTCGTGATGGTGCCGCCGTACCCCTCGCTACGGGCGGCCAGCAGAATGTTCCAGATCAGCGGGTAGACCGACGCGCCGCCGGCCAGGCCGACGCGGTCCAGGTCCTGATCGATGGATGCGACGACGGTCAGGTCGACCGAAACCACAAGAACGACTGGCGCTTTCGCGATCGGCGCGACGAAAGTGTCGGGGATCTCGGTCTGGTCGATGACGTCCTGCGGCACGCCGCTGGGATGGATTGAATTCCAAGGGTTTTCACCCGCCTGCAGCTGGGCGTAGTAGCGCCGGGCCGCGGTCACGCCCAGCTCGGCGAGGCGGCGACGGGTGTCTGGGTCGCGCACCACGGTGATGTGGGCGCCCTGCCGGTTGCCCCCGCTCGGGGCGAACCGGGCGTTGTCGAAGATGCGCCACAACACCTCGTCGGGCACCGGGTCGTCGGTGAAGTCGCGCGCCGCGAACGTCGTCCGCATGACGTCGTACAGCTCCATGGCCGCGTCACGCGCTCGCGGAGGCGCGGCGCTCCAGGCGGAAGGTGCGTTTGAATCCGGCCGGCTGCGTCGTCAGGGTCACTTCGACCGCACCGCTCGGCGTGATGACGTACCGTTCCTCGACATCGGGCCCGTCCCGCCACCGGCCGACGGGCTGGCGCCCGAGGTCGTCGCGCCCGTGCAGGGCCGGGTCGAACGGGAACAACACCGGATCGTAGGGCGTCACGTCGCCGTCGGGTCGGCCGTTGACCAGGCGGCTGCACTCGACGAACCGGAAGTGGCCGATGTTGTGCGCCGCCCGGTAGGTCCGCTTCACCACCAGCGGGGTGCGCCCATCGGCGGGCAATGAGACGTCCTTGCACACGATCGGGTCGAAGATGACACCGGCGCCGGCCTCGGCCTCGCGGAAAACGCCGAAGTTGCGCGAGAAGCGTTCGGCGAGTGCGAAATTTGATTCCTTGTCGAGGAAGACGGCCAGGCCGATCGCGGTGGCCGCGAAGGGGTGCGGTGAGCGTTTGACCCGCTTGTCGCCGAAGGCGGTGCGCAGCATCCGCGAAACGAGCGGGAAGCTTCCGGCGCCGCCCACGACGTAGATGCCGGCGACCTCCGACCAGGTCACGTCGGCGCCGCCCGGCGCCGGGTTGTGCAGGACGCGTTCGAGCAGCTTCATCGTCTTGTCGACCAGCGGCGCGCAGGCCGCATAGACGTCGTCGACCAGACACGAGAACGGGGGCCGGTCCGCCCCGTCGACGCCCGACAGGTCCACCAGGAAGCGGCGGGTCTGCGGACCCACGGCCTCTTTGCGTGCGGCGCACTCCTCCCGCAGCAGGTCGCGGGCGGCGTCGTCCACCCCGGAGAGCCGCGAACCGGCCAGGACGAGGTCGACGATCGCCTCGTCGAAGTCGTCGCCGCCCAGGCGCTGGATGCCCTCACTGATGACGACCTCGTTCGCGTGCCCGGTCATCTTGAGCAGCGACGCGTCGAAGGTGCCGCCGCCCAGGTCGTAGATGAGGACGTATTCCCGTTTGGCGGTGATCGTGGAGCGGTACCGGTGCGCGTATTCCAGGCTCGCGGCCGACGGCTCGTTGAGTAGCGCGACGACGTGGAACCCCGCCGCGACGAAGGCATCCAGTGTCAGCAGGCGCTGGGCGCTCGAGGCGTTGGCCGGCACGCTGATAGCGGCCTCGATGGTTTCCCCCGCGGTGAGGCTGGCGTTGGAGTGGCGCAGTAAGTCGCTCTTGAGCTGTGCCAGAAAGCCGGTGAGCAGGTCGGCCAGTCGATGGCTGCGGCCGGCCAGGCTCACCTCGGTCTGGGGCCCGGCGTCGTTGAGCAGACGTTTGAACGATCGCAACACCAACCACCCCGGGTCGTGGCGGACGGCGGCGGCCTCCGCGCCGAACCGCAAGTCCCCGGCGGCGTTGCCCGCAACGATCGACGGCCACGCGTCGACGCCGTCAAACGAGATGACGGGGTAGTTGCCTCGGTCGACGGCCGCAACGACAGTGTGTGTGGTGCCAAAGTCGATGCCGACTCTCATCGCGCAATCTTAGGACCGCGCTGGGGAGTTCGACACGACCTTTTTGACCGGCGCGTCCCATCGTTTTTGCAACTCCCGCTCGGCGGCGGTCGCGACCAGACCCGACGGCGCGAACCGCTTCGACGGCACCGGCTCATCCTCGGTCAGCGGCCTGCCCGCGCCGCGCATCGCGCCCAGCGCGACGACCACCCCGGTGATCACCACGATGACGACGACAAGCGCGAACAGAACCGACAGCGTGCCCTGGATGAAGGTGTTCCTGATGACGTCGTCGAGTTGATGGGCGTTCTTGGCCGAACCGAACGACGTCTTGCCGGCGTTTCTCGCCGCGAGGAATTGGAAGTGTTGCGTCCAGTAACCGACATTGGGATCCGCCGAGAAGATCTTCTGCCAAGACGCGGTGAGCGTGACCGCCAAGTCCCACAGCAGCGGAATCCCGGGAATCCACGCCCACTTCAGCAGGCCCTTCTTGACGACGATCACGGTGACGACGGTCAGCGCGACGGCGGCCAGCAGCTGGTTGGCGATTCCGAACAGCGGAAACAGGGTGTTGATACCGCCCAGCGGATCCGTGACGCCCATCAGCAGGATGCTGCCCCAGGCCGCGGCCACGGCGAGGCTGCACAGCCAGACGCCCGGGCGCCAGCTCGGGTTGCGAAGTTTGGCCAGCGGGCCGCCGAGGTTGCCGAGCGCATCGGACAGCATGAACCGCGCGACGCGGGTGCCCGCGTCGACGGCGGTCAGGATGAACAGCGCCTCGAACATGATCGCGAAGTGATACCAGAACGCCTTGAGGCCCGCCCCGCCGAAGACCCGCTGCAACACCTCCGACATGCCGACCGCCAGCGTCGGGGCTCCACCGGTGCGCGACACGATCGACTTTTCTCCCACGCCGGCGGCGGCCCTGGTGAGCTGGTCCGCGGTCGCCGGGGCCCCCGACAGGCCGAGCCGATTGACGTAGTCGGCGGCGGTGGCCGCGGTGCCGCCGGTTTGCGCCGCCGGGGCGTTGAGGGCGAAGTACAGGTGTTGGTCGAGGATCGATGCGCTGATCAGGGCCATGACGGCGACGAACGACTCGGTGAGCATGCCGCCGTACCCGATGAACCGCATCTGGCTTTCCTTCTCCAGCAGCTTGGGCGTCGTCCCCGACGAGATCAGCGCGTGGAATCCGGACAGCGCACCGCACGCGATGGTGATGAACAGGAAGGGGAACAGCGAGCCGGGGAACACCGGCCCGTCGCCGCTGGCGGCGAACCGCGAGATCGCGGGTGCCTGCATGAGCGGGCGGGCCAGGCAGATGCCGACCGCGAGCAAAGCGATGGCGCCGACCTTCATGAATGTGGAGAGATAATCGCGTGGGGCCAGCAGCAGCCAGACCGGCAGCACCGAAGCCACGAAACCGTAGCCGATGATCAACCACGAAACCGTCACCGGCGAGATGGTCAACCACGTTGCGGCCCAAGGTGTTTCACCGACCCAGTTGCCGGAAGCCACGGCCAGCATCAGCAGCACGAATCCGACGATCGACACCTCCGCGACCCGCCCGGGCCGCAGGAACCGCAGGTAGCACCCCATGAAGAGGGCGATGGGGATGGTCATGCCGATGGAGAACACGCCCCAGGGGCTTTGGGCCAGGCCCCGCACCACCACCAGCGCCAGCACCGCGATGATGATCACCATGATGACGAACGCCCCAACCAGGGCGGCCGCGCCGCCGGTGGCGCCGAGTTCGTCTCGGGCCATCTGGCCCAGGGAACGTCCCCGCCGCCGGGTGGAGATCCACAAGACCAGGTAATCCTGCACCGCGCCGGCGAACACGGCGCCGATGACTATCCAGATGCTGCAGGGCAGGTAGCCCATCTGCGCGGCGAGCACCGGGCCGACGAGTGGTCCGGCTCCGGCGATGGCGGCGAAATGATGACCGAACAACACCCGCCGGTCGGTGGGCACATAGTCGGTGCCGTCCTCGAACACTTCGGCCGGCGTGGCGTGATCGTCGCGCGGGCGGACGATTTTCATCTCGATCAGCCGGGCGTAGAACCGGAAGCCGATGAGGTAGGTGCAGATCGCCGCGACCACGAACCAGACCGCGTTCACCGCCTCGCCGCGCGCGAACGCGATGATCGCCCACGCGACCGCGCCGATCACGGCGACGGCTCCGAACACGATCTTGTGCCGGACGGTGATGGGGGAGCGGTCCACGATCGCGACGGGCGGCAGCTCCTCGTCGGTGTGGATGTAGCTGACGTCGTCGTCGCGCGCTTTCACTGCCACGGCGGAAACCCTACGCGCGGAAGAAGAACAGCGCGCGACTTAATACAGCGCCCGTACGGCGTCGATCGTGTCGGCGTCCGCCGGGCCTTTGTCGTCGCGGTAGCGCACCACCCGGGCGAAACGCAGCGCCACACCGCCGGGGTAGCGCGAGGATTTCTGGACGCCGTCCAACGCCACCTCGACCACCTGCTCGGGCCGCAACCGCACGACGTAACCATCGGTTCCGCTGACGGCGAGTTCGCTGAACCGTGCGGTCTGCCAGTCCAGCATGGCGTCGGTCATTCCCTTGAAAGTCTTTCCCACCATGACGAATTCACCGGTGGCCGGGTCGCGCGCCCCGAGATGGATGTTGGAGAGCTTGCCGCTTCGGCGCCCCGATCCCCATTCCACCGCGAGCACCACCAGATCCAGCGTGTGCACCGGCTTGACCTTCAGCCAGCCCGCCCCGCGCCGGCCCGCCTGATACGGCGCGCCCGGCGCCTTGGCCAGCACGCCTTCGTGGCCGGCGGCCAGTGTCGCGTCCAGGAAGCCGGCGGCCTCGGCGGCGTCCGAGGTGAGCAACCGGTCGACCCGCTGCGCGGCCGGCACCAGCGCGTCCAGGGCGGCCAGCCGCTCGGCGGTCGGCGCGTCGAGCAGGTCGGCGCCGTCGCGGTGCAAGATGTCGAAGAAGAACACCGAAAGTGGTTGCGCCGCACGGGCCGCGTCCACATCGACCGATCGACCGAACCGCGACGCGGTGACCTGGAAGCGATGCGGGGAGTTGTCGGGCCGCAGCGCGATCGCCTCACCGTCGGCGATGAGGTCGCACACCGGCAGGGCCAGCGTCGCCTCCACCACCTCGGGCAGCCGGGCGGTGACGTCGTCAAGGCTTCGTGTGTAGACGGTGACCTGATCGCCGGCCCGGTGAATCTGCACCCGGGCGCCGTCCAGCTTCGCCTCGAAAATGGTTGTGCCGCCGTGGCGTTCGAGCGCATCGGCCACCCCGGTAGCGGTCTGCGCCAGCATCGGGCCGACCGGCCGGCCGGCCCGCAGGGCGAACGCGTCCAGCGCCCCGGTCCCGCCGCTCAGGGCGGCGGCCGCCACTGCCGGCAAGTCCCCGCCCAGCATCGCGGCGCGCTGTACCGACGCAACCGGGATGTCGGCTGCCCTGGCCACCGCGTCCGCCATGATGCCCGCCAGCGCGCCCTGGCGCAGCTCCCCGCCGAGCAACCGCACCAGGAAGGACTGCTCGGTGTCGGTCGCGGCGGCGAACAGTCCCGCCACGAGTTCGGCACGCCGCGCCTGTGACCCCTTGCCCGACACCGCCCCGATCTCCGAGAAGCTGGCGTCCACACCGGCGACGGTCAACGTCGGGCGCGACGCCGGCGCCGGCCGCGACCGCAACGACGCCCAGCCGACCCCGATCTGGCGCTGGCGCAGCTCCCCCGACAGCCAGGAGACCACGATCGCGACCCCGTCGGGGTCGGCCGCCGCGCGGCGCAACAGGTCGGCGATGTGGGCGACCTTGCTCAGCCGTGACGACGTGCCGCCCACGTCAAGTGAGGTCGTCGCGACGTCGAGAAGGAGCACGAAATCAGCTTGGCATGGCTCTTGAACAAGGCGGGGTCACCCCTGCCGGACAGACACGCTAGCGTGCCTACGTAACGTTACAGATTGCAAGAGATCTGACAACCCGAAAGGAAGGGTCCGGATGGAGATCAACGGGAAGAAGGTCGTCGTCATCGGCGGCGCGTCGGGGATGGGCCGTGCGTCCGCGGAGTTGCTGGCCGAGCGCGGGGCGGACGTCGCGATCTTCGACCGTGAGGGTTCCGACGGGAAAGAGGTGGCCGAGGCCATCGGGGGCGCGTTCTACCCGGTCGACGTCACCGACTTCATGGGCACCGAGGAGACCCTGCAGACCGCCGTCGACAAGCTGGGCGGCCTGCACGTCATCATCACCACCGCCGGCGGTGGCATCGCCAAGCGGACGATGACCAAGTCCGGCCCCCACGACCTCGAATCCTTCCAGTCCGTGATCGACCTCAACCTCATCGCCACCTTCAACATCAGCCGGCTCGCGGCGGCGCACATGGCCAAGAACGAGCCCGAGGACGAAGAGCGCGGCGTGATCATCAACACCGCGTCGATCGCGGCCTTCGAAGGGCAGATCGGGCAGGTCGCCTACACCGCCGCCAAGGCCGGCATCGCCGGCATGTGCCTGACCATGGCCCGCGATCTGGGCTCGCTGGGCATCCGCGTGCTGGCGATCGCGCCCAGCCTGTTCGCCACGGGATTGACGCAGGGCATTCCGGACGAATTCGCCGCGGCCCTCACCAAGGACGCGGCCTTCCCCAAGCGTCTCGGCCGGCCGATCGAGTACGCCAAGCTGGTGGCGGCCATCGTGGAGAACCCGATGCTCAACGGCCAGTGCCTGCGCCTGGACGCCGGACAGCGGTTCGCTCCCAAGTAGCCACCCCCACGGGTCGCCCTCCTCGCATTAAGTACACTCTTTAGGTAGCCGCCCCGCTTCCCCTCGAAGCGGGGCCGGCTACCCAGCCGGTAGCGAGGAGGGCCCCTCATGGGTATCGCACTGACCGACGACCACCGTGAACTCGCCGAGGTCGCGCGCGGGTTCCTGACCTCGCAGAAGGCTCGCTGGGCGGCGCGGTCCCTGCTCGACGCCGCCGAGGAATCCCGGCCACCCTTCTGGCAGAACCTCGTCGAGCTGGGCTGGCTCGGCCTGCACGTCGACGAAGAACACGGCGGTTCCGGTTACGGTCTGCCCGAACTCGTGGTGGTGGTCGAGGAACTCGGCCGTGCCGTCGCGCCCGGACCGTTCGTGCCGACCGTCATCGCCTCGGCGGTGATCGCCAAAGACGGTAGCGCCGAACAGAAGTCGCGGCTGCTGCCCGGGCTGATCGACGGGACCGTCACCGCGGGCATCGGCTTGGACGGCCAGGTGCAATTCAAGAACGGGATCGCCGACGGTGACGCCGGAATCGTGCTTGGCGCCGGGCTGGCCGAGCTGCTGCTGATCACCGCGGGCGAGGACGTGCTGCTGCTGGAGCGCGATCGCGCCGGCGTGTCGGTCGAGGTGCCGAACAACTTCGACCCCACCCGGCGCTCCGGACGGGTCCGCCTGGAGAACGTGAACGTCAACGCCGACGACGTCCTGGTGGGCGCGCGGGCATCGGCGCTGGCCCGGGCGCGGACGCTGTTGGCCGCCGAGGCGGTGGGTGGCGCGGCGGACTGCGTGGACGCCGCCGTGGACTACGCCAAGGTGCGGCAGCAGTTCGGGCGCACCATCGCCACTTTCCAAGCGGTCAAGCATCATTGCGCGAACATGCTGGTGGCAGCCGAGTCGGGGGTCGCCGCGGTGTGGGATGCCTCGCGCGCGGCGTCCGAGGACGAGAACCAGTTCCAGCTGGCCGCCGCGGTGGCCGCGGCCCTGGCTTTCCCCGCCTATGCACGCAACGCCGAGCTGAACATTCAGGTGCACGGCGGCATCGGATTCACCTGGGAGCACGACGCCCATCTGCATCTGCGCCGCGCGTTGGTGATCGCGGCGCTGTTCGGCGGTGACGCGCCGGCAAGGGATGTCTTCGAGCGCACGGCCGTCGGCGCCAAGCGGGAGAACAGCCTGGACCTGCCGCCCGAGGCCGAAGAATTGCGCACGCGGATCCATGCCGACGCCGCCGAGATCGCCGCCCTGGACAAAACGGCGCAACGCGACAAGCTGATCGAGACGGGTTACGTCATGCCGCACTGGCCCAAGCCGTGGGGTCGCGCCGCCGATGCGGTCGAGCAGCTGGTGATCGAGGAGGAGTTCCGGGCGGCCGGCATCAAGCGGCCCGATTACTCGATCACCGGGTGGGTGATCCTGACCCTGATCCAGCACGGAACCGATTGGCAGATCGAGAGATTTGTGGAGAAGGCGCTGCGCCAAGAGGAGATCTGGTGCCAGTTGTTCTCCGAACCCGAGGCCGGCTCCGACGCGGCATCGGTCAAGACCCGAGCCACCCGGGTGGACGGCGGCTGGAAGATCAACGGGCAGAAGGTCTGGACCAGCGGGGCCCAGTATTGCGCGCGCGGCCTGGCCACCGTCCGCACCGACCCCGAAGTTCCTAAGCACGCCGGCATCACCACCGTCATCATCGACATGAAGGGCCCGGGCGTCGAGGTGCGGCCGCTGCGGCAGATCACCGGCGGCTCGGAATTCAACGAGGTGTTCTTCAACGACGTGTTCGTTCCCGACGAGGACGTCGTCGGGACGCCCAACTCGGGGTGGACGGTCGCCCGCGCGACGCTGGGCAACGAGCGGGTGAGCATCGGTGGCAGCGGATCGTTCTACGAGGGCTTGGCGTCCACCCTGGTGCAGCTCGCGGCGCAGCAGTCAGATCGCTTGGCGGGCGCGCCGATTCGGATCGGATTCTTCCTCGCCGACGATCACGCGCTGCGGCTGCTGAACCTGCGTCGCGCCGCGCGCAGCGTCGAGGGGGCCGGGCCCGGCCCGGAAGGCAACATCACCAAGCTGAAGCTGGCCGACCACATGGTGGACGGCGCCGCGATCTGGGCGGCACTGGCCGGTCCGGAGGTCGCACTCATGGATGGGCCCGGAGCGGTGGTGGGCCGGCTGGCGATGGGAGCGCGCGGCATGGCGATCGCCGGCGGCACGTCGGAGGTCACCCGCAATCAGATCGCCGAACGGATCCTCGGCATGCCGCGCGACCCGCTGATCAACTAGCCGCCCGGGTCAGGCGGGTGCGAACAACGGCGCCCCGCCGCTGCCCTTTTCCGGCCGAAGGTCGACGGTCATGCCGCACCTGACCGAATCGGGTTCGCAGTCAACGATGTTGGCGGCCACCCGCAGACCTTGTTGTTCGGCGAGTTCGACGATGGCGATCACGTACGGGACGGGAATCTCCGGGTTGTACGGGTGATGGTTGACCGTATAGGTGAACACCGTGCCGCGGCCGGAAACCGGCCGCGCCACCAGCGGGCCTGCGCACGTGCGGCATTCGCCGGCCGCCGGATGCACCCAATGGGCGCAATGGTCGCAATATTCGATGAGCAGCGGCTCGTCCGGCACGACGAATACAGTACACTCAATTGATCCGATGCGGGGCTGGTGGGCTGACGGGCGGTGTGCATGACGCATTTCGAGAAGGACGCGATCCTGTCCGGCATCGGCATATCGCGGATCGGTCGCCGCAGCGGCATCGCGGGTCTTGACCTGACCATGGAATCGGTGCGGGCCGCCATCGAGGACGCCGGGTTGGTCCCGTCCGACGTCGACGGCATCGCGACGCTGGGCGATACCCCCGCCGGGGACGTCAACGCCCAGCTGGGGATCGAGGCGGCGGATTGCGGATCCGGCTTCGGCACCGGCGGGTTGCTCAGCCCGGTGATGTCGGCGTGCCGCGCGGTCGCCGAGCGTCGCGCCCGCCACGTGGTGGTGTACCGGACCATCCAAATGCTCGGGGGCACCGTTCCCGTCAAGCCGCAGGAGAACGCGCCCGCGCCCCCGCTCGCGCGGATGTTCGAGGCGCCTGAGGGTGCCGAACGGCCCGCCGTCGGCGCGATGGACGACGTCAACGATCTGGTCGCGGCCAACGCCTACTCCGCCGCGAACTGGCTGGCACTCAACTGCCGTCGCCACATGGAGCTGTACGGGACCACCAAACAACAGCTGGGCTGGGTGGCGCTCAACGGCAGGCGCAACGCCGCGCTGAATCCGCGTGCGGTGTACCGCGACCCGATGACCATGGCCGACTACCTCAGCGCGCGGCCGGTTTCCACGCCGTTCGGGCTGCTGGACTGCGACGTGCCGATCGACGGCTCGATCGCGGTGGTGGTCTCGCACGCCGAGTACGCGCGTGACTGCCCGCACCGCGCGGTGGCGGTGGAGGCGATCGGCGGATCCGACGGCGCCGGCGGCTGGTTCCACCGCGACGACTACCCGAAGATGGCGATGTCGGATGCGGCGGCGCAGATGTGGTCGCGGACCGACCTGAAACCGTCCGACCTCAAGGTCGCCGAGCTCTACGACGGGTTCACCTATCTCACCTTGGCCTGGCTGGAAGCCCTGGGAATCTGCGGCGACGGCGAGTCCGGGCCCTATGTCGAAGGCGGCGCCCGCATCGCCCGCGACGGCGAACTCCCCCTGAACACCTACGGTGGCCAACTCTCGGCCGGGCGCATGCACGGCTACTGGGCGTTGCACGAGGGCTGCCTGCAGTTGCGCGGCGAGGCGGGGGAGCGGCAGGTGGCGCAGCGCCCGGACGTCGGCGTCGTTTCCGTCGGAGGCGGCCCCGTCGCCGGCTGCATGTTGCTCACATGCTGAAAAGGCTTGCGCCAAAACGCCGCTGGGCCTGACATGAGCACTGGTCTCGGGAACAAACTGGCCTCCAAGATCGCGCGCGACCTCGAGGCCGAGATCGTCCGCCGCGGCTGGGCCATCGGCGAATCGCTGGGCTCCGAACACGCTCTGCAGGAGCGCTTCGGGGTGAGTCGTTCGGTGCTGCGCGAGGCCGTCCGGCTCGTCGAGCATCATCAGGTGGCCCGGATGCGCCGCGGGCCGGGCGGCGGGCTGATCATCTGCGAGCCCGATGCCGGCCCCGCCACCCGCGCCGTCGTCATCTATCTCGAATACCTCGGCACGACGCTCGGCGACCTGCTCAATGCGCGCCTGGTGCTCGAGCCGTTGGCGGCCTCGCTGGCCGCCGAACGAATCGACGAAGCGGGCATCGCTCGGCTGCGGGCCGTGTTGCGGGGCGAGGAACAGTGGAAGCCGGGGTTGCCCACACCGCGGGACGAGTTCCACATCGCCCTGGCGGAGCAATCGAAAAACCCTGTCCTGCAATTGTTTATCGACGTGCTGATGCGGCTCACCACCCGCTACGCCCTGCAGTCGCGGACGGACACGGCCAGCGAGGCCATCGAGGCGGTCGACCGGATGCACGTCGACCACTCCGAGATCGTCGCGGCCGTCACGTCCGGCGACTCGGCGCGGGCCAAGACCCTCAGCGAACGACACGTCGAGGCCGTGACCGCCTGGCTTCAGCACCATCACCCCCGCAACGCGAGCAGACGGCGCAGGCCCAGGCCGCTCAACATCGAGATGCCCCGCGGCAAGCTGGCGGAGATGCTGGCGGCCACTATCGGCGACGACATCGCGGCCGGCGGTTGGAAGGTCGGTTCGGTTTTCGGCACCGAAACGGCCCTCCTCGAGCGCTATCGGGTGAGCCGCGCGGTGTTCCGCGAAGCGGTGCGGCTGCTCGAATACCACTCGATCGCGTACATGCGCCGCGGGCCCGGCGGCGGGCTCGTCATCGCCACACCGCAGGCGCAGGCGAGCATTGACACCATCGCTTTGTACCTCCAGTACCGCGACCCGAGCCGCGAGGACTTACGGTGCGTCCGGGACGCCATCGAGATCGACAACGTCGCCAAGGTGGTCAAGCGGCGCGGCGAATCCGAGGTGGCCGCCTTCCTGTCCGCCCATCGGTCCGAGGTCGACGAAAAGCCCGGCGACGTCGCCGACGCCGCCGTGGAGGAATTCCGGTTCCACGTCGGATTGGCCCAACTGGCGGGCAATTCGCTGCTCGACTTGTTCCTGCGCATCATCGTCGAGTTGTTCCGGCGGCACTGGTCGAGCACCGGGCAGGCGCCGCCGACCTGGGCGGACGTCCTAGCCGTCCACCACGCTCACCTGCGGATCGTCGACGCCATCGAGGCGGGTGACGAGAGCCTGGCCCGGTATCGCGTGCGGCGTCATCTGGACGCCGCCGCGTCCTGGTGGCTGTAGTTCGCAGATGTGATCTGCAGCGCGGTATAGCGAAGGCCCGTCGGGGGTACTGGGGAGGGAGGAAGTGAACGGCCGGTCCAGCAGGGGGTTGGCGTTAGTGATCGAGAGCGAGAGTGCTGGAGTGACGGCAAGCACCCAAATCGGAAAGCTCGGGTTCCTCCATTCGGCACTCATCTACCAATCCCAGCCTGAGTACTTGGATTTCGTGAGCCGCTTCGTCAGCGACGGGCTGGCGATGGATGAGGCGGTCATGGTCGCCGTGCCGTCGGAACAACTGGCGCTACTCCATGACGCGCTGGGCACGGCCGAGTCGTCGGCAGATCTGCAGATGGTCGACATCACCGAGGTCGCCCGCAACCCCAGCCGGCTGATGGCAATGGAGGGGGCTTTCGTCGACGACCACCCCGACCAGCGGGTGCGGATCGTCAGTCAAGTTGCCTGGCCCGGCCGCACCGCGGAAGAGCTGGTCGCCTGCGTGGAGCACGAGGCCCTGGTCAACGGAGCAATGGACGGCTACCAGGTGACCGGTTTGTGCCTCTACGACGGAAGCCGGCTCGACGACGACGTGCTGGCGGACGTCCGAGCGACGCACCCGTTGCT
The DNA here is from genome assembly GCF_001667075.1 of Mycobacterium sp. 852014-52450_SCH5900713. Classification (GTDB taxonomy): domain Bacteria; phylum Actinomycetota; class Actinomycetes; order Mycobacteriales; family Mycobacteriaceae; genus Mycobacterium. Next base: position 37,382 of record NZ_LZIL01000005.1, on the reverse strand, counting down.
GTGGAGCGGCGACGCGCTGCAGCGCAGCGCCGACTACGCGCCCGACGCCGCGTTGCGGCGCTGCAACCGGCCGCTCCCCGGCAATCCGCGCGCCGTCACCTACTTGGTCAAAAAGTCGTCGGACCTCAGCCCCGCGCGTTCGTTCGCCACGAATTACGCCGGGTGGATCGGGTTGTCCCAGGACGGGATCGAGGACCTGCAATTGGTCGCGACCGAGCTGGCCAGCAACAGCCTGATGTACACCGACGGCGCGTGCCAGCTCGCCTTCTGGCACGACGACGGCTATCTGGTGTGCGAGGCTCGCGACAGCGGGTGCTTCGAAGATCCGCTGGTGGGCCGAATGGACCCGGGGCCGTGCGGCCCCGCTAGCCGCGGGCTATACCTGGTCAATGCCATCTCGGACCTGGTGCGCACCCACACGACCGCCCGCGGCACGACGATTCAGGCGTATCTGCGGTTCGATCCGTCGGCCGGGCCGAACGGCTGAACGCAAGCGGCCCCCGGGGAATCGCTTCCCGAGGGCCACTTGAAAATTACTTACAGGCCAACGCAGACAGGCCCCACGCAAGTGGTTCCGCCCCCGCCCAGCCCTGTGCCGCCTGTGGCGGCCGTCGATGCACATCCGGTGGGGAGTATTAACGCCGCGGCCAACCCGGTGGCGGCTGCGACAGTTTTAAGGATTTTCTTGGTGGTTTTCGCCTGCATGATGAGCCTTCTTTCACCATTCTTCCGAGGGGTTGTTGCACAGCCGTTGAACGACTGTTGCCCCCGCCCATACCCCCTGTTGCACACGCGTAAACCAAAATTTTTGACTTATTTCGCGACGGACCGACGCGTTATGCAAACTTGCATGTCAGGGCCGTATGCGGCTAATGTCGTCGCTCGTGCGTCTTCTCGATCGCGCCTTCAAGAAGGCCGTAGTAGCTAGCACCCGCAGCGGGGTCTGACCCAGACCGACCCCCCGCTGTGGGTCGGAAGCTACGCCGTCGGTCACTCCTTTCGACCGAAGAAGACCGGCACGATGACTCTTTTCGAGCGGCTCGACCCGTCCAGTAACCAAGCCAGCCAGTGCGCCGCCACGGTGTGGTTCGCCCAGCAGTTCGGCGCGCCGTTACCCCGCGGTCTGCGGGAACAGGCCGACGCGATGTGCTGGGAAGATTTCGTTGCGACCTACGCCCACACGGGCGGGCCCGTCCGGCTGGGCGGCTGGGCGTGCATCGACACCGCCCGGCCGGGACCGCAGGCCCGCAACTTCGAGGCCGTCATCGCCGTCGGCGACCACATCAGAACTTCAACCGCCGCCGCATGCGGCCCGATCGCGGCGCTGATTGCGATGCTGCATGATCGCGGGATCGCGGTGGAGATCGTCAAGTTTCATCAGCTGGGCTCGGACGGCCACGCCGCCACTTTCGTCCGCGGCAGCAACGGCGCCCGCGACGAGTGGGCGATGGGCTGGTCGGACGATTCGACGCAGTCGGCGTTGCGCGCGGTGATCGCCTGCGCTAACCGACTGCTCGCCTGAGGCCTACAGCGGGCGCAGGACGATCGGCATGCCGTCCATCGGTATCGGCATGCCGCCGTAGTCCAGGTGCGGCTGATAGCCCGGCCGGGCCAGCTCCAGCCGGTAGCGTCGCAGCAGTCGGTGCACGACGGTCTTGACCTCCAGCTGACCGAACACCATGCCGATGCACTTGTGCGCGCCGCCGCCGAACGGCGCGAAGGCGTAGCGATGCTTCTTGTGCTCGGAGCGGGGCTCGGCGAAGCGGTCGGGATCGAATTTGTCTGGGTCCGTCCACAATTCGGGCAGGCGGTGATTCATGCCCGGCCAGATGGTGATGTTGGTCCCGGCGGGGATGTAATGGCCGAGTAGCTCGGTGTCGCGCACGGCCTGCCGCATATTGAACGGTAGCGGCGTCACCATGCGCAGCGACTCGTTCATGATCAGCTCGAGCGTCTCCAGCTTCTCCAGCGCCTCGATGTCCAACGGGCCGTCGCCGAGCCGAGCCGACTCCTCACGGGCCCGCTCCTGCCACTCCGGGTTCGCGGCCATGTTGTACACCATGGTGGTGGTCGTCGACGTCGACGTGTCGTGGGCGGCCATCATCAAGAAGATCATGTGGTTGACGATGTCTTCGTCGGTGAAGCTGTTGCCGTCGTCGTCCTCGGTGTGGCACAACACCGTGAGCATGTCATTGCCGGTGGCGTTGCGGCGCTCCTTCACCCGCTCGATGAAGTAGTCCTCGAGGAGCTTGCGGGCCCGCAGCCCGCGCCACCATTTGAACGGCGGAAGGGGTTGCCGGATGATCGCGCCGCCCGCGCGCGTCGTGATCGTGAACGCCTGATTGACCTTGGTCACCAGGTCGTGGTCCGTGCCCGGCTCGTGCCCCATGAACACCAGGGATGCGATATCGAGGGTGAGTTCCTTCATCGCCGGGTGGAACAGGAACCGCGCGTCGTTGGTCGGCCAGTCGGCGACGATGTCGCTGGCCACCCGATCGATGTGCTCGACGTAGCCGGTCAGCCGGCTGCGGATGAAGGCCTCCTGCATGATGCGCCGGTGGTACATGTGCTCGTCGAAGTCCAGCATCATCAGGCCCCGGTTGAAGAACGGCCCGATCACCGGGTGCCAGCCCCGCTGCGAGAAGTCCTTGTTCTTGTTGGAGAACACGGCCTGGGTGGCGTCCGGGCCCAGCGCGGTCACCGCCGGCATGATCGGCGAGTCGAGGAAGTGCAGGGGGCCGCGGGTGCGATATAGATGCAGTGCGTAGTCCGGCCCGCCCCGGAACATCTCGATGATGTGCCCGAGGATCGGGAGGCCGGCGTCACCCAGCACGGGCTTGAGGCCGCTGCCGGCGGGCGGTTCGGCCAGCACCTTGGTTTCCCAGTCGTGGCTGAGCAGACGCCTTTCGACCGCACCCATCCCCGGGATGGTGTTCAGCGTCGGGGTGAACCGGCGCCGCGCCTGGTCCAGCAGGTACTGCGGGGTGCTGATCGTGGCGGTCATAGACGCTCCTTTGCGTTCCCTCCGAGGTGACAGCCGTCACTGTCTTATAACCTTCGGAAAAAACTTGACGGCTGTCAAGTTTGCTTTTTGACCGGCGTGGTGCAAGGTCAGGGAATGAGCAGCCATCCCGCCAGTCCGGAGCCGGGCGGGCAACGGCGCGGCGACAAGCAGCGCCAGGCGATCCTGCAGGCGGTGCGGGAACTGCTGCAGGAGAAGCCATTCGCGGAGCTGTCGGTCAGCACCATCAGCCTCCGGGCCGGGGTGGCCCGGTCGGGCTTCTACTTCTATTTCGACTCCAAGTACGCCGTACTCGCCCAGCTGATGGCCGAGGCCGCCGAGGAACTCGAAGCGCTAACCCAGGATTTCGCCCCTCGCCAGCCGGGCGAGTCGCCGGAGCAGTTCGCCGAGCGCATGGTCGGCAGCGCGGCGGCCGTTTATGCGCACAACGACCCGGTGATGACCGCCTGCAACGAGGCCCGCAATACCGACGTCGAGATTCGCAACCTGATGGATCAACAATTCGAGGTGGTGCTGGGTCAGATCGTCGCCATCGTCGAGGCCGAGATGAAGGCCGGGACCGCCAGCCCGATCAGCGACGACCTGCCGACACTGATCCGCACCCTGGCCGGTACCACCGCGTTGATGCTGACCGGCGATCCCATCCTGGCCGGCCGTGACAGCGATCGCGACCGCCGCGTGCGCGTACTCGAGCGGTTGTGGCTACACGCGCTCTGGGGCGGGCGCCCGTAGGGCGTTACCGCCGGTATCGTCACGGCAATGGGGCAGCAGGGGTATTACGCAGGCAAGCGGTGTCTGGTCACCGGCGCGGCCAGCGGCATCGGGCGGGCCACCGCGTTGCGGCTGGCCGCACAGGGCGCCGAACTCTATCTGACCGACCGGGACCGGGAGGGCCTCGAGCTCACCGTGGCCGACGCCCGCGCGCTGGGCGCTCAGGTGCCCGCGCACCGGGCGCTCGACATCGCCGACTACGACCAGGTGGCGGCGTTCGCCGCCGACGTCCACCGCGACCGTCCGAGCATGGACGTCGTGCTCAACATCGCCGGAGTCTCCGCCTGGGGCACCGTCGACCGGCTGACGCACGACCAGTGGAGCAAGATGATCGCGATCAACCTGATGGGTCCGATCCACGTCATCGAATCCTTCGTGCCGCCGATGGTGGCCGCCCGCAATGGCGGGCACCTGGTCAACGTGTCGTCGGCGGCCGGGCTGGTCGCGCTCCCGTGGCATGCCGCCTACAGCGCCAGCAAGTACGGCCTGCGCGGCCTGTCGGAGGTGCTGCGCTTCGACCTGGCCCGCCACCGCATCGGGGTGTCGGTCGTGGTGCCGGGAGCGGTGAACACCCCACTGGTGCAAACCGTCGAGATCGCCGGCGTGGACCGCGAAGACCCCAAGGTCGCGCGCTGGGTGAACCGGTTCAGCGGCCACGCCGTCTCGCCGGAGAAGGCGGCCGAGAAGATCTTGGCCGGGGTGGCCAAGAACCGCTACCTGATCTACACCTCACCGGACATCCGGGCGCTGTACGCCTTCAAGCGGCTGGCCTGGTGGCCCTACAGCGTGGCGATGCGTCAGGTCAACGTCATCTTCACCCGGGCGCTGCGGCCGGCTCCGGCGCCGCTAGTCCGGCATGGCCAGTTCGAGGCGCACTCCGAGCAGCCGGATCGGGCGGTCGAGCTCGAATAGTTCCAGCACGCGCAGCGCCGCGGCGACGATGGTGTCGCGGTCGGTGGTGGGCGCGTCCAACTTGCGGATTTTGGTGCGGGTGTAGAACGTCGCGGTTCGCACGGTAACCGCCACCCGCGTCACGATCCGGCCGGACGCGAGCACGTCAGCCAACGCCTGTTCGGCCAGTTGCGTTATGGCCGAATCCATTTCGGCGCGATCGGTGAGGTCTCGCGGGAAGGTGACGACGTGGCTGCGGGAGCGGGGAATCCACGGCTCGGCGCTGACTTGCGCGTCACCGCCGCCCTTGGCCAGCAGCAGCAGCCACAGGCCGGTGCGCGGGCCGAACGCAGAGGTGAGCAACTCGGCATCACTGTGCGCGAGCTGCCAGACTGTCGTAATTCCCAGTGTGGCAAGCTTTTTCGCCGTCTTCGGCCCCACGCCCCACAGTGCGTCGACCGGGCGATCCGCCATCAGGGTCATCCAGTTCGCATCGGTGAGCTTGAAGATGCCCGCCGGTTTGGCGAAGCCGGTCGCGATCTTGGCGCGCTGCTTGTTGTCGCTGATTCCGACCGAGCAGGACAGCCCGGTTTCCGACGAGATGATCGTGCGAATCTCTTCGGCCACGGCGGCCGGATCGGCCGCCGCGTCGCCGTTCAGCCCGACATAGGCCTCGTCCCAGCCCCACACTTCGACCGGATGCCCCAAGTCTCGCAACAGCCCCATCACCTCTTCGGACGCCGCGTCGTAGGCGGCCGCATCCGAGGGCAGAAACGTCGCATCGGGGCAGCGGCGCGAAGCGGCCCGCAACGGCATGCCGGCGTGCACGCCGAATTCCCGGGCCTCGTAGGAGGCGCAGGTGACGACCTTGCGGGGCTCGGTCGGGTCGCCGTTGCCGCCCACGATGACCGGCAGCCCGGCCAGTTCGGGGTGGCGGCGCAACTCCACCGACGCCAGAAACTGATCGAGGTCGACGTGCAGGACCCAGGCCGAGCTCATCAGCGCCCACAAAGCTTGCGCGCCAAGCTTTCCCATGCGTCACCCAACGTCTGCAGGGTGTGGCCGCGTTCGTTGAGCTGGTGCTCGACATAGTTCACGTGGAGGAGGGCCAACAGGGCATCGGTCTGAGCGTCGAGGTCGCCGGTGGTGTGCGCCGCCTGGAGCAGCACCCGGATGTGGGTGTGGTGCACCAGGACGGGCGCGCTGTAGCGAGCCTGCGGATCGCGGTGTGCTTCCGACAGCAGTTCGTGATGGGTATGGGCGAAACAGATGCGTTCCCGACCGAACGCCACCAGCCGGTCGACCGGCGCGGCGTCGGGTCCCAGTGGAGGCGGGCCGAACAGGAAGGCCTGCTGGCTGGCTTGCTCGTCCTCGTCGAGCAGCACCATCATCAGGCCGGCGCGGCTGCCGAACCGGCGAAACAACGTGCCCTTGCCGACACCGGCGGCGGCCGCGACGTCATCCATGGTGACCGCGTCCGCGCCGCGCTCGGCGATCAGCCTACGGGCGGCATCCAGCAGGAGGGCACGGTTGCGCGCCGCGTCGCCCCGCTCCGGCTGGGCCGCTTGGAGCGGGTAGACGGGTAGTTCACCCAACCGCTCGACACTGCTCATTCCTGTACTTTAACGCCGCGGGAATACAACCGGACTCTAGTCCGGTTGTGTGTGCGAGGATGGACCTACTAATGAAGGGAAACGCGACGGTGGCAGACAACATCAAGGTCTTGGCGTTAGTGGGGAGCCTGCGCGCGGCGTCGATCAATCGTCAGATCGCCGAACTGGCATCCGACATCGCCCCCGACGGCGTCACCGTGACGGTGTTCGACGGGCTGGCGGACCTGCCGTTCTACAACGAGGAGATCGATGAGGCGATGACTGCCGACGCCCCGCCGCTGGCCCCGGTGACCGCCCTGCGCACCGCGGCGGCCGAGGCCGACGCCGCGCTGGTGGTCACCCCGGAATACAACGGCAGCATCCCGGCCGTCATCAAGAACGCGATCGACTGGCTGTCCCGCCCGTTTGGTGACGGCGCGCTGAAGGGCAAGCCGCTGGCGGTCATTGGCGGCTCGTTCGGCCAGTACGGCGGGGTCTGGGCGCACGACGAAACCCGCAAGTCGTTCGGGATTGCCGGTGCCCGCGTGGTCGAGTCGATCAAGCTCTCGGTGCCGTTCAAAACACTGGAAGGCAAGGCGCCCGCGGAGCACGCCGAGCTCTCGGGGAACGTGCGCGATGTCGTCGGGAAACTGGTCGCCGAGGTCGACTGATTGGCGGAAGTCAACAAGCCGGTCGCCGGACGACCAGCGAGGTTGCTGTAACCGGATAGCAGAAGCCGCCAGCCCCGGCTGGCGGCTTTGCTGGCGGCGGGACGGGTTGGGGGGCCCGCGCCGCGCCGGCGGGGAGTTGTCGGTGGCCGGTGATATACCCGTTCGCATGGATGACTCACGCGGCGAATGTGACCTGCGACACGCCGGGCGCGTGTCGTCCAGAGTGCTTACTACCAGCGAATTTCAGAAATGTTATTCCGAACATCTTGTATCTCGATATCTTGTCAGCCACTAGGTGTAGTGTTTCGAGCACCGGCAGATCCCAGGTTCACCAGCCCGACCGGGGCCTGGTTCACCACCCGAAATCGGCTCGATAGGTCATTCGACCCCGACGGCCGCAGGACGGGAATCGGGGGACTTGACGGGCCGCTGTAACACAGCGAGGACAGAGTTCGTTGCAGTACCCGAGTAGTTGCCAGTCCGTACAAGTCCCACCTTCCGCAAAGGAGCGGCTTCTATGACCATCACCGTGTACACCAAGCCGGCATGCGTGCAGTGCAGCGCCACGTTCAAGGCCCTGGACAAGCAGGGCATCGGCTACGAGAAGGTCGACATCACGCTGGACAACGAGGCGCGCGACTACGTGATGGCGCTGGGTTACCTGCAGGCCCCCGTCGTGGTGGCCGGAAACGACCACTGGTCGGGGTTCCGGCCGGACCGCATCAGGGCCATCGCGGAATCGGCGCTTAGCGCCTGAGCAGTTAGCGGCAGACGTCAGGTAAGGAGGTTGCGGTGCAGTCGCGCAACCTGGTCTATTTCTCCTCCGTGTCGGAGAACACCCACCGCTTCGTGGAAAAGCTGGGCGTTCCCGCCACGCGGATACCGCTGCATGGCCCCATCGAGGTCGACGAGCCGTACGTGCTGATACTGCCCACGTACGGCGGCGGCCGGGCCACCCCGGACCTGAATGCCGGTGGCTATGTTCCCAAGCAAGTCATCGCTTTCCTGAACAACGAGCACAACCGGTCGTTGATCCGTGGCGTCATCGCCGCGGGCAACAACAACTTCGGCGCCGAATTCGCCTATGCGGGCAACGTGATCTCACGCAAATGCGGCGTTCCCTACCTTTACCGCTTCGAACTGATGGGAACCCCGGACGACGTGGAAGCCGTCCGCGCGGGTTTGGAAGATTTCTGGAAGGAACAGACGTGCCACCAACCGTCACTGCAGAGCCTGTAACCTCCGGCGCGCACACGCTACCGGGCGAGACGGACTACCACGCCCTGAACGCGATGCTGAACCTGTACGACGCCGACGGCAGGATTCAGTTCGACAAGGACGTGCTGGCGGCTCGCGAGTACTTCCTGCAGCACGTCAACCAGAACACGGTCTTCTTCCACAATCAGGACGAGAAGCTCGACTACCTGATTCGCGAAAACTATTACGAGCGCGAGGTTCTCGACCAGTACTCGCGCAACTTCGTCAAGGAGCTGCTGGACCGCGCCTACGCCAAGAAGTTCCGGTTCCCGACGTTCCTCGGCGCGTTCAAGTACTACACCTCCTACACGCTCAAGACCTTCGACGGTAAGCGCTACCTGGAGCGCTTCGAGGACCGCGTGGTCATGGTGGCGCTCACCCTGGCCGCCGGCGACACCGGACTGGCCGAGAAGCTGGTCGACGAGATCATCGACGGCCGCTTCCAGCCGGCCACCCCGACGTTCTTGAACTCGGGCAAGAAGCAGCGCGGCGAGCCCGTGAGCTGCTTCCTGTTACGCATCGAGGACAACATGGAGTCGATCGGGCGATCGATCAACTCCGCCCTGCAGCTGTCCAAGCGCGGCGGCGGAGTCGCGTTGCTGCTGACCAACATTCGTGAGCACGGCGCGCCGATCAAGAACATCGAGAACCAGTCTTCGGGCGTCATCCCCATCATGAAGCTGCTCGAGGACTCGTTCTCCTACGCCAACCAACTGGGCGCACGCCAGGGGGCCGGCGCGGTGTACCTGCACGCGCATCACCCCGACATCTACCGCTTCCTGGACACCAAACGGGAGAACGCCGACGAGAAGATCCGGATCAAGACGCTGAGCCTGGGCGTGGTGATCCCCGACATCACCTTCGAGCTGGCCAAGAAGAACGAGGACATGTACCTGTTCTCGCCGTACGACGTCGAGCGGGTCTACGGGGTGCCCTTCGCCGACATCTCGGTGACCGAGAAGTACTACGAGATGGTCGACGACGCGCGCATCCGCAAGACGAAAATCAAGGCGAGGGAGTTCTTCCAGACGCTGGCCGAGCTGCAGTTCGAGTCGGGCTACCCCTACATCATGTTCGAGGACACGGTGAACCGGGCCAATCCGATCGAGGGCAAGATCACGCACTCGAACCTGTGCTCGGAGATCCTGCAGGTGTCCACGCCGTCGGAGTTCAACGATGACCTCTCGTACTCCAAAGTGGGCAAGGACATTTCGTGCAACCTCGGGTCGCTGAACATCGCCAAGGCGATGGACTCGCCCGACTTCGCGCAGACCATCGAGGTGGCGATCCGCGCGCTGACCGCGGTGAGTGACCAGACGTCGATCACGTCGGTGCCCTCGATCGAGCAGGGCAACAACGAATCCCACGCGATCGGGCTGGGACAGATGAACCTGCACGGCTATCTCGCCCGGGAGCGCATCTTCTACGGGTCCGAGGAAGGCATCGACTTCACCAACATCTACTTCTATACGGTGCTCTACCACGCGCTGCGGGCGTCGAATCGCATTGCCATCGAACGGGGCAGGGCGTTCGGCGGTTTCGAGCGGTCGAAGTACAAATCGGGGGAGTTCTTCGACAAGTACACCGAGCAGGTGTGGGAGCCGCAGACCGAGAAGGTGCGTCAGCTCTTCGCCGACGCGGACATCCGGATCCCCACCCAGGACGACTGGAAGCGGCTGAAGGAGTCGGTGCAGGAGTACGGCATCTACAACCAGAACCTGCAGGCCGTCCCGCCGACCGGGTCGATCTCCTACATCAACCACTCCACCAGCTCGATCCACCCGATCGCCAGCAAGGTCGAGATCCGCAAGGAAGGCAAGATCGGCCGCGTCTACTACCCGGCGCCCTACATGACCAACGACAACCTGGAGTACTTCCAGGACGCCTACGAGATCGGGTACGAGAAGGTCATCGACACCTACGCCGCGGCCACCCAGCACGTGGACCAGGGCCTGAGTCTGACGCTGTTCTTCAAGGACACCGCGACCACCCGCGACGTGAACAAGGCGCAGATCTACGCCTGGCGCAAGGGCATCAAGACGCTCTACTACATCCGCTTGCGGCAGATGGCTTTGGAGGGCACCGAGGTCGAGGGCTGCGTGTCCTGCATGCTCTGAGCGTCGCAGCCGGCTCCTGGGGCGCAGTCTGCCCAGGTCAGCGGCTCAGGGCGGTCCCAGAGGGGTATGGTGCTTGACGTGGTGAGAATTCCGCGACCACCCCACCCCAGCGTCAAGCCGCCGGGGGCCAAGGTCGACGCGCGCAGCGAGCGGTGGCGCGAACACCGCAAGAAGGTGCGCGGCGAGATCGTGGATGCGGCGTTTCGCGCCATCGACCGCCTGGGGCCCGAGCTGAGCGTGCGGGAGATCGCCGAGGAGGCCGGCACCGCCAAGCCGAAGATCTACCGGCATTTCCACGACAAGTCCGATCTGTTCCAGGCCATCGGGGAACGCCTGCGCGACATGCTCTGGACGGCGATCTTCCCGTCGGTCGATCTGAAGGTCGACTCGGCGCGCGAGGTGATCAGGCGGGCCGTCGACGAGTACGTCGGCCTCGTCGACCAGCACCCCAACGTGTTGCGGGTGTTCATCCAGGGCCGCTCGTCGGCCAGCCCCCAGATCCTCAACGAGGGTCGCGGCATCACGTTGGCGATGGCCGACCTGTTCGACGACGAGCTGCGCGAGATGGAGCTCGACCATGCGGCGTTCGAGCTCGCCGCGCACGCGGCCTTCGGCTCGGCTGCATCGGCCACCGAGTGGTGGCTGGGTCCGGACCCGCAGAGCGCGCGCCGCATGCCGCGCGACCAGTTCGTCGCCCACCTGACGACCATCATGGTGGGGGTCATCGTCGGCACCGCCGAGGTGCTCGGCATCACGATGGACCCCGACCAGCCGGTTCACAGCGTGGTGCCCAGCAACCCTGCGGCGAGCTGAGGCTGAGGACCTTTGGCACGTTGACATCGTTCCGGCGATCGTCAACACTCGTGCCATTCGATACCCTGGGTACTGGGTATTTGGGGAGCTAACAGGAAGACCGATCCACTGTGACCGACGTTGTGACACACGCCGAACCGACATCCGCACACCAGCCCGTGCACGCGCGCGCCATCATCATCGGGACCGGGTTCTCTGGCCTGGGCATGGCGATCAAGCTGCAGCAGCAGGGCGTGGACTTCGTGATCCTGGAGAAGTTCAACGACGTCGGCGGCACCTGGCGCGACAACAGTTACCCGGGCTGCGCCTGCGACATCCCGTCGCACCTGTATTCGTTCTCCTTCGATCCCAAGCCCGACTGGAAGAACCCGTTCTCTTATCAGCCCGAGATCTGGGACTACCTCAAAGGCGTCACCGAGAAATACGGCCTGCGCCGGTACATCGAGTTCAACTCGCACGTCGATCGGGCCCACTGGGACGACGACGAACAGCGCTGGCATGTCTTCACCGAAGACGGCCGCGAATTCGTCGGGCAGTTCCTGATCTCCGGCGCGGGGGCGTTGCACATCCCGTCCCTGCCCGACATCGACGGCCGCGACGAATTCCGCGGTCCTGCTTTCCATTCCGCGGAATGGGACCATAGCGTCGATTTGATCGGCAAGCGGGTGGCGATGATCGGGACCGGCGCCAGCGCGATCCAGATCGTGCCGGAGATCGTCGGGCAGGTCGCCGAACTTCAGCTCTACCAACGCACTCCGCCGTGGGTGGTGCCGCGCTCCAACCCCGAGATTCCCGTCGCACTGCGCCGGGCCATGGCGAACGTCCCGGGCTTGCGGGCGCTGACGCGTGTGGCGATCTATTGGGGTCAAGAGGCGCTGGCCGTCGGGATGACCAAGCGCCCCAACGCGCTGAAGTTCATCGAAGCCTACGTGAAATACAACATCCGCCGGTCGGTCAAGGATCGCGAACTGCGTCGCAAGCTGACCCCGCACTATCGCATCGGCTGCAAGCGAATCCTGAACTCCTCCACCTATTATCGTGCGGTCGCCGACCCGAAGACCGAACTGATCACCGATCACATCGCGCGAATCACGCCCACCGGGATCGTCACCGCCGACGGCAAAGAGCGCGAGGCCGACGTCATCGTGTACGGCACCGGATTCCACGTCACCGACTCCTACACCTACGTCCAGATCAAGGGCCACAACGGTGAGGACCTGGTGGACCGCTGGAACCGGGAGGGCATCGCCGCCCACCGCGGCATCACCGTCGCCGACATGCCCAACCTGTTCTTCCTGCTGGGGCCCAACACCGGCCTGGGACACAACTCGGTGGTCTTCATGATCGAGTCCCAGATTCGCTACGTGGCCAGCGCGATCAAGACCTGCGACAAGCTCGGCGTGCAGGCGCTGGCGCCGACGCGCGCCGCGCAGGACGCCTTCAACGACGAGTTGCAGCGCCGGCTGGGGCCGTCGGTGTGGAACAGCGGTGGTTGCGCCAGTTGGTATCTCGACGAGCACGGCAAGAACACGGTGCTGTGGGGCGGCTACACCTGGGAGTACTGGCGGGACACCCGCTCGGTCAAGCCGGAGGAGTACGAATTCTTCGGCAACGGGTCGGGCGCCAAGCGCATGGCGGCGGCCGCGCGGGGCTGAGCCGCCGGGTAGGCATGGCTCGAGTCGGGCTCTCCATGAATTCTTCTCTGAGCGGGTGTTGAGCCGCTGTCTGGTCTTACACTGGGAGGGAAATGACTGCCTACCAGACCGTTGTGGTCGGCACCGATGGCTCGGATTCGTCGCTGCGCGCGGTGGACCGCGCAGCCGCGATCGCTGCGCATCACGGCGCGAAATTGATCGTTGCGACCGCGCATCTTCCCGTTCCCCTGGAAAAGGGCCGCTACGCCATCCCACCGGGAAGCGACCACGGTCAGGACTACCGCACGGTGGGCGAGGCCCCGTTCTTCGCGATCCTGCAGAACGCCAGGGAGCGGGCGCACCAAGCCGGGGCCACGAACGTCGAGGAAAAGCCGATCGTCGGTGCTCCCATCAATGCGCTGGTGCAACTCGCCGAGGAGATCGAGGCCGACCTGCTCGTCGTCGGCAACGTCGGGCTCAGCAGCGTTGCCGGGCGGCTGCTGGGATCGGTCCCATCCGAAGTCTCCCGCAGGGCCAGAACCGACGTGCTGATCGTCTACACCACCGCCTGAGGCATCGATCGTTTGGCGCCAGCCGTCACGCGCCGACCGTTGGGCCGTATCCGCGTAGCAGCTGCGCGAAAGCGGCCGCGGCCGCGTCGACGCCGGCCTCGTCGTTCGTGGCGACCAGGTCCAGCAGCAGGCCACGGGTGACGGCCAGCCCCAGCCTTGCCAGCGCGCCGTTATAGGCGACGCCGGCGGCGGCGGTCTCGACCTCACGAAGCCAGCCGTCGACCGCCCCGGGAACCATTCGCGTGAAAGGCTTTTCGCCCTGGGCCGCGCGGGCATAGCACTCGAAGAACAGCCGCTCCAGCTGGCGCAGGTCCCGGCGGCGAAGGTCGGCCCACATGGCGGCGAAGCCCTCGGCCGGATCGGTGGGCAAGTCGGGGACCATGGCCATCTGGCGGCGCTCGGCCTCCTCCACGACCGCGATCAGCAGATCGTCTCGAGAGCCGAAGTGGTGCAATAACATTCGGTGACTGGTGCCGACCGCGGCTGCGACATCGCGGAGCGAGCGGTTGCCGATGCCGTTCGCGGCGAACTCCTCGAACAAGGCATGCAGTAGTTCGCGGCGCCGCAGCGAGTCAGGAGTGCGAGCCATTGGCGCGGCTGAGCTGCTCAGACCGGGCCTTGAGTCCTTGCGCCTCGAGTTCCAGGAATCGCTTGGTCTTCTTGAGCATCAACCGCCCGACCAACGCGCCGAGCGGACCGCGCTGATCCAGTTGCTGGCGCACCAGGGTGCGGCCGCCGGATTGCGGGATCACGTCATGCCGGGCGCTCACCCGCACGCCGGGGGAGCGTTGCACCCAGGTCCAGGACGAGCCCGGGTCGATCTCGGTGACCTTCCAGACCAGCTTCGACATGCCGGGCTGCTTGATGGTGAACCGCTTGCCGACCCCGAGCGTGGGCCCGTCCCGGCCGGCCAGCGAGGTCACCGACGCTGTCCACTCGGGCCAGCGTTCCACCTCGCTGAAGACATCCCACACCAGCTGCGGCGACGCATCGATCTCGACACTGTCTTCGATAAGCATGTACCAAATGGTACATCGCGCGTGCGGTCTTGGGTAGATACTGGGAGGGGACTCCAGATGAATGCGGGTGTGTCCGCGACACGCAAACACAAGTTCTTGTGTTCCGCTCCGTTGTCGCACCCCAGGGGTAGTGTTTGGAGCCTGACGTCCCTCAGGCAAAACGGCGGGTGAAGTGGGGTTCTGGTGACCGAAAACATGAAGCTGATTGACCGCGTTTCGGCGATCAACTGGAACCGGCTGCAGGACGAGAAGGACGCCGAGGTCTGGGACCGGCTGACCGGGAACTTCTGGCTGCCCGAGAAGGTGCCGGTGTCCAACGACCTCCCGTCGTGGGCAACGCTCACCCCCGGCGAGAAGCAGCTGACGATGCGGGTGTTCACCGGGCTGACACTGCTGGACACCATCCAGGGCACGGTCGGCGCGGTCAGCCTGATCCCGGACGCGCTGACGCCGCACGAGGAAGCCGTCTACACCAACATCGCGTTCATGGAGTCGGTGCACGCGCGCAGCTACAGCAACATCTTCTCCACGCTGTGCTCGACCGCCGAGATCGACGATGCCTTCCGCTGGTCGGAGGAGAACCCCAACCTGCAGCGCAAGGCCGAGATCGTCATGCAGTATTACAAGGGCGACGAGCCGCTGAAGCGCAAGGTGGCCTCCACGCTGCTGGAAAGCTTCCTGTTCTACTCCGGCTTCTACCTGCCGATGTACTGGTCGAGCCGGGCCAAGCTGACCAACACCGCCGACATGATCCGGCTGATCATCCGCGACGAGGCCGTGCACGGTTACTACATCGGCTACAAGTACCAGCGCGGGCTGGCGCTCGTCGACGAGGCCAAGCGCGCCGAGCTCAAGGACTACACCTACGAGCTGCTCTTCGAGCTCTACGACAACGAAGTGGAGTACACCCAGGACCTCTACGACGAGGTCGGGCTGACCGAGGACGTCAAGAAGTTCCTGCGCTACAACGCCAACAAGGCGCTGATGAACCTCGGCTACGAGGCGCTGTTCCCGCGGGACGAGACCGACGTGAACCCGGCGATTCTCTCGGCGCTCTCGCCCAACGCCGACGAGAACCACGACTTCTTCTCCGGCTCGGGTTCGTCCTATGTGATCGGCAAGGCCGTCGTCACCGAAGACGAGGACTGGGACTTCTAAAACCGCAGGTTGGTGAGAATCGGGCCGGCCGCACACGTCGGGGGGGAGGGACTGGGGCCGGCCCGATCTCCTATTCAGACGCCGGCTGGGCCGATTTTCTTCCCGCGGGATTCTTGGCGCTCCATGCCGGCGGCGGCACCCAAGCCTGCAATACTTTGCGGCCGATCAATTGGCAGCCATGGGTATGCGCCAATTGCTTTGCGGCCCGGGTGAATTCCTGATTGCTCACCACGATGCTCCTGACGCACCCGTGGTGGCGGGCGCCGGAGACCACCTGCTGGACGGCGGCGATGCCCACCGATTTGCCGTGGCGCTTGCACTGGACGGCCACCGAGTGGCCACCCTTTTCCGCGATCAGGTCGACGCCGTAGTCGCCGACCGGCGGCGTGAACGCGACCCGCCACCCCGCGCGGCGCAGGCGGGCGGCCACATAGCCCTCGAACTCGACCCCGTCCATCGCGTCAACGGCCGCGAATACGGCCCGTCCCCCGCGCGGCCATTGCCGGTTGGTGGACCACCCGACCAGCACCTCGAGCAGCAGCATCAGGTAGAACGCCACGAAACCCGTCGCAGGGCTGTGGTCGACGACGCCGACGACCACGCCGCAGGCCAACGGGAGCACGACGAGCGCCTTGAGCACGCCTCGATCGTAGGGATGGGCAGCGACAAGACGTGCCATTTAACCTCAGGCGCCGCGCCCGTCCCGGACATGTTCGGGCAATGAACGGCATGTGAATTGTGGGCAGGGAGCGACGGCTCGCTAGCGCCGGTGATGCCACTGCCCTGACACTGTTCTGGTGACGAAAACCGCATCCTCCGAGAAGGATCACCGCCACCATTTCTGCCGCTCAGTGATCCAGTGGCTGCAGGTCGGCTACCCGAACGGCGTCCCCGGCCCGGACCGCGTGCCGCTGATGGCATTGCTGCGCAGCACACCGCTGACCGAAGACCAGATCCGCGAGGTGGTGCGTCACATCACCGCGACGGAAGGGTCTCCGGAGACCATCGATCACCCCATCGATCGCGACGAGATCGCCGAATTCATTTCCGACATGACGCAATTCGACGCCGGCAAGGAAAACATCATCCGGGTGGCGGCCACATTGGCCGCGGCCGGATGGCCGTTGGCCGGCATCGACGTCAGCGAGGTTGTCCCCGACGACGAGCACGCGGAGGCGGCCGAAGTAATCGCCCGTGACCGCACGCCCGAAGAGCCGTCCGAGGTCGCCTCATAGCTTCGAGATGTCGATGACGAAGCGGTAGCGAACGTCGCTCGCCAGGACGCGCTCGTAGGCCTCGTTGATGTAATCCGGCTCGATCAGCTCGATTTCGGGCGTCACGTCGTGTTCGGCGCAGAAGTCCAGCATTTCCTGGGTTTCGGCGATCCCGCCGATGTTCGACCCGGATAGGCTGCGCCGCGCCAGCGCCAGCGGGAACGCCCCCACCTCCATGGGATGCTCGGGAATGCCCAATTCGACGAGGGTGCCGTCGACGTCGAGCAGGCTCAGGTAGTCGTTGAGTTTCAGGTTTGCCGACACGGTGTTCAGGATCAGGTCGAAGCTGTTCCGCAACTTCTTGAAGGTGTCGGGGTCGGCGGTGGCGTAGTAGTGCTTGGCGCCCAGCCGCAGGCCGTCCTCCATCTTCTTCAGCGACTGCGACAGCACGGTCACCTCGGCGCCCATCGCCGCACCGAGCTTGACGCCCATGTGCCCCAAGCCGCCCAGGCCGATGATCGCCAGCCGCGTGCCCTCGCCGGCCTTCCAATGCCGCAGCGGCGAGAACAGCGTGATGCCCGCGCACAGCAGCGGCGCCGCCTTGTCCAGCGGCAGCGAGTCGGGGATGCGCACGACGAAGTTCTCGTCGACGACGACCCCCTGGCTGTAGCCGCCCTGTGTCGACGTGCCGTCTTTGTCGACGGAGTTGTAGGTGAAGGTCGCGCCCGGCTTGCAGTACTGCTCGAGCCCGGCCTTGCAACTGCTGCACTGGCCGCAGGAGTTCACCATGCAGCCCACGCCGACGTGGTCACCGACCTTGTACTTGGTGACGTCGGAGCCGACCGCGGAGACGACGCCGGCGATCTCATGGCCGGGCACCACGGGGTAGTTCGGCGTACCCCACTCGGCCTTGACGGTGTGGATGTCGGAGTGGCAGATGCCGGCGAACTTGATGTCGATCGCTACGTCGTGTGGGCCGGGGTCACGCCGCTCGATGGTGGTCTTGGTCAACGGTTCGGTCGCCGACGTCGCGGCGTACGCCGAAACAGTGCTCATGAATATCCCTCTTCGATGTGGTCGCGTCTGCAAAAGTTTAGCTAAGGTAATGGTCCCGGGCCAACCGGAGGCCGCTCGTTCTCACCTTAGGGCCGCGGGTATCCGCTCGCCCGCGCGCTAATTGATGGGGGCGTTGACCAGGCGTAGGTCGTCGACGATGCCGCGGGCCGCGACCAGGCCCTCGCCGGTCTGCCACAGCTCGTCGTTGACGACGTAGACGCGGTTGTCATGGTTCGCGGACAGCTTGCGCCACGGGTTGCTGTCCAGCACGGTGGCGGCGCGCTGGGCGGCCGCCGGTGACGCACACGACACATAGACGACGTCGGCATCGGCGGCGGAGAGGTCCGGGTTCTTGGCCAGGTCGTCGTCGGTGGCGCGGATCTCGATGTACGGCTTGTCGGTGAACCGCTGGGCCGCCGGCCGGTCCACCCCGACGGCGCCCAGCACGCTGGCCGGGAAGTTGTTGGTGCCGTAGATCCGGATCGTGTCGGTGGTCAGCTGCACGATGGACGCTTGAAAGTGGGACGCGTCATGCCTGGCGCCGACGTCGCTGGCCCGCTGCGCAAAGCCGTTGAGCAGCGCGTCCATCGCGGCACCGCGCGCCGTCGCGGCGCCCACGCCGCGCAGGTTCTCTTCCCAGGCCGCCCCGGGGGCCGCGGTGAACACCGTCGGGGCGATCGCGGCCAGCTGCGGGTAGAGCTTGGGCGTCAACCCCTGCGAGCCCAGGATGAGGTCGGGGTGGGTCGCCGCGATGCCGGCCAGGTCCGGGTTGCTGCGGGTCCCGACGCCGGGCACGCCGCGCACCGCGCTGCCCAGGTAGGCAGGCTGGCTCGAGGACCCGTCCGGCAACGCGGCGCCGACCACCCGCGATTGCAGGCCGAGCGCGCACAGGGCGTCGAGCTGGTCGCCCGAGAGCACCACGATGCGCTGAGGCTCGGCGGGCACCTGCACCATGTCCGGGGTGACGCTGGCCGCGTTGTGGGCCTGCCGCGTCTTCGGCCCCGGATCGGCCGCGGCGGCATCCCGTGCGCACGACTCGTCGGGGCGGCGGTCGTTTCCGAGCACACCCGCCCCGGCGATCTGGGTGGTGGGGGTGACCAGCGTGGGAGTCGGCGCCATAGTTCCGGGCTTGCCCGATCCGCAACCGCTGCACGCGACGGCGAGCGCCGCCGTCAGCGCGGCGGCCGCGCGCAGGGACACGGGTCGGGTCACGCCGAAAAGCACGCGTCAGACGCTAACACCCGCCGGCTCGCGGCTTGGCCCTCCGAACGGACACAGCGCGCCGCCGACCCGTTTACGACAGTTTGTAGGACCAGCCCTGACGTCGGCAGGATCGACGGTTAAGATTCGTGTCAGCTCTGTTTTTGGGGCCCCTGTCCTATCCGGATGTTTGGAGAAGCTGTTGACAGCCGAAGCGCCCCCCTTGGGAGAACTCGAGGCCGTTCGTCCGTACCCGGACCGGACCGGCCCCAAAGGGAACCTCGTCTACAAACTGATCACCACCACCGATCACAAGATGATCGGGATCATGTACACGGTCACCTGCTTCGTCTTCTTCTTCATCGGCGGACTGATGGCCCTGTTGATGCGCACCGAGCTGGCCGCGCCGGGGCTGCAGTTCCTGTCGAATGAGCAGTACAACCAGCTGTTCACCATGCACGGCACGATCATGCTGCTGCTGTACGCGACGCCGGTCGTGTTCGGGTTCGCCAACCTGGTGCTGCCGCTGCAGATCGGCGCGCCCGACGTGGCTTTCCCGCGGCTGAACGCCTTCTCGTTCTGGCTGTTCCTGTTCGGCGGTCTGACCGCGTCGGCGGGCTTCATCGTCCCGGGTGGCGCCGCCGACTTCGGCTGGACGGCCTACACGCCGCTGTCCGACGCCGTCCACTCGCCCGGCGCCGGGGGAGACCTGTGGATCACGGGCCTGATCGTCGCCGGTCTGGGCACCATCCTGGGTGCGGTCAACATGATCACCACCGTGGTGTGCATGCGCGCGCCCGGCATGACGATGTTCCGGATGCCGATCTTCACGTGGAACATCCTCGTGACGTCGATCCTGATCCTGATCGCGTTCCCGATCCTGACCGCCGCGCTGTTCGGGCTGGCCGCCGATCGACATCTAGGGGCCCACGTCTACGACGCGGCCAACGGCGGGGTGCTGCTGTGGCAACACCTGTTCTGGTTCTTCGGCCATCCCGAGGTGTACATCATCGCCTTGCCGTTCTTCGGGATCATCACCGAGATCATCCCGGTGTTCTCCCGCAAGCCGGTATTCGGTTACACCACCCTGGTTTACGCGACGCTGTCGATCGCCGCGTTGTCGGTCGCGGTGTGGGCACACCACATGTTCGCCACCGGAGCCGTTCTGCTGCCGTTCTTTTCGTTCATGACGTATCTGATCGCGGTGCCCACGGGGATCAAGTTCTTCAACTGGATCGGCACGATGTGGAAGGGCCAAATCACCTTCGAGACCCCGATGCTGTTCTCGGTGGGCTTCCTGGTGACCTTCCTGCTGGGCGGTCTGACCGGCGTGATGCTGGCCAGCCCCCCGCTGGACTTCCACGTCACCGACACCTACTTCGTGGTCGCGCACTTCCACTACGTGCTGTTCGGCACGATCGTGTTCGCGACGTTCGCCGGCGTCTACTTCTGGTTCCCCAAGATGACCGGCCGGCTGCTCGACGAGCGGCTGGGCAAGCTGCACTTCTGGCTGACCTTCATCGGCTTCCACACCACCTTCCTGGTGCAGCACTGGCTCGGCGACATGGGCATGCCCCGCCGCTACGCCGACTACCTGCCCTCGGACGGCTTCCAGCCGTACAACATCGCCTCGACGGTCGGCGCCTTCATCCTGGGCGCGTCGATGTTCCCGTTCGTCTGGAATGTCTTCAAGAGCTGGCGCTACGGCGAGGTGGTGACCGTCGACGACCCGTGGGGCTACGGCAACTCGCTGGAGTGGGCGACCAGTTGCCCGCCGCCGCGGCACAACTTCACCGAGCTGCCCCGGATCCGTTCGGAGCGACCGGCTTTCGAGCTGCACTACCCGCACATGGTGGAGCGGCTGCGCGCCGAGGCGCATGTGGGGCGCCACGCCACGGCTCTGGAATCGCCGAAGGGATTCGGTCCACGGACCGAGCCCGATCGCTCGACCCCTGAGCAGTAGCGGCTGAGTCGGGGGTGAGCACACCACCGAAGGTGTCGGTGCTGATCACCGTCACCGGAGTGGACCAACCGGGCGTCACCTCGGCCCTCTTCGAGGCGCTCTCCGGGCACGGCGTCGAGCTGCTCAACGTCGAACAGGTGGTGATTCGGCACCGCCTGACCCTGGGCGTGCTGGTGTGTTGTCCCGCGGACGTCGCCGACGGTCCCGACCTGCGCCGTGACGTTGAGTCGGCCATCCGCGGGGTGGGCCTGGACGTCACCATCGAGCACAGCCACGACGTGCCGATCATCCGGGAACCCTCGACGCACACCATCTTCGTGCTGGGCCGGCCCATCACCGCCGGTGCGTTCGGCGCGGTGGCCCGGGCGGTGGCCGGCCTGGGGGTCAACATCGATCTCATCCGCGGCGTCTCCGACTACCCGGTGACCGGCCTGGAGCTGCGCGTCTCGGTGCCGCCGGGATCGGACGCCGCGCTGCGGACGGCCCTGAACCAGGTGTCCGCCGAGAAACGCGTCGACGTGGCCGTCGAGGACTACACCCTGGAGCGCCGGGCCAAGCGGCTGATCGTGTTCGACGTGGACTCGACGCTGGTGCAGGGCGAGGTGATCGAGATGCTGGCCGCCCGGGCGGGCGCCGAGGGGAAGGTCGCCGCCATCACCGACGCAGCCATGCGGGGCGAGCTGGACTTCGCGCAGTCGCTCGAACAGCGGGTGGCCACCCTGGCGGGTCTGCCGGCCACGGTGATCGACGAGGTCGCCGATCAGCTGGAGCTGATGCCCGGGGCCCGGACCACGCTGCGGACGTTGCGGCGCTTGGGTTTTCACTGCGGTGTGGTGTCCGGCGGCTTCCGGGGGATCATCGAGCCGTTGGCCGAGGAGCTGATGCTGGACTACGTCGCCGCCAATGAGCTGGAGATCGTCGACGGCAAACTCACTGGGCGGGTCATCGGCCCGATCGTCGACCGCGCCGGCAAGGCGGCGGCCCTGCGGGACTTCGCGCAGCGGGTCGGGGTCCCGATGGCGCAGACCGTCGCCGTCGGCGACGGCGCCAACGACATCGACATGCTGGCCGCGGCCGGGCTGGGGGTGGCGTTCAACGCCAAGCCGGCGTTGCGTGAGGTGGCCGACGCCTCGCTGAGCCACCCGTACCTGGACACGGTGCTGTTTCTGCTGGGCGTGACCCGCGGCGAAATCGAGGCCGCCGACGCGGTGGACGGCGAGGTCCGCAGGGTGGAGATCCCGCCCGACGAGTAGCGGCCCCGGTACGGCACGATGGTCGGGTGCCCAAAAATGGACGCCGGAGGTGAGCCTCGAGGATTCGAGAGAATCCGGGGGTGGAGCCGACCAGATGAGTGAGGCGGCCGACCCCGATCTGCTGATCGACTTCAGGAAAGTGTCGCTGCGGCGCGGCGGCCACACCCTCGTCGGGCCGTTGGATTGGGCGGTCGAACTCGACGAGCGCTGGGTGATCGTCGGCCCGAACGGGGCCGGCAAGACGTCGCTGCTGCGGATTGCCGCGGCCGCCGAGCACCCCTCGTCGGGTGTGGCCTTCGTGCTCGGCGAGCGGCTGGGCCGGGTCGACGTGTCGGAGTTGCGCTCCCGGATCGGTTTGAGTTCGTCGGCCCTGGCGCAGCGGGTGCCCACCGACGAGGTGGTGCGCGACCTGGTGGTCTCGGCCGGCTACGCGGTGCTGGGCCGCTGGCGGGAGCGCTACGAGGACGTCGACTACCGCCGGGCCGTCGACATGCTGGAGAGCCTGGGCGCCGAGCACCTCGCGTCTCGGAGCTACGGAACGCTGTCGGAAGGCGAGCGCAAGCGGGTGTTGATCGCCCGCGCTTTGATGACCGATCCGGAGCTGCTGCTGCTCGACGAACCGGCTGCCGGTTTGGACTTGGGTGGGCGCGAGGAGCTGGTGGCGCGGCTGGCCGACCTCGCGGCCGACCCCGACGCGCCCGCGCTGGTGCTGGTCACCCACCACGTCGAGGAGATCCCGCCCGGCTTCAGCCACTGCATGCTGCTGTCCGAAGGACAGGTGGTCGCCGCGGGGCTGCTGACCGACGTCCTGACCGCGGAGAACCTGTCCACCGCGTTCGGCCAGTCGATCGCCCTCGACGTGGTCGACGGGCGCTATTTCGCCCGCCGCGTCCGCACCCGCGCAGCCCACCGGAGGCAGCTATGACGTCACCGAAAGAAGAGGCCCCACTGGTGCCGCGGCCCGCGGCGACCGTGATGCTGGTCCGCGACGACCCGGGCGGTATCGCGGTCTTCCTGATGCGCCGGCACGCCAAGATGGAGTTCGCGGCCGGGACGATGGTGTTCCCCGGCGGCGGCGTCGATGACCGCGACCGTAACGCCGACATCGCGTGGGCCGGCCCGCCGCCACAGTGGTGGGCGCAGCGGTTCGGCATCGAGCCCGACTTGGCCGAGGCGCTGGTCTGCGCGGCGGCCCGGGAGACCTTCGAGGAATCCGGGGTGCTGTTCGCGGGGCCCGCGGGTGACCCGGACGGTATCGTCGGCGACGCCTCGGTGTACGCCGACGCCCGCCGCGCGCTCGCCGACGGCACGTTGTCGTTCGCGGATTTCCTGCGCCGGGAGAACCTCGAGCTGCGCTCCGACCTGCTCCGGCCGTGGGCCAACTGGGTCACCCCCGAAGCCGAGCGCACCCGCCGCTATGACACCTACTTCTTTGTGGGCGCACTGCCGCACGGGCAGCGGGCCGACGGCGAGAACACCGAATCCGACCGCGCCGGCTGGACCACGCCGCAGGCCGCCATCGACGACTTCTCGGCCGGCCGCTGTTTTCTGCTGCCGCCGACGTGGACTCAGCTGGATTCACTGGCTGGGCGCACCGTCGCGGAAGTGCTGGCCGTCGAACGGCAGATCGTCACCGTGCAGCCGCACCTGGAGATCCAGGGCGACAACTGGGTCTTCGAGTTCTTCGACTCCGACCGCTACCACCAGGCACGCGAAGCCGGCGGGATGGGGTGGCGGCATTGAGCGAGTTCGTCAGCACCGTGGTCAGCGACGGCTCGCAAGACGCCGGGCTGGCCATGCTGCTGCTGTCGCGACCCCCGACGAACGCGATGACCCGTCAGCTCTACCGGGAGATCGTCTCCGCGGCCGCCGAACTGGGGGAGCGCGACGACGTGGCGGCGGTCATCCTGTTCGGTGGCCACGAGATTTTCTCGGCCGGCGACGACATGCCCGAGCTGAGGACGCTGTCCGGACCGGAGGCCGAGACGGCGGCCCGGGCGCGGCAGCAGGCCATCGACGCCGTCGCGCGGATCCCGAAGCCGACCGTTGCCGCGATCACCGGGTACGCGCTGGGCGCCGGGCTCACGCTGGCCCTGGCCGCCGATTGGCGCGTCAGCGGTGACAACGTGAAGTTCGGCGCGACGGAGGTCCTGGCCGGCCTCATCCCCGGCGGTGACGGCATGGCCCGGCTGACCCGCGCGGCCGGGGCGAGCAAGGCGAAGGAACTGGTGTTCAGCGGCCGGTTTTTCGACGCCGAGGAGGCGCTGGAGCTGGGCCTGATCGACGAGATGGTGGCCCCCGACGACGTGTACGACACCGCCGCGGGGTGGGCGCGCCGCTTCCTCGACGGCCCGCGGCACGCGCTGGCCGCCGCGAAGGCCGGCATCAACGACGTGTTCGAGCTGGGCCCGGCCGACCGGGCCGCCGCCGAGCGGCGCCGCTACGCCGACGTGTTCGCCGCTGGTGGAAGCGGTGAAGACGACTCCGAATCCGGCGCCCGTTAGGCTGCCCTGCATGACGACGAGTTCGACCGATGCCGTTCCCAACCCGCATGCGACGGCCGAGCAGGTGGAAGCCGCCCGGCATGACAGCAAGCTGGCGCAGGTCCTCTACCACGACTGGGAAGCCGAGTCCTACGACGAGAAGTGGTCGATCTCTTACGACCAGCGCTGCGTGGACTACGCGCGGGACTGCTTCGACGCCATCGTGCCCGACGAGGTGCTGCGCGAGCTGCCCTACGATCGGGCACTCGAATTAGGTTGCGGCACCGGGTTTTTCCTGCTCAACCTGATCCAGTCCGGGGTCGCCCGCCGCGGATCGGTCACCGACCTGTCGCCCGGGATGGTCAAGGTCGCCACCCGAAACGGGCAGTCGCTGGGGCTGGACATCGACGGCCGGGTCGCCGACGCCGAGGGCATTCCGTACGAGGACAACACATTCGACCTGGTGGTCGGGCACGCCGTGCTCCACCACATCCCCGACGTAGAGCTGGCCCTGCGCGAGGTCGTCCGGGTGCTGCGGCCGGGCGGCCGGTTCGTATTCGCCGGCGAGCCGACCACCGTCGGCGACACCTACGCCCGCACGTTGTCGACCCTGACCTGGCGCGTCGCCACCAACGTCACCAAGCTGCCCGGTCTGGACGGCTGGCGGCGACCGCAGGCCGAACTCGACGAATCCTCCCGCGCCGCGGCGTTGGAGGCCGTCGTCGACCTACACACCTTCACGCCGGACGACCTGGAGCGGCTGGCCGTCGACGCCGGTGCGGCCGAAGTTGAAACGGCCACCGTCGAATTCACCGCCGCGATGCTGGGCTGGCCGCTGCGCACGTTCGAATGCGCGGTGCCGCCCGGGCGGCTCGGCTGGGGCTGGGCGAAGTTCGCGTTCACCAGCTGGAAGACACTGAGTTGGCTCGACGCCAACGTCATGCGCCACCTGGCGCCGAAGGGCTGGTTCTACAACGTGATGATCACCGGGGTCAAGCCCTCCTGAGTGACGGCCTCACGTTCGGCGCCGGGGACGTCCGTTATCTGCGGTCGGAATCGGGTGCCGCGGCGCTGGCGGAGGTCGCCGAGCTCGAGCTGACCGACGCCACCCGAGTCGCCGATATCGCCGCCGCGCGCGCCCGATTCGGCGACCGGGCGGCGGTGTTGGTGGAAACGACGTTGCTGCGCCGGCGCGCCACCGAGAAGTTGAGCGCGCTGGGCTCCGAAATCCCGGTGTCAGAATGGCTTTTCACCGATGAGGCGCTGCAGCAGGCCACCGCGGCCCCGGTGGCTTTGCACCGCGCCAGGCGGCTCGCCGAGGCGGGAGTCGTCGTGCACGACGCGACCTGTTCGATCGGCACCGAGTTGGCCGCGCTGCGCCGGGTCGGGGTCAGGGCGGTGGGCAGCGACATCGATGCGGTGCGGCTGGCGATGGCCCGGCACAACCTGGGCGAGGCGGCCCACCTCTGCCGCGCCGACGCGCTGGTGCCGGTGACCCGCGACACCGCGGTGCTCGTGGACCCGGCGCGCCGTGGCGGCGGGCGCCGCCGCTTGCGCATCGATGACTACCGGCCGGGCCTCGGAGCCTTGATCGACACCTATCAGGACCGTGATCTCGTCGTAAAATCTGCTCCCGGAATAGATTTCGACGAAGTGGGCCGACTCGGCTTCGGTGGCGAGATCGAGGTGACGTCCTATCGCGGCGCGGTACGGGAGGCGTGCCTGTGGTCGCGCGGACTGGCGCAGAGCGGCGTCCGCCGACGGGCCAGCGTCCTCGACCGGGGTGAGCAGATCACGGACACCGACCCGGACGACTGCCCGGTGCGGCCCGCCGGGCGATGGATAGTGGATCCCGACGGCGCCGTGGTCCGGGCGGGGCTGGTTCGCCACTACGCGGCGCGGCACGGGCTGTGGCAACTCGACCCCGACATCGCCTACCTGTCGGGGGACACACTGCCGGCGGCGGTCCGCGGCTTCGAGGTGCTCGAGCGGCTGGCGTTCGACGAGCGACGGCTCCGCCAGGCGTTGTCGGCGCTGGACTGCGGGACGCTGGAGGTCCTGGTTCGCGGAGTACGGGTCGATCCGGACGCGCTGCGCCGACGGATGCGGCTGCGCGGTGGCCGGCCCCTGTCCGTGGTCATCACGCGCATCGGGTCGGGCGCCGCCGGTCGCGCGACGGCGTTCGTATGCAGGCCCTCGCGGTAGGCTGGTGGGATCGCTCTTGGAGGCGCCAGCCCCGCCCAATCTGCAAGGACAATAGAAGGATGCGTTATCTGATAGCGGCCGTGGTGCTCGCATCGGCCGCCCTGCTGGGCTGGCCGGCCGCCGCCGCCCCACCGTCGTGCGTCAGCCTCGGCGGCGCCATGGAGGACGGCCAGATGTGCCGTGTGCGCGCCACCGGTCCCACGTACATGCTCAACATGGTGTTTCCCGCCGACTATCCCGACGAGCAGGCGCTGACCGACTACATCACGCAAAACCGGGACGGTTTCGTCAACGTCGCGCAGAGCTCCGGGTCGCGCGATCAGCCCTACCAATTGGAGGCCACCACCGAGCAACGCAGCTCCGGTCAGCCGCCGCACAACACCCGCAGCGTGGTGCTCAAGCTCTTCCAGGACCTCGGCGGGTCGCACCCCTCCATCTGGTACAAGGCGTTCAACTACAACCTCGGGACGAAGCAGCCCATCACCTTCGACAACCTGTTTGCGCCGGGCACCACGCCGCTGGACAGCATCTTCCCGGTCGTGCAGCGCGACCTGGCACGCCAAACCCCATTGGGCGCAACCATTTTGCCTTCGACCGGCCACGATCCGACGCACTATCAGAACTTTGCGATCACCGACGATCAGCTGATCTTCTACTTCGCGCCCGGTGAGATGCTGCCGGCGTTTGCCGGGCCGGTCCAAGCCGAGGTGCCCCGCAACGCCATCCCGCCGCTGACGCTCTGACAGCTAGACCGGCCCGGCCAGTGTCTCCATCGCCGCGGCGCCCACGGCCAGCGCCACCTGCGCGAGGCAACCGAGCAGCGGAACGAAGAAGGCGGTGCGGCGCCGGGTGAGGCGACGGATGGCGACGACCAGGGCGATAACGAAGACGAGGGCGCCGCCGCCGAGACCCAGGAACATGGCGCGATCGATCCATGCCGGGTCGCCGCACTTCCGGGAGCCGCACGGGTCGGTGCCCATGACGAACAGGCTCAGCACGCCGATTGTGACGGCGACCAGGAAAGCGTGGACGGCGAGCAGCACAATGGTCGCGGTGCGGTCCACCGCCAGGTTGCGCTCGCTTTTTCTGGAGTAGGCGGCGACAGCGCCCTGCATCTCGTCGTCATCGGTGGCCATGGGCTCAGTATGGCCCGGTCATGCCGGTGCGAAACCGTACACCTGGCCATCGCTGGTCGCGGCCACTACGCGGCGATCGGTGCCGACCGCGACCCCCACCGGATATCCGGTGGCTGCCGGGAGCGGGTAGCTGCCCTGCGTGTGGCCATTCCCCGGATCGAAGGCCAGCAGCGACATACCGGGCGCGCCGTTTGCGGTCGGGGCGCTGACGACCGTGTACCCGGCGCCGGCGCCGGCCAGGCTCGACGACGACAGCGGGACGACGTCGTCGCGGCGCCACGCCTGATCGGCGTGATCGCCCGCGTCCTTGAATGCCACCAGCCGGGTGTCGGGCCCGCCGCCCGCCACGATGAGGCCGTCGGGCGTGACCGCGGGCGGGGTCTGTGCCAGGAACCCCAGCGGCGCCGACCATTTCACCTTCCCGTCGGCGGCGTGCAGGGCCCATAGTCGTTGGTCGCGGCCGTTGACATAGACGGTCGACCCGTCGGCGGACAACACCGGGCTGGCGATGACACCGTCCCCGACGGCGTCGCTGGTCCACTCCCGGGACAGCAAGGGCGTCTGCCCGGGGTGATACTTCAGCCCGACCAGTCCCGCGGCCGGGGCGCCCGGCTGCCATACGCCGAGCACCGCCATCTGGCTGGCCGCCGAAAAAGCGGGTGCGGCGGCCACCGGGCAGCCCTGCCGGGCCGGCGCGCAATCGGCCAACCCGCGCGTCGAGTCGGTGGGATCGACGCCGTCGACCAGATCCATCGGGCTGCCGGCCACCGCGCCGCGGTGCGCCTCGAAGACCAGCACCTGGCCCAGGTGCGTCGCCACGAGCAGCTGCCCGTGTCCCAGAAACCGCGGCGTCGCGGGCATTCCGATCACCGGCTGTCGCCACCGCGTCCACTGCGTCACCGGGAAGGAGAGGAACGCGCCGGGCTGGCCGACGTAGAGGTTGTCGAACCCGTCGAAGAGCGGGCCCGCAAAGCCGCCGCCCTGGAACAGCCGCACGCACCAGCGCTGCCGGCCGTTGTGGTCGTTCTCCCACTCCATCAGCGAACATCCGGCCGGCGTTTGCGCGTTGAGGGCCAGGTAGCCGCGCGCGCTCAGCGCCGGGCCCGCGGCCAAGCTCCCCTTGACGGAGCGCGTCCACCCCAGCGCCAGCTTGGTGGCGCCGTTGGTGCCGGTGTAGCTGCTGTTGGCGGCGTCGCCGTATTGCGCGGGCCAGCCGGCCGAGGCTGACGCCTCGACCCAGGAGTCGGTGTTGGCGCAACCGCCGAGCCCCATCGTGGTCGCGGCGGCCAGCAGCGCGGATGACCAACGCCGAAGCCCACGCAGCAGATGTCGGGCACGCACTTGGATTCCCCAGATCCTTTCCGCGGACGTCGGCATGGGCAGCGATCGAGTACAGGTGAGGGTAACCCGTGGAGATCTCGGCGCGGTTGATCGCTAGGCTGTCCGGCCATGACGAGCATGTGGGGCGCGCCGGTCCATCGCCGCTGGCGTGGATCGAACCTGCGGGACCCGCGCCAGGCCAAGTTCCTCACGCTGGCGTCGCTGAGATGGGTGTTGCGCAACCGCGCCTACACACCCTGGTATCTGGTGCGGTATTGGCGGCTGCTGAAGTTCAAGCTCGCCAACCCGCACATCATCACCCGGGGGATGGTTTTCCTGGGCAAGGACGTGGAGATCCACGCGACGCCCGAACTCGCGCAGCTGGAGATCGGCCGCTGGGTGCACATCGGCGACAAGAACACGATCCGTGCCCACGAGGGCTCACTGCGGTTCGGTGACAAGGTGGTGCTGGGCCGCGACAACGTCATTAACGCCTACCTCGACATCGAGCTTGGCGATTCGGTCCTGATGGCCGACTGGTGCTACGTCTGCGACTTCGACCACCGCATGGACAACATCAACCTGCCGATCAAGGACCAGGGCATCGTGAAGTCGCCGGTGCGGATCGGGCCCGACACCTGGGTTGGGGTGAAGGTGACGGTGCTGCGCGGCACGGCCGTCGGGCGTGGCTGCGTGCTGGGGTCACATGCCGTGGTCCGCGGTGTCATCCCCGACTACTCGATCGCGGTCGGCGCGCCGGCCAAGGTGGTCAAGAACCGCCAGCTCGCCTGGGAGAGCTCGGCCGCCCAGCGGGCGGAACTGGCCGCGGCGCTCGCCGACATCGAGCGCAAGAAGGCTGCACGCTAGAGAGTTACTAGGCGGCCGGCTCAGCGTGGTCGTCGACCTTGAAATCGAAGTTGACGTCGCCGGCGTCGACGTTGGTGACGGTCACCGCGATGCCGTATTTGTCGTTGCCGTCGACGAGTTGGCACCGTAGCGTCGCGCCCTGGACACCCTTCAAGTTGTCGGGGCAGGTCACCGCGTCCGGTCGCCTGCCCACCTGCTGGGTCAGCTTGTCGCTGAGGATGCTGGCGACCTGGTTCTTGTCGACCGTCTCCGCCATGTCGAACTTGACGTCATTGCCGTTCACGCTCGTCACGGTCACGTTGACATTGAACGTCTGGTTCTTGACCTTCATCTCGCAATTGAGCTGCGCCCCAACCTTTGCCGGCAGGTCGTTCGGGCAGTTCACCGAATCGGGCTTGTTGCCCGCGGCGTCGGTGAGCTTCGAGGTGATCTGGCTGGCCACATCGCTCTTGCTGACCGTGTGCGACGAGTCCACGGAACACGAACAGGCGCTGACGCCGGCCAGCAATCCCGCGGCGGCACCGGAGACCAGCAACGTGCGAACGATGGAGTGGGCCATTAGTGCCTCCCGAGCGGCTTGACAACTGTGAATCGGCTGATAATTGCATGCCAACTAGCTTCGGGTAGGGCGATTGAGCAAACATTCACGCACGCGACAATTCGTTGCCGAGTGGGCTGGCGTGGCTGGTGGCTCAGATGCTCTGGTAGCGCCGCAGCGCTTCTGCGCGCTCGGCGCCGTGGTCGACGATCGGTGCCGGATAGTCGGCCGGCCGCTCGCCCGTGCGCAGGTGTGCGTCGTCGACCGAGCGCAGCTCGGACACCCACCGCCGGATGTACTCCCCGGACGGGTCGAACTTCTCGCCCTGGGTGGTCGGGTTGAACACCCGAAAGTACGGCGCGGCATCGGTACCGCACCCCGCGCACCACTGCCACCCATGCTGGTTGTTTGCCATATCCCCGTCCACCAGCTGGTCCAGGAACCATTCGGCGCCCCACTGCCAGGGCAAGTGCAGGTCTTTGACCAGAAACGATGCGACGATCATCCGCACCCGGTTATGCATGAAGCCGGTCTCGCGCAGTTGACGCATCCCGGCGTCCACCATCGGGAAGCCGGTTTCGCCGGCCTTCCAGGACTCGAAGCGGCGTTTCGCGTCGGAACCCGTGTCGGTACGGATGCCGTCGAACTGGCTGTTCCAATTGCGCCAGGCGCTGGCCGGCCGGTGATGCAGCACATCGGCGTAGAAGTCACGGAATGCCAACTCGCGCACATAAGCCTGGGCCCCGTCGGAACGGAGGTCGAGATCGGCGACCATGGTGCGGGGATGGATGCTGCCGAACTTCAGATACGCCGACATCCGGCTGGTGCCGTGCATATCGGGCCGATTACGTTCCTCGGCGTAGCGTTGCAACCCGTTGTCCACGAACGACTTCCACTGCTTGCGGGCCGCGGCCTCGCCGGCAGCGATGTCGAGTTCGGCACCGGGATCTGGGATTTCGGATTGCTCGAACGGCAGCTGCGCCGGATCGAGCCAGCGCGCGGAGCCGGCACTCGATTTCGCCGGTGCCCGCCAGCCGGACTCGCGCCACTGACGCAGAAACGGGGTGAACACCTGGTAGGGGGTGCCGTCCTTCTTGGTGACCCGGCCCGGCGAGACCAGGTACGGCGATCCGGTGGCCACCAGGGGAACGGAATCCAATGCGGCACGCACCTTTTCGTCACGGCGCGTGCCGTACGGCGCGAAATCTCCGGAGATGTGCACGGCCGACGCACCGACCTCCCCGGCGATGCGCGGGATCACCTTGTCGGGCCGCCCACGGGTCACCAGTAGCCGGCCATCCAGGTCGTCACGCAGCTGTCGCAGCGAGTCACCCAGGAACTGGAGGCGGCGCCGGCCGGAGGAAGCCTCGAGCTTCGGATCGAGCACGAAACAGCCGAGCACTTCGCCGTCGGCGGCCGCGGCGTTCAGCGCCGGATGGTCGCTCAGCCGCAGGTCGCGGCGAAACCATAAGAGGGTCGGCATGATTCGCTGGTTTCCTCAGCGGTTCAGCCGCCAAACATGGGTCGCCAGGACGGTCGCGAACGAACACCATAGCGGGTACGCCGACAAGGCTAGGCCGGCCCGCGGGTCGGCTTGTGCGGTCCGGCGCGCGAGGTCGACGCTGCTAGCCGTCAGGGCAGCGGCACCGACCGCGGACGCGCCGAGTTTGTGGAAACGAAAGAATATCCAGCTCCACGCGGCGTTGAGAACAAGGTTGAGCCCGAGCGCCACGGCGTAGCGGCGCGCCTTATCGTGTTGTCCCGCCGCGCGAAACCGGTCGATGGCCACGGCGGACGTGACCGCGATGTCGCCGTAAAGGGTGGTCCACGCCACCGGGAAGGCGGCATTGGGAGGCTGGTACGGCGGCTTGCGCAGCCGCGCGTACCAGACGGGAACGGCCTTGGCGCTCGCGATGCTTCCGCATCCGCCGGCGATGGCGACGGCGAGGCTTGTCGCGGCCAGGGTTGACTTGTTCACGGCGTGCTCCGTTCGTGTTGATACTCGACTTGTGCTGCAACGGCTTTGGCGGGTTTCGGTGCGGCGGGCCACCAGATACGGTCACCGATGACGGCGAACAGCGCGGGGATGACCAGTGTGCGGACCACGAAGGTGTCCAGCAGGATGCCCAGGCCGACGATGATTCCCAGCTGGGTCAGCACGATCAGCGGCAGCACGCCGAGCACGCAGAAGACGGCGGCCAACACGATTCCCGCGCTGGTGATGACGCCACCGGTGGCCGACACCGCCGCGACCATCCCGGCCCGTGCGCCGCGCCGCGCGGATTCCTCGCGCGCGCGGGTGACCAGGAAGATGGTGTAGTCCACCCCGAGGGCGGCCAGGAACAGGAAGGCGAACAGCGGCGTGCTGTTGTCCAGCGCCGGAAAGCCGAAAACGTGGCCGCTCGCCCAGCCGCCCAGGCCGAGCGCGGCCAGTGCCCCGAGGATCGTCGCCGCGAGCAGCGTGGGCGGCGCAAGTGCGGAGCGCAGCAGGACATAGAGCACGACGAGGATGACCGCGAGAATCGCCGGGATCAGGACATGCCGGTCGTGGGTAGCCGCGTTGCGAACATCGAGTGCCTGCGCATCCGCTCCACCCACCAGCGCCGCCGGGTTGGCAGACTTGGTTGTATCACGCAGCGCGGCAACGGTATTGAACGCCTGATCGGAGGATGGCGGCGCATCGATCACCACCGACCACTTCGTCAGCCCGGACGCCGAGTGGCCGGAATCGGTCGCCGAGGTCACGCCGGGGGTCGCCGTGATGGCCTGCGCCACCCGCGGGTCGCTGGGGGCGACGACGAGCGTGGGGTTGGCCAGGCCGGCCGGAAAATGCGCGGCCACAATGTCGTAACCGGCCACCGAATCCGCGTGGACCCGGAACTGCTCGGTCTGCGACAAACCGATGCGCGTGCCCAGTAGGCCGGTGGCTAGGGCCGCCAGACCCGCGATCGTGACGGCCGCGACCAGTGCCGGACGCCGGTTCACCCACTCCCCGACGCGATGCCAGACACCGGAATCCGTGGTCGGGTTGTCCTCGAGGCGGGGAATGAAGGGCCAGAACAATCGACGGCCGCACAGTCCCAGCAGCGGTGGCAGTATCACCAGGGCCGACACCGCGGCGACCACGAGTCCGCACGCCCCCAGCGCGCCCAGGCTGCGTGTGCTGGGCGTCGAGGCGAACAGCAAGGTAAGCAACGCCAGCACCACGGTGGCATTGCTGGCGACGATCGCGGGCCCCGCCATTCGCACCGCGTGGCGCAAGGCGTCTCGATGTTCGGTTGTGTGCCGAAGCTCCTGCCGATAGCGCGAAATCAACAGCAGCGCATAGTTGGTGCCCGCGCCGAACACCAGGACACTGGTGATTCCGGAGGTGGCGCCGTCGAAGCTCAGCCCGGTCAGCGACGCCACGGCGGTACCCACCGCCGCCGCGACCCGGTCTGCGAACCCGACCACCAGCAGGGGCAGCAGCCATAGCACCGGGGAGCGATAGGTGACGATCAGCAGCAGTGCCACCACCGAGGCCGTCACCGCGAGCAGAGTGACGTTGGCATTGGTGAACGCACCGGCGATGTCGGCGCCGAACGCCGGGCCGCCGGTCACGTGGACCTGCAGCTCCGCCGGCAGGCCGGTGGAGGCCGTTTTGCGCAGGTTGGCGACCGCGTCGCTCAGGGTCAGCCCCGAAAGATCGGCGCTGACGGGCACCACCGCGATGGCCGCCTTGCCGTCGGTGGACACCTGCGCCGGTGGCGCCGCCACGGCGCCGTCCGGGCGGATGGCGGCCTGCATGCGGTCGCGGGCCGCTTGTGCGGCGGTGATGTCGGCCGGGGCGAGCGCGGCGCCGTCGGTGCGGCTGGCGACCATGATCAACGGAACGTGATCCCCGGCGGGAAACTGGCGTGTCATGGCGTCGACCCGGGCCGAATCGGAAGCCGGCGGCACGGACAACGGCGCCTGCCCCGCCGCCGCGTTTGCGCCGACGACCACCATGAAACCAATGCCCAGCAGCAGCGCGCCCAGCGCGAACAGCCACGAGCGCCGTCCCGTCAGGGCTGCGGCCAAGCCATCCCACACCACGGATCAAAGTCTTTCAGTATATTAACCATTAATCAACTGAAATTACGCATCGTCACGCATTAGGGCGCCGACGGCACGCAACAAGGGGCACTATGAACATTATGGATGTCAGGGGCCGGGGGTTCGTCGCGCCGGGGTGCCCGCTGTGACGGCCGACCGCGGGCCGCTGACCACTCGCAAGCGCCGGCACATCGACGTGTGCCTCGGTGAGCAGGTCAACTACGAGCAGCTCAGTACCGGGCTGGAGCGCTACCGGTTGCCCTACAACGCGCTGACCCAGACCAGCCTCGGCGACATCGACCTTTCCACCAAATTCTTCGGTGCGAACCTGCGGTCGCCGATTCTGATCGGTGCGATGACCGGCGGCGCCGAGTTGTCGGGCACCATCAACCGGAACTTGGCCGCGGCCGCTCAACAGCTTGGTGTCGGGATGATGCTCGGGTCGCAGCGGATAATGCTCGACAGCGCGCTGGGTGAGCGGGCGGCGGCCAGCTTCACCGTTCGTGATGTGGCCCCGGATGTCTTGCTGTTCGGCAACATCGGCTTGGCCCAGCTGACCGAGGCCGCCGTGCCCGAGCTCGCGAAGGCTCTCGACCGGGTGGGCGCCGATGCGCTTGCGGTGCACACTAATCCGTTGCAGGAAGCGATGCAGAGCAATGGTGACACCGACTTCTCCGGGTCGTTGGCCAGGCTGCGGGATGTGGCCGACGCGATAGATTGCCCGGTCCTGCTCAAGGAGGTCGGCCACGGGATCGGCGGCGCGGCGGCCGCGGAACTCGTTGGGGACGAAGGGGACTTGCCCGTTTCCGGGATAGACGTCGCGGGCGCCGGTGGTACGTCATGGTCGCGGGTCGAGCAGTTCGTCCGCTACGGCGAGCTGCGGTACCCGCACCTGGCCGATTGGGGCATCCCGACCGCCACGGCGATCGTCGAGGTGCGGGAGGTGCTGCCGGAGATCCCGCTGGTGGCCTCGGGCGGGATCCGCACGGGTATGGACGCGGCCAAGGCGATCGCGTTGGGCGCCGACGTGGTGGCGGTGGCTCGGCCGCTGCTGCCAGCCGCGATCGATTCCGCTGCGGCCGTTGTCGATTGGCTGCAGCCGTTCATCGACGAGCTTCGCGTCTGCCTGCACGGTTGCGGTGTCGCAAGCCTTTCGGGGTTGCGCGCCGTCGACCTCACGCCAGCCTCGTAGCGGCGTGTGACATGGCGGTGATACTGGCCTACGGGTCGCCGGCCCTCGGGCACCTGCTGCCGGCCGGGGCGCTGCTGGCCGAGCTCGCCGCCCGGGGTCACGAGGTTCATGCCCGCACCATGGCGGCCGGCGTCGCGACGATGCGCGGGGTCGGCGTGCACGCCGAGCCCGTCGCCCCGGACATCGAGGCGATCGTCGGCGAGGATTGGCGAGCCCGAAACGCCTTGGAAGTCTTGAAGTTGACCATCGACGTGCTCTGCCGGCGCGCGGTGCTCGAGGTCGAGGACCTGCGGCGCGCGGTGGACGCGGTCCGCCCGGACGCCGTCATCGTGGACGCGAACTGCTGGGGGGCGATGTCGGCCGCGGATGCCGGAAG
The DNA here is from genome assembly GCF_001667075.1 of Mycobacterium sp. 852014-52450_SCH5900713. Lineage (GTDB taxonomy): Bacteria > Actinomycetota > Actinomycetes > Mycobacteriales > Mycobacteriaceae > Mycobacterium. The sequence goes on along the minus strand of NZ_LZIL01000005.1, from coordinate 988 downwards.
CATCCCATGGCTGGTGTTCTCGCCCTTCACGCCATACCTGCGGTCCCGAGGCGTTCCGCCCTTCGGCCCGGGCTTTCGACCGCTTCCCGGCATTGTCGGCGACTTGCGGGACGCCTCGGTGCGACCGATCGTCCGGCACCTGTTCGATCGGCCAATGCTGCCGCGAGTCAACGCCATTCGCGCCGGGCTGGGGGTGGCGCCGGTCGCCTCGGTCGACGACTTCGTGCGGCGCGCACCGCTGCTGTTGGCCGTCGGCGGCGAGCCATTCGAGTATCGGCACCCCGGCTGGGACGGTTTGGTTCACCACATCGGCGCGTGTGTATTCGAACCCACCCAGCGGCCCACGCCGGAGTGGGTCGCCGCCATCGAGCAGCCAGTGGTGCTGGTGAACACGTCCTCGATCAAACAGCCGGACGCCGCGCTGGGGCGGACCGCGCTGCGGGCGCTGGCCGATGAGCCCGTGCACGTGGTGGCGACGTTCCCCGCGGGCATACCGCCCGACCTTCCCCGGCCACCGAACGCGACCATATGCCGCTTCGTTCCCCACGGTGCGGTACTGGAGCGGGCCAGCTGCGCCATCACGCACGGGGGGATGGGGACGACGCTGAAGGCCCTCGACCGCGGCGTACCCGTCTGCGTCGTGCCGTTCGCGCGGGACCAGGCCGAAGTCGCCCGGCGCGTCGAGGTCGCTCGCTGCGGCACCCGCCTGGCGGCCAAACACCTCACCGTGGCACGGCTGAGGGCGAAGGTACGCGCGGCGATGACGATGGCGGACGGCGCACGCCGCGTGGCTGCCGGGTTCGCCGCGACCGGAGGTGTGCAGCGCGGGGCGGACCTGATCGAGCAGCGGGTGCTCGGCCCGGCGGCCCGGCGGCCGGTGCGCTAGGTCTCTCGATCGCCGGTCTTACTCATCGACCGGCGCCCGGCCCTGGTCCGCTATGAAGAACCGGGCATGGCGTTGGCGCGCTCGTTCTTCACCCCCCTGGGC
>NZ_LZIL01000004.1 GCF_001667075.1 Mycobacterium sp. 852014-52450_SCH5900713 | reverse complement strand
CTCATGCAGCTGATTGCCGATGACGGGGAATTGGCTCAAGGTGCTGTGCAGCACTTGTTCCTGCAGGTCGGGGCGTCCGGCCAGGATGACCCCGAGGCCGGTCGTCAACAGCAGCAACAGCGGGAACAGCGACACGAACCCGTAGTAGGTGATCAGGGCGGACAGGTAACCGCCTTGATCGTCGAGGTATTTGTAAACGACGCCGATCACCACACCCGCCGCGCGGTTTCGGCGCTGCAGCCTGTCCAGCCAGCCGACCATCTCTTGCTCACTTCGTTTCTACGGAAGCGGATACCCCCCCGATGGGATGTCCCAGGTGGTACCCGGATTCGGCGGCGATCAATCGCGGGTCGCTCGGTGGCCGGATGCCCATGCCAGGATGGGGTGATGGTCGATGAGGCAATGCAATCGGAGCGCGATTTCAACGAGCGCAATATCGAGGAATTCCGCCGCAACGGGGGCAAGGTGGGGGGACAGTTCGAGGGCTTTCCGTTGCTGCTGTTGACGTCGACCGGTGCGCGCAGCGGTGCACAGCGGGTGAACCCCGTCGCCTATTTCGACGTCGACGGCAAAATCTATATCGTCGGATCCGCCGCGGGCCGGGACAGCAACCCGGCCTGGGTGCACAACATCCGCGCCAACCCGCGGGTGACTGTGGAGATCGGCTCACAGGCCCCCAAGCCGGCGACGGTGCGCGAATTACCCCGCGGCGAGCGCGATTCCGTTTATCGGATCGTCGTCGAGCGGGCGCCCGGGTTTGGCGAGTATCAGGAGCGCACCGACCGGGTCATCCCGGTCTTCGAACTGGTTACCGAATAACAGCACCGCCAATGGGTACGTGTCGCAAAATGAATATCGGGCCCGGGAGGAGACCGACATGACAATCAAGCAGTTGGTACGTGTCTGGGCATTCGGCGCGTTCGCCCTCGGGTTGGCGATGTTGCCGGCGGTCGCGGCGCCGGCGATCGGCCGGGCCGACCCCAATTGCGCTGCGGGGTTTGTGTGGAGCGTGGACTTGCATCAATGCGTGCCCTGGGTC
>NZ_LZIL01000003.1 GCF_001667075.1 Mycobacterium sp. 852014-52450_SCH5900713 | reverse complement strand
AGGTCTGCCGGTCCAGGCCGAGGTTGGCTTCACCCTTATCGCCGGCGACGACCTGGAGATGATCGGCGGCCAGTTCCTGGTAGTGGTGCAACAGCTCCGGGTCGCCGCTGTCGAAGGTCTTGTCCAGCCGGCGTCGCGCATCGTCGGCAGATTTGGCGCGCACCAGGCAGATCAGGGTGCCGTCGACCAGCTTCATTCGCTCGAGCCATTGCAGAGCCAGGTAGCGGCCGAGGAAACCGGTGGCCCCGGTGAGCAGGACGGTCCGCGCCTCGGTACCGGCCCGAGGCAGGCTCGGCGCCGCCGACAGTGTCGGGGCGTCGATGAACTTGTCCAGCCTCAGATCGCCGGCGCGCACCATCGGTGCTGTCACTTCCGTGCACGGAGGCGAAGCACCGATCGCTGGCCGGGCTCACGGCCGGGGCTGCTTCGAGCAGCCTGCCGTCCCTACCCAACAGCTGGCTCAGGCTTCTGACCGACGGCGCGTCGAAGATCGTGCGCACCGCCAGGTTGGTATCCAGGGTTTTGTTGATCGCGGTGACCAGGCGCATCGCCGACAGCGAATCGCCGCCCAGGTCGAAGAACGACTCGTCGACCCCGACCCGCTCGAGGCCCAGGGTCTGGGCGTACACGCCGGCCAGGACCTCTTCGACCACGTCGGCGGGGGCCCGGTAGGGACCGGCCCGGTATTCGGGTGCCGGCAGGGCGCGTCTGTCGAGCTTGCCGTTGACGGTGCGGGGCAGTGTCTGAACGACCATCACCGCGGCGGGGACCATGTAGGCCGGTAGCCGGTCGGCGAGCCGCGCGCGGATCGTGGCTGGGTCCACCGCTCCGGGGACGGACTCGGTGAGGTAGCCGACCAATCGTTTGTCGCCCGGGCGGTCCTCGCGGGCGATCACCACCGCCTGCTCCACCCCGTCCAGCGCGGCCAGTGGCGCCTGAATCTCACCGAGTTCGATGCGGTATCCGCGGATCTTGACCTGCTCATCGGCGCGCCCGAGATACTGCAGCTGCCCGTCGGCGCCCCACCGCACCAGATCCCCGGTGCGGTACATGCGTGTTCCGGGCTCCCCGAACGGACAGGCCACAAACCGCGATGCGGTCAGCCCGGCCCGGCGCAGATAGCCGCACCCGACGCCGCGGCCGGCCACGTACAACTCCCCGACCATGCCGACCGGCACCGCCCGCAGCCAGCCGTCCAGCACGAACAGGGCCGCCCCTGGCACCGGTGCACCGATGGGCACCACCGCCGACCCCGCCGCCAGCGGGGCGCTGATCGCGGCGTAAACCGTGGTCTCGGTCGGGCCGTAGCCGTTGATCATCACCCGCCCGGGCGCCCAACGGTCCACCACGTCGCCCGGGCAGGCCTCGGCGGCGACCATCAACGCCGCCGGTCCGAGACCCTCGGGTGAGAGCGCCGCCACGGCCGACGGGGTCTGGCTCAAGACGCTGACCCTTTCAGCCACGAGCAAGGCGTGGAAGGCCTCCGGTGCGGCCGCCACCGCCTCGGGCACCACGACCAGGCGGCCGCCGTGCAGCAAGGCGCCCCAGATCTCCCAGACCGAGTAGTCGAAGGCATAGGAGTGGCACTGCGTCCACACTTGTTCCGGCCCGGGCTGCACGCCGACATCGAGTGAGTCGAACAGCCGGGTGACGTTGTGGTGGGTGACGGCGACGCCCTTGGGGACACCTGTGGTGCCCGAGGTGTAGATGATGTGGGCGACGTCGTCGGGGCCCGGCGGCGGGACCCCCGTCTCTGGGTAGGCATCAAGGGCGGGGTCGTCGGTGGCGATGGCCGGCACGTCGTACCCGCGCAGCCGGTCGGCCAGCCCGATGGTGGTGACCGCGGCGATCGGCGCGGCGTCCGCCATCGTGAACTGGATCCGGGCCGGCGGGTGCGCCGGGTCGATCGGCAAATAGGCCCCGCCCGCCTTCAGCGTTGCCAGGATCGCGATGATCGCGTCGGCGCACCGATTGAACAGCAGCGCCACACACTGGCCGGGTCCCACACCGTGTTCGATCAGCAAGTGCGCCAAGCGGTTTGATGCCAGGTCAAGATCGCGGTACGTCATCGAACGGCCGTCGAACGTGACCGCCACCGCCTCGGGTGTGCGCGCCGCCTGCGCGGCGAACAGGCCCGGAATCGACACCGGCGTCGCGGGCCGGGCCAATACCGCGCGGTTGCCGATCTCATCGAGGAGGGCGTGTTCGTCGGCATCGAGCACATCCGTCGACGACAACCGAGCCGTCGGATCGGCGGTCATAGCCACCAGCACCCGCCGCAACCGCGCGGTCAGCGCTTCGACGTCGGCCGCGTCGAAGACATCGCTGTCGAATTCGACGCGCAGGCCCAATTGGTCGCCCGGCATGGCCTGCAGTGTGAGCGGATAGTGGGTGGATTCGCGGGTGGCGACGTCGGTGATGGCCAGCTCGCGGACATCCAACGATGCGGCGGTGTCGATCGGGTAGTTCTCGTAGACGAACAGGGTGTCGAAGAGTTGGTCGTGGCCGGTGGCGCGGTGAATCTCGGTGAGCGCCAGGTGTTGGTGTTCCAGCGTGTGGTTGTGGTGGTTCCGCAGTTGGTCGAGCAGGTCGACGGTGCTGGTGGCCGGGGTGATGGTCGCGCGGACCGGCACCGTGTTGATCAACAGGCCGACCATCGTTTCCGCGCCGGGCACATCGGTCGGCCGGCCGGATACCGCGGTGCCGAAGGTGACGTCATGGTGGCCGGTCAGCCCCATCAGCAGCTGCGCCCACGCCGCCTGGAGCACGGTGTTGACGGTGGTGTGACACGAGCGCGCCAGGTCGGTCAGTGCCCGGGTGGTCTCCTCGGGCAACCGCGACGCGGTCACGCCGCGCCGCCCGAGCCCCGATCGGCGAGGTGGGGCCACCAGAGTGGGGGTATCGAAGCCGGCCAGCACATCGCGCCAGGCCGCGCGGGCGGCCTCCAGGTCCCGATCGGCTAGCCAGTCGACGAACCGGCGATACGGCGTGGCCGCGGGGAGTCGCTGTCCGTAATAGCCGGCGAAGATGTCCCCCAACAGGATCGGCAGGGACCAGCCGTCGAGCACGATGTGGTGATTGGTCAAAACGACCCGGTGCCGGCCTTCGGCGGTGCGGATCAAAGCCACCCGAAAAGCCGGTGGCTGGGCGAGGTCGCAGACCGCGGAGCGTTCGGCGGCGCACACCTGCTGGACCTGTTCCTCTGAGCCCAGTTCGAAGTACTGAAACGCAGGCGTCGGGTCGGCCGGAATGATTTGGACCGGCGCGTCGAATTCTTCGCAGAACCGGGCGGCCAGGTTGGGATGGCGGGTGATCACCGCGTGTACGGCGTCGTGCAGGCGATGCGGGTCGAGCGGGCCGGTGACGGTGATGTCCAGCTGCATCGCGTACAGGTCGTCATTGCCGCCGGCGGCGCCGGCGTGAAAGTGCAGTCCCTGCTGCAGGGGAGTCAACGGCAAGATATCGGCGATCCGGTACCGCTGCTGCAGCTCGTCGATCTGGGGCTGGCTGAGCCGGGCGGGGACGATATCGGAGGGCGTGAGTCCCCCGCCGCCGCGTAGGACGTGCGCGCAGATGCCGGCCAGGGCGTCGAACCACAGCCGGCTGAGCCTGCTGACCTGGCCGTGGTCCAGTGCAGAAGGGGCCCACGTCCAGGTCGCGTGCAGGTGTGGGCCGGCGCCGGCGTCATCGTTTTCCAACGCGACGGCGTTGACTTCCACGGTGTGTCCCAAGGGCATCGGCACGGTGGTCGCGGCGGCGACCGACAGGCCGTCCTGGCTGACGCGCCACAGCTCGTCGGGGGGGAGGTCGGCGGCGCCCGCGCCCATCCGGCCCAAATAGTTGAACCCGATCGCCGGATCTGAACCGGGCATGTCGACGTCGGCGTTGAGGTAACGCAGCAGCCCGAAGGTCAGGCCGTCGGGCAGGGCGCGGAGCTGTTCCTTGGCGTCTTTGATCACCGCACCCAGGGCCGCGTCACCGCCCACGACCTGAGCCCAGCGCAGCCCCCCGACCGCCAGGGAGGCCGGGTATTTGGTGGTGAACCAGCCCACCGTGCGCGACAGGTCGACGCCCCCGAACAGGTCGTCATGGCGCCCGTGGCCTTCGACGTCGATGCCGATGGGTGCGCCACCGTCGGCGCCGAAGTATTCGGCCCAGGCCATGCCGAAGGCGATCAGCAGGATGTCGGTGATGCCGGTGTGAAACGCCGCGGGCACCTCACCCAGCAGCAGGCGGGTTGTCTCGGCGTCCAGTGTTGCCGTCAGGTGCCCGGCGCCGGCATAGGTATCCACCTCGGGTTGTACCGGCGGCAGCGCGGCCGGGAGCGCCAACACCTTTCGCCAGCGGTCGGCCTGGTTGGCGACCGCGGGGGCGTGGGCGTGCTCGTCGAGCAGTGCGGCCCAGCGGGCAAATGAGGTCCCCGCTGCCGGCAGCGCGATCGGTTGTCCGCCGCGATGCTGACCCCACGCGATGTTCAAATCCTCCAACAGGATTCGCCAGGACACCGCGTCGATGGCCAGGTGGTGAATGACCAGCGCCAACTGGCCGGTCGCGGTCGCCCACAGTGCGCGAACCATTGCCCCGTCAGCCGGGTTCAACCGTGACCGGGCGTCTGACAGCGCCTCGCCGGAGAGCGCGTCAACGATCCGCAGGCAAGCATCGGAGTCGACCGAACCCGGTTCGGGCACGTGGAGCGACAGGTCGCCGGCATCGTCGGTGCCGGCGCGTAGCCGCAGCATGGCGTGCCGGTCCAGCAACGCCTGAAGAACGATCACCACGTCGGCCTCGGTGACCCCGGCGGGTGCCTGGACCACCATCGTCTGGTTGAACTGGTCGATCGGCCCGGCCACGGTGTAAAGCCAGCGCATGATCGGGGTGGCCGGCAGCGGCCCGACGCCCTCATCGACCGGAACGGTTTCGACGCCGGCCACCGCGGCCACGCGGGCCAGCCGGGCCACGGTCTGCTCGACGAAGATGTCGCGCGGCCGACACGTCAGCCCGGCCGCCCGCGCCTGGGCCACCACCTGCATCGACAAGATGCTGTCCCCGCCCAGGTCGAAGAATGACTCGTCAACCCCCACCCGCTGAAGCCCGAGCACCTGGGCGTAGATGCCGGCCAGGACCTCCTCGACCGCGTTGGTCGGCGCGCGGTAATGATCGACGTCCCCGTATTCCGGTGCCGGCAGGGCGCGAGTGTCGAGCTTGTTGTTGACCGTCAACGGCAATGCGTCGATGCCCACCACCGCGGCGGGAACCATATAGGCCGGGAGCCGCTCGGACAGCTGGGCGCGCGCCTCGGCGGGGCCCGCCGTTCCGGTGATGTAGCCGACCAGGCGTTTGTCGCCCGGACGGTCCTCACGGGCGATCACCACCGCCTGCTCAACGCCGTCCAGCCCCGCCAGCGCGGTCTGGATCTCGCCGAGTTCGATGCGGTACCCGCGGATCTTCACCTGATCATCGGCGCGTCCGAGGTAGCGCAGCTGCCCGTCGGGACCCCACCGCACGAGGTCGCCGGTGCGATACATGCGCGTCCCGGGTTCGCCGAAGGGACAGGGGACAAAGCGCGACGCGGTCAATCCGGCCCGGCGCACATACCCGACCCCCACGCCGCGGCCGGCCACATACAACTCGCCGACCACCCCGGGCGGCGCGGGGCGCAGCCATTCGTCGAGGACGAACAACGCCGCGGTGGCGACCGGGCCGCCGATCGGCGCCGCCCCGCACCCCGCTGCCAGCGGCCGGCTCATCGACGCGTACACCGTCGCCTCGGTCGGCCCGTAGGCGTTGACCACCACCCGCCCGGGTGCCCAGCGATCCACCACCTCGGCGGGGACGGCCTCACCACCCAGCAGCAGCGCCACCGAATCCAGCCCCTGCGGTGCGAGCGCGGCCGCCGCGGACGGGGTCTGGGTGAGCACGTTCACCCCTTCGTCGACCAGTAAGGCGTGGAAGTCCTCCGGCGAGGCGGCTAGCTCGTCGGGCACCACGACCAGCCGCCCGCCGCCGAGCAGCGCGGCCCAGATTTCCCACACCGAGAAGTCGAAGGCATAAGAGTGGCATTGGGTCCAGACCTGGGCGCCGGGTAGGCCCGGGGGTGCTGACTGCGCCAGGTGGGTCAGGTTGCGATGGCTGATGGCAACACCTTTGGGGACACCGGTAGTGCCCGAGGTGTAGATGAGGTAGGCGATGTCGTCCGGGTCGGGTGCGGGCAGCGCGGTGCCGGGTTGACGGTCCACAGCAGGGTCGTCGACGTCGATGACCGACATGCTGTACCCGTTCAGTCGCGACCGCAGGCGCGCGGTGGTGAGAGCGGCGACCGGCGCGGCATCGGCGATCATGAACTCGATCCGGGCGTCGGGCAGCGCGGGGTCGATCGCCAGATACGTTGCCCCGGACTTGAGTACGGCCAGCATCGTCGCCACCGCCTGCGCGGATCGCTCCAACAACAGCGCCACACACGAGCCCGGCCCCACCCCGTCGGCGCTCAACCGGTGCGCCAACCGGTTCGCGGCCTCGTCGAGTTCCCGATAGGTCAGTGAACGGCCGCCACTGCGGATCGCGACCGCCTGCGGCGAGCCGGCCACGTGGCCGCCGAACAACTCCGGAACGGACACGGGCGCGGGCGTCGGCTCGGTCAAGACCGCCCGGTTGCCGAGCTCATCCAACCGGGCATGCTCGGCGGCATCCAGCACATCCAGCGACGACAACCGCTGGTCCGGGTAGGCGGTCATCGCGTCCAACACGCGTTCGAACCGCTCGATGAGTGCGGCGACGGTTGCCGTGTCGAACAAGTCGCTGCGGAATTCGACCGCCCCGCCGATGCCGGCGGGCTCGCCCGCCTCGGTGAAGCGTTCGGCAAGCGAGAACGACAGGTCCATGCGGGCGGTGTGGGTGTTCACCGGCACCTGGGTGGCTCGCACATCGCCCAACGCCAATCCGGCGGCGGGGTCGTGGTTTTCGTGCCCGGAGAGGTTCTGCCAGGACAGCATCACCTGGACCAGGGGGTGATGGGCTAAGGACCGGGTTGGGTTGAGCCGCTCGACCAGCACCTCGAAGGGCACGTCTTGGTGATCGTAGGCGGCGAGGCTGCGCCTGCGCACCTGGCCCAGCAGGTCGCCGAAGCTGGGATCTCCGGCCAGATCGACCCGCAACACCAGGGTGTTGACGAAGAACCCGACCAACTCGTCGAGCGCGGGATCGCCACGCCCGGCGATCGGAAACCCCACCGCCACATCGGAACTCGCGCTGAGCGCCGACAGCAGCACCGCCAGGGCGGTCTGAACCACCATGAAGCTGGTCGCGTTGTGCTCACCGGCGAGCTGGCGCACTCGTTGCTGGAGCTCCGCCGGCCAGTCCACGTCGGCCTTGGAGCCGTGCAGGTCGGCCACCGGCGGATACGGCCGATCGGTTGGCAGCTGCAGGAATTCGGGCATCCCGGCCAGGGCGTCCCGCCAGTAGGCCAGCTGCCCGGCGATGGGGCTGTTGCCGTCGTCGAGATCGCCGAAACGTTCGCGTTGCCACAACGTGTAATCCACGTACTGCACCGGCAAGTCAGCCCAGCCCGGGGTGCGCCCCGCGCTCCGGCTGGCATACGCCTTGCCCAGATCACGCAACAGCGGCGTGATCGACCAGCCGTCGGCGGCGATATGGTGCACCACGCCGACCAACACGTGCTCATCGTCGGCGACACGGAAAAGCCTTGCACGCAGCGGTATCTCGGTTGCCAGGTCAAACTTGTGAGCCGCTGCCTGCTCGACGGCCTCACTCAGCCGGCTCGGCGACCATGCGGCGGCGTCGACGATCTCCCACCTCAAGTCGGTCCGCTCGACGGACACGACCCGCTGCTGGGGTATGCCGTCGGGCGCGGCAATCACCGTGCGCAGGCTCTCATGACGTGCGATCACGTCGACCAGCGCGGCACCCAGCGCGTGGACATCAAGGCGCCCGCACAACCGCAATGCCACCGCCATGTTGTAAACCGCTGAGGGGCCGAGCAATTGGTCGAGGAACCACAACCGATTCTGGGCGAAAGACAACGGCACCACCGCCGGGCGCTCGACAGCCACCAACGGCTTGCGCCGCCCTGCCTCGTCGCCGATACGGGGCGCCAGCTGGGCGATGGTGGGAAAGTCGAACAACGTGTGCACGTCGAGGTCGGTGTCGAGCGCGGTGCTGATCGCGGCGACCAGACGCATCGCGGACACCGAATTCCCGCCCAGGTCGAAGAACGAGTCGTCGATGCCGACCCGGTCGAGCCCGAGCACTTGTGCGTAGATGCCGGCCAGGATCTCTTCGGCGGCGTTGGTCGGGGCGCGATAGTGTTCGGCAGCTTGGTATTCCGGCACTGGCAGGGCGCGGGTATCGAGTTTCCCGTTGACCGTCAAGGGGAGTGCCGGCAGCATCACGATCGCCGCGGGCACCATGTAGCTCGGCAACCGCTCGGCCAGCGCGGCACGCGCGGTGGCCGGGTCGGCGGTCCCGGTGATATAGCCGACCAGCCGTTTGTCGCCGGGGCGATCTTCGCGCGCGATGGCCGCGGCCTGGTCGACCCCGTCCAGTGCGGTCAGGGCCGCCTGGATTTCACCGAGTTCGATGCGGTAGCCCCGGATCTTGACCTGTTGGTCGGCGCGACCCAGATACTGCAGTTGCCCATCGGGGCCCCACCGCACCAGATCCCCGGTGCGATACATCCGCGTCCCCGCTCCGCCGAAGGGACAGGAAACGAACCGTGACGCGGTCAGCCCCGGCCGGCGCACATACCCGACCCCGACGCCCTGGCCGGCCACGTAGAGTTCGCCGACCGATCCGGGCGGAACCGGGTGCAGCAACTCGTCGAGGACGAACAGCGCCGCCCCCGGCACGGGCGTCCCGATGGGCACCACCGTCGAATCGGGGCTGAGCGGGGCGCTGATCGTGGCGTAGACGGTGGTTTCGGTTGGGCCGTAGCCGTTGATCATCACGCGCCCGGGTGCCCAGCGGTCGACCAGGTCGGCGGGGCAGGCCTCACCCGCGGCCATCAGCGCCACCGACTCCAATTCCTCGGTGGAGAGTGCGGCCGCCGCTGAGGGGGTCTGGCTCAAGACGGTGACGTGTTCGGTGACGAGCAGGGCGTGGAGGTCCGACGGTGCGCCGGCCACCGCCTCGGGCACCACGACCAGCCGCCCGCCGAACAGCAGCGCGCCCCAGATCTCCCACACCGAGAAGTCGAACGCGTAAGAGTGGCACTGGCTCCACACCTGTGCCGGAGTCAGTTCCAGCCCGACGTCGAGTGAGTCGAACAGCCGGGTGACGTTGTGGTGGGTAACCGCAACCCCTTTCGGGACACCGGTGGTGCCCGATGTGTAGATGATGTGGGCGATGTCGTCCGGGGCCGGGCCCGGCAGCGGGGTGTCCGGCTGGGTGTCGATGCATGGGTCGTCGACCTCGACGACGGCCAGCCCACATCCGTGCAGCCGCCCGGCCTGCGCGGCGGTGGTGACCGCGGCCATGGGCGCGGCGTCGGCGATCATGAATTCGATCCGGGAGGCGGGCACCGCCGGATCGATCGGCAGATACGCCGCACCGGTTTTGAGTACCGCCAGGATCGCCACAATCGCCTCCGCGGACCTTGAGAGCAGCACGGCCACGCACGCACCCGGGCCGGCGCCAGATCCAACCAGCAAGTGCGCCAGCCGGTTCGATACCTGATCGAGCTCGCCGTAGGTCATCGAGCGGCCCTCGAAGGTGACTGCCACCGCCTCGGGCGCGCGCTCCACCTGGGTGGAGAACAGCGTCGGAATCGACACGGGCGCCGAGGCCTTGGCCAATATCGCGCGGTTGCTCCACTCATCCAGGTGTGCGTGCTCAGACTCGTTGAGCAGATCGATGGACAACAGCCGCCGTGTTGGATTGGTGGTCACGATTGGCCGCCCAGATCGCTGGTCATCGCCACCAATGCCCGCTGGAAGCGCTCGATCAATGATTCGATGGCGGCCGCATCGAACACGTGGCTGTCGTACTCGACGCGAAGGATCAATTCGCGGTCCGGCCGGGCCTGCATCGTCAGCGGGTAATGGCTGGATTCGGTGCCGGTGAAATCGGTGATGGCAAGTCCGTTGTTGTTGAGCAGCGCGGTGGTGTCGATGGGGTAGTTCTCAAACACAAACAGCGTGTCGAACAACTGGTCGTGCCCGGTGATGCGGTGAATTTCGTTGAGCGCCAGATGTTGATGGTCGAGGGTGTGGTTGTGGGCACTCTGGAGCTGGTCGAGCAGGTCGGCGATCGTGGTCGCCGGTGTGATGGTGGCCCGCACCGGGACGGTGTTGATCATCAGTCCCACAATGGATTCCGCATCGGTCACCTCGGTGGGCCGTCCCGAGACCGCGGCGCCGAAGACGACATCACGCCGGCCGGTCATCGACATCAGCACCTGCGCCCAGGCGCCCTGAAGCACCGTGTTGACGGTAGTGCGACAGGATCTGGCCAGCTCGTTCACGGCCTGGGTGGTGGCCTCCGGAACCCGGGCCGAGGCAACGCCTCGCGGTCCCAGCTTTGACCGGCCCGGCGGCCCGACCAGCGTGGGAACATCGAAACCGGCCAGCACGTCACCCCAGGCCGCCCGGGCGGCGGCCAGGTCGCGCTCGGCGAGCCACGTGACGAACCGTCGATACGACCCGGCGGCCGGCAGTCGCTGGCGGTAATAACTGGCGAAGATCTCTTGCAGCAGGATCGGTAACGACCACCCGTCGAGCACGATGTGGTGATTGGTCAGGATGACCCGATGCCGTTCCGGCCCGGTACGGAGCAGAGCAACGCGAAAAGCCGGCGAGCCCCTGAGGTCGCAGACCGCGGCGCGCTCCGCGGCGCATATCCGTCGGACCTGCTCGTCGACATCGGTCTCGAATTCGAGGAATTGCCAGATAGATTGCGGATCGGCGGGGATGACTTGCACCGGTTGGTCGAATTGACTGCAGAATCGGGCGGCCAGTTGCGGGTGACGGGCGATGACGGCGTCCACTGCGTCGTGCAGGCGTTCGGGGTGAAGCGGGCCGGCGACGGTGATGTCGAGTTGCATTGCGTACAGGTCGTTGTCGCTGTTCTGTCGGGCGGAGTGGAACAGCAATCCCTGCTGGAGCGGGGTGAGCGGCAGGATGTCGGCGATTCGGTGATGCTGCTGCAGCTCGTCGATCTGCCGTTGGGTGAGGTGGGCGGGGAAGACGTCGGACGGAGTCAGGCCGCCGCCCCCGCGTTGAACGTGGGCACAGATGCCGGTCAGCGCGTCGAACCACAGCTGGCTGAGCCGGGCGACCTGGGTGTGATCGAGCGCCGAAGGGGCCCAGGTCCAGTCGGCATGCAGGTGAGGACCGGTGGCCGTGTCGACTGTGCTGGCGTTGAGTTCCAGCGTGTGAGCCAGCGGCATGGGCCCCGCCGCGGCGGAGGCGGAGACCGCGAGACCGTCTCGGCTGATCCGCCACAGTTCGGCGGAGTCCTCGGCCGCGCCTAGCCGCCCAAAGTAATTGAACCCGATCGTCGGGTCGGATTCGGGGAGCGCGGCATCTCGGTTGAGGTAGCGCAGCAGGCCGTACGTTATGGCGTCGGGCAGGTCGCGAAGCTGTTCCTTGCCCCGCTTGACGATCGGGCCGACTGCAGCGTCACCGGTCACCAGCTGGGCCCAGTGCAGCCCGTCGACTGCCAGCGCCACGGGGTACTTGGTGGTGAACCAGCCCACGGTGCGGGACAGGTCGACATCAGGGGCGAGATCCTCGTAACGGCCGTGGCCCTCGACGTCGATTCCGATAGGCCCGCCACGCTCCGAGCCCGAAAACTCGGCCCACGCCAAACCGAAGGCGATCAACAGGATGTCTTGGATGCCGGCGTGAAAGGCCGCGGGTACCTCACCGAGCAGTAGGCGGGTGGTCTCGGTGTCCAGCGAAACCGTCAGATGCCCCGCGCTCGCGTAGGTATCACTCTCGGGCTTTGGTGGTGTGAGCGCGGCCTGCGTCGTCGCCACCCGTTGCCAGGTCTTGGCGTGGTTCACGATTTCGGGCTGGTCGGCGTGCTCGGCGAGCAGCGATGCCCACCGCTGGAACGACGTTCCGCCCGCGGGCAGTTCGATTAGCTGACCACCGGCGTGTTGAGCCCAGGCGATGTTGATGTCCTCCAAGAGGATTCGCCAGGACACCGCATCGACGGCAAGATGGTGAATGATCAGCGCCAGCTGGCCGGTGTCGGCCACCCACAGCGCGCTGACCATTCTCCCGCCGGCGGGGCTCAGCCGTGCCCGGGCGTCCGCCACCGCGCCGTCGGTGAACGCATCGACGGCGTACAGGCAGCCGCCGGCATCCACCGCACCGGCCTCGCGCGCGGTCAGTGTCCACTCGCCGGCATCGCCCTCGGCGACGTGCAGCCGCAGCATGGCGTGATGGTCCAGCAGGGCTTGCAGGACCACCACCACGTCCGCGTGGGTGACCCCGGGCGGCGCCTGTAGCACCATCGTCTGGTTGAACTGATCCACGGGGCCGTCGATGTCGTGCAGCCAATGCATGATCGGGGTGACCGGTACGGGGCCGATGCCCTCGTCCGCAGCGGCTTCCAGACCCTCGGTGGCGTGGGCGACGCGGGCCAGTCGGGCAACGGTCTGTTCGACGAAGATGTCGCGCGGGCGGCACACGAGTCCGGCGGCGCGGGCGCGGGCGACCACTTGCATCGACGAAATGCTGTCGCCGCCAAGGTCGAAGAAGGAGTCGTCGACTCCTACCCGCTCGAGTCCCAGGACTTGGGCGTAGATGCCCGCAAGGATTTCCTCGACGGCGTCGGTCGGGGGACGGTAGTTATCGACATTGGAATAGTCGGGCGCCGGAAGGGCGCGGGTGTCGAGCTTCTTGTTGGCCGTCAAGGGCAGCGCGTCCAATGCGATAACGGCGGCGGGAACCATGTAGCCCGGCAGCCGCTCAGCCAAGGCGGTACGGACGGCGGCCGGCTCGGCGGTGCCGGTGATATAGCCGACGAGTCGTTTGTCGCCGGGATGATCTTCGCGGGCGACGACGGCAGCGTGGTCGACGCCCTCGAGAGCGGCCAGCGCCAACTGGATTTCGCCGAGTTCGACGCGATAACCGCGGATCTTGACCTGTTGGTCGGCGCGTCCGAGGTAGTGCAGTTGTCCGTCACGGCCCCACCGCACCAGATCTCCGGTGCGATACATGCGCGCCCCGGGGCCTCCGAAGGGGCAGGCCACAAATCGGGCCGCGGTCAGTCCCGCCCGACGCAGATAACCGACACCGACGCCGCGGCCGGCGATGTAGAGCTCACCAACCACCCCCGGCGGTACCTGAAGCAACGACTCGTCGAGGACGAACAACGCCGCCCCGGGCACCGGGGTGCCGATGGGCACCGTCCCCGATCCGGCGGTCAACGGCGCACTGATCGCGACACACATCGTCGTCTCGGTCGGACCGTAGGCATTGATCATCACTCGTCCGGGCGCCCATCGATCGACCACTTCGGGGGCGCAAGCCTCACCGACCACCACCAGAGCCGCCGACTCCAGGCCTTCGGGTGACAACACACCCACCGCGGAAGGGGTTTGGGTAAGCACATCGACTTCACCGGTCACCAGCGCATCGTGGAAGTCGGCCGGTGACGTGGTCACGTCTTCGTTCACCACCACCACGTGCCCGCCACGCAACAGGGCGCCGAAGATCTCCCACACCGAGACGTCGAAGGCCAGGGAATGACACTGCGGCCAAACGCCTTTGGGCGGAAGGCCGGCGTCCAATGAGGCCAACAACTGCGTGACGTTGTGGTGAGTGATGGCAACACCTTTCGGCACACCGGTGGTCCCTGAGGTGTAGATGAGATACGCGATGTCGTCGGGGGCGGGCGCAGGCAGCGGTGTGCTCGGCTGGGTGTCCACGGCGACGTCTTCCACGTCGAGGACGGTCAGCCGGTGCCCATCCAGCCGCGAGCGCAGGGCCGCGGTGGTGATCGCGGCGATAGGCCCGGCATCGGCGAGCATGAAATCGATCCGGCCCGCCGGTAGCGCGGGGTCCAGAGGCAGATAAGCCGCCCCGGTCTTGAGCACCGCCAAGATCGCGATGACGGCCTCGGCCGAGCGGGAGAACAGCAGCGCCACGCTCTCACCGGGACCGGCGCCATTCCTGGTCAGGAAGTGCGCCAACCGGTTTGATGCCGCGTCCAATTCGCGGTAAGTGCAGCTGCGTCCCCCGTCGCTGATGGCGACCGCGTCGGGGGTGCGGGTCACGTGGCCGGCAAACAGGGCCGGTATGGAGACCGGCCCGGGCGCCGGCCGGGTCAGGATTGCCCGGTTACCCGTCTTGTCCAGACGGGCGTGCTCGTCAGCATCCAACACATCGATCGTCGACAACCGCGCCCGGGGATCGGCGGTCATCGCCACCAGGATGCGCTGGAACCGATCGACAAGAGTGGTGATGCTGTCGGGGTCGAACACGTCGGTGCGGAATTCAACCGCGCCTCGGATGCCGTCGGGCGCGTTGGCGTCGGTCCAGTGTTCGGACAGCGAGAAGGTCAGGTCCATGCGGGCACTGTGGGTGTCCAGCGGCAGCTCGGTAACCCGCACGTCACCCAACGCCGGCACAGCGGTGGGGTCGCTGGCGTGCCCGGGCAGGTTCTGCCACGCCAACGCCACCTGAACCAGCGGATGATGGCTCAGCGACCGGGTGGGGTTGAGCCGCTCGACGAGCACCTCGAACGGCACGTCTTGATGCTCGAAGGCCAGCAGGCTGCGCCGGCGAACCTGGGCCAGCAGCTCGGCGGCGGTTGGGTCACCGGCTACGTCGACCCGCAACACCAGCGTGTTGACGAAGAATCCCACCAGGTCATCGAGCCCGGGGTCACCACGCCCGGCGATCGGAAATCCCACGGCCACATCGGAACTCGCACTGAGCCGCGACAGCAGTACCGCCAAGGCGGTCTGCACCACCATGAAACTGGTCGCGTTGAGGTCGCGGGCCACTTGGCGTATGCGGCGCTGCAGCTCGGCCGGCCAGTCCACGGTTACTTTGGCACCACGCTGATCTGCCACCGAGGGATAGGGCCGGTCCGTCGGCAATTCGAGGCGCTCGGGCAGGTCGGCCAGGGCGTCTTCCCAATACTTCAGCTGGGCGGCGATCCGGCTGTGACCGTCGTCGAGCGCACCGAACTGCGCCCGCTGCCACAGCGTGTAATCCACGTATTGCAGCGGCAATTCAGGCCATCCCGGGAGCCGCCCGTCGCATCGGCTGGCATAGGCCTCGCCGATGTCGCGGATCATCGGCGCCACCGACCACCCATCGAAGGCGATGTGGTGTACTGCGCACACCAGCACGTGCACCTCATCGGCGACCCGGAAAAGCGTCGCGCGCAGGGGGATGTCGGTCTCCAAGGTAAAGGGGTGACGCGCCGCTTCGTCGATTGCCTCGTCGAGTCGGCCGGACGGCCATCCGGTGGCGTCGATGACTTCCCAGCCGAAATCCGCCCGCTCGGCGGGGATGACGAGTTGCTGCGGTAGCCCATCCAGTGCGGGAAATGTCGTGCGCAGGCTTTCGTGCCGGGCCACCACGTCGGCCAGCGCTGCGCCGAGCGCTTCGGCGTCGAGCGGGCCGCGCAACTGCAGGGCCACCGGAATGTTGTAAACCGAGGAGGATCCCTGCAACTGGTCGAGAACCCACAGCCGGTTCTGGGTGAACGAGAGGGGGATCATCGCCGGGCGCCGGTACGCCCGCAATGGCTCACGGCGATGGGTCTCGTCGTCGAGGCGCGACGTCAGTTGCGCAACCGTTGGCGCGTCGAACAATTCGTGCACGGCGAGGTTCGCGTCCAGCCCGGTGTTGACGGCGGCGATCAAACGCATCGCCGACAGCGAGTCCCCGCCCAGGTCGAAGAACGAGTCATCAGCACCGACGCGTTCGACGCCCAGCACCTGGGCGTAGATGCCGGCCAGGATCTCTTCAGCGGCGGAAGCGGGGGCCCAGTAGTGCCCGGGGGCGTAGTCGGGCGGGGGCAGGGCCCGGGTGTCGAGTTTGCCGTTGACCGTCAGCGGCAGCGCGTTCAGCACCACGATCGCCTGGGGAACCATGTGACCCGGCAGCCGCACGGCCAGCGCGGCGCGCACCGCAACGGGATCGACGGTGCCGGGGGCGGTTTCGACGACGTATCCGACCAGTCGTTTGGCGCCGGGAACGTCCTCGCGGGTGATGACCGCGGCCTGTTCGACGCCGTCGATTTCGGCCAGCGCGGCCTGGATTTCGCCGAGTTCGATTCGGTAGCCGCGGATTTTGACCTGCTCGTCGGCGCGACCGAGGTAACGCAGTTGCCCGTCGGCTCCCCAGCGCACCAGGTCACCGCTGCGGTACATCCGCGCGCCGGGCCCGCCGTAGGGGCACGGCACGAACCGCCCTGCGGTCAGCCCGGGCCGGCCGATGTAGCCGACGCCGACGCCGCGTCCGGCCACGTACAGTTCGCCGACCACTCCGGGCGGCACCGGGTGCAGCCATTCGTCGAGGACGAACAATGCCGCTGTGGGTACGGGTGCGCCGATGGGGACCGTCCCCGAACCCGTCGTCAGCGGGGCGCTGAGCGTTGCGTAGACGGTGGTTTCGGTGGGGCCGTAGGCGTTGATCACCACCCGCCCCGGTGCCCACCGGTCCACCAGCTCGGGCGGGCAGGCCTCGCCGCCGAGCAATAGCGCCACCGACTCCAGCCCTTGCGGGGGGAGCGCCGCGGCCGCCGACGGCGTTTGGGTGAGCACGGTGACGCCCTCGGCGATGAGCAGGGCGCGCAAGTCGTCCGGTGATCTGGTCACCTGGTCGGGCACCACCACCAGGCGCCCACCACCCAGCAGGGCGGCCCAGATCTCCCACACGGAGAAGTCGAACGCATAGGAGTGACACTGCGTCCACACCTGCTCCGCGGGTAAATGGGCCGACGCCGACTCCACCAGGTGGGCCAGGTTGCGATGGCTGATCGCAACCCCTTTGGGCACTCCCGTGGTGCCCGACGTGTAAATGAGGTAGGCGATATCGTCCGCAGCGGGCGCCCGGAGGGTGGAGCGGGGTTGAGCGGTCGTGCGGTCGTCGGTGATATCGATGACGGCGAGGGCGTGCCCGGCCAGCCGTGGGCGCAGGGCGGTGGTGGTGACCGCGATGATCGGCGCGGCGTCACCCAACATGAATCCGATCCGCTCGTCGGGCAGGGCCGGATCGATCGCCAGGTACGCCGCCCCGGTCTTGAGGACCGCGAGCATGGCGATGACAGCTTCGGCGGAGCGTTCCAACAGCAGCGCCACCCGCGCGCCGGGGCCGGCGCCGAGACCAGACAGTGAATGCGCCAAGTGATTCGACGCCTCGTCGACGTCCCGATAGGTCAACGACCGGCCCGCGCAACGGATGGCCACCGCCCGCGGCGAGCTGGCTACCTGGCCGGCGAACAGTTCCGGGATCGACACCCACGCCGGTGCGGGTCCGCCCAGAGCCGCCCGGTTGCCCATGTCGTCGAGGCGGTTGCGCTCGTCGGCGTCGAGCAGGTCGAGCGCCGACAGTGGGAGTTGCGGATCAGCGATCATCGCCGCGACGATCCGCCGCAGCCGGTCGATGAGCGTGTCAATGCTTGCGGCGTCGAATACGCCGGTGTCGTACTCGATCCGGAAGCTCAGTTCGGGTCCGGGCGTGGCCTGCATGGTCAGTGGGTAATGGTTGGCCTCGTGGCCGTCGAACGCGGTGATGGTCAGCCCGTCCGCGCCCGCCAGCGTGGTGGAGCCGATCGGGTAGTTCTCGTAGACGAACAGGGTGTCGAAAAGTTGGTCGTGACCGGTCGTGCGGTGAATCTCGTTGAGCGCCAGGTGTTGATGGTCGAGGGTGTGGTTGTGCGCGGCATGGAGTTGGCCGAGCAGGCCGGCGGTGGTGGTGGTTGGTCTGATCGTGGCCCGCACCGGAACGGTGTTGATCAGCAGCCCCACCATGGTGTCGGCACCGGCCAGCTCGACGGGACGCCCGGAGACGGCGGTGCCGAAGACAATGTCGCGCTGGCCGGTCATGCCCATCAGCAGTTGCGCCCATGCTGCCTGCAGGACGGTGTTGACGGTGGTGTGCTGGGATCGCGCCAGCTCGTTCAACGCCGATGTGGTGGACCCGGTCATCGCAAACGCGCTAGTGGCCTTGGCGCCGGGCCTGATCCGGGCCGGCGGGGCGACGAGCGTGGGAGTGTCGAAGCCCGCGAGGGTGTTGTGCCAGGCCGCCCTGGCGGCGTCGAGGTCTCGCTCGGCCAGCCAGGTGACGAACCGGCGGTAGGGTGTGGCCGGCGGCAGCTGCTGGCCCTGGTAGCTGGCGAAGATCTCCTGCATCAGTATCGGTAGCGACCAGCCGTCGAGCACGATGTGGTGGAAAGTCAACACTATGCGGTGCTGGTCTTCGGCGGTGCGGATCAACGCCGCCCGGAAGGTCGACGCGCCCCCGGCCAGGTCGCAGACCGCGGCGCGTTCCGCGGCGCACAGTCGCTCGGCGCCCCCGTCGGGCTGGGAGTCGTAATCGAGGTATTGCCAGGGTATTTCAGGGTCGACAGGAATGATCTGCACGGGTTCGTCGAATTGCGGGCAGCAGCGGGCGGCGAGGTTGGGGTGGCGCCTGATGACGGTTTGCACGGCGTCGTGTAGTCGGTCGGGGTGCAGTGGACCGGCGACGGTGATGTCGAGTTGCATCGCATACAGGTCACCGAGAGCGGGAGCGGTGTGGAACAGCAGTCCCTCCTGCAGGGGTGTGAGGGGCAAGATGTCGGCGATGTCGTATTGCGCTTGCAGCTCGTCGATTTGGTGTTGGGTGAGCCGGGCGGGAGCGATGTCGGAGGGGGTCAGTCCGCCGCCGCCACGATGGACATGGGCGCAGATGCCGGTGAGGGCGTCAAACCAGAGCCGGCTGAGCCGGCCGACCCGGGTGTCATCGAGCGCCGAGGGCGCCCAGGTCCAGGTGGCGTTGAGTTGTGGGCCGGCGTCGGTGTCGATGGTGGCGGCGTTGAGTTCAGCGGTGTGAGACAGGGGCATTGGCACCTCGGCGGCAGCGCCGGCGACCGCCAGGCTGCCCTGGTCGACTCGCCACTGGCCGCCAGAGATGTGGGTGTCGGCCGGGTCGCCCAGGCGTCCCAGATAGTTGAATCCGATGGTGGGGTCGGGCCCGGCCAGATCGGTGTCGGTGTTGAGGTACCTCAGCAGCCCGTAGCTCAGGGGATGGGGCACGGCGCGCAGTTGTTCCTTGATGCGCTTGACGATCGAGCCCAGTGCTGCGTCGCCGGACGTGACCTGCGGCCACCGCAGGTCGCCGACATTCAGGCCCACGGGGTATTTGGTGGTGAACCAGCCAACCGTGCGCGACAGGTCGACGTCGTCGACCAGGTCGTCGTGGCGGCCGTGCCCTTCGACATCGATGGCAAGGGGGCCGTCGCCGGTGCCGAGGAATTCGGTCCAGGCCAGTGCGTAGGCGATCAGCAAGATCTCGTGGATGCCCGCATGAAACGCCGCCGGAACGTCGGTGAGGAGTCGGCGTGTGGTGTCGGTGTCCAGCGAGACCGTCAGGTGCCCGGCGCTGGTATGGGTGTCTTGCTGTTGGGGGCGGGGGAGGCCGACGGCGGTGCTGGTGATGTGTTTCCACGTGTCGGTCTGCTCGGTGACCGCCGGCGTGTGGGCGTGTTGCTCGAGGATTTCGGCCCAGCGCCGGTATGAGGTACCACCGGCGGGCAGGCTGATGGGTTGGCCGCGATGGCGTTGAGCCCAGGCAATGTTTAAGTCCTCCAACAAGATCCGCCACGAGACCGCGTCGACCGCCAAGTGGTGGATGATCAGCACCAGTTGACCGGTGCCGGACACCCACAGCGCGCCGAGCATGGTTCCGGCGGCGGGGCTGAGCCCCGACCGGGTCCGGACAAGCTCCTCATCGCTCAACACGTCGGCCGTGCGCAGGCACTCACCGGCGTCGACGACGCCGGTCTCGGGGACGGTCAGCGTGCGGCCTTCGGTGCCGTCCCCGTGGACTCGGAGCCGAAGCACGGGGTGGTGGTCGATCAAAGCTTGTAGGACGGCGAGCACATCGGTGGGCGTGACGCCGGGCGGTGCTTGGAGCACCATGGTTTGGTTGAACTGGTCGACGGGGCCGTCGATGTCGAACAGCCAGCGCATGATCGGGGTGGGCCTGATCGGCCCGACACCCTCATCGATGACGGTGTCGTGCCCGTCGGTGATTCCGGCGATGCGGGCCAACCGGGCCACGGTTTGTTCGACGAAGATGTCGCGGGGGCGACAACTCAGCCCGGCCGCACGGGCGTGGGCCACTACTTGCATCGACAAGATGCTGTCGCCGCCGAGGTCGAAGAAGGAGTCGTCGATGCCGACCCGTTTGATGCCGAGCACCTGGGCGTAGATGGCGGCCAGGATTTCTTCGACCGGTGTGGTCGGAGCGCGGTAATGCTCGGTGGTGTAGTCGGGGGCGGGTAGGGCGCGGGCGTCGAGCTTGCCATTGACCGTGATGGGCAGCGCGTCCACCGCGACGACCGCCGCGGGCACCATGAAGCCGGGGAGCCGGTCGGCCAGTGCGGCGCGCGCAGCGGCAGGGTCGACTGTGCCGGGGCGGGTTTCGGTGATGTAGCCGACCAGCCGCCTATCGCCCGGGCGGTCTTCGCGGGTGATGACCGCGGCGTGTTCAACACCCTCGAGAGCGGCCAGCGCGGCCTGGATTTCGCCGAGTTCGATGCGGTAGCCGCGGATTTTGACCTGCTGGTCGGCACGGCCGAGGTAGTCGAGTTGTCCATCGGGGGCCCACCGGACCAGATCCCCGCTGCGATACATTCGTGTTCCCGGCGGCCCGAAGGGACAGGCCACAAACCGCGACGCCGTCAACCCCGCCCGGTTGAGATAGCCGATGCCGACGCCGTGGCCGGCC
This sequence comes from Mycobacterium sp. 852014-52450_SCH5900713, assembly GCF_001667075.1. Classification (GTDB taxonomy): domain Bacteria; phylum Actinomycetota; class Actinomycetes; order Mycobacteriales; family Mycobacteriaceae; genus Mycobacterium. The sequence goes on along the minus strand of NZ_LZIL01000003.1, from coordinate 150,815 downwards.
ACATACAGTTCGCCGACGACCCCGGGCGGCGCCGGGTGCAGCCATGGATCGAGCACGAACAGTGCCGCCCCGGGCACCGGCACGCCGATGGGGACGGTCGCACGGTCGGGAGTCAGCGGGGCGCTGATGGTGGCGTAGACGGTGGTCTCGGTGGGACCGTACCCGTTGAGCATCAGCCGGCCCGGGGCCCATCGGTTTACCACCTCCGGTGGGCACGCCTCCCCGGCGGCCATCAGCGCGACCGCCTCCAACCCGTGCGGTGACAGCGCCGCGAGCGCGGAGGGGGTTTGACTGAACACGGTGACCTGTTCGGCGATCAGCAGTGCGTGCAGGTCGTCGGGGGAGCGGGTCACCTCGTCGGGCACCACTACCAGCCGACCGCCGAATAGCAGGGCGCCCCAGATCTCCCACACCGAGAAGTCGAAGGCGTAGGAGTGGCATTGGGTCCACACCTGCTCGGGCCCCAGCCTGATTCCGGTCTGCAGGGCGTCGAACAGCCGGGAGACGTTGTGGTGAGTGACGGCAACACCTTTGGGCACGCCCGTGGTGCCCGAGGTGTAAATGATGTGGGCGACATCTGCTGCCGCCGGGGCCGGAAGACCGGTGCTGGGTTGGCCGTCAATGCGGGGATCGTCGACCTCGAGGACTACCAGGTCGCACTCGCCCAAGCGGGGGCGCAGCGCGACGGTGGTCATCGTGACGACCGGTGTGGCGTCCTTGCGCAGGAAGGCAATCCGCTCGTCGGGCACTGCGGGGTCGATCGGCAGGTAGGCCGCCCCGGTCTTGAGCACGGCCAGGATCGCTACGATGGCCTCGGCCGACCGGGTGAACAGCAGCGCTACATTCTCACCCGGACCAGCGCCGCATTGAACGAGCAGGTGCGCCAACCGGTTTGACGCCTCGTCGAGTTCGCGGTAGGTCCAGGAGCGCAGCCCGCAGCGCAGGGCCACCGCCTCCGGGGCGCGCGCCACCTGCTCGGCGAACAACGCCGGGATCGAGACCGCCTCCGCCGGCCGGGCCAGCACGGCGCGGTGGCCGAGCACGTCGAGCCGCGCGGCCTCATCGGAGTCGAGCACATCGATCGACGACAACGCCGCCCGCGGGTCGGCGGTCATGGCAGCCAGCACCCGCTGCAACCGGCCGACCAAGGCGACGACGGTGCCCGGCTCGAAGACGTCGGTGCGGAACTCCACGGATCCCGAAATCCCGGCCGGCTCACCGGCATCGGTGAAGCGCTCGGCCAGGTTGAACGTCAAATCCATGCGGGCGGTGTGGGTGGCGACCGGTAGCTGCGCGACCTCCAAATCACCCAACGCCAACCCGTCCCCCGGATCACCTATGCTTCCCGGCAGGTTCTGCCAGGCCAGCATCACCTGCACCAACGGATGATGAGTCAGCGACCGCGCCGGGTTCAGCCGGTCGACGAGCACCTCGAAAGGCACATCCCGATGCTCGAGAGCGGAAAGCCCTTTCAGCCGGACCTGGGTCAGCAGCTCGGCCACCGTGGGGTCACCGGTCAGGTCCACCCGCAGCGCCAGGGTGTTGACGAAGAACCCGACCAGATCGTCGAGCGCGGGATCGTCACGGCCGGCGATCGGAAAGCCCAGCGCCACATCCGAAGTCGAACCGAGTCGTGAGAGCAATACGGCCAATGCGGCCTGCATCACCATGAAACTGGTCGCGTTGCATTCGCGGGCGGCAGCCCGCACCCGCTGCTGCAACTCCGCGGGCCAATCCACCGCCATGGTGGCCCCACGCTGATCGGCGGCCGGTGGGTACGCCCGATCCGTGGGCAACTCCACGCGATCGGGCACCCCGGCCAGCGCATTCTCCCAATACGCCAGCTGTGCGGCGATCGGGCTGTCGGCGTCATCAAGGTCGCCGAACTGGGCCCGCTGCCACAGTGTGTAATCCACGTATTGCACCGGCAGCCCGGCCCACCCCGGAGCAAGGCCCCGCCGCCGCGCCTCGTACGCCGCGGTGATGTCTCGCACCATCGGCGCCAGCGACAACCCGTCAAAGGCGATATGGTGCACCACGATTCCCACCACATGCCGCTCTGGGGCGAGCGAATAGATCTGCACACGGATCGGGATCTCGGTCGACAGATCGAATCGATGACCGGCCAGCGACGTCAACTCGCCGGCCACATCTTGCTCGGCCAACTGCACTATCGCGGCGTCTCCGCGTTGCCACATCCGGCCCTGGGGCGGCAGCACCCGCTGGAAGGGCACACCGTCGACGTCGGGAAAGACGGTTCGTAGGGGTTCGTGGCGGGCGACGACGTCATCGAGCGCCGCGCAAAGAGCCTCGATGTTCAGTTGCCCGCTGATTCGGAAGGCGGCCGGCATGTTGTATGTGGTTGTGCCGCCTTGCAATTGATCGATGAACCACAGCCGCCGCTGGGCGAACGACAACGGAACCGGGGCGGGCCGTTCGCCGGCCACCAATGGCTCGCGCTTGGCCGCTTCCCCATTGAGCCGGGGTGCCAGCAGCGCGACCGTGGGGGCGTCGAACAACGTGCGCAGCGAGAGTCCGGCATCCATCGACTTGTTGATCGCGGCGACCAGGCGCATCGCCGACAGTGAATCCCCGCCCAGGTCGAAGAACGACTCATCGACGCCAACGCGCTGCGCCCCCAGCACTTGGGCGTAGATGGCGGCCAGGATCTCCTCGACTGCGTTGGTGGGGGCCCGGTACCGATCGGCGTCGCCGTATTCGGGTGCCGGTAGGGCGCGGGTGTCGAGTTTGCCGTTGATCGTCAACGGCATTGACTGCAGCACCACGAGGGCCGCGGGCACCATATATCCGGGTAGCCGCTCGCCCAACGCCGCCCGCGCGGCAGCGGGATCGACAGCCCCAGCGTCGGTTTCGGTGACGTAGCCGATCAATCGCTTGTCGCCGGGACGGTCCTCGCGCACGATCACCGCGGCCCGTTGGACGCCACCCAGTGCCGCCAGGGCGGCCTGAATTTCGCCGAGTTCGATGCGGTAGCCGCGGAGCTTGACCTGCTCGTCAGCGCGCCCGAGGTAATCGAGCTGGCCGTCGCGGCGCCAGCGCACCAGATCTCCGGTCCGATACATCCGCGTTCCCGGCGGCCCGAAGGGGCAGGCCACGTATCGTGACGCGCTCAGCCCGGCCCGGCGCCAGTAGCCCACCCCCACACCTCGCCCGGCGATGTACAACTCGCCCACCACGTCGGCGGGCACCGGACGCAACCACGCGTCGAGGACGAACAACGCCGCTCCGGAGACCGGCGCGCCGATCGGCGGCGCGCCCGTTCCGGCGGTCAGCGGCGCACTTCTCGACGCGCACACCGTGGTCTCGGTGGGACCGTAGCCGTTGACCATGACCCGCCCAGGCGCCCAACGATCGACGGTCTCGGCCGGGCAAGCCTCACCGGCTACCAGCAGCGCCGCAGATCCTAAACCTTCGGGGGACAATCCTTCGACGGCTGAGGGGGTTTGGCTCACGACGTTGACCTGTTCGGTGAGCAGCAGTGTGTGCAGGTCTTCCGGTGAGCCCGCCACCGGTTCGGGCACGATCACCAGCCGGCCGCCGAACAACAGCGCGCTCCAGATTTCTTCAACCGAAGCGTCGAAGGCCAACGAATGCCACTGCGCCCACACCTGCCCCTGCGGGTTCAGCGACGCCAGCAGCTGGGTCACGTTGTGGTGCGTGATTGCAACACCTTTCGGCACGCCGGTGGTGCCCGAGGTGTAGATGATGTATGCGATGTCATCGGGTGAGGGCAGCGGCAACGCGGTGCCGGGTCGGGTGTCGGCAGCGTGGTCCGTGACGTCGATGACCACCTGGTTGCACCCGTCCAGCCGCGACCGGAGTTCCGCGGTGGTCAAGACGGCGATCGGGGTGGCGTCGTTCAGCATGAACTCGATGCGGGACCGGGGATGCTGCGGATCGATCGGCAGGTATGCCGCACCGGTCTTGAGTACCGCCAACATCGCGACGACGGCCTCCGGGGAACGGCTGAACAGCAATGCGACACACCCGGCCGGGCCCGCGCCATGTTCGGTCAGCAGATGCGCCAGGCGATTCGCGGCCTGATCGAGCTCCCCGTAGGTCATCGACAGACCCGCGAACCTGACGGCCACGGCCCCGGGTGCGCGCTCTACTTGCGCGGCGAACGACTCGGGAATCGAAACCGGTTGGGCCGACGCCTGCGTGAGCACCGCGCGGTTTCCCCATTCTTCGAGTCGGCCGTACTCGTCGGCGCTGAACGGATCGATCGAGGAGAGCCGCCGGCCCGGGTCGGCCGTCATCGCCAGCAAGACGTCTTGCAGCGGCTCCGCCAGGTCCGTGACGCCGAGGGCCGGAAATGGTTGGCCGGTGCCCTCTGTGCCGAACAGAAGTTCGTCGCCGGCGGCAGAGAAGAACAACCCGAAGCCGTCCGTCAGGCCGGAATTGGTGAATGACGCCGAGGCCGGCAGGCCACCGAAGTCCAAGGTGAATGCGGACGGAAGAAAGTTGACGCTCACCCGGTGGGCTCGCTGCTTTCGGCCGCGGAAGCGGGACTTGCGTTCCAGGGCTTGCACCGGAAAACGCTGATGTTGCAGGGCTTCTCGAATCCGGAGGTCAACATGCCGACAGAAATCGGCGACCGTAGCGTCCGGCGATACCGTCACGACCAGCGGCACGACCCCGGAAAACACCCCGGGGAGGGTCTTGGACTCCGGATCCACTCGCCTGCTTACCGGGAAGTCCAGTACCACGTCAGGGCCTTGGACGCACCAGCCGTGTACCAGCAGCGCGCACGCCGCGGTGATAACCGACGATCGAGGCATGTCCCGCACCTGTGCCGACTCTTGGATCCGGCGCAGCACCACCGGATCCAGGCGAACCGGCGCGGAGGAACGACAACGCCCGGGCTCGCTCGCCTCGCGCGGCAGCCAGTGCTCGAATTCGCTTTCGGGCGGCAGGTTGTGCGCCCAATACGCCTGATCCTCTTGGTAATCGGCCGACGCTTCGTAGGCTGCCTCGCACCTGACCAAGTCCTCGAGGGAGCCGAAGAACGGGGGCGGCATGGACGCGCCCGCGACAATGGCCGAGTAGAGGGTGGCGATCCGGTGGCCGACCAGCGCAATGCCCGTTGCGTCCACGACGATGTGGTGGCAGCACGTGAACCAATGGAATTCGTCGGGCCGTGTCTGAAACAGCGCGAACCTGAACAGCGGTCCCGTGAGCGGCATCGGCGTGCGTTGAATGGACGCGGCTATCTCGTAGGCGTGTTGCAGGGGACGCTGCGACCCGGTCAGGTCGTGGAAAATCAGCTCCAGTTTCGGATCATCAATCGTGGTCTGGAAAACCTGGCCCTGCTCTTCAAAAAACGTTGCCCGGACCGGTTCAGCCTCCTGCAGCGCTCGGCGGATCGCCCACACCAAGGGCTCTCGCTGTAGCCGACCCTCGATTTTCGCGAAGAGCCCGAGCTGCCACTCCGCATTGAAGCGGCCCGTCTCCTGCGCGAGCCAAATGTCCAACTGCCCGGGCGTCAGCGGGAGCGCCCGGTCGTCACGTTCCATCCGACCCCCTCCGGTCTCAGGCCGCACTAGCGGGCGCCAGCTTCTCGCACAGCAGGCCCGCCAGGCCGCGGATCGTTATGGTGGAGATGTCGGCCGACGGGATGCGCACCCCCGTTTCGGTCTCGATGCGGGTTCGTAGTTCGAGGGCGCCCAGTGAGTCCAAGCCGTATCCGGAGAGCGGCCGGTCGGGATCGACGCTGCGACGTAAGATCAGGCTGACCTGATCGGAGATCATCCTCCGCAGCCAGGTCGGCCACTCGTCCATCGGCAGGTCATCGAGCTCGGCCCGCAGTTTGCTTGTGCCCGTTTGGGTTTGTCCGACAGAGCGAAATGCCTGCGCAAATGGGCTGCGCTCGGCCAAGAGCGCCAGCCAGGAGGTACCGGTGATCGGCGCATAGCCGGTATAGGCCCGGTCGTGGCGCAGTATCGCTTCGAATGCGTAAGCGCCCTCGTCGGGCGCGATCGCAATGCTGGAATTCTCCGCCAGTGTGGTCGCGCGCCCGATCTCTGCCCAGGGTCCCCAGGCGATCGCGGTCGCCGGCAGCCCCCGGGCCCGCCGCCAGTGGGTGAAGCCATCGACCCAACTGTTGGCCGCCGCGTAGGCGCCCTGCCCCGGCGAGCCCACCAGCGCGGCCGCCGAGGAGAACGAGCAGAACCAGTCCAGCGGCTGGCCCTCGGTGGCGGTGTGCAAGTTCCACGCGCCGTAAACCTTTGCTGCCCAATCGCGTTCGATCAGTTCGTCGGTGATGTTGGTCAAGGTGGCGTCCTCCACCACCGCGGCCGAATGCAGGACGCCGCGCACGGCGAGCCCGGTGGCGGTCGCCGTGGCCACCAGCCGGCGCGCGGTGTCGGGCTGCGCGATATCCCCGCACTCCACCACGACGTCGGCGCCGGTCGCGCGGATCCGCTCGATCGTCTCCAGCGCGGTGTGCGTCGGCTGTGAGCGTGCGGACAGCACGACGCGCCCGCATCCCGCGGCGGCCATCCTTTCCGCCAGGAACAGCCCGAGACCCCCAAGACCGCCCGTGACGAGGTAGGCGCCATCAGGGCGGAAGACCGGGGCCTGCGCCGGCGGTACCGTCACCCGGTGGCGGCCGGTGTGCGGGACGTCGAGCACGATCTTGCCGGTGTGCCCGGCGCCGGCCATCGTCCGAATGGCGTTGCCGGCTTCCGCAAGCGGGTAGTGCGTGCTCTCCGGAATCGGGAGCACGCCGTCGGCGATGAGCCGGTACACGGTGGCCAACAAGTCGTGAACCCGGTCCGGTTCGCTGTACGACAGCAACGCCAGGTCGACGCCGTGGAACGCGAGGTTAGGCCGGAACGAGAAGAGGCCCAACCGGATGTCCCGCTTGCCGATTTCGATGAATCGGCCACCGAGAGCCAGCAACTTGAGCCCCGCGAGCTGGGCGGCGCCGGGGACCGAGTTGAGCACGATGTCTACGCCGTACCCGTCGGTCTGGCGCCTGATCAGGTCGGCGAACTCGGTGCTGCGCGAATCGTAAACATGCTCAATGCCCATGTCGCGCAGCAGTTGTCGGCGTTCCTCGCTGCCCGCGGTGGCGAAGATTTCCGCGCCCGCGGCCCGGGCCATCGCGATCGCCGCCTGTCCGACCCCGCCCGTCCCGGAGTGGATCAGCACGCGATCACCGGCCTTGATATGGGCCAGGTCGTGCAGGCCGTAATACGCGGTGGCGTGCGCGGTCGGCACCGCCGCCGCCTGCCCATCGGAGAGTCCGGCCGGCAGCGTGACCGCCAGGCGAGCGTCGCAGGTGATGTACGTGCCCCAGCAGCCGTCGCCACACAGACCGCCGACATGATCGCCCACCTTGTGGTCGGTCACACCCGGTCCGACCGCGGTCACCACGCCGGCGAAATCGGTGCCCAGCTGCTGTCGCCGGCCCTCGAAGGCCGGGTAGCGGTCGAACGCGACCAGCACGTCGGCGAAGTTGATGTTGGAGGCACTGATTTCCACCTCAATCTGGCCCGGACCCGGCGTAACTCGTTCCCGGGCAATGAATTCCACCGACTCCAGATCACCCGGCGTGCGGATTTGCAGACGGACGCCGTCCCGCTCGAGGTTGGCGATGGTGGTGCGGCGCTCCTCGGGCCGCAGCGGGCTGAGGGCCAAACGCGCCGTGTACCAAGCGCCGTGCCGCCAGGCGGTCTCGTCTTCCTCCGACCCGGCGAGCAGTTGTCGGGCGAGCTGCTCTGCCTCGGTGTCGTCGTCCACGTCGATCTGGGTGACCCCCAGGTGCGGATGCTCGGAGCCGATCGCCCGCAGCAGGCCCCGCAGCCCGGCCTGCTCCAAATTGGGCACGTCGCTGGCCACCACCGTCTGGGCGTTGCGCGTGACGACGTAGAGGCGGGGGAGTTGGCCGGGCGTGTCGGGCAATTCGCGGATGACATGCACCAGGTGTTGCACGGACTCGAGGCCCAGCGCCGGTGACCGGTCATCGGCGTCACCCTTCCCGGTCCCCGCCGCGATCACCAGACCGCTGAATCCGCCGGCACGCAGACGATCTCGAAGCTGTTCGGAGTTCGAGGTGTGATCGGCGTGCGGCGGCCAGCACATCGTGGTGCATTGTGCGCCAAGGCGTTTCAGCGCTTCCGTCAACAGGGCAACGGCGTCGGCGGCGGTGCCGATGACCAGCCAGGCTCCGGGGTTGCGGTGTTCGGCCTCCGGCAGTTCTCGCTGCCGCCATTCGATCGTCAGCAATCGCTTGGCCAGCAGCCGTTCGTCGTGGTCGTTCTCGGCTGCCCCGGCACCCAATCGCAGCCCCTGCACGGCGAGCAGGACGGCCCCGTGCTCGTCGAGCATTTCGAGATCCGCCTCGACTCCGGAAGCATCGGCTTTCGTCACCCGTGTGTAGCAGTAGCGGGCTCCGCGGGCAGGGCCGTGGGAGCGGAGCCGCCGGAGACCGAGCGGCAAGGCCAGCACGTCTTCACCCAGGGGTTGCACTTCGGGGTGCGCCGCGACGGACTGGAAGCAGGCGTCCAGCAGCGCCGGGTGCACCCCGTAGGCATCTTGTTGCGAGCGGATTTGACCGGGTAGCGCGACCTCGGCCAGCACGGTGCCGGTTGCCCCCGCGCCGATGTGCAACGCGGTGAGTCCGCTGAATGCCTGACCGTACCGAACACCACGCTCGTCCAGGCGGCGGCGGACCTCGGCGCCGTCCTCGCTGCCCGGGTGCGCGGCGAGCAGCGCGGAGATGTCGTGCGCGGGCGGGGGATCCTCCGCGGCGGCATAGAGCCCGGCGGTGATCAGCTGCACCTGGTCGCCCCCGTCCTCGGACTCCACCGCGAAATCGGCGACGCCCGTTGACGACAACGCCGCCGACGCTCCGATGGTGGTCTGTTCGTCCAGCAGCAGCGCCTGCTCGAAGTGCAAGTCACGAACCTCGGAAGCATCGCCGAAAACGGCGCGCGCCGCCGTCAGCGCCATTTCGCAGTAAGCAGCCCCGGGAAACACGGTCACATCGCGAACCTGGTGATCGCCCAGCCAGGGCTGGGCGGCGGTGCCGACCTCCGCCTGCCAGACATGGCGTTCCGGTTGCTCCTGCAAGCGCACGTGGGCGCCCAGCAGCGGATGCACCGCAACGGTGCAGCCACCGTGCGTTGAGGGTTGACCGCCGCGGCTCAACAACAGCCGACGATGCGTCCAGGTCGGCAGCGGTGCGTCAACCAGGCGCCCCTTCGGATAGAGCACGGAGAAGTCGATCGCGGCGCCCGCGCTGTACAGATCCGCGACAAAGCCACGCAAGCCGTAGGGCTGTGCTTGCTCGCGACGCATCGCGGCCAGGGCGGCCAGCGGCATGTCGAGACTGCGGGCGGTCTGCTCGACCGCATGGGTGAGTAGCGGGTGGGGCGCCAACTCCGCGAAGACGCGGTAGCCCTCCTCCAATGCGGCCCGTACCGCCGGCGCGAAACGCACCATCTGGCGCAGGTTTTGCACCCAATACCCGGCATCGCAGACCGGCCGCTCGCGCGGGTCGTAGAGGGTTGCCGAGTAGAAGGGAGTCTGCGGCGGCATCGGATGCAGCCCGGCGAGCGCGTCGGCCAGATCGTCGAGGATCGGATCCACCTGGGGGGAGTGCGAGGCGACGTCGACGGCGATCTCGCGGGCCATTACGTCGCGCGACTCCCAGGCCGCGACCAGATCGCGCACCGTCTGGGTGGCGCCGCCGATCACCGTGGATTGCGGCGACGCCACCACCGCCACCACGGCATCGTCGACGCCCCGGGTCACCAATTCCGAAAGCACCTGCTGCGCAGGCAGTTCCACCGAAGCCATCGCACCCGCACCGGCGATGCGCGACATCAGGCGGGAGCGCCGGCAGATGACGCGCAACCCGTCTTCCAGCGACAGCGCTCCTGCGACGACGGCCGCGGCGACTTCACCCAGGGAATGCCCGATGACCGCGCCGGGCTGCACCCCGTAGGAGCGCATGGTCGCGGCCAGCGCGACCTGCATGGTGAACAGGGTCGGTTGAACCCGGTCGATACCGGTCACGGTCTCCGAGGCGGTCAGCGCCCGGGTCACCGAGAACCCGGCCTCGCCGGCGATCAGTGGCTCGGCCGCCGCGACGGTCGCCGCGAACACCGGTTCGGTCGCCAGCAGCTGGGCTCCCATTCGAGCCCACTGCGAACCTTGTCCCGAGAAGACCCAGACCGGGCCGCGGTCATCCTGCCCGGCCGCGGCCTGATACGGGGTGTCGCCCTCGGCGACCTCACGCAATGCCTTTACCAGCTCCAGCCGGCCACTGGCAATCACGGCGGTGCGTACTGGGCGGTGCACGCGCCGGCGCGCCAGGGTGTAGGCGAGGTCCGTGAGGGCTACATCCTCATGCGTTGCGACCCAGTCGCCCAGGCGACCGGCGGTGCGACGCAATTCGTCGGCCGATGTGGACGATAGCGGGAAGAGCAGAGGTGCGGCCGACTCAGCTTCGGGCACAGCGGCTTCCGGAACCTGCGCCGGAGCTTGCTCCACTATGGCGTGTGCGTTCGTTCCTGATAGCCCGTACGACGACACCGCCGCCCGCCGGGGATGATGACCATTCGTCGGCCATGATGTGATCGTCTGCGGCACAAACAGTTTGGTGTCGACTGCGGCCATCTCGTCGGGCAGCCGTGCGAAGTGCAGATTCTGCGGGATCATGCCGTGCTGCAACGCCAGGATGGTCTTCATCAACCCGAGCGCTCCCGCGGCCGACTGCGCATGACCCAAGTTGGTCTTCACCGTCGCCAGCGCGCAGGGGACGTCGATGCCGTAAACGGCGGCCAGGCTTGCGTATTCGACCGGGTCACCGACGGGCGTACCGGTGCCGTGGGCCTCGACCATGCCGACGCTGCGGGCATCCACGCCGGCGGCGGCCAGCGCCGCTCGGTACACCGCGGTCTGCGCCGCGAGCGACGGGGTGGCGATGTTGACGGTGTGGCCGTCTTGGTTGGCGGCAGTGCCGCGGATGACCGCCAGGATCCGATCACCGTCACGCAGCGCGTCGGGCAGCCGTTTGAGTAATACGACGACACAGCCTTCGGCGGACGCGAACCCGTCAGCCGCGACGTCGAACGCATGACACCGACCTGTGGGGGAAAGCATGCCTTCCGCGGAACCCGCGACGAACTTCCGCGGATCCAGGATCACCGCCGCGCCACCCGCCAGGGCAAGGTCGCTTTCACCGTCGCTCAGGCTGTGGCAGGCCAGGTGCACCGCGGTCAAACCCGACGAACATGCGGTGTCCACCGTCATCGCGGGACCGTGAATGCCCAAGACGTACGCGATCCGCCCTGATGCCAGGCTGAAGCTGCTGCCGGTGAACCCGTACGGCGCCTCCACTGCGTTCGCATCGGCGGCCAGCAGTTGATAGTCGCCGTGCGTCAGACCGACGAACACACCGGTGAGCGAGTCGGACATGGTCTCTCGCGTCAGGCCGGCGTGCTCCATGGCCTCCCACGAGGTTTCCAGCAGCAACCGGTGCTGGGGGTCGATCGCGGTGGCCTCGCGTTCGTTGATCCCGAAGAACTCGCAATCGAAGCCGGCGACGTCGTCGAGGAACCCGCCCCACTTGGTCACCGACCGACCAGGAATCCCCGGCTGAGGGTCGTAGTATTCGTCGGCGTCCCACCGGTCCGGCGGCACTTCGGTGATCAGGTCGTCCCCACGTACCAACGCCTCCCACAGCCGCTCGGGGGAGTCGATGCCGCCGGGCAGTCGACAGGCCATGCCGATGACAGCAGTGGGAGTGAAAGTTGCTTTCTCCACGGCCGTTCACCTCTTCTTATCCGGCGGGGCGGTAAGCGCGCTTGAATTCGGAGTGGTCGTTGAGACCGCCTGGTCGAGTCAACGCATCTTCGACAATTGGTTGCGGCGGGAAACGCCCGATGCCGGACGGCATAGCGGTGCGCATTCCAATTGATCGATGTCCGGGCTGATGGTCCGAAATCGCCAGGTCCACCAGCGCAAAGACATAATCAACGTTCGGTTCGACGATCGAATAATCGGTCGTCCGCGGGAAAATTCGGCCGTCCACCTCGAAGAAATCGGCGCTGGGTGGTTCCGGCCCTTGCTGCACTTTGCTGATTACCGGACTAAGCAAATCTGGATTACCCAGAGTCCCGATATTCGCCAATGAGCGCGGTCGGCATTTGGTACCCGAGTGGCCAGAGTTTCGCGGAGGCCAGACATTTGATTGTCGCCTCGGCAGGGGAAGGTCGGGGTCCTCAATCCCCATCCGACTTCGCCCGGCTCGAAGGCGTGGGAATGGACGACCGGACTGGCCCGGCCGCCGTCGCTTCGTCGTGGCGCGCCGCGAAGATGCAGCGCGAATGGCTGCGATCCCGGTCGCCCGGCATTCGGCTGCGTCTTGGGCGGAGGCCCGGAAGAAGTTGTCCCGCGCCGGTTGTCGCCGGCCGAGGCGAACTAGTTGTCGTTGTCGTTGTCGACGGGTTGATCATGCGCTCTCCCACACCGCAAGTCGACGTGTGTGCAACAAACCATACAGAAGGTCACCCCGGAGCGCGCCGGGTTGAGGCAAATTCTTCGAAGCGACCTAGGTGTTAGCTGTGCGTTCAGTCGCGAGTGGTCGCACGGCCGGCGGAGAGGCCTAGTGCGGGTGGTGTGCGCCTAGCGCGCCTGGCCCTGCGAGGCGAGGAAACCCGCGACGCCGCGGACCATCGCGTCGGCGTACTTCTGCCTGCCCTCGGCCGACTCCATCTGCGCCGAGTCCGCGGGGTTTTTCATGTTGCCGCATTCGACCAGGATCGACGGGTACTGCGCCAGGTTCAGCCCGGCGAGGTCCGAGCGTCCATACAGCCCGTTCTGGCCGATGTAGTTGGCCGGCGGGATACCCGAGGCCTGCATCTGGTCGCGCATGATCCGGGCGTACTGCACGGACGGTCCGGCCTGCACCTGGTTGAGCGGCGGGGCCGAATAGTTGACGTGGAATCCGCGGCCCGATGCCGGGCCGCCGTCGGCGTGGATGCTCAGGACCGCATTGGGGTGCAACGCATTGGCCATGTTGGCGCGCTCGTCGACGCACGGCCCCAGCCCGGTGTCGTTGCCGCGCGCCATGGCGGTCCGGACGCCGAGGGCGTTCAACTCCGCGCGAACCCGCAGCGCGGTGTCCCAGGTGAAGGTGTGTTCCTGGTAGCCGCTGTTGGTCGACGTCCCGCTCGCCTGGCAGTCCTTGGTGCCCCCGCGGCCCGTCGGCACCTGGCGGCCGATGGACGCGTCGTTGGAGCCGTTGTGGCCGGGATCGATGAACACCACCATGCCGGCGATGTTGGAGGGGACCCCCCATGCCGGCGGGGCGGCGGTCGGGGTGATCGCGACCGAAGCGGTAACCAGCGCGCCGATGACCAACCTGATGCCGACACGCCTGCTCACTCGTAGGTCCACGGCGCAAAGGTAGCGTCGCGCGGTCTACGCTGAGTGTTTCGAATCGCCGGACACACGCAGGCGAAACCAACTCGAGACCAAGATGCGAGGGGACTGTCATGCAACCCGGAGGCGACATGTCGGCGCTGCTGGCCCAGGCGCAGGAGATGCAGCAGAAGTTGATGGAAGCCCAGCAACAGCTGGCGAATGCCGAGGTGCACGGGCAGGCCGGCGGAGGCTTGGTCAGGGTGACCGTCAAAGGCAGTGGCGAGGTGGTCGCGGTGCAGATCGATCCCAAGGTCGTCGACCCCGGGGACGTCGAGACGCTGCAGGACTTGATCGTCGGGGCCATGGGCGACGCGTCGAAGCAGGTCACCCGCATGGCGCAGGAGCGGCTGGGCGCGCTGGCCGGCGGTTTCGGCGGCCCACCCCCGGGCCAGCCTCCGGCCCCGGCGCCGGGGCTCTAGACCTTCCGACATGTTTGAAGGACCCGTCCAGGATCTGATCGACGAGCTCGGCAAGCTGCCGGGCATCGGGCCCAAGAGCGCTCAGCGCATCGCCTTCCACCTGCTGTCCGTCGAACCGCCGGACATCGACCGGCTGACCGCGGCGCTGGGAAAGGTCCGCGACGGCGTGCGGTTCTGCGCGGTGTGCGGCAACGTCTCCGACAACGAGCGCTGCCGCATCTGCTCGGATCCCCGGCGGGACGGCTCGTTGGTATGCGTGGTCGAGGAGCCGAAGGACGTCCAGGCGGTCGAGCGCACCCGCGAATTCCGCGGCCGGTATCACGTGCTGGGCGGCGCGCTGGATCCATTGTCGGGGGTGGGGCCCGATCAGCTGCGGATCCGCGAGCTGCTGAGCCGGATCGGTGAGCGGGTCGACGACGTCGACATCACCGAGGTGATCATCGCCACCGACCCGAACACCGAGGGGGAGGCGACGGCCACCTACCTGGTGCGGATGTTGCGCGACATCCCGGGGCTGACGGTGACGCGGATCGCGTCGGGGCTGCCGATGGGCGGAGACCTGGAGTTCGCCGACGAACTGACGCTGGGCCGCGCGCTGGTCGGCCGCCGGGCGATGGTCTGACGTCGCTCAGGTTTTGGTCAATCGGAACGGCCGAGTGACCGTCGAGCCTGGACCGCCGCACCCGTCGGACGTGGTCGTCGTGCCCTCACCGGCAAGCGACACGGCGTCGAAGCTGTAGTCGACGGTTGCCGGGACCGATGTTCCGTTCGCGCACGGCGCCTGCGTCGCCCCGCTGTGGGTCCAGCGTCCGTTCACGAGGTCGAACTCCCAGCTGATGACGAACGTCCCGCCGTCCTGCGAGGTCGCCAGCGTGCAGTCCGACCCGCAGGGGGCGAAAAGCCACATGGTCGATTTGTCGCTGTCGGTATAGAGCACGGTGTAACGACCGCTCGGCACCTCCGGGGTGGCGTGCGCCGGCGCCGGCGCAATCAATGCGGCCGCGACCAGCAGGGCGCCGCCGCCCGCCAACCCCGGCCGGCTGCTTCTCGCGATGTCATTCCGCACGTCAGCGCGCCCCTAACCGCTCCCGGCGCAACAACTCCACCTCGGGCAGGTCCAACGGCGCCAGCTCACCCACCACCTTGCTCAGCAGCAGGTCGGCCAGCTCCGGGTTGCGCGCCAGGCACGGCCCGTGCATGTAGGTGGCGACGACGCTGCCCTGCACCGCGCCGTCGAAGCCGTCGCCCGCCCGGTTGCCCGCGCCCTTGACCACAGCGCCCAGCGGCGACGCGGCGGGGCCCAGGACGGTGCCGCCCCGGTGGTTCTCGAATCCGGTGAGCCGCTGGGTCAGCCCGGGCAGCAGCGGCTTGGTGATCAGTTCGCCGATGGTGCGGGCGTCCTGCGGCGAGGTGGTCGCGTCGAGCAGGCCCACGCCGTCGACCCGTTCCCCTGCCGACGTCTCATACCACCGCCCCAGCACCTGGACCGCGGCGCAGATCGCCAGCACGGGCGCGCCCCGCTCCGCGGCGCGCTGCAGCCCGGGGTGCTTGACCAGGTGCCTGGTGGCCAACCGCTGCGCGTAGTCCTCGGCGCCGCCCAGGGTGTAGAGGTCCAGCGAGTCCGGCACCGGGTCGGCGAGCGTGATCTCGATGACCTCCGCGGCGATGCCCCGCAGTCGCAGCCGCTGGCGCAGCACCAGCGCGTTGCCGCCGTCGCCGTAGGTGCCCATCACGTCGGGCAACACCAGCCCGATCCGCACGGTCGAGTCAGCCATGGCGCGCCAACGCCCGTTGCAGCTGGAGGAACGCGGTGTAGTTGGCGACGACCTCGACCCGCCCCGGCGGGCAGGACGCGATGGCGGCCACGGTGTCGTGCACCAGGGTGTGGTCGACGCCCGCGTAGCCGAGGCGCACCGCGAGGTCGGTGCCCCGTTCCCCGGCGGCCACCACGGCGGTGTGCTCGAAATGCTCGAAGCGCACGTCCCATAGCCAGGACAGGTCCTCGCCGTCGGGGACCTGCCCGTTGACCGAGATGACCACCCCGGCCGCCTGCTTGTCCACCATGGACAGAGCCTCCTGCCAGCCGGCCGGGTTCTTGGCCAGCAGGATCCGCGCCTCGTGGTCGCCGACGCGGACGGTCCGATAGCGGCCGGCGACCTCGTCGACGCCCGACACGGCCGCCAGCGCCTTCGAAGGATCCGCGCCCAGCGCGACGGTGGCGGCCACGGCCTGGGCGGCGTTGCCCCGATTGACCGCGCCCGGCAGCGCCAACCGCATCGGCAGCGCCAGCCCGTCGGGCCCGTACAGCGTCTCGTCGTCGAACCACCACTGCGGGCTGGGCCGCTTGAAGTCTGCGCCGGTGGAATACCAGTGGCCCTTCTCGCGGACGATGACCTCGCCGCTGCGTGGGCAGCTGACCGAGTCGTTCGCCCACGAGCCCCCCGCGGCCACCCACACCACGTTCGGGCTGTCGTAGGCCGCCGACGTCATCAGCACGTCGTCGCAGTTGGCCACGACGACCGCCGTCGGGTGCCTGGCCAGCCCGGCCCGCAGCGTGCGTTCGATGACGTTGATCTCGCCGACGCGGTCCAACTGGTCGCGCGACAGGTTGAGCAGCACGACGACGGCCGGCTCGACGGCATCGGAGACGTGCGGCACGTGCATCTCGTCGACTTCCAGGGCCGCCAGGGTCGCCTCGCGGCGCGCGGCCAACGCGGCCACCAGGCCGGCGTCCATGTTGGCGCCCTCGGCGTTGGTGGCCACCGGTCCCAGCGTGGCCAGCGCGGCGGCGGTCATCCGGGTGGTGGTCGACTTGCCGTTGGTGCCGGTGACGATGACGGTGCGCCGCCCGGCCGCGAGCTGACGGAGCACCGAGCGGTCCAGGGTCATCGCGATCAGGCCGCCGATCATCGCCCCGGCGCCGCGCCCGGTCACCCGGGATGCCCAGCGCGCGCTCGCTCCCGCCGCGAGGGCGAGACGTGCACGGGTGGTGACCACGCGGGTGAGTTTAGAGGCGGGCCGCCGCCCGCATCGAATCCCGGGCGATCGCAAGCGCGGCGCTGGTGTCGGGTGCGGCGGGTCGCCCGCATCGAATTCCGTGCCGACACGGCAGCGCAGCGACCAGGCGTTGTCGGCCGGACGTGCCATCCTCAACTCATGAACCGGGTGTCCTGGGGGCGACCGGCCAGCGAGCCGGACGGGGGCTGGGCTGTCATCGACGTTGAGACCTCGGGTTTTCGCCCGGGTCAGGCACGGGTCATCAGCCTGGCGGTGCTGGGCCTCGACGACGACGGGCGCGTCGAGCAATCGGTGGTCAGCCTGCTGAACCCCGGGGTCGATCCCGGTCCCACCCACGTGCACGGCCTGACCACCGCCATGCTGGAAGACCAACCGCAGTTCGCCGACATCGTCGATGACGTGGTCAAGGTGCTGGACGGCCGCACGCTGGTTGCCCACAATGTCGCGTTCGACTATGCGTTCCTGACCGCGGAAGCCGAGCTCGCCGAGGCCGAACTACCCATCGACGCCGTCATGTGCACGGTCGAGCTGGCCCGGCGGCTGGATCTCGGCACCGACAACCTGCGGTTGGAGACCCTCGCGGCGCACTGGGGCGTGACCCAGGAACGGCCGCACGACGCCTTCGACGACGCAATGGTGCTGACCGGTGTGCTGGCGTCGGCCCTCGAGCGCGCGCGCCAACGTGACATCTGGCTGCCGGTGCATCCGGTCACCCGCCGCCGCTGGCCGAACGGCCGCGTCACCCATGACGAGCTGCGCCCGTTGAAGGTGCTGGCCTCGCGGATGCCCTGCCCGTACCTGAATCCCGGCCACTACGTGGGTGGCAGGCCGCTGGTGCAGGGCATGCGGGTTGCCCTGGCGGCCGAGGTCGGGCGCACCCACGAGGAACTCGTGGAGCGGATCCTGCATGCCGGGCTGGCCTACAGCGACACCGTCGACGGGGAGACGTCGCTGGTGGTGTGCAACGATCCCGCCCCGGACCAGGGCAAGGGCTACCTGGCTCGGCAGCTGGGGATCCCGGTGATTTCCGACACGCAGTTCATGGACTCCATCCGCGCCGTCGTGGGCGGCACCAGCATGGAGGAGTTCACCGACACCACCGCGCTCGACCAGCAGCTCGCGCTGTTCTGAGCTCGGTCAGGGGCCACCGCGCCAGTGTTCGATGCGGTGATGGTCAGGTGTGAACCCGTGATCCACACCCCACAGCACGGCCTGGGTCCGACTGCCCACGCCGATTTTGCGATAGATCGTGCGGATGTACGACTTCACCGTGTTGGGACTTAGGTAGGTCAACCGTGCCACGTCGGCATTGCTCTTACCCTGGGTGATCAGCGCCAGGATCTCCGCTTCCCGGTCGCTGAGCCCTTCGTTACGGCCCGGCCAGTCCAGCCCGGGAGCGCTGCGCGGTCGCCCGGTCACCGGGCTGATAACCACCTCGCCCGAATGCACCGCCTCCAATGCGGCTACCAGTTCCCGGGCCGGCAGGGTCTTGGACAGATATCCCTGAGCGCCATGCCGCCGTGCACTCTCGACGAGGTCGGGGTGAAAGTTCCAGGTGTAGACGACAACCCGGCGTGCTCGGGGGTTCGCCGTCAGAACTCCGATCTCCTCTTGATCGGATTCGGGTTGGGCGAATGAGTCGTACAGCACGATGTCGACGGCGTCGTCGACGGGCATGGTGGAGTCCAGTTCCGCAATGACGACGCGGTCCCGGTAGGGGTCCAACATGTTGGCGACGCCCTTCACGACGACGTCATAGTCGTCGACGAGCGCGACGGTGATCGGCGCGCTGGCACGTGACGATCGCGTCATGCCGGGAAGATTACCTACCTAGGGGTGTATTGGTACCCCCCTTAGGGGTGGTCGACTGAAGTCGGTGCCGGGCAACCGGCCGCACGAGGTAGTCACGCATCCGGAGGGGAAGGCTCATCATGATCATTCTCGGCATCGTCCTGCTGGTCGCAGGATTCCTGCTCAAGATCTCGATCCTGTGGACGATCGGGATCATCCTGTTGGTCATCGGCGCGATCCTGGCGGTCCTGGGCAACGTCGGACGCCCCGTCGCCGGCCGCCGACACTATTTCTGAACGGCGAAAGCGCTAACCGGCTTCGCGACCCTAGGCCGGCGGCGACACGCGAGGCCATTGACGGGCCCTTCCGCCACAGCGCTGTGGCGGCGGGGCCCGCCTAGGGCTTTGGGGCCGACCCGCGGCGTCCGCCTGGGGCTTTGGCCGACCCGCGGCGCCCGGCGTTAGCGCCGCGCTTGCGATCGGCCCGGGGCTGTGGGCCGACCCGCTGCGCCCGGCGTCAGCACCGCGCTTGCGATCGGCCCGGGGCTGTGGGCCGACCCGCTGCGCCCGGCGTCAGCACCGCGCTTGCGATCGGCCCTAGCGCGACGCGCGGTTGACCGCCGACACGACAGCGCGCAGCGACGCGGTGGTGATCGACGGCGCGATGCCGACGCCCCACACCGTGCGGCCGTTGACCGACGCCTCCACGTACGCGGCGGCCTGCGCGTCGTCGCCGGCGCTCATCGCGTGCTCGGAGTAGTCGAGGACCGCGACGTCGAATCCCACGTCGCCCAGCGCGTGCACGAACGCCGCCAGGGGGCCGTTGCCGGCGCCGCTGATCTCGGTCTCGGTCCCGTTGACCTTCACGGTCGCGGCGATCGTGGTGGTGCCGCTGTCTTCCTCGGACGCCTCGACCCGCTGCTTGATCCGCTCCAGCGGCCAGACCGGGGCCAGGTACTCCTCGTAGAACGCGTCCCACATCTCCTTCGGGGAGACCTCGCCGCCCTCACCTTCGGTGATCTTCTGGATTGCCTGGGAGAACTCGATCTGCAGCCGTCGCGGCAACGCGAGGCCGTGGTCGGACTTCATGATGTAGGCCACGCCGCCCTTGCCGGACTGCGAGTTGACCCGGATCACCGCCTCATAGGTGCGACCGACGTCCTTGGGGTCGATCGGCAGATACGGCACCTGCCAGGGGATGTCCTCGACGTCGGCGTCCGCGGCGTCGGCATCGATCTTCATCTGGTCCAGGCCCTTGTTGATCGCGTCCTGGTGGCTGCCGGAGAACGCGGTGTAGACCAGGTCCCCGCCGTAGGGGTGACGCTCGGGCACCGGCAGCTGATTGCAGTACTCCACCGTGCGACGGATCTCGTCGATGTTGGAGAAGTCGATCTGGGGGTCCACGCCGCGGGAGAACAGGTTGAGCCCCAGCGTCACCAGGCATACGTTGCCGGTGCGCTCGCCGTTGCCGAACAGGCAGCCCTCGATCCGGTCGGCGCCGGCGGCGAAGCCCAATTCGGCTGCGGCGACCGCTGTTCCGCGGTCGTTGTGCGGGTGCAGGCTCAGGATGACCGACTCCCGGTTGGCCAGGTTGCGGCTCATCCACTCGATCGAATCGGCGTAGACGTTGGGAGTGGCCATCTCCACCGTGGCGGGCAGGTTGAAGATGATCGGGTTGTCCGGCGTCGGCGCGATGATCTCGCCGACGGCGTCACACACCTGCCTCGCGTACTCCAGCTCGGTCCCGGTGTAGGACTCCGGCGAGTATTCGAAACGCCATTGTGTGCCAGGGTATTTGGCTGCCTCCTCGACGCACTTGCGGGCACCGTCGGTGGCGATGGCCTGTACCGCGGCCCGGTCGGCGCGAAAAACCACGCGGCGCTGCAGGATTGACGTGGAATTGTAAAAGTGCACGATGGCCCGCGGCGCGCCCTCGCATGCGATGAAGGTGCGTTCGATGAGTTCGGGACGGCACTGGGTCAGCACCTGGATGGTGACGTCGTCGGGGATGGCGCCTTCGGTGATGATCTCGCGGACGAAGTCGAAGTCGGTTTGACTGGCCGACGGGAAGCCGACCTCGATCTCCTTGTAGCCCATGCGAACCAGCAGATCGAACATGCGGCGCTTGCGGGTGGGGCTCATCGGGTCGATCAGCGCCTGATTGCCGTCGCGCAGGTCCACCGCGCACCACAGCGGGGCGCGGTCGATGACGCGGTCGGGCCAGGTGCGGCCGGGGAGCCGGATCGGCTCGACTTCCTCGGCGAAGGACCGGTACCGGTTGACCGGCATCGCCGAACCGCGCTGGGGGTTCCATGCGGGCTGGCCGGGCCCCGGCGGGCCCGCGGGTTTGACGATCGAACGTGTTGACGTATAGGCGTCGGGATTGGAAGTCACGGTAGTTGCTCCGGGGGTGTCAGAAGGAACCTCAGACCGGCGCATCGCGAACACCCGCGACGGGAAGCCGGTCTGGATCAGACCCCGTCGCGGCGTCCGAGGAGGAGCACCCGCTGCACGAGGAGAACTCTACCGCGATTGGCGTCGCGGAGAAAATTGCGCTAAAACTCGCTCAAAACCGCAGGCTGCGGTGCTTAGCAACGCTGCGTAAACCGTTATGCGCAGCCACGTATTCTGTTGTGGGCTTAAATCGTGCCGGAAGGGCGGGAAAAGTAGTGGCGCTCGTCGTGCAAAAGTACGGCGGATCCTCGGTGGCCGACGCCGATCGGATCCGTCGTGTCGCCGAGCGCATCGTCGCGACCAAAAAGCAGGGGAACGACGTCGTTGTGGTGGTTTCGGCCATGGGCGACACCACCGACGACCTGATGGACCTGGCCCAGCAGGTGTGCCCTGCCCCGCCGCCGCGCGAACTCGACATGTTGCTGACCGCCGGCGAGCGCATCTCCAACGCTCTGGTGGCCATGGCGATCGAGTCGCTGGGAGCGCAGGCGCGCTCGTTCACCGGTTCGCAGGCCGGCGTCATCACCACCGGCACCCATGGCAACGCGAAGATCATTGAGGTCACCCCGGGGCGGCTGCAGGCCGCGCTCGATGAGGGGCGCATCGTGCTGGTCGCCGGCTTCCAGGGTGTCAGCCAGGACACCCGCGACGTCACCACGCTCGGCCGCGGCGGCTCGGACACCACCGCGGTGGCGCTGGCCGCCGCGCTGCACGCCGACGTCTGCGAGATCTACACCGACGTGGACGGCATCTTCACCGCCGACCCGCGCATCGTGCACAACGCGCGCCGGCTGGACAAGGTGACCTTCGAGGAAATGCTCGAAATGGCGGCCTGCGGCGCGAAGGTGCTGATGCTGCGCTGTGTGGAATACGCCCGCCGCTACAACATTCCGGTGCACGTCCGCTCGTCGTACTCGGACAAGCCGGGCACCGTCGTCGTCGGATCGATCAAGGACATAGCCATGGAAGACCCCATCCTGACCGGAGTCGCGCACGATCGCAGCGAGGCCAAGGTGACCATCGTCGGCATCCCCGACATCCCCGGCTATGCGTCCCGGGTGTTCCGGGCCGTCGCGGACGCCGACGTGAACATCGACATGGTGTTGCAGAACGTCTCCAAGGTCGAGGACGGCAAGACCGACATCACCTTCACCTGCTCGCGGGACAGCGGGCCGACGGCGGTGGCGAAGCTGGATTCGCTCAAGGACGAGATCGGGTTCACCCAGCTGCTCTACGACGACCACATCGGCAAGGTGTCGCTGATCGGCGCGGGCATGCGCAGCCATCCCGGCGTCACCGCGACCTTCTGCGAGGCCCTGGCGGAGGTGGGCGTCAACATCGAGCTGATCTCCACCTCCGAGATCCGCATCTCCGTGCTGTGCCGCGACACCGAACTAGATAAGGCCGTCGTGGCGTTGCACGAGGCGTTCGGGCTCGGCGGCGACGAGTCGGCGACGGTGTACGCGGGGACGGGCAGGTAAATGGTTTCCATAGGTGTAGTGGGCGCCACCGGGCAGGTGGGCCAGGTGATGCGCAGGTTGCTCGACGAGCGGGACTTCCCCGCCACGTCGGTGCGGTTCTTCGCGTCGTCCCGCTCGCAGGGGCGCAAGCTGGAGTTTCGCGGCCAGGAGATCGAGGTCGAGGACGCCGCTACCGCCGACCCGCGCGGGCTGGACATCGCGCTGTTCTCCGCCGGCAAGACGATGTCGCTGGTGCAGGCGCCGCGGTTCGCCGCGGCCGGGGTGACGGTGATCGACAACTCGTCGGCGTGGCGCAAGGACCCCGACGTGCCGCTGGTGGTGTCCGAGGTGAACTTCGAGCGGGACGCGCACCGCAGACCCAAAGGCATCATCGCCAACCCGAACTGCACCACGATGGCCGCGATGCCGGTGCTCAAGGTCCTGCACGACGAGGCCGGGCTGACCCGCCTGGTGGTCTCGAGCTACCAGGCGGTGTCGGGCAGCGGGCTGGCCGGCGTGGAGGAGCTGGCGACTCAGGCGCGCGCTGTCATCGACGACGCCGAGCAGTTGGTGCACGACGGTTCCGCGGTGGAGTTTCCGGCGCCCAAGACCTACGTCGCGCCGATCGCCTTCAACGTGGTGCCGTTGGCCGGGTCCCTGGTCGACGACGGCTCCGGGGAGACCGACGAGGACCAGAAGCTGCGGCACGAGAGCCGCAAGATCCTCGGCATCCCCGACCTGGCGGTCAGCGGGACCTGCGTGCGGGTGCCGGTATTCACCGGGCACTCGTTGTCGATGAACGCCGAATTCGCCCGGCCACTGTCGCCGGAGCGTGCCCGGGCGCTGCTCGACGGTGCGCCCGGCGTCAAGGTCGTCGACGTGCCGACCCCGTTGGCGGCGGCGGGCGTCGACGAATCGCTGGTCGGCCGCATCCGGCAAGACCCGGGTGTCCCCGACGGGCGCGGCCTCGCCCTGTTCGTTTCGGGAGACAACCTGCGCAAGGGGGCCGCGCTGAACACCATCCAGATTGCCGAGCTGCTGGCCGCCCAGTTGTAATAGGCGGGTGAGCACCGCCCACGCCCGACTGGTCTCGGGGTGCTCGCTTGCACTGATCCTGTTTGTGCTGCAATGGTTTTGGGCCGCGCACGCCGACCCGCCGGCGCCGGTCCCCGAACCAATCGTGCAGCCGCTGGCGCCCGGCCAGGTGCTGCGGCTCGGCCCTACGGCCGGCACCGGCACCCCGACCGGCGACTACGGCATCGGCGCGACCGACCTCTGTGAGTTCGTCGAGTTCCCCACCGAGCTGCTGCAGGTCTGCGGCGACAGCTTCGCCGGCCAAGGCGTCGGGTTCGGCGGCTGGTACGCGCCGGTGGCGCTGCACGTGGACACCGCCTCCGTCGACGACCCGGCCGGCGTGCGCTACACCGGCGTGACCGGGGTCAGCAAACCGCTGCTGGCCGATCCCGCCCCGCCGGGCACCTCGCAGCTGCCCGCGGGCGTGGTGCAGATCAATCGGCGCAACTACATGATGGTGACGACGACGAAAAACCTGGAGCCACAGAGCTCCCGGCTCGTCACTGCCGAGCCCGCACGGGCTGGGTGGCAGACCATCGCCGGGTCGCGGCGAACGGCGTCATACCAGGGCGGCTCGCAGACACAGATCAGCGGCTACTACGACCCGATCCCGACGCCGGACTCGCCCACCGGCTGGGTGTACATCGTGGCCGACAGCTTCACCCGCAGGGATCCCGTCGTGCTGTATCGGGCCACCCCGCAAACGTTTACCGACCGGTCCCGTTGGCAGGGCTGGGCGGCCGGACCCAACGGCGGCTGGGGGAAGGTCCCCACCCCGCTATGGCCAGATGCGGCGGGCGAGATGTGCGTGCGGCAAATCGATGGGAAGGCCGTGCTGTCGTACTTCAACGCGGTAACCGGCAACATGGAGGTCCGCGTGGCCGACGATCCGACGTCGCTGGGCGATGCGCCGGTGACCACGGTGGTGCAGCACGACGAGTGGCCCGAGCCGGCGGAAAGCCTGCCGCCGCCCTACGACAACCGGCTCGCGCAACCGTACGGCGGCTACATCTCGCCCGGCTCGACGCTCGACGAGCTGCGAATCTTCGTCAGCCAGTGGGACACACGCGCGCGCGTGGCCGCGCCGTATCGGGTGATCCAGTTCGCCGTCAACCCGTTCAAGCCGGGCTAGCGAGAAGTCGCCCCCCGCCGCGCCAATATGCCAGACACCGCTGACCAGCGGTGAAACGATATTGGCGTGAATGGCAGTCGTGGTGCTCGGCGCTCTGTGCCGAATTCTCTGCGATCGCTCGCACTGTTATTGGCCGACTACCGCTGGCACGTGCTCGCCGGGGTGGGCGTCGCGGCGCTCGTTCTGGGCAATATCGGGTTCTGGCAGTTGTGGAAGCATCATCCTGAACCGAGCGACATCGTCTTCTGGAGCTTCAAGCTGTTCACGGCGTCGACCCCGGTCGACGATCACCTGCCTGTCACGCTGGATATCGCCCGCTTCCTGGCCCCGCTCGTCGCCGGCTTCGCGGGGCTCAGCGGCTTGGCGTCGCTGTTCCGCGACCGGGTGCAACAGATGCGCATACCGCTGATGAGCGGTCACGTGGTCGTCTGCGGGCTGGGAGATGTGGGCAGCGCATTTCTGCACCATCTCCGCGAGGCGGGGGATCGGGTGGTTGTCATCGACTCGGACGCGGCAAATCCGAACATGCAGCTGTGCCACGGCTGGGGTGTGCCGGTGATCGTCGGCGATGCTCAGCAGGAACGAACCCTGCAGGCGGCCGGCGTCCGGCGCGCATCGCGGCTGCTCGCGCTGTGTCCGAACGATGCGGTCAACACCGAGATCGTCGCCGTTGCCAGCGCGCTTGCGGGTGGTCGTTCCGGCAATGTGCTGACCTGTCTGGCCCAGATCGGGGACCCGGAGCTGTGCGCGCTGCTGAGGATCCGGGAGGCCGAGCGCGCCGATGCGGCCTCGGCGCTGGACTTCTTCAACACCGACGAGATCGGCGCGCGATTGCTGCTCGACGAGTTTCCCGTCGACACCGGGCGCGACCGCCCGCACATCCTCATCGCCGGCCTCGATGAGCTGGGCGCCTGGGTGGTGTACCACGCGGCCCGGGATTGGTATGACCACCGCGGCGACAACACCGCCGCGCTGGTGGTCACCGTCGTCGACAACCAGGCCGACCGCCGGGTGAAGTTGCTCCTCGGCCACTATCCCGCCCTCGAGCAGGTGTGCAGCTTCATCACGCTGCCCGCGGCTGTCAGCAACATCCACCGGCTGCGCTCCTATCACGCCGATGCGGGAGCGCCCCCGCTGGCCCGCGCCTACGTGACCGCCGACAACGACGAGCAATCCGTCGAGTTGGCATTGCAGCTGAGGCATGAACTGGACGCGGCCGTCCCCTTGGTCGTCGCGCTGGCCCGGTCGCGCGGGGTTGCCCGCCTCCTCGACGAGGCCGGCAGCTCCGGCGGACCCGACATCGATGTCTTCCCGACCCTCGAACGAACCTGCACGGTCGAACTCACTCGCGGCGGTTCGTATGAGGCCATCGCCCATGCGATCCACCGTCGCTGGTGCGCCGAACAACTCGCGTCCGGCAAGCCTGCGCCGCCATGGTCCGAGCTCGATGAATCACGCAAAGATTCCAGCCGCGCGCAGGCGCGCCACATTGGGGTCAAGCTGCGCAACATCGGTTGTGACCTTGCGCCCTTGCGGGACTGGGACGCATCGGAATTCGTGTTCGGCACCGACGAGGTCGAGACGCTCGCGGTCGCCGAACACGACCGCTGGATGGCCGAGCGCCTCGCCGACGGCTGGTCTTTGGGTGAGAAGGACATCGAAAACAAGAGGACCCCGTATCTGGTGCCCTTCTCGGACCTGCCCGACGAGGTCGCCGACTACGACCGCGTGTTCGTGCGGGAGATCCCCGCCCTCCTTGCCTCGGCCGGCCTGCAGGTGATCCGCACCCGGCAGAAGTGAGAAACGGCCGCCACTTAGAACTTCGGCCCCGCGGACTTCGGCACCTTGACGGCCATTTTCGCGGCGATCACGCTGCCCTGATCGGTGATGTGGTCTCCGCACACCTTGACGTCGATCACATAACTGGACGCCGCCTGCAACACCCGCTGGCACGCGTAGCTGGGACGTTCGCCCTGTTGTCTGTACATCTGAGTGATCTGCGGGGCATGCCCGGTGAGGTTGTCCAGGATCCACGTGTATGCGCGGCCGTTGTCGAGGTAGGTCGCGGTCACCGTCTTCCCATCGCAGGCCGCCCATTCGTTCGCCGAGCGCCGCACGAAGTCCAGGGCCTGATCTCTGGTCGGAAAGGCCGCCACGGCTTGGTCGACGAAGTGATGATTGCCCTCGCCTGCCCGGACCCAGCCACCCGAGTCCTCCAGCGCCGCCCAGTCGAGTTCCTTTTCTCCGCTGTCTTCATACGTCAGGTCCGCGCCGGGATAGAGCACGCCCATGCACCACCGCGGCGACACGTCAACGGCCTTGCTGACGTCCTTGAACGTCTTGCCTTGGTTGTCGGGGGTTTTCGCCATGTTGGAGGTGCCCGCGATGGAGTTGATCTCCGCGTCGCTCAGCAGGATGGACTCCAGGGACAGGGTGGCGGGACCCGGCTTGGGCCGAAGGAGCACCACCGCGGCGACGACAATCGCGATCAGGACGGCCAAACCCGCGCCGCCGGCGATGAGCAACCTGGCGCGCGGCCGGTGTCGCTTGCCGACCTTGGGAGCGTGCGGGGGCGCGGCGTCGGAGCCCGCCGCCGGGACCGCTCCCGATTCGGGTTCCGCCGGCGCGCCGGGCGTCGCAACAGGCGCGGCGGCTTCGGTTGAAGGTTCTTCGTCGACCGACTTGAGCAGGGCATCGATGTTGTTTCGCGCCTGATAGGTGACGTCGGGACGGTCGCGCAGCTTGGCCAGCAATCGGGCGATGTCACGGCGCGCAGCCGGATCGGCCCCGTCCTCGTGCAGTCCGACCTTCAGCTCCGACACCAACTCGGCCTGCTGGCGGGCGCTGAGCTCCGGGTCGGCAAGGGTATTGCCCAGCCGCATCAGATAGGCGAAGGGCACCGGCGGTTCCTCGGGCAGCGGTGACGGCAGCGGCTCAAGCTTTTCCTTCAATTCGTGCACCGCTTCGATCAACTGAATACCGCTGTCCACGTTCGGATTTCGGTAGTCGATGACTTGAGTCTCGGCCAGCGGAGTGAGCCGCATGGAATCGACCGGGCCCACCTGGACGGGAAGGATCGGACGGCGCAGAGCTTCCGCGTAGCGCAACTCGGCTTGGCAGGGCTTCGACGCCATCGAGTTGTTCGACAGCGCATAGACGAACACGTCGCAGCCCCGGATTTGCTCGAGGATGGTGCGCCACCATGCGTCACCGCCGCCCAACGTTTCGTCGACCCACACGTGCTGACGTGCGTCCCGCAACGCCTTCAGGAGATTCTGGATCGCCGCCTTGTCCTGGCTGGAGTGACTGACGAATAGCGTCATGCTTTCTCCTGATGCAGGGTCGGCGGTTTGTCGGTCTGCGGGCGGCCACATCACTGTCGAGGCGTTTCAGGCAGCGTAAATCTTCGGTGGTGGGGCAGGTGGGCGATTGGGAGGCCCCAGAGCGTGCGGTGCGCGCACGGTTCCAGCGGGTCCGCCGGATAGGGGTTCTACCAGGCAAGATGGCTGTTCATCTCACAGCTGCTACTTAAGTGATGCATAGCCGCGACTGGTGTTAACACCTTCATCATTTGTCTCATGAGTGAAACATCTGAAACCCCCACCGCGCGGACCTCCACCGCAACTGCCCCCGCACCCGCAACTGCAGCCGCGCTTTACAAGACCCCCAGGGTCTTTATCGCCGCGGCATGGGTTGCCATTGTCGCCGGAATTGTGTTCATCGTCTCCGTCATTTTCTTCACCGGAATGGCTCTGGGACACCACGGCGGTCATCACCACCACCACAAGCACCACGCGGCGTGGATGCATCCGCACCGCATGGGCGGTCCGGGTGGCCCGGGTGCCCAGCAGGGTGGCCAAGCCGGCGTCCAGCAGGGCGGACCCGCGTCGGCGACCCCCGGCGCCCCCGGGCCCAGCCAGATCCCGTCGTCGGTCGCCCCGTCCCGGACGCCGTAGTCCGACCCGCTCCTGAAACAAGCAGCAGCCCGGTGCTCGCCAGAGCACCGGGCTGCGTGTCGTTTCGTCACCGGCAACTAACCACCCGATCTCGATTCACAGCAAGTTTGTGGGACGAACCTGTTATGCCCGTCGTGACGCTGGGCATGATTCAGGAATGAGCGAGACACCCGAACCGTCGACGACCCCGCCCGCAGCTGCACCCCCACCGCCGCCGCCTGCCCCGGAGCGGGTGAAACCGCCGCGGCTCTACACGGCTGCGGCGTGGGTGATCATCGTCGCCGGGATCGTCTTCATCATCTCCACCGTGTTCTTTGCCGGTGCCTTCGTCTTCGGGCATTACCACCACTGCCACCATCACCACGGCCAGATGTTCAAACCGGGCGGAGGCCCGGGTGGCCCTGGGCCGGGCAACGGGCCGTGGGGACCGGGATACGGCCCCGGACCGTGGGGGTCCGGTGGGCCCGCACCCGCCGGCGGCCCGTGGGGTGATGGCGGGCCGGGGTTGATCGTGCCCATGCCCCCCGGCGGTCCGGGCGGCCCCGGCGGACCGGGTCTGAGCGGTCCTGGCGGGCCGCCGCCGGCGAGCGCGACACCCAGCCCGCCGGCGCCGCGTCCGTGACGGGTGGCCCGGCCGAGGTTTTTCTTGCCTTGGTCCAGAAACGGAGAATAGTTATTGGCGCGCAAGAATTTTCGTCGCCACAGCCTGGAGTAAGCCCAGCAAACGAGGAGATAGCGACATGACGGAGCGTTTCACCACCACTGATGCCGGCATCGCTGCGCCCAGCGACGACCAGTCGTTGACCGTCGGTCCCGACGGGCCGATCCTGCTGCAGGACCATTACCTGATCGAGCAGATGGCCCAGTTCAACCGGGAGCGCATCCCGGAACGTCAGCCGCACGCGAAGGGCGGCGGCGGCTTCGGCACCTTCGAGGTCACCAACGACGTCAGCAAGTACACGAGGGCCGCGGTCTTCCAACCCGGCACGAAAACGGACATGCTCGCCAGGTTCTCCACGGTCGCGGGCGAGCGCGGCAGCCCGGACACCTGGCGCGACCCGCGTGGCTTCGCGCTGAAGTTCTACACCAGCGAAGGCAATTTCGACCTGGTCGGCAACAACACGCCGGTGTTCTTCATGCGCGACCCGCTGAAGTTCCAGCACTTCATTCGGTCCCAAAAGCGCATGCAGGCAACGAACTTGCGCGACCACAACATGCAATGGGACTTCTGGACGCTCTCGCCGGAGTCCGCGCATCAGGTGACCTGGCTGATGGGTGATCGCGGCATCCCCAAGACGTGGCGGCACATGAACGGATACAGCAGCCACACCTACAGCTGGATCAACGCCGCCGGCGAAATCTTCTGGGTGAAGTACCACTTCATCACCGACCAGGGCATCGACTTCCTGACCCAGGAGGACGCCGACCGGCTGGCCGGCGAGGACGGCGACTACCACCAGCGCGACCTCTACGAGGCAATCGAGGGCGGGGATCACCCGAGCTGGACGCTCAAGATGCAGATCATGCCCTACGAGGAGGCCCGCAACTATCGGTTCAACCCGTTCGACCTGACCAAAGTGTGGCCGCACGGCGACTACCCGCTGATCGACGTCGGCAAGATGACGCTGAACCGCAACGTCATCGACTACCACACCGAGATCGAGCAGGCGGCCTTCGAGCCGAACAACACCGTGCCCGGCACCGGACTGAGCCCCGACAAGATGCTGCAGGCCCGCGGGTTCTCCTACTCCGACGCGCACCGCGCCAGGCTGGGGACCAACTATCGGCAGATCCCCGTCAACACGCCGAAAGTCGAGGTGAACAGCTATTCAAAGGACGGCGCGATGCGGATGACGAACGTCGCCGACCCCGTGTATGCGCCCAACTCCTACGGCGGCCCGCACGCCGACCCGGCCCGCGCCGCCGAGGTGCGCTGGCACGCCGACGGCGACATGGTCCGTGCCGCCTACACGCTGCACGCCGAGGACGACGACTGGGGACAGGCCGGCACCATGGTCCGCGACGTCCTCGACGACGAGGCCCGGGACCGGCTGGCGCACAACATCATTGGGCACGTCTCCAAGGGAGTGAAGGAGCCGGTGCTGTCGCGGGTGTTCGAGTACTGGCGCAACGTCGACCCCGACCTCGGCAAAAAAGTCGAAGAGGGCGTCCGGGCAAACGGGGGCTGACCTCGCGCCCACGTGCCTGGCATGATCGCCTCATGACCATGCGGGTTCGCGCGGCCGTCATCACCATCGGCCTGGCCGTCGGCGGAGCGGTCGCGCTTCCGGTTGCGGCCGCCCACCCGTCGGACCCGGGGGTGGTGAATTACGCGGTCCTGGGCAAGGGGTCGGTCGGCAACATCGTCGGTGGGCCCATGGGCTGGGAGTCGGTGTTTACCCGACCGGTGCAGGGCGATTGGGTGGACGTTCCGGTGTGCAACAACTGGGCCGACATCGGCTTGCCCGAGGTGTATGAGGACCCCGACTTGGCGTCGTTCAACGGTGCGGTCACCCAGACTTCGGCCACCGACCAAACCCACTTCGTGAAGCAGGCCGTCGGTGTGTTTGCCACCAACGACGCCGCCGGCCGCGCCTTCCATCGGGTGGTGGATCGGACGGTGGGCTGCTCGGGCCAGACCACCCCGATGCACCTGGACAACGGCGTCACACAGGTGTGGTCGTTCGATGGCGGGCCGCCCGACGCCGCCGACGCGAACTGGACCAAGCAAGAGGCCGGTACCGATCGGCGGTGCTTCAATCAAACCAGGCTGCGTGAAAATGTGTTGTTGCAGGCCAAGGTCTGCCAATCTGGCAACGCCGGGCCGGCGGTCAACGTGCTGGCTGGGGCGATGCAGAACGCGCTGGGTCAGTGAGCCGGGTTCGGGGACCGGGTCGGGCATGCTTGGAATTGGGCGCGAACGGGAATATGTCGGAGCCATCTGTTAGATGAAGTAGTGGCGGTTACCGTTCCGTCGACTGTGTCGGGAAGCGGTCCGTAGGCGCATGTTCGAGCTTGCTCAGGCCCGGAGGGATAGTGATATGACGTTTGCCGCTATCACTACCGCCGGCTCCGAGCTGGCCAGTCCCGAGATGGCCGATTCCAAGACCGCCGCGCGCTACATCGCAGACGGTTGCATGGTGGACGCCCCGCTGGGGCGTGTGGGTCTGGAACTGGAAGCCCACTGCCACGACCCGGCCGACCCGCATCGCAGGCCCGGTTGGCAGGAGATCGCCGACGTTCTGGGGCACTTGCCCGAGCTGCCGGGAGGCAGCCGGGTCACGGTGGAACCCGGCGGTGCGGTGGAGTTGTCCGGCCCGCCCGCCGAAGGGGTGGCGGCCGCCATCGACGCGATGCGGCGCGACCAGGCCGTGCTGCGGTCGGCGTTCGTCGATGGCGGGCTGGGCCTGGTGTTCCTCGGGGCGGATCCGCTGCGGCCGCCCAAGCGCATCAACCCGGGTGCGCGTTACCGCGCCATGGAGCAGTTCTTCGCGACCAGCCGCTCGGGTGAGGCAGGCGCGGCGATGATGACGTCCACCGCGTCCATTCAGGTCAACCTGGACGCGGGCCCGCGGGCCGGCTGGGCGGAACGGGTGCGGCTGGCGCACGCACTCGGGCCCACCATGATCGCGATGGCGGCGAACTCCCCGATGCTGCGCGGCGAGTTCACCGGGTGGGCCTCCACCCGGCAGTGGGTGTGGGGCCAGATGGACTCGGCGCGGTGCGGACCCATCCTGGGCGCCAGCGGCGACGACCCGGGCACCGACTGGGCGCGCTATGCGCTCAAGGCGCCGGTGATGCTGGTGCACGCCCCGGACGCCACCGCGGTCACGCATTGGGTGCCATTCGCCGACTGGGTCGACGGCCGGGTGCTGCTCGGCGGTCGCCGCCCCACCCTCGCCGACCTGGAATACCACCTGACCACGCTGTTCCCCCCAGTGCGCCCGAGGCAGTGGCTGGAAATCCGCTATCTCGACAGCGTGCCGGACGACTTCTGGCCGGCCGTTGTGTTCACTCTGGTGGCCCTGCTCGACGACCCGGTCGCGGCGGACACCGCGGCCGAAGCGGTCGAGCCGGTGGCGACCGCCTGGGACACGGCCGCCCAGGCGGGACTGCGTGACCGGCGGCTGTACGCCGCGGCCAACAAGTGCGTGGCCGTCGCCGCTCAGCTGGCGCCGCCCGAACTCGGTGATTCGATGCAGCGGCTGGTCGACGCCGTCGAGCGGGGCCGATGTCCCGGCGACGACTTCTCCGACCAGGTGATACAGCAGGGCATCGCGGCTACGGTTGCCAAGGCGGCGCGATCCTCGCAAGGGGGGCTGTGAGCTTTCCCGATGATTCCGACCCGCTGCGCGGAGTCCCCGGCAAGCGGGAGGTGCCCCCAGCGCCGCGCTTGCGGTCGTCATGCCGGGCAAGTCTTGCCGATGATCTGGCGCGGGCGCGGACGCGGACGTTGCGGCTCGTCGAGTTCGACGACGCCGAGCTGTATCGGCAGTACGACCCCCTGATGAGCCCACTGGTGTGGGACTTGGCGCACATCGGTCAGCAAGAGGAGTTCTGGCTGCTGCGCGGCGGTGACCCCGGCCGGCCCGGCATGTTGCCGGCGGCAATCGAGGGCCTCTACGACGCCTTCGTCCACTCCCGCGCGAGCCGGGTCGAGCTGCCGCTGCTGTCGCCGGACCGCGCGCGGGCGTATTGCGCCACGGTGCGGTCCGCTGCCCTTGATGCCCTCGATGCGCTGCCGGAGGAGAGTGACGACTTCGCGTTCGCGTTGGTGATCAGTCACGAAAACCAGCACGACGAAACCATGCTGCAGGCGCTGAACCTGCGCACCGGCGCTCCGCTGCTGCGCGACTCGGCGGCGCTGCCGGCCGGCCGCCCCGGGCTGGCCGGCACCTACGTGCTGGTGCCCGCCGGTCCGTTCGTGCTGGGCGTGGACGCCGCGAGCGAACCGTATTCGTTGGACAACGAGCGTCCCGCCCACGTCGTCGAGCTGCCCGCGTTCCGGATCGGCCGGGTGCCGGTCACCAACGGCGAATGGCGGCACTTCATGGAAGACGGCGGCTACCTCCAACCTCGCTGGTGGTCCGAGCGCGGCTGGGAGCATCGCCAGCGCGCGGATCTGACAGCGCCACAGTTCTGGAGCCCCGACGCACGAACGCGCACCCGGTTCGGCCACGTCGAAGACATCCCTGCCGACGAACCGGTGCAGCACGTTTGCTACTTCGAGGCCGAGGCATACGCAGCCTGGGCCGGCGCGCGGCTGCCCACCGAGATGGAATGGGAGAAGGCCTGCGCCTGGGATCCGGGCACCGACAGTCGCCGCCGCTACCCGTGGGGAGCGCAGCCGCCCTCCGACGCCCTCGCCAACCTGGGCGGAACGTCGTTGCGTCCGGCACCAGTCGGGGCCTACCCCGCCGGCGCCTCGGCGTACGGGGCGGAACAGATGCTCGGCGACGTGTGGGAGTGGACCAGTTCGCCGCTGCGGCCCTGGCCGGGATTCCTTCCGATGATCTACGAGCGCTACTCGCAGCCGTTCTTTCTTCAGGACTACCGGGTCCTGCGCGGCGGCTCGTGGGCCGTAGAGCCCGCAATCCTGCGGCCGAGCTTCCGCAACTGGGACCACCCGATCCGGCGCCAGATCTTTTCTGGCGTCCGGTTGGCTTGGGACGTCGAGGATTTCACCTGATGTGCCGTCACCTCGGCTGGCTTGGGACCGACGTCACCGTCTCCTCGCTGCTGCTGGACCCGCAGTACGGCCTGCGGGTGCAGTCGTATGCCCCGCGTCGGCAGAAGCACGGCCTGCTCAACGCCGACGGTTGGGGCGTCGGCTTTTTCGACGACTCTTCTGGACGGCAAGTGCCCCGCCGCTGGCGTAGCCACGCGCCACTGTGGGGCGACACGTCGTTCGACTCCGTCGCACCGGCGCTGCGCAGCCGCTGCGTGGTTGCCGCGGTCCGCTCGGCGACGGTCGGCATGCCGATCGATGTCAGCGCTACGGCGCCGTTCACCGACGGTCAATGGATGTTGTCGCACAACGGCGTGGTGGACCGCGCCGCGTTACCCATGAGTTCGCAGGCCGAATCCGTCTGCGACAGTGCACTACTCGCGGCCGCCATCTTTGAGCGGGGCCTCGACGCGCTCGGCGCGACCATCACCGAGATCGCGGCAGCCGACCCGGACGCCCGGCTGAACATATTGGCGGCCAACGGCTCTCGCCTGCTCGCCACCACCTGGGGCGACACGTTGTCCATCTTGCGCCGCGCGGACGGCATTGTTCTGGCCAGCGAGCCCTACGACAACGACCCCGGCTGGGAGGACGTGCCGGACCGCCACCTCGTCGAGGTCACCGCGACGGGCGTCGCGCTGACCCCGCTGGATCACTCGGAAGGTTATCGATGACGCTGACTTTGTCCAACCACCTGGCCGCCGACTCTGCGGATCAGGCGCTGCGCCGAGATGTGTTCGACGGCCTGCAGCGGACGCCGAAGTCATTGCCGCCCAAGTGGTTCTACGATTCGCTGGGCAGCCACCTTTTCGATCAGATCACCCGGTTGCCCGAGTACTACCCGACCCGCGCGGAGGCCGAGATCCTGCGCGCGCGGTCGGCCGAGGTTGCGGCGGCCAGCGAGGCCGACACCCTGGTGGAGTTGGGCAGCGGGACGTCGGAGAAGACCCGGCTGCTGCTCGACGCGCTGCGTGAACGCGGATCGTTGCGCAGATTCGTCCCCTTCGACGTCGACGCAGGCATACTGTCGACGGCCGCGGCGGCGATTCAGCAGGAATATGCCGGCGTCGAAATCAACGCCGTATGCGGCGATTTCGAGGAACACCTGACCGAGATCCCAACCGGCGGGCGGCGCCTGTTCGTGTTCCTGGGGTCGACGATCGGCAACCTGACGCCCGGACCGCGCACGGCGTTCCTGTCGAGCCTGTCCGCCCAGATGCGCCCGGGCGACAGCCTGCTGCTGGGCACGGACCTGATCAAGGACACCGGCCGGCTGGTGCGCGCCTACGACGACTCGACCGGGGTGACCGCGGCGTTCAATCGCAATGTGCTGGCGGTGATCAACCGGCAACTCGACGCCGATTTCGACGTCGAGGCCTTCGAGCACGTGGCCCGCTGGAACGCCGACGAGGAACGCATCGAAATGTGGTTGCGCGCCAGCCGTGCCCAGCGGGTCCGCGTCGACGCGCTCGACCTGACCGTCGATTTCGCGGCCGACGAGGAGATGCTCACCGAGGTGTCGTGCAAGTTCCGCCCCGACGGGGTGAGCGCCGAATTGGCCCGCGTGGGACTGCGCCGCACCCGGTTCTGGACGGACGCCGCGGGTGATTTCGGGTTGTCGTTGGCCGTCAAGTGACGGCCGGCGGTTCGCTTGCGGACCGCTGGCGGGCGGCCCGCCCGCCCGTGGCCGGGCTGCACCTGGACAGTGCGGCGTGTTCGCGGCAGAGCCTTACGGTGATCGAGGCCGCCGCCCTGCACGCGCGCAACGAGTCCGAAATCGGCGGTTATGTCGCGGCCGAGGCGGCCGCACCCGCGCTGGACGCCGGGCGGGTGGCGTTCGCCGCACTGGCCGGCGTGCCCGACGCCGAGGTGGTGTTCACCACCGGTTCCCTGAACGCGCTGGATCTGCTGCTCGGCGGCTGGCCCGCCGACCGCCGCACGCTGGCGTGCCTGCCCGGTGAATACGGCCCCAATTTGGCGCTCTTCGCCGCCCACGGCTTCGACCGTCAGTTGCTGCCGACGCTCGACGATGGGCGGGTCGCGCTCGACGACGCGGCGCTGGCGCTCGAGGCCGACCCGCCCGATCTGGTCCACCTCACGGCGGTCGGCAGCCACAGCGGTGTGGTGCAACCGCTGTCGATGATCGCGCAACTCTGCCGCGAGTTGGGCCTGCCGCTCGTCGTCGACGCCGCCCAGGCGCTGGGCCAGGTGGACTGCGCGGTCGGCGCCGACGTGACGTATGCGTCGTCGCGCAAGTGGATCGCGGGGCCGCGCGGTGTCGGCGCGCTCGCGGTGCGACGTGAGTTGATGGAGGGCCTGCGTCCGCGTCTGGCGCCGCCGGACTCGCTCGCGGGCTCGTGCACTGTCGCCCAGCAACTCGAATTCGGCGAAGCCAATGTCGCAGCGCGCGTGGGCTTTTCGCTGGCGTTGGGGGAGCACTTGGCGTACGGGCCACGGGCCGTGCGCGCGCGGCTGGCCGAGTTGGGCGCCACCAGCCGCCGGGTGCTGGCCGACGTGGCCGGGTGGGCGGTGGTCGAGGAGGTCGACGAGCCCAGCGCCATCACCACCCTTGCCCCGGTCGACGGCGCCGATGCCCAAGCGGTGCGGGCGTGGCTGCTCGCCGAGCGGCGGATCCTGACCACCTTCGTCGGCGTGCAGCGGGCTCCCCTGCGGCTGGCCGGTCCGGTGCTGCGCATCTCGCCGCATGTCGACACCACGGCCGAGGACCTGCAGACCTTCGCCGAGGCGCTGATCGCCGCGACGGCGGCGACGTCTTAGCCCGCTTTGTGCGCCGTCAGCAGGTAGGCCGGCATCTTCATCCGGCCTTTGTCATCGCGATCGTGCGGCGGAAATTCGAAGGGCGCGTTGGGGATTTCGACGACGTTGGACAGGATGAAGGCCGGCCGGATCTCGTCGACTTCCCAGTACTTGCTCACCGCGGCGCGCAGTTCGTCCTCGTCGACCTCGTTGGGCTTCGGTTCCATCTCGGCTGGGAAGGCGCCCTTGGCGAACACCAGCACGAACAGGGTGGCGCCCGGCGCCGCCGCGCGGTGGATGGAGCTCAGGTAGCCGTCGCGGCCCTCGACCGGCAGCGAGTGAAACAGCGTGGAATCGACGACGGTGGAAAACCGGCCGTCATAACCACTGAACGACGTGATGTCGGCCTGCACGAAGCTGGCCGTGGTCAAGCCGCGCTCCTGGGCCGCCTTGGTGGCCGCCGCGACGGCCGTCGGCGTGAGGTCGACACCGACAACCGTGTAGCCCTGGGCTGCCAGCGCCAACGACAGTTCGGCGACCCCGCAGCCGGCGTCGAGCACATCGCTGCGGAATTTCCCGGCCGCGCCCAGTGCGGCCAGTTCGGGTTGCGGCTCACCGATATTCCACGGCGGCGGACCCTCGAAGTGCGCCCGTTCGCGGTATGCGCTGTCCCAGTCCATAACGTGATCGCCCGTCATGGTTTTCAACGTACCCGCGGTCAGGACTCCCAGGTGTGCACCGGCTCGTTGGCGTGCATGTGCTCGCAGTACCGGCGCAGCATCTCTGCCAGCGCAGCCGGCCGGGTCATCCCGCCGTCTTCCAGAGCGCGGACGGTGGATACCTGCCAGCTGGCGCCGTTGCGGCCCGATCTGGCGCGGCCCTCGATGACGCCGAGGAAGCGGTCCCGCACCTCGGCGTCCATTCCCCACCGGCGCAGTCCCTCGTCGGCGATCGGCAGCAACGTATCCAGCACCAACGCGGTCGCCGTCACAGGGCCCCGACCCGGCCAATGCAGCCGGGCATCGATGCCGTGTCGCGCCGCCTCGAGGAAATTCCCTTGTGCCGCAGCGAAATCCATCTGAGACCACAGGGGATGGTCGTCTTCGGAGAGGGTGCGCAGCACGCCGTAGAAGAAGGCCGAATTGGCCAGCATGTCCACGACGGTCGGCCCGGCCGGCAGTACCCGGTTCTCCAGCCGCAGGTGCGGGCGCCCGTCGACCACGTCATAGACCGGACGGTTCCACCGGTACACCGTGCCGCTGTGCAGCCGCAGTTCGGACAGTTGCGGTGCGCGCCCGGCGGCCAGCTCGGCGGCCGGATCCTCGTCGGACACCTCGGGCAGCAGGGACGGGAAGTAGCGGAGGTTCTCTTGATACAAGTCGAGCACCGAGCTGATCCACCCTTCGCCGAACCACACCCGCGGCCGCACGCCCTGGGACTTGAGCTCCTCCGGCCGGGTGTCGGTGGACTGGGTGAACAGCTCGATGCGGGTCTCGGCCCACAACTGGTGACCGAAGAAGTACGGCGAGTTGGCGCCCAACGCCAGCTGCGGGCCCGCCACCACCTGGGCCGCATTCCAGTTGGCGGCGAACGTTTCCGGGGCCACCTGCAGATGCAATTGGATGCTGGTGCAGGCGGATTCGGGCGCAATCGACACGGCCTGCCAGCTCAGCGGCTCGGGGCCGGAGATGTTGATCGGGATGTCCTCGCCGCGGGCGGTGAAGATCGAGTCATTGAGCGCCGCGTACCGCCTCGAGTCGCTCATCCAGCCGGTGGTCAGATGCTCGGGCATCAGCGTGGGCAGGATCCCGATCATCACGATGTGCGCGCCACCCACGCCGGCTTTGGTCTCCGCATCGTTCAGACTGGCCCGCACCTCGCCTTCCAGATCGAGCGCGGTGTGTCCGGGCAGGGCGTGGGGCGGCACGTTGAATTCGATGTTGTAGGCGCCCAATTCCGGCTGGAACGCCGGATCCCCGATGGCATCCAGCACGTCGCGATTCGACATCGCGGGCTGGTAATCGGCGTCGACGAGGTTGCACTCGATCTCCATGCCGGTCAGCGGCTTGGCCGAGTCAAAGCGCGACTGTTCCAGCATCGTCTCCAACACGTCCAGGCAAACCTGGAGCTTGCGCCCGTATTCCCGCCGATGTGCGCTGGTGTACGTGGTGCGCTTGACCTCTTCGCCCACACCGCCGATGGAACAGGGTTACCGGCGGTAACGCAAGCTACCCGGCCGCTTGTCGAGTTCACCCGGACGTGATGGACTCCTGACGTGTCCGCTGAGTTCGTCGCCGCCATCGACCAGGGAACCACCAGCACTCGCTGCATGATCTTCGATCATGACGGGGCCGAAGTGGCCCGCCATCAACTCGAGCACGAACAAATCCTGCCCCGCGCCGGCTGGGTCGAGCACGACCCGGTCGAAATCTGGGAGCGTACTTCGTCGGTGCTGATGTCGGTCCTGAATCGTGCCAATTTGACCGCCAAACACATTGCCGCGCTTGGTATCACAAACCAACGGGAGACCACGCTGGTGTGGAATCGGCGCACCGGGCGGCCCTACTACAACGCGATCGTCTGGCAGGACACCCGCACCGACCGCATCGCGTCGGCGCTGGAACGAGACGGCCGCGGCGACGTGATTCGCCGCAAGGCCGGCCTGCCGCCGGCGACGTATTTCTCCGGCGGCAAACTGCAGTGGATCCTAGAGAACGTCGACGGGGTGCGCGAGGCCGCCGAGAGCGGTGACGCCTTGTTCGGCACGCCGGACACCTGGGTGTTGTGGAACCTGACCGGAGGCACGCGCGGCGGCGTGCACATCACCGACGTGACCAATGCCAGCCGGACCATGCTGATGGACCTGGAAACGCTCGACTGGGACGACGAGCTGTTGTCGTTCTTCGCCATCCCGCGTGCGATGCTTCCGGCGATCGCGCCGTCGTCGTCGCCGCAACCGTATGGCGTCTCCGCGCAGGCCGGGCCGGTCGGTGGCGAGGTGCCGGTGACGGGGGTTCTCGGTGACCAGCACGCGGCGATGGTGGGCCAGGTGTGCCTGTCGGAGGGCGAGGCGAAGAACACCTACGGCACCGGAAACTTCCTGCTGCTCAACACCGGCGAGACGATCGTGCGGTCGAACAACGGCCTGTTGACCACCGTGTGCTACCAGTTCGGCGACGCGAAACCCGTTTACGCCCTTGAGGGTTCGATCGCGGTCACCGGCGCTGCGGTGCAGTGGCTGCGCGACCAGTTGGGCATCATCAGCGGCGCGGCGCAAAGCGAGTCGCTGGCGCGCCAGGTCGCCGACAACGGCGGAGTGTATTTCGTCCCGGCCTTTTCCGGGCTGTTCGCGCCCTATTGGCGATCCGACGCGCGCGGCGCGATTGTCGGGCTGTCGCGGTTCAACACCAACGCGCACCTGGCCCGCGCGACGCTGGAGGCGATCTGCTATCAGAGCCGCGACGTGGTGGATGCCATGGCGGCGGATTCCGGTGTGCGCCTTGAGGTATTGAAGGTCGACGGCGGTGTCACCGGCAACGACCTGTGCATGCAGATTCAGGCCGATGTGCTCGGCGTCGACGTGGTGCGTCCGGTGGTCGCCGAGACGACCGCGCTGGGCGCGGCCTACGCGGCGGGGTTGGCGCTGGGGTTCTGGGCCGATCCGTCCGACCTGCGGGCGAACTGGCACGAGGACAAGCGCTGGGCGCCGGCCTGGACCGACGAGCAGCGCGCCGCCGGGTACGCGGGTTGGCGTAAGGCCGTGCAGCGGACCCTGGATTGGGTGGACGTCACCTGATCCAGGGTCCGCTGGGTCTGTCGGGGCTCAGTCTTCGCCGAGGATGCCG
This sequence comes from Mycobacterium sp. 852014-52450_SCH5900713, assembly GCF_001667075.1. Classification (GTDB taxonomy): domain Bacteria; phylum Actinomycetota; class Actinomycetes; order Mycobacteriales; family Mycobacteriaceae; genus Mycobacterium. The sequence continues at coordinate 109,721 of NZ_LZIL01000003.1, read as the reverse complement.
TAGACCTCGCGCCGCGCGTTGTTGAGGATTTCGACGATGCGCTGCTGCTGCTCGGCGGTGGCGGTGTGCGCGGACTGCGCGACCGCGCCGAACAGCTGGCCGATGGCCGCCCGCAGGTTCATGTGACCCGGGTCGGCGCCTTCGGCGATCTCGTCCCACGGCGGTGTCTCGACCTTTTCCGCCGCCGCGCGACCCTCGTCGGTCAGCTCGAAGAGCTTCTTGCTGCCCTCGCTTTCGCTGGCGGTGATCAGGCCCTCGTCGGTCAACAGCTGCAGCGTCGGATAGACCGAACCGGGGCTGGGCTTCCAGAGCCCGTTGCTGCGTTCGGCGATCTGCTGGATCATCTCGTAGCCGTGCATGGGGCGCTCGGCCAGCAGCGCCAGGATGGCCGCGCGGACGTCGCCGCGTCTTCCGCGGCCCGGGCCGCCACGGCGCCATCCGCCGCGTCGGCCGCCCGGCCCGAAGCCGAAACCGGGACCGAAGCCGGGGCCGAAACCCGGGCCGAATCCGGGACCAAATCCGGGCCCGAAGCCCGGGCCGTCGTGGTCGGGGCCGTGCTCGCGGAGGTGTTCGAAGAACTCTTGGCGAGCGCGCCGGCGGGCGCCGTGCGGGGCGCGCCGATGTGTGTCGGGACCGAAGCCGAAACCGGGGCCGCCTGCGAACGGGCCGCCCGTGGGGGGGAAGGGGTTGTACATGTCTGTTCCTTACGTCTGAAGGGGAAGCGCACCGTACGCTTCGAAGTATCACGATATATCGGAAAGTATCGCGATGCAACGGGCGAACCCTATGTTGTGCTTCAACGCAGCCGTTAAGACGCATGACCTGCGGTGTTGGGCCGGCGGGTCGGTTCGTTGGGACGCGCCGGCCCGTTTGCACTCGCCGGGCGGCGGGTAGGAACTTTGGGATGAACGCCGACAACTCCGACCTTTCGGTCGGCAGCGGGACCTCGACCGCGGCCAGCCCCGCGCAGGGCGGCACCGGTGGTGGGCGCAACGTGTGGCCGTGGGTCAACTGGGCCCTGGCGCTGGCCACGGTGCCCGCCGCCGCCATCGTCATGCTCTTCGCGCTCGGCGCGGTGATGAGTACCGACGGCTGCAGCGACCGCAGTTGCCCCAACCTCGGCCACGGCGGCATCAGTTTCGGGGTCGCGTTCTACGGCGCGCCCGCGGTTGCGGTGGTCGTAATCGTCATCTCCCTGTTCACCGCGAAACGCCGCGGCGGCATCGCCGTCCCGCTGTGCGGCTGGGCGCTGTTGATCGCCGACGTCGCCCTGATGGCGGCGAGCGTCTCCGGTTAACCGGGCGGCGCGAAACCGCCCGGCGCGGGATGCGGCGGCCCCTGCTGGGGTGCACCCGGGTCCGGCCATGGGACCGTCTGCTGTGGTGGCGGGGCCGGCCAGGCCGGCCACGGCGCGGCGCCCGGCGGCGGCATGGCGGGTCGAAGTCGCGCCAGTTCGCGGCGGTGCCGTTCGGCGAGCACGGCCGCCAGCACCAGTTCCGGCGGGGCGCCCGGCGGGGGCGGCGGGGCGATGCGGGACACCACATCACCGGCGATGCGATAGGCCATCTGCAGTCGTAATTGGCGATCGAGTTGTGTTGCCCGCGAGAGGAATTGGCGTGCGACCTCGGCCTGACCGGGGGACAGGCCGGAAAGTTGCAGGGACGAGGCCCACCAGGCCAGTGAAGGCGGCATCACGGGCGGGGGGCCGAGGCGGGGACCGCGTTCGTTCACGACGACGGTGCCGGCGAAGATGTCGCCGACTCGCTTGGCCTTCGGCGACAGGATGCTGCAGATGACCGCGGGACTGCCGAACAGCATCCAAATCTCGACCACCGCCGCGAGGGCCCGAAAGAGGGCCTGCCGGAAGCGTTCTGGCCCGCCGTCGTCGGACACCACCCGAAGCCCCATTGCGATCTTGCCCACCGAGCGTCCGCGCGTCGCCGTTTCGAGCACCACCGGATAGCCGACGATCACCACCACGGTGAAGATGAGCAGGATGGCGGTGCTCAGCGCGGTGTCGAACTGGGTCAGTGTGGCGGCCCACAACATCAGCCCCAGGAGATAGCAGACGACGATCACGGCGATATCGATCAGTGCGCCCACGGCCCGCACCGGCAACTGGGCGATCTGCACGTCGAGCACGACGGCGTCGCCGGTCACCACCTCCGACATAACACCGAACGGTACAGGGCGATTAGGCTGCGCAGGGTGGACGTCGACGCATTCGTGCTGGCCCATCGCGGTACGTGGGACCGCCTCGACCGGCTGGTCGCAAGGCGTCGCTCACTGACCGGCGCCGAGGTCGACGAGCTCGTCGAGCTCTACCAACGGGTGTCCACCCACCTGTCGATGCTGCGCTCGGCCTCGTCGGACTCGCTGTTGATCGGTCGGCTCTCGAGCCTCGTCGCGCGCGCCCGTTCCGTGGTGACCGGCGCCCACGCGCCGTTGAGCGGTACGTTCGCCCGGTTCTGGACGGTGTCTTTCCCGGTGGTCGCGTACCGGTCGTGGCGGTGGTGGCTGGGCACCGCGGTGGCGTTCTTCGCCGTGGTGTTCATGATGGCGTTCTGGGTGGCCGGCAATCCCGAGGTGCAATCTGCCGCCGGAACACCAAGCGACATCGAACAATTGGTGAACCACGACGTCGCCTCCTACTACAGCGAACATCCCGCCGCCGCGTTCGCCCTGCAGATCTGGGTGAACAACTCCTGGGTCGCCGCGCAGTGCATCGCGTTGTCCGTACTGCTGGGGCTGCCGATCCCCATCGTGCTGTTCCAGAACGCGGCCAACCTGGGACTGATCTCCGGGCTGATGTTCCAGGCGGGCAAGGGCGGTGTGCTGCTCGGGCTGCTGATTCCGCACGGGCTGCTGGAGCTGACGGCGGTGTTCCTGGCGGGGGCGGCGGGGATGCGGCTGGGGTGGTCGGTGATTTCGCCCGGCGACCGGCCACGCGGGCAAGTGCTCGCCGAACAGGGTCGCGCCGTCGTGTCGGTCGCGATCGGTCTGGTGGGTGTGCTGCTGGTCTCGGGGTTGATCGAGGCGCTGGTGACACCATCGCCGCTGCCGACCGTCGTACGGGTCGGCATCGGGATCATCGCCGAGGCGGCGTTCCTGACCTACATCGTGTATTTCGGTCGCCGCGCGGCAAAGGCCGGGGAGACCGGCGACATCGAAGACGCGCCCGACGTGGTTCCGACGAGCTGAGCGCTCGTCGCCGGGCTCTATCCGATTGCCCGGCTTCTTCTCACGCCGCTGCGGGGCGTGCATCGTCGCCGGGCTACAGCCGATTGGCCCGGCTTCTTCTCACGCCGCTGCGCGGCGTGCATCGTCGCCGGGCTACAGCCGACCGGTGGCCTTCATCGCCAGGTAGTGGTCGGCCAGGGCGGGGGCCAGTTCGGTGGGCGGGGCATCGACGACCTCCACCCCGCTGCGGCGCAGGCGAGTGGCGATCGCGCGGCGGTCGTTGCGTGATCGTTCGGCGGCCGCCGCGTCGTAGACGGCGGCCGGGTCGGAACGCCCGGCGGCCAGTTGGTCGACTCGAGGGTCGGCGACTGCGGCCACCATCAGGTGGTGTCGGGCCGACAACTGGGGCAGCACCGGCAGCAAGCCCTCGTCGAGCGCGGTCGCGTTGAGGTCGGTCAGCAGCACCACCAGCGATCGTCGGCGGGCCCGCCGCGCAATGGCGGAAACCATTGCGGTCCAATCCGGTTCGAGCAGCGCGGGTTGCAGGGGGGCCATCGCCTCGACCAGGTGGGCGAGCAGCTCGGTGCGCGACGCGCCGAAGACGCCGGCCCGGCTGACCCGGTCGTGCGCGAGGAAGTCGACGTGATCGCCGGCCCGCGACGCGAGCGCCGCCAGCAGCAGCGCGGCATCCATCGACCAGTCCAGCCGGGGCCACCCCGCGGGATCGGCGGCCGTCGGATCGACACCCACCCGGCCCGCCGAGGTGCGCCCGGTGTCGAGCACGATCACCACCCGCCGGTCGCGTTCGGGGCGCCAGGTGCGGACGACGACGTCGGCGCGACGCGCGGTGGCGCGCCAGTCGATCGACCGCACGTCGTCACCGACGACATACTCGCGCAGCGAGTCGAATTCGGTTCCCTGGCCGCGGATCAGCGTCGGCAGCAGCCCGTCGATCTCGCGGAGCTTGGCCAGCCGCGCCGGCAGGTGCTTGCGGGACAGGAACGGCGGCAGCACCCGCAGCAGGCCCGGCACCGCCTGCGACCCTTGCCGCCCCGCCAGCCCCAGCGGCCCGATGGACCGGGCGGTGACCACTGCGGCGCGCTGCTCGCCGCGGCGGACCGGCCGCAGCTGGGACTGGATGTGCTGATGCTGCCCGGCGGGGATGTTCACGGGATGGATGCGCGGTCGCGCGCCGGCGCTGGGCGGCCAGGCGTCGCGAACCTGGCCGCGAAACCGCCACCGGCCGTCGTTGTGGATCAGCAGCCCGACGTCCACCTGCTGTGCGAGCCGGGCGGAGCGATCCGGCGAGCGGATGTAACGCAACCTGCGGGTGCTGGCCGCCAACCCGATGTCCACGGCCACCACGGCCGCCAGCGTGACCGCCAGCACGGCGAAAGTCCTTGCCGGCCAGGGTGACAACGCAATGGGCAGGACGCACATCAGCGCGACCAGCCCGGCGCGTCCGGTCAGGACCACTAGCGGGGCACCGGAACCGAGGCCAAGATCCCGTCGAGCACACCGTCGGGTGTGGCCCCTTCGAGCTCGGCCTCGGGGCGCAGCATCACCCGGTGCCGCAGCGTCGGGCGGGCCATGGCCTTCACGTCGTCGGGGGTGACGTAGTTGCGGCCGGAAAGCCAGGCCCAGGAACGCGCCGTGGCCAGCAGCGCGGTGGCCCCGCGCGGCGAGACGCCCAGCTGCAACGCGGGCGAGGAGCGGGTGGCCCCGACGGTGTCGACGATGTATCCCAGGATCTCGTCGGCGACCAGCACGTGGCGCACGGCGTCGCGCCCGGCCGCCAGTTCGGCGGCCCCGGCCACCGGTTTGATCGCCGACAGATCGCGGGGATCGAAGCCGTGCGCGTGCCGGGCGAGGATGGCGATCTCCGAATCCCGCGGCGGCAGAGTCACATTCAGCTTGAGCAGGAACCGATCCAGCTGCGCTTCGGGCAGCTGGTAAGTGCCCTCGTATTCGACGGGGTTCTGGGTCGCGGCGACGATGAACGGATCGGGCAGCGGCTGGGCGACGCCTTCCACGCTGACTTGGCGCTCCTCCATCGCCTCGAGCAGCGCGGCCTGGGTTTTCGGCGGGGTCCGGTTGATTTCGTCGGCCAGCAGCAGGTTGGTGAACACCGGGCCGGGCCGGAACTCGAAAGCGGCTGTGCGCGCGTCGTATACCAGCGATCCCGTCACGTCGCCGGGCATCAGGTCGGGGGTGAACTGCACCCGCTTGAACTCCAGTTGCAGCGCGGCCGCCAGCGCGCGCACCAGCAGCGTCTTCGCCACTCCCGGAACGCCTTCCAGCAGCACGTGGCCACGGCACAGCAGCGCGATCACCAGGCCGCTGACCACCCCCTCCTGACCGACGACGGCCTTGCCGAGCTCGGTACGCAACGCCAGCAGCGCCTCTCGCGCCGATTCAGCGGTGGGGGTCGAGGCGGTAGATGGTTGCGTCACGTCCGTGTGACCTGCCTTTCGATGTCGTCGAGCGCACGGGCAAGTTGTAGCAAGTCGTGGTCGGTCGCCGGGGGCGGGCCGAACAGCTGGTAGGAGACGAATGCCGGGTCGGCCCCGCTTCGCCCGGCCACCGCGGCCGCCACCGCCGATGGTGACGCCCCGATGCTCAGACCCAGCCGGGGCACCAGCCGCTGCAGCGTGGCGGTGCGCAGTGCCGCGGCGGCGCGGTCGCCCGCCCGGCGGGAACGGTACAGGCGGCCGCGGCCCTCCACGGTTTCCGAAGCGCGCACCACTACGGGCAGCTCCTCGGCGATCAGCGGGCCGGGTCGACGGCCCCGCCACAGGGCGACCAGCAGCACAACCAGGCAGAGTTGCCAGACGATCCATGTCACGTTCTGCGGGATCAGGTCGCCAACCGAGCCGGGCGGCGGTGGTTCGCCCTCGACGCGGTGGGGCGCGTACCAGATCAGCCGCGGCCGGGCGCCCGCCAGGTTCATCGCCAGGGCGGCGTTGCCTGCTTGCAGCAGGGCGCCGTTGGTCAGGAAGTCGGTGCTGCCCACCGCCGTGGTCGTCCGCCCGCCGTCGCGGAAGCGAATCAACGCACCGTCGTAGCAACGGGTGATCGCCCGACCGTCGCTGGCGCGGTAGGTGTCGCTGGGCCCGAATCGCACCGGACCGGCCCGGGTGGCCTCGCGCAGCGTGCAGTCTGGATCGGTATCGAAGGTGCCGGCCGCCGAGACGCGCAGGCCGGGCAGCAATGCTTCGCGGGTCCGCGCCGTCGGCTCCACCAGCAGCAGATCGCCGGGCGCCTTCGCCAGCCGGTCCAGCAGCGGGGCGGTCAGGTATTGGCTCTGCGCCACCAGGATCAGCGCGTCGGGCCGCGCCGCCCGTTCCACCTCGGCGATGCCGTCGGCGACCACCACGTCGACGCCGCCGCCGCGCAGGAGTGCCACCAGCGCGTGCGCGCCGTCGGGAGCCGTCGATGCCGGATCCATGCGGGCGCCGGGGCGCGGCGCGGTCAGATAGGCATCGACGCCGGCGATGGCGGCGAGCACGACCAGGGTGAGGATGACCCAGCGCCAGGACCGCCAACGCTCCATCGGCGTCGGGCCGGCGGCTTCGGGACGCCCGATGGTCGCCATCACCGCACCTGCGCCCACGAGTCGGTGGCGGCGGACTGCGCCGGCCCGGCGGGCACGGCCGCCGAGCGGGACCGCAGGTGGTCGTCGAGGTCGGCGATCATCCGATATGCGCCCTGGGTTCCGGGTTGTTCGCCGTAGGTGACGTCGTTGAAAGCTGTTGCGGCTTGGGATAATTCACCGGCCAGATGGGGCAATGCGGCGCCGGCGTCGGAGGCCAGCTCGTTGGCGGTACGGCCGGGTGCCGGGTTCAGCACGCCGGTCTCCTCGAGCTGACGGGCGACGGCCCGTAGTCGATGACGAATCGCGGCGGCCCACTCACCTTGCGCCGCGTAGTTTTCGGCGGTCGCGCGATGCTGGGCCGCGGTGAGCTGTGCGGCTTCGAACAACTGGTAGTCGGCACCCCGCCTGGTGCGCATGGTGCGCCGCGCGATGTGGACGGCGACCGCCAGCGCGATCCCCAGCATGATGAAAAGTACCGTCGCCGTGAGCCATCCGCCTGGCAGCGAGGCCGTCTTCTGCAGTAGTCGGTAGATCGTCTCGTTGAGCCATTCGGCTATTTGCTGCTCGGCCGAGCCTTTGGAGTAGATCGGTTTGTTCAGCTCGTCCTGGGCGGCCTGGTGCGCGGCATCGCGGTCGATGTCGATGGAGGGCACTGTCTCACTCGTCCTCAGGCCGGCCGCGTCAGCCAGAGGTTATCGGTGGAGCCGGCCGCGTACGGTCCGCCGGCGGCACCGGTCTGCAGGACCAGATCGAAGGCCTCGGCGCGCATCCGGCGATCGGTGTACAGCAGCGCGATGACGCCCGCGTTGAACGGGGCGGTAATGATCTCGCCGATCGCCGCGCCCACCGACGCGACCACGGTGCCGAGGAGGAAAGCCGCGGTAGACGAGGTGATCGAAAAGAACTGGCTGACGATGTTGAACGGCACGGCGACCGCGCCCCCGACGACGGATGTCACGACGAACGTCAGCAGCCGGATGCCCAGCACCCTCCAGAAGCCGCCGCGCACCAGCGCGAACGATCGGGTGATGGCGTCGAGGACGGGTAGCCGTTCCAGCACGATCAGCACGGGTGCGAACAACACCACCGTGTACAGGAACACCAGCAACGCGATCACGGCAAGCGCGAGCGGCAAGCCCAGGATGACCGCCGCCGCGGGGTTGCCGATAGCCGCCAGGACCGCGACTATCACCGCCGCCAGTCCCGCGACAACCGCCATCACCGCGCCCTCGATCACCGCGAGACCGAACAACGGCACCAGGCGTCCACGGATCTTGGCCCACGTCTCGCCGATGGTGATCGGTGACCCGAACACCGCCCGCCCGACTATGACGGTGAGCATCCCGGACAGCAGCATGCCGCCCAGCCAGGCGACCAGCACGCCGGCGCCCATCGACGTCAACCACGCGCCGACGATCCCGGTGGTCAGCTCCTTGGCGTGGTCGGTCGTCAACCTGCCGTAGGCCGCCAACGGTCCGAAAACGGCGGCCTTGGTGACGATCTGGATGACCACCACCACGATGGCGGTCAAGCCCAGAGCCGCCTTCGGATTTGCGCGGACGTAGGCGACCGCGCCATTGAAGATGTCGCCCAGGGTCAGCGGGCGCAGCGGGATGATGCCGGGTTTGACCGCCCCCGGCACCAGTTGCGGCGGACCGTATTGCCAAGGGGGCGGCGGCCCGTACCCCGGCGGCGGCCCGTATCCCGGCGGTGGCCCGTATCCGGGTGGCGGGCCGTATCCGGGTGGGGGGCCGTATCCCGGTGGTGGGCCGTAGCCCGGATAGCCAGGCGGCGGCGCGCTCAACGTGTTCCGCGGTGTATGCGGACGGGCCCGTCGTTCGTCATGGGCTCCATCCTGTCGGTGGTCCGGGCATTTCTCAATCATGGCCAGGCGGTCGGCGCGTAGCGTCTCTGGCATGGCCGAACTCAAATCCCGGCTGCGGGCCGACCTTACCGATGCGATGAAGAGCAAGGACAAGCTGCGCACGGCGACCCTGCGCCTACTGCTCGCCGCGATCCAAACCGAGGAAGTCTCCGGCAAACAGGCCAAAGACCTCTCCGACGACGAAGTAATCAAGGTGCTGGCGAGGGAGTCGCGCAAGCGTGCCGAATCGGCGGAGATCTACACCCAGAACGGCCGCGGGGAGCTCGCCGCCAATGAGCACGCCGAGGCGCGGATCATCGACGAATACCTGCCGACGCCGCTCACCGAGGCCGAGGTGGCCGACGTCGCGGACACCGCCATCGCCCAGGTCGCCGAGGAGATCGGCGAGCGGCCGAGCATGAAGCAGATGGGGCTGGTGATGAAGGCAGCCACCGCGATCGCGGCGGGCAAGGCCGACGGCGCCCGGTTGTCGGCGGCGGTCAAGGAGCGGCTGTAGGAACCACCACCCGGGTGCCGTCCGGGGCCCGCCTGGTGACGCGCCGGGCGTCGAGCTGCTCCAGCAACGGCACGGCGACCCGGCGGGTGGTGCCGAGCGCGCGGCGCGCCTCGCTGACCGTGAACGGCTGGGGCAGCGTCGCGAGGACGCCCGCCGCCCGGTCCAGCGCGCCGGACCCGAGCACGACGCCGTCGGCGATCCGGGTCAGCCGCCCGGCGCGCACCGCGGCGGCCAGCTCCCGGGGCCCGAGCTTGAGCTCGGCGAGTTCGTCGGCCTCCGGTGCCCGAAAGGGCTCGGCGGTCAGCCACTCCTCGACGGTGCGCACCGCCTTGTCGACGCGGGCCGGCAGGGCCGCCCCCGGCGAGCGGACCAACCCGTCGACCACCGCAAGTCCGGTGCCCGCCAGCAGCGTCGGCAGTAGTTCGGCGGCGGGCAGGCCGGCGCGCTGCCGCAACGTCTCGAGCGGCATTCCCGCCGCGATGTCGTGGTCCTCGGCCCAGGCCCGCACCGCGGCGGTCGCGCACTCGCGCCGCGCGGCCCACCACCGCGGCTGCACCACCCAGTCACCCACCCGTTGCCCCGCAAGCGGTAGGCCCATCGCGCGCAGTTCGTCGGCCCGGGCGTAATCGGGCGGACGGACGCGGCCGGTTGCCAGCTCCGCGGCACGATCCCTGGCCGCGCCGCGGCGGCGCAGCGCCGGCGGCCGGACGTCGAGCACCTCGATCCCCGCCGCGATCCGGTGCTCCCCGGGATCGCGCAGCAGCCCGATGTCCGAAACCCGCAGCGGCAGGGGCTTCGCCAGCCGCAGCCGGGCCGCCGCTTCCCCCAGCCGCCGCACCTGCACGGGCACCGCCGCGGACCCGACGTGCAGCACCAGCTGGCGGTGCAGCGCGTCCGCCGAGCGCAGGGCGACGTCGATCTCCGCGGTGTCTAGCCACACGCCCGGCGTCCGAACGGTGTCGCCGCGCCCGATGTCCCGGCGGTCCACGCCCCGCAGGTTCAGCGCGACGCGCGCCACCGCGCGCACCGCCGACTCGTCGCGGCCCAGCGATTGCAGCCCGCGGACCGTGACGCGCCGGCCGGCGTGCTCCAGCTCGTCGCCCACCCGGATCGTGCCGGCCGCCAGGGTGCCGGTCACCACCGTGCCCGCGCCCCGGACGGTGAAGCTCCGGTCCACCCATAGCCGCACGTCGGCAGCCGCGTCCGGAACCGGCAGCCGGTCGGTCAGCGCCAGCAGTTCCGCGCGCACCCGCTCGGGGTCGGTGCCGATCGCGGCGGCGGCCCCGGCCAGCGAGGTTGCGGCGAACCGTTCGCGTGCCTGCTCGATCGCCGGGCCGGGATCGGTGAGGTCGGCCTTGCTGATCACCAGCAGCCCGTGGCGCACACCGAGGGCGTTCAGCGCCGCGAGGTGTTCATCGGACTGCGGCATCCAGCCCTCGGTCGCGGCGACGACGAACATGACGGCCGGGACCGGGCCCACCCCGGCGAGCATGTTGGCCACGAACCGTTCGTGGCCCGGCACGTCGACGAACGCCAGCCGTCGCCCGCCGAGCTCGGTCCACGCGAAGCCGAGGTCGATGGTCAGACCCCGGCGCCGCTCCTCGGCCAGCCGGTCCGGCCACATGCCGGTGAGCCGCTGCAGCAGGGTGGACTTGCCGTGGTCGACGTGCCCGGCGGTGGCTATGACGAACATGCGAGCACCGCCGCCGCCAGCCGCGCGTCGTCCTCGGGAGCGACCGTGCGCAAGTCGAGCAGGCACCGGCCGGCCTCGAGCCGGCCGACGACCGGCGGGCTGGCGGCGCGCAGCGCGGCGGCGTAGGACTCGGGCAGGCTCACCGCGGCGCTGGGCAGCTTGACGTCCGGCGCCCCGCCGCCGCCGACGGCCGCGATGCAATCCACCACCTCGGCGTCCGGCAGCCTCGCGGCCAGCGACTCGGCGCGCGACCGCAGCTCCGCCACGTCGGCGATCAGCGCCTCGGCCACCGGGGTTGGCGGGCCCGTCAGGGTCGCTTCGAGGGCGGCGAGGGTGAGTTTGTCCACCCGCAGCGCGCGCGCCGCCGGGTGCCGGCGCAGCCGCTCGATCAGCTCGGCGTCGCCCAGCAGCAGGCCGGCCTGGGGGCCGCCGAGCAGCTTGTCGCCGCTCGCGGTGACCAGGTCGGCGCCGTCGCGCAGGGTCGACGTGGCGTCGGGCTCGTCCGGCAGCAGGGGGTGCGGGGAGAGCAGGCCGGAGCCGATGTCGACCACCAGGGGCACACCGAGTTTCGCCAACTCCGCCACGCCGACCGCCGAGGTGAACCCGGTGACATGGAAGTTGGACGGATGGACCTTCAGGATGAAACCGGTCTGCGGCCCGATCGCCCCGGCGTAGTCGCGCAGGCTGGTGCGGTTGGTGGTGCCGACCTCGCGCAGCCGGGATCCGGTGGAGGCCAGCAGCTCGGGGATGCGGAACCCGTCCCCGATCTCGACGAGCTCGCCGCGGCTGAGCACGATCTCCTTGCCCGGGGCGAGCGTCAGGGCCGTCAGCAGCAGCGCGGCGGCGTTGTTGTTGACCACGTGCACGCCGCCCGCGGTGGGCACCGCCCGCGCCAGCGCGGCCAGCGCCCCCCGGCCCCGGCGGCCGCGGCGGCCCGTCGCCAGGTCCAGCTCCACGTCCGTGGTCCCCGCCGCGGCGACCACCGCGTCGACGGCCGCCCGCGACAGCGGCGCCCGGCCCAGATTGGTGTGCACCACGACGCCGGTGGCGTTGATGACCGGCCGCAGGCTCGACGCGGTGGCCGGAAGTGCGGCGACGGCGTGCTCGGCGACGCGCTCGGGTTCGATCTCCCCCGCGCGCGCCCGCTGCTGCGCGTCGGCGATCACGGACTTCACCAGATCGCGGCCCAGCACCCGCTGGGCTTCGGCCAGGCGCGGATCGGCGAGCAGCGTGTCGGTGCGCGGCACCCGCCGGCGCGGGTCGGTCATGTCAGGCTCGAAGAAGTATGGCGGAGGCGGACGGGAATCGAACCCGCCAGCGGCAGCGTCTGCCGTTCGACGGTTTTGAAGACCGCGCCGGTCACCAGACCGGACACGCCTCCTCGAACCATAGGGACAAGTATGGACGCGTGACCTATCGACTGACCCAGTACGCCCACGGCGGCGGCTGCGCCTGCAAGATCCCGCCCGGCGAGCTGGAGGATGTGGTCCGCGGGCTGGGGGTGAGCGCGCCGCGCGACCCGGTCGGCGAGCTGCTGGTCGGGCTGGAGCACGGCGACGACGCGGCGGCGGTCCGCATCGAGGGGGGCGTGGCGCTGATCGCGACGACGGACTTTTTCACCCCGGTGGTCGACGACGCCTACGACTGGGGTCGCATCGCGGCCACCAACGCGCTGTCCGACGTCTACGCGATGGGCGGGCGTCCGGTGGTGGCGGTCAATCTGCTCGGCTGGCCGCGCGACGTGCTGCCGTTCGAGCTGGCAGCAGAGACGCTGCGCGGCGGGCTCGACGTCTGCGGGCTGGCCGGCTGCCACCTCGCCGGCGGGCACAGCGTCGACGACCCGGAGCCCAAATACGGCCTGGCCGTCACCGGGATCGCGGACCCGAACCGGTTGCTGCGCAACGACTCCGGCAAGCCCGGCACGCCGCTGTCGCTGACCAAGCCGCTCGGCGTCGGCGTGCTCAACAGCAGGCACAAGGCCACCGGTGAGCGCTTCGAGCAGGCGATCGAGGCGATGACCACGTTGAATGCCGACGCGGCCGCGGCGGCGCTGGCCGCCGGTATCGAATGCGCCACGGACGTAACGGGTTTCGGACTGCTCGGGCACCTGCACAAGCTGGCGCGGGCCAGCGGCGTGACGGCGATGATCGACGCCGCGGCCGTGCCCTACCTGGAAGGCGCGCGGGAGGCGCTGGCGGCCGGTTACGTCAGCGGGGGCACGCGGCGCAACCTCGACTGGGTGGCACCGCACGTCGACCTGTCCGCCGTCAGTGACCAGGAGGCGCTTTTGCTCGCCGACGCGCAGACCTCGGGTGGGCTGCTGATCGCCGGTGAGATCCCGGGCGCCCCGGTGATCGGGGAGCTGGTGCCGCGCGGCGAGCACACGATCGTGGTGCGCTGAACCCGGCGGGGTTTCGGCCGCGCGCACTAGGGTAAAGGCCATGGCTATGCGCAAACTTTTCCTGGAGTGGCCCGTCGTGCGTCAGTTGCGTTCGGGCGACAAGCTCGGCCGGGGCTCGGCCGTGACGTCGAGGCAGACCCGCGCCGTCACGCCGCGCACGACGACGGCCGACCGCGTGGTGCAGAGCATCTGCCCGTACTGCGCGGTGGGTTGCGGGCAAAAGGTGTACGTGAAGGACGAGCGGGTGGTGCAGATCGAGGGCGACCCCGACTCGCCGATCTCGCGAGGCCGCTTGTGCCCCAAGGGCGCTGCCAGCGAGCAGCTGGTGAACTCACCGGGCCGGCAGCTGCAGGTGCTCTACCGTGCGCCGCGAGCGACCGAATGGCAGCCCCTCGAGCTGGACACCGCGATCGACATGATCGCCGACCGGTTCATCGAATCCCGCCGCCACACCTGGCAGGACATCGACAAGAACGGCAACCTGCTGCGCCGCACCATGGGCATCGCCGCGCTCGGCGGGGCGACGCTGGACAACGAAGAGAACTACCTCATCAAGAAGCTCTTCACCGCCGCGGGCGCCGTTCAGATCGAGAACCAAGCCCGCATTTGACACTCCGCCACGGTTCCCGGTCTGGGAGCCTCCTTCGGGCGCGGCGGCGCCACCCAAACACTGCAGGACATGGCCAACGCGGATTGCATCGTCATCCAGGGCTCCAACATGGCCGAGTGCCACCCGGTCGGATTCCAGTGGGTCGAGGAGGCCCGGGCCCGCGGCGCGCGGGTGATCCACGTCGACCCGCGCTTCACCCGCACCTCGGCGGTGTCGGACAAACACATCCCGATTCGGGCCGGTTCGGACGTGGTGCTGCTGGGCGCGCTCATCAACCACGTGCTGAGCAATGACCTGTGGTTCTCCGAGTACGTCATCGCGTACACCAACGCCGCCACCCTGATCAACGAAAAGTTTAGGGACACCGAGGATCTGAATGGCCTGTTCTCCGGCTTCGACCCAGAGACGGGGCAGTACGACACGTCGACGTGGGCGTACGACGAAGAGGGGAACGGCCAGATCGAGTCCGCCGGCGGCGGCCACACACACGGGGCGTCGGCCGCGCAGAGCGGGGCGGGTCAGGAGCACGGCAGCGGCGGACCGCCGCTCGCCCATGCCCGCGTCAAACGCGACGAGACCCTGCAGCACCCGCGCACGGTGTTCCAGATCCTCAAGCGCCACTACAGCCGCTACACCCCGGAGATGGTCACGGACGTCTGCGGCATCAGCCGCGCCGACTTCGACTACCTGGCCCGCTCCATCGTCGAAAACTCCGGGCGCGAGCGCACCACGTGCTTCGCGTACGCCGTCGGGTGGACGCAGCACACCCTGGGCGCCCAATTCATCCGCACCGCAACCATCTTGCAGCTCCTGCTGGGCAACGTCGGCCGCCCCGGCAGCGGCATCATGGCGCTGCGCGGCCACGCCACCATCCAGGGCTCCACCGACATCCCGACACTGTTCAACCTGCTGCCCGGCTACCTGGCGATGCCCAAGGCGGGCACGCACGACACCCTGGCCGACTATCTCGACGCGGTGGGATCGAAGAAGCAGAAGGGTTTTTGGGCCAACTCCGACGGCTATGCGATCAGCCTGCTCAAGGCGTGGTGGGGGGAGGCGGCCACCGAGGACAACGACTGGGCCTACGACTACCTGCCGCGGCTGTCCGGCCCGCACGGCACCTATCAGACCGTCATGGGCATGCTGGCCGACGAGGTCGAGGGCTACTTCCTGCTGGGCCAGAACCCGGCGGTCGGGTCGGCGCACGGCCGGATGCAGCGCATGGGCATGTCCCACCTCAAGTGGCTGGTGGTGCGCGACCTCAACCTCATCGAGTCGGCCACCTGGTGGAAGGACGGGCCCGAAATCGCTTCGGGCGAACTGAAAACGGAGGACATCGAGACTGAGGTGTTCTTCTTGCCCGCCGCCACGCACGTGGAGAAGGCGGGATCGTTCACCCAGACCCAACGCCTGGTGCAGTGGCGGCACAAGGCCGTCGAGCCGCCGGGCCAGTGCCAGAGCGAGTTGCAGTTCTTCTTCGAACTCGGCAAGCGGATCAGGCAGCGGTTGGCCGGGTCGACCGATGAGCGCGACCGGCCCCTCCTGGACCTGACGTGGGACTACCCGACCGACGAGCACGGCGAGCCCGACGGCGAAGCCGTACTGGCCGAGATCAACGGGTATCACGCCGCCGACCGCGCTCCCTTGTCGTCGTACACCGAGTTGCGCGCCGACGGGTCGACCGCGGCCGGCTGCTGGATCTACACCGGCGTGTACGCGAACGCCACCAACCAGGCGGCGCGCCGCGTCCCGCACGGCGGCTCGTCGCCGAGCCAGCAGGAGTGGGGCTGGGCATGGCCGGCCGACCGGAGAATTCTCTACAACCGCGCGTCGGCCGACCCCGACGGCAAGCCGTGGAGCGAACGCAAGCGGTACGTGTGGTGGGACGTCGACCAACAACGGTGGGTCGGCTACGACGTGCCGGACTTCGTCGCCGACCGGGCGCCAGGCAGCAGGCCCGACCCGGACGTCGGCGGTCCCGACGCGCTCGCCGGCGACGACCCGTTCATCATGCAGGCCGACGGCAAGGGCTGGCTGTTCGCGCCCAAGGGTCTGGTCGACGGGCCGTTGCCCACGCACTACGAACCGCAGGAATCGCCGGTCGCCAACGCGCTGTATCCCCAGCAGCGAAACCCCGGACGAATTACCTTCCCGCGCAAGGACAATCTGAGCGCGCCGAGCGCCGGAGAGCCCGGGGCCGACGTGTACCCGTACGTGTTCACCACCTACCGGCTCACCGAGCATCACACCGCCGGCGGGATGAGCCGCTGGCTGCCCTACCTGTCGGAGCTGCAACCGGAGATGTTCTGCGAGGTGTCCCCGGAGTTGGCCGCCGAACGCGGACTCGAGCCGTACGGGTGGGCCACCATCGTCTCGCCGCGCGCGGCGATCGAAGCCCGGGTGCTGGTCACCAAACGTGTTGCCCCGCTGGTGATCAATGGGCACACGGTGCACCAGATCGGCCTGCCGTACCACTGGGGTGTGGGCAGCGACGCCGTGGTGAGCGGGGACGCGGCCAACGACCTGCTCGGCGTGACGCTGGATCCCAACGTGCAGATCCAGGAATCCAAGGCCGGCTCGTGCGACATCCGCCCGGGCCGCCGCCCGCAGGGCGAGGACCTGCTGCGCCTGATCGCCGAATATCAGTCCCGGTCGGGGGCCACCACCGAGACCGGCAATGTGCGGATCAGCGACGGCGTATGGGAAGGGGGAGCCGATGGGTCAGCTGAGCGGACCGACCGACCCGACGAGTGACGCCGGCTGGGTCGAACCCAAGCCGCGCAAGGGATTCTTCACCGACACCTCGATTTGCATCGGCTGCAAGGCCTGCGAGGTGGCCTGCAAGGAGTGGAACCGCAATCCCCGTGACGGCGACCTGGAGCTGCTGGGTTCGTCCTACGACAACACCGGCGCGCTGGGCGCCAGCACCTGGCGGCACGTGGCGTTCATCGAGCAGGGGCGCGACCGGATCGACCAGGCGCGCGAATCCGGGCGCGCCCTAACCGAATTGGGCATGCCCTCCCTTCCCGGCAACGCGCCACGCCCAGACATCACGCCACCGGACACCCCCGAATTCCGTTGGCTGATGTCGTCGGACGTGTGCAAGCACTGCACCCACGCCGGCTGCCTGGACGTCTGCCCGACGGGGGCGTTGTTCCGCACCGAATTCGGCACCGTCGTCGTGCAGGACGACGTCTGCAACGGGTGCGGCACCTGCGTGGCCGGGTGCCCGTTCGGCGTGGTGGAGCGTCGCAGCGACGGCACGTACGCGACGCCCACCAAAAGCCCCGATCGTCCCGCCGAGAAGTTCGTCACCGGGGTCGCCCAGAAGTGCACGCTGTGCTACGACCGCCTCGTCGACGACCAGATCCCGGCGTGCGCCCAGACCTGCCCGACCACGTCGATCAAGTTCGGCGACCACGACGACCTGGTGGTCAAGGCCCGCGAGCGGGTCACCGCGCTGCACGCCCAGGGTTTGACGGAGGCCCGCCTCTACGGCGCCAACGAACACGACGGCGTCGGCGGCACCGGCTCGATATTTCTGCTGCTCGACGAGCCGGAGGTCTACGGCCTGCCGCCGGACCCGCGCGTCTGCACGGCCGACCTGCCCCAGATGTTCAAACGAGCGGGCATGGCCGCGGCGGGGATGTTCGCCGCCGCGGCGCTGGCCTTCTGGAAGGGTCGGTGAAAACGCCATGAGCACTTCGGAATACGACAGCCTGCGTCCGCCGGAGCCGGCGGGCGGCAAGCGGCGCCGGGGCAGGCGGGCGGGCCGCCGGGCGGGCGGCGACGGTGCGCGCGAGATGCCGATGGTCCCGGAGGTCGAGTTCGGCTCGTACTACGGGCGCCCGGTGGTCAAGCCCGCCCCCTGGGGACATGAGGTCGCGGCGTACCTGTTCCTGGGCGGCGTCGCGGGCGGGTCCGGCCTGCTCGCGGCCGGGGCCCAGCTCACCGGGCGAGACACATTGCGCCGCAACGCCAGGCTGTCCGCGTTGATCTCGGTGATGCTGGGCGCGGTCGCCCTGGTCAAGGACCTCGGTCGGCCCGAGCGATTCGTCAACATGCTGCGCACCGTCAAGCTGACCTCGCCGATGAGCATCGGCTCGTGGATCCTCAGCTTCTTCAGTGCCGGCATCGGGGTGGCCGCGGTGTCCGAGGTCGACCGGATGACCGGTGAGCGAATCCCGTTGGGGCCGTTGCGCGCCGTTCTGCGCGCCGTGGAGGGACCCGCCGGATTGGAAGCGGCGGTCTTCGCGCCGCCACTCGCGGTCTACACGGCGGTGCTGCTCACCGACACCGCCACCCCGACGTGGAACGCCGCGTACCGAGACCTGCCGTTCGTGTTCGTCAGCTCGGCGAGCCTGGCCGCATCGGGATTGGCGATGATCACCACCCCGGTCTCGGAGGCCGGGCCCGCCCGCAGGCTGGCCGTCATCGGTGCGATCGGCGACCTGGTCTCCGCCAAATTCACCGAGTATCGGATGGATCCGGTGACCAGGGAACCGCTGCACGAGGGCAGGCCCGGCCGGCTGCTGGCCTGGAGCGAACGGCTGGCCGCCGCGGGTGGTCTGGGCGCATTGCTCGGCGGGCGGCACCGCGGTATCGCCGCCCTGTCCGGCCTGGCGCTGCTGGCGGCGTCGGCAATGCTGCGGTTCGGCTTCTTCGAGGCGGGGTTGGAGTCGGCCCGCGATCCCCGGTACACGATCGAGCCGCAGAAACGCAGGCTGGCGGCGCGCAGGGCCGCCGGGACCGCCGGAGATTCGATCACCACCGCGGGCTGAGCGCTGGTGCGGTTTGCGCCAGGCGGACCGGGGTAAGTATAGGAACATGACGAATTTTGGCTACACTCTGATGACCGAGCAGAGTGGACCCAAAGACCTTGTACGACAAGCTCTTTCAGCCGAAGAGCGGGGTTTTGACTTCGAGGTGTGCAGCGACCACTTCTCGCCCTGGCTGACCACGCAGGGGCACGCGCCCAACGCCTGGGCCGTGCTGGGCGCGGTGGCGCACGCCACCGAGCGGGTCGACCTGTACACGTACGTGACGTGCCCCACGATGCGCTATCACCCGGCGATCGTCGCTCAGCAGGCCGCGACCGTGCAGATCCTGTCCGATGGCCGGTTCACCCTGGGCCTGGGCACCGGCGAGAACCTCAACGAGCACGTCATCGGCAAGGGCTGGCCGACCGTGGAACGTCGCCAGGACATGCTGCGCGAAGCCATCAAGATCATCCGCGAGCTGTTCGGTGGCCAGCTGGTGAACTTCACCGGCGACTACTTCCGGGTGGACTCCGCTCGCCTGTGGGACGTGCCCGAGGTTCCGGTCGGCATCGCGGTGGCGATGGCCGGCGCCAAGGGCATCGACAAGTTCGGCCGGCTGGCCGACCACTTCGTCGCGGTCGAGCCAGACGGCGAACTCGTCGACGCCTGGCACGCCGCGCGGCAGGCCGCCAACCTCGCCGGCGGGGGTCGCGTCGTCGGCCAGATCCCGGTGTGCTGGGACCCCGACCGCGACACCGCGATCAAACGCGCTCACGACCAGTTCCGCTGGTTCGCCGGCGGCTGGAAGGTGAACGCCGACCTGCCGACGCCGGCCGGCTTCGCCGGCGCGACCCAGTTCGTCCGCCCCGAAGACGTCGCCGAGTCCATCCCCTGCGGCCCCGACCTGGACGCGATCGTCGAGGCCGTCAAGCCCTATTGGGAAGCTGGCTTCACCGACGTGGCGCTCGTCCAGGTCGGCGGCCAATCGCAGGACCTGTTCCTCTCCGAAGCCGCCGAACCTTTGCTTGCGGCACTGCGTGACGCGGCGAGCTAATCCACGTTTGGGCGGCAGCTGCCCGGGTATCCGGCTTCAATCGTGCGCACCAGGTGAGTACGGGCGATGGGCCGCGCGAATCCGGTTGGCAGCGCCGACTACCCGAAGACCCGCAAAGGGGCTGTCTTGCAGCAACTCGCCCCGATTCACGTTCGCCGTTAGGCAAGGAGAGTTGACCATGGGCGATCGATCCGCCACCACCACCTCCGCTCTGGTCAAGGCACTCAGCGGCGCCAGCTTCGGGCTGGGTTTGAGCGAGCTGATCGCCCCGGGAAAAGTTGCTGCCGTTGCGGGAGTCGACGACACCCCCCGGTCACGAAAGGTCATCCGCGCGCTGGGCGCGCGGGAATGCGGCCATGGCGCGGCGCTGCTGGGCGGTCCCGACAAGCTGGTCTGGACCCGGGTGGCCGGTGACGTCCTGGATGTGGCGCTGCTGGTGGCCGGGGTGACCGCCCGCGGCCCGGGCCGGCGGATGCGGGGCACCATCTCGGCCGTCGTGCTCGCCGGCATCGGCGGGCTGGACCTCTACACGGCGCTGCGCACGGTCGACGGCGGCGGCCGGCACGTGAGCGGCTCCCGGCATCGCACCTTGCGGGCCGCGGTCACCGTGCGTCGCCCCCCCGAGGAGGTGTACCGCTTCTGGCGCGACCTGGAAAACCTGCCCAGCTTCATGCACCACCTGAAGTCGGTCACGCCGACCACCGACGGGCAGTCGCATTGGGTCGCCAACGCCCCGGCCGGCCGGTCGGTGGAGTGGGACGCGCAGATCACCGAGGACGACACCAACAGGCGGCTCGCGTGGCAGTCGCTGCCCGGCTCGGTGATCGAGAACGGCGGCAGCGTCGAGTTCACGCCCACCGCCACCGGCGACGGCACCGAAATTCGCGTCAGGATCGGCTACCACATTCCGGGTGGCCTGTTCGGCAAGGCGGCGGCGAGCCTCTTCGGGGAGTCCCCCGAGCAGCAAGTCAACGACGACCTCCGTCGCTTCAAGCAAATCCTCGAGACCGGGCAGGTGCTGCGTTCGGACGGCTCTCCCGAGGGCACGGCGGCGGTCCGGCAGATGCACCAGCAGCCCGCGCAACCGAACAAAGGAGCCAGCGTATGAAGGCCACCGTCTGGGCGGGCCGCAACAGCGTCCAAGTGGAGTCGGTCCCGGACCCGAAGATCCTCAACGATCGGGACGCCATCGTGCGCATCACCTCGACGGCGATCTGCGGTTCGGACCTGCACCTCTACGACGGTTACATCCCCACCGTGAAGCACGGCGACGTGCTCGGGCACGAATTCATGGGCGAAGTGGTCGAAGTCGGTAAGGGGGTCAACAACCTGGCGGTCGGCGACCGGGTGGTGGTGCCGTTCCCGATCGCGTGCGGGGCGTGCTCGGCCTGCCAACGTGACCTGTACTCGCTGTGCGAGAACTCCAACCCCAACGCCGGCATCGCCGAGAAATTCATGGGCCACTCGCCGGCGGGGCTGTTCGGCTATTCGCACATGCTGGGCGGTTTCGCCGGCGGCCAAGCCGAATACGCGCGGGTACCGTTCGCCGATGTCGGGCCGCTGAAGATCGAAGACGACCTGACCGACGAGCAGGTGCTGTTCCTGTCGGACATCTTGCCGACGGGCTACATGGGCGCGGAGATGTGTGACATCTCCCCCGGTGACATCGTGGCGGTGTGGGGCGCCGGACCGGTCGGCCTGTTCGCGATCATGAGTGCGTATCTGCTTGGGGCGTCCAAAGTCATTGTCGTCGACCGGGTTCCGTATCGCCTTGAGCTTGCCCAGAAGATCGGCGCCGTGCCGGTCAACTTCGCCGAGACGTCGGTGCTCGAGGAACTGCGTGACCTCACCGCCGGTCGGGGACCCGACCATTGCATCGACGCCGCCGGCATGGAGGCGCGCAGCGGGTCCGTCCCGGTTGATGCCTACGACCGCGTCAAACAGGCGGCACGCCTGGAAACCGAACGCCCGCATGCCATCCGGGAAGCGGCGATGAGTTGCCGCAACGGCGGCACCCTTTCGATCATCGGGGTGTACGGCGGCCTGATGGACAAGTTTCCCATCGGGGCGGTGATGAACCGGTCGTTGACCATCAAGACCGGTCAGTGCCACGTGCATCGCTATATGCGCCCGCTGCTGGACCGGATTCGCAACGGCGACATCGACCCGACCATTGTGGTGAGCCACCACCTGAGCCTCGATCAGGCACCCCACGGCTACGAGATCTTCAAGAACAAAGAGGACCGCTGCACCAAAGTCATCCTCAATCCGACGTAATCGAAAGGGGCGAAGGGGAATAGCCATGGCAAATGAATTGGAAGGCAAGAAAGTCGCGATTCTCGCTGCGGACGGCGTGGAGAAGGTGGAATTCGAGCAACCTCGTGCGGCGCTCGAAGAGGCCGGCGCACAGGTCGAGCTGCTTTCGCTGAAGACCGGAGAAATCCAGGCTCGCAATCACGACCTCGAACCGGCCGGAACCTTCAAGGTCGACCGCGCTGTATCGGACGCGTCGGTCGCCGAATTCGACGGCCTGGTACTTCCGGGTGGCACCGTGAATCCGGACAAGCTGCGGATGGACGCCACCGCAGTCTCCTTCGTGCGCGACTTCGTCGGCTCCGGAAAGCCGGTCGCAGCGATCTGCCACGGCCCCTGGACGCTGCTGGAAGCCGGTGTAGCAGAGGGCCGCACGCTGACGTCTTACCCGTCCATTCGCACCGATCTGCGCAATGCCGGCGCAAACGTGGTGGACGAGGAGGTCGTCGTCGACGGCAATTTGATCTCCAGCCGCTCACCCAAGGACCTGCCGGCGTTTTGCGCGACCATTGTCAAGCAATTCGCCCATGCGCCTGCGAGTTAGCCGAAAATGGCCTTTGCCCACTCCGTTTGAACCCATCGGTTTGCGGGCATTACACAGGCCAAGCAGTGATCGCCCCGGCGATCTGTCGAAAGGCCAGAGTTGACCACAACATATCCAGGACCCGCTGTCTCGGCTGTTTCGAACGTGTATCAGCCCCAGGACGATTCCCGATTACTGGTAAATGTGATGCAAGAAAGCGCGCTCATTCCGGGCCGGCGCGTTCTCGACTTGTGTACGGGCAGCGGATTCGTGGCGATCGCCGCCGCCGAGATGGGTGGCGCCGACGTGACAGCCTTCGACATCTGCCCCCACGCCGTGGGTTGCTCTCGCGGCAACGCGGCCGCCGTCGGTGTGAATGTCGATGTGCGAAAGGGCACCTGGAGCGATGCGCTCGACTGCGCGCCGTTCGACGTTGTCGTGTCGAACCCGCCGTACGTGCCGACACCGCCGAACGGCGACACGGAGTACATCAGCCCCAGCGCGGGCCCGTCGTGGGCCTGGAACGCCGGCCCTGATGGCCGGATGGTGTTGGATCCGCTGTGCGAAGCGGCGCCGAAGTTGTTGTGCGACGGTGGGTCCCTGCTGCTCGTGCACTCGGCGCTGGCCGGTGTCCGGCAATCGCTGGATTCCCTGAAGTGGGCCGGCATGGACGCCAAAGTCATTGCGTCGAAATGGATACCGTTCGGCCCCGTGATGACGGCGCGGGCGAACTGGCTCGAGAGCGTCGGCCTGATACCCCGCGGACGCCGGGAAGAGGAGTTGATCGTGATCCGGGCGGACAAGCGGTGACCACCACCCGCGTCCAGGTCGTTGCCGGCGGGCCGGTGCTGGTGTCCGGCCCGGTGCGCATCGAGATGCCGAACGGTGAGGTCGTCGAGTCCGACCGGTTCATGGTGGCGATCTGCACCTGCCGGCGCAGCGAGAAGTATCCCTTATGCGACACCAGCCATCGCAGATGCCGGAACCTGGCCCGCCGGACGTCTAGTCCAGCGCCCTCCGCAACGACGACCGACCCTGCTGCCACGACGCCATAACCGCGTCGGCCAAACGGTTTTCGACCACCGCGTGCGAGCGGATCCCGAACACGATGTCGCAGTCGAGGTGCGGCTCCCGTTCGACGAGATCCCCGACCACGTCTATGCGCACCACGTGCTCGTGCACGGCGTCGGCCTCGACGTGCTCGGCGTAGAACTCGACGCACGGCGAAGGTGCCCCCATCCGCTGCAGCGCCTGCACCATCCGCCGGGACCCCGGCGGGGAGGTGATCTCCGTCGAAGCGAAGTGCCCGATCGCCGCGCCACGCAACTCGCGGTGCAGCCCGAAGAGCGACATCAGGTTCACCGCCGCCAAAGCTTCGGCGTGAACCGCGTCCACGTACGCCAGATACGTCGTGTCCAGATTCGCGGCCGCCATCAGATCGGCGAAGAGCTGCTGGTGCAGACGGGGGCCCTGCCCCGCCCCATACTCGTCGAATTCGATTGCCACGAAAGCGGCTTTCGCGACACCCGTCAGCCGCGGGATCGCCCACGCGTGCGGATCGCCCTCTTTGAGGTGATACACGGACCGGTGAACGAAGTACTCACGCATCTGCTGCCACGTTCCGGTGTCGCGCAGGTAATACGACGGACCCGTGCCGTCGGCCGGTTCGACGGAGATGGCGTCCATTTCGGCGGCGGCGGTCTGATTCGATGCGATGGGTCCGACGTCGCGGCGCACGCCGGCCAGGAAAACGCGTTCGAGCTCGCCGCGCAGTGCCAGCAGTGCCGGATTCCATTCCCAGCCGGGGTCGACGCCCGCGAAGCCGCGGTAGTGCAGCTCGTAGCACATGCACAGCGCCAGCTGCAGATCCAGGCCGTAGGGATCCGAATCGCGCACCGACGCGCCGATGCGGGTCAGGTGGTCATGCGACGGCGGTCCGGTCAGGGCGCGACGGACTGCGGTCGACAGCGGCCCGTGTGCCGCCGGCAGGGCGGGTTCGGTGATGATCGATGCGCGGGTCACGCCCACGACTACCCGCAATCCAGGGGCCACAAACGGTGCGGCACCACCCCTACCCACCCTCGGCCGGCAGCCGGAAGGTGATGTCGGCCGTCGTCCCGGTGGGGGTGCAGTCGAGTTCGACCGCGGTGCTGAGCGCCCGCATCAGCACCAGGCCCCGCCCACCATTGCCGGGGTTGACCTCCGGTGGCTTCCACGAGCCCTCGTCGGTGATCCGGGCGCGGATTTCGCCATCGGCAAGTTCGACGTCGAGCAGCATCGTGCCCAGCGGTTGTCCGGTGTACGCGTGCTCGACGCAGTTCGTGCAGGCCTCGTTGACCGCCAGCACGATGTCGGCGGCCAATTCGTCCGGCACGTCGGCGGTGCGCAGCCATTCGGCCAACCGATGCCGGATGCCGACCAACCGCGCTGCGCTGGCCTCGTTTTCGATCCGAAGCGGGGACTGCTGGTGCCGGTAGATCACCATCGCCACATCGTCGTCATACCCCGCCGCGGGGGCCAGCTCCCTCAGGACCGCATCGGCGACGGAGTCCAACGGCAACGTCGTCGTCTTCGCCAGAACCGCTGCGGCGCGATCTATCCCGTCATCGATGGACTCGTGTTTGCGCTCGACCAGCCCGTCGGTGAACAGAATCAGGGTAGAGCCGGGCGGCAACACGCGGCTGGTCTGCGGGCGGGGTTCGGGGCGGCGGACCGCGAGCGGCACCGACGAGGCATCGGTCAACATCGACGTCGTCCGCGGCTCGGACCCGACGAGCACGGCGGGCATGTGGCCGGCGTTGCTGTATTGCAGGACACCGGATTCGGTGTCGAGGATCGCCAGGAAAACGGTGGTGCAGTACGCGTTCGGAATGAGCGATGCCGCCGAGTCGAGTTGCTCGAGCAGCAGCGCGGGCTCGGCCCCGTTGATCAACAGGGCCCGCGCCGAGCTGCGTAGCTGGCCCATGACCGCCGCGGCCGGCAGCCCGCGACCCACGCAGTCACCGACGACGATGCCGATGCGATGGTCGCCGATCGGCAGCACGTCATACCAGTCGCCGCCGATTTCCAGGGGCGGGACCGCGGGCTCGTAGCGCACGGCGAAGCCCGGCGGCGGCTGCATCGTCGGCAACAGGGCACGCTGCAGGGTCAGCGATGTCTCACGGGCGCTTTCGAATTGGCGGACGTGCTGCATCGCCAGGCTGAGGTGGCCGATGAGCACGGTAACCAGCAGCCGGTCTTCGGCGCTGATCCAGCGCGGCGTGCGCAGCTCCAACCACAACGCCAGGTCGCCCGCGCCGGAGAGCACGGCCACCAATCCGTGTGCCTTGCCGGGATTGTCGGGTCGCTCGACCGTTTTGGCGGTGAGCGGCAGCTGGTGACGCGCGTCCTCGAAGGTATGGCGCAACCACGGATCCAGGCTGCGCCAGGAGGTTTTGGACGTCTCGCCCGCCACCTGGACGGTCGGTTCACCGTCGCCGTTCGGCCAGAAGATCGCGACCACCCGTTTTACGTCGATCGCCGTGCTGCACTCGTCGAGGGTGATGGACAGCAGCTCGTCCACGCTTTTGGCCACCGCCACCGCCGTCGCCAGGCGCAGGACCGCGCTTTCCCTTGCGGCGAAGGCCCGTTCGGCGGTGATGTCACGGATAGTCCCCACGAAGACGTTTTGGTCGCTGCCGCTGCCCTGAACGGCGTTGATGCTGACCGTCACCCAGACCAGGTGCCCGTCGCGGTGCCGAATCGGCGTCTCGTAGGCGGTGGTGCCGATGCTCTGGACCAGCGCCTGCTGTTGGGTGGCGCCCTTTTGGTCGACCAACCACGGGTGGGGCCACCGGTAGGGCAGGCCCTCCGCGGGATAACCGAGGATCTCGATCAGGGCGTTGTTCATCTCGATCACGGAGCCCTCGTGATCGGCGACGAAAAACCCCTCCTGCAACGAATTGACAACTGCGGTACGGAATTTGTCGCGGTCGGCCAGCCCCTCGGCGCGGGCGCGCTCGCGCGCGAAGCGCCTGGTGCCGTCCAGGAAGCCGCGGGTGGCGATGTCGAGCGGGACCAGCAGCTGCAACAGGAATTCCAGCGCGATCGGCGCGTCTATCTGGATGTCCTTGGCCAGATCGAGGATCAGCTGGACGTGCCGCTCGATGATCGCGAGCAGGCTGACTTCCTCCTGCAGGGCTCGGCGGCCGAGCTCATACGCGGTCGCCAGGCTGTCTTCGTCACGCGCCTCCATGTAGGTGCGCAGCGCCGCGGCGTACTGGGCGTGGAACTCGTCGCTGTCACTCATGTCGAGACACCCCGATGACGAGCGGTGAGCACCATGGCGTCGTCGGTTTCTTTGGCGTCCTTACCGAGTAATTCTTCGGCGATGACGACGGCGGTGGCCGAGAAGTCGATGTGGTCAAGGTAGTTTTCGGCGATCCCGTCTGTGCTTATCACGAGCAGGTCTCCCGGCCGGATCGAGATAACTTGCGCCGGCCTGATTTCCGGTATGCGGTAGCCGACGATTCCCGCGGTAAGCCGTGCGCTGGATCGGATTTGGACGCCGGTCGGGGACTTGGCCACCAGGTCGGCGGTGACGTTGCCGACGCCGGTCCAGGTCAGCGTGTTGGCGGCGAAGTCCACCCGTGCCAACGTCATCGCCGCCCCTCTGGTGCCCTCCAGCAAACGATGGCAAAGCTGGATCAATACTTCGAGCCGCTCCGAACTGGAGCGTTTGACCGCTTCGATGGCGCACAGCGCAGCGGCCGCGGCATCCGGACCGTGGCCGAGACCGTCCACCACGCCGAACAGCGCGGCTTCGCGGCCGATGTCGACGGCGAGACCCCGATCACCCGAGACATACTCGCTGGGCAAGGGGCGGCCCGCCCTTGCCCACTCGATCGGACCGAACCGGCCGTTGTCACGCATGGGGAGGGACCCATTTCCACATCTCGACGACCGTCCCCCGGCCGAGCGCGGACTCCACGAGCAACCTGTCCATCAGCCGGCGGGAGCCCGGTAGGCCCATCCCCAGCCCACGCCCGGTCGAATACCCGTCTTCCATTGCCCGCTCGATGTCCGCGATGCCCGGTCCCTGATCCTCGGCCCGCACCACCAGGGCCTTGTGGCCCTCCCGGTCGGCCACGAAGACCCGGACGCTGCCGCGGCCGGCGTAGCTGGTGATGTTTCGCGCGATCTCGGAGATCGCCGTCGCGATCATCGTGACGTCGGTGAGGGAGAATCCCAGGTCGAGTGCGAGTTGGTGTCCGGCTTTGCGAGCTTCGACGATGTCGTCGGAATTGTCGATGGCGACGACGATATCAGTCGCCACCATCGCGCCCGATCATCGGTTTCCGCTGCGTCAGTTGACGATTCAGCAGGGCGAGGCCTTCTTCGAGGTCCAGCGCCGTATTCATGTCGTCGAACGCCAAACCCAGCTGGACCATCGCGAAGGCCACTTCCGGCTGCAGGCCGACGATCACCGTGTCCGCGCCACGCAGCCGCGTCATGTGCGCAATGGTCCGCAGCGACCGGGCCGCGAACGAGTCCATCACGTCGATGGCGGTGACGTCGACGATGATGCCCTGCGCGCGGAACCGGCTGACCCGCTCCATCAGGTCATAGCGGAGCCGCTCGGCGTCGGAGTCGCTGAGCGCGGCCTGGACTGAGGCGATGAGGATCGCACCCTGTTTCAGGATCGGTACGGGCATGGCGCGCTCGTGTTCCTCGTAGCTATCCTGGCTGCTCGCCGGTGCGAGTGACCTCGTAGCCCAGCAGGCGTTCGGCTTCCTCGATGCCGCCCTGCAGGTCGCCGACGGCGTTCATCTTCGACAGGTCCAGCCCGATGGTCACCAGCGTCAGGGCGATTTCGGAGGACAGGCCGGTGATGATGACGCTGGCGCCCATCAGCCCCGACGCGTCGACCGTCTGCACCAGGTGGTTGGCCACCGTGGAGTCGATGGTCGGCACACCGGTGATGTCGATGACCACCACTTTCGCGCGGTTCGCGCGGATGGCCCTCAGCAGTTGCTCGGTGACCTGGCGGGCGCGCTGAGAATCGAGCACACCGATGATCGGCAGAATAAGCAGCTGTTCGCGCACCTGCAGCACCGGCGTCGACAGCTCGCGGATGGCCTCCTGCTGCTGGCGGATGATGCGCTCGCGTTCCTGCACGAAGCTGACCGCCACGGTGTTGGCGATGCGGTTGGCCGCCGGTTCGTAGGCGTCCAGAACCCGATTGAGCATCTCGAATTCGGTCTGGTACTTCTCGAACAACGAGCGCGCCAGCACGTCGCGCAGCAACAACACGATGCCGACGACCTCGTCCGTTTCCACGCCCCGCGGAATGATGCGCTCGGACAGGTCGCGGGCGTAGGCCTGCAGCGCCTCGACGCTACCGGTCTCGAGCACCTCCACGTAGTTGTCGTAGACGGCAGTCGCCTCGGAGAACAGCTCCTCCGGCGTCATCGCGGTGAGCAGTTCGGCCTCGGTGATTCTGCGCGCCCACTCCTCGCGCAGCACGGTGCGGTTCTGCCGCAGGTGCTGGACGAGCTGTGGCAGCAGGCCCTCGCTGGAAATGCTGACCGCCTGCGCGGTGGCCGCGCCGCTGAACTCCGCCGGCGAATCTGACATGTTGCCTCCCGAGTGCCGGTCCGCACCCCGCTGTGTGCAGGCTCGATTTTGCGAGACTAGCCTGGGTTGTCGCGGGGCAGGTGTTGAGGGCATATTCTTCTCGCAGTTCGCAACGCAGGCTAGGCTTGCACCACACCTGAAGCCCAGGACAAAGGATCGCCATTGTCAGCTCCTGATTCGATTACCACCTTGGTCGAGGACCACGATGGGGTGTCCGTGGTCAGTGTGAGCGGCGAAATCGATCTGGTCACGGCGCCGGCCCTGGAACAGGCCATCGGCGCGGTTGTCGCGGAGAGCCCAACGGCACTGGTCATCGATCTCTCCGCGGTGGAATTCCTCGGTTCGGTGGGTCTGAAGATCCTGGCTGCGACGTACGAGAAGCTGGGCAACGCGACCGGATTCGGGGTGGTTGCGCGCGGCCCGGCGACCAGGCGGCCGATTCACCTGACCGGGCTGGACAAGACGTTCCCGCTGTACCCGACGCTGGACGACGCGTTGACCGCGGTGCGGGACGACAACATCAGCCGGTAGTCGCCGCTGCGCGTGGTTGCGCGACAAGGTTTTTGACAATAGCCGGGGTCCCGTTGCGATATATGGTTTCCAAATTGGCGGGCGCCGAAATCAATTCACATTGCGAAAGCGGATAACGAATTCCGCGACCCTTCGGCGTGAAACGGCGCTGGCGCATGCGACAGGTGCGATGATCACGCCTATGGACGTCGATAATCCGCAAGACGACCAGCGGTGGGACAGCCACGAGCGTGGCGAAACCGAAATCCAACGGCTGGACCGCAATTGGAACAGCCTGCTGCAGGAGCTGCGCGTCGTGCAGACGGGCGTGCAGCTGCTCACCGGTTTCCTGCTGACCCTGCCGTTCCAGCAACGTTTCGACGTCCTGGCCCCGCTCCTGCGCGACGCCTATCTCGCGACGGTGGGGTGCTCGGTCGGCGCGACAGTGCTGCTGATCGCCCCGGTGGGCATGCACCGGATGCTCTTCCGGCGCCATCGTCTCCAGGTGCTGGTGTCCGCCGCGCATCGCTGCGCGTATGCGGGCCTGGCGCTGCTCGGCCTCGCCCTGACCGGGGTGACGATCATCGTGTTCGCGGCGGTGGCCGGCCGCGGGCCGGCCCTGATCGCGGGAGCGTGTGCGCTGACGCTCTTTACGTTCTTCTGGTGGTTGCTACCGATTCTGCTCCGCACCCGCGGCATGTAGCGCGAGTTCGGCGATGCGGGTCGAGTCCAGATGCTCGAGCAGGTCTTGTGGATCGGCGAAGATCGGTGCCGAGCCCGCCGCCTGCAGCTCCTCGCGCGCGATGCCACCGCTGAGCAGCCCGATGCAGGACAATCCGGCGCCCGCCGCGGCATGGGCGTCCCACACCGCGTCCCCGACGAACACGGCATGGTCGGCATCCACCCCGGCCCGGTCCAGCGCGACCTGCACGATGCCGGGTTCGGGCTTGGCGGTGTCGACGTCACGCGAGGACGTCGTTTCGGAGATGACGTCGTCGCAGTCGAGGACCTTGCGCAGGATCTCCAGCTCGTCGTCGGGTGCCGAGGTGGCCAGCACGACCTGCAGCCCCAGCTCCGCGACGCGGCGCAGCAGCGCGCGGGCACCCGGTAGCGGCGCGAGCAGCGGGGTGCTCTCCCGGTAGTAGCGGCTGTGCCCGTCGCTCAGCCGCTCCTGGACCTCGTCCGGGGCGTCGTTGGAGAGCGTTCGCACCAGCGTGGAGCCGTCCATGCCGATGCACCGGTGGATCTGCCAGGCGCTGACGGGCAGGCCCTCGGCGTCGAAGGCGCGTAGCCACGCGTGGACGTGAAGATAGTTGGAGTCGACCAGGCTTCCGTCGACGTCGAACAGAACGGCGGGTTTCATCTGCGCGGCATACCCAGGCCGGGGCCGGCTGACACCGGCATGCCGCGTCGTTTGGGTTCGGGGACGGGGGGTAACCGCGAAGCGTTGTCCGCGAATCGGCTGCGGCTCCCTAGCCGCCGGGTCGGGCGGCGGCCCGATCGGCGAACCGCATGTCGCATGAATCACCCTGATACACAGACTTTCTCACGAGAGTGGCTGCTGCGCATGCACCGACGGGTGCGCGACGCCGAACTTGCTTGGCACGCCGCGAATTCCGATGAGCCCGCCCCGCCGCCGACTAGTTGACCGCTGTGAGCTAACCAACACCGACCAGCGCGAATTCGCCCGCCGAGACGTTTAATCGCGGCGATGACCGGGTAAAAGCCGATCATGGTCGCGCCCGTTTCGTTACGAGCAGCAAACTACTCGGTCGAGTACGAGCGTGATTTCCCCCTGCTCGGCCTCGCGGCCGTGGTGGTCTGGGCCCTCAGTCTGGCAGTCGGGCTGTTCGAGCTCCTGTTTGGGCACGAAGGGGTCGCGATCGTCGCGCTGACCGTGTCGGTCGTCGCGCCGTGGCTGGGCCTGGCCCTCGCGCATTACGCCGCGATCGCCAGGCGGCTGAGGCGGCTCACTGGCCGGCGGCGTGACTTTTTCGGGCCGGTCGGTGTAACTCGCGCCTGAATGGGGTACTGCCTGCGCCACGGGTGAGTACAGCAAAGTGCGTCAACCCGGGCTCATCAGCAGGAAGGAACTGCCATGGCGACCGCAAGCGACTATGACGCACGCCGGGTCTCCGACTCCGAAACCCAGGACAAATCCCCGATACGCGAGCTAGCCCCGACGCTGCAGGGGTCCGCCACCACGGTGGTCGACGAGGATCCCAACGATGTGCACTTCTTCGAGCTTCCCGGCGCCGACCTGTCCGGCGAGGAACTGTCGGTGACGGTGATTCCCCAGCGGTCCGACGAGTTCATGTGCTCGAGCTGTTTTCTGGTCCAGCACCGCAGCCGGTTGCACAGCTCGAGCGGGGGCATCTCTATCTGCGCCGACTGCGCCTAGCGCCGCAATGGCGGGGGCGGAATCGTTGGCGCAAAACCGATTCAGGCCTGTGCCCACTCGCGTTGACACACGGCGCAACGCCGGGTGACCATCGCCCAGTCGGGTTCGTCCTTGACGGGCTCGCGGATCAGGTGCGTGGATAAGTCGCCACAGCCGGGGCAGGGACAGACGGCGCGGTAGGGCTCGACCGGCTGGTCTTGCATCAGCCGCAGGTTTTCCGCCCGCGAGAACGGCACGATCGCCAACGACTCGGGGCGGGGAGTGGGGTGCGGATTGTCGAACCACAACAGGCCGCAGGTCACGGTCGCCACCGCCGTGAAGACGGCCAGGATCATCGTCGGGATGTCCCACGGCCAGTTCGGCGGGAGGGGCGTCACCACGAGAACAACCAGCACCGCGGAGATCAGCGCGCCGATGACGGTGCCGGGTTTAGCGAATCGGTAGCCGCCGACGTTCAGCGCTTCCCACGCCTGGATCTCCTGCTGTCGCCGGGCGATCTCCGCCAGGGTGGGGTGACCGGGACTACGGACCGGCGCCGGCGAATCAGCAAATCCGGTGACCTTGGGGCCGACCCCGCGTGGCTCGCCCTGCTCGGGCGGCGGGCTTACCAGCGCCATGCGGGCAGAGCTTAACGGCAAAGCCGCGACGCCGCAGTGTCAAACTCGGCGTTCGGCTGTCACGCCAGCTAATACAACTGGGTCGGGGTGGCGGGATTCGAACCCACGGCCTCTTCGTCCCGAACGAAGCGCGCTACCAAGCTGCGCCACACCCCGCTTGAAGCTTCGACAGCCTATCGCACCGGCCCATCGGCTGGCCAAACCGCGGCGTGGCGGCTCATTGCCAGAGGCAGGAGCGCTCGAACTGCGCCAGGGCCTCGGCGGGACCGCTCGGATCGAGTCCCTGCGCGCTGACCCACTCGTCGCTGAAGTAGGTGTCGTGGTATCGGTCGCCGCTGTCGGCGAGCAGCGTGACCACCGAACCGCTGCGCCGCTGGGCGACCAGCTCGGCGAGCAAGCCGAAGGCGCCCCAGAGGTTGGTACCCGTCGACGGCCCCACGCGGCGCCCGAGAACGGCGCTCACGTGCCGGGCGGCGGCGATGGACGCCGCGTCGGGCACCGACACCATGCGGTCGACCACACCGGGCAGGAACGACGGCTCGACCCGCGGCCGGCCGATGCCCTCGATCCGAGACGACACGGGCATCGTGACGTCGTAGCGGTCGTCGGCGTAGGCCGGAAAGAACGCGGAGTTTTCCGGGTCGACGACGCACAGCCGGGTCGTGTGCCCGCGGTAGCGGATGTAGCGGCCGATCGTCGCGCTGGTGCCGCCGGTGCCCGCGCCCACCACGATCCATTCCGGGATGGGATGCGTCTCTTCGCCCATCTGCTCGAAGATCGACTCGGCGATGTTGTTGTTGCCCCGCCAGTCGGTGGCGCGTTCGGCGTTGGTGAACTGGTCCAGGTAATGCCCACCGGTGTCGCGGGCGACGCGCTCGGCCTCGGCGTACACCTCCGAAGAGTTCTGCACGAAATGGCAACGGCCGCCCTGGGCTTCGATTAGCGCCACCTTGGCCGAGCTGGTGGACGCCGGCATCACGGCGACGAAGGGCAGGCGCAGCAGGGCCGCGAAATACGCCTCCGACACCGCCGTCGAACCCGACGAGGCCTCGACCACCGTGGTGCCCTCGTCGATCCACCCGTTGCAGAGCGCGTACAGGAACAAGGAGCGGGCCAGCCGGTGCTTGAGGCTGCCGGTGATGTGCGTGGTCTCGTCTTTGAGGTACAGCGCCACCTGAGCGCCGGGGCCATCCGAGCCCCACGCCGACGGCAGCGGGTAGCGCAACAGGTGCGTGTCGGCGCTGCGGCGCGCGTCGGCGTGGATCAGCCGGACCGCGCTGTCCGTCCAGCACCGCGAGCGGCTGCGGACCGCGATCCGGGTCCGCTCGGTCAACGCACCGAAACTGTTGGCTGCGAACGGCTTAGGTCGCTGGCCGAATCGCGGCCGCCCATCGGGGTGGCGATCAACGTCAGCAGGGTGGCCTCGGGCCGGCAGCAGAAGCGCACCGGCGCGAACGGTGAGGTGCCGATGCCGGCGGAGACGTGCAGCTGCATGTTCGCGCCCCACCGGGACGGGCCCTTCGCCCGGGTCCGGTCCAGGCCACAGTTGGTCACCAGGGCGCCGTAGAGCGGCAGGCAGACCTGGCCGCCGTGGGTGTGGCCGGCCATCACCAGTTGGTAGCCGTCGGCGGCGAAGCGGTCCAGCACCCGCGGCTCCGGGGAATGGGTCAGCCCGAGTCGCAGGTTCGCGGCCGGGCTGGCCGGGCCCGCGATCGTCTCGTAGCGGTCCCGGTCGATGTGCGGGTCGTCGACGCCGGCGGCCGCGACGTGCAGGCCGGCCACCTCGAACTCGCGCCGCGTGTGGGTGAGGTCGAGCCAGCCGCGCTCGGTGAAGGCCGCGCGCAGGTCCTGCCAGGGCAGCGGCTCACCGCGAACCCGGTGCGACGGGTTGGTCAGATAGTTCAGCGGGTTCTTCAGGCGCGGACCGAAGTAGTCGTTGCTGCCGAAAACGAAGACACCCGGCCGCGACAGCAGATCCCCGAGGGCCTGCACCACCGCGGGCACCGCCTTGGGGTGGGCCAGGTTGTCGCCGGTGTTGACCACCAGGTCCGGCTCCCAGTTGCTCAGCTCGCGCAGCCATGCCTGTTTGCGGCGCTGATTGGGGAGCATGTGGAGATCGCTGATATGCAGCACCCGGAGCGGCGTCGAACCGGGCGCCAAGACGGGCATGGTTATCTCGCGCAGGACGAAGGCGTTGCGCTCGACGACGGCGGCGTAACCGATGCCGGCGACGGCCGAACCGAGTGCGGCGGCACCGGTGCGAATCAGCGTGGGCAAAACATCAGCCATGCTGGCAGCCTACTGCCGGTTGCGCTTTGGCAACGCATACCTTGCGCCACAGCACCAAAGATGGCGGCCTACGGAGGCGGCTGCCCCGGCGCGGGCGGCGGCGGCGCCAACAGCGGAATGGTGATCGGGGGCAGACCCGGGATCTCCACCACCTGTGACCCGACCGGCGGCGGCCCGCCCTCGGGCGGCGGCGGAGGAGCCGGCGGGATGCCGTTGCTGACCTGGATGGTGATGATCGACCCCGGGATCGTTGCGCCGCTCGGCGTGGTTCCGACCACCTCGCCCTGCTTCGCGGTGCTGTTGACGAAGTTGTTCTGGTCGGCGACCTGGAAGCCCGCCTCCTTGAGGCGCGAGCGGGCCGCGTCGATGTCCAGGCCGGCGACGCTCGGCACCCGCGACCCGGGCGACCCGTCGACGTACCGGGGATCGGTGGGCGGCAACTGCACCGGCCCGAAATTGGTGGCGATCGGCTTCATCGCCGTGAACCAGGTGCGGGCCGGCTCGTTGCCGCCGTACAGGTCGCCCTCGCCGCAATGGCGCAGCGGCGACGAACACAGGTCCGTCGGCGTCGTGGAGTCGTCGTAGATGTAGTTGGCCGCCGCATAGTGGTTGGTGAATCCCACGAAGCCGGAGGAACGGTGCGCCTCGGTGGTGCCCGTCTTACCGGACACCGGCAGCGTCCAGCCCGCCGCACCGGCGGAGCCGGAGGCCGTGCCGCCGCCCACCGCGTCCTTGCTCATCGCGTTGGCCATGGTGTTCGCCAGGCCTTCGGGCACCACCTGGTCGCAGGTCTCGGTGGTCACAGCGACCTCGTTGCCGTGCCGGTCGATCAGCTTGTCGATGGGGTTCGGCGGGCACCACGTGCCGCCGGAGGCGAGCGTGGCGGCGACGTTGGACAGCTCCAGCGCGTTCACCTCGATGGGGCCCAGGGTGAACGAGCCGATGTTCTGCCGTTTGACGAAGTCGGCCAGGCTCTCGTTGCTGTCGGGGTTGTAGTCGCGGGCGGTGCCGGGATCGGCGTAGGAGCGCAGGCCCAGCTTGATCGCCATGTCCACCGTGCGGGTGACCCCGACCTGCTGAATCAGCTTGGCGAACGCGGTGTTCGGCGAGGTGGCCAGCGCCTCGGTGACGTTCATCGAGCCGCGGTAGTTGCCGGCGTTGACCACGCACCAGGTGTCCTTGGGGCAGCCCTTGGCCCCGCCGCTCCCCATGCCCTTGGCCTGGAATCGGCTCGGTACCTCGAGCGTGGCGTTGGTGCCCATGCCCATGTCCAGGGCGGCGGCCGTCGTGAAGATCTTGAAAACGGACCCCGCGCCGTCGCCGACCAGCGAGAACGGCTGCGGCCGCATGGTTTCACCGGCGTCGAGGTTCAGGCCGTAGGTGCGGTTGCTGGCCATCGCCATCACCTTGTGCGACGTCTTGCCGGGCTGAATCACGCTCATCACGCTGGAGATGCCGGGCAGGGTCGGGCTGGCGAACTGGTCGATGGCCGCCTTCACCGGGATCTGCACGTCCGGGTCCAGCGTGGTGCGGATCAGGTAGCCGCCGCGGGCCACCTGTTCTTTGCTGATGCCGGCGCGGGACAGGTACTCCTGGACGTAGTCGCAGAAGAATGCGCGATCGCCGGCCGCGATGCAGCCCCGCGGCAACTCGTTGGGCTGCGGCAGCACACCCAGGGGGGTGGCCTTGGCGGCGCGCAGGGCGTCGGCTTCCTGGGGGATGTTCTCGATCATGGTGTCCAGCACCAGGTTTCGCCGCGCCAGCGCACCCTCGGGGTTGGTATAAGGGTTCAGCGCGCTGGTCGACTGCACCATGCCCGCCAGCAGCGCCGCCTGTTGCCAGTTCAAGTCCGAGGCGTTGATGCCGAAGTAGGTCTGGGCCGCGTCCTGCACGCCGAACGAACCGTTGCCGAACGACACCAGATTCAGGTAGCGGGTCAGGATCTCGGGCTTCGTGAAGGTCTTGTCCAGCGTGAGCGCCATCCGGATCTCGCGCAGCTTGCGGGCCGGGGTGGTTTCCACGGCGGCGCGCTTCTCGGCGTCGGTCTTCGCCGTCACCAGCAACTGGTAGTTCTT
The DNA here is from genome assembly GCF_001667075.1 of Mycobacterium sp. 852014-52450_SCH5900713. GTDB lineage: Bacteria > Actinomycetota > Actinomycetes > Mycobacteriales > Mycobacteriaceae > Mycobacterium. The sequence goes on along the minus strand of NZ_LZIL01000003.1, from coordinate 72,704 downwards.
GATGTACTGCTGCTCGATGGTCGAACCGCCACGGGTGTCGACGTCGCCGCGCGCGTAGCCCGCCAGCCCGGTCAGCGTCCCCTTCCAGTCCACCCCGTTGTGGTCGGCGAACCGCTTGTCCTCGATGGACACGATCGCCAGCTTCATCGTGTTGGCGATCTTGTCGCTGGGCACCTCGAAGCGGCGCTGGGAGTACAGCCAGGCGATGGTGTTGCCCTTCGCGTCGACCATCGTCGACACCGCGGGCACCTCGCCCTCGAGGAGTTGGGCCGAGCCGTTGGCGACGACTTCGGAGGCCCGGTTGGACACCAGTCCCAATCCGCCCGCGAACGGAAACATCAGCGCCGTGGCGACGACGCCGGCCAGCAAGCAATACCCGGCAAGCTTCAAAATCGTGAGAAGGGCCGGGGGGCGGTCTGACATGGCTACTACAGTAGCGGCCCCCAGTCACGCCGCCACGCTGCGAGTTCACCCCCTTTTTACCCCCGTCATTGACCTGCGCTTTACTGCCGTGAGTGCGATAAAATTTGCGCGTGCGTCAGTGTTTGCGCCCCCGCGCACGTGTGCAAGATCACTTCGATCGCCGGCCCTTCTGAGACGAGACGGCACGCCCGTCCCAAAAAAAGCGTTATCGGACTGTTGCGCAATTGCCTGCTGACCACCTAACTTAGACACACGGTGAGATTCAGGTAACACCGATGTACACAGTGTGGCGTAGATCGCAGGTGTGGATCTGCACCCCAGGAGGGCGGTCGTGAGAGCGGCCGGTAGGGAAGGGAACAGTTCGTGTCAGGAACACGGCCTGCGGCGCGTAGGACAAACATTGCGGCCGCACAAGGGGTACTCCGCAGCGTTGATGCCGAGGAACGGATCGCCTGGGTCTCCCAAGCACTGTGCCGGACCACGGACCCGGACGAACTCTTCGTTCGAGGGGCCGCCCAACGCAAGGCCGCCGTCATCTGCCGGCACTGCCCGGTCATGCAGGAGTGCGGGGCGGACGCGCTGGACAACAAAGTCGAGTTCGGCGTCTGGGGCGGCATGACCGAGCGTCAGCGCAGGGCCCTGCTCAAGCAACACCCGGAAGTGGTGTCCTGGTCGGACTTCTTCGACAAGAGCAGAACCCGCAACGTCGGCTGACCGAGTTCGGCCGGGCCCCTAGCGCAGGGGCCCTTGGGCCGTGGCGCGGGCCGCGTCGTCACCCGTCGACGTGATCTGATCGGCGAGCGCGCGCAATGCCTCCAGGTCCGAGACGTCGAACGGCAGCGAGGGAACGCCGATCATCGGCACGTGCGGATTGGCACCGGTGAACCGCGACAGCAACCTGATCTCCCGCTTGGCGGTCTGCGCGCGGTCTGCGTGAATCCTCAGCACGGCCCCGGCCAGCGAGGCCGCCTCGGAACCCGGCTCGGCCGCCAGCGTTTCGATTCCGTCGATCGCCCGCTCGGCGGGCAACGAGCACAACGTCGGGTGGGTGCGGTTCAAGACCAGCCCGGCCAGGGGCATGCCTTCGGTGGACAGCCGGTCGACGAAGAAGGAGGCCTCGCGCAGCGCGTCGGGTTCGGCCGCCGACACCACCACGAACTGCGTGCCGCGCCTCTTCAGCAGCGAGTACGTCCGATCCGCCTTCTCCCGGAAACCGCCGAAGGTGGCGTCCAGCGATTGCACGAAAGCCGCCGCGTCGCTCAGCATCTGTGAGCCGAGCACGGTGGACATCGCCTTCATCGCCAAACCCATTGCCCCGGTGACCAATCGGCCGATGCCGCGGCCGGGCGCGAGCAGCAGCCGCCACAGCCGGCTGTCCATGAAGCTGCCCAACCGCTTGGGCGCGTCCAGGAAGTCCAGCGCGTTGCGCGACGGCGGGGTGTCCACCACCACCAGGTCCCAACGATCCTCGGCCAGTAGCTGGCCCAGCTTCTCCATCGCCATGTATTCCTGCGTGCCGGCGAGCGAGCTGGCGACCGTCTGATAGAACTGATTGTCCAGAATCGCTTGCGCCCGGCCGTTTCCGGAGTACTGGACCACCATCTCGTCGAACGTGCGGCGCATGTCGAGCATCATCGCGTGCAACTCGCCGGGAACCTCGGACGCCAGCGGCACCCGCTGCGGGGTGTTGCCGAGGTCGTTGACCCCCAGCGCTTGAGCCAGCCGCTTGGCCGGGTCGATCGTCAAAACGCATACGTTGCGTCCGTATTCGGCCGCGCGCAACGCCATCGCGGCGGCGGTGGTGGTCTTGCCCACCCCGCCGGCGCCGCAGCACACCACGACCCGGTTGGTCGTGTCGGCCAAGATCGAGGCCATGTCAAGCCTATTCGGCGTGGTGCTCATCGAACCCCCTGCTGTGCAAGCGATTCCGAAAGCTCATAGAGGCTTCCGAGGTCGACGCCGTCGGAGATCGCCGGCAGTTCCAGCCGCGGCACCTGCAGCGCGTCGAGTTGCTGTGCGATCTCGGCCCGCGCGGCGATGACGGTCGCGTGCTCGATGGTCTCGGTCAGCAGTCCCGCGAACTCGGTGTCGTTCAGCTTGATTCCCGCCATTTCCAGCCCCGCCCGCACCGAGTCTGCGTCGACGTGCCCCTCGGCGGCCTTCGCCAGGTCGGCGGGCTGCAGATAAGACGCGATGTTGCGATTCACGATCACGCTACCGATCGGGAGCTCCATCTCGGCGAGTTCCTCGATGGCTTCCAGGGTTTCCTGCACCGGCAACGCCTCCAGCAGGGTGACCAGGTGGATGACCGTCTGCTCGGAGTGCAACAGCTTCACCACCCCCTCGCTCTGCGAGTGCACCGGGCCGCCCTTGGCCAGATCCGACACAGCCTTGGTGACATCCAGGAAGCGGGCGATCCGTCCCGTCGGTGGTGCGTCTACGACGACCGCGTCGTAGACGGGGTTCTTGGTCCCCTTGTTCAGCCGCACCACCGATTCCTTGATCTTTCCGGTGAGCAGCACGTCGCGCAGGCCGGGCGCGATCGTCGTCGCGAACTCGATGGCGCCGATGCGCCGCATCGCCCGCCCGGCGATGCCGAGGTTGTAGAACATGTCCAGGTATTCCAGGAACGCGGCCTCGATGTCGATTGCCAGCGCGTTGACCTGACCGCCGCGTTCGGCGGTCGCGATCTTGACCTCCTGGTAGGGCAGCGGCGGGACGTCGAAGAGTTGCGCAATGCCTTGCCGCCCTTCGACTTCCACCAGAAGGACCTTGCGGCCCCCGGCTGCCAGGGTCAGTGCCAGTGCGGCCGCTATCGTCGACTTGCCCGTGCCGCCTTTACCGGTGACGAAATGCAGGCGGGCCTTTGAGAGCCGCGCCGGCCAGCCGACGGCGCTACCGCCGCTCGATGTGTTTGCCACCTTCGCATGCTAGCCCGACCGGCGTCCGGCCCCCGGGCAGGCCAGAGCCGTTCACATCCGACCGATAAGCTCGCGCCATGAGCCAACCGATCGCATGGGAATACGTCACCGTCCCGCTGCTCACGCACGCCACCAAACAGATTCTCGACCAGTGGGGTGCCGACGGCTGGGAGTTGGTGTCCGTACTGCCCGGGCCAACCGGTGAGCAACACGTCGCGTATTTGAAGCGCCCCAAGTAGATGACTGCTTCCGCCCGGCTCGCCGAACTCGGGGTCGCGCTTCCGGAGGTGGTGGCGCCGCTGGCCGCCTATGTGCCCGCCGTGCGGACGGGCAACCTGGTGTACACCGCCGGTCAGCTGCCGCTGCAGGCGGGACAGCTGGCCGGGACCGGCAAGGTCGGGGCGCAGGTCAGCTTGGAAGAAGGCAAGGCGATGGCGCGGATCTGCGCGCTCAACGCCCTCGCGGCCGTCGATTCGCTGGTGGGCATCGACGCGGTGACCCGAGTGGTCAAGGTCGTCGGCTTCGTCGCCTCCGCTCCGGGTTTCAACGGCCAGCCGAGCGTCATCAACGGCGCTTCGGAGCTGCTCGCCGAGGTGTTCGGCGAGGACGGCGCACACGCACGGTCGGCCGTCGGCGTTTCCGAGCTGCCGCTGGATGCGCCGGTCGAAGTGGAGCTGATCGTGGAGGTCGGCTCGCGATCGTGACCGATGCGCCGGAGTCGCCGAGTCATCCCGCATACGGCACCCTGCGGGCGGTCACCGACACTGCCTCGGTTCTGTTGGCCGACAACCCCGGGTTGATGACGCTCGAGGGCACCAACACGTGGGTGCTGCGCGGCAAGGGCAGCGACGAGTTGGTCGTGGTGGACCCCGGGCCCGACGACGACGACCACATCGCCCGGGTCGCCGAGTTGGGCCGTATCACGCTGGTGCTCATCAGCCACCGGCACGGCGATCACACCGACGGCATCGACAAGCTGGTCGAGCGGACCGGCGCGACCGTGCGGTCGGCGGGCAGCGGGTTTCTGCGCGGCCTCGGCGGTCACCTCACCGATGGTGAGGTGATCGACGCGGCCGGCCTCAAGATCCGGGTGATGGCCACCCCCGGCCACACCGCCGACTCGTTCTCGTTCGTGCTCGACGACGCCGTCCTCACCGCCGACAGCGTGCTGGGCCGCGGCACCGCCGTCATTGATTCCGAAGACGGCAGCCTGGCCGACTACCTGGAATCGTTGCGGCGCTTGCGTGGTCTGGGGCGACGTACGGTGCTGCCGGGCCACGGGCCCGACCTGCCCGACCTGCAGGCCGTCGCGTCCGGCTACCTGGTGCACCGGCAGGAACGGCTGGAACAGGTGCGCGCCGCGTTGCGGGACATCGGCGACGACGCCACCGCGCGCCAAGTCGTCGAACACGTCTATGTAGACGTCGACGAGAAACTCTGGGACGCGGCCGAATGGTCCGTTCAGGCGCAGCTGGACTATTTGCAGCGCTGAACTCGCGCCGAAATCGCCGCTATCGCGGAAAAGTTCGAGTGAACGTGTCGAAAACGTCGATCTCGACGCAATTCGCGCGCTTACCTCGCGCGCCTCGCGAGCCTTTCGGAGTCCGAAATCAGCACACTCTTGCCTTCCAGACGGATCCAGCCGCGGTGGGCGAAATCGGCCAGCGCCTTGTTCACCGTCTCCCGGGACGCCCCCACCAGCTGGGCGATCTCCTCCTGGGTCAGGTCGTGGGTGACGCGCATGGCGCCACCCTCCTGGGTGCCGAACCGCTGGGCGAGCTGCAGCAGCTGCTTGGCCACCCGGCCGGGCACATCGGTGAAGATGAGGTCGGCCAGATTGTTGTTGGTGCGGCGCAGCCGGCGGGCCAGCACCCGCAGCAGCTGCTCGGCGATCTCGGGACGGTCGGCGATCCACGCCCGCAACGCGTCGCGGTCCATCGACACGGCGCGCACTTCGGTGATGGTGGTGGCGCTGGAAGTCCGTGGGCCGGGGTCGAAAATAGACAACTCGCCGAACATGTCCGACGGGCCCATGATCGTCAGCAGGTTCTCCCGGCCATCGGGTGAGCGACGGCCGATCTTGACCTTCCCCGAGACGATGATGTACAGCCGATCACCCGGCTCGCCTTCGGCGAAGACCGTGTGCCCACGGGGAAAGTCGACGGGTTGCAGTTGCTTGGTCAGCGCGGCGACCGCGCCGGGCTCAACCCCTTGGAAGATTCCTGCCCTTGCCAGGATCTCGTCCACGTTGCCTCTTCAGCTTTCCAATGATTTGTGTACGGGCAGGTTAATCCCTTGCTCGCGTGATGAGTCTAGCGGTAGGACATTTTGTCCAACGTGCAACGCTACACACGATTGACGTGTCGAGTGGCCTTAAACTGCGGATTGATCTGCGAATGCGCTTGTATTCGCGTCGGCAATGTCAGCTCGGCAGGGTCAATGAAGCTGGCGGCAAACGACGGCGCCGCATGCCGCGGCCCGGCCGTCAGCCCGGCCAGCGCGGCCTCGGAAAGTTCCCGGGCCTCGCGCCGGTGCAGAAATTCCACCGCCTCCGGCATGCCCTCCCGGGCCAGGGTGCGCACGTCGACAAGTTCGGCGTACTCGAAAAGCTCGGTGACCGCGAGCATGGTGACGTCTTCGCGGGCGAGCCCCCGTTCGAGCCGCCCCAATCCGAGCGCCGCCAGCATCAGCAACGCCGGAACGCAGGCCACCAGCAACCACGACACAAGGAGAGTAAACATGGACTTCAATCAACACGTGGTCTCGGCGAGATCACGAAATCAGTACTCTGTCGTAGGTGACAGCGGCAAAGTCGTCCGGGCGCTCGAAGTCCACCTCGGTCCCACCGGGTGGCAACGGTGCACGGCGCTGGTCTGAGGAGACGCGGGCCGGCTTGGTGCGGCGGGCCCGCCGGATGAATCGGGCGCTGGCGCAGGCGTTTCCGGACGCGCACTGCGAGCTGGACTTCACCACGCCGCTGGAGCTGACCGTCGCCACGATCCTTTCCGCGCAGAGCACGGACAAACGGGTGAACCTGACCACGCCGGCGTTGTTCAAGCGGTACCCGTCGGCGCTGGACTATGCGCAGGCGGATCGCGACGAACTGGAAGCCCTGATCCGTCCGACGGGGTTTTTCCGCAATAAGGCGACCTCCCTCATCGGCCTCGGGCAGGCGCTGGTCGAACGGTTTGACGGCGAGGTGCCTTCCACCATGGAGGAACTGGTCACGCTGCCCGGGGTGGGCCGCAAGACCGCCAACGTCATCCTGGGCAACGCCTTTGGCGTCCCCGGCATCACGGTCGACACCCACTTCGCGCGGCTGCTGCACAGGTGGCGCTGGACCAGCGACAAGGACCCGGTGAAGATCGAGCGCGCGGCCGGCGAACTGATCGAACGCAGCGAGTGGACCATGTTGAGCCACCGCGTGATCTTCCACGGCCGCCGGGTGTGCCACGCGCGCAAGCCGGCCTGCGGTGTGTGCGTGGTGGCCAAGGACTGCCCCTCCTTCGGCCTCGGCCCCACCGAACCGCTACTGGCCGCGCCCCTGGTGCGGGGCCCGGAAACCGAGCACCTGCTGGCCCTGGCCGGCCTGTAGGCGCCTACCACCTTGACGCGGACCACGCGCTGGACCATCGCGATCCTCGCGGTGGTGGCGGCGCTGGCGGCGGCCCTCGTCGCCCAGCTGCGCGACGAGTCCGCGCCGGCCCCGAAGCCCGGCACGGCCGTGAGCCCACCCGACCGCGAACACCGCGACGCCGACACGGCGGCCGCGCTGGCGGGTCCGCGGCAACGGGCCGACCTGGCGCCCTGTCCCGCCGCCGGTGATGGCCCGGGCCCCCCCGCGCTGCGCGGTGTCACGGCCGAGTGTGCCGCCGACGGTTCGGTTGTCGACGTCGCCCGCGCGCTGGCCGGGCGGCGGGTGGTCCTCAACTTATGGGCGTATTGGTGCGCGCCGTGTGCGGCCGAACTGCCCGCGATGGCCGAGTATCAACGGCGAGTCGGGTCTGACGTGATGGTGGTGACGGTGCATCAGGACGAGAACGAGACGGCCGCGTTGCTGCGGCTGGCCGAACTGGGCGTTCGGCTGCCAACCCTGCAGGACGGTCGCCGGCGGGTCGCGGCGGCGCTGGGCGTGGTAAACGTGATGCCCGCGACGGTGGTTCTGCGGCCGGACGGTAGCGTTGCCCAGATGCTGCCGCGGGCCTTCGACAGCGCCGACGAGATCGCCGCCGCGGTCGGAAATGACAAGGGATAAGCCGAAAATTGGACCGACTGGAGCGCCCCGTGAGTGTTGGGGGTACCCCCCCGCCCGCGGGAGGTGGTAACCGCACCCACGCGCGCGGGACGGTGGCGCTGAGCCCCGACGCCTCCCCGCCGTGGCTGCGCCCCCTGGTCGACAACGTCGAGCGGATGCCGGACGCGTACCGGCGCCGGCTGCCGGCCGACGTGCTGGCGATGATCACCGGCAAGGCCGCGTCGTCTTTGTCGGCGATGCGCGGCAGCGGTCGCGAAGCCGCAGTCTTGGTGCTGTTCTCGGGCCCGGAGACCGCGCCGGCCGACGGCGGAGTCCCCGACGACGCCGACCTCCTGGTCACCGTGCGGGCCTCGACCTTGCGCCACCACGCCGGCCAGGCGGCGTTTCCCGGCGGCGCCTCCGATCCCACCGATGACGGCCCGGTCACCACCGCCTTGCGCGAAGCCCAGGAGGAAACCGGGATCGACGTTTCGCGGTTGCGTCCCTTGGTCACCATGGAGCGCACGTTCATTGCGCCGTCGCGGTTTCACGTCGTCCCGGTGCTGGCCTACTCGCCGGATCCCGGGCCGGTGGCCGTCGTCAACGAGGCCGAAACCGCGATCGTGGCGCGAGTTCCGTTGCGCGCCTTCATAAACCCGGCCAACCGGCTGATGGTCTACCGGGGTGACCTCGGCCGCCGGTGGGCCGGCCCGGCGTTTCTGCTGAACGAGATGCTGGTCTGGGGATTCACTGGCCAGGTGATCTGTGCGATGCTCGACGTCGCCGGCTGGGCCCAGCCCTGGGACATCACCGACGTCCGCGAGCTGGACGCGGCGATGGCGCTGGTCGGCGAGCAGGGCGGCCCCACCCGATGAACATGAACTCGATGACCCCGTCACAGTGGCTTGACGTGGCCGTGCTGTCGGTCGCCTTCATCGCGGCCGTATCGGGCTGGCGTTCCGGCGCGGTGGGGTCGCTGTTCTCGTTCGTGGGTGTGTTGCTGGGCGCGATCGCGGGCGTGCTGCTGGCGCCCCACCTCGTCAGCCACATCGCCGCGCCGCGGGCCAAGTTGTTCGCCGCCCTCTTCCTGATCCTGGCGCTGGTCGTCGTCGGCGAGGTCGCGGGAGTGGTGCTGGGGCGGGCGGTTCGCGGCGCGATCCGCAGCCGCACGATCCGGACGGTCGACTCGTTCATCGGGGTGGGCGTCCAGCTCGTGGTGGTGTTGACCGCGGCGTGGTTGTTGGCGACGCCGCTGACCCAGTCCAAGGACCAGCCCGAGCTGGCCGCCGCGGTCCGCGGCTCGCGGGTGCTGGCCCAGGTCAACGAGGTCGCCCCGCCGTGGCTGAAGACGGTGCCCAAGCGGTTGTCGGCATTGCTGAACACCTCCGGCCTGCCGGCGGTGCTGGAGCCGTTCAGCCGGACTCCGGTGATTCCGGTCGCCTCGCCCGATCCCGCGCTGGCCAGCAATCCGGTGGTGCAGGCCACCGCGGCCAGCGTCGTCAAGGTTCGCAGCCTGGCGCCGAGCTGTCAGAAAGTGTTGGAGGGCAGCGGATTTGTGATCGCTCCCGACCGTGTGATGACCAACGCGCACGTGGTGGCCGGTTCCAACAGCGTGCAGATCTACGCCAGCGGCAGTCCCCTGGACGCCACCGTGGTTTCCTACGATCCGTCGGTCGACATCGCTATCCTTGCCGTCCCCAACCTGCCGCCGCAGCCGCTGGCCTTCGCGTCGGCCGAGGCGAAAACGGGCACAAGCGTTGTGGTGCTGGGGTATCCGGGCGGCGGTAACTTCACCGCGACCCCGGCCCGCATCCGCGAGGTCATCAAGCTCAGCGGACCCGACATCTACCGCGACCCCGCGCCGGTAACCCGCGACGTCTACACCATCAGAGCCAATGTGGAACAAGGCAATTCGGGTGGGCCGTTGATCGACCTCAGCGGTCAGGTGCTCGGCGTGGTGTTCGGCGCGGCCGTCGACGATCCCGACACCGGCTTCGTGTTGACGGCCGACGAGGTGGCCAGTCAGCTCGCCAAAATCGGTGACACTCAGCAGGTGACCACCGGGGCCTGCGTCAGCTGACCACGTAGTCGATGAATTTCATCAAGTGTCTGTTGATTTCCTCAGGCACCTCTTCGTGGCTGAAATGCCCTGCACCGTCGATGGATACGTAACGCCCCTGCGGAGCATAGCGCCGCGTGCGGTTGACCGGGTCGGCCAGCACGTAGGGATCGGCGTCGCCGCGCAGGTGCAGCAGCGGCACGCTGAGTTGCCGGCCCATCGATTTCATGAAGCGGCGGCCTTCGTCACGCAGCTGACTGCGCACCGCCCAGCGCTGGTACTCCAGAGCGCAGTGCGCCGCCGACGGAATCTGGATGGCCATCCGCAGGTAACCGATGGATTCGGAAAAGTCCTCGGAGGCAACCCATTTGGGGCAGCTACGGCTGCGGACCAGGCGCTCGATCTCCGCCGCGTTGTCGCGGGTCAGCAGGCGCTCCGGCCAGATCGGCACTTGATAGCGCAGTAACGTCGGCAGCAGTGCATACCCCTGGTCGCGCCGGGTCAGCGTGGACCGGCGCAGCGCCGCCGGGTGCGGCGAGCTGATCAGCGCGATGGCCGACACCAATCGCGCGTGCAGCAGCGCGGTGGCCCAGCAGGCCAGCCCGCCGTCGGCGTGACCGACGAGCATCGCCGACGAGTGTCCCAGCGCCCGAATGAGGCCGGCCGTGTCGCCGGCCAGCGTCCAGCCGTCGTAGCCGCGGGGCGGCTTATCGCTGCCGCCGTAGCCGCGCAGGTCGACTGCTACCACCCGCGCCCCGGTCAGTCCCCGCAATTGATGACGCCACGACCACCAGAACGAACCGAAACCGTGCAGCAGCATCACCAGCGGCCCGGCCGTGGGCGGTGCGGTCGTGTCAGCGCCGGTGGGTAGGGCCTCGACCACGTGGAACCGGATGCCGTTGGCGTGCACGTCGAAATGGCGCCACGGCCCGTCGATGCGGGTTACCGACGGATCCGGCGGTGCCATTTACCAACCCGATGGATCGGTTTCGGGCTTTTCGTGCCTGCCACGGTCGGCGAGCTGCTTGGGGGCGCCCTGCGCCTTGTCGTGGCCCGGGGTGAGCGCGGTGCGCGTCTCCTTGACCGATTCGATCGTCTCCCGCGGTCCCCGGATCCGGCGCACCTTGAGGAAGCCCAGCAGGGCCAGCAGCGCCCCGACCACCACCTGGACCGCGAACACGATCAGGAACGCCACCCAGCGCCAGAGCCAGGTGTCGAGCAGTTCGGCGACGAAGAAGAAGAAAAAGAACGTGGAGTAGAACAGCACCACCAGCGCGGCGATGAAGAAGACGCTGCCGGTCAAGCCCTTTTTCACGTCCCGGGTGATCTCCGCCCGCGCCAATTCGACCTCGGCGCGCACCAGCGTGGAGACCTGCGTGGTGGCGTCCTTGATCAGGTCACCGATCGAGGGCTCGGCGGGCCGGGCGTGCGGGTCGGTCAGGGGGATCGTGGTCAGGGTGCTGGGCACACCGTTCTTGCCATCGGGTTTGCTCACAGACGGTCCCCTCTTTCGTCACTGCCCGGCGCTGTCGTCGCGGTTCATGTTGCCATGCGGCGTGATGCCAGACGAGGCCAGCCGAAGGCGGCGGCCGGCCCGGCGCCTGTCGGAGGTCGACCGGCGGCGTCGCGAGGGCGTTCAACCAGATGCCCACGCGGACAGTTTCCAAACCTCTATGGGGTCAGCGAGCCGCCGTGCCGTGGGGTTTCATTCCGCTCAGATGCGCAACGGGCACAACGGGAGCGGTCGGTGCGGGCCTTCGGCCGCGCTGGGCACGGCGAACGGGACGCCCGGCCGACTAGAATGGTCACGCCGGTCCGGGTCCGGCCTGTCGATGGGAGTGGTGCTGTGCAGACGGCGCACCGGTGCTTCGCGGCGGCAATCGCGGCGGTGCTCCTGGTCCTGGTGGGCTGCCCCGCTCGCGCCGCGGCCGCCGATGTCCGGATCCCGATGGGCGGTGGCGCCGGCATCGTGATCAACGGGGACACGATGTGCACCCTGACGACCATCGGGGGCGATGCCGCCGGTGAGCTGATCGGTTTCACCTCCGCGCACTGCGGTGGTCCGGGCGCGCAGGTGGCCGCCGAGGGCGCCGAGAACGCCGGCGTGCTGGGCACCATGGTGGCCGGCAACGACAACCTCGACTACGCCGTCATCAAATTCGATCCCGCCAAGGTGACGCCGACGGCCAACTACAACGGCTTCGCGATCAATGGCCTCGGCCCGGATCCGGCCTTCGGTGAGATCGCCTGCAAGCAGGGCCGAACCACCGGAAACTCGTGCGGGGTCACCTGGGGACCGGGCCAGGACCCGGGGACCATCGTCATGCAGGTCTGTGGCCAGCCGGGGGACTCCGGGGCGCCGGTGACCGTGAACAACCTGCTGGTCGGCATGATCCACGGGGCGTTCAGCGACAACCTGCCGACCTGCGTCATCAAGTACATTCCGCTGCACACGCCTGCGGTCGTCCAGTCGTTCAACGCGGTCCTGGCCGACATCAATGCCAAGCACCGGCCCGGTGCCGGGTTCACGCCGCTACCGGCCTAGCCGGCCTGAGTGCTACTTGGCGGCTTGGATCGCGTCGAAGACGCTGGCGTCGAGCAGCGTCGATGTGTCACCCAGCTCGCGGTTTTCGGCGATGTCGCGCAGTAGCCTGCGCATGATCTTGCCGCTGCGGGTCTTGGGCAGCTCTGGCACCACGTGAATCTCACGTGGCTTGGCGATGGGGGAGATCTCCCGGGCCACCTCGGCGCGCAGTTCGTCGACGACCCCGTCGTGCACCTCGTACTCGGCGCACAAGACGACGAACGCGCAGACGGCTTGGCCCGTGGTCTCGTCGGTCTTCGCGACCACCGCGGCCTCGGCCACCCCGTGGTGACCGACCAGCGCCGACTCCAGTTCGGCGCTCGAGAGCCGATGCCCCGAAACGTTCATCACGTCGTCGATGCGGCCCACCACCCAGATGGCGCCGTCGCGGTCGTAATAGGCGCTGTCGCCCGCGAAGTACCAGCCCTGCTCGGCGAACCGGGACCAGTACGTCTCGACGTATCGGTCGGGATCACCCCAGATGCCGCGCAGCATGGACGGCCACGGTTGATCCAGGACCAGGTAGCCGGTGACGTGCTCGCCCTTGTGGATGCCCGGCACCAGCTCGACGCCGTGGTCGTCGACGATCTTCGCCGAAATGCCCGGCAGCGGCCGCATCGCCGAGCCCGGTTTGGCCGCGGCCACCCCGGGCAGCGGGGAGATCATCGCCGCGCCCGTCTCGGTCTGCCACCAGGTGTCCACGATCGGAAGGCGCTCGGCGCCGATCACTTTGCGGTACCAGCGCCACGCCTCGGGGTTGATCGGCTCGCCCACCGTGCCCAGCAGCCGCAGGCTGGACCGGTCATGGGCGTCAGGGATCTCGCGACCCCACTTCATGAACGTCCGGATCAGCGTCGGTGCGGTGTAATAGATTGTCACACCGTACTTTTCGATGATCTCGAAATGGCGGTGCTGGGTGGGTGAGTCGGGCGTGCCCTCGTAGAGAACCTCGGTGGCGCCGTTGGAAAGCGGGCCGTAGACACCGTAGGTGTGCCCGGTTACCCAGCCGATGTCGGCGGTGCACCAGAACACGTCCGTCTCTGGCTTGAGATCGAAGACGTAGTAGTGCGTGTAGGAGGTCTGGGCCAGGTAGCCGCCGCTGGTGTGCACGATGCCTTTGGGCTTTCCGGTGGTGCCGGAGGTGTACAGCAGGAACAACGGCTGCTCGGCATCGAAGGGCTCCGGCGTGTGATCGGGCGACGCGGCGTCGACGGCGTCGTGCCACCACAGGTCCCGATCGTCGTTCCACGACACGTCGATCCCGGTGCGCCGCACCACCAGAACGCGCTCGACGGGACTGTCACCGTCTGTGCCCGACGCGACCGCCTCGTCGGCCGCGTCCTTCAGCGGTGCCGGTTTGCCGCGGCGGAACTGCCCGTCGCTGGTGATCAGCACCTTGGCCTGCGCGTCGGCGATCCGGGCCCGCAGCGCCTTTGCGGTGAAACCGGCGAACACGACGCTGTGCATGACGCCGAGCCGGGCGCAGGCCAGCATCGCGATCACCGCCTCGGGAATCAGCGGCATGTAGATCGCGACCCGATCACCGGCGACCAGGCCCAGGCCGGTCAGCGCGTTGGCCGCCTTGCACACCTGTGCCTGCAGGTCGGCGTAGGTCAGGCTGCGGCTGTCGCCGGGCTCGCCCTCCCAGTGGATGGCCACGCGGTCGCCGTGGCCGGCCTCCACGTGACGGTCCACGCAGTTGTAGGCGACGTTGAGCTTGCCGTCGGCGAACCACTTGGCGAAGGGCGCCTGCGACCAGTCGAGCACCTCGGTGAACGGCGTCGACCAGGAGAGCCGATTGGCCTGCTTGGCCCAGAAGGCCAGCCGGTCCTCGTCGGCCTCGCGGTAGAGCTCCTCACCCGCGTTGGCCTGTTCGGCGAACGCCGGCGGCGGCGGATACGACGACGGGCCTACGGCGTCTGTGGCGGTCACTGGCTTCCTCCTGGTGTCGAGGCTCGTCAATCGTCAGAGAGCCTAGCCCCACAAGGTGAAAAGCGAAGCTGCAAATCGAAGGTCAAAGCCGGCCCCGTAGCGGATAATCACCGGTGTGCCCGGTCACGGGCGGCGCAACCGCCGACTAGCTCCCAGCTTCGCCGCGGCCGCAACGGGTTACGCGGCCACCGCCATGCTGGGATCCCCGGCGTGGGCCATGCCGACCGACACCGCCGACGCGCCCACCCCATGCTGGTCGGACCAGATCGCGGTCACCGCCTCGTCGACGCAGGCCGCGGTCGGCCACCGCGCGGCGACCCTGGTGTTCAGCCTCGCCGGGGGCGCGGAGCCCTGCACGCTGACCGGGTACCCCGGGGTCGACTCGGGCGCGGGCGGGCCGCCCATACACGCCCAGCCCACGCTGCGCGGCTACATGGGGGGCCTGCCGGGGGGCGCCGAGGTGCCGCCCACCGTCATCCTGTCCCTGTCCACCCAGGCGCAGGCCATCGTTGAGGGCACCGCCATCGACGTCAACGGCGAGCCCTGCCCCACCTATACCGAGCTGCTGGTCAACCCGCCGGACACGACCGTGGTGCTGACTGTGCCGGCCGCCATCGATGCCTGCGCGTTGCAGGTGCATCCGGTAACGCCCGTCTGATCGACGTCACGACTCGGCTTGCACCAAGCAGTAGACCCGCGGCGGCGTGGGATACGCGTTGGCCTTTGTCCCCGGCGGACACTGCGTTTCGTCGGCGCTGCCGTCGATGCGCTTGTCGACCCTTAATCTTGCGTAGCGTGCTTCACCGCAATCGGCCGGTGTCAACGTCGTCGTCTCACGCTGGCCCGTCCTCAGGTAGCAGAGTCCTTGTTTGAGGTTCGGGACAAAACACAGCGTGTGGGATTCGTTGGTGAGGCGCGCGTAAACAGAGCCGCCGCGCTTGTTGTCGGGGCACGTCGCCGTCGGCCCGCCTATGGAGGCGAGCTCATAGGTCGCCACAGGATCACCGCAGTCGGTCGGTTGGTTGAGCGAACCCATTTGGACCTCGAATTCGGTGAAGCACTGACCGATTTCGGGCATCGCGGCTCTGGCCGATGGGGTTGGCTGGGCGGTCGTGTGCGAGCCACGATCGTCGCGCGACACGGCGCGCGCAACGTGGACGAGGACGTTCAGCCCGCCCAACGTCAACAGCACGATACCGATGGTGATCAGCGCGATGGCCGACTTGCTCGCCGGCCGCGGTGGCGGTACCGCGGGAGGGTAACCGGGATAGGGCGGTGGAGCGGGATACGGGCCCGGATACTCGATGGCCGGAGGCGGCGGCCGATACGGGTAGCCGGGGTGGTACGGCGGCGGGGACTGCCGACGCCTGCGCGAGCGCTCTAGAAGGCCAATGATCAGACAGACCAAGCCGACTGCGGGAAGGCCGACCGCGAAGATCAATCGGCCGGCTAGCTCAGCCGATTCGTCCGAGGCCAGATACGCGACGGTCACGACGGGATTCTAGGTTGATGAAGTGGGCGCGGGCACTTCACCGACCGCGGGTGGCAGGCCCTAGGGTCGGGTGTCATGCGTCGCATGCGGGCCCTTTCCGCCGGGATGGCGGCCGCCGGCTTCCTGGCGGTCGCGTCGCTGGCCGCGTGCGGCGGCGGCGCGTTGACCCCTGAGTCGGTGGTGGTGAACGGCGGTGAACCGCCGAACCCGCTGATTCCGACCGGCACGAACGACAGCCTCGGCGGGCGGATCCTGGATCGGCTGTTCGCCGGTTTGGTGTCCTACGACTCCGCGGGCAAGCCGTCGCCGGAGGTGGCGCAGTCGGTAGAGACAACCGACAACATCGACTACCGAATCATCCTCAAGCCCGGCTGGAAGTTCACCGACGGCTCACCGGTGACGGCCCATTCGTTCGTCGACGCGTGGAACTACGGGGCGCTGAGTACCAATGCCCAACTGCAACAAAGCTTCTTCAGCCCGATCGTCGGGTACGACGAGGTCGCCGGCCTGACCGGTGGCGGAAAGCCGACCCGGACCACCATGTCCGGGCTGCAAGTGGTCAACGATCTCGAGTTCGATGTGCGGCTCAAGGCGCCGACCGTCGACTTCACGTTGCGGCTTGGACACAATGCGTTCTACCCGTTACCGGACAAGGCTTTTCGGGACATGGCCGCGTTCGGCCGCAACCCGGTCGGCAACGGGCCGTACGAGTTGGCGAACGGTCCCGACGGGCCGGCCTGGGAACACAACGTCAAGATCGACTTGAAACCCAACCCCGACTACCACGGCAATCGCAAACCCCACAACAAAGGTCTGAGGTTCGAGTTCTACGCCAACCTGGACACCGCCTACGCCGATCTGCTGTCCGGCAATCTGGATGTGCTGGACACGATTCCGTCCAGCGCGCTGACGATCTACCAGCGTGACCTCGGCGGCAACGCCGCGAGTGGGCCCGTCGCGGTCAGCCAATCGCTCGACACGCCATTGCGGTTGCCGCACTTCGGCGGCGCAGAAGGCCGACTGCGCCGCCTGGCGCTGTCGGCGGCCATCAACCGGCCGCAGATCTGCCAGCAGATCTTCAACGGCACCCGCAGCCCGGCCCGCGATTTCACCGCCAGCTCGTTGCCCGGCTTCGATCGGAACATCCCGGGCAGCGCCGCATTGGACTTCAACCCCGAACGGGCACGCCAACTTTGGGCGCAGGCCAACGCGATTTCGCCCTGGAGCGGGCGGTACTGGATCGCATACAACGCCGACAGCGGCCATCAGGAATGGGTGGACGCGGTGGCCAACAGCATCAAGAACGTGCTGGGCATCGACGCCGTCGGCGCGCCGCACCCCACGTTCGCGGGCTTCCGCACCCAGATCACCAACCGCACCATCGATACCGCGTTCCGCGCGGGCTGGATCGGTGACTACCCGTCGATGATCGAATTCCTGGCCCCGCTGTACGCCACGGGGGCGGGATCCAATGACGTCGGGTACTCGAGCCGGGAATTCGACGCCGGGTTGGCCGCCGCCGAGGCCGCGCCAAATCTGCAGCAAGCGGATGTGCTGGTCAACGAGGCACAGCGAATCCTGTTGCACGACATGCCCGCTGTGCCGCTGTGGTACTACATCGCGGTGGTCGGATGGTCGCCACAGGTCGGTAGCGTCAAGCTCACCTGGAACGGTCTGCCCGACTACGAGAACATCGTCAAGGCTTGACAGATGGGTTGGTACATCGCGCGCCGGATCGCCGTCATGGTGCCCGTCTTCCTCGGCGCCACGCTGCTGATCTACGGCATGGTCTTCCTGTTGCCCGGTGACCCGGTGGCCGCGATCGCCGGGGACCGCCCGCTCACGCCCGAGGTCGCCGCGCAACTGCGGGCCCGCTACCACCTCGACGATCCGTTCCTGGTGCAGTACCTCCGCTACCTCGGCGGCGTGCTGCACGGCGACTTGGGCCGGTCCTACTCCGGGTTGCCGGTGAGTGACGTTCTCGCACATGCCTTTCCGGTGACGGTGCGGCTGGCGCTGATAGCCCTGGCCGTCGAGGCGGTGCTGGGCATCGGGTTCGGCGTGATCGCCGGACTGCGCACGGGGGGAGGCTTCGATTCCACCGTCCTGATCGCCGGACTCGTCATCATCGCGATCCCCATTTTCGTCCTGGGGTTCCTTGCCCAATTCGTTTTCGGGGTGCGGTTGGGCATCGCACCGGTCACCGTGGGGGAGCGCTCGACGTTCGGGCGTCTGCTGCTACCCGGCATCGTGCTGGGCTCGGTGTCGTTCGCCTATGTGGTGCGGCTGACCAGGTCCGCGGTGGCCGCCAACGCGCACGCCGATTACGTCCGCACCGCCACCGCCAAGGGGTTGTCCCGGCAGCGCGTGGTGACGGTGCACATCCTGCGCAATTCGCTGATCCCGGTGATCACCTTCCTGGGCGCCGACCTGGGGGCGCTGATGGGCGGAGCCATTGTGACGGAAGGCATCTTCAACATCCACGGCGTCGGCGGTGTGCTGTATCAGGCCGTCACCCGGCAGGAGGCGCCGACAGTGGTGTCGATAGTCACGGTGCTGGTGCTGATCTACCTGATCACCAATCTGGCGGTGGACCTGCTGTACGCCGCGCTGGACCCGAGGATCCGGTATGGCTGAGCGGTCGGGTTTTTGGCGCGACACGTGGCGCGGGCTGCGCGGCCGCCCGAAGTTCGTCGTGGCCGGCCTGCTGATCCTGTTCATCGTCGCGGTCGCGATGTTTCCGGCGTTGTTCACCGGGGCCGACCCCACCTACGCCGACCCCGGCCAGAGCCTCCTTCCGCCCTCGAGCGCGCACTGGTTCGGCACCGACCTGCAGGGTCACGACGTCTACGCCCGCACCGTCTACGGCGCGCGGGCCTCGGTCACCGTCGGGTTGGGGGCTGCCCTGGTCGTGTTCGTCGTCGGCGGTGCGCTCGGCGCAGTGGCCGGGTTCTACGGAGGCTGGATCGACGCGGTGGTCTCCCGCATCAGCGACGTGTTCTTCGGCCTGCCGCTGCTGCTGGCCGCCATCGTGCTCATGCAGGTCATGCACCACCGCACGGTGTGGACCGTGATCGCCATCCTGGCCTTGTTCGGCTGGCCGCAGATCGCCCGCATCGCGCGCGGATCGGTGCTCGCAGTGCGCAGCAGCGATTACGTGCTCGCCTCGAAAGCGCTGGGGCTGGGCCGCTTTCAAATTCTGGTGCGCCACGCAATGCCCAACGCCCTTGGTCCGGTCATCGCGATGGCCACCATCGCCCTGGGCGTTTTCATCGTCACCGAGGCCACGCTGTCCTACCTGGGCGTCGGACTGCCAACGTCGGTGGTGTCCTGGGGCGGCGACATCAACCTCGACCAGACGCGGTTGCGGGCGGGCTCACCCATCCTGTTCTATCCCGCCGGCGCACTGGCGACCACGGTGCTGGCCTTCATGATGATGGGCGACGCATTGCGCGACGCCCTCGATCCGGCGTCGCGGGCGTGGCGGCCATGAACGACACGCCGCTGCTGTCGGTCGAGGGCCTCAAAGTAGGCTTCGGCGATCACGCTGCGGTCCGCGGCGTCGATTTCACCGTCTTGGGGGGCCACACGGTCGCGGTGGTGGGCGAGTCGGGATCGGGGAAGTCCACCACGGCGGCGGCGATCCTCGGGCTGCTTCCCCCCGGCGGCCGAATTACCGCCGGGCGCATCGTCTTCGACGGATCGGACATCGCCCGGGCCGACCGCCGGACGCTGCGCTCCATCAGGGGGCGCCAGATCGGCTACATACCCCAGGACCCGATGACCAACCTCAACCCGGTTTGGAAGGTCGGATTCCAGGTATCGGAAGCGTTGCGGGCCAACACCTCCGACCGGCGGACGCGGCGGCGCGCGGTGGAGCTGCTCGCGCAGGCGGGCATGGCGGACCCGGCGAAACAAGCGGGTCGCTATCCCCATCAGCTGTCCGGCGGCATGTGTCAACGGGCCCTGATCGCGATCGGGTTGGCGGGACGGCCGCGGCTGCTGATCGCCGATGAGCCGACGTCCGCGCTCGACGTCACCGTCCAGCGCCAGGTGCTCGACCACCTGCAGGAGCTCACCGCGGAGCTCGGCACCGCGCTGCTGTTGATCACCCACGACCTGGCGCTAGCCGCCGAACGCGCCGAGTCCGTCGTCGTGATGCGCGAGGGCGTCGTGGTGGAATCCGGTGCGACGCGGTCGATCTTGCGGGAGCCGCGGCACGAGTACACCCGGCGGCTGGTGGCCGCCGCGCCGTCGCTGACGGTGCACAGCCCGGCCCGGCAGCGTCCGGCGGATCGCGGGGCGTCCGACGACATCCTGGTCGCCTCGGAGCTGACCAAGGTCTACCGCGAGTCGCAAGGCGCGCCGTGGCGGCGAGCGGAATTTCGTGCCGTCGACGGGGTTTCGTTTCGGCTGCGGCGGGCGAGCACGCTGGCGATCGCCGGGGAGTCGGGTTCTGGCAAGTCCACCCTGGCGCAGATGGTGCTCGGCCTCCTGCCGGCGAGCTCGGGCACGGTCGTTTTCGACGGCACCCGCATCGACGACGCACTGGGCCGGGATCAGCAATTGGCCTTCCGGCGGCGGGTGCAGCCGGTCTTCCAAAATCCTTACAGCAGCCTGGATCCCATGTACACGGTGTTTCGCGCCATCGAGGAACCGCTGCGCATCCACCGCGTCGGCGACCGCGGGGAACGCGCGCGAGCGGTGCATGAACTCGTCGACCAGGTGGCGCTGCCGTCATCGGTTCTGGGGCGGCTGCCTCGGGAACTGTCGGGTGGCCAACGGCAGCGAGTCGCGATCGCCCGGGCGCTAGCGCTGCGGCCCGAGGTGCTGGTCTGCGACGAGGCGGTCTCCGCGCTCGACGTGCTGGTGCAGGCCCAGATCTTGGATTTGCTGGCCGAGCTGCAGGCCGAACTGGGCCTCACGTACCTGTTCATCAGCCACGACCTGGCGGTGATCCGGCAGATCGCCGACGACGTCTTGGTGATGCGCGCCGGTCGGGTGGTAGAGCAGTCCGCCACCGACGAGCTGTTCACCCGGCCCCGGCACGAATACACCCGCCGGCTGCTGGAGGCCATCCCGCACGTGCCGGCATCCGATCGTTGAAGCCGGGATAGGTTGGCAACCTGTGACGGCTGATCCACTCGCTCCGTTGATGGAGTTGCCGGGCGTCGCCGAGGCCAGCGACCGGGCCCGCGACGCGCTGGGCCGCGCCCACCGGCACCGAGCCAACCTGCGCGGATGGCCGGTGACCGCAGCCGAAGCGGCGTTGCGGGCGGCCCGAGCCTCGTCGGTGCTGGACGGTGGTCCAGTCCGGCTGGAAGACCTCGCGGACGCCGGGGCCGTCAGCGATCCGGTGTTCGGCGGGGCGCTGCGGGTGGCCCAGGCGCTGGAAGGCGGAGAGGGCCCCCTGGTCGGGATTTGGCGGCGGGCACCACTGCAGGCGCTGGCCCGCTTGCACATGCTGGCGGCGGCTGACCAGGTGGACGAGGACCGGCTGGGCCGGCCCCGCGCCGATGCCGGCGTCGGGCCGCGACTGGAGTTGCTGGCGGATTTGGTAAGCGGCGGCACCCAGGCGCCTGCGCCGGTGGTCGCCGCGGTCGCGCACGGCGAACTGCTGACGCTGAAGCCGTTCGGCAGCGCCGACGGTGTGGTCGCCCGCGCGGTGTCGCGGTTGGTGACCATTGCCAGCGGGTTGGATCCACACGGATTGGGTGTGCCCGAGGTGAGTTGGATGCGCCAGCCGGCCGACTATCGCGACGCCGCACAAGGCTTCGCGGACGGCACGCCGGCCGGGGTGGGAGCCTGGCTGGTGCTGTGTTGCCGGGCCATGCGGGCCGGCGCGCAGGAGGCTGTGACGATCGCCGAGTCGCTGTCGAACCGATAGCTGAATCGGTAGCCGGGCGGCCGCAGAAACGCCACCGGACAATACGAAGCGGGCGACGTCCCGAAGTATTCGGTCCGCCGCCCGCTAGCACGGAACTCGGTTACCATGCGTGCATTTCGGGGCTGCGTGGGTTGGCCTCGGCGATCTTGCGATGCTTCCGGTCGCAACCCCACCCAAAGGGCCGTCGACACCGTCCACATTTCGCAATTACGCAGGCCCGCAACACTTCTGCCATTATCGCGGCTATGACTCCGCGTGGGTGCCGAGCACCGTGCTGGGCGCCCGGGTCGGGAGATCGAACCTTCTCCTCCGGATCGACCTAGGCCTCACCGGGCTTCCGTGGTTCCTTTGTACTACTAGACCCTTAGCGCAGCAAGGCCCAATTTTGCAAAAATTGCGAAGCCATGCCGAAATGTGTTTGCTGACTTCCTTGGCCGGGGCTAGAACGCGAAGCGGCGCAACAGCGAATAGGTGACCGCGCCGGCGGCCAGCGCACTGACGCCCACCGCCGCGGTCGTCGCGATCGCCGCCCCCGACGGCGCCGGGATGCGGTCGCGCAGCGATACCGGTCGCGAAAACGACAGCACCGGCCAACCACGTTCGACGGCTTCCCGGCGCAATCCGCGGTCTGGATTCACCACGCTGGGATGGCCGACGGATTCGAGCATCGGCAGGTCGGTGATCGAGTCGGAGTACGCGTAGCAATGCTCCAGCGGGTAGCCCTCGCGGGCGGCCAGCTCGCGGATCGCTTGCACCTTGCCCTCGCCGTAGCAGTAGAACGCTATCTCGCCGGTGTACCGGCCGTCCTCGACGACCATGCGGGTTGCCATCGCGTGGGTGGCGCCGAGCGCCCGCGCGATCGGAGCCACGATCTCCTCGCCGGAGGCGGAGACCACCACCACGTCGCGGCCGCACAGTTTGTGGGCGGCGATCAGGTCCGCGGCTTCGGCGAATACCAGCGGCGTGACTATGTCGTGCAGCGTCTCGTTGACGATCGACTTGACCTGATCGACATCCCACCCGGTGACCATGTTGGTCATATGGAGGCGCATCCGGTCCATCTGGTCATGATCGGCACCGGAGAGCAGATAGATGAACTGCGCGTAGCTCGACTTGAGCACGGCGCGGCGGTTCAGCAGTCCCTGGTTGAAGAACGGTTTGCTGAACGCCAGCGTGCTGGACTTGGCGATGATCGTCTTGTCCAGATCGAAGAAGGCCGCGGTGCGGGCCCGGGAAGCGGACGTTGCCGCCGTGTGCTGCTCCGCGGCCGGGTCGAAGACGGTCACCGACCCAGCATAGGTCGGTCGCGCGGCGGCGCCGAGATTCTGGGCCCGAAAAGGCCGCTCAGCAAAGTGGGACCGCTGGTAACGCCAGTGTTTTTGCGGCTCAACGTGTTCTTTCATAGAAAGAGCTATTGCGTTATCGCGGCTTGTCATGTGTATAGTAAGCATTACTCGGCCTGAGCCGAGGGTGTATCAGCCCGACCCCCCGGGGCTGATGCACGACGACCCTCGCCTCCTCCCCCCCCTGGCGGGGGTCGTCCCTTTTCTGGGGTATTTTTCAGGTCTTTTCAAGGCCGGTTCCGCGCATACGGACCGCGCGACGCGACCGCTCAATTGGTTGCGGACATTCCATCTCCTTTACGCCGACCGAGCGCCGGTCGATGTCTTTGTGCACACTCGCGTCTCTATCCCCAGATCCGCATTTGGGACTGGCGTCCAACATCGCGAACCCGCCAGAGTGGGCGCGTGACGAGCACCTCCCCGCCCGAAGTGGGGGCTTCCGCGGGCCTCTTGGCGGTGCTGGCGGACCCGGGACTGCGCGGGGATTTGGATCGCGTGGCCGCGGCCGTCGGTGTCCGGGTGGTCCACGCCGGCGGCGCCCTGAGTCGCAAGACGTGGTCTGCCGCCGCGGCCGTGGTGCTGGACGAGGCAGCGGCCGACAGGTGCGGGCGGGCGACGCTTCCCCGCCGCCCGCATGTGATTGTGCTCACGGCGGCCGACCCGGCGACCGCGACATGGGCGGCTGCCGTTGCGGTGGGGGCCGGGCTTGTGTTGCGGCTGCCCGAGCAGGAGCGCGAATTGGTAGGCGCGCTCGCCGAGGCCGCCGAGTCGTCGCGCGACGACGGGTCGCGCGGCGAAGTCGTCGCCGTCACCGGAGGGTGTGGCGGGGCAGGCGCTTCGTCGCTGGCGGTCGCCCTGACGCAGGCCGCCACCGACGCGCTGTTGGTGGACCTCGACCCGTGGGGCGGCGGCATCGATCTACTGCTGGGCGCCGAGAGCGTGCCGGGCCTGCGCTGGCCGGATCTGGCGCTGCAGGGCGGCCGCCTCAACTGGCCGTCCGTACGTGCGGCGCTGCCGCGGCACCGCGGAGTCAGCTTCCTGTCCGGCACGCGGCGCGGATACGAGTTGGCGGCGGGGCCCGTGCAAGCCATCGTCGATGCCGGTCGCCGAGGCCCCGTCACGGTGGTCTGCGACCTTCCGCGTCGCCTCACCGATGCGGTGCAGGCGGCGCTTGATGCCGCCGACCTCGTGGTCGTGGTCAGCCGGTGCGATGTGCGCTCGTGCGCAGCGGCCGGCGCACTGGCTGCGGTGCTGGGCACCGTCAACCCCAACGTGGGATTGGTGGTGCGCGGTCCGTCGCCGGGTGGGTTGCGTGCGGGCGAGATCGCCGACATCACCGGGCTTCCGTTGCTGGCGTCCATGAGGGCGGAGCCGCGCTTCGCCGAGCAGCTGGAGCGCGGCGGCCTACGGGTCGGACGGCGATCCGCGCTCGCCGCCGCGGCCCGCGAGGTGCTAGCCGTATTACCGCGTGCCTCGTCAGGGCCGGCACGAAACGGCAGGGCCGCGTGAGTGGTTCGCTGATCGATCGGGTGCGTGAGCGGCTGGCCGCCGAAGCCGCCCCGCTGGGCGCTCCCGTGGGGCCGAGCGCCGTGGCCGCCGCGATTCGGGCCGAGTCCGGCGGGATGCTGGGCGACACGGAGGTGCTGGCCAATCTCCGGGTGTTGCAGACCGAGCTGACCGGCGCCGGCATCCTCGAACCGTTGTTGTGCGCGGACGGCACCACCGATGTCTTGGTCACCGCGCCCGATGCGGTGTGGGTCGACGACGGGAATGGTTTGCGCCGCACGCAAGTTCGGTTCGCCGACGAGGCGGCGGTGCGGCGCCTGGCACAGCGGCTGGCGCTGGCCGCCGGCAGGCGGCTGGACGACGCGCAGCCGTGGGTGGACGGCCAGCTCACCGGCATCGGCGCCGGGTTCGCGGTGCGCTTACACGCGGTGCTGCCGCCCGTGGCGGCCGCCGGCACGTGCCTGTCGCTGCGGGTGTTGCGGCCGGCCAGCCAGGACCTGGCCGCCCTGACCGCGGCGGGCTCCTTGACTCCCGAGGCGGCCGCCCTGGTCGCCGACATCATCGCCGCCCGGCTGGCCTTCCTGGTGTGCGGCGGCACGGGCGCCGGCAAGACGACCTTGCTCGCGGCAATGCTCGGTGCCGTCGCGCCCACCGAACGGATCGTGTGCGTCGAGGACGCCGCCGAGCTGGCGCCCCGGCATCCGCACCTGGTGAAGCTGGTCGCGCGGTGCGCCAACGTCGAGGGCGTCGGCGAGGTTCCGGTGCGCCAACTCGTGCGCCAAGCGTTGCGGATGCGGCCCGACCGCATCGTGGTCGGCGAGGTGCGGGGCGCCGAGGTGGTTGATCTGCTGGCGGCGTTGAACACGGGCCACGACGGGGGAGCCGGCACGGTCCACGCGAACAATCCGGCCGAAGTTCCGGCCCGGCTCGAGGCGCTGGGCGCGCTGGGCGGTCTCGATCGCGCGGCGCTGCACAGTCAACTCGCCGCGGCCGTGCAGGTGCTGTTGCATGTCACCCGGGATCGCAGCGGGCGGCGCCGGCTCGGTGAAGTCGCCGTGCTGCGCCAGATTGCGGGACGAGTCCGCGCGGTCACCGTGTGGCATGCCGACGCGGGCTTGACCGACGACGCCGACCTCCTGCATCGCCTGTTGCAAAGCCGGATGCCGGCATGAACGGCCCGATAGCGGGCGAACTGCTGTTGGCGCTCGCGCTCGTCGTCCTTCCGGCGTCGCCGCGGCGCCGTCTCGCGCCCGCGCCGTCGGACCGTCGGTGGCGCCCGCGCACCGGGCCCGGCTGGCTTGCCGCGGCGGTCGTGGGCGCCGCCGCCGTGCTGGTGCCGTTGACGACGCTGCTGGCGGTCGCGGTCGTTGCGGCGACTGCGGGCCTGCGCTATCACCGCCGCCACCGCATCCGGTCCGCCCAGCGCGAGGGCCACGCGCTGGAAGGCGCACTCGACGTGCTCGTCGGCGAATTGCGGGTCGGGTCGCATCCGGCGCGCGCATTCGGCGTGGCCGCCGGTGAATCCGCCGGCGCGGTTGCGGAGTCGTTGCGGGCGGTGGCCGCCCGCGCCAGGTTGGGGGCCGACGTCGCGGCCGGCCTGCGCGTGGCGGCGAAGTCGTCTGCGCTGCCCGCGCAATGGGATCGCCTCGCGCTGTGTTGGCAACTGGCCAGCGATCACGGCCTGGCGATAGCCACCCTGATGCGCGCCGCGCAGCGCGACATCGCTGAGCGGCAACGGTTCTCGGCGCGGGTGACATCGAACATGGCCGGTGCGCGCGCAACCGCGGTGATCCTGGCGGGCCTGCCGGTGCTCGGCGTGCTGCTGGGCCAACTGATCGGGGCGCGACCGCTGGCCTTCCTGTTGGGCGGGCACGCGGGCGGATGGCTCTTGGTGGTCGGTTCAGCCCTGGCGTGCGGCGGCCTGTTGTGGGCCGACCGCATCACCGATCGGCTCGAGTCATGACGACGGCGGCGGTGTTGCTGGCGGTGGCCGCGTGGATCGGCCCCGGTCCGTCGCTGGTGCGGGCGCGGGCGCGGATGCCGGTCCGCGAGCACCGAGCGCGCCCGGGGAGCGGGCCGGCGCACGGGCCCGACCCGCTGGCGGTGGCGTCCTGCCTCGACGTGCTGGCCGTGTGCCTGGGAGCGGGCATGGCGGTGGCCACCGCCGCGGCGGCCGCCGCGGCGTCCGCACCGCCGACGTTGGCCCGCGTGCTGCGGCGCGCGGCCGATCTGTTGGCGCTGGGCGCCGATCCCGTTGTCGCCTGGACGATTACGCCGGATGCGCGGGCCAACTCCGCTGATGCCCAGGCCGAAGCGTTGCTGCGGCTGGCTCGGCGGTCGGCGGCCTCGGGTGCGGCGCTGGCCGAGGGTGTCGCCGACCTGGCCGACCAGGCCCGTCACGACGCCGCGCACGCGGCCACCGCAACCGCAGAGCGCGCGGGGGTGCTGATCGCCGGACCGCTCGGATTGTGCTTCCTGCCGGCTTTCGTGTGCCTGGGGATCGTTCCGGTGGTGGCCGGGCTCGCCGGCAACGTCTTGCAGTCGGGATTGTGGTGAGAAGAAAGGGAAGCATTGCTGCACAACATGTTTCGAGGGCTACTGGCCCGCGTGACGGTCCTGGTGTCCGACGAGTCGGGCATGTCCACGGTCGAATACGCCATCGGCACGATCGCCGCCGCCGCCTTCGGTGCGATCCTGTACACAGTCGTGACCGGCGACTCCGTCGTGTCGGCGCTGACCAACATCATCGGTCGCGCGCTCAACACCAAGGTCTAGCCGGCGGTGCGGGTGCCAGCACCGTGGAGGCGGCGCTGGGCGTCGCCACGCTGGTCGTCGTGCTGGTGCTGTGTCTGGCCGGCGTCACCGCGGTGTCGATGCAGATTCGCTGCGTGGACGCCGCCCGCGAGGCGGCCCGGCTCGCGGCCCGCGGCGACGAACGCACGGCGCTCGGCGCGGCTCGCCGCATCGCCCCCGGCGGGGCGCGGGTCGAGGTGCACCGCGACGGCGAGTTCCTGGTGGCCACCGTCGTCGCGCGCTCGAAGTTGTTGCCGGCGCTCGACATCGCGGCCAAAGCGGTCTCGATGGCGGAGCCGTCGGGATGATCGGGGCTCGGCCACCCTGGTCGCCGCCTGGATGGTCGCGGTGCTGCTGTGCGTCACGGGGGGCGGGGCGTACCTCGGTTCGGTGGTGGTGGCGCGGCATCGCGCGCAGGCGGCGGCCGATCTGGCGGCGTTGGCCGCGGCGGCCCGGCTGCCGGCGGGGGCCGAAGCCGCCTGCGCCCGCGCGACGGCGGTGGCCCACCAGATGCAAACCGGCGACGCCAGTTGTGCCGTGGACGATCTCGACGTCGTCGTCAGGGTCCGGGTGGCGGTCTTCGGCGGCGCGGCGATCGCCGCCGCGCGGGCGGGGCCCGTTAGCGGCTGACGCGGGCCCGTGCGTAATAGTCTGTCGACGTGGTGCCGCAGTGGCGGATCGGCCCGTTCGTGTTGCCGGTGCATGGTGTCTTCGTCGCGCTGGGCGTCCTGGCCGCCGCCGTCGTGTTCATCGTCGAGGCCCGCCGGCGCGGAGCGGTCAACGAACAATCGTTGGTGGCGGTGACCGGCGCCCTGGTCGGTGGCGCGGTGGGCATGCGCCTCTCCGGTTGGGCCGAGCACCTCGACGTCCGCCTCAACCCGTCGCTGCTACAGGCCTGGGAATTCGGGTCGCGCAGCATTCTGGGCGGACTGTGCGGCGCCTACCTCGGCGTCCTGATCGCCAAGCGCATCGGCGGCTACACCGGCAAGACGGGTGACTTGTTCGCTCCGGCGGTCGCGCTGGGCATGGCGATCGGCCGCGTCGGCTGCCACCTCACCGAAGCGCCGGGACGCCCGACCGGCCTGCCGTGGGGCATCCACGCCCCGGCCGGCACACCGAAATGTCCCGGTTGCCTCGCGGGCGTGGCAATGCACCCGTCGTTCCTCTACGAAATCGCCTTTCAGCTGGCCGCGTTCGCGGTCCTGCTGTGGTTGCGCAACCGGATAAGTCATCCGGGTGAGCTGTTCGTCCTCTACGTGGCGGGGTATGCGGTGTTCCGGTTCCTGGTCGAGTTCGTCCGGGCCAACGAGACCGTGTGGCTGGGCCTGACCCGGCCGCAGTGGTTTCTCCTGCCCTCGCTCCTGCTCATCGCCATCCGGCTGCGCCTGGGGTATCGGCGGGGCCACTACGACACCTTGCTGCGACGGGAGGCGGTTCCCGCATGACGAACCCACCGCCGGGTCCGCCTCCGCCGGACGGCTGGCGCCCCCCGGACTGGCCCCCACCCGGTTATCCCTATGACATGAACCGGCCCTACCCCGGCTGGCAACCGCCGCCGAGCAAGCCGAGCGGCGGCGAAATCTTCGGCGCGGCCATCGCCGGGATGGCGCTGTATGCCGGAATCAACACCGTCGTCGGCCCGCTGGTGCTGTTCGGGCTCGCCAATGCCGTCGCTCCGAAGATCGCCTTCGCGGCCGGAGCCGTCATGCTCGGGCTGATCGCGTTCGCAGGCGGGGGAGCGCTGTTGTTCGTGAAGACGAGTGCCTGGGCGAGGGGAATCGGCATGGGATTGATGATCGGCTGGGCACTCACCTCGATCTTCACCGTCGGCATCTGTACCGGATTGAACCCGATGCTCTATCACATCACCCGATGAGCGGCATGGAACTGCGGGGCGACCGAATCCACCGCTACGTCAACGCGTTTTGCCCCCAGTGTCACGCCGAGGAACCCGATCGTCCGCTGGGCGACGTGGCACGGCTCAGCGGCTGGCTGGCCGTGCGCGGCGACGGGCAGGTCTGGCTGGAACGGGGCTGCCCGAGACACGGGCTCGTTCGAACGCTGTACGACGAAGACCCCGAGATCCTTGCCTACCTCGAGGAGTGGACCGCGCCCACCAAGGCGCATGTCCCCGATGAGCCGGACAACTTCGACCCGATCCCGTCGGCCTATCTACGCGGCCTGCCGCCGATGCAGACTCAACACACCTGCATCCTGCTGGAGGACATCGCCGCGACCTGCAACCTGCGCTGCCCAACGTGTTTCGCCGATTCCTCGCCGGACCTCCGCAATGTCGTCGCGGTGGGTGACGTGCTGGCCAACGTCGACCAGCGGCTCGCACGGGAGAACGGCCGCCTGGATGTGGTGATGCTCAGCGGTGGCGAGCCCAGCCTGCACCCGCAGCTGCCCGAGCTGCTCGCCGAGCTCAGCTCGCGACCGATAACACGAATCCTGCTGAACACCAACGGTATCCGGATAGCTCAGGATGACGAGCTGCTCGACCTGCTCACCGAGCACCGGGAACGCACCGAGGTGTACCTGCAGTACGACGGGCTCTCGCCGGCCGCGCACCGCTATCACCGTGGCGGCGACCTATCGCGCCTCAAGGAGTCGGCGCTGCGGCGACTTTCCGAACGCGAGGTCTTCACCACGCTCGTGATGACGGCGGCACTCGGTGTCAACGACACCGAGATCGGCGACATCGTCAAGCTGGCGCTGGACACGCCCTATGTCGGTGGTGTTTGCATCCAGCCGCAATTCGGTTCCGGGCGTTCGGGTCTCATTGACCCGGCCAGCCGCCTCACCCACACCGGTGTGCTGAAGCGGTTGGGACCGCAGACGACCGGCCTGGTCACCTGGCGGGATCTGACCGCGCTGCCATGCTCGCACCCCCATTGCTGCTCGGTCGGGTACCTGCTTCGTGAGGACAACGGGAACTGGCGCTCGCTGGTCGCACTGATGGGCCACGACAACCTCAAGGACAAGCTGGGGTTGATCGCCAACCGGATCGCCGACTCCGACATTCCCCGGGAATTGCGGCTGGCCGTACGGGAATCCCTGATGGGGTTGCTGTCGGAGCAGTCTTCGTTGTCGCATCCTGCGATGTCGGACGTGTGGCGCATGATCTGCGAGAACTGCGATCTGGGCATGGCGACGTTGCTCACCGTGGCGTCGGCCGCCCTGCCGGGGCGGCGACGCCAACTGAGGCGGATGCTGGGTGAGCGTGTCGTTCGGGTCACGGTCAAACCGTTCATGGACATGTCCACGATGATCGAAGAGCGGCTGGTGCAGTGCTGCGTGCACGTCGGCACGAGGTCGTCGCAGGATCAGTGCGCGCCGTTCTGCGCGGTGCAGGCGTGGCCGCAACTCGGGGGCCAGCGGCTGTCGGTCGCCGCCGACCGCTTGCTGCCCGTCGTGGGTTAGGCCGTCGGGTCGGGGCCGCCCGAAAATCCGGCGGCGGCGAGTTCCTCTTCCGAGGGCAACCGCAGCGAGACCAGTCCGGCGTAGGTATCCGGTTCGAGTTCCACCCTGTTGACCGTGACGTGCACCGGCACCCAATCGTTGTCATGGCCGGGCATTCGCAGCACCCGGCTGGTCGCACCGTGGGCGAATTCTTCGGTCATCGAGGACACCAAGTGCTGATCGTCGGGGTGAACCTTCGGCTTGCCGGTCTCACTGCCGCGCCAGTCGTAGAACGTGCAGGGCTCGTCCAGCCATTTCAGCAAAGCCCAGTTCTTCAGGTCGATCAGCGCGCGGTGGACGCCGGCCTGAGCGAGCCCGCTCAGGATCCGTTGCGCCAGATCGTCTGTCGAGACCCCCGGGCCCTTGAGTTCGGCACGCCAATTGATCGCCCGCGCGACCAGGTGGTCCCGGCCGTCGGGCCCCGCCTCCAGGCCGGTGCGCGCGACGAAGCCGATCCGCATGGGGTTGCCCTGCCAATCGGTGAGATCCCAAGTGCTGCACAGTGTTTGGTCGGGCTCGGCCTTCACGGCCATGGCCAGCACCTTGGTCTCGTTGGGGTTGAGCTCGCGCGAGGGAAGGTCTTCCGCGAAGGCCCTGCCGAAGGTGACCTCGACTTCGGGATTTTTTCCGCTGTTGGCCAACGACTCCCGGGTGTCGGTGGCGACACCCATGGTCAGGTCCCACTTCAGCGGCCCGGGGGTCGGCCGCTCGGGCGGCTCGACGTCGGCGGGGCCGGTCCACACGTGCACCCCGTGGATATGGCCGTCGGACATCACCACCGGTTCGGTGCGAATGACGCGGTCGCGCTTGGGAGTGATGCTGGTCAAGCTCTGACCAGTCTGTACCGACTCGGCGATCGCCGTCCGAACCGCGGAGAGATAGGGACTGCGGCGCATGAACGTGGTGATCGGGACGAGATTTTTCAATTGGCGTCCCTGCGCCACCACGGTGGGTTCACCCCCCAGCGTCTCCACGAGCAACCAGTCGTGGCCCATGCCGCCGATTTTACGGCGACGGCCCGCATTGTTGGGACCTCGGGCCTACCGGCCATGTCGGCGCCGTCCGCGGGCCTTCAGCGTCGCCCCGCCGGTGAGCCGGTGAAACTTGCCAATGTTGTTGTGGCCTTGGTAGTTTGCTGCTGCGCCCGCGAGGTCGGGGTGTCGCCGCTCACCGATGAGCGTCCGTTGGCCCGTCAGCTGGCATCCGTGGGGTCGACCGTCGAGGGGTCGGTCGTCATCCGCCGGATTGCTCGACGTGCGGCAGCTCCGTGAGGACCAGTTGCAACACCCGCACCGCACCCTCCTTGTCGAGGGGGTCGTTGCCGTTGCCGCATTTCGGGGACTGCACGCAGGACGGACAACCCCGGGGGCACTCACATGCCTCGATGGCGGCGGCGGTCGCTCCCAGCCAGGTACGCGCCTGGCGAAAACCGCGCTCGGCGAACCCGGCGCCGCCCGGATACCCGTCGTACACGAAGACACTGGGCAGACCGGCCGGGTCCGGTCCCACCGCGGTGGACAAGCCGCCGATATCGCCCCGATCGCAGCTGGCCACCAGCGGCAGCAGGCCGATCGCCGCGTGCTCGGCGGCGTGCAGTGATCCGGGGATCCGCGGCGCATCAATCCCCTTGCGCAGCAAGGCCTCTTCGGTGATGGTGTACATGACCGCGGTAGTCGCCAGCGTGTGTTCCGGCATGTCTAACTCGATGAAGTCGATCACCTCACCGGAAAGGCGGCGACGCAGATACCCCACCACTTGGTGGGTGACGGTGACGGGCACCAGACCCAGGGTGACGGACCCGAACCGCGTGCGTTCGCCGGTACCGGTGACGGTGATGTCGGTGATTTCCCGCGCAAACGTCGCGTACCCGGGGTCCTCGGCGTGCACGAAGGCGATCGCATCCTCGAGGTTCAACGAGTCGACGACATAGCTCTCCCCTTGATGGAGGTAGACGGCGCCCGGATGGACCGATGCCGGGGCCTGACCGACACCGGTACTGCCCAGCAGCCGCCCGGTGTCCGCCTCCACGATGACGATCTGGCCACCCGACGACCCCCGGATGTCCACCGCCCCATGCGGTTCTAGGCCTGCCGCGGGAAAGTACTTGCCGTTGCGCCGCCGCAGCAGTCCGTCGTCGATCAGACCCTCGGCCACCTCGGTTGCCCCGAAGTCGCGCACCTCGGCCTCGTCGAGTGGCATTTCGGTTGCGGCGCAGAGCAGTTGGGGCCCCAGAATGTAGGGGTTGGCGGGGTCGATCACCACCCGCTCGACCGGCTTGCCCAGCAGCGCGGCGGGATTGTGCACCAGATACGTGTCCAGCGGATCGTCGCGGGCGATCAGCACCACCAGCGCGCCCTGCCCGCGCCGGCCCGACCGGCCGGCCTGCTGCCAGAACGAGGCGACCGTGCCCGGGAACCCGGCGAGGACCACCGCGTCCAGCCCGGCGATGTCGACACCCAACTCCAGGGCGTTCGTGGTGGCCAGGCCGCGCAACCGGCCCTCTGCGAGGGCCCGCTCCAACGCGGTGCGGTCCTCGGCGAGATACCCGGCCCGATACGACGCCACCTTGCCGGAGAGCCCGGGGGCGATCTCGTCCAATCGCGCCTGCGTGCCCAACGCCGTCAACTCAGCGGCGCGGCGCGACCGCACGAACGTCAGCGTCTGCGCCCCTTCGGCGATCAGGTCGGCCATCACCCGCGCCGCCTCCGCTCCGGCCGAGCGACGCACTGGCGCGCCATTCTCACCGAGCAGGTCGGCGCGCAGCGCCGGTTCCCACAACGCGACCGTCCGGGCGCCCTGCGGCGAACCGTCCTCGGTGACCTCCTCGACCGGTAGCCCGATGAGCTCGGCGGCCGTCGCGCCCGGTTCGTCGGTGGTCGCGCTGGCGAAGATGACCGTGGGCGCGGACGAGTAGCGCGCGCACAGCCGCAGCAACCGCCGCAACACCATCGCCACGTTGGAGCCGAAAACCCCACGGTAGTAATGGCATTCGTCGACTATCACGAAGCGGAGACCGCGCAGCAGCACGGCCCAGCGGGCATGGTTGCGCAGAATCGACAAATGGATCATGTCGGGATTGGAGAACAGCCACCGGGATCGCTCCCGCGCGAACCGGCGGACTTCCGGGGGGCTGTCGCCGTCGTAGGCGGTGGGCGCCACGTCATGCAGCCGTGGAACGGCGGCCGTCAGCGCGTGCGCGGCCCGCAACTGGTCGTGGCCCAGCGCCTTCGTCGGGGACAGATACAACACCCGGGCGCGCGGATCGATGGTCAGCGCATTGAGAACGGGAAGCTGATACGCCAATGACTTGCCCGACGCGGTCCCGGTGCTCACCACCACATGACGGCCGGCGTGCGCCAGTTCCGCGGCGGCCGACTGGTGTGACCAGGGCGAAATCACCCCGCGGTCGGTGAACGCGCGCACCACGTCCGGCTCGGCCCAACCCGGCCAACTGTGCGGACGGCCGCTTCGTGGCGGCAGTTCGGCGACGTGCCGCAGTGGATGCTCGTCGGCGTCGGTACCGGCGAGCGCGGCGGCGAGCAGGTCGCTGCCGAAACTCGCCATTCGCACCCTCCTGGGATCGGCTTGGAATGAGTCCAAGACGCAAGTCTGTCGCCGAAGCGATGAACATGGTTGACTATTCGCGGTCGCAGCTTCTGTGTTCGTGCAAACTTTCGCAGGATCGACGTTGCGGCCGCGGTTCCTGCGAGGTTAATCGGTCGGGTGAAGTTCCGGCGACTGAGCGAGGTATGGCGGTCGTACCAGGCCCGGGGCATCGGCAGGCGGTGCCCCGCACCCAGAAGAAAAGGAAAGATCGAGAGATGCCACAGGGAACTGTGAAGTGGTTCAACGCGGAGAAGGGCTTCGGGTTCATTGCCCCCGAAGACGGTTCCGCAGATGTTTTTGTCCACTACACGGAGATCCAGGGTTCGGGCTTCCGTACCCTCGAAGAAAACCAGAAGGTCGAGTTCGAAATCGGCCACAGCCCTAAGGGCCCCCAGGCCACCGGAGTCCGCCCCGCTTAACCGGAGCAGGTCTTCCACGAACCCCCCGTGCAGTCCCGCCCAGCGGGCCCGTCGGGGGGTTTTCGTATTCCGTCCGGTCCCGAAGCGCCGCCGCGCCGGTTGCCTCAAGACGCGGATGGTCGAACTGGCCTACTGTCGGTGGCGTGAGCCAGCTTTCCTTCTTCACAGCGGAGTCGGTGCCGCCCGCGGTAGCCGATCTCTCCGGGGTGCTGGCGGCTTCCGGTCAGATCGTCATGGTCGGCGGTCCGGGGGCGCAGGGCGCGCGACTTTCCGTGGTGGTGGACCAGGCCTGGCGGGCCGCCGCGCTGGCCGAGATGATCCGCGAAGCGGGGCTGGAGCCCGAGATCGGCCACACCGACGAGGACACCCCGCTGGTGCGGACGGCGGTCACCGCCGCATTGGTGAGTTTGGCCGCCGAATGGACGCGCGGCGCGGTCAAAACGGTGCCGCCGCGCTGGCTGCCCGGGCCGCGGGAATTGCGGGCCTGGACGCTGGCGGCCGGTCATCCCGAGGGCGACCATTACCTGTTGGGCCTGGATCCCCACGCGCCCGATACCCATTCCCCACTGGCGTCGGCTTTGATGCGGGTCGGAATCGCCCCCACATTGATCGGCACCCGCGGCGGCAGGCCGGCACTGCGGATCAGCGGCCGTCGCCGGCTATCGCGCCTGGTAGAGAACGTGGGGGACGCCCCCGACGGCGTCGACGCGTCATCGGTGTGGCCGCGGGTATAACCGTCGAAAAAGATTTGTGTTTCCGGCGGCCGGTTTGCGCAGTCGCGCCTCAGGGTGCGAAATTGTCAGGTGCCCGAGGGCGAAGGAACGCTGGCGTATCTGAATTTCCGCGGAATTTTTGACGCCGGCCTGTCATTCTTCTGCGGGGCGGCCTCGCAGGGGGGCCGGGATCAAGGATGGAGCGTAAGCGTAGTTGGCCGACCCGAATCTCAAGGACCGCGAGAGCGGCCGGGCTGGGAGCCGTAGGCGACTCGTCATCGTCGAGTCGCCGACCAAGGCGCGCAAATTGGCCGGTTACCTGGGCTCCAACTACATCGTCGAATCCTCGCGTGGCCACATCCGCGACCTGCCCCGCGCCGCGGCCGACGTGCCGGCGAAATACAAGTCGGAGCCGTGGGCCCGCCTCGGTGTCAACGTGGATCACGACTTCGAGCCGCTCTACATCATCAGCCCCGAGAAGAAGAGCACCGTAAGCGAGCTGAAGGGCCTGCTCAAGGGCGTCGACGAGCTCTACCTGGCCACGGATGGTGACCGCGAGGGCGAAGCCATCGCCTGGCACCTGCTGGAGACCCTGAAGCCGAACGTCCCGGTCAAGCGGATGGTGTTTCACGAGATCACCGAGCCGGCGATCCTGGAGGCCGCCGAGAACCCCCGTGACCTGGACATCGACCTGGTCGACGCGCAGGAAACCCGCCGCATCCTGGACCGGCTGTACGGCTACGAGGTCAGCCCGGTGCTGTGGAAGAAGGTGGCACCGAAGCTGTCGGCGGGGCGGGTCCAGTCGGTGGCCACACGCATCATCGTGCAGCGGGAACGCGACCGCATGGCGTTCCGCAGCGCCTCCTACTGGGACATCCTGGCCCGGCTGGACGCCAGCGTGTCCGACCCGCAGGCCGCACCGCCGACCTTCACCGCCCGGCTGACCAGCGTCGACGGCCTGCGCGTTGCCACCGGCCGCGACTTCGACTCGCTGGGCCAGCTGCGCAAGGCCGACGAGGTGACCGTGCTGGACGAGGCCCGGGCGACCGAGCTGGCCAGCGGGCTGCACGGGGCGCAGCTGTCGGTCGCCTCGGTGGAGGAGAAGCCCTACACCCGCCGGCCCTACGCGCCGTTCATGACGTCGACGCTGCAGCAGGAGGCCGGCCGCAAGTTGCGGTTCTCCTCGGAGCGCACCATGAGCATCGCCCAGCGGCTCTACGAGAACGGCTACATCACCTATATGCGTACCGACTCGACGACGCTGTCGCAGTCGGCCATCAACGCCGCGCGCACGCAGGCGCGGCAGCTCTACGGCGAGGAGTACGTCTCCCCGTCGCCGCGCCAGTACACCCGCAAGGTGAAGAACGCTCAGGAGGCGCACGAGGCGATCCGGCCCGCCGGTGAGACCTTCGCCACCCCGGACGCGGTGCGCCGCGAGCTCGACGGCGACGAATTCCGGCTCTACGAGCTGATCTGGCAGCGCACCGTGGCCTCGCAGATGGCCGACGCGCGCGGGACGACGCTGAGCCTGCGGATCAACGGCGAATCCGACGGCCGCCAGGTCGTCTTCAGCGCCAGCGGGCGCACCATCACCTTCGCCGGCTTCTTGAAGGCCTACGTGGAGACCGTCGACGAATTGGCCGGCGGCGAGGCCGATGACGCCGAGAGCCGGCTGCCGCAGTTGACGCAGGGCCAGCGGCTGGACGCCATCGAGCTGACGCCCGACGGCCACGCCACCAACCCGCCGGCACGCTATACGGAGGCGTCGCTGGTGAAGGCGCTCGAGGAGCTGGGCATCGGCCGGCCGTCGACGTACTCGTCGATCATCAAGACCATCCAGGACCGCGGTTACGTGCACAAGAAGGGCAGCGCCCTGGTGCCCTCGTGGGTCGCGTTCGCTGTAATCGGTTTGCTGGAGCGCCATTTCGGCCGGCTGGTCGATTACGGCTTCACCGCCGCGATGGAGGACGAGCTCGACGCGATCGCCTCGGGGCAGGAGCGGCGCACCGACTGGCTCAACCGCTTCTACTTCGGCGGCGACCACGGAGTGGCCGATTCGGTGGCGCGCTCCGGCGGCCTGAAGAAGCTCGTCGGCGTCAACCTCGAAGGCATCGATGCCCGAGAAGTCAACTCCATCAAGCTGTTTGACGACGATCAGGGTCGCCCCGTGTACGTCCGGGTGGGCAAGAACGGGCCCTACCTGGAACGCATGGTGACCAACGACGAGGGTGAGCTCGGGCCGCAGCGCGCCAATCTCAACGATTCGCTGACGCCGGACGAGCTGACCCTGGAGGTGGCCGAGGAGCTGTTCGCCACGCCGCAAGAGGGACGCGCGTTGGGCGTCGACCCGGAGACTGGTCACGAGATCGTCGCCAAGGACGGCCGGTACGGCCCCTACGTGACCGAGATCCTCCCGCCGCCACCGGAAGACGACGAAGGCGGCGCCCCGGCCAAGAAGGGGAAGAAGCCGACGGGACCCAAGCCGCGCACCGGCTCGCTGCTGCGCAGCATGGACCTGCAGACCGTCACCCTCGAGGACGCGCTGAAGTTGCTGTCGCTGCCCCGGGTGGTCGGCGTGGACCCGCAGACGGGTGAGGAGATCACCGCACAAAACGGCCGCTACGGCCCATACCTCAAGCGCGGCACCGACTCTCGTTCACTGGCTACTGAGGACCAGATCTTCGAGATCACGCTCGACGAGGCGCTGAAGATCTACGCCGAACCCAAACGCCGCGGCAGGCAGGCCGCGGCCGCGCCACCGTTGCGGGAGCTGGGCGCCGACCCGGCGACCGGCAAGCCGATGGTGATCAAGGACGGCCGATTCGGTCCCTACGTCACCGACGGCGAGACGAACGCGAGCCTGCGCAAGGGCGACGACGTCCTGTCGATCACCGACGAACGCGCCGCCGAACTGCTGGCCGATCGGCGGGCCCGTGGTCCGGTGAAGCGTCCCGCGAAGAAGGCCGCCCGCAAGAAGGCCCCGGCCAAGAAGGCCGCCAAGCGCAGCAGCTAGCCCGGGCTAGTAGCCCGGACCGATCGACTCGCTGTGCACCTCTTCGGGGGCCCGCACGGGCTGGGAGTCCGTGACTCCGGCCAGCTTGACCGGCCGGGCCAGCTGAGTGGGGGCGGTGCGGCCCCGCAGCTCGACGACTTCGCCCACGTCCCAGCACAACGCCTCGGCGTCCAGCGCGCCGCTGACGGCGATCGCCGACGCCAGCACGTGGCCGGACTCGAGCTTGGCCAGCTCGGTCAGCCGGGCGGCCTCGTTGACCGGGTCGCCGATCACGGTGTATTCGAAGCGGGCCTGCGCGCCGATGTGCCCGGCGATCGCCCTGCCCGCCGAGACGCCGATGCCGAACTCCGCCGACCCGATGACCGGGAGCAGCTCGTCGTGCAGCTCGCGCGCCGCGGCGAGCGCCCCGCCGGAAGCGTCGGGGTGTTCGATCGGCGCACCGAAGATGGCCAGGGCGGCGTCGCCCTGGAACTTGTTGACGAAACCGCCGTGCCGGCCCACGGTTTCGACCACCACGCGGAAGAACTCGTTGAGCAGGTGGACCACCTCGGCGGGCGGGCGGGTCGCGGCCAGCTTGGTGGAGCCGACTAGGTCGACGAACAGCACCGCAACGTGGCGCTCCTGACCGCCCAGCTCGGTGCCGCGTTCCAGGGCGCGGCGCGCGACGTCTTCACCGACATAGCGGCCGAACAGGTCGCGCAGCCGCTGCCGCTCGGACAGGTCACGCACCATGTCGTTGAAGCCGGCCTGCAGCAGGCCCAGCTCGCTGGCGTCGTAGATCTGCATGTGCGCGTTGTAGTTTCCGCGCTGCACCTCGGACAGCGCCCAGCGCAGCTGGCGCAGCGGGTCGGCGATCGACATGGCCACCAGCAGGGTGCTGACGAAGCCGATGCCCAACGCTGCCAGCGCCAGCAACAGGATGGGGGTGAACAGCTTCTCCGGCGTGGCGTGCAGCAGGGATGCCTTGTCCGCCATCACCGCCAGCACAATGGCCAGCACCGGGACGGCGGTGGACAGCATCCACGTCAGGATCTGCCGCAGGATGACGCCGGGCGCCTGCACGTTCTCGGGCACGCCGCTGCGCAGGGCCGCCACGGCCACCGGCCGCAGCACCCGCTCGGACTGCAGGTAGCCGATGATCGCGGTCGCCGCGGCGCCGAGCCCGGTGGCGACGGCGACGACGGGAGCGGCGAATCGGGCCACCGACCAGCTGGCGATGATGAACACCACGCCGCCGATGCACCAGGCCGCCATGCTGATCAGCGTGCGATAGAAGGGCATTCGCAGGGCGCGGCTGCGCGCCAGCTCGGTGGCGGCCGGGTCGGCCTCGGCGAGCAGGTTGTCGCGGCGCTGCCAGCGGAAGACCGGCATCAGCAGCTTCAGGTTGACCATCCAGCCGGCCAGGAACAGCACCACCAGCGCGGTCGCGAAGACCGCCAGATTCAGGACCGGCAGATCCTGCAACTGGATGCGATCCTCGGGGGGCAGGGCGTAACGCAGGAAGCCCAGCACGAACAGGGCGCCGATGATGTCGGCCTGGAGCATGCTCAGCGAGAACAACGGCCACGGGGTACGCACCACCCACCGGACGAATGCGCTGATCCGCCCGGGCAGTGCTCCCGCTGTTGCCACGATCCCACCGTATCGGTCAGCAGGGACTTGTCGGAAACTTACAACGATCTCGGCGGGCCCCCATTCGGGCCGAAAAGAGCCGAAATGTAACGGGATTGTCCCAATACGGTGGCCGATCGGTATATGTCGGCGGTGGTGGCTACTGTTACCCGTGATGTCCGGGGTGTTTACGCGGCTGGTAGGCCAGGACGTGGTGACGGCCGAACTGCTCGCCGCCGCGAGGGCGGCGCGCGGTGATCTGGTTCACAGCGAAGCGGGCGCCGGGACTATGACACATGCATGGCTGATCACGGGTCCCCCCGGGTCGGGGCGCTCGGTCGCGGCGCTGTGCTTCGCCGCCGCGCTGCAGTGCACCTCCGATGGGGAACCGGGGTGCGGGCAATGCCGGGCGTGCACGACGACCATGGCCGGCACCCACTCCGATGTGCGCCGGGTGATCCCCGAAGGGCTGTCCATCGGGGTGGACGAGATGCGTGCCATCGTGCAGATCGCGTCCCGGCGTCCGGCCACCGGGCACCGGCAGATCGTGGTGATCGAGGACGCCGACCGGCTCACCGAGGGCGCCGCCAACGCGCTGCTCAAGGTCGTCGAGGAGCCGCCGCCGTCGACCGTGTTCCTGCTGTGCGCGCCGTCGGTGGATCCCGAGGACATCGCCATCACGTTGCGTTCCCGCTGCCGGCACGTCGCGCTGGTCACCCCGCCGACCGAGGCGATCGCGCGCGTCCTGATCGAGAGCGACGGCTTGACTCCGGACACCGCGAACTGGGCGGCGTCGGTCAGCGGCGGCCACGTGGGCCGGGCGCGCCGGCTGGCCACCGATTCCGAGGCCCGGGAACGCCGCGAGCGGGCGCTGGCGCTGGTGCGCGACGCCGCGACGCCGTCGCGGGCGTACGCCGCCGCCGAGGAGCTGGTGGCCGCGGCCGAAGCCGAGGCCTTGGTGCTCACGGCGGACCGCGCCGAGGCCGAGACCGAGGAGTTGCGTACGGCGCTGGGCGCCGGCGGCACGGGTAAGGGCACCGCCGGGGCGATGCGGGGCGCCACGGGCGCGATGAAAGACCTGGAACGGCGCCAGAAGTCGCGTCAAACCCGGGCCTCACGCGACGCGCTGGATCGGGCGCTGATCGACTTGGCGAACTATTTCCGGGACGCGCTCATGGTTTCGTCGGGCGCGGGCTCGGTGCGGCCCAATCATCCGGATATGGCCGATCGGGTGGCGGCGCTGGCCGCCCACGCCCCGCCGCAGCGGTTGCTGCGCTGCATCGAGGCGGTGCTGGAGTGCCGCGAGGCGTTGGCGATCAACGTCAAGCCCAAGTTCGCCGTCGACGCCATGGTGGCCACCTTTGGCCAGGAACTGCGCGATTAATTTCGTCGCGCCCGCCCGCCTGCCGTAGACTCGTGCCGCCCGGCGTGAGGGTGTGCCGCCTTAGCTCAGTCGGTAGAGCGATTCACTCGTAATGAATAGGTCGGGGGTTCGATTCCCCCAGGCGGCTCCACAATTCTTCTCCACCCAGCATCACGCCAGGGCGACGTTCGGCGTCCAGCGTCACGCCGGCGTGACCGTCGGTGCCGATGGCTCGGCGAGTGTGCGGCTAGGCCGGCGCCAGGAACCCCACCGGACCCGACGCGACGCATAACGCCAGCGCGGTGGTGTTGGCGCGCACGGTGATCGCGTCCCCGGCGCCGGGCAGCCGGGCGAAGACCCGGTTGAGCCCGGGATGCACGGGGACCTTGACGTCGGGTCCCTGCGTCAGCGCCAGCGTCATCGTTCCCTCGCTGTTGGCCAGGTAATTGAGCTCGACGCTCCAGTCGGCGGGCAG
The DNA here is from genome assembly GCF_001667075.1 of Mycobacterium sp. 852014-52450_SCH5900713. Taxonomy (GTDB): domain Bacteria; phylum Actinomycetota; class Actinomycetes; order Mycobacteriales; family Mycobacteriaceae; genus Mycobacterium. Next base: position 30,868 of record NZ_LZIL01000003.1, on the reverse strand, counting down.
CAGCGGGCCGTCCAGGACCAGGCGCGCCGGCTTGTCCGGCTGCGCGAAGTAGCCGCACTGCGGCATGGGGCCGGGCACGATGGTCCGCACCCAGGTCACCCGCGCCTTGACCAGTCGGCCCGAGCTGTCAAGCATGCGCAATTGAGTTGTGGCGGAGGCGAATTCGGGCCGGTCGTGCAGCAGGGCGAACAGGTGGCTGGCCAGGTTCTCCGGCGCCGCCACCCGTTGCAGCACCAGCGGATCGACCTCTTGGTCCAGCAGCGGCGCCGTGGAGGCCGCGTGCGCCGCGGCCAGATCGGCCCGGGCGTTCTGTAGATAGCGCTGGGCCGGGTTGTCCCGCCAGCTGATCAAGAAGGTCGCCGTCGAATACAGGCTGCTGGCCACGAACAACGCCGTCACACCCAGCGTCGCCGCGGTGCGTCTGGGTGAGGCGTCCAGCCAGCGCGGCGCGGCGGGCCGGTTCGGCGCGCAGAACGCGACGGCGGCCAGCAGCGCCAACACGAAGACGAGATCCGGGAAATAGCGCAAGGTTTGGGCGAGTTCCAGCGCGGTCAGCTTCGACGAGCGCATCAGATAGATCGGCACCTGGCAGGCGACGGCGTAGCCGGCCGCGGTCAGCCACACCGGTACGATGCGCTGCTTGCGCACAAGCGAGACCGCCACGGTGCCGCCCAGCACCAGCCAGCCGAGCGCCATCACGAGCGGCGGGGGCGTGGCCCACGGTGAGGCCGGCGCCCACCGGTCCCAGTGCCACGGGCCCCCGGCAAGCCCGGGGACGATGCCGTGCGTGATCGATCGCGCCAGCAGGTCCGCCGTCATCGCCAGGTCCGAGCTCCACCGGCCTTGGTTGACGACGGCCAGGTAGAGCGCGATCCAGCCCGCGGTGAGCGCCAGCGTCGCTACCCATAGCCGCCGCCCGGCGCGCCACACCGTCAGCAGCGCCGCCCGGTCGCCGTCGACGTGACGCAGCAGCGCTACCACCGCGAACGCGACGAACGGGATGACCGCCGCCTTCTCGAAGAACAGCAGCCCACCGAAGTAGGCCAGCGTCCCGGTTATCGCATAGCGCTGGTTTCCCGTCCGCACCAGCAGGATGGCGTCGGCGCACACCCATGCCAGCGCCGCCAGCATCGGCAGTGAGTTCAGCGCCGCCGCCCACCACGCGAACCCCGGTACCGCCAACGGGGTGAACAGCGCGAAGGTCAGCGGGACCAGCAGCACCGGCCGCCGGCCGAGGATGACGTACAGGGCGCGCAGCAGCGCCAGCGAGGCCAGCAGCTGCAGCACCAGCAGGCTGATCGCCGGCCCGGTCCAGTTCAGCGGAGCCAGCCGGACGATGGCGCCGCCGAGCAGGAAAGCGCCCGGCATGACGTGGCCGTCGTGGTCGTCGAACAGGTACGCCGGCGAGAGCAGGTTGTGGGTGCCGGCCTTCCCGATGAGGATCAGGTCGTCCCAGTAGAAATAGCCGCCGAACGCCAGCACCGCGCGTATGCCCAGCTGAATGGCGATCAGCGCCGCGGCCAGGGCCAGTATGTATGGTGGGCCGGTGCGCGCACTGGTTACCGGGGCAGCCGGATTCATCGGGTCGACGCTAGTCGACCGTCTGCTGGCCGACGGCCACACCGTGGTGGGGCTGGACAACTTCGCCACCGGTCGCGCGACCAACCTCGAGCACCTGGCCGACAACCCCGCGCACGTCTTTGTCGAGGCGGACATCGTCACCGCCGATCTGCAGGCCATCCTCGACGAGCACCGGCCCGAGGTGGTGTTCCACCTGGCGGCTCAAATCGACGTGCGGCACTCGGTGGCCGACCCGCAATTCGACGCCTCGGTCAACGTGATCGGTACGGTGCGCGTGGCGGAGGCGGCGCGGCGGACGGGGGTGCGCAAGATCGTGCACACCTCGTCGGGCGGATCCATCTACGGCACCCCGCCGGTGTACCCGACGCCCGAGACGGTGCCGACCGACCCGGCCTCGCCGTATGCCGCGGGAAAGGTGGCGGGCGAGATCTACCTGAACACCTTCCGCCACCTCTACGGCCTGGACTGCTCGCACATCGCTCCGGCCAACGTCTACGGACCGCGGCAGGACCCGCACGGCGAAGCCGGCGTCGTGGCGATCTTCGCCCAGGCGCTGCTGTCGGGTAAGCCCACCAAGGTGTTCGGCGACGGCAGCAAGACCCGCGACTACGTGTTCGTCGACGACGTGGTGGACGCCTTCGTCAAGGCCGCGGGGGAGGCCGGCGGCGGCCAGCGGTTCAACATCGGCACCGGAATGGAAACCTCGGACCGGCAACTGCATTCGGCCGTGGCCGCGGCGGTCGGGGGGCCCGACGACCCGGAGTTTCATCCGGACCGCCTGGGCGACCTGAGGCGGTCGTGCCTCGACATCGGTTTGGCCGAACGGGTTTTGGGGTGGCGTCCGCAGGTCCGGCTCGACGACGGCGTGCGCCGCACGGTCGAGTACTTCCGCAGCGGCCAGACGGTCTAGCTGTGTTCGGGCGCCTGCGCGCCCTCGAGCGCCAGGGCGCGGGCGAGCCGGGCATATCGCAGTTCCAGGTCCTTGAACCGCATATACGTGCTGAGCGTGGTGAAGCAGAAGGCCATCACGAGCGCGTACAGCATCAGGTCGGTGCCGCGGCGCACCCCGAACCACTGCGCCACGACCGTGGTGTCGTCGGGCCGCAGCACGGCATAGACACCGGCCAGCACGAAGACGATGTAGCCCACCTTGACCCAGGCCCGGGACCGCGCGTTCCGCCGCGACCGCAGCAGATAGACCAGCAGCGCGATGATCGACCCGATCAGCAGCACCTGGATCCAGTTCATCTTGGAATCCTCCCTCGCAGGAACCCGTCGAAGATGATGTTGACGCCGTTGAGAAGCGGCTGTCCCTTCGACTTGGAGTAATCGGTGTAGAGCACCTCGACCGGTTGTTCGACAACGCGCCAATGGTTTTCGGCGATCAGCATGATGAACTCGTTGGCGTGGCTCATGCCGCTCATGGTGATATCCAGTCCGTCGGCAACCTTCTTGTTGAAGACCCGCAACCCATTGTTGGTGTCGGTCAAGCCAAGTCGGCGACCACGACGGCTCAGGCGCGCGGCGGTCTGCAGAACCAGCCGCTTCACGAACGGCGGCCGGGTGCCACCGGGCGCGCCGAACCGCGTCCCGATGACCACGTCGACGTCCTCCGCGCAAAGCCGGTCCACCATCGCGGCCAGATCCTTGACCCGATGCTGCCCGTCGCCGTCGAACGTGGCGAACACCTGCGCCCCAGGCTGTTTGCGGGCGTATTCGACGCCGGTCTGGATGGCCGCGCCCTGGCCCAGGTTGATCGGATGCCGCACCAGATGAGCACCGGCCCGCCTGGCCGCCTCGCCGGTGCCGTCGGTGCTGCCGTCGTCCACGCAGACGACATTGTCGAAGATCGAGCGCACATCGGCGACCACCTCGCCGATGACGGTGGCTTCGTTGAAGGCGGGGATGACGATCCAGGCGCCCGAGTATTTGGAGTCAGTAACCATCTAGCCCACAAGGTTAGCCAGGATCAGCCGGTCAAGCGCTCGGCGCGCGAGAGCGCCACCAGATGAACACCGATTCCCACCAACGGACCGCACAACAGGCCGACGACGGTCCGCGTCTGCAGCGGCAGCGGCAGCAGTAGCAGCAACCCCGACGCCACCGTCGCGCCGACCCAGCCCAGCGAGTACGCCCGGTGCAGCGCCGCCGCTACCGCGCCGGCGCCGGTGAGCGTCAGCATGGCGATCGCCACCGCGGCCGCGGTCAGCCAGGCCAGCAGCGCGCCGCTGGCCTGGTACTGCGGCCCGAAGCCGACCCGCAGCAGCCACGGGCCCACGATCCCGGCGGCCACCACGCCGACCGCACCGATGCCGCCGATGATCCCTGCCGGCGCGATCAGGGCACGAACCCGATTGCTGCGCGCGTCGACGAAATGGGCGATCAAATTGCCCTGCATGGCGGTCAGCGGCACCAGCAGCGGCGCCCGCGTCAACGTCACGGCGAGGATGATGACCCCGCCTTCGGCTCCCAGCTCGTTGCTGGTCAGCTTGAGCAACACCGGAAAACCCATGACCAGAATCGCGCTCGCGCCCGCGGCGGTGATCGAATGGGCGGTCCCGCGCAGGAAGGTCTGGGCGCCACCGGGCGTCAGCATTCGGGCGGCTGCCCGCGCGGACGGCGACGCCACCAGCATGATCAGCCAGGCGACCGCGCCCGCGACGGTGGCCCACAGGAAGCCGACCAGGCGCCAGCCGAGCACGACGGTGGCCGCGGCGACGGTCACCCGGATGACGGCGTCGGTCACCATCAGCGCCCCGTACCCGGTCCACCGATCGGTGCCGGCCAGCATGCCCAGCAGGGTGGCGTGCACGCAGAACCCGGCCAGCCCGACGCTGAGCAGCGCCACCGACAGCCAGCGCTGCTCGACGAATACCCGCCCGCTCCAGAGCGGCGAGCTACCGGCGATCACCACGGCCGCGCCCAGGCCGACCAGCGCGGCGGCCCGCAGCGGATGGGTCCGGGGTTCGTCTCCGCCCGGCAAGGCCGCCGGGAGGTGGCGGCTGGAGCGGACCTCCCGGGTGGTCTCTTGAAGCAACCCGTTCGCGGCGCCGGTGACCAGGCCGAATGCCCCCCAGAACACCCCGAATACCGAAAAGCCGCCCGGCGCCAGGTCACGGGCGGCCAGGTAAATCACGGCGTAACCGCACAGGGCGGTCAGCGCCGTCGCGGCGCCGACCCGGGCCACGCTGCCGCGCGTGATCGGACCGGCGCCAGTGGAGGCTTGGGTACCGCCGACTTCGGGCATGGCCACAATTCGAAAATAGTAAGTGGCCGTGGATGCTGGTCGGTGGCGGCGACCGGGGTTCGCTATCGTGGGCGGCTGTCGGAAAGGACACCTTGGCCGCCTTGCGCATCTTCGGGATCTCGCTGTTGGTCAGCATCGCGGCCCTCGCGGTCGGGTATGCCCACGGCGGCCTGAAGGACCTCTTTCTCCTGCTGGTGCTGGCCACCCTCGAGGTGTCGCTGTCGTTCGACAACGCCATCATCAACGCCGCGATTCTGAAGCAGATGAGCCCGTTCTGGCGGCAGATGTTCCTGACCGTCGGGATTCTCATCGCCGTGTTCGGGATGCGGCTGATCTTCCCCTTGCTGATCGTCTGGGCCACCGCGCACCTCGATCCGGTCCGGGCGATGGAGTTGGCGCTGCACCCGCCGCCGCACGGCGCGCTGGAGTTCCCCGATGGCTCGCCCAGCTACGAAAAGCTGATCGTCGCCGCGCACCCACAGATCGCGGCGTTCGGCGGGACGTTCCTGCTGATGCTGTTTTTGGACTTCATCGTCTACGACCGAGACATCAAATGGCTCAAGTGGATTGAGGCTCCGTTCGCCCGCATCGGGCGGCTGGGGCAGGTATCGGTGGCGGTGGCCGTCGTGACGCTGGTGCTCGTCGGGACGCGATTGACGCACTCCACCGACGAGGGCCAGACGGTGCTCACCGCGGGACTGCTGGGCCTGGTGACCTATCTGGTCGTCAACGGTCTCAGCCGGGCGTTTCGCCCGCCGGACCTCGAGGCGGCGTCGGCCGGCACGGCGGTCGGCAAGGCCGGCTTGACGTTGTTCTTGTATCTCGAGGTCCTCGACGCCGCCTTCTCGTTCGACGGGGTCACCGGCGCATTCGCGATCACGTCGGACCCGATCGTCATCGCGCTGGGCCTCGGACTGGTGGGGTCGATGTTCGTCCGGTCCATCACCATCTTCCTGGTGAAGCAGGATGCGCTGGACCGCTACGTGTACCTGGAGCACGGCGCACACTGGGCGATCGGGGTGCTTGCCGTGATAATGCTGCTCTCCGTCAACCCGCGATACCAGGTTCCCGAGGCGATCACCGCGTCGGTGGGAGTGGTGTTCATCGGCGCGGCGCTGAGCTGGAGCGTGCTGCGCAATCGGCGCAACGCAAAGGCCGCGTCGGCCGCTTAGGCCCCGATCTGGCCCGCGATGCGCCTTTCGATGCCGGCTCTTGCGGGGGCCGGCAGCACGATCAGGCCGTCGAGTTCCTTGCTCGCCCGCGCGTAGGCATTCTGTCGTTCGTCGCGGGTGGCCGCCTCGTCCTGCGCCAGGTGCAGCAAGCTCTGGGCCCGCGCCATCCGTTGCTGCTCGTCCGCAGAGAAGTCGCTGCGACGCCGGCGGATCGCCTCGGCCTCGGCGATCTCGAACGCACTGATGTACTCGTGGACGGCGTCGCGGTATTCCACCAACGCGTCCCGGTTGCCGACCAGGCTCTCGGGCGGTTCGGGCCGCAGCAAATCCGCGTGCCGCTTCGCCCGATGGAACGCGATGGTCAGCGGGGCCCGCATATCGGTCATCATCGGGAAATCCAGCAATCGCGCGATATCGACTTCGTAGTCGAACCACCGGATGTCGGTACGGTCATGCGCCGCAACGAGTTTGGCGATCTCTCGCCGATCACTTTCCTCGTTGGTCCGTGCCCGGCCCGATGCCTCGGCCACCGCGATCTTGGCCTGCTGCTTCAGCCGATATCGTTCCAGCCGACGCTCGGCCCGACGCTCGTTCGCGGCGGCTATGGCCCGAAGGCCGCCGCCGATCGCACCGCCCAGCGGGAAAACCAGCCACCAGAAATTGGTGGCGAAATGCAGCACCGGGGTCACATCGCCAGGATGCCACCGGAAATCGGCGTGCGGTTATGCCACGAGCGTTACCGCAGGTAAGCGGTCGTCAGTGCCCGTTCGACTTGAACCGCTCGACCGAACGCTGTACCTCAGCTTCGGCCTCCGCGCGGCCGACCCAGTCGGCGGTCTTGACGAACTTGCCCGGCTCCAGCGCCTTGTACTGCTCGAAGAAGTGCTTGATCACGTCCAGTTCGAATTCGGGCACGTCGCCGATGTCCTGGATGTGGTCCCACCGATGGTCGCCGGCCGGCACGCACAGCACCTTGTCGTCGCCCCCGGCCTCGTCGACCATCCGGAACATGCCCACGGGGCGCGCCTCGACGATCACGCCCGGGAACACAGACTGCGGCAGCAGCACCATGGCGTCCAGTGGGTCGCCGTCCTCACCCAGTGTGTCCTCGATGAAGCCGTAGTCGGTGGGGTAGGCCAGCGAGGTGTAGAGGTAGCGGTCCAGACGCACCCGGCCGGTCTCGTGGTCGACCTCGTACTTGTTGCGCTGGCCCTTCGGAATTTCGATGGTCACGTCGAATTGCACTGTGTGCTCCTTAGATCTGGGCGTATCGCGGTGGTCCGTCTGCGTCGGGGATCACCCTAGTCGAGGCATTTGCGGCGGATTCGGCAGAATGGGCTGAAGAGAGTCAGGAGAGCGATGGGTCCCACTCGCTGGCAGAAATCCACCCACGTGTTCGTCGGGTTGGCCGTGCTGGCGTTTGTCGCCGCCGTGGTGGCGGCGGCAACGTTTTTCACCTCGGCGGGGCACGGCGGCAACAGCTCGCACGCCCCGATACCGCCCCCGCATGCGCCGACGGTCAAGCCGGGGATGATCCCGGTCAGTGACACCGCCGAGACGCCGAGCCCGGCCGGGGTGGCCGCCGCGCTGGCGCCCATCGCGGCCGATCCGAACCTGGGCAGGTTGGGCGCCCGGGTCACCGACGCCCTGACCGGGAAAGAGCTCTGGCAGGTGGCCGACGACATGCCGCTGGTGCCGGCCTCGACCAACAAGGTGCTGACCGCGGCCGCGGCCCTGCTGACCCTGGACCACCAGGCGCGGATCAGCACGCGGGTGGTGGCCGGCAGCCAGAACGCCCAGGGCCCCGTCGTGCTGGTCGGTGCCGGCGACCCGGTGTTGTCGGCGGCGCCGCCCGGCGTGGACACCTGGTATCGGGGATCCGCTCGGCTCGGCGACCTGGTCGAGCAGATCCGCCGCAGCGGCGTGACGCCGACGGCGGTGCAGGTGGACACCTCGGCGTTCGCCGGGCCGACGATGGCGCAGGGCTGGGATGGGGCCGACGTCGACAACGGCGACATCGCGCCGATCGAGTCGGTGATGATCGACGCCGGGCGCATCCAGCCGAGCACGGTCAACTCCCGGCGGTCGCGAACCCCGGCGCTCGACGCCGGGCGAGAGCTGGCCAAGGCGCTGGGCCTCGATCCCGGCGCCGTGACGATCGCGACGGCACCCTCGGGGGCGCGGCAGCTCGCCGTCGTGCAGTCGGCGCCGCTGGTGCAGCGGCTGTCCGAGATGATGGACCACTCGGACAACGTGATGGCCGAGTGCATCGCCCGCGAGGTGGCGGCCGCGATCAACCGCCCGCGCAGCTTCGCCGGAGCGGCCGACGCGGTGACGAACCGGTTGAGCACCGCCCACGTCGACACCGGGGGCGTCACGCTGATGGATTCCAGCGGCCTTTCCGTCGACGACCGGCTCACCGCCAAGACCCTCGACGGTGTGCTGCAGGCCGCCGCCGGACCCGACCAGCCGACGCTGCGGGCGCTGTTGGATCTGCTCCCGATCGCCGCCGGTAGCGGGACGCTGGCCGACCGCTTCACCGACGCGGCCTCCAATCAGGGGCCGGCCGGCTGGTTGCGCGCCAAGACCGGCTCGTTGACCGCCATCAATGCCCTGGCCGGGGTGCTCACCGACCGCAGCGGGCGGGTGCTCACGTTCGCCTTCATCTCCAACGCCGCCGGTCCGAACGGCCGCAACGTGATGGACGCCCTGGCCAGCCGGCTCTGGTCGTGTGGTTGTTCATGAGCGCGCCCTCGGAGCTGACCCTCGGTACCGCTGTCGACTGGCGCTTCGCCGCCACCGTCGGTCAGCGGCTGGCCCGGCCCGGTCCGCCGTCCAGTGAATACACCCGGCGTCAGGTGATCGACGAGCTCACCAGTTCGGCCGCCAAGGCCGAACCGCCGGTGCGCGAGGTCACGGGCCTGGTCACCAACGGTGTCGTGCCCGCGGCCCGCATCGTCGACCGCCCCGAATGGATCGGCGCGGCGGCCGAGTCGATGCGGGTGATGATGAACGGGGCCGAGAAGCCGCGTGGGTTCCTGACGGGCCGCGTCACCGGCGCGCAGACGGGCGCCGTGCTGGCGTTCGTGTCGTCCGGAATCCTCGGTCAGTACGACCCGTTCGCCGCCGCGAAAGAGGGCTGCCTGCTGCTGGTGTATCCGAACGTCATCGCCGTCGAGCGGCAGCTACGGGTCAATCCCTCCGACTTCCGGTTGTGGGTCTGCCTGCACGAGGTGACCCACCGGGTGCAGTTCACCGCCAACCCGTGGCTGTCCGAGCACATGTCCCGCGCCTTGGCGCTGTTGACGCGGGACGCCGGTGAAGACATCGCGCAGGTGGCGAGCCGGCTGGCTGAGTACGTCCGCACCCGCGGCAACGGGACGGCCGACGGCAGCTCGTCGGGAATCGTGGGTCTGGTGCGTGCGGTGCAATCCGAGCCGCAGCGGCAGGCCCTCGATCAGCTGCTGGTGCTCGGCACGCTGCTGGAGGGCCACGCCGACCACGTGATGGACGCCGTGGGGCCGATGGTGGTGCCGTCGGTGACCACCATCCGCCGTCGATTCGACGAGCGCCGCAATCGCAAGCAACCGCCGCTGCAGCGCCTGCTGCGCGCGTTGTTGGGGCTCGACGAGAAGCTCAACCAGTACACGCGCGGCAAGGCGTTCGTCGACCACGTGGTGGGGAAGGTCGGCATGGAACGGTTCAACGCGATCTGGACGGGTCCCGATACGCTGCCCCTGCCCGCCGAAATCGAGGAACCCCAGCGATGGATCGACAGGGTGCTGTAGGGCAGCTGCGCGCTGCCGTCGAGGCGTTCATCCAGGCCCATGTCGCCACGGCCGAACAATGGTGCGTGGCGCTGTCCGGCGGCCCGGATTCCCTCGCGCTCACGGCGGTGGCGGCCCAGCTGCTGCCCACCACCGCCGTGATCGTCGATCACGGCCTGCAACCCGACTCCGCCGCGGTCGCCGAGACCGCCCGGGCGCAAGCCGTCACCTTGGGATGCGTTGCGGCACAGGTCGTTCGCGTGCACGTCGGAAATGAAGGCGGTCCAGAGGCCGCCGCCCGTGCCGCCCGGTATGCGGCGTTGAGCGCGTACCACGGCGGACCGGTGCTGTTGGGCCACACGCTCGACGATCAGGCGGAGACGGTGCTGCTGGGGCTGGGCCGCGGGTCGGGCGTGCGGTCGATCGCCGGGATGCGCCCGTACGACGCGCCCTGGGGCCGGCCATTGCTGGGTGTGCGGCGCGCTGTGACCCACGCCGCGTGCCGCGAGCTGGGGCTGACCGCGTGGCAGGACCCGCACAACGTCGACCACCGCTTCACCCGGACCCGGCTGCGCCTGGAGGTGCTGCCGCTGCTCGAGGATGTGCTGGGCGGTGGGGTGGCCGAGGCGCTGGCCCGCACGGCCACGGCGTTGCGGGAGGACACCGAGCTCATCGACTCGCTCGCGGCCCAGGCGCTGCCCGAGGCGCAGGCGGGCGCGGGACTGCAGACGCAGGCGCTGGCCGTGCTGCCCGTCCCGGTTCGGCGCCGGGTGATCCGCGGCTGGCTCCTGGCGGGCGGCGCAACGGGCCTGACCGACAAGCAGATCCGCTCCGTCGACGCCCTTGTCACCGCCTGGCGCGGGCAGGGCGGGGTGGCGGTCGGGTCCGCACTGCGGGACGAGCGGCTGATCGCCGGGCGGCGCGACGGCCTGCTCACTCTGTGGCGCGAACCGGTTCGATAGGTGCAATACCGGGGTCGCCGTTGGTTATTCGGCCGTTGGCGTGGCACTCTGTGGGCGTGGCCCAGATCTCCTCGGCGATCACCCCCGCCCAGCCTGTGGAGCTGTACCCGGGGGACATCAAGTCAGTGCTGCTTACTGCCGAGCAGATCCAGGCGCGGATCGCCGAACTCGGTGAGGAGATCGGCGGGCAGTACCGCGACGCCATGACCGAGACCGGCCAGGATCTGCTGCTGATCACCGTGCTCAAAGGCGCCGTGATCTTTGTCACCGACCTGGCCCGGGCGATTCCGGTGCCCACCCAGTTCGAGTTCATGGCCGTCAGCTCCTACGGGACCTCGACGTCGTCTTCGGGTGTGGTGCGAATCCTCAAGGACTTGGACCGCGACATCCAGGGCCGCGACGTGCTGATCGTCGAGGACGTCGTCGACTCGGGCCTGACGCTGTCGTGGCTGCTGCGCAACCTCACCAGCCGCCATCCGCGTTCCTTGCGCGTCTGCACGTTGCTGCGCAAACCCGATGCCAAGGGGGCCAACGTCGACATCGCCTACGTCGGCTTCGACATCCCGAACGACTTCGTCGTGGGCTACGGCCTGGACTACGACGAGCGCTACCGCGACCTGTCGTACATCGGCACGTTGGACCCGAGGGTGTACCAGCAGTAGTCGCTAGTCGGCGATCGCAAGCGCGGCGAAGCCGGGCGCGGCGGGTCGCCGCCATCGCGCTAGTCGGCGATCGCAAGCGCGGCGAAGCCGGGCGCGGCGGGTCGCCGCCATCGCGCTAGTCCAACTCCCACACCGCGGTCACCGAAAAGCTCACCGTCTGCTGCCCGGGTTCCAGCGGGACCATGCTCGGCATGGCCTTCGGGGGCGCGGGTGGTCCCCCGGGTGTTGGTTCCGTCGCCTCCGAAATGGACAGCACCCTGCCCAGCCGAAGTCCGGACAGCTGGGCGTACTGCTCGGCGCGGTTTTTCGCGTCGTTGAACGCCCGCGCGCGGGCATCCTTGACCAGCTGCGAGTCATCGGCGATGGAGTAGCTGACCGACTTGATCCGGGTGGCGTCGCCGCCGGTGCCGACGATCAGGGCCAGCATCCGCGACGCGGCGTCGGGGGGGTGGATCTTGACCGTGATGGCGTTGGTCGCGCGGTACCCCGTGATGGTCTCGGTGCCGTTGGGTCCGGGATTGCTGAACTGCGGCTGCAGCGTGACCTCGGTCGTGCTGATGTCTTTGTGGTCGACGCCCGCGCCGACCAGCGCGTTGATGACCGCTTGCTGTCGGTCGTTGGTCTGGTTCATCGCTGCGGTCACGTCGGGTGCCGTGAACTCGATTCCGACGTCGGCGGTCAGGGTGTCCGGGACGCCCTGGACTTGCCCCGATCCGAAGACCGTGACCTGACGGGGATTGACCCCCGGCGCGGGCGCGGAAGGCGGGGAATCGCAGGCCGACACCATGGCGGCCGCCAATCCGGCGACGGCCAAGGCGATCAGCGTGCGGGCAAACCTCGGGGCTTTATTTGCGACCGGCATGCCTGGCACCCTAGCCGCTGGGGCGCCGCAGATGCTACGGGCCGGCCCCCGCCGTCCTGTTCGGCTGGCGTACGGGTTCGAAAACGATTGTTGTGCAAGCGTTTCAGTTGCTCTCGCCGTGGATGGCAAATCTCTCGGGCTGGCGTGGCGGCCACATATAAGTACATATATGACTCCAAACATATTGGTTTGCAATATCTTTCATATCCAACCCAAATGTTCCAGCATTTCTGTCCAGCAAAGTGAACAGTTATCGACTCGGTAATGAATTGGCGAGCCTGAGACTGTCTTCTCTGGACGCGACTGACCTAACGTGGCCAGGCGCCCGGCTCGATGCATGCGTGCGGGCTGAAAGCTGTTGATTCGAAGGGAATTAGAGGAGGGGAAATGTCTTATCTGATGGCGCAACCGGAAATCCTGGATGCGGCGGCCGGCGAACTGCACAGCATCAATGAGGCCGTGCGGGAGGGCAACTCGGCCGTGGCAGGCCCGACGACCGGGATCGTTCCCGCCGCCGCTGATGCGGTGTCGATGCTGACCGCCGCGCAGTTCTCCTGGCACGCAAAGCTCTTCCAGGAGATCAGCGCCGAGGCCGCCGCGGTTCGTGATCAGCTGGCGACGACGCTCGGCATCAGTGCCGGCTCGTACGCCGCCACGGAGATGGCCAACACGGCCGCGGTCGGTTAGGCGAGCACACATGCTGGATTTCGCGCAGTTGCCGCCGGAGGTCAACTCCGCGCTGATGTATTCCGGCCCCGGCTCGGGACCGCTGCTGGCCGCCGCGGCGGCCTGGGACGGGCTGGCCGCCGAGTTGCATTCCGCAGCATCCTCATACGGCTCGGCGATTGCGGGCCTTACCGACGGGCCATGGCAGGGGCCGGCTGCGTCGTCCATGCTTACGGCGGCCCTGCCGCAAGTGGCGTGGCTACGGGGCACCGCGGGGCGGGCGGAACATGCCGCCGCCCAAGCGGTGGCGGCAGCGGGAGCCTACGAGGCGGCGTTCGCCGAAACGGTGCCCCCGCTGGTGATTGCCACCAACCGGGCGCTGCTGATGGAGTTGCTGGCGACGAACCTCCTCGGGCAGAACACCGCGGCGCTCGCGGCGACCGAGGCGCAATACGGCGAGATGTGGGCTCAAGACGCCGCCGCGATGTATGGATACGCCGGCACGTCGGCCGCGGCGTCGACGTTGGCACCGTTCGAGCCCGCAGCGCCCAGCACCAACCCGGCCGGGGCCGCCAATCAGGCCGCGGCGGTGGCCCAAGCGGCCGGCAGCGGTGGAGGTAACAGCATGCAGGGGCTAGACACGGTGCCCCAGGCGTTGTCGTCGCTGGCCGGGTCGGCGAACAATCCCAATCCCGCGTTTTCCCTCGGCGGAATCGCCCTCAACCCCGAGGGCGACGGGCTCGTCGTCAGCGGTCCGTTGGGTGATTTGTTGGAGGGTCTGACCGGGTCGCAAACCCTGGACGCCAGTACGCCCTTTGACGCGTTCATCCGGTTGATTTCGCCGACCCGGCTATTCACCACCTCGTTCAAAGACATCCAAGGTATTGCCCAGGGCATGATCCCCGCCGCGAAGTCCGCGGCCGAGGGTGCCGCCAAAGCCGCGGAAGCGGCTCTGCCCGCGGCCATTGCAGGGCCGGGCCTGGGTTCGATCGGCTCGATCGGCGGAGCCGTCGGCAAGGCCGCATCGATCGGTGGGTTGTCGGTGCCGGCGGCATGGACCAGCGCGGCCCCGGCGGCGCCACCGGTCACCTTGGCTCTCAACGGCCTCACTGCTGCGTCGGCTATGGAACCTGCCACGAACGCGGTTGGCGGGGTGCCGATGATGCCTGTTGGCGGGACGGGGCGTAGTGCAGCGGCCCACTTCGTCGCGCCGCGATACGGTTTCAAGCCCACGGTCATTGCTCAACCACCCGCGGGGGGCTGATTCGAGACGCACTCGCTCCGCGCGTCAGAAGGGTGGGATCGTCCGGGACGGGTTCCACGGCCGGCTCGTCGGGAATCCAGTCCGGCGGTAGTTCTTCGGGCTCTTTGGGATCGTTCACCCAAGTGCAGAAGGGGCTGGTGCTAGGTGTGCCTTTGAATGCGAAGAGCATGTCGCGCATGTGATTACGGAATTGCGCGCCGCGATTTCGTGCCCGTCCGCGACGGCCAGCACTACAGACACGGCGGAGGACGTTTGGTAAAGCGCATAATCCGGTCAGGTGTTGTCCACAGGTCGATCGTTTGAACCACCCAGTACGCGGCGAACTCGAGGATCAGCGCCACCTCGGCCAGAAGGCCCCAATGGCCGCCCAACCCTCTTGAGTAATGAACCCAGAGAACTGCAATCAACGTAGCCAGCATCAGCCAGGCAATCCCCCAGTAGATGCGCTTGTAACCGCGCTGATGCGGTGACTTCGACGGGTCCTCTCGCCCGACGACGTATGCGGTGCAGAACGTGGTGGCGATGAAGGCCGAGAGCAGTAGTACTGCGGCTGCACCGTGTGCGTACTCCTTGAACGTGTCCCGAAAGAAGATCAGCGCAATCAGGCCGAGCACCATAATCAGCCAGAAAACGCACAGCGACACTATTCCCCCCGGCCTTCGCTTCCGCGGGGGGCGACCGCGCCTCCATTGGTCCAGCATCACCGACCAGATCACCAAATAGCCCAGACCCAATGCGATGGCGACCGCCCAAACATTGGGCAGCATGGCGGCCTTGGCATTGTCGTCGAAGTCGAGCGGCAGATTAGCTGGCCCGGGGCACAGGTCGTTGGGTCGAGGCTGCGGCACTATCGCGGCGGTCAATGCGCTGACCCCGGCCAGAGTCAACAAGACATCCTCGGTGTCGGTGCTGCCCCTATAGATGATGAATAGCGTGCCGAGCGCCAGGAGCGCGGCGACGACGATGCTGTGCGCGGACGTGTAATAGTAAGTGCTGATGGCCGATTGCCAGCAGGGTGCCGATATCCTTTCGATGATCACGCCCGCAGCGAGCATCACCATTAGTACGACCATGGCGACGCGTAAGTCACGGTATATGGCAAGCGTCATGGGAGTCCGACGCGGGCCTTGGCCGCCCGTGCCCGTTGGCTGGCTCACGCTGCCCACACTTCCGGATGACTAACGCTTTCGCCCTTTTGGTTCGCTTCAGTCATGTCCGTACCTGTTTGTCGACGATGTCGGGTGATATGGCTGACTGCACAGGATTTTAGGGATATTCGTCTAACGGCGTGCAGCTATGGGGTTTCTGATTTGAAGTCGCGCCGCGGCGCCGTTTTGAGAGCGGATATCCCGCAAGAGTTACCGTGCCGTCGGCCAGTTGCTTATCGCGCCACTCGCCGAAGGGTTTAAGTCGATGATGGGAGCGACGCGGAATTACTCTCTTGAGTAATTCACCCCATGTCAACCCAAAAGGTCAGGGCCAAGACACCGGCACCAGCCACGGCCAGGAGGATCACATCGAACGGGCGAAGACGCGGGGGTTCTGCTGCACCGATCCGAATCTCGCGAGCGATAAGGAAGAGTGGAACCGTCACACTGATGGCGACGAAGAACCCGCCGACGATGTAGAGCCAGACGAATCGCACGCCGTACTTCCTGGCTTCGACGACCATGAGGATGGCGACGGACATACCTAGCATCAGGGCGTCGGCGGTGAGATTGCGCGACGACGCGTTGACCCTTGTGTCGTGCCAGAAATTGTCGAAGAACGCGGCAAGGCCGCTGTGTGTGTACGCGACGGTCTGACTCCACGTCGCAACAAGCGCCAGCACCGCGATCAGCGCGTACACGGCGCACAACACTTTGCGGGACGTGGGAATGGATGCCGGTTGCACCTGCTCTGTTGTTGTCACGACCACACGCTAGAGGAACACGACCGCTCGCTAAAGCAATTTGAACCGATGATGTTGTCGGCAAAGGTATTTGAGGTTGTCCGCGACGGTCCGCCACCCGCAGCCGGATTGCGGTGGCTGAACGGAATGGTGCGGTCGAGGTCGCAGACAACGGCCGGCCGGCTGCACCCGGGGAAGCGACAGGTGAGATCGCGGCACCGGACGGCGGACGGTTGATAGCGCAGGGCCTCGACCGGACTCGTCATCGGATCGGCGACGAAAGGATGCGGCCGCGGCCAGTTGGCGCACTTGCTCGGCGGATGACGCCGTCGCCCTCCAGTAGCCGGGCTCGGCGCCATCGGAATGGACGGTCCGTTCGCTGGCCACCACGTTGATGACCACCTGATCAGTTTCTCGTCGTGACCAGATCGCTGCGGCTGATGATCAAGCGCACCGTGCGCCAGTCCGTCCGGCCCTTCCCGAGCAGGGCCGCAACTTTCGGCAGCCTGGTGTCCAGCGCCTCCGCGTACGACACCAGATAGCCCGCCGCCACGGGCGAGAGGTTCATCGCGGCGGCGACCTCGGCAGCGGTCTGCTCGAAGCCGTCGATTGCCGCGTATTTATGGTCCAACTCGGGCCGCTCGGCGGTGGCCACCCGATGCCGCAGCAATGCTGCTACCGCAGCCAGCCGGCGGGCCACCAGCATGGTTCCTGCCGGTGCGACTACTCGATCAGCTCCACCAGGGCGGCGGGATTCGGCGGTGTATCGAACATACGCTCGATAGCATGCCCCGGCACTGACACGCAGCGTCGACCGGAAGCGACTCAGCCGCCCGAGCCCTCCGCCGTGGGATTCGGCATCAACACTCGCTGGCGGGTCGTGGCGCGGAACGGATCCAGCGACTGCCCGTCACCCAACGCCGCATGCACATCTTCGGGCGTGATCAGGCCCAGTTCCACCTGTAGCCAGGTAGCGCTGAGCCCGAACGCGTGCGCGGCGCGCCTGGCCTCCTCGGCGTCGGGGAAGTCGTCGGCGTTCGCGCGACCGGCGCCCCCATACCACCGTCCTTTGGTGACGCCACAGGCGTCGCGCAACTGCTCGACCGTGATGTCGCGGTTCAGCGTCGCCTCGAGCAGGCGCTTGAGTCCCCAGCCTGCGGAGTTAGTGCGTGGCATCCGTCCAGAGTAACCCGGTGCCGAAAGACGGGCAAAGCATCTAGATCTGCGAGTCGATGACGAAAAATAAGAAATTAGTACTTAGTACTAGACATAGATTCCTAATTTATGACATAGTCTCCGGAAGCAGACGGGACACCCCAGATCCAGGCATTCAATGAGGAGAAGACACATGTCGTTCGTGACCACACAGCCGGACCTGCTGCTAGCCGCGGCCGGCCAGCTGCAGGCGATCGGCTCCGCGGTAACCGCCGCGAACTCGATGGCCGCGTTTTCGATCACCGGAGTGGTTCCGGCGGCGGCCGACGAAGTCTCGGCGATGACTGCGGCCGCCTTCGCCGGTTACGGCCAGCAGTATCAGGCGATCAGCGCCCAGGCCAGCATGATTCATGAGCAGTTCGTCAGCGCGTTGGGACGCAGCGCCGATTCGTACGCAGCCACCGAGGCTGCCAATCGGACGCAGATGGTGGGGGGCCACGTCGCCCCCGCCCGTATGGCGCCTGTCGCGCCCGCTCGCCCCGCACCCGCCGCGCCCGCTCACGTTTCGCCACCTGCGCCGCGCCGGGTGACCCCGAACGCCCCGGGCCGGGCAGTGCCCGGCGCCCCGGTCGGCTCGGGCCCGGCCGCGCCCGGACCCCTGGGGGCGGCGACGCCCGTCGGCGCGGGCTGGCAAGGGGGCGGCGGTTACGGCGCTGGCAATTACGGCGCCCACCCCGCACCGCAGCACGGCGGCTATGCCAATGCCAATTACGGCCACATGACACGGCAGCACGGCGGATACGCCAATGCCAATTACGGCGGCCACATGACACGGCAGTACGGCGGATACGCCAATGCCAATTACGGCGCCCACCCGGCACCGCAGCACGGCGGCTACGCCAATGCCAATTACGGCGCTCACCCGGCGCCCGCCGGCCACGTCGCAGGTGCGGAATTGGCGGCCGGTCAGCACATCTCGCCTTCGCAGCTGGCGCCGACGGCGCCCGTCCACCGGATGCCGCTGGCGGCCGCCGCGATACCGGCCGAACACGTCGCCCCCATGCACCTGCCCGCCGGCATGCCCAACGAACACGTCGTGCAGGCGCACGCCGCCCTCAAAGCTGCCGGCCCGAAGCCCATGCCGGCGCTGGCATAGCGAAACGACATAGAGAAAAGGAAGGTAGTCATGGATTTCGGTGCGATGCCCCCGGAGGTCAATTCGGGCCTGATGTACGCGGGCCCCGGCCCAGTGTCAATGCTGGCGGCGGCGACCGCGTGGGAGGGGCTCGCCGCGGAGCTGCGTTCAGCCGCGACGAGCTACGGGACGGCGATCCTCGAGCTCACCGATGCCGCCTGGCAGGGCCCGTCGTCGGAAGCGATGGCGGCCGCCGCATCCCCCTACGTGGCCTGGATGCACGCCACGGCGGCGCAGGCCGAGCAGGCTGGTATGCAGGCGACCGCAGCCGCCGTCGCGCACGAGGTGGCGTTTGCGGCGACCGTGCCTCCGCCGGTGATCGCGGCCAACCGCGCCTTGCTGATGCAGCTCATCGCGACCAACTTTCTGGGCATCAACACACCGGCGATCGCGGCCACCGAGGCGCAGTACGGCGAGATGTGGGCCCAGGACGCGATGGCCATGTACGCCTACGCCGGCTCCTCGGCGGCGGCGGCCATGCTGGCGCCGATGACGGTCGCCCCGCCCACCACCAATCCCGGCGGGGTCGCGGCCAGCGTCATGGCGGCCGGCGAGGCCAACATGCAGGGGTTGGCCACCCAAGCGACCATGGGGTTGCCGTCGACGCTCAGTTCGTCCGCCTCGTCGCTGGCCAGTAGCTTCCCGTCGGCGATCAGCAGTCTCACCGGCCTGCTCGGCATGCCCTTCGGACAGGGTGGCGGCACCGCCACATCGGGACTGGGCGGGATCACCGCGTCCAACGCGGG
Organism: Mycobacterium sp. 852014-52450_SCH5900713; assembly: GCF_001667075.1. Lineage (GTDB taxonomy): Bacteria > Actinomycetota > Actinomycetes > Mycobacteriales > Mycobacteriaceae > Mycobacterium. Next base: position 11,698 of record NZ_LZIL01000003.1, on the reverse strand, counting down.
CCTTGCGAGCGGCGTGGGCGCATCCTCCCCGGTGGGGCTGGCCGATATGCAACGTTTCCGTCCCGGCCAGCCGCTAGTACCCGCACCGCAGAGGCTGTCGCCGGCGGCAAGTTTCGGCCAGGCCTCATCCGTCGGGGGTCTCTCGGTTCCCCCGAACTGGACCGCGGCGACTTCCCAAGTTGCCGCACCCGCCGGGGCTCCCCTGTCGGGAGCCGGCGCGGCGGCTCGAATGCTGAGACCCCCGCATAGCTCCGCGACCCAAACGGGCGGCATGGAGATGCGCGGATTCGGCGCCACCATGCCGGCTCCTGCCAGCGTATTGCCGCGCGTGGTCGGATAACGGAAAGGAGAAAAGACTGAACGCATCGGCAGCCAAACTTCCAGCTTGACAACAACTTTCGAAGGAGACATGTAATGACAACACGATTCATGACCGATCCGCACGAAATGCGGGCGATGGCGGGCCGCTTCGAGGTGCACGCCCAGACGGTTGAGGATGAGGCTCGCAAGATGTGGGCGTCCTCGATGAACATCGCCGGCTCCGGCTGGAGCGGTCAGGCGCAGGCCACCTCGTACGACACCATGGGTCAGGTCGATCAAGCGTTCCGCAACATCGTCAACATGCTGCACGGCGTCCGCGACGGACTGGTTCGAGACGCGAACAACTACGAGCAGCAAGAGCAGGCCTCACAGCAGATCCTGGGCAGCTAGCCCACCAACCAAAACAGGAGACGATTGACGATGACCATCAACTATCAATTCGGCGATGTCGACACTCACGGGGCCACCATCCGCGCGCAGGCCGCGTCTCTGGAGGCTGAGCACCAGGCCATCGTTCGCGATGTGCTTGCGGCCGGGGACTTTTGGGGCGGTGCCGGTTCGGTGGCCTGCCAGGAGTTCATCACCCAGTTGGGCCGCAACTTCCAGGTGATCTATGAGCAGGCCAACGCCCACGGGCAGAAGGTGCAGAGCGCCGGCAGCAACATGGCCAGCACCGACAGCGCCGTCGGCTCCAGCTGGGCCTGACGGCCTAAGGAGTGACGAGGACTTTGCAGTGTCGCTCGGGGTCGGCGAGGTCGTCAAAGGCCGCGCCGACCCCGTCGAGGCCGACCTCGCCGGTAATCAGCGGGGTCGCGTCGATGTCGCCCTCGGCCAGCGCGCGCAGCGAGTCGGTGAACTCCTCCGGGGTGTAGGCGAGCACGAATTGAACACTGATCTCTTTGGCAATCGCGAAGAACGGATGCACTGTGTCGGGCTGCATGCAAACACCGGCGACTACCAGGCGGGTGCCGGGCCGGGCCCGAAGCAACACGTCGTCAATGATCCCCGGCACTCCCACCGCCTCGAACACCACCGCGGGTTTGACCGAGTCGAACGGCGAACCCTGTGCGGCATCGAGCGCCCGATGGGCGCCCATGGCGGCGGCGAGTTCGCGCCGCTTCGGCGAAAAGTCCGCCGCGACAATGTTTTCGACGCCTCGGGCACGCAGGGCAGCGATGATCGCGATGCCGATCGGGCCGCAGCCGATGACCAGCGCCGTCTCGCCGGGCGCGATGTTGGACTTGTTGACGGCGTGCAACCCCACCGCCATCGGCTCGGTCAGCGCCGCATGTTTGAAGTCCAGGCCGTTCGGGATGGGGAGCAGCAGCGGTGCCGAGAGCAGCATTCGTTCGGCGTAGCCGCCGATTGTGCTGTTGCTGTAAACGATTGGCTCCACGCCCTTGGCGGACAGCAAGACCGGAAGCGAGGTGACCAGCGTTCCCGGCGGGTGGGTTTCGGTGTCGGGCCCGGCCTCGAGCACCTCGGCGCTGAACTCGTGTCCCATGAAGACGTCGTGGCCCAGGTCGACGTGCATGCCGCCCGCACCCGCGGCCACTCGATTGCTCATTTCCAGCACCTGTGCGCCGTGAGCGGCGAAATGCAGGTCGGACCCGCAGATTCCGCACGCCCGCACGCCGACGAGCACCTGCCCTGCCTCGGGCACGGGCTCCGGCACGTCGTCCCGGTAGACCATCCGTCCATCTCGCAGTACCGCCGCGCGCATCAGCTTCCCGCGCCCTTCTGCTCCTCGACATGCTCAGTGATGGCTTTCACCACGGCCTCACCCGCTCGGCCGATCAGCTGGTCGCGATTGCCCTTGGCCCAGTCGTGGGATGACCGCGCCGCCTCGAGCTGGCCCTTGAAATGGGGAATCACCTTGCGCGCCATCAGGTCGTAGCAGTGATAAGTCGCCTCGGGGGACGCCCAGTCGTGGCCGAGCATCAGCAGCGTGCCGAACCCGCCTGAGCGGTCGAGCAAGTCTTCGATGTGGGCGATCGCGTCGTCGGGGGTACCTATGCAGCAATTGCCCTTGGCCGCGTAATCCTCGACGAACTCGTGCGGCGTCTGGGCGCCCTCCACGGCGTTGGCCAACGGGACGAACCCCGCCGCGCCGAAGTAGTTGGCGAAATCCTGTAACCCGTAGGTGCAATCGTCGATGGCCTGCTCGCGGCTGTCCGCGATGTGCATGATGCTCAGAACACGCCAGTCGGACCGATTTGGCTCGTCGCGTCCGACTTTTGCGGCCTGCTCGCGCACCACGTCCCAGGTGGTTTCCAGAGCGGCGTAGCCACCCGGCACCGACATCGACAGTGATAACAACGACGTGCCCAGTGCACCCGCCAGCCGCGGCCCGGACGGCGAAATCATTGCCGCCGTTGAGATTTCCGGGTAGGGCCAGGTGTAGGGCCGGATGTGCAACTGCGCGTCACGCAAGGTGAACCAGTCGGCATGACGGTCTATTCGCTCGGAGGGCCCGGCGCGGAACAGCGCGAGGATCGCTTCCAACGACTCCTGCATCATGTGCCGTTGGTCGACCGGGTCGATGCCCATCATGTAGGCATCCGATGGCAACGCGCCGGGGCCGGTGCCGAACATCACCCGGCCGCGGGTGAGGTGGTCGAGCAACACCCAGCGATCGGCCACCATCAGCGGATGATGGTAGGGCAGCGAAACCACCCCGGTGCCCAACCGGATGTGCTTCGTCCGCTCGGCCGCCGCCGCGATGAAAACTTCCGGACAGGCGATCAATTCGTAGCCACCGGAGTGGTGTTCGCCGAACCACGCTTCGTCGAAGCCGAGCCGATCCAGCGCGACCACGCGTTCCATGTCGTATTCCAAAGCCACCGTTGGCGATTGGCCAATCGGGTGAAACGGTGTGATGAAGACACCGAACCGCAGGGGGGCACTCATCGCAGCTCCAATTCGTTGAGGAAGTCCAGTAGGGCCGCGTTCACCTCGTTCGGGCGCTCCTGCTGCAGCCAGTGTCCCGCGTCGTCGATCATGACCTGACGGTAGGGGCCGGTGATCAACTGCGACGCGCGGTCGGCGCGGGTGAACGTCAGCACCGGATCGGCGGTCCCACCGATAAAGAGCGCAGGCACAGTGATTTTGGCGTCGGCCAGCTCCGGGGTGGTCTCCCAATTGCGGTCGAAATTGCGATACCAGTTCAGGCCGCCGGTGAACCCGGTGCGAGAAAACTCGCTGATGTAGTGGTCGAGCTCATCCTGGCTGAGCCAGTCCGGCAGCCGGTCGGGTTCCGGAAGGCGATCGATGAATCCCTCGGTACCCGGCGCTACCATGCGTGCCGCGGAGAGCGGGTCATCCGACGTGCGCAGCCCGCCCAGCATCCGGCGGATCGTGCGGGCGGGATCACCGTTGAGCTCCGCGTCGGCGACGCCCGGCTCCTGGAAGTACAGGATGTAAAAGAACTTGTCGCCTAACATCTTGCGCCACGCCTTCGTCGGCGCAACGTGCGAGCGGGGCACCGCCGGGACGCTGAGCGCGGCGACGGCGGCGACCCGATCCGGGTGCAGCAATGGCGCATTCCACACCACGGCGGCGCCCCAGTCGTGTCCGATCCAGACAGCGCGTTGGGCGCCCACATCGTCGAGAAGACCGACTAAGTCGGCCGTCAGCTGGTGGATGTCGTAAGCCTCGACGGCGTCCGGGCGCGAGGAGCCGCCGTAGCCGCGCTGATCCGGTGCCAGCACGTGGTAGCCGGCCTCGGCGAGGACCGGTATCTGGTGGCGCCACGAATAGGCCAGTTCGGGAAAGCCATGGGCCAAGATCACCGCGGGTGCGCCGCGCTCTCCCGCCTCAACCACCCGCAGCTGCACACCGTTGGTCTCGACTAACCGTTCGGTTGATTTGAGCACCATGTCACCAAAGCACACCCCCCACCGGGCTGAGAAGTATTCGCGTTTGATCGCGATTTGCATTCCAACGGCTTTGGTCGCCTGGTAGATATCGCCGTGAGCGCTCGCACGACTGAAGGCAGGTGAACCCGGAAATGAAGCGGCTCGACCACGTCGTCCTCTGGACGCGAGATCCGCGCGCGTCGATGGATTTCTACACCAGGGTGGTTGGCTTGGAGCCGGTCCGGTTTGCCGAGTTCGAGGCGGGCGATGCGCCGTTCCCCAGCGTGCGGGTATGTGAGGAATCGATCATCGACTTGTCGCCGCGTGCCGCTGTCGCCACCACCGAGTCGATGACACAGGCGCAAGGCAGCGCCGGCTATCCGGTGAACCACGTTTGCCTGGCTTTGTCGAAGGCCGAGTACGAGGCACTGGATCAGCGTCTGCAAGCCGAAGGAGTGGACACCAGCGCGCGGTTGAGTCGCACTTTTGGGGCCCGCGGCTGGGCGCCGCAGGGGTACTACTTCACCGATCCGGACGGCAATGTGATCGAGGCCCGGTATTACGAGTAGCGAAACTCTAGAAGGGTCCGCCCGCCATCGAACGTCACGCTGGCGTGGCCACCACCGGCCACCGTCGCGCTGGCGTGACGCTCGGCACGCCCCCGGGGGAACCCCCGCTCGTTGTATCGACAACGGCGACGACCCGGCCCCCGCAAGCGGGCGGTACCCCCAGCGCCCGGCTCTGCCGGAGCTGGCGATCGCCGCGGCGACAATGGTGGCGACCCGTTGCGCTCCGGCTCTGCCGGAGCTGGCGATCGCCACTAGCGGTAACCTGGACGTTTCTAGCTGCGTGTATATCGGGGAAGGACCTGGCCGGCAAGGCCGATGATTGATGAACCGGAAAAACGTTATTCGCACCATCACGGCGATTGCAGTCGTGGTGCTGCTCGGTTGGTCGTTCTTCTACTTCAGCGACGACACCCGCGGCTATAAGCCAGTCGACACGTCGGTAGCGGTGGCGCAGATCAACGGCGACAACGTCAAGAGCGCTCAGATCGACGATCGCGAGCAGCAGCTGCGGCTGACCCTGAAAAAGGGCAACAACGACACCGACAATTCCGACAAGGTCATCACCAAATACCCGAGCGGGTACGCGGTCGACCTTTTCAACGCGCTGAGCGCTAAGAACGCAAAGGTCAGTACGGTCGTCAACCAGGGCAGCATCCTGGGCGAGCTGCTGGTCTACGTATTACCGCTGCTGTTGCTGGTGGGCCTGTTCGTGATGTTCTCCCGGATGCAGGGCGGCGCCCGCATGGGCTTCGGCTTCGGCAAGTCGCGCGCCAAGCTGCTCAACAAGGACATGCCCAAGACCACGTTCGCCGACGTTGCGGGCGTCGACGAGGCCGTCGAAGAGCTTTACGAGATCAAGGATTTCCTGCAGAACCCCGGCCGCTATCAGGCGCTGGGCGCCAAGATCCCCAAGGGCGTGCTGCTTTACGGCCCACCCGGGACCGGCAAGACGCTGCTGGCCCGTGCCGTGGCCGGGGAAGCGGGAGTTCCGTTCTTCACCATTTCCGGGTCCGACTTCGTCGAGATGTTCGTCGGCGTCGGCGCGTCGCGGGTACGCGACCTTTTCGAGCAGGCCAAGCAGAACAACCCGTGCATCATCTTCGTCGACGAGATCGACGCGGTGGGCCGCCAGCGCGGCGCCGGGCTCGGCGGTGGCCACGATGAGCGGGAGCAAACGCTGAACCAGTTGCTGGTCGAGATGGACGGGTTCGACCCGCGGGCCGGCGTCATCTTGATCGCGGCCACCAACCGGCCCGACATCCTCGACCCCGCGCTGCTGCGGCCCGGCCGCTTCGACCGGCAGATCCCGGTGTCCAACCCGGACCTGGCGGGTCGCCGCGCGGTGCTGGCAGTGCATTCGAAGGGCAAGCCCATCGCCCCCGACGCCGACCTCGACGGATTGGCCAAGCGGACCGTCGGCATGACCGGTGCCGACCTGGCCAATGTCATCAATGAGGCCGCGCTGCTGACCGCACGGGAGAACGGCACCGTCATCACCACCGCCGCGCTCGAAGAGGCGGTGGACCGGGTGATCGGCGGGCCGCGCCGCAAGGGCCGCATCATCAGCGAGCAGGAAAAGAAGATCACCGCCTACCACGAGGGCGGCCACACCCTGGCCGCCTGGGCGATGCCCGACATCGAGCCGATCTACAAGGTCACGATCCTGGCCCGCGGACGCACCGGCGGTCACGCGGTGGCGGTGCCCGAGGAAGACAAGGGCCTGCGGACACGCTCGGAGATGATCGCGCAGCTGGTGTTCGCGATGGGCGGGCGTGCGGCCGAGGAACTGGTGTTCCGGGAGCCGACGACCGGCGCGGTGTCCGACATCGAGCAGGCCACCAAGGTGGCCCGCGCGATGGTCACCGAGTTCGGGATGAGTTCCAAGCTGGGTGCGGTCAAATACGGCACCGAACACGGCGACCCGTTCCTGGGCCGCACCATGGGGACGCAGGCCGACTACTCCCACGAGGTCGCCCGCGACATCGACGACGAAATCCGCAAGCTCATCGAGGCGGCCCACACCGAGGCGTGGGAGATCCTCACCGAATACCGCGACGTACTCGACACGCTGGCCGGCGAGCTGCTGGAAAAGGAAACGCTGCACCGCGCCGAGCTGGAGGGCATCTTCGCCGACGTCGAAAAGCGGCCCCGACTCACCATGTTCGACGACTTCGGTGGCCGCATCCCGTCCGACAAACCGCCGATCAAGACGCCCGGCGAGCTGGCCATCGAGCGCGGCGAGCCGTGGCCACCACCGGTTCCCGAACCGGCTTTCAAGGCGGCCATCGCGCGGGCCAGCCAAGCCGCCGCGGCCGCGGGAGCGGACGCCGACCGAAACAACAACGGCGGCAATGGTTCTCAAGGGAACGGCCCCCGCCCGGGCGTGCCGCACGGCCCCACCCAACCGGACTACGGTGCGCCGGCGGGCTGGCACGCGCCGGGATGGCCACCGCATGATCAACAGCCCAACTGGTATCCGCCGCCCCAGGCCCCGCAGCAGCCCTACTGGCCGCAGCCGGCGGGGAACCACCCGGGTTATCCGGGCCACCCCGCTCGTCCGGGTCAGCACGGTCCGCAGGGTCAGGCGCAGCCCCCTTACCCGCCGTATCCGCCTTACCCGCCGCCCGGGCTGCCCGACCCGAATGGTGGAAAGTCTCCCGACCAGCAGGACGACGACGTGAGCCGATCCAACCCACCGGCGCACGGCTGACGAACGGAGGATTCGATGGCCTTAACTGGTTTGGGGCCCGACACAGCCACTCCCACGACTCGGGTGTTTGACCAGGCGCGCGCCGAAGCCGCGGTCCGGGAATTGCTGTACGCCATCGGCGAGGACCCGGACCGGCACGGTCTGCGGGAAACGCCGGCTCGCGTCGCCCGTGCCTACCAGGAGATGTTCGCCGGGCTCTACACCGATCCCGACAGCGTGCTGAACACGATGTTCGACGAAGACCACGATGAACTGGTGCTGGTGAAGGAAATCCCGCTGTACTCCACCTGCGAGCACCACCTGGTGTCGTTTCACGGTGTGGCCCACGTCGGCTACATCCCTGGCAACGACGGCCGGGTGACCGGGCTGTCGAAGATCGCGCGACTGGTCGACCTTTACGCCAAGCGACCGCAGGTGCAGGAGCGGCTGACCAGCCAGGTCGCCGACGCCCTGATGAAGAAACTCGATCCGCGCGGCGTGATCGTCGTGATCGAGGCCGAGCACCTGTGCATGGCCATGCGCGGCGTCCGCAAGCCCGGCGCGGTCACCACCACCTCGGCGGTACGCGGACAGTTCAAATCCAACGCCGCTTCCCGAGCCGAAGCCCTCGATCTCATCCTGCGTAAGTGAGTCGGCGCCTGTGCGGGTTATGGGAGTCCTGAACGTCACCGACGACTCGTTCTCCGATGGCGGCCGCTATCTCGACACCGGCGACGCAGTGGCGCACGGACTGGCGCTGGCCGCCGACGGCGCGGACATCGTCGATGTCGGGGGGGAGTCGACTCGCCCCGGCGCCACCCGGATCGACCCGGGGGTGGAGACCGCTCGTGTGATCCCCGTCGTCAAAGAGCTTGTGGCAGAGGGAATTACGGTGAGTATCGACACCATGCACGCGGGCGTCGCGCGGGCGGCGCTGCAGAATGGCGCGCGGATCGTCAACGATGTGTCGGGCGGTCGTGCAGATCCCGCGATGGCGCCACTGCTGGCCGACGCCGGGGTGCCCTGGGTGCTTATGCATTGGCGGTCGGTGTCGGCCGATCGCCCGCATGCGGCCCCGCACTACGACGACGTGGTCGCCGAAGTGCGCGCCGAGCTGCTCGCCAGCGTTGATGCCGCGGTGGCCGCCGGCGTGGACCCCGCCAACCTGGTGATCGATCCGGGGCTCGGGTTCGCCAAGACGGGTCAACACAACTGGGCGCTGCTGCGCGCGTTGCCACAGCTGGTCGACACGGGGATCCCGGTGCTCCTGGGCGCCTCACGCAAACGGTTCCTCGGTACGTTGTTAGCCGGGCCGGATGGCTCGCCGCGCCCGCCCGCCGGCCGCGAGACTGCGACCGCGGTGATCTCCGCGCTGGCAGCGTTGTACGGAGCGTGGGGTGTTCGCGTGCACGACGTGCGGGCCACGACCGACGCGCTCAAGGTGGTGGGGACCTGGACGCAGAGCGAAACGCAGCAGACCGACCTGGCTGGAGACAATGGCTGATCGAATCGAATTGCGGGGGTTGACGATTCGTGGAAGACACGGAGTTTTCGATCACGAGCGGGCCGACGGGCAAGACTTTGTTATCGATATGACCGTGTGGATCGACCTCGCCGGGGCCGCCGCCAGCGACGAGCTGGCCGACACCTACGACTACGCCGCCCTGGCCGAGCTGGCGACCGACGTCGTGGCCGGACCGCCGCGCAACTTGATCGAAGCGGTCGGTGGCGAGATCGCCGACCGGGTGATGGAAGACGACAGAGTGCACGCCGTCGAGGTGGTGGTGCACAAGCCGCAGGCCCCGATCCCGCAGCAGTTCGCCGACGTCGCGGTGGTGGTGCGGCGGTCGCGGCGCGGTGGTCGCGGTTCGGTGGTTCCGGTGGAGCGGCGCCTATGACGCGCGACGACGACGATGACGCCGGCGAAGCCGGGGTCAAGGAGCGGCGCCTATGACGCGCGACGACGACGATGACGCCGGCGAAGCCGGGGTCAAGGAGCGGCGCCTATGACGTGGGTGGTGCTGTCCATCGGCTCCAACCTGGGCGACCGACTGGCGCGCCTGCAGTCGGTCGTCGACGGGCTGGATGAGAAGGTGCTCGCGGTGTCGCCGGTGTATGAGACCGATCCGTGGGGCCGGGTCGATCAGGCGCCGTTTCTCAACGCGGTGCTGATCGCCAACGATCCGGGGTGCGACGGGCAGTGCTGGCTGCGCCGAGCCCAGGAATTCGAGCGGGCGGCGGGCCGCGTGCGCGGCGAGCGCTGGGGCCCGCGCACCCTCGACGTCGACCTGATCGCCTGTTACGGCGAGGCGGAGGTGGTCTCCCGCGAGAACAACCTGACGCTGCCGCATCCGTTGGCCCATTTGCGGGCCTTCGTCATGATCCCGTGGCTTGCCATCGACCCCGATGCCCAGCTGACCGTCGGCGAGGGCCCGCGACCGGTTGCGAGCCTGCTCGCCGAACTGGAGCCGGCCGACCGGGAAAGCGTTCGGTTGACCAGCCTGACGCTCGACCGGGCCGGCCCGGGACCGGAAGCCTGATGGGCCCGACCCGCAAACGTGACCTCACGGCCGCGGTCGTCGCCGCTGCGGTGGTGGGTTATCTGCTGGTGAATGCCCTCTACCGGTGGTTTCCGCCCATCACGGTCTGGACGGGCCTGTCGCTGCTGGCGGTGGCCATCGCGGAAGCCTTATGGGCGCGCCACGTGCGGGCCAAGATCACCGACGGCGAAATCGGCGTTGGCACCGGCTGGCTGCACCCGCTGGCGGTGGCGCGCAGCCTCATGGTCGCCAAGGCGTCGGCCTGGGTGGGCGCGCTGGTGCTGGGCTGGTGGGTCGGCGTGCTCGTGTATTTCCTGCCGCGGCGGTCCTGGCTGCGTTCGGCCGCCGAGGACACCAGCGGCGCCGTGGTCGCGGCCGTCAGCGCGCTGGCGTTACTCGTCGCCGCGCTGTGGCTGCAGCATTGCTGCAAGTCCCCGCCGGATCAGACCGAGCACGGTGAAGGCGCGGAAAACTAGCCCACACGTATGCCGTCGACAACCCGCGTGAGAATCGCCGGACTAGGGCGACACGCTGAATGACCTCGCGCAGGTACAGTCAGGCCATGACCGTTCTGTCCCGCGGCGCCCGCGTTCGGCGCGGCGGCCGCAGGCCGGGTTGGGTGCTCTTGACCGCGTTGCTGGTCCTCGCGATGGGGGCCAGTTCCGCACTGGTTTTCACCAATCGGGTGGAACTCCTCAAGCTCGCTGTAATCCTGGCGCTGTGGGCCGCAGTCGCCGGTGCCTTCGTATCGGTGCTGTACCGCCGCCAGAGCGACGCGGATCAATCCCGCGTCCGCGACCTGAAGCTGGTGTACGACCTGCAGCTGGATCGCGAAATTTCGGCCCGTCGCGAGTATGAACTGACCGTGGAGTCCCAGCTGCGCCGCGAGTTGGCTTCCGAGCTGCGCGCTCAGGCCGCCGACGACCTGGCCGAGCTGCGGGCGGAGTTGAGCGCGTTGCGCACCAGCCTGGAGATCCTGTTCGACACCGACCTCGCGCAGCGCCCGGCCTTGGAGACGCCGGAGACCGAGGCGCCACGCGAGCGCGCGTACAGCGAGTGGGACCGCAACGGCGAAACCCCGCGTGACGCGCCCTATGACTGGGTCGCCAGCGACCGGGTCACCTCCGTCCCCCAGGACAACCAGCCGGGCCGTGCCGACGAAACGGCGATCATCGACGTGCCCGAGGAACCGCTGTTGCCACCCCGGCAGGCGCAGCCCCGCCGCGAGCGGGTGCCTCACCAGTACGAAGCGCCGCAGGAGCCGGCGCCCCCGCCCCAGCCGGAGCCGTCGTACAGCGCGTCGCCGCCCCAGCCGGAGCCGCGGTTCGAACCTCGCCCTCCGCCGCCCCAGCAGCAGCCGCCACCGCCCCCGCCGCAGCCGGAGCCGGCGCCTCAGCCGCAAGTGCAGGGCTGGCAGCCGGCGGGTGCGTCGGGACTGTGGTTGCCGCCCGGAACGCCGGGCAGTAGCTGGACCGGCTCCGAATCGCCCGTGACACCGGCCGACGACACATCGGGCCGGCGGCGGCGCGCCCGGCAGACCGAGTCGGACGAGGCCTGGGACGGCCCGCCCGCCGAGCCGGTGACGCCGCCGTACGGCGAATCGGGTCGCCGGGCGCGATCGCGCCACTCGGCGGAATATCGCGACTATGGGGTGCGCAATTTCACGCCCACGAACGAGCCGGCCTTCGCACCGCCGCCGCCCGTTCCGGCCACTCCGCCGCC
>NZ_LZIL01000002.1 GCF_001667075.1 Mycobacterium sp. 852014-52450_SCH5900713 | reverse complement strand
ACGCACGACGAAACTCCGCATCCCGCGCCACTATCGACCACGTACAACGACCCTCCCGCCCCACCGGATGCCTACCTGACTTCTCGCGGGGCGCACTGCGGCCCCGCGTTCCGGCTAAAGCAGTGGTCGAGGTCGACCGGACCGATTGGGTCCAACGTGCGATGGGGCTTTCCGCGGACACTGGCCGCAGCCTTAGGAACCACTCCGAGGGCTTGCCCCGGCTCGTATCACAAACAGAGGCTCCTTAGCCGTATCCGGCTGCGCACCTCGGGCGAACTGGTCTGATCTCATGTGTGTCTGATCTCATGCGTAACGATCCAGTTGCGGTGCACCCCGAGGCCGCCAGGCGGCGTCCAACAAGTCGCGGCCTTCCGAAGGCTCCGCCGACTCGCTGTCCGTTCCCATTGGTCTCACCGCATTCTTCAGCCGACCACTTCCTATAGATATATACCCATGCTAGGTTTTCAGCAAACGCAAATTAGTGAGTCATAATTTACATAGGTGCAAGTTATACATGCGTTGAACAGGCGTTTCTGGTCATCCACAATATTGAACGAGGGATTCTAGCAAACATTCTGCGGGCGTCGGGAGACTCGCCAACAGTCGGCGACCCCACCGCGCAGCACTGCGGATTCGGTGCGTAATGCACCATCCCGACAACCGTTCCGCGGGCCGACAACAATGCGCCGCGATCAGAGTTCGACGCCGAGTAGGGCATCGATCGCCGTTGCTACCAGCTTCGGCGCCTCGGTGTCATGGCCCCCGTATTCGAGCGCATCGGCGGCCCAACCATCAAGCGCAGCAAGGGCTTTAGGGGTATTTAGGTCGTCGGCCAAGTACTGACGCACCCGCGTGATGACGTCGGCGTCCGGGCCGGCGGGCAGGGCGGTCGCGGTGCGCCAGCGCCGCAGCCGGGCGTTGGCCTCGTCGAGCACCTGCTGGCTCCAAAAGCGATCCGCGCGGTAGTGCCCGGACAGCAGTCCCAGCCGGATGGCCGCCGGCTCGACGCCCTGGGCCCGCAACGTCGACACCAGCACCAGATTGCCGCGGCTCTTGGACATCTTGTGCCCATCCCAGCCAATCATTCCGGCGTGCACATAGTGCCGCGCGAATCGCCGCTCACCCCGTACACACTCGGCGTGCGCGGCGGTGAACTCGTGGTGCGGGAAGATCAGGTCACTGCCCCCGCCCTGGATGTCCAGGCCGCTGCCGATGCGGCTGAGCGCGATCGCCGCGCACTCGACGTGCCAGCCGGGGCGGCCGTCGCCGAACGGTGACGGCCAGCTCGGCTCCCCCGGCCGCGCGGCCCGCCACAGCAGGGCGTCCAGCTCGTCGGTCTTGCCGGGCCGGTGCGGGTCGCCGCCGCGCTGCTCGAAGAGCCGCAGCATGGTTTCGCGGTCGTAGCCTGACTCGTAGCCGAACTGCGGCGTGGCGTCCGCCCGGTAGTAGACGTCCGGGTAGTCGCCGTCGACGACGTACGCCGCCCCCGACGCCAGCATCTTCTCGACGAGCTCGACCACCTCGGGGATCGCCTGGGTGGCCGCAACGTAATCGCGCGGCGGCAGGACGCGCAGCGCCGCCATATCCTCGCGGAAGCGCGCGACCTCACGATCGCCGAGCTCGCGCCAGTCGACGCCGTCGCGGTCGGCGCGCTCGAACAGCGGGTCGTCGACGTCGGTGATGTTCTGCACGTAGTGCACGGCGTGGCCGAGGTCCAGCCACTGTCGGTAGACCAGGTCGAAGGTGAGATAGGTGGCCGCGTGCCCGAGATGAGTGGAGTCGTACGGGGTGATGCCGCAGACGTACATGGTCGCAGTCGATCCGGCCGCCACCGGCCGCACCTGGCGATCGGAGGTGTCATACAGCCGAAGCTCCGGTCCACGTCCCGGCAATACCGGGACCGGTGGAAACTCCCACGACTGCATGCCAACGACTCTAAACGCGGTGACCTAGCGCCATGCGTCGCGGATGGCAGCGAGCAGGATCGGTGCCACCTCGGCGCGGCACATCACGAAATCGGGTAGGTACGGATCGAACTGGTTGTAGCGCATCGGCGAGCCGTCCAGGCGTGACGCGTGCATGCCGGCGGCCATCACGACGCCGGCCGGCGCCGCCGAGTCCCACTCCCATTGGCCGCCCGCGTGCAGGTAGGCGTCGACGTCGCCGTCGATGATGGCCATCGCCTTGGCGCCCGCCGAACCGATGGCCACCGGCTGGATCGCCAACGATTGGCGCATGCGGTGCAGCACGAAGGGCGGCCGGGTGGCGCTGACGGCGATGCGAAACGTATGGGGTATGCCGACCCGCGCGGCGTCGGCGGTGACGGTGTCGGTGCGGTACACCATGTTCCCGCGGGCCGGCAACGACACCGCGGCGTCGGTGATCTCTCGCTGACCGTTGGTGGCTTCGCCGCTGGGACGCTGCCACAGCGCGATGTGCACCGCCCAGTCGTCGCGGCCCGGCGTGGAGAACTCGCGGGTGCCGTCCAGCGGATCGATGATCCACACCCGGTCGTGCTTGAGCCGGACCAGATCGTCGTAGGCTTCCTCGCTGAGCACGGCATCGCCGGGGCGCTCGGCGCGCAGCCGCCGCAGGATCAGCTCGTTGGCCAGGGTGTCCCCGGCGTCGCCCAACGCCCACGGATGACCGAAGCCGATCTCGTCGCGCACTTTCAGCAGCAGCTCCCCCGCGTCCGCGGCGAGTTCGGCGGCCAGTGCGGCGTCGGTCAGCTCATCCGGGGCCAGGCTCACCGGTTCAGTATCTCCGACGCTGCGACCGCCACTAGAAGGCCGGCCACGGAATGGGTCGGTGCCGGTTGGGTCCCGGCATCACCGGATCGTCCAGCAGCGCGTGCGCGCGCCTGCGCAACGCCGCGATCTCCGCCCGCGTGATGTGCTCGGCCAGTTCGTCGCACAGCGAGCCGCCCAGGACCTCGGTGAGCCCGGCGACCGCGTCCAACATTTTCTGGTCGACCGGCTTGTGGGCCCAGCCCCATAGCACCGTGCGCAGCTTGTTCTCGACGTGCAGGGACACCCCGTGGTCGACGCCGTAGACGTGCCCCTCGATGTCGCGCAGCACGTGGCCACCTTTGCGGTCTGCGTTGTTGATCAGCACGTCGAAGACGGCCATGCGGCGCAACCGGATGTCGTCGGCGTGCATCAGGACGACCTCGTCGCCGGCGTAGTCGTAGGCCCGCAGCACCGGCAGATAACCCGGCTCGGGCTTGTTGGCGGGAAACAGGTCGACCAGGTCGGGGCCGGGTCTGGGGTCGGAGTCGGCCGCGTCGCCGGGTTGGTCCACCCAGAGTTGCAGCATGCCCGGACCGGCCGGCCCGTGACGAATCACCGTGTAGGGCACGATGTTCCACCCCAACTGCGTCGACACCAGGTAGGCCGCGAGTTCGCGGCCGGCCAGCGTTCCGTCGGGAAAATCCCACAGCGGGGCTTCGCCGGAGACCGGCTTGTAGACGCAGTGCACGGTCGATTCGCCGAGTGTGGACTCGCACAGGAAGGTGGCGTTGCTGGCTGAGCGGATGCGTCCGATGACCGTCAGCTCGCCGTTGCGCAACACCTCACGGTCGTCAGGCCTCAAGTTCATCGTCAGGCCCGAGCAGCGCGCTGCGCCTATAGCCGTTGGCGCGCGCGCAGATATGGCCCTCCGGATCCAACGGCTCGTCGCACAGCGGGCACGGCGGGCGTCCCGCTGAGATGACGCGATTGGAGCGCGTGGCGAACTGCCGCGCCGACTCCGGCGTCAAGAACACCCGCACCGCATCGGGACCCTCGTCGGTGTCGTCGAGCACCACCGACGCGTCGAATTCGGCGTCGGTGACGGCCAGCAACTCGACCACCACGGTCTGGGCCTCCGAATCCCAGCCCAGGCCCATGGTTCCGACCCGGAACTCGGCGTCGACGGGGGTGATCAGCGGGTTCAGGTCCTCGACCTCGGCGGGCTCCGGCGGCACCGGGGTGCCGAACCTGCGATTCACCTCGAGCAGCAGCGCACCGATGCGCTCTGCCAGCACCGCCACCTGCTGCTTCTCCAACACCACCGACACCACCCGGGCGTCGTGCACCGCCTGGATGTAGAACGTGCGGTTTCCGGGCTGACCAACGGTCCCGGCCACGAAGCGGTCGGGTGTGCGGAAGACGTGAATTGCGCGGGCCATGGCACCTCCAAAATACCGGCTGTTGCCTTCGCCGTGCGATTCGATTGCCCCGCGACAGCTGAATTAATCAGTCGAGCCGCCGACCACCGCGTCGCCGGACGCAACGGCCGCGGTCGGCTGTTCCGTTGGCCCCGTCCCGGACTCACCGTCCGTCTTCGCCTTCGCCTCATCCTGGGGCTCGTCCTTGGGCGGTGGTCCGGCCCGCAGCGCTGCAGCCAACTTCGCACCGGTGTGGTTGACGTGCAACACAAACGGGCGCAGTTCGGTGTATCGGATCACACTCACCGACGCCGGGTCGGCGGTGACCCGCTGGAACGCGTCCAGGTGCATGCCGTAGGCGTCGGCGACGACCGCCTTGATGACATCGCCGTGAGTGCAGGCCACCCACAGGGCGTCGCCGCCGTGCTCTGCCGCCAGCCGTCGATCGTGTTCCCGGACGGCGGCCACGGCGCGCGCCTGCACCTGCGCCAGCCCCTCGCCGCCGGGGAACACCGCCGCGCTCGGGTGGGCCTGCACGACCCGCCACAGCGGCTCGCCGGCCAGCTCGGCGATCTTGCGGCCGGTCCAGTCCCCGTAGTCCACTTCGGCGAGCCGGTCTTCGACGAGCGGCTCGAGGCACAGCGCCTCGGCGAGCGGCTCGAGGGTGCGCCGGCAACGCAGCAGTGGCGAACTGATCAGCCCGCGGATGGGCAGGTCACCGATCCGGTCGATCAGCCCGGCGGCCTGATCGCGGCCCTTGTCGTCGAGGTCGACGCCCTCGGAGCGTCCGGCGAGGACGCCGGCGGTGTTCGAGGTGGAGCGACCGTGGCGCAACAGGATGACCGTCATGCCGCGGTGTCCCACCGATACGCCGCCCAAACCACGATCACGACCGTACCCGGTGCGGGGGCGGGTTCTTGACTAGCGCGCGACCGGGACCGCGTGCGCCACCGAGTCACGAACGGCGGCGATCAGGCTGCGCTCGTCGGAGACATCGATGTCGACCAGGCTGCGGATCGCCCTGGCGACCACCTCATCCGCCTGGGGAACCGGCCCGGCAAGGCGCGGTCGGTAAATTTCGACGACAAGCGATCGGTGCTCGATGTGGAACGCAAAACTGCGCCCATCACCGACTTGTCCATACCCGCTGGCGAAAATGCCTGTCGACAAATCCTCGACAGCAAACTCTTTCTCCGCGGTATGCCGGTCAACGGTGACGGCCATGGCCCGACCATACCTCGCCCGCGGGACTTGATGTAGACGACATGGCCATATTGGATGCGAAGGCGTTCCTTAGTATGCCCAGTCCATAGTCGTTACGCGAGGGAAAATAATTGCTGTCAACGCACATGCGTCGCCGAGCGGCAGCTCACCGGGGTTTGCTTGGCGCCGCGCTTTTGCTGGGCGTCGTCGCGGGATGTTCGTCGAATACATTCAAATCCGCACCGCCCACCATCGAACCGGCCGTGGCCGCCGTGTCGCCGCCGGTGTCGCAGAACCCGGCCGGCGAGGTGCGCGCGCTGGCCGCCCGCGCCACCGCCGCGGCGTTCGACGGCGGGACCCGCCAGCTGGCGGTGCTGGCGCCCGCCGCCGCCCCGCCGGGGCCGGCCACCGTCACGGTCTTCGGTGGGCCGACCGCCGCACCGCGGGTCATCGACCTGCCGGGGCCGGCGACCTCGTTGACCGACGACGGACACGGCACGCTCTTTCTGGCCGCCCGGGGTGGCTATTTCGTGGTCGACCTGCCCACCGGCCACACCAGGCAGGTGAACGTCACCGACGCCGCGCAGGTCGACTTCACCGCGGTGGCCCAACGCGCCGACGGCAAATTGGTATTGGGCAGCGCCGACGGGGCCGTCTATATCCTTGCCTCGCCGACCCCGGCCAGCGTCGACACCGCTACCGTCGGGAGCCGGACCAAGATCTTCGCCCACGTCGATGCGCTTGCCACGCAAGGGAATACGACAGCCGTCCTGGACCGGGGGCAAACCTCGGTGACCACGATCGGCGCCGACGGCCAAGCCCGCCAGGCGTTGCGGGCGGGCGAAGGCGCAACCACCATGGCCGCGGACCCGTGGGGTCGGGTGCTGGTCGCCGACACCCGGGGCGGCCAGCTGCTGGCGTACGGCGTCGACCCGCTGATCTTGCGGCAGGCCTATCCGGTGCCGCAGGCGCCATACGGCCTGGCCGGCTCCCGCGAGTTGAGCTGGGTAACCCAGACCGCTTCCAATATCGTGATTGGTTACGATCTGTCCACCGGAATTCCCGTCGAAAAGGTGCGTTACCCGACCGTGCAGCAACCGAACTCACTGGCCTTCGACGAAGCGTCAGACACCTTGTACGTGGTGTCGGGGTCCGGTGCGGGGGTTCAGGTCATCGAACACGCGGCGGGTAAGCGTTGACCGCGCCGCGCCGAAGTCAGTTGCCCGCGGGCTGGGACGCCGAGCTGTCCGACGAATACGAGTGGGTGCCGCTGCGCCTGCCACCCGAGGTGACCCGTGTCAGCGCGTCCATCCGGCTGTCCATCGAGGCCGAATACCGGGGCTGGGAGCTGACCCGGGTGCGGCTGTATACCGATGGTAGCAGGCGGGTGTTGTTGCGCCGCAAGAAGTCTCGGCTGAACACCCGGCGGCCTGACCAACCGGAACTGTGACCGTGCCCCAACCGCGCGAAGGCGTGGTGTACGGCGTCGTGCGACGGCTGTTCTTCCTGGTTCCACCCGAGCGCATCCACACGCTGGTCTTCGCGGTGTTGCGCGGCGCCACCGCCGTCGGCCTGCCGCGGCGGCTGTTGCACCGCCTGCTGGGCCCCACCGATCCGGCGCTGGCGAGCACGGTGTTCGGGGTGCAGTTCCCGGGGCCGCTCGGCCTGGCCGCCGGCTTCGATAAGGACGGCAAGGGGTTACTGACCTGGGGGGCACTGGGGTTCGGCTACGCCGAGGTCGGGACCGTCACCGCGAACGCGCAGCCCGGCAACCCGCGCCCGCGCATGTTCCGGCTGCCCGCGGACCGAGCCCTGCTGAACCGGATGGGCTTCAACAACCTCGGCGCCGGCGCGCTGGCGATCCAGCTCGCGCGTCACCGACCCGACATCCCGATCGGGGTCAACATCGGCAAGACGAAGTCCACGCCGGCCGCCGACGCCGTCGACGACTACCGGGCCAGCGCCCGCCTGGTCGGACCGCTGGCGTCCTACCTGGTGGTCAACGTCAGCTCGCCGAACACGCCCGGTCTGCGCGACCTGCAGGCCGTCGAGTCGCTGCGGCCAATCCTGTCGGCCGTCCTCGCCGAGACGTCGAAGCCGGTGCTGGTCAAGATCGCGCCCGATCTTTCCGACGCCGATCTCGACGACGTCGCCGACCTGGCTGTCGAGCTGGGCCTGGCCGGGATCGTCGCCACCAACACCACCGTGTCGCGTGCGGGCCTTCGGACGCCGGGGGTCGACGCGCTCGGCCCCGGCGGCATTTCCGGGCCGCCGGTGGCGCGCCGCGCCACCGAGGTGTTGCGCCGGCTGTATGGCCGGGTCGGTGATCGCCTGGTGCTGATCAGCGTCGGTGGCATCGAAACGGCCGACGACGCGTGGGAACGCATCACCGCGGGCGCGTCGCTGCTGCAGGGCTATACCGGCTTCATCTACGGAGGAGGCTTGTGGCCCAAGCGCATTCACGACGGCGTCGCCCGTCGGCTGCGCGACGGCGGCTTCGCCTCGCTCAGCGATGCGGTCGGCTCGGCGGCGCCGGCCCCCGGCGGGCCGGCAAGTTAAGCCGCCCCTTCTTCGTCGGCTTCTTCGTCGTCGTCTTCGGCCAGGACCTTCTCCGGGTGGTGGAAGGTGTTGGTGCGTGGCTGACCGCGATCCAGGTGCGGTGGTGGGATCCATTCGGTGTCGCCGTTGGCGCGTTTTCGGGTGGTCCAGCCGTTGTCCAGGAGGCGGTGGTGGGGTCCGCAGGCCAGGGTGAGTTGATCGATGTCGGTGCGGTGGGTGCTGGCCCAGTCCTGGAC
>NZ_LZIL01000001.1 GCF_001667075.1 Mycobacterium sp. 852014-52450_SCH5900713 | reverse complement strand
GGGGCGGGTGTGTTGTTTTGGGCGCCGGCGGCTCAGCGCGGTGCGGGGCGCTCATTCTTCTACCTCCCCCGCCGGCGCAACCCCGGGGGCGGCGCCCCACCCGCCCCCCCCCGCGATCCCATTCACAGGGGGCGCAAAGGTAGGCCATAGCGGCGGCTCAGCGCGGTGCGCATACTGGATCTTGTGACCCAGCCCCGATCCTCCGTCGAGCGGGTAGTCATGTGTCGTGCCGATGGCAACCCGATCAACGTGTTGGTCGTGGACGACGAGTCGGTGCTCGCCGAAATGGTGTCGATGGCGCTGCGCTACGAGGGCTGGAACATTGCGACCGCGAGCGACGGGGCGTCGGCCATCGCCGCCGCCCGCGCCCAACGCCCCGACGTGGTCGTCCTCGACGTGATGCTCCCCGATATGAGCGGGCTCGATGTCCTGCACAAGTTGCGCGAAGAGACCCCGCAGCTGCCCGTGCTCCTGTTGACGGCCAAGGACGCCGTGGAAGACCGCATCGCCGGGTTGACCGCGGGCGGCGACGATTACGTCACCAAACCGTTCAGCATCGAAGAGGTGGTGCTGCGGTTGCGGGCGCTGCTGCGACGCACCGGAGTGACGACGGTGGACAGCGGCGCGCAGCTGGTGGTCGGCGATCTGGTGCTGGACGAGGACAGTCACGAGGTCACCCGTGCCGGCGAGCCAATCGCCTTGACCTCCACCGAGTTCGAGTTGCTTCGATTCATGATGCGCAACTCCAAGCGCGTGCTGAGCAAGGCCCAGATCCTCGACCGGGTGTGGAGCTACGACTTCGGCGGCAGGTCCAATATCGTCGAACTCTACATCTCCTATCTGCGCAAGAAGATCGACAACGGCCGCGACCCCATGATCCACACGCTGCGTGGCGCGGGTTATGTCCTCAAGCCGGCTCGCTGACCCGGGGCGGGCCTGGTCCCTGCGGCTGCGGTTGCTTGTCGGGCAGATCGTCGTGCTGGCCATCGTGTGCGTCGGCATCACCGCGGTGACCGAGCTGGCGCTGAACCACCATCTGGTCAAGCAGCTCGACGGGCAACTCGCCGGCACGTCGTTCCGTTCGGCGCTGATGTACCCCGAACCGAACCGTCCGGGCTGGCGGCGCGAGCACTCCTACTACCCGCGGCCGGGCCCCGGCCCCCGATTCCTGGACGCCCCCGGTCAGCCGGCGGGCATGGTGGCCGCGGTGATCAACCACGGCAAAACGGTCGGCGCCGGCTATCTGACCGGTAGCGGCACCCGGGCCGCGCTGACCCCGACCGCCCAGGACCAACTGGAGCGGATCGCCGACAGCCGCGTGCCGGTCACGGTGGACCTGGATGGCCTCGGCCGCTATCGGGTGGTCGCCGCCCCGAGCCGAAACGGGGGCGACACCATCGTGACGGGGCTCTCGATGGCCAACGTCGATGCCACCCTGATCAGGATGCTGATCATCTTCGGCATCGTCACCGTGATCGCGCTGGCGGCCGCGACGATAGCCGGGGTCGTCATCATCCGGCGGGCGCTCGCGCCGCTGCGCCGCGTCGCGCAGACCGCGAGCAGGGTGGCCGACCTGCCGCTGGACCGCGGTGAGGTCGAACTCCCGGTCCGGGTGCGCGAATCCGACGCCAACCCCTCGACCGAGGTCGGCCAACTCGGGTCCGCCCTCAACCGGATGCTCGACCACATCGCGGCCGCGCTGTCGGCCAGGCAGGCCAGCGAGACCCGCGTCCGCCAGTTCGTCGCCGACGCCAGTCACGAGCTGCGCACGCCGCTGGCCGCGATCCGCGGATACACCGAACTGACCCAGCGCATGGGTGACGACCGGGAGGCGGTGGAGCACGCGATGAGCCGCGTGGCCTCCGAGACCGAACGAATGACGCGCCTGGTCGAGGACCTGCTGTTGCTTGCCCGGCTGGACTCAGGCCGGCCGCTGGAACGCGAGCCGGTCGATCTGTCGCGGGTGGCGGTCGACGCGGTCAACGACGCGCATGTCGCCGGGCCGGACCATCAGTGGGAGCTCGACCTGCCCGAGGAACCCGTGATCATCACCGGTGATGCGGCCCGGCTGCACCAGGTGTTGGCCAACCTGCTCGCCAACGCCCGCCTGCACACCGGCGCCGGCACGGTCGTGACCACCCGGTTGAGCACCGAGCCGGCGGACACCGTGCTGCAGGTCATCGACAACGGCCCCGGCATCCCGGCGGCGCTTCAGTCGGAAGTGTTCGAGCGGTTCGCCCGCGGCGATACCTCGCGCTCGCGCAAGGGGGGCAGCACCGGGCTGGGTCTGGCGATCGTCTCCGCGGTCGTCAAGGCTCACAACGGAACCATCACCGTGGACAGCTCGCCCGGCCATACCGAGTTCACGGTGCGGTTGCCACTCAACGGGTGGCAACCGCCCGCGTCCTCAGTTAGCTAGAGCAATTGACGTCGATTTCGAACGGCTTGTTCACCGGTTGCATCGGGTTGGCCATGTCGACCCCGGTGGCCGTCCCGGTGATCTTGTAGCTGTTGCCGTTCTTCTCGGCGGAGGCGTTGCCCTGGCCGGTCCCAGAGGTATAGCCCAGCGTCACACCGTTGACGTTGCCCAGCCCGACCGACTTCACCTGGGGCGGGTTGGCGTCGGTGAGCACGGCGGCGATCCCGGTCGCTGCGCCACCGATCGCGATGTTGGTGTTGCCGCCGGCCGTGGTGCACACGACGGAGCCGCTCACGTTCTGGTCCTTGCCGTCGATGAGGACCTTGGTTCCGCTGGCAGCGCCCGCCGAGGTGTTCACCGCGGAGCTGGTGCCCGAACCGCCCGAACTCGACTTATTGCTGGAACAGCCGGAAATTCCGGCGGCCAGAACTGCCGCTCCGGCCACCGCGACCATCAGTCCACGCTTCACATGTTCTCCTTTGCCCGAAAGTTGCGACCCTCGGCATTGAGGGCCGTCTGGGGCAGTATGCGGGTTAACTGAGCCGAACACCTACGGTTCCGATTAATTGTTCCTGTCTTCGTCGGCCACCTGACAAGTTGCGCCGCAACGCCTCGCGAAATGGTGCGTTGGTGGCAATGTATTGGCGTGGAGCGCACACCCCCCACCGCGGTCATCGAGGCGGCGCATCGCGCGCACGCGCTGCCTTTCGATGACGACGCGGACTTTCACAACGCCGATCGCGGATTCATCGCCGCCCTGTCCCCATGTGTGATCAAGGCGGCCGACGGGCGCGTGGTCTGGGACAACGACGCCTACTCCTTCCTCGGTGGTCCCGCCCCGCCGTCGGTGCACCCCAGCCTGTGGCGGCAGTCCACGCTCACGGCCAAACAAGGCCTCTACGAAGTGGTTCCGGGCATCTACCAGGTCCGTGGCTTCGACCTTTCCAACGTCACGTTTGTCGAGACCGACACCGGCATCATCGTCATCGACCCGCTGGTGTCCACGGAGGTCGCGGCGGCGGCACTGGCGCTGTATCGCGCACACCGCGGGGGCGACCGTCCCGTCGTCGCGGTCATCTACACCCACAGCCATGTCGACCATTTCGGCGGCGTGCTGGGCGTCACCTCACAGGAGGATGTGGGTTCCGGCGCGGTGGCCGTGCTCGCGCCGGAGGGCTTCGTCGAGCATGCGGTCCAGGAAAACGTCTACGCCGGGCCGGCCATGACGCGCCGGGCGACCTACATGTACGGCACGCTGCTGCCCCGCGGGCCCCGGGACCAGGTGGGCTGCGGGCTGGGCCAGGCGCCGTCCACCGGTGAGGTGGCGATCATCGTCCCCACCATCGATATCCGCGAGACCGGCGAGAAGCACATCATCGACGGCGTGGAGATCGAGTTCCAGATGGCGCCCGGCACCGAGGCGCCCGCCGAAATGCATTTCTACTTCCCGCGATTCCGCGCGCTGTGCATGGCCGAGAACGCCACCCACAACCTGCACAACCTGCTGACCCTGCGCGGCGCCCTGGTGCGCGACCCGCACGCCTGGTCCGGCTACCTCACCGAAGCGATCGACGCCTTCGCCGACCGCGCCGACGTGGTGTTCGCCTCCCATCATTGGCCCACCTGGGGGCGGGAGAGCATCGTCGACTTCCTGTCGCTGCAGCGCGACTTGTATGCCTACTTGCACGACCAGACGCTGCGACTGCTCAACCGGGGCTACACCGGGGTCGAGATCGCGGAGATGTTCCAAATGCCCCCGGCGCTCGAGCGCGCCTGGCACACCCACGGATATTACGGGTCGGTCAGCCACAACGTGAAGGCCGTCTACCAGCGCTACATGGGCTGGTTCGACGGCAACCCGGCCCGACTGTGGCCGCATCCGCCCGAGGCCCTCGCGCCGCGTTACGTGGCGGCGATGGGCGGAATCGACCGGGTCGTCGAGCTGGCCCAAACGGCGTTCGACGCCGGTGACTTTCGTTGGGCGGCAACGCTGCTGGATCACGCGATCTTCACCGAGAGCGGGCATATCGGTGCCCGGGCGCTGTTCGCCGACACGCTCGAGCAACTGGCCTACGGTGCCGAGAACGCCACGTGGCGCAACTTCTTCCTCAGTGGGGCAACGGAATTGCGCGACGGCAACTTCGGCACCGCGGCGCAGGTGTCGCCGAGCATGCTGGCCCAGCTGACCCCGGAACAGATCTTCGACGGCCTCGCCGTCCGGGTCGACGGGCCGCGCAGCTGGGATCTGGACCTCACGATCGACATCGCCTTCGCTGATCTCGCCGCCAACTACCGGCTCACGCTGCGGAACGGGGTCCTCGTTCACCGCAAGGTGGCCGCTGAACCCGCAACCGCCACCGTTACGGTCCAACTGGACAGCAAGTCTCGGCTGCTGACGGCGGCGCTGGGCGACTTCACCTCGGCCGGCCTGGACATCTCCGGTGATCAGGCGGCGCTGCAGGCCTTCTTGGGCGTGCTGGACCAACCCGACCCGAGCTTCGACATCGTCACGCCGTGACGTCGATCACGACCTTGCCCAACACCTTCCGGTCGGCCACATGCCGCAGCGCGGCGGCGGTTTCGGACAAGGGGAACCGCGCGCCGATGTACGGCCGGATCGTGCCGTCGGCGAACATCTCCGACAGCTCCCGCATGTCGCGGATGGCCTCGTCGGGGTGGTCGGTCATGAAGGTGCGGATCTCCATGCCGCGCACACAGATATCCTTGAGCAGAACAAGGTTGAGCGGGATGGCCGGTATTGCGCCCGCGGCATAGCCCAGGGTGACGAAGGTGCCGCCGCGCGCGAGCCCGCGCAGCGCCGGCTCCGCATAAGGCCCGCCGACCGGGTCGATGATCACCCGGGCGGCGTCGCCGGTGAGCTCGCGGATGCGCGATTTCAAGTCCTCACGGTCATAGTCGACGGTCGCCTCGGCGCCGCGCTGCCGGCACAGCTCGAGCTTCTCCGGGCTCGAGGCGGCCGCCAGCACCCGCGCCTTCATGGCGACGGCCAGGTCGACCGCGGCCAGCCCGACACCGCCGGCGGCGCCCAGCACCACGACCCAATCGCCTTCTGCCACTGTGGCGGTCGATCGCAGTGCGTGGTACGCGGTGCGGTAGGTCACGCCGAAGGCGGCGGCCGACGCGAAGTCGGCGTCGTCGGGTACGAGCTCCGCCTGGCTCGCGTCCAGCAGCGCCAGTTCGGCGAACGCACCGAAGGTGGTTCCCGAAACTCGCTGCCCTGGCTGGAATGGCGCGCCGGCACCGGCGGCGATCACTTCGCCGGCGATCTCGTTGCCCGGTATGAACGGCGGCGGAATCTTCACCTGATACTTGCCCGCGATGAAAAGCACGTCGGGGAAATTGACCGCGGCGGCGTGCACGCGCACCAGCAGCTGCCCGGGGGCCGGAACGGGATCGTCGACGTCCTCGAGAACCAGATCTTCCGGAGTGCCGTAGGTACGGCAGACCACGGCGCGCATCAACTGACCCCCAGACCGCGCAGACAAAACTCCACCAGGTGTGCGATGTCGTCGGACTTGGGCCGGTCGGCCGACCCCACGTATCGGCGCATGGTCGCGGCGGTGCAACTGAACACGGCCTCGACATCGCGCTCGACATCGCCACTTCCCAGCGCCGCAACGGGTTCGACGAGCAGATCGCGTAGCGGCCGCATCATCTCCTGATCCGCCGCACGCCAATTCGCGCCGGCCGACATCTGTCCGGCGGCCGCCCGGCTCAGGCTGATCAGGTGCGGGTCGGCCACCTGTGCCAACGTGCCCTCGATCCAGCGGGCGACCTGATCGCGGGGCTCGCGCTCCTTGGCCATCTGGTGCTCGAGGTAGGACACGACGATGGCCACGCCGCGTTCCATGACGGCCAGGATGAGATCGTCCTTACTGGCGAAATACCGGTAGAACGCCTTGTTCGAGGAACCGGCCTCGGCGACGATATCGCTCACCCGCGGAGGTTCCGGCGCGACCCGTTCCATGACACGGACCGCGGCGGCCAGGATGCGCTCCACCTCTTCGGTAGCCTCCCGCTGGCGGTCGTCGAGCGCCCGCTCGACCGCCGCGGTCACCCTGCTGCTCACGGCGAATCGGGCAGCGCCGGAACATGATTGACGAGGCCGCCGTACTTGGTGCGTGCGGCCTCCCGGCGGATGTCCAGCAGTTCGCTCGGCCACTCGGCGTCTTCGGCCTCGTAGTGTTTGAGCAGCAGCCGGGCCAGGTTGACCTTGTGGGCCTCGGTCGGCCCGTCGGCCAGGCCGAGGGCCACTCCGCCGAGCAGCACGTTGACCAGCGGCAGTTGGTCCGTGGTGCCCAGCGCGCCGTGCACCTGGATAGCGCGCAGTCCAATCGATTTCAGCACCTGAGACGCCAGAATCTTGCAGGCGCCGATCTCGGCGCGGGCCGCATGCTCCCCGGCGGTGTCGATCAGCCACGCCGCGTGCAGCACCGCCAGCCGGAACGGCATCAGCTCGGTGTAGGAGTCGGCGATGAACGCCTGCACCAGCTGCTTGTCGGCCAGCGAGCTGCCCTGCGTGAAACGGCTTTTCGCGCGGCGCGCCATCATCTCCACCGCGCGCTGGGCCACCCCGATCGACCGCATCGCATGGTGCAACCGCCCCCCGGCCAGCCGGGTCTGCAAGATCATGAAGCCTTGGCCCGGTTCGCCCAACAGCGCGTCCGACGGCACCCGGACGCCCTCGTAATGCACCAGGGAATGCCCGGGTTCGTGCGGCAGCGCGCCGACCAGGTGGTGGGTGGCCTCGATGGTCAACCCGTCGGTACCGGCCGGCACCAGGAACGTCGAGGCGCCGCGGTGCACGGGCACGTCCGGGTCGGTGATCGCGACGACGATGAAGAACGAGGCGACGGAGGCGTTGGAGGAGAAGTACTTTCGCCCGGTGATCACCCAGTCGTCGCCGTCGCGGAACGCGCGCGTCCGGAACACTCGCGGGTCGGCGCCGCCCTGCGGCTCCGTCATCGAAAAGCACGAGAAGATCTCTCCGGACAGCAGGCCGGCGAGGTAGCGGTCCTTTTGCTCCTGCGTTCCGAAGCGGGCGATGATCTCGGCGTTGCCGGTGTCGGGCGCCTGCGTGCCGAACACGATCGGCGCCCACGGGCTGCGGCCCAGAATCTCGTTGATCAACGTCAGCTTGACCGCGCCGAAACCCTGGCCGCCCAGTTCGGGGCCCAGATGCGGTGCCCACAAGCCTTGGTCGCGCACCTGCTGCTTGAGCGGATCGACGATGCGGCGACGCTCGTCGTTCAGCGGCAGGAACTCGCAACCCGGGAACAGCACCTCGAGGGGTTCGACCTCTTCGCGGACGAAGTCGCGTACCCAGTCGATTTTCTGCTGAAATTCCGGTTCGGTGGAGAAGTCCCAAGACATTCGAATGCTCCTACTCGTTCAGTCGCGCTTGCGATCGCCGCGTCAGGGAATTCCACCGTCGGCGCGCAGGATCGACCCGGTGGTGAAACTGGAGGCGTCCGACGCCAAAAACAGTGCGGCCCCGACGATTTCGCCCGGGTCTCCGGCGCGCTGCAGCGCAAGGTGGCCAAACGGCTTGCCGTGGGCCGCCTCGAGATTCCAGGCTTTGCTCACGTCGGTCAGGAAGGGTCCGGCCATCAGCGTGTTGACCCGCACCGACGGACCGAATGCCTTCGCCAGCGCCTCGGTCATGGCGTTGAGGCCGGCCTTGGCGGCGGCGTAGGGAACGATGTCGGGAGTGGGGCGCAGCGACCCGGCGGTGCTCACGTTGATGATGGACCCGCCGCCTGCCGCGACCATCCGCTCACCCACCAACGCCGACAACCGGAACGGCCCCTTGAGGTTGAGGTTGAGAACCGCGTCGAACAGTTTCTCGGTGACGTCGGTCAGCTTGTCGTACAGGGGGGACATGCCGGCGTTGTTGATCAGCGTGTCCACCTTGCCGAATCGGTCATAGGCGGCTTCGACCAGGCCGTCGAGCTGATCCCAGCGCCCGACGTGCACCTGATAGGGCATGGCGGAGCGCCCCGTTTCCGCCTCGATCTCCTTGGCCGTGGTCACGCAGTTGTCCATGTTGCGGCTGGCGATCACGACGTCGGCGCCGCAGCGTGCGGCGGCGAACGCCATCTCGCGGCCCAGTCCGCGGCTGCCGCCGGTGACCAGCACGACCCGCTCGGTGAGATCGAAAAGCCGGTCCGCGTAACCCATTTCACCGACCCCCGGAGGGCAAGGAGCGCGCGAGTGCGGCCGCCGTCGCGATCAGCTGCGGGATCATCGTCCCGAAGGCGTCCTGGACCTTGGGGTCGACCTTTCCGGTGTGCACCCCCGCAGCGTAGGTCTTTTCCAGCACGATGCCGAGCTTCCAATTCGCCAGCACCAGGTAGTAGTCGATGTTTTCGGTGGAAAGCCCGCTGACCGCCTCGTAGTGCCGCAGCAGTTCGCTGCGGGTGGGCATGCCGCTCATGTCGAGATAGAACCCGTCGGCGCGCGGCTTTTCGCCGTCGTAGCCCAGCAGGCACCACGCCAGGTCCAGCAGCGGGTCGCCGACCGTCGTCATCTCCCAGTCCACGATCGCGGCCAGCCGCGCCGGCTCCCCGTGGGCGAACATCACGTTGGCGAATTGGTAATCGCCGTGCATGATGCCCGGTTGGTAATGCGTGGGCCGATTGTTGCGCAGCCACTCCGAGGCCTCGTCGAGGCCCGGTAGGTCGCGCACCTTGTAGGCGTCGAGAAAGGTCAGCCAGCGGTCGACCTGCCGCTCATGAAATCCGTCCGGGCGGCCAAAGCCGTCCAGACCTTGAGCCCGCCAGTCCACCCGCCCCAGCTTCGCCGCGCCCTCGACGAGCTGGAAGGCCAGCCCGCGGCGGGCGTCCAGGTCGGTGTCGAACGGCGGCTGCCACCCGCCGTCCATCGGGCTCCACCCGTCGATGGCCTGCATGACGTAGAACGGCATGCCGAGCACGGTGCCGGTGTCGTCGGCGGCGATCAGCGCCGCGTGCGGGACGTCGGTGCCGGACAGGGCACGCACCAGCCGGATCTCGCGCAGCAAGCCGTCGATGCGCGCCGCATCGGCGCGGGCGCCGGGCATCCGCAGCACCATCCGCTCGCCGCCGCGGTCGAGCAGATACAGCGTGTTCTGCGAACCGCCCTTCAGCTGCTCCAGCCGCGGCTCCTCACCGTCGCCCGGCGCACCGTTCGCATCCAGCCAGCGGGCGAGAACACCCGCGTCCAGTCGGTCCTGACCTACCGTCGTCATCCGCACACCCCGCTCTCTGTGCGGAGAATAGCATTCTCGGCGTCGACCTTCGGCTTTTCGGCTCAGTCCGGCTTGTGCGCGGTGAGCAGAAACCCGGGTGCCATGAAATGTCCTTCATCGTCGTGCTCCAGATGTGCCAGCGGCCCGTCGGAGGACGGGGCCGCGTTGCCGTAGACCTTGGCCGGGCGCAGATCGTCGACCCGCCAGAGGGTCGAGACCGCCTCGCGCAACTCGGTTTCGGTGAAGCCGCGCGGTCCGCCGTGGTCGGCGTCGCCCAGCGCGCCGGTGGCGAAGGCCAAGATGTACAGCCCCGCTCCCGGGGCGGCGGCCCGGAGGATCGATTGCAGATAGTCCTGGCGCTTCTCCGGCGGCAGCGCATGGAACAGCCCGCTGTCCATGATCGTGGAGAAGCGGCCGTCGTAGCCGCGGAAGTTCGTGACGTCGGCCTGCGCGAAAGTCGCCGTGGTCAGTCCTTGTTCCGCGGCGGCCATTGCAGCGGCCTGGATGGCGGTGGCACTGCTGTCCAGGCCCACCACGGTGTACCCCCGCGCGGCGAGGGCCAGCGACAGCGCGGCATGACCGCAACCGGCGTCCAGCACATCGCTTCGGATGTTGCCCTCGTCGATCAGCACCCCCAGCTCGGGCTGCGGCCGGCCGATGCTCCACGGTGGCGGCGTCTCCTGCCGGTACGCCACATCCCAATCCCTGCTCGGCTCGGTCATCCGTCCTCCTCGCGGTCGGCCTTTGTCTGAGCCCTATTTTGCGCGGGCCGGTCCGCATGCTTTGAATGAACACGTCGCGCTCAACCACAGACAGGAACACACCCATGCAATTGCTTCTGGTCCGGCACGCGCTGCCGCTGCGCAGCGAACACGGCGAGGGCTCCGACCCGGACCTGTCGGACGAGGGGCTGGCACAGATCGAGCGACTTCCCAAGGCGCTGGACCGGTTTCCCATCTCCCGGGTGGTGAGCAGCCCCCAGCGGCGCGCAATCCAGACCGCCGAACCGGTCGCGGCGGCGCGGGATCTCACCGTCGAGGTCGACGACCGATTCGCGGAATACGACCGGGACCTTCCGCTGTACATCCCGGTCGAGCAGATCCGCGAGGAAATGCCCGAGGAGTGGGCGCGCCTGGCCCAGGGCCACCTGCCCAGCGCGGTCGACGAGGAAGCGTTTCTCGCCCGGGTGCGCGCGGCGGTCGACGACCTCGTCGCCTCCGTCGATCCCGACGACACGGTCGCGGTGTTCAGCCACGGCGGTGTGATCAACGTCCTGCTGCACCAGATTCTGGGGACGTCCCGGCTGTTGTCGTTCCCCGTCGACTACGCGTCGGTCACCCGGCTGCTGTTCTCGCGATCCGGTCAGGCGACAGTGGCGGGGGTCAACGGAGTCGAGCACGTGTGGGACCTGCTGCCGCGAAATCAGAGGTGGTAAACAAGTTCGGTGACTTCAGCTGACCAACTCGAGGGCCTCGACCTGGCCTCGCTGGATCGGTACCTGCGTTCGCTCGGCATCGGACGCGACGGTGAGCTGCGCGCGGACTTCATTTCAGGTGGCCGTTCCAACCTGACCTTCCGCGTCTACGACGACGAGACCAGCTGGCTGGTGCGGCGCCCGCCGCTGCACGGCCTGACCCCGTCGGCGCACGACATGGCCCGTGAGTACCGAGTCGTCGCCGCGCTGCGCGACACACCGGTTCCGGTGGCGCGCGCGATCGCGCTGTGCGAGGACGACTCGGTGCTGGGCGCGCCGTTCCAGATCGTCGAATTCGTCGCCGGCCAGGTGGTGCGCCGTCGCGCCCAGCTCGAAGCCCTCAGCCACACCGTCATCGAGGGCTGCGTCGATTCGCTGATCCGGGTCCTCGTCGACCTGCACTCCGTCGACCCCGAGGCCGTGGGGCTGGCCGATTCCGGCAAGCCCAGCGGCTACCTGGAGCGACAGGTGCGGCGGTGGGGTTCGCAATGGGCGTTGGTGCGGCTGCCCGACGACCGCCGCGACGCCGACGTCGAGCGCCTGCACTCCGGTCTGCAACAGGCCATTCCCCAGCAAAGCCGCACGTCGATCGTGCACGGCGACTACCGGATCGACAACACCATCCTGGACCTCGACGACCCGACGAAGGTGCGCGCCGTCGTCGACTGGGAGCTGTCCACCCTGGGGGACCCGCTGTCGGATGCGGCCCTGATGTGCGTGTACCGCGACCCGGCGCTGGATTTGATCGTCAATGCGCAGGCGGCCTGGACGTCACCGCTGTTGCCGACGGCCGACGAGTTGGCCGACCGGTACTCGCTGGTCGCCGGCTTGCCGCTGGCGCATTGGGAGTTCTATATGGCCCTGGCTTACTTCAAGCTGGCCATCATCGCGGCCGGCATCGACTTCCGCCGGCGGATGTCGGACCAGGCTCGCGGCATGGACTCCGACAACATGCCGGAGGTCGTGGCCCCGCTGATCTCGCGCGGGCTGGCGGAGCTCGCCAAGCTCCCCCGTTAGGCCCTAGCGCGCCGCCGCGTGATGCTTCTTGGCCGCGCGGCGCAGTTGCAGGATTCGCGCGGTGCCGACGGCCACCGTGATCAGCCCGCCGACCACCGCCGCGAGCAGGATGGCCACGCCCAGCGGCAGGCGCCAGTGCCAGCCCAAGAACGTAAAGGGCGTCTCCGCCGTGTTCTGGGTGATGAAGATCAGCAGCAGAATCAGAATCAGGAAGCCGCCGATCAGGGACGACCACAGCGCGCCGGCGCGGGTGAACCCGATCGCGGGTTCCTTGGGCGCCGCGCCCGGCTTGGGCGTCGCGGGGGGCTTGGGGGGGGGCTGGCTGGGCGAGGC